>JAVBLN010000016.1:0-146269 GCA_031553495.1 Flavihumibacter sp.
CTCCTCTGTACTTTTAAATTGTGGGATCTTTTGTTGATCAAAAGGAGAGAACCTGCTGCAATCAAAAATATACTTTGCATGAATACCTTTATCTGTAACAGTATATAAACTATTTAAATATTGCGGGTAATACAATAAGCCCCCTGCACCATCCGGTATTATTTTTGACCAAGCCATACTAATGTTCGCATTGTCATTATACCCGAATCCGAAACCGGACATTTTACCGGACGTATCAGAATATAGTAATCGATACTCCTCCCATTTTCCCATATGAAAATTTTTATGATTTTTGCTTGTAGCCGACACCATCGTTCCCGAAGGCAATATATCATACTTCCCACTAAACCGGTAAGGAACGTTTTTACTGAAAAGAAATGCTCCATCTAAGGTATAATACTTCATTTCCCTTTTCAAATTATCATATAGAACCAATAAATTGTTTTTCTTATCCAGTGCCATCCCGGCTAAGCCCTCAAATTCTTCCGGACCTTTTCCTTTTGTTCCCAGCTTTTTGATAAAACGGCCTGACATATCATACATTAATACCGCCTGTGCCGAAATACAATCCAATATATATATACATCCTTTATAAACAATCACCTTTTGGTAGTAGCCTATTAAAGCGTCTTTATTAGTTTCCAAAGGAATGTATTTTACTTCTTCAATTATTTCAGAGGAGTGTACTTCATCAATAGCTTCTGGAACGCGTATGGTAATAGCAGTAGCAGGGGTATCGGTTGGGATGATTTTTACTGTAGCCGCATCAAATGAGTCGGCAAATCCATAATCATCCTCGGCCTCCTCACTTTGATTACAACTCCACAATAGGATTGAAAAGATAATGATGTACTTAAGCTGTTTCATAGAATTTTTATAAGAAAGGTTTATGTAGGTTAGTAGAAAAAATACACATGCATTTTACTGTTGCACAATTTAATTCCTATTTTCTTTTCCTAAACTTTTGTTCAAAGGTTTTTTTTGATGCTTTGGGTTTGGATGTGCATTGCGTCAGAAACCATTTTTAAACCACCACTCAATAGACGCACAATGCGCACAAGGGTTAGAGACAATTCAGCCTGCCCTTGTGTGCCTGGTGCTTTCCTTTGTGCCCCTTGTGGTTAAAATACCTGCAACCTGAAACCCGCCCAATTGTATTCCTGCCGTACAAGTGAGTGACACAACGATGCTTAATAGTAGCACTACCGCCGGTTACAAAAAAGTTATGAGTTGTGAGTTGTGAGTTATGAGTTATGAGAGAGGGTAGAAAAAACAACGGTGCTATTCGACATGTTAGCATCAGGTGCGTGACCACCAACTAAAGAAATGTCAACTTTTTTTCAGGACGTGACACTTTAACCACTAAAGCCACGGAGGCACAAAGAAACACAAAGCAAATTCTAAAATACCTTATTAATGGCAGCATGCCTTTGTTAGTAAAGTATATTACACATGCTTTGTGCTCCTCCGTGTCCGTGGTTCTAATTTTTGAAAGGTTAAACTGTAAACACTCTTCACGACCTAAGTGCCTAATGCTATAAATTTATATCCCCCACTTTTTGTTTGGTTTATCGCCCATAACAAATTCAAGTGTTCCGCCATTTTCAAGATCATTGTGAGTGATATAGGTGCGATTAAATTTAGAACCGTTCAATTTGGCTGATTGTATATAAACATTTTTTTGCGAAACATTTTTTGCAATTACGGTAAACACTTTACCGTTACCCATTTGAATGGAAGCTTTGCTCAATGCGGGCGATCCGATTGCATACACGCCGTTTGCCGGATTAACAGGATAAAAGCCCATCGCGCTGAACACATACCAGGACGACATTTCGCCGCAGTCGTCATTACCGGAATATCCGGCTGAATTATTAGTATACAGCTCATTCAAAATCTTAGATACATAGAACTGCGTTTTCCAAGGCTCGCCTGCATCATTGTATAAATACGTAACGTGGTGGCTCGGCTCATTTCCGTGCGCATACTGGCCAATAAAGCCGGATGCATTATTATTAACTTCACCATGTGTATTGATAATGGTAAAAAAACTATCGAGCTTTGTTACAAAAGGTTTTTTTCCGCCTACAAGATCTATCAAGCCTTTTACATCCTGCGGCACATACCAAAAATATTGCCACGCATTTCCTTCCGTATAAGGGTTTCCGCCATTTCCGCCATATTGCAACGGACTAAATGGTGTTAACCAGTTTCCCTTATCATCGCGTCCACGGAAAAAACCGGACTCCTTATCATATAAATTCCTGAAATATTGCGACCGCTCCATAAAGCGGTTGTAATCTTCCGTTCTGCCTAACTTTTTCGCCAACTGGGCTACACACCAGTCGTCATAAGCAATTTCAAGAGAAATAGAAACTGATTGTGTTTGTATGGTCTCGGGCATGTATTTGTATTTTTCCCAAACTTCAAACGGAGAATTAGGATGCTTAATAACGGAAGACGCCTTTACCGCTTCGTACGCTTTGTTGATATCAATGCCGGGAATACCTTTCATTACTGCATCCACTACTACAGGTATGGAGTGATTACCAATCATGCAATAATTTTCCTGGCCCCACAATTGCCATATGGGTAAATAGCCATACGCCTCAAACTGGCGCAGCATACTATTCACAAAATCGGCTGTGCGTTCTGGTTGCAAAATAGTGTAAAGCGGGTGTGCACCACGGTAAGTATCCCAAAGTGAAAACGTTGAGTACTGCTGGCCTTTGGCAGCCTTTTGAGTTGTGTAATTGATGGCAGTGTATTCGCCATTCACATCTGAAACCACATTAGGCTGAATAAACGCGTGATACAACGCGGTATAAAAAATTTCTTTTTGTTCGGGCCGGCCTTCAATTTTTATTTTCCCTAATTCTTTTTCCCAGGCATTATCGGCAGCGCTAACGGCTTTGTCAAAATCCCATCCCGAAATTTCCTGTTGCAAATTCATTTTCGCATTTTCAGCGCTCACGGCGGAAATACCAATTTTTACAAGCAGCGGCGTTTCATCCTTTGTATCAAAATCTAATATTGCCCTGAGATCGGTACCGTTTATCACCGGTTGATTTTCGTACACCGTACCACCATCAGCAATCATTTGATTTGTTATGGGTTTAGAAAATTCGGCATAAAAATATACTTTCCTCAGTTTAGCCCATCCTGTAATTACACGATATCCTTCAACAGTTTTGTTGTTTATAACACGCACCTGCGCATTGATTACTTTACAGCCCCAATTTGGTTTTTTAAGAGAATGGTCTAAATCAATTACCACGTGCGCATTACTGTTAGCCGGAAATGTATAACGGTGAAACCCGGCATGCGTGGTAGCTGTAAGCTCCGCATTCACATTATAATCCAACAGCTTTACCTGGTAGTACCCCGGCTTAGCGGCTTCCTGCTCATGTGAAAAACGTGAACGATAGCCTCCTTCGGGATTATTCGCGTTTCCTGCTCTCGTATGTACATGACCGGTAGTTGGCATAAATAATATATCAAAAAAATCCGGAGCGCCTGTACCACTCAGGTGCGTGTGGCTAAAACCGGCAATGGTCTTATCATTATAATTATAGCCACAGGCAGCATCCCATTCAGGTTCATCCCTTGTATCAGGACTTAGCTGCACCATTCCGAAAGGAACCGTGGCGCCCGGGTAAGTATTGCCCGAAAGACTAGAGCCATCAACGGCTCCCGTGCCTATGAACGGATTAACATATTGGGTTACTTTTTCAAACGACTGCCCCTGTGCAACAACACTTGCAATTGCAAACAAGCCACACATCAGAGGTTGATAGAACTTTATCATGATTATTCAATTTTAAAAACAGTTATTAACAGATCAATATTTATTGCATTTTTATTTATGAGCCAGGCAGCATTACTACTATTAAGCAGCCGTTGCGTCGCACTCTTCAACATTTGTTCTTTATTCAGCGCTTTAAGCACAGCTTTTCTTATTATGCTTAACAACAGGTACCCAACTATAATGCAACCGGCAGCTTGCAACTTTCTTCCGGAATACACTACTTTATCTTCTTCTTCAATTCCATTAATAATTCGGCATCTTTTGTCCTCATTCTTCCATCCCTGCCCGGCGGAAGATTTAATATCAAAATATTATCCTGGGCCGTAGCGGTTTTGTACAATTTCACTAATTCATCTACAGATTTATAAGTGGTATCCTCCGTATTATAAAACCATTTATTACTTAAGCACACTGTGGACTCCCAGGGCATGTAATAAGATTGTCCATTGTGTGTAAACAATTTCGGATCGGGAGTTGCCGGCAAATAAGGATCGCCAAGACGAAAATCACTTGGAAAATATCTGATGGCATCACCTGCTGTTTGTTTACCAGGATAGATCTGCTGTTTATTCCATTCCCAGTTTTTATCATCCGGGCTATCAGGTTTACCTATCGTCCAGTTAATACCAATTTGGCATTGAGGTTCACGCGATTTAATGGTTTTGTAAATACCGGCAACGGGCCACCTGTAACTACGCTTTTCCCAACTTCCATCAAACCAGAACTCTACTACGCGTACATATTTACTTGTTATGTCCAATAGCTCGTTAAGCTGATCGATCATATACCTGTTATATTCCGCATCAAGCGCTTCATTCTTCACATCAGGGTTTTGTTTCCTGTCCCACAACGAATAATACAATCCCAAACCTATACCCTGCGCTTTGCATTCCTTTGCCACAGCTTCTATTACATTAGTTGTATTTCCCGAATTAGCCACATCATACTCTGTGTATTTACTATCCCACAAGCAAAAACCATCATGATGCTTTGTAACAAGAATAATGTATTTCATACCTGCGCTCTTTGCAATTTGCACCCATTGTTTTGCATCAATAGTGGAAGGGATATATTTAGATGCAGGCTGCGATCCATCAGACCAGTCTTCATTTAAAAACGTATTGATACCAAAATGAACAAACATGCCATACTTTCGTTTTATCTGTTTCTTTTGATATTTACCGGGAGAAGCCGATGGTATGGGCGCATCAATTCCCGGTTGGGAAAATGCAGACAATGCAAACGATAAAAAGGTTATGGCAAATAATAGTTTCCTCATGACATACTAATTATTTATAAAAATTGTTTTTTGCAACCGTATATCCGCCGACGAAGCGCCTATCATAAAAGTGTATTCTCCATGCGGTACAACAAATTTTTCATTGCCCTCATCCCAATAACGTAAACTTTCTTTAGGTACAGTGATCTCTATTTTTTCAGTTTGTCCTTTTTGTAAAAAAACCCTCTTGAAACCTTTTAATTGTTTTATTGGCACCACCGAATCATAATCGGGCAGCTTTACATATAATTGCGCAACTTCACCACCATCTTTTGTTCCTGTATTTTTTACATCAAACCGCACTTTTATTGCTGCATCAAGATGCTGAACGGACAATCCTGTATAAGCAAACGATGTATAGCTTAATCCATAACCAAAAGGATACAATGGTTTTCCTTTAAAATATTGATAGGTCCTTCCTTTCGAAATATTATAATCATCAAATGCGGGAAGGTCGTTTAAACTGCTGTAATAAGTTAAGGGAAGTCTGCCGCCGGGGCTGTAATCACCAAACAACACCTCCGCAACCGCTGTACCACCCTGCTCTCCCGGGTACCAGGCATTTAATATAGCGGGAATGTTTTCATCAATCCAATTAATAGCCAGCGAGCTTCCGGCAACAAGTACTACAATTGTATTGGGATTAACTTTATACACTTCCCGGATAAATTCCTGCTGGTCGCGGGGCAATTGAATATCAGTCCTGTCCTGCCCTTCGCGCTCTATAGCCTGGTTTATACCCAACACAGCAACGGCCATATCACAGCTCCTGACAGCATTTCCGGCCTCTCCATATAAATCCAAGCGTTTTACATTACCGCTAACAGGCGCCTTCCATGATAATCGGGCAATAGAAGATCCGCCTCCATCAAAGTATTCTGCGCGGATAGTATACTGCTGCCCGGCAACCAGGTTTATACTCACTGTGTCCGTTGCTTCAGATCTGTTATGCCATGAGTCAATTAATTTTTTATTATCCAGGAACAATCTGCATCCATCGTCGGAAGTAAAGCTTAACCTGTAGGTGCCGGAAATAGTTGGTGTTAATTTTCCTGTCCAGCGAACAGACAAAGGGGCTTTTGGCAAAAAAGGATCAGGGGGATGATTGAGCGGATCAAAATTTATCCATTCTTCCGTACGTATTTTAGGTTGTCCTTCAAGGTTAGTATTGAAAAAATATTCTGCCTTTAATCCTTGCGTAAAAAAGTTTTTAGAAATAATATCGGAAGCATCTTCAGGCGAAACCCACGGAGCATACACCACTTTAATATCTTTTCCGGCCCTGTTCCGGATCCCTTGCAAAACCGAAACCGGCTGCACCACCGGGCTGCCGCTATAATCACCAAATTCGCACCTGCCTGCATTAATACCTACAACGGCAATTGACTTGATCTTTTTTGTATTTATTGGCAGTATATTATTTTTATTTTTTAACAACACCATGCTTTGCCGCGCAGCTTCCAAAGCCAAAGCCTGGTGAGCGGGCGAACCAATTATGGAAGGTGAAATTTTGTTGTAAGGATTTTTAGAAGGATCATCAAATAACCCAAGCAACATTCTTGCTCTCAACACGTGATAAGCAGCAGAATCAATATCTGCCGCCGAAACCATTTTCTGTTTATAAGCATTTAAAAGCGGCTGAATATATACCTCATCGCCACACTCTAAATCAAGTCCTGCTTTAATTGCAAGCGTAGCGGCCGTTTCCTTGGTCTTTACATATTTATGAGCCGTCACCAGCAGGCCCGGCCCCCAGCAATCCGAAACTATGTATCCGCTAAAATTCCAATCATTACGCAATACTTTTTGCATTAACCATGGATTGGCCATGCAAGGCACTCCATTAATAGCAGGATACGCCATCATAACCGAAGCGGCTTGCCCCTCTCTTACACACATTTCAAAAGCAGGAAAATAATATTCACGCAACATTTTTTCCGACACCCGAACATTACATTCAAAACGATTATGCTCTTCATTATTTGCAGCAAAGTGTTTTGGAGTAGAAACTACTTTCAGGTATTTCGGATCGTTTCCCTGTAATCCTTTTACAAACCGGGTTCCTAAAACGCCCGACAAATAAGGATCTTCACCGTACGTTTCGGGAGTACGCCCCCACCGCGGATCACGGGCCATATTAATTGTAGGCGACCAAAAGGTAAGCAAATCGCTGAATTGACTTTGCTGATTTTTTCCCTGTTGCAATTCATTCCAACGTGCACGGGCTTCATCTGAAATTACGGTCGCAATTTGATAATGCAGTTCAGGATTCCACATTGCAGCTAAACCAATTGCCTGTGGAAAAACAGTAAACTTTCCGGGACGTACTATGCCATGCAAGGCCTCATTACCATGATAATATTTATCAATTCCCAGGCGTGGAATAGCCGGCGATGTAGCACGCAGCAAGCCTACTTTTTCCTCTATTGTAAGCTTATCTAATAAATCCATAACCCGCGCATGTACAGTCGCTTTATCATCCAGGTATAACGCATCATTCTGAGCATGCGCTACAACCGCAGACATGAAGAACGCTACTATTAAAATGTATTTTTTCACTCTAAAAAATTCATTAAAAAAGTTTTGGAATAATAAATAACATCATCAATTGTTATGCTTTTATTTTTATGAGCCGGGCAGCATTACTACTATTAAGCAGCCGTTGCGTCGCACTCTTCAACATTTGTTCTTTATTGAACGCTTTAAGTGCCACTTGCTTTATTATTTTTAACAATGAGCATTCTATTTACACAGGCTTTGTGCCCCTCCTTGTCTTAGTCCGTGGTTCTAATTCTTGAAAGGTCAATCTGTAAACACTCTTCACGACCTAAGTGCCTAATGCTAAAAACTTATTCTGAAATTTTATGCTCCACCCAACTCTACAATTACCGGTTCATCGATCGTATCTATAATCGACAGGTCTATTTCATAATAATTTTCCAGTTCCCTTACCTGTATTTTTTGTCCTGTTAATACGCGGCTTTTGGAAAGTTTAAAATCAGAACGTTTTGCCAATAATATTTTTCCGGTATCCGGCTTACGAACTATATGCACATAAATAATGTTATTACTAAAAGTAGTGCCACCCCAGCTTTCCGGCATCCACCTACCACCGCGTGTATTGAAAATTGACTTCCCATACTTCTTCAAATATTCACCGGTCTTAATAAATGATTCTTTTTGATCTTCATCCCAGGAGCCGTCCCACTTCATTCCCCAACTTAGCAGGAAATTGCCATCACCAATAGCAGTTGATTGCAGGCCCCGGAAAACTTCTAACGGCGTTTTTGTTCGCGTAGGAGTATAAGACCAGCTCTCGCATAAGGCCATACAACTTTCCCAGGGACGCATATTTTGAAACATTCCGATGCGTTGTTCAGGTGTATCAAAATCGCCCGGCAAACCTGCACGATTGTTAATTATGATACCGGGCTGTAAAGCTCTTATCATACGGGTCAATCTTTCGGCGTCCCACATATAAGCAGGAAACATCCCATTCCAATAAACCGCGTCGAACCAAAATAAATCGATCTTTCCATAGTTAGTGCATAATTCGCGAACCACATTAAACTGGTAATCGATGTATTTTTGGTGAATACTTCCCGGTTTGGCAACCATTCCTTCTTTAGCTTTAAAGTGCGGCGCATTGGGAATCCAATCTGCTGTTGCAGGATCCACCGGGCAATAATCAGGGTGGTACCAATCGCGTTGCGAATAATAAATGCCTACTTTTATTCCGGCTTCATTACACGCTTCAATTACTTCACGAACAAAATCTTTTCCGTATGGTGTATTGGTAATTTTGAAATCCGAAAATTTAGTATCCCATAAATGAAAGCCATCGTGGTGCTTGGCAACTACAACAAGGTATTTTACTTTCGACTTCCTGATTATTTGTACCAGTTCTTTTTTATTAAATTTTTCAAGGCGCAATGAATCAGGAAATGTAGACCATGTACTTTTCATAAATAAGCCATCGCCCTTTGCATCCGGCAATTTTCTATCCGCCACCATTCCCCAGCTAAGCTCAGCGTTTTTGAGTGTGCTTAACCCGAAGTGGATAAACATACCGTACTTAGCATTTTTAAACCATTCAATATCTTTACCGGAAGCAAAATTACTTTTGTTCCATTCGCTGTTGGGAATTACATGAACAAGATGAGGTTCGGATCGATGGATCTTTTCTAATGCACTTCCTTTCAGTTCGCTTTCTTTCACACTCCATTGCCCATTAGCTAGCAGGCAAGTGAAGATGAATGCATGCACTAATAATAATTTCGAAAATTTCATTTTAGCAAATTTTTTGTTAGTAACGACACTTAGACCTTGCACAGTTTATTGCTACTGTTGAAGTGTGCGACGCAACAAAAGTTCAATAGTAGCAATACTGCCGGGTCCATAATAAAAAAAAATGTGATCGAGGTTACTAATAAAAAATTTTGAACTTATTTTTTCTTCTTTCCTTTTCCTTCTTTCCACTCAATTTTAAAAACATAAGTTTCCGATACTTTACCGCCATTAATATTAACGTCCCCGGCGGCATAAAAATAAGTGGGCTTGCCTTTTTCCAATAATACGGCAGGGCGCTCGAGCTTGCCCGAATGGTCGCGAACAAAGTAACCGGGTTGCTTTAAAAGTTTATCCCTGTCATCTAACGTTTTCCAATAATCGAAAATATTTCCCATTGCTATTTTAGCATTAGCCAGTTTAAACTCAAGCCCTGTTGTAGATTCCCACAAGATAATATCACCATAAATGCCGGTATTTCCGCCAAGATTGTCTGTAGTGAGCATATAATATTTTCCACCGGTTTTAAAAACCTGCGCGTCTTCTATATAAGAAACGTTATCGGAAATTGGCGCATCGCACATGGTGTACGGTCCTTCCAGCTTATCGGAAACGGCATATCCGTACTTGGCCTTCATATGTTCCGGTGTGCCGCATTTATAGTAGATGTAGTATTTTTTACCAATCTTCATAAAGGCCGGATTATCCGCGCCAATCGCGGCTTTATAGGTCCAGTGTTTTGGATCTCTTGACGCTTCTACCATTATACCGCCGTTATTACCGGCATACCGCCATGGGCCATATATGTTATCGGCAATCATCATCCCGGTGCGCATACCATTATCTCCGGTGGGATTCTGACAGATGTAAAGAAGTATGTATTTCCCATCTACATATTCAATACGGGGATTGTGCGGGGCAGACATTGTTTTCGGATCGGGGAACATGGCGGTTTTCATAATAGTACTCACATAAGAAAACGGGCCCTCCGGCCGGTCGCCAACAAAATGTGCGACTTCCGCATTTGGCCCGGTCCATCCTTCCATACCTTCCGCAGCAGGCCAGCGACTGCCAAACATGTGAATCTTTCCATCTTTACCTTTGATAGGCGAATTACACCAGTTATACCAACCAGGATCAGACAATGCCACACCAACATATTTAGCAGTTAGCGCCATATGCGAATATGGTAATTTATGTTGCTTTCCTACAGCAGTTCGCAAGCATGTATCCTGCGCAACAACAGGCAAAACAAGTAAACAACTTACTGCAAGGAGCGCGAAAGTTCTATACTTTTTATTTATTTTCATAGCGTTTATTTTTTCGACGATTATTGTTCAATTCTTAAAATCATTGCATCTTTTCCCTGTATTATTATTTTTTCATTATCGGCCAAATGTTTTACAATACCGGAAAACAATTCTTTACTGATATACTTTAATGCTTTGTTCAAGCCAAATTCACTGAAGTGTAGATTCAACTCCTTTGCATTATTCTCATAGTTAAACAAAGCAATGTATGTATAACGTTTATCGTTGTACGAAAATATTTCCGGAGCCGACTCCCCGTTCTTAATATTAACAGCCTTGAAATTACTTTTTTGCCGAGCTAATACCAGCAGGTCTTCCTTTTGTAACAACTGCTTTGTGTACTCTTTCCAATTACCGCCAACAGTATAATCGTCACCCATAATTACGGTTCCGGTAATAAGAGACGAAGCCAGCCGTGCCCGGTTTTCACCTTCGGTAGCGCCGCTCAATACCACATGATCCGCATCCACATAATCATATAGTTTATTTTGCCACCAGCCTAGCCCGGTGCTATTCAAAGTGTAAGCGGTTTCATTCATATTCCTGAAAGCATCGCAGGCAATACGGCGTATATGCGCATAACGGTAAGTAGCAATATTTGGTGAAATGGCCACATACACCAACATGCTTCCATCAATTTCATTTGTAAGGCACTCCATTCCTTGCCTAAAAGCCTGCATGCCGGTATGTACATTCTTATCGTAGTAGGCATCAGCCTCCGCGGCAGCATGTCCTATAAAATCTATCTTGATCATTTCAAAGCCGCAATCCTTAAAGTATTTTATAAAATGGGCTATTCTCTTTTTTGTGGCAGGATGTGTAGGATCAATTGCCCTGGCTCCGTCAAAATCATGATACCCGCCATTTACTTTTGTCCAGCAATCACGATAAAAAAAATCGGAACCTTCTACTTTGCGATCTCCATTTTTTCCCCAATCGGTAAAGGGAGCCCAGTATATACCCGGCCTGAATCCCTTTTGTTTACAATAAGCAACGAACCGTTTTAATTGAGCCGCGCTAAACATATCCCAATAAGAATCCAGGTCTATATACAATGTATTTTCTTCGTTTCGAAAGGCCTTACATGAATCTGCAAAAAAATCAACAACCGCTTTGGTGTTAGTTTCATTCAGCTTAGTTTGAATAACACCCCAGCTATTCCAGCCCATTGGCTTGGGTTTAGTCCATGCCGTAATATACCGGGCTGTTTCATTGGCTACACATGCTGCATAAGCTTCCATACCTTTTTGCCAGTTATCAAAATAACCGATCATAAACTTTGGTGAAACGCAATCAGTACCATTTAAGCCGAGTACACCATGCTTTGCTTTATCTCTTGTTACTAGGCTGTCGGCATAGCCCGAAAACACATTTATGCTTGCGCTGTAGTCACCGGTAGCATTTATACTGATACCGGATTTCCAATCAGTCTGCTGAATAGAACCCATTACAAAACCTTTGCTATCGTTGTTATCATAAATAGTTGTTACCTCAGCACTGGTAAAATTCGCTTGTTCAAGCGCGGACATCTTGTAACGGATCCATGCGTCATTATCAAAAGGAACAAATACAGCCCGGTTATCTCCGGCCTGCTTCAACACAACATCACCTTTAAGAGCAGACAAATAATTTACGCCTTCTGTAAAGCCCTTAATTTCCACCTGGGTTACAAAATAATTTACACCGGGATTAATAAAAAAGTATTGAGTAGCAGTTGTACCTTTTTCGAAAGTGTGGGTAATTGAAATTCGCTTTGCATTGCCGGGCAACTGCTGCTGAGAGAATTTGATCTTTGTGTGTGCTGGCGTTGTGTAATTGTTGAAACTATTGCCCACCTCTATTTTTGCATTTTTAATTCTTTCAATACCGTTAAAGATCACATCATAAGAACCTACGGAAAGGTTATACTTTATAAAATTATTTTCTCCAAAGGGAATGGTCTTAACCGTTTGAGAATAACTATGTCCACACAAAAAACAAAACGCAACAACAATCGCATTAAAATTTAAACCCAGTTTTTTCATAAGTAAGAGTTTTTAATCAGGTTAATCAATTTAGCTTTCCACCAATTACCAACAGCCACTTGTAAAACCATTTTATGTATGGGCCCGGCGGTTGTGCTACTATTAAGCATCGTTGCGTCGCACACTTCAACAGTTTCAAGAAATTGAACAATATATACTTGCAACCTATGTTAAGCCCATCAATAAAATAAATTATTCCTTTTTATACACTACACTTCTTATTAGTGAGGCCGACATTCAGAACGCATTCCGAATAATGCACAATAGCGAACAAACCGCAGAAGAGTGCGACGCAACGATGCTTAATAGTAGCAATACAGCCCGGTACATAATAAAAATTACGTTCTGAACAGCAACATGATCAATAATTATTTACCACCTATACAACATCCATTAGTTCATTCTTATTTCGTACACTCCATTTTTTACTGTTGCAAAAGATATGGTACCATCAGCACCTTTGTTATACTTAATTTTTTTGCCGGTCTTATCTGTTAAAGAAAATGAACCCGGCAATTTAATACGGCAAGGTTCTCCACTTCCTGACTTTATAGAGACGTTCTTTAGCTTTCCATTATTCCAAACCATGTCAACCTCAAAATTTCCGCGGGCACACAAACCCTTTACGGATCCGCTTTTCCAAACATCCGGCAAAGCAGGTAAAAACTTAATGAAGCCTTCATGACTTTGCAATAACAATTCAGCTATCGCAGCCGTATAACCGAAATTTCCATCTATCTGGAAAGGAGGATGCGCACATAAAAGGTTGTTGTAAACTCCACCACCGTACTGATAATCTACGCCTGAAGGTTGAACAGGATTTATAAAATTGCGCAGAATACTATAGGCACGATTACCATCCAGCAAACGAGCCCAAAAATTTATCTTCCATGCAATAGACCAACCTGTCGCATGGTCTCCTCTTGCATTCAGGCTTACTTTTGCAGCCTCAAACAAATCGGGGGTTTCTGTAGTAATTTGTCTTCCCGGATGTAGCCCGAACAAATGAGATACATGACGATGTTTATTTGTAGAATCATCTCTGTCAGTTTCCCACTCTTGTATTTGTCCCCATTTGCCAATTTTGGGTTTCAGCAACTTTTCTCTCATTTCATATACACGTTGTCTATAGGTAGCATCTATCTTGAGTGTATCAGCCGCTTCTATGTAATTGGTGAATAGATCAAATACTATTTCCTGGTCGTAAGTAACTCCTTCTTCTTCAGGCCCCTGCTCCGGCGACCAGCCATCCGGGGTTACCAAAGTGCCGTCCGGTCTTTCTTTTAAGTGGTCTTCCCAAAATTCGCACAACTCTTTCAGTATAGGATAAGCGAATTCTTTCAAATACTTTTTATCTTTTGTAAAAGCATAATGTTCCCATACATGCTGCGCATACCATGCGCTTCCCGGTGGGTTCCATTTCCATCCGGATCCTCCATAAATGTTATTCTCCGTTTGTACCGTCCAGCCGCGAACACCTTTATAATACTCATCTGTAGCTTTACTTCTAACTTCCCTGATGCTGTTGATATAATCAAGAAAAGGCCACTGACACTCGGATAAATTCGTAGACTCCGACGGCCAATAATTCATTTGAACATTTATATTAGAATGGTAATCACAACGCCATGGCGGATTATTGCTATTGTTCCAAAGCCCTTGCAAATTAGCCGGAAGTCCTCCTTTACGCGATGAGCTGATCAATAAATAACGTCCATACTGAAACAATAAAGCTTCTAATGAAAAATCAGTTTTTTGTTTATAATCAAGAAGTCTTTTATTTAAAGGCTGCTGAAGAGTTTCCGTGTTTGTCTGCCCAAGGTTTATGCTTACCTTATCAAACAATTTTTTATAATCAGCTATATGAGCTGCTTTCAACTGATCATACGTTTTGGATTCAAAAGCCTTCTTAACTTGTTTTGCTTGTAGCAGGTTCACTTTATCGTTGCGCCATCCCTTCCTGCTATTCTGAAGATAATTGGTTTGAGCAGTAAGAAACACCACAAACTCATCAGCATTCTTTATTTCAAGAAAATTACCTGTTGTATTCCGGACGGCCTTTATACTGCCACCTTTCAGCTTTACTACAAGTTCGGCTTTATACTGCAGGCCATTTTCCAAACTTCCCGAAAATTGCAATGTATTTCCTGCAACTGTAAAATTTCCATTATGCGCATCCTTCATATACACTTTGCAGGAGTAGGCGCCTTTTTGATTTGCAGTAAACCGAAGTACGGTTACTTTATCGGGGAAGCTGCAGAAATATTCACGATCATACTGCTCACCGTTTTGAATGTATTTTACCTTGTGAATCGCATTTGCAATATCTAACGTTCTTGAATAACCGCTAAAATCTTTTGTTTTGTTTTCGAAATCAATATAAAGATCTCCAAAAGCCTGGTATGCCCCGGTTTCTTTTTCATCACCCGTCCATAAGGACTGTTCATTAAATTGCAAATGCTCCTGTTCAACTCCACCAAAAACCATAGCGCCCATTCTGCCATTACCAATGGGCAAAGCCTCCGCCATCCAATCTATTGCAGGAGCATTATATTGCAAAGAAAGGTTTTGCGCATTCATTTGCGCAAATACAGACTGGCTTATAAACAATAGCACAATTGTAACTATTTGAAATAAGTTCTTTCTCATTGTTATATCTTTATTTTTTTCTTTGATTTCATTTTTGAGAAACAGGGCTTTTCTGATTCACATCCTCTGCAATTGAAACCTCCGTTACATTAAATTGTATTTTCTTCCCCTTAACATCAGGAAGCGGACATAACGTTACATTGGTGTGTCCGTCTTCACTCTCTATTTCAATCAATGAGTTTTCACGCTGCTCATCTCCCTTTTTGGTAGCCCCTTTGTATTGAGTTTTACCATTCTTTAAATATTCACTCCAACTACAAAAAAGCACTTCCTTAATCTCGGTATCAAGAACCTCTGTTTCACCTTCGTGAAGGACAGATATAATGATCTTTTCACTATTGATACTAATTGATGCTTTAACCGGTATTTCCATTGTTACAGAGCCATACGTAAGCATTCTGATCTTGTCGCATGTTAATAATACCTTCTTGTCACATTGTCCATAAGAAACATAACTGACTAATACCATTAGTAAAGCGAATAATTTTTTCATGACTGAGGGATTTTAAGTTTTCATCAAGATATCGAAAATTACTGGATCCTATACTTGCTATTTTCTGTAACACCGCGCCAGTTATCAGTTCTGAACGGTTCCGCCGGAAAGCCTTCTGCATTAAATAAATTAGCATCAATAGGATCATCGCACCATGCATAGCGTACCGCAACAGGATTTTTTACCGCATCTGACGATACAACGATCGCATTACCTTCTATGCGAGCCTGTGCGTAATAGAATTTTTTATCTGCACCTGCAATTTCAAATCCCTTTATGTACCCATACTTATCTTTTACCATCCATTTGTTATTGCTTACGTTTGAAAACTTCAGGCTAACAGAATTTCCATTTACTGCCATAGATTCATATTTTGGCCCTCCGCAAACAATATTCTCCCCATAAGTTTTGTTCAGCGCCAATGCAGCAAGACGTTTACCGACATCTTGTTTATTTTTCGGATGAATATCATACGATTCTCCCACATCAATAATTACAGCCATACCGGTGTTGGGTAAAGCCAATGCCATAGCCTGCGCTTCTCTTAACTCTGCCCATGCGCTTCCAACCAGGCTATTGCCGTTAGCGGCATTAAAATTCGCCAACTGCACAAAATAAAATGGAAAGTCACCCTGTTTCCATTGTTTTCTCCAATCACTTATCATCAGCGGAAATGATTTTCTATATTGAAAAGCCCTATTAGCATTGTTCTCGCCTTGGTACCATATGGCTCCCTTAATGCTCATTGGAACCAATGGGTTAATCATGGCATTATATAATAATGACGGATAATCGTTTGCTCCTATTCCCATATTTCCCGCATTAATTTCTGCAATCCTGAACGCCCAATCTCCTACCAGCGATTGCTTTTTATTGCTTACTTCAACATACATATCCTTTTCCTCTCCCCATAAGCCACCGCCGCCACCGCCATCTTCCACTCTTACCGCTATCACATTATTTCCCTGGTGCAAAATACCGGCAGGAATAGTGTATTTGCGGTTCATATTATATCCCTGTGTGGCACCAATCTTTACACCATTCACATAAGTTTCATCATTATCATCGATAGTACCCAAGCTGAGAGTAGCTGATTTCCCGGCATCCGCAGCGCTTATGTTAATCGTTTTTCTAAACCATACTATGCCATCGAAAACCGGGCCCAACTGCCTGTTTTCCCACATGGATGGAAGTTGCATTTTTGTCCATGATCTGTCATCAACAGACTCATTTTTCCATGTATTAACAGTTGTTGCATCAGGCAGATTATCCTGTACATTCTGCATAAGTTGAATCATCTTTTTCTTACGCACAGCCAGTAGAGAGTCGGTGCTAAGAACAGGTAAAGATTTAATTTCATCTCCAAAAACATCACTATTGTCAATACTTTCGCGGCTTGTCCATGTTTCTACATCAGTACCGCCCCATGTAGAGTTGATCAGACCAATAGGCACTTTCAATTCTTTATACAACGCTCTTCCGAAAAAATAGCCAACAGCAGAAAAAGGACTGATCACTGCAGGACTACAGTTTTCCCATTTGCCGCCCTTTACATCATCAGTTGCTGTAGTACTTATATTTTTTTCAACAGTAAATAAACGGATATCAGGATAATTGGCATTGGCCACTTCCTGTTGATAGTTTACCACTGTAGTCCATCCATTAACAGGCTGCTCCATGTTCGACTGACCTGAACACACCCATACATCACCCATCATAACATTGTTCAACGTTATTGAATTTTTTCCTTTCACAACAAGATCATACGGCCCCCCGGCGCTTTCCGGCGAAAGTGTAACAACCCACTTTCCTGTTTTGTCGGCTTTTACTTTTTTTACCTGGTTGTGAAATGCCACTGAAACAGTTTCTCCTTTTGATGCCCAACCCCAAATTTTTATATCCTTATCACGCTGCAACACCATATTATCACTAAAAATTTTTGGCAGCCTGACCTGTGCATATAACGATGAAGAGCCAAACAATGTAACAGTAATGAATAAACGAAAAAGAAAAAATTTCATAAAATAAAATTTAGAGATTTACCAACGAATAGTTGAAAATTGAAAGTGCTTTATACTTTGGTTGCAAGTGAAAACAAAAGCACTATCAACTATCAACCAACAACTATCAACCAACCCGCTGAATAGCATTCCTACCGTACAAGTGAGTGACACAACGGATGCTTAATAGTAGCACTACCGCCGGTATCAAAAAAATAACGCACAAAATTATTCTGCTTGAAGAACAATTTTTATGACTTAAAAAAACATATCTGTCGCTATTGTACCTGTAAAGGTTTCAAAACAACCCTTTCGCCAATCAATGTCCTAAACTCTAAAATGCCGGCTGTTAAAATTTCAGCGGGTTTTCCATTTCTTACCAGTTGAACCTTACTTTTACCCCATATATTTTTTACTTTACAAGTCACGCCTTTCTCACTATATATTTCTACGGTTTTTACCTTTCCATTTTTCATTTCGGCATTTACCAAAAATGCACCCATTGCTCTAAGCTTGTTAAACTTAACATCCTTCTTTCTATCCCAATTAGGAAACAGATCAATTGTACCGGTATAGCTTTGAATTAAGCACTCATTAATTACAACGGGCAATGCAAAATTCTCAAACCAAATTCCCATAGGAGCCATGAATGCAAAATCTGTTTGATCACTATACCTTCCGCCGGCCTGCAGCACTTTATCGGTAACAGTTTTATTGGGTAACATGGCATATTGTATCTGCCGTTTAAATTTTTCCAGGTCAAGTAATCCGAGGCGTGCAGCCTGTAGATTTAAAAACACAATATCATTTCCACCTTCATTCTTATGAGCCTTATATGTATTTACTAATTTTTGGTATTCATCTTTGGGAGAATGCAGGCCAAATTCTTCGCCAGGAAACACATGTGTTAGGTTTGCAGGAACATTATACACTATCCTGTCATTTTCCCCAGGCACTGAAGTATATATTTCGCCGTATTTTTCAGAAATAGTTTTTGGATAGCCGGGCATGTTAGCCAAAATCAAATTCACATCCTTTATTAATTCTTTTTCACTTTCTATCAAATTCAAATCGTTTACGGCTTCTTTAAATGCTTTGAAAATAAATTTGGTTAACGCAAGATCAATTTGTGTATCGTAATTATATTTAAATCCCGGTTGTAACCCATATAATTCAGGAGGCACAGAAGGAAAGATGTGATATTTATCATCTTTCCATTGCTGCCCGTGAGCATCGGGACGTTTCATATAATCTACCAAAAACATCACGGCATCTTTTATCGGTTCATAGGCTTGATCTCTAAGAAAGCTTGTATCCATCGAGTATTTATAATGCCACCATAACCCCTGAACCATCCAGGGAGTTTCAAATACTTCCCATCCCCAATCCGGCACCGGGTATGGATGCAAATTCATATCAACAGGATATGCCGAATGCGGAAAAAAAGCGCCTCGCATACCATAATACTCTTTCGCCCATTTTTTGCTAACAGGTAATAGATGATGTACTAACTCAACATAAGGCAGGTTTTTATCTAACCGGTTGCTGGAGAATGGAAGCCAAAACGGTTGTTGCGTATTGTAGTTTAAATGATAATCGCCATGCCACGCAGTGCCTATTCCTCCTAAGCTCCAGTTGGCAAATAGCCCTGGACAGGTAACGCCGGATTTCACAGAACAATTATAAAAATAGAGATTCCAATACCATGTACTCTCTAAAAAATCATCAGCTATTTCAACGCCGGATTTATTCCAATAATCGCTCCAGCTTTTCGCAGTTTTACCAAATGCTTTTTGATAGTTTTGCAGGTTGGGAGTGGCTGTTGCTTCACCCTGTTTTTCCAAGTTGCTATTTAGTCCTTCGCTGAGATACACAACACCCAGCAGCGGGCTTTTGTCCTCCTTAATATAACGTTCCAATGGCTGCAACGATTCGCTGATACCTTGCGTAGTATAATGATCTCCGCCTGTTAATGTTGTTTGCAACTTTGCTTCCAACTTAAATGCTTTGTCTTTCGGATGGCCTTTTTCCTTATCATATTTACCAGGTTCCAAATATGGCAACACCTGCTTAAATCCAATTGACTTCCCATCATTTCCACTCACGATTGTATAAGCAGGAAAATCATTTGGCGTATGCGAATCGGGAATAATTCTAAACCTGTTGAAACATGATGGAACCGCGTTATTTTTTTCATCGATCAATTGCATCCACAACGCGTCAACATCAGATTGAACAAATACTTTCAGAATATTTTTCACTCCATTATTTAGCAGGTATATTTCACATAGCCCGGTAGAAATATCAATTTTATGTCCTAACAATTCCACTGCTCTTCTATCAAACCCAAGCAAAACTGTTCCACACGGAAATGGCCTGGGATAAGGCTTCCCATAATTTTCGGCAGTAAGGCGAAGGTAGGCGTTAAAATCAGCATCATTCCAAATACTTGGTAAATTTGGATCTACCGCTTTCGCCTTCTTCATTACTTCATCAAATGTTCCAATTTTTTCTTTGTTATTTTCAGCAATGCGAATATCCCACACATTGTTATGCCCAAAATGAAAACATATAGCATCGGGGCGTGTTGTAACAACTACACCCATTCCACCGTTGCCCAATACCGCACCTTCAAAAAAACCCACAGCAGGCTTATCCATTACAATAGGATGCGACTCTGCTTTCTTTACTATGTCCAGGTTTGTTTGTGCCAAACAAATCGCAGTGAAAAAAATCAAAGAAAAAATAAAGGTTGCTCTTTTCATTAGTAATTTATTTGTGGTGATCCGGGCTTTAGTGCTACTATTAAGCTACTGTTGCGTCGCACACTTCAGCAATTGTAATACTTTTGAGCTATTAAAAACCATCTGCATTCCTGTACATACTATCCATTACCGGCTCTTTACCCATTTCCAATTCCAATACACCGCCCTTAATAATATCATCATGAGTTATATACCATTTCGTATATTGTTTACCGTTAAGTTTCATACTTTGGATGTAGATATTTTCAGTTGAATTTCCCCTGGCTATAATGGTAAAAGTTTTCGCTTTCGCATGTGTTTTGTCAAGCCTGATCTTTATTTTTTTAAACACCGGGCTTGTTATCTCGTAACGGTTATCGCCAGGGCACACGGGATGAATACCACTGGCGGCCAATACATACCAGGCAGACATCTGGCCCACATCTTCATTACCTATCAGCCCTTTTTCAACTTCATTTTTATATGCATTTTCGCAAATTATCCTCGTCCATTTCTGCGTAAGGCTGGGTGCGCCCAACCTGTTAAACAAAAACGGAACATGGTGCACAGGTTCATTTGCATGATTGTAATAACCGTTCCAGGCAAAATCTTTTGGTGTTTTATCAAACATATCAGTTAAGTCTCTTAACACTTTATCACGGCCACCCATCAACTTTACCATACCTTCCACATCATGCGGTACAAACCATCCCTGTTGATAAGGATTGCACTCTACACAACCATACCATTCTTTCATTCTTCCTTCCGCAGGCCATTCTTCCCATTCTCCTTTATTAGTTACAGCTCTAAACCATCCCTTCTCTTTATCAAACACATTCTTATAAGCTGCAGAGCGCCGCATATACAGATCTTCATCTTCCTTAATTCCAAGTTCTTTTGCCATTTGCGCTACACACCAATCAAAATAAGCATACTCCAATGTAGAGGAAATGCTGTATCCATCCGTTGCATATCCTTTATTTCCATTTCCAAATTTTTCCACTGTATTCTTCATAATTCCATAAGCCTTAGGCACATCAAAATCCTTGATACCTTTCTTATAGGCATCAACTATCATGGCAACTGCAGGATTGCCAATCATGCATCCACTATACGCATTTAAAAATTCCCAGCGTTCTAAATACCGTGTACCATTTTCATCTGCCAGCTCCACCAGCGAATTGATCATGTCATTCACTACATCCGGATTGATGATAGTTTGTAATGGCATTTGACTTCTGAACACATCCCATCCGCTAAATATAGTTCGCTTGTTGAATTTTCCGGATGCATGTATAACTCCGTCTCCTCCGGGGTATTGCCCGTTAACATCAGCAAAACAACGCGGATCAATCATCGTATGATACAAAGCCGTATAGAATACCGTTTTCTCTTCTGTTGTGCCACCCTCCACATTTATTTTACTTAATGCTTTATTCCAAAGCGTCTTTGCCTGTGCCCGTACTTTATCAAAATCCCAGTGCGGTATTTCAGTCAACAAATTTTCCCTGGCATTATTTATACTTACAAATGAAATACCCGTTTTCAATATAACCTGTTCATTAACGTTAGTTTCAAACTCCGTATAAAAACCCAAATGCTTTCCTTCTTTTTCGTTAATGTTTTCCGTAACCTCAGCATCTGCCACACGTTGCCGGTACTTTTCGCTTGTTACATCCTCAAGTTTTCGCTTCCAGTTAGCAGGAATATCGGCGCTCCATACGCCATACTTTTTGAGAGGCTTACTAAACTGCGCATAGAAGAAAACGGTATAATTTGCATTCCCGCCGCCATTGCCCCATCCGCCGCCATCCGGGGTGCACTTCATCCATCCTTCAATGGTATTCTCATTCACAACTTTTACATACTGCAAAACTGAAGTTCCGCCTACCCTTCTTGCCAAATCAATTTGAATGCGCGATTGATCGCTTTTGGGAAATGTAAATCTTAACACGCCGCAGTGTGGCGTAACTGTAGCTTCTGAAAATATATTATTGTCGGTAAGAGTAACACTATAATAACCCGCAGAAGCCTTCTCTGTTCTTTTATCGTAATTTGAACGATATCCATTCTCGGCATCGCCTTCCTTTCCTGCAAAAGTTTTTAATTTTCCCGTTGTTGGCATTACCAGGAAATTTCCCAAATCGCCATACCAGCCTACACCACTCATTTGCGTGAAAGCAAACCCCTCAATTGTTTTATGTTCATAACTATAGCCCGATCCATTATCGCCACCTGTAATAGTATTGGGGCTTACCTGCGTCATACCAAATGGTGTTGCGGCTCCCGGAAAAGTTTTTCCCAAGCCATTGCCGGTACGATCCACATTGGTACTTGCGCCAATAAACGGATTAACATAATCTACCGGTTGCTTTACCTGGGCAAACAACTCAAAAGACAACAATTGCAACAAACCATAAATAAGAAACCGACTCATTTATTTTACTATTTCAATCATTTAAAATGCAATACAACTGATCCTCTTCTACTATCCGGGCAGGGTAACATTGTGCATTTATTTTTTTGATACCGGCGGTATTGCTACTATTGGGCATCGTTGTGTCACTCACTTGTACTGAAGTAATTCTATTCAGCAAATTGGAGCATTCATGCACAAACATACACAGCGTACTATAACAAGGTCAATAACCGGAACGACTGCTGCATAATGCACAATAGCGAACAAACCGCTGAAGAGTGCGACGCAACTAAAGTTCAATAGTAGCAATGCCGCCCGGCCCACAAAAAAAAATATTCCATATAATGACCTGGTTGATACTTATTATTTTGTTGTCATCACATCTTTCATCACTCCGTTCACTTTTACTTTTACTTTACGTGGTGTTGCAGAAGTAATTTTATAAGATGTTACCTTACCATCTTTCCATTTAAAACTAACCATAAAATTTCCTCTTGCTTTCAGTCCTTTCACTTCACCTTCGCTTTTCCATTCTGCGGGGATCGCAGGAAGCAGATGAATAAAGTCTTCATGACTTTGCAACAGCATTTCGCCTATACCTGCGCACACTCCAAAGTTTCCATCAATTTGAAACGGCGGCCCTGCAGAAAACAAGTTGGGGTATACGCCTCCACCGGCGCCATAATTAATATGAGTGGCCGTTGTGAGCCGCATAATTTGTTTGAATAATTTAAACGCTCTGTCGCCATCATACAATCTTGCCCAGAACAATTGTTTATAAGCAATAGCCCAACTAGGACCATCATCACCGCGCACTTCCAAACTTTTTTTGGCGGCTTCAGCTAATGACGGTGTTTTCAAAGGAGTGATCTGGTTTGCAGGATAAATACCATACAAGTGTGAAATATGCCGATGCTGCGGATCCACTTCCTTATAGTCTTCCAACCACTCTTGTATTCTGCCATCAGCAGAAATAATACCTACAGGTGGAATTTGTTGTAGTGTTGCCTGAAGCGATTTTCTAAAGTCTTCATCTTTACCTAATAATTTAGAAGCATAAATAACATTATCAAATAATTCACGGATTATCTGGTTATCTATTGTTGCGCCTACACAAATACTTGCATGCTTTCCGCTGCCATCCGGTAACAAAAATGCATTTTCCGGGGAAGACGACGGAGCTGTTACCATATAACCGCTTTTTGGATCTTTTACCAAAATACTGTTATAGAACTGAGCCGATCCTTTAAGTATGGGATATATTTTCTTTAGATACTCCTTATCGTTGCTATACAAATAATGCTCCCACAAATTATTGCACATCCATCCCGATCCGCATTTTGTAATTCCCCAGGAAGCACTTTCTCCCGGTTCTGTAAATCCCCAGATATTGGTGATTACATGCGCTATCCATCCATCTGCATTGTAATATGCCTTTGCAGTTTTTTCTCCGAAAGGCACCATTGCTTCCATCAGATCCGCAAGCGGCAAATGCAGTTCAGACAGGTTGCCCACTCCTAATCCCCAATGATTCATTTGAACATTTACATCCAGGTGATAATCGCCGTTCCATGGTGTGTGAATTTGATTTGCCCAAAGTCCTTGTAAATTTGGAGGAAGTAGCCCGATGCGTGTGCTGCTGATACTTAAGTATCTTCCAAACTGAAACATCAAAGCAGCAAAATTATTATCAGTTCCGGGATTCTTCGAAAAGTTTTCCAAGCGCTTATCGGTTGTCATTGCAGCTATCTCTTTGCTTTCGCCTAAATCAACAGACACACGATTGAATAATTTCTGAAACTTTGCAATGTGATTTTGCCTTTGAGTCGTATAAGGTTTCTTTAGCGCCGCATTTAAAAATTTCTGAACATTGTGTTTATATGCCGCATCCTTCCAATCTGTTTTGGTTGAAACAAATACCATTACTTCAGTTGCATTTTTTACTTGCAACGACTTATCAGAGGATGCTAACCGGCCACCTTTTAATTGCAGTTTTACCTTTGTAAAGTACTGCATTCCTTTGCCATTTGTACCATTCTCCAACTGGCCAAACATTTGCAGTTCATTGTCTTCAACCACCGTTGTCGATTTTTCCGAACGATTGACTGTAACATCGAAACTTATTTGGCTTGCTTTGTTTGCCGTCATCCTGATTATACAAACATCATCATCAAAACTTGTAAAGTATTCTCTCTTGTATGTTACATCACCAACTTTGTAAGTTGTGGTGGCGATGGCATTGTTCAATAATAAATCGCGTTTATAATCTTTGTATTGAACATCTGCAACTCCATTGTAGCTATAATCAAAAACAAGATTGCCTAACATTTGAAAGCAACCGAAAGGCTCGGAACCGGAACCTCTGCCTGTACACACAAAATCTTTATCCATCAATGATTGCGCTACATCATTCTTACCCGCTAAAAGCAATTGTCTTATTTCAGGCAATTTTTTATACGCTTCATAATTGTTTGCATCCTGTGAGGCACCGGACCATAAGGTAATATCATTTAGTACCACCACTTCTTTGGCTACGCCTCCATCGGGTGTCATACCTAATCTGCCATTGCCTAATGGCACACATTCTTCCCATTGCTTTGCAGGTTTATCATACCATACACGCAACGCCCCCTTCTGGCTAAATGCGTTAGATAAACCCAGTATAATCATTGATAGTATAACAAAACTTTTCTTATTCATAATCGCTACCTGATTTATTAATTAAAAACCAATTGACATTTCTTTTCAGCAGTTATATCCTGCTTTTTCATTTTAATACACTCTGTTAACACAACAGGCTCATTCAATTTGTAATTATTATTTTTTACAACCACTTTAGTACAGTTCTCCAGCCTGAATGAAGGTTGCTTATTCGTATTGCCTTTGCGTATTGGAGATACAAACGAAGAGTGCTCAACAGTATTATTTTCAAAGAAAAGTCCTTGAGTACTTTTTGCCCTTACCAGCAAATCATCAAATACTTTGAAAACATTTTCTTTTATATGAATATTGCGATGCACCCAATAATCTTTTGCCTCTTCGTGGTTTTCGGGAACCAACGCGATGGCATAACTGTTATCGGAAAAATTATACACACAATCTTCAAAAATATTATGGCGAATAAGCACATCATTTACCGCCCCGGATTCATACCAGCTTCCCGCATCACACGCAATTTGTATGGCATACATTCCGGTTCTGTAAAAATGATTATTTTCTATTACTACTTTTTTTGGTGTAGTTACCAACAAGCCACGTGTATTAGTTGATTCAAATCTTGAATTCCTTACTTCTAGTGATGGAGTCCACGTAATATTTTCAAGGCAGTCGCCCTGCTTTATTTCTTCTTTAAATGGAGCTTCCATATCTATGAGCATTTCACGCTCTGAAATTAGTTTTGCACTTTTCACTTTTCCTAAAGCCGCTGTTTTTAACATGCGTGAATGAATTAAAGCAATGCTATCATTTTCAAAAAAAGCAGAAAATCCATAGGTTTGACCATGCATAAATTTTACTACAAGTTGTGTTGGAGAATTTACTTTGGTTATTTGCAAATAGGTGCCGTGAACATTTATGGGATCGTCATGAAGACCTTTAAAACGGCAACTGTCTATTTCAATTTTACCCTTGCAGCCTGAAAAGTGCATGCCATCAGCAAATGAAGCGACAGCCCTTCCTTTCGAAGGAGTTATATTTACCTTCGTATATTTCAGATCTTCAGAAAATTGGGATATGATTCCCAGCCCATGCATATAATGCATGTTTACATTATGTAGTTGAATATTCTTTGAAAGATTAATAAACATGCCCACCTGGTCACGAATTGGATCACGTATAGTTAATATGCTTCCCGGTTTATAATTCGTATTTCTAAAATCCCCTGTCAATTTTATTCTATAAGGAGCCAATTCTACTGCTTTGCTATTTTGAACAGGCCCAAACGAACTGTAAATATTCGTTCCGCTTACAGTATCAATTAAAATCGAAAAATTATCATTCATTCGCCAGCCTTCGCCATAAAAGACAAGCTTTTCATCAATAATTGAATAAGTGGACGCCGGATTAATAGAAACTATAGCCTCGTTCGGCTTTACATCAAGAAAAGTTAGTTCAGACATTGAAGGCCTTTCAAAATCTTCGCTTACATTTTGCAATTTTATATTATTACAATTGCTAAACGCGAACGTTATCATCTTGCCATGAAAAACAAAAAGAGAATTATTACCATCAATGGTTAAATCATTCATGTTCTCAAAAAGCAATCCGATCGTTTTTATTTTAGATGGGCATTCGCTCTCCGTAGAAGTGTTTGATATAAAGTACTCTCTTCTTTCCGCTTTCTCAGGCCAAAAATCATAACGTCCCTGCGGAAACACCAAGGTGGCACCAGGCTTGCCTTTACATGCTGCAATCGCTTGTTGCACACCGGGTGTAGCATCTCCAAATGAATTGGGCTTCACACCAAAATCGATTACATTCACTAATTGCGCCTGCAATACACTTACAGAGCAAACCAGAATAAACACTGCTTGGAAAATTTTCTTTATAAATACCATGCTGATAAATAATTTTATATTCTATGTCATTTCGTATTATATAAAATGTCACTTGTAATCACAGAAAAAAACGCCTCGTGAACAATAATACGCTTCCTTATCTTTTTTCATTATAAACACATACTTCACTAATTGCCGGCGGCGCATCAAATTGATCAAACCTGATCCGTATCTTACTTCCTGTAACCTGGTCAAAGCGTTCCACTTTAATATAACCTTCGTTGTTTCCTGTCAATAATTTTGTCCAGGTATTATTTGCGAAATACTCAATTGTATATTTCTTCACATTGCTTTTGTTGTTGCCTTCTGCTATCACTACCGCATTAAATGGCTGGGCAGTTTTTCCCAGTTCAACTATTATCCACGGATCTTTTACGGTAGCGTTTGAAAGCCAGGGCGAAGAAAAATTATCATCATTAGCAAGGTCTGCTATGTATGAGTCGTTACTCCAACTTGAGTATATTGGTTTCCGTTTAGCCATATTTGAAGCTACTATTGGAGCATCGTATTTTGAAAGTTTTGCTAAAGGCCCGCTGTTATTCCAAAGCCTGCCAATCTCACGCAAAGCGGCAACCGCGTTATCATCAATCAAACCATCACGGTTAGGAGATACATTTAAAATGAAGTTGCAATACACTTTATTTAATGGAACTATATTATCGTTTATAATACTTTCAGGAGTTCGTACCGGCGTTGTGGGAAAGTAATCTTTCCAAAACCAGGTGTTATTAAGAGGCAAACAAGACAGTGCCGGTAATTTGTTGGATTCTTTTGAAATATTTTGTCCTGCATTTTGTTCGTAAGATTTTATGTCACCATAAAACAAAACATCTGCAGGATATTTTGCAGCATTCAAATCCATCACCAAACAGTTTGGCTGAAGCTTTTTTACAAAATAATATATTTCCGAAAAAGGCACTTCTTCATACGAGATCCTTGACCATGGCGCATCCCAGCCATCAATGATCAATGCGGATATTTCGCCGTAATTAGTTAATAGTTCAGTAAGCTGTTCCTTAACCATCTTTGTATGCTGCGGTGTAATAGAGCCGGGCATTAATTTATGATGCACATCCAATATGGAATAATACAACATTACTTTCAGGCCCTGCTTGCGAAAAGCTTCCGCATATTCTTTTACCACATCACGTTTAAAGTTTCCATTCATTACATTGTAATTCGTAGTTTTTGTATCCCAAATACAGAAACCCGAATGATGCCGCGTTGTAAGACAGCCATAAGTCATTTTAGCTTCTTTTGCTGCTGCAGCCCATTGATTGCAATCTAATTTTACGGGATTGAATAATGCAGGCGGAGCTTCGGGATCGGCCCAATCCTCACCACAATATGTTCCCATATTGAAATGAATAAACATACCAAAACGTAAGTCGACAAAATCCTGCTGCAATTGAGTTAAAGGTTTTACAGATTGCCCGTGTACACATGAGCAAACTGCAAATACAACTATAAATAATTGTAATACTCTTTTCATCTGTTCATTTTTTTGGGAAACAAACTGAAGTTCCCGGGTTGGAAAACTATTGCAACACTCCTTTCTGCGAAGTGCTAAATTATCTATGATATTATCTAATCCGGCGTTTGCATTAAGCCATCCGGTAATGATTGATGAGGGTTGGCAAATTCAGATCTTACCTGTATCCGCTTCCCTTTCTTCTATAATTCATTTACTAATCCGGTCATCATTAATGTGAGGTATTTTTTTTATGGACCAGGCAGCATTACTACTATTAAGCATCGTTGCGTCGCCCACTTCAACATTTGTTCTTTATTGTGCATGATGCAATATGCATTTTATTCTTTCACCTCACTAATACCATAGCCATAATGTCTTATACCATTTGCAGTATAAACTCGTGCATGAATGCTTCACATTGCCGAATAGCATTACTACCGTACAAGTGAGTGACACAACGATGCTTAATAGTAGCACTACCGCCGGTCACACAAAAAATATCCGCACATTATTATACTGTGTAATTCCAATAATTTATTTTGAGTTGCTACTATTTATCATTTCTATCGCCTTCCATAGCACGCCTGCCGCACCTTTGAACTGCGCAGAACCTTCCGGCCCTCCTTTAAGATTGTACCATTCATGAAAGCCATTATTTTTTATAACCAGGTCGAGCATGGGAGACAACGCTTCATAAGCCTCTTTGTTAAAACCATAAGCAACAAGTTGTTGAATCATCCTACCGCCAAACCAGGGCCAGTCGCCGCCATTTTGATAGTAATAAGGCCCCAACCAGGAATTTTTAAAGAACCCTTTAGGGTAAACAGGATATACAGTCAATCCCACAGAAGGCGCACCTGCATCTTTAACGTTTTGCTGCATTTGATCATACACAACCAGGATCTCTTTTTTGCTAAGCAAACCGGCTTCAATTGCTGTGGCAGTGCCGCCATGATAATGAATGGCATTCTCATCAAAATCGTCCGGGAAGGGCGAACCCTCCAGGTAAATATGCGGAATGAATTTTTGTAGTTGATCGTCCCACAAATACTTTCTCACATTTTTTGATAACCTGTTACTTACTTTTTTCCAATGCTTTTTCTTCTGCCCGTCTGAAATCATATTTATGTAATTGTGCATGGCAATTATAAACATGGCATTATCATAAATATCGATTGCCAGGTGAGAAGTACTATCCAGTACTACACCCCACTCATGCTCGGGCTGAACGTCGCCCCAGTCAACGGTTGTACCGCCCCATATTAAACCATACTTTTCACTATATCTTTTTGTCAGCAAATAATTCATGGCATCTTCTATTCTTTGGCTTACACTTTTTCCGGCAATCACCTCATTTAAAATACTTCGATCATTCGTTACTGTTATATATCTATAAATTGCCTGGATAAGTGAAGATTCCTGGTCGGTTTCAACGGTGTTTTTGTGGGCTGCAAATTGTGGAGCCAGCGGACTATAAATAAAGTTGTAAGGTATATTTGAAGTTCCTTTAGGAATATAGCCATCTACAATATTTCCATCCTCGCCCTGAAATTTAAAGAAAGTGACCAGGGCCTCCCTGATCTTAGATTTATCACCCACCTTACAAGCAAGTTCAATAAAAGAGTTCATGTCACGAATCCATATCTCACCATAACCACTGCCGGCATTTAAGCCATCGCGAAGTAGCGTTTCTGCTTTGGAGGAAACGGTTTTCAAACGTTGATCAGCGTGAATGGCAGAAGATAATTCGGCACTTATTCCCGGCTTTTGGCCAAAAGAATTACTACACAAAGCAAAAGCGAATACTCCAATAAAAATGCCAACCCTAAAATTTTTCATATATCAATGCTTAATATTATTCGTTAAGTATTTCCTGTTTTTTTGAATTAAAAAAGAATTATTAAGGGATTGGGTAATTAGAGAAATAACAAACCATTATTAAAAAGTCAAAAATCGAAGTCAAAACCGGACAAAACTTCGACTTTTGATTTTTGACTTTTTATACAAAGAATGCTTTGCTTTTTCTCTGTGTATAATCTTACGGTTTATGTTTTGTTAGAATGGCTGGATGTTCCAAAACCCTATTTCAGCAATCTGGAAATCACCATTTCCTCCACCATCCCTGGCTTTTACTCTCAATCTTACAAAACGAACTTTTCCAATTTCCTTATTTAACTCAACTGATATCCTGTTTCTACCATTATCAGATCTAACAACATTTTTCAACAACACCCATCCCTTGGACTTCATTTCGTTTTCCCAATCGCCACTTTGAGAAGAACTTGTTGTTTCAACATCTGCAATATTATTTGCATTAACACCCCAAACTTCAAACTCTGTAGCGGAGTTGCAACAATTTCTACCCATTTCACTTAAACGTCCCAGTTCATCATATGTTTTTCCTAAATCAATTGTAACCTGGGCAGGCAAACAAGCCCCCCCATTGCTGTGGAATATTTTGCCAGACCAAAACTCCTGACCACCTGCTGACCAATCATCATCCCACATCATGCGCGGATATGCGCAAGCTCCCCAATCACATTTTGCAGATTGCACATCCCTGGGTGAGTTCACTTCAGCCCAAGTTGATTTGTTACATTCAACATATCGCTTTATTTCGGGGAACGTAGTTACATAGGGGACTTCAATAGTATCCAATGAACCCACCTGAGGAACATAAAAAGATGTATAGCGAACAGAGGTACCCATGCCCGGTTTCAAATCAGGTATTATTATACTATCAGCTTCCGGCAATAGATCTGCTGTTTTTAAAGCTCCGGAAACAGATGAATAAGTAACCTCTGTCTTAATGTTTACAGCATCAGGTTTATTAAAATAAAGCTTAACCTCATCCTTGTCATTTACAACTGAAGGATTATCGGCATTATAGCCTCTATTCAATAGCCCGGCTTTATACAACTCACCATAAACTTTTACATTATTAAGCTCACTTGAAATTGACTTGTTTCCTTTCGCATCATAAGAATAAATGGTAAACGTGTAGTTGTACTCATTTAAATTATTAATCATCACCTTCATAGTATCTGTACTGCTATGGGAGGTAGCTTCAACTTCAAGGGAGTCCATATTACTATTCCAGTATATCTTATACTTTACGACGGTTGGATCCGGGTTTGGAACCCAATAAAGCTGCACCCTATGATACCCCGGATTATAACCAAAGATTTTAGGCTTACCGTTATAAACAACTTCGTGGCCTTGCAAATAATCATCACGAAACGAAAGATCCTTTTTATCACAACCAATTATAACCACAATCAGCAGCAAAACTATTGTAGCAACGTTAGCAATTATTTTCATACTAGTTATGTTTTAAAATATTATTATTAGGGTGCGTGAAAAAAGTTTAGTTCAGTTATGTGCGCATCAGAAGACCCTCCCCATGTTTCAGTAACAGATACACGCATATATCTCACCATAGGACAGGTTCCCGGAATATCAAAATCAACCCCATCCTTTACAAACTGTTTGTCGGATTCGGTAATGTTAGTAATCGGGTTGCCCGAAGGTGGGTATGGATAATCAAAAGTGCCGAGGTTTATCCATCCGCCCACATTATCTCCAAATTTGGCGGTCATAGGCAAAGCAACATCTGTTGGTGCATCATTGCGCCCCCATAATGTAAATGATTTGGGATTATTATGTTTCCAACTCCAATCATCATACCTTTCCCATATTATAAAATGGTTGATAACGGAAGAAATGCCCATATCAAATGTACAATTGATAGGAAAAGACGTGTTACCTGCAGTATGCCAACCAGTGCCGGTATTATTATCCCACATGTATTCAACCGGGCCCCATCCTCCGCTTGCTGTGTATAAAGTCGCATCTGTATTAGCCATTCTTAGAGGAGCAAACTTGCTTTTGTCCATTAATTCATCATATAATGGGTTCAATGTTTTGATCAATGTATCAGACACATTTCCCCATTTGTCGGAAACAAACACCCCAAACTGATGGGCTGTAGTATCAAAGCCCCTTACCGGGTATGAAATAGTACTATCATCTCTGAAGTGTTGATCTACCACTATAAACTTCTTTTCAATTTTATCATAATGTAACAACACTATATTTTCAAATACCCTGTCAGGGTTTGTTCCTGTAATCCTTACTCCACTGTAAGTTGGATCCATCCGGAGTGTATTGCGCACCAGTTTATAAACCGGAGTGTTAGGATTTACTTTTACAATAACCGGATCGGATTTAACCTCAGCACGGCTTACCGCATACAATTTTACTTCATACTCCTTAGCTTCCTTAAACCCTTCTACTTTAAGCGTGTCTGTAAAATAAGTAGCTTTTGTAGTAACCGTTTTCCCATCGCGAATAGAATATTCCGCCATTACATACAACAAATTATCGGAATTTGGAGATGTGTAAGTAATTAAAGCCGCACCATTAATATTTGTCACTTTCACATCTGTTACGATTCCCGGCTTTGTTTTATCAGTGGACACAATTCCCTGGAAATCCTTTTCTTTCATACAAGAAAATGATAACACCGAGAACAATATGATAGCAAATGTAAATGGCTGTTTAGTGATACACCATCTAATTATGTGATTCATACGTTATTTTTAAAGTATAAAAAATATTTACTTTTTCGACCAATACCTGTTACCAATAAGGATTCTGTACCAGGTTGGGGTTCTTAATCAGGTTATCATCCTGAATTGGCCACAAATAATCTTTCAATCTAAATGTGGGAACAAACACTGTACGCAACCTGTAATAGTTGATCGTTTGTCCTTCATTAATACTCCATCCCTGTACAGGAATACTCAATACATCCGCCAACTCTTTCCAGCGACGTAAATCCCAGCCACTTTGAGCCTCAAAACACATTTCAATTCTTCTTTCCTGGTGTATGATTCTACGTAATCCATCCTGAGTAGAAAACTTTGAAGGCGAGCTTGAGTAACTGGTCCAGGCTTCTTTTACACCTTTCAGTCCGGCACGATCTCTTACTCTGTCGATGTAAGCAATAGCGGCATCCCTGGCATTTTGATCATCAGATGTTTCATTCAACGCTTCAGCATACCATAAATATAAGCCCGCAAGCCTATAACGAGCAACATGGAAATCGACATAATGAAGCCCCTGATCATCATGAGTTGTTAAATAGTTTACCAGTTTCTTAGGCCAGTAACCGGTTATATTTCCACACGCAGTATTTTTAATTCCCCCGGCAAACGAACCAACGCCGTGTCCTTGTACATAGTATGCTTCACTCGTTTTTTTCGCGCCATTACCAAACCAAATGCCACCATCAAAAGCTATGTCTGCATAAAAGCGTGGCTCCCTGTCCAAATGTGCTTTAACTGTGGTATACGATTCTTTAACATAATCCCTGTTCGCGGCATCCCCATCCTTCAGTTCAAAACGGTTGTTGAAATCCCATGTTCTATCTTCATTAATCGGAACGCCGTTCTTTGTATAAAACAGTTCAGTAGTGGCAATTGGTACGGCGAACGTACTAGGTATAGACCACAGGTGTAACAATGATTTTTGAGTAAGGATTGGCATGCTATTCCCCTGGTAATAAGCCGAAGGGTTGCAACCCCAGATCACTTCAGGATTTCTTTCCATTTTTTCAGTGATAACATTCTGCAACATCAACACTTGGTGTATTCCCGGAGTAATGGCTAGATCGGTTGGCATAAAGTCGTTGTATAGCCGTATATTGTTTGCTTCTGCAACATCTATGGCTGCCTTACAGGCATCTGCAGCGAGTTGCCATTTTTTACTATCTTTTACAGAAGGGAATAATGCCACTGCACCTTTGTCTTTAAAATTGGAGTAATCGGGATTACCATTAAATAAAGGGCTTGCAGCAGTCATCAACACATCCGCTTTTAAAGTAAGCGCAGTCACCTTTGTTACCCGTCCCTGCTCTTTCACAATATTCTCTATCTGGGGAGGCAGGTATTTAGCGGCAGAATCAAGCAAATCAACAATGTAATTTACAACAGAATCAAGTGGTTGTCTTTTCACCATTTGTTCCTCCGGTGATGAATTGATATCAAGGTTTTTGTCAATCACCGGAATAGGACCATACATCCTCATTAAATAATAATGATAATATGCTTTCAAAAATTTCACTTCCGCGATCCATCTTACTTTCTCAACCGTAGTAAGATCAATAGGGTTATCAATATTTTCTAACATGGTATTACACATGCGAATCGGGATGTATAAATTGCCAAACGCATTATTTGCTCCATCCCAAAAGTTCAACACCGGGCTTGAAGAGGTCTGCCCTCCTCTCAAAAGACTGAAGCCGCCAGGATAATTTTCCATTTCAGGGGGATAAATGATTTCAGCAGAGCCTAAAAAACCAGCATCATTTAATACACTACCTCTTTGAGAATACGAATAACAGGTAAACAAATAGTTTTCCGCTTCGTTTCTATTATGAAAGGCATAATCCAACGTTCCAACATTTGGAGGAACTATATCCATATATTTTTTGCAAGAAATGCCCGATAAAATAAGCACAACTGCAAATAGATATTTATAATAAGACATCATTTGTTTATTATTTAAATTATCTTTTACTCATTTACAGATTAACATTCAAACCTACATTCATTACCCTTTGAATAGGATAAGCAAACCCGTTGCCTCCCAATTCCGGATCCCACAATTTGAATGGCGCCCAGGTAATTAAATTCATTCCATTAAAATACAGTCTGCAGGAGGCGATCCTTATTTTTTTTGCCCACCTGGATGGTAATGTATAACCTACTTCTACAGATTTTAATCTTAAGAATTGGCCATCACGCAACCACCAGGTACTGCCAACTTCATTATTTGCATTATCGTCTGCTCTGTAATGAAATCTTGGGAACAATGCATATTGGTCTTGATTGGTTTCAGACCAGTGGTCATCCGCAAACTGTTGCAATAGTTGTGTTGGGCCGCTAATACCACCTTCCCTGCTCGGAATAAATGGAGTAACCCTTCCTGGCTCAATATAGAACGACACATGAGATTGGCCTTGGAAAAACGCAGACAGATCAAATGATTTATATCCTGCTGAAAAACCAAAACCATATACAATTTCAGGAGTATTTGGATACCCGGCAAAAACCCAGTCCTTATAATCAATAACACCATTACCATCCATATCACGATACTTGATATCGCCACCTTTTGGCGCAACTCTTCCGCTTCCAAATAATTGCTGTGGAGAGTTCAAAGCTTCCGCGTCATCCACAAATAATCGCTCTGCCAAATAAACCCTTGCCTTGCCTGCAGGTTGGTTACCCGATATCACTCTCCAAGGTTCTTTCCATTCCGGATCTTCATAATGCTCATACAGGTTAGTGGAGTAAGTAAAGTTTGCTCTAGCTGTAATCCATAAATCCTTGTTGAAATTCTTCTTATAATCCAACGAAAGATCCATACCCTTAGAATTCAGGATTCCAACATTAGAACTTATTCCGGCTTCAAGCCCCATGGTAGATTGTGTTATACGACTCTGTAGAATATTATAAGTGTGTTTTTTAAATACCTCCGCAACTATAGTCACATCCCTGAACAATGTCATTTCCATTGCCAGGTTTGTGGTTCTTGATGTTTCCCAGGTAACATTAGGATTGGGATAGTTGCCAATTGACACCCCACTTTTAGATACCGCATTTGATCCATAGCCAAATGTGGCTCCGTTTCCTCCACTCAAATTGACTTCAGATTGATAAAAAAAGCGTTGGTCACCAATCGCGTCATTACCAACAAGACCGTGGCTGACCCTAAATTTCAACCTGTCAACAACTGGTAATAAAGGTTCCCAAAAATCTTCTTTTGAAACAACCCAACCTCCACCAATCGTTGGAAAGAACCCAAAACGATTATGAACATCAAACCTTTCCGAACCGTTATATCCGAAGTTAAACTCTAAAAAGTATTTGTCCCTAAACGAATAGGTCGCCCTTCCGGCCAGGCCTAAGTTGCGATATGGTAATGAATTCAAGAGTCTCTTTACCGGATCTGATACAACATTCCCCCACATATCCTTTTTATTATAATAAGTGGTTTGCTGGGCGGTAGCAATCAAAGCAGCACTTACATTATGGTCTCCAAAGCGCCTGTTATAATCCAGGTTTCCCTGAAAATAGTAAAAGAAGTTCAGGTCTGTTCTATCAGGATTTGAAGAATACATTAAATACTCCCTGGCTGCTCCCGGTGTGTGGTTAATCCAATTCAATGTGTAAGCGTTGTTCACCCTGTCATACGTTTTCACATTATAGAAGTAAGGAGAATACTCCATTGAAGACTGGAATAAGGAATACCTGTTGGTATTAAAGATCGCTTTAAAGTTTAATCCTTCAGTAATAAACCTCAGATTCTGATTTAACTCCACCTGGGCAGACATCCTTGATTCGGAGAAGTTCTTGTGACCTTTTAGCAAATTCGCATAAGGATTTGTATACACAGCCCCGGTACCTTGTTCATTAGCCACATTCCCAAATAAAATATGCTGGGCTTGCATGTTAGCAGAGTCGGGCAGATAGTAGGCAGGAAAGTCGATTGCACTTGAGTGCAAAGCCTCGCTATAAACAGTTGTAGAATAACCACCATCAGCGGATTGTGGCCCATTGTATTCATTAAAATTACCCGAAAGACGAACGATCAGCTCCGTAGTTTTAGTCAGATTTATATTAACATTTGACCGGAGTTGATAATTCTGAAACTTAACGTTACTGTTGTTATTATTTCTTATATCCTTTTTTAATATTCCATTATCCACATTATATGAACCGGCAACATAATACCTGGCCACACCACCACCACCACTTACACTTATGTTTGCTCTTTGGTTAGATGCCCTTTTTCTGAACAACATATCCATCCAATCCACAGCAGGATACACATAAGCATTACTGCCAGGCGCATTCTCCATAGTGGCTTTTGTGTTGGCGATCTTGTTCAAATCATAGTAAGTATAACCCCTCGCTTCATTATAGCCATTCATGTAAGTAATAGGATCTGCGATTTTCAAATTTTTCGCGGACTGCGAGAATGAATTTTCTAAACGTAAATTAACTTTAGCCTTTCCCTCTTTACCTTCTTTGGTAGAGACAAGGATAACGCCGTTTGCACCACGAGCTCCATACAGGGCTGTGGCACTTGCGTCCTTCAAAATAGAAAAGCTTGCGATATCATCCACTTGCAACCGTGCCAGGTCGGAAGCGGTCAACTCCACATTATCAATTAGTATCAATGGGTCTTGTTTGTATCCAAAACTGGTAACACCCCTTATAAAAAAGGAAGCATTATCCATTCCCGGCTGGCCGCTTTTTTGATAAGCAATTACACCAGCCACCTGCCCTGCAAGCGCGGCAGTTAAATTACTGGCAGGAATTTTCAAATCTCCGGGTTTTACAGTTGTTACAGACCCTACAATGGCCTCTTTTCTTTGCTTGCGGCCATATGCCGTTACAATCACTTCATCTTCCGCTTTAACAATTGAGCGATCAAGTACAATGTTCAATACCCTGTTAGAGCTTGAAATAACGACTTTTTTGCTCTGATAGCCAACAAAGGAAATAGAAAGCGTGGAGCCTGGTTCAACATCCAACACAAACTTCCCATTTACATCAGTTGAAGTTCCAGCTCCTTTCTTTCCTTCAACTACAATGTTAGCTCTTTCAATAAGCGTTCCTGACGAATCCGTAACGGTTCCTGTAACAGTTATTTTTCCTTGCGCAAATGCCATACAGGAAATAAAAATGCAAAACGATAATAAAAGCAACCCTCTTGCAATTAGTTTGAGCTGCTCCTCCGAAGATGATAAAATCTTGTGGTAGGAAATAATCATTTTCATAGACAAGTTTTAGTTAAACAATGATCATTAAATTGAAACCAACAATTTATTAGTTTGGTAGCTAATAATTTTCAATTTCCAAAGTTGGCATATGTCAATACATAAACCCATAGTGAATCCTATTATTTTAATGGATTATTCTACGATGCTGATAAGTTTTGTTTCTCAAATCACTTTATACTACTCAAGCATAATCAGTTACTACTTCAAAAAAATAATGATCCGACCCAATAAAAACTTCAAAACTAAAATCTAAAATGTGATGAAATTAAAACCAATCTATCATTTCCACTAACTGCTTAATACAAATCCAGAAACTATATCACATAAAAATTAAAATGCTACATTTTAACTTTGCGTAGTATAAATTTGTGCAGAGCGTTCCGCTTTGTTGAATAGCATTACTACCGTACAAGTGAGTGACACAACGATGCTTAATAGTAGCAATACCGCCGGCACCATAAATTCTACCAGGTTAAAGGCCAATTTTAAATATCATACAGTTCCAAAATATGCTTAAATTTGCCTTCAAAACTTTCGCAGTAACCTATATTCAAATCTATTTTTTACAACACACTTTTGTTTCACCCAATTATACATGTTTCATTTTATTATATCGCATTGAAATATATGGTCTGATAAGGATAAAAGAACTAAAAAGCGGGAGTGTTATTATCACTACTCCTATTAAATCATTTTAAGGTAAAAGAATAAATGCAATTCAATCCTAACGTAACTGTGAGCTATGAAAAAACGAGATGGTTTTGAAGGCGAAAAATTAATAACAGTTCCTTATTCTGTTTTAAAAAAAGCAAAGAAAGTCAATCCTGTGCTTAAGCAATTATATATTGGCTCAATGGGATATTTCCCGCAAGCCACTTATCATTACCGTGAAAGAAAAAAAGGCTGCCAGGATAATATTCTTTTATACTGCGTAAAGGGCAAAGGCTGGTACATAGTAAAAAATAAAAAATTTGAAATGAAGGCAAATGAATTTTGCCTGATTCCTGCAACAAATGAATATCTGCGTTACGGGGCTGACACAAAAGATCCATGGACAATCTACTGGGTGCATTTTACCGGAGACGATATGGATACATTTAACAAGAGCTTTAATCTGACACTACTTGACGGGCCACAGGAAATTTCCTTTAACGAAAAAGGACTGGATCTCTGGAACATAATGTACAATAATCTTGAAATGGGCTACAGCACTGAAAATCTTTGCAGCACTTGTTTTCATCTATATCATTTCATTGCCACTTTTTTATATCCTGAAAAACACTATAATGTAAAAAAACAAGATGCCCGCAACATGGTAAATGAAACTATCATGTATATGCGTAGCAAACTTTCGCAACAATTAACTGTTGAAGCTTTAGCTCAGAAAAACAATTTATCGACATCGCATTTCACTTTTCTATTTCGCAAAGCTACCGGTACTTCTCCTATGGATTATTTTATTCATTTAAAGTTGCAAAAAGCCTGCCTGATGCTGCACAGCACCAGTTCCAAAATAAAAGAAATTGCAAAATCATTTGGCTACGATGATCAGTTTTATTTTTCCCGGCTTTTCAAAAAGTACATGAATATATCACCCCTGCAATACAGAAGCCGTCATAGAAGCAGAATGATATCTGACTAAAGGAACCTCTTTTAATGTTTTTATGGTTTCAACGGAAGTACTACTATTAAGCTTCGGTTGTGTCACTCACTTGTGCGGTAGGAATGCTATTCAACATGTTATGAGTTTTGAGTTTTGAGTTATGAGTGCTTTTGTATTGGCTTGCAATCAGTGTATAAAGCATTCTCCATTCTCAATTCTCCATTCTCAATTTATTTTAACCACAAGGTACACAAGGGGTGGTAGCTATTCAGGCACCCTTGTGCTTTCCTGGTGTACCTTGTGGTTAACCTCTTCAGATCTCTGATTTCTCTCCTGCCTCCAGCCGCTGCCCACCTACTTAACCACAATAGTTTTTCTAAAAGCAATATTATCGGAAGAGCTTCCAATTTGTATTTCAAACTCACCGGGTTCTACAACCTTTTGCATATGTGCATTATAAAGTGATAATTCAGACACAGGTACTTCCAGTGTTATTTTTTTACGTTCGCCTTTTTTAATCAATTCCTTTTTAAAAGCCTTCAATTGCTGAATGGGTGTTGCTACCGAACTAATTTTATCTCTAACATAAAGCTGTACAACTTCCTTACCATCCATAGCTCCGGCATTTTCCACCTCAACTGTTACTACAATTTTCCCTTTGTCAGTAAACACCGAATCGTTCAAGGTGCAACTATTATACTTGAAAGAAGTATAACTGAGCCCATAACCGAAATTCCAAATAGCGTAAGGTTTTTCAAATATGTAATGTCCTCTTGGCTCCTCATATGAACCACCACTATCAAATTGCTGTTCACGGTCGGTAGGATAATAATTATAAAAACAGGGGGTATTGCCTGTGCTGCGCGGGAAAGAAACATTCAATTTACCGGAAGGATTGACTTTTCCTAAAAGAAGATCCGCCATTGAATTGCCTTGTTGTTCACCGCCATACCATTGCACCAATACCGCATCGGCATGGTCTTTTACCCAAGGCATTGCCAATGGTTTGCCGGCAATAAATACAACAATCATCGGTTTACCGGTTGCTTTTACAGCCTTTAACAGTTCAAGTTGTTTCCCTGGTAATTCAAGCGAAGAAAGATCAAATCCTTCACCGGATGTTGAATATTTTGGCGAACGGCCAAGATATGTACTTCTTGTACCAACAGCTACAATAGCAATATCACTTTCTTTAACAAGATCAATAGCTTTCTGAATATCGTTACTATTCTGGCTCCACCAATCGCAACCATCAGTATGCAATAATCTCACTTTACTTCCTACAGCATTTTTCATTCCTTGCAATAAAGTAACGCCCTCTTTAGTATCGCTGCCTGTCCACGAATAATCGCCAAATATTGTTTGATTACTGTTAGGCCCCACCACTGCGATGGTTTTATACTTTGATATATTTAACGGTAAAATATTGTTTTCATTTTTCAGCAGAATTGCGCTTTCGTCTGCCACTTCTTTTGCTAATGCCACTTTCTCTTTGCTTCGAACAATTTTCTCTACATTTTTTAGATCACCATAAGGATCATCGAATAGCCCTAACATAAACTTCACCATTAACATGCGACGCACAGCCTGATCAATATATTTTACTTCCATTTTTCCACTCTTCACCAAATCAGGAAGTAACTGGTACGACCACCCCACATTCAAATCAACACCGGCTTCAACAGACACCTGAGCGCAATCAGCATCGGTTTCTACAGAATAATGAAATGATTTAAGGCGCTCTACCGAACCCCAGTCAGAATATACATATCCTTTAAATCCTAATTCACCTCGTAATATATCTGTCATGTAATACTTAGATCCGGAAGTAGCCACGCCGTCATAAGCACTATAAGCACTCATTATAGCCAACGGATTGGTTTCGGCTATTACTCTTTTAAAAGGATATAAATACATACTTCTCAGCTCCCGCTCACCGCCACTTACATAAGCACAATTCAGTCCGCCGGTGGGCGTGCCATGTGCAACAAAATGCTTAGGCATACAGTTTACATTCTTTGACTGGTATCCTTTCACAAAACCAATACCCATTTCCGCAATCAGGAAAGGATCTTCTCCATAGGTTTCTTCAATGCGGCCCCAACGTAAATCCCTTGCAATATCAAACACCGGGGAAAGCACCTGGCGAATACCAATCGCCCTTGCTTCTTCACCGGCAGCAGATGTCATGCGCTGAATTAGGGTTGGATTAAAAGTACTTCCCTGTGCCAGGGCATGAGGAAAGATCGTACAATTATTTTGAAGAATTCCTTCTATGCCTTCAGCAGCCGGAAGCAACGGAATTCCTAAACGGGTTTTTTGCAACATGTATTTTTGCAATTCATAATACATATCCGCACAATCCTTTGCAGTCATACCCATTTCATGTGTAGTGCCATAACTTTTCCCTTGAAATATTTTTTCTATTTCATCCAGCTTACCGGCAGGTTTGTTTTGCATCTGATCTACTTTTTCTTCCAACGTCATCCTGCTTAGTAAATCCTCTACTCTCTTTTCTATAGGCGCATTCTTGTCTTTGTAAACAGGCAAAGTGTTTTGCCCATATACAGTGTTAATTAAAAACATTGCAATTGCAATTACAAAAAGTCTTTTCATAATGGAATTTAATTGTTTCGCAAAAAAATAAGGAACCGTGGATTGTTATCAGTTTGGATAGCACGCCGGTATCTGTATAATTATTAACCGGGTATTTATTTAGAACATTCTTTTTATGAGCCCGGCAACATTGCTACTATTGGGCATCGTTGCGTCGCACTCTTCAACATTTTATCCGCTATTGCGCATTATGTAGAATGACCTATAATTCATTGCCTCCCCTAATTCATTTCGCAATAATCTACCAATTCATACAGATGCCCGATAAATATCTACCAGGCTAAATAATTCTATTCTTCTACCGGGTATTCTCCTTATCACATTGATACCTGAACCAGTTAAAATCAGCTTCCCCGGAATTATTGAAAATATTGTAAGAAAACAACCCTAGCCTTGTTCCTTTCCAGTCACCAGAGCTTACACTGAAAACTGCATTACATTCACTATACTTTACATTATCCAAACTATAATAAAACACGAACCGGTTATCAATTGCATCAAACCCAACTTTAAAATATATAGCACTTACCATCGGAACGCCGGCAATCACTTTAATAGTACCATTCATTTCCACATAAATATGATTTTCCCCATTTTTACGTAGCACTCCTACAGCATTGTATGTATTACCGGTACAAAATAGTCCGGCACGCTGTCCTTCCTCAAGTTTTTTACAATCTAATTCCGTAGTGGCTTCACCACTATAGCCCATTAGTTTTTGCGTGAACATATTTTTTGCTTCGCGCAAATAACCTGCTTTTATAGCCTTAATTCTTAAATATCCCGGCCGCTCCGTAAGCGACCAGTTTTCATTTACGGGATTGTGATTTATTTGCCATTGCCAACCAGGCTTTGTATCAGAAAATTCATCACTAGTTTGAGGGTAAGAGACCTTAACTTTTTTGCCCACATCGGGCTTCTTCCATTCTTTTACAGGTTCGCCAATTCCATTTTTATCATTATCCATACCAATTAGCGGCCAGCCATCATTCCATTGCACCGGCTGTAAGTGTGCTATTCTGCCTAAAGGATCTTTCGACTGGAAATGATAAAACCACCATTCACCTTTTGGAGTTTCTACTAAAGCTCCCTGGTGTGGCCCATTAATGTTAGTATTACCCTGCTCCAACACAATCTTTTTCTCATAAGGGCCATAAATATTTTTAGCACGCAATACTGTTTGCCATCCAGTAGACACACCTCCTTCGGGAATGCTCATATAATAATAACCATCCTTTTTAAACAGCTTCGTACCTTCCGCAACAGGGCCATTGTAAACTTCTCTTCCATCATCAAGCAGCTTAGTGCCATCAGCACTCATTTTATGCAATATAATTGTACCGCCTCCCAACTGGCTTCTGCCTATGTATGCCTGCCCGTCATCATCCCACAGCGGACAGGGATCTTCCCATCCACTAATGTTTTTCACATTCAACAATGGAGTCCACTCGCTTGCCGGATCTGTAGCAGAAGACATAAACAATCCTTCATTGGGTGTGCAAAAATATATCCAGAACTTGCCGTTATAATAACGTATGGAGGGAGCCCAGGAACCTCCTCCATAGCGTTTGTTTGCGTTATACTCCGGAAAATTAATCTTAGAGTACACCTGATTTATAATTTTCCAATTCACCATATCATCTGATTCTAACACAGGCATTCCCATATAATGAAACTCTGAACATACCATGTAGTATTTATCATCAACACGAATTACATCCGGATCGGAATAATCAGCATTTAAAACAGGGTTAGCAAAGGTGCCGTTTCCCTGGTCGCCCCACCGGCTATCTTTTTTTTTTCGATGGCGCTATTAATCACATGGTCATTATACGTATCCACAGTAACTACCGGCTCCTCTCCTTTTTTAAATAATTTTTCATCAAACTCTATCACTACTTCTTTCTCCTCACCTTTCAACAAAGTGAAATAATTGTCGCTCATTATTGCAGGCAATATGCGCTCATTGGTTTTTGAATTGCGCACCTGCACCCACGTAGCGAATGCCACAGCAGGCGACGATGCAGGATTTTGTATTTTTACATTTACAAAACATTTTCCATTTTGCCTGCTTACTTTCGAAGTTACTTTCAGGTTTACTTTAGGCAAATTATTCAACGCTGTAAAATCTTTCCTTGCATGACCGCGCCAGTACATATTATCAGATACAGCTTTGCCATTTTTATCTGTCAATTTCAGTTTAATAAAATGTACATCACTCAAATCGTCGCTCTTTATATCTCCTTCAAATACTTTCATATCCCATAGTGAATAACCCCAGCCGGTAGCCCTTTCCACACCTTGCATTTTTACATAACGAGCTTTCTCTTCGGCAAAAGTTATTTGCTGTTCACCGCCATTCCCATTATTGGTGGAGTAAACTTCTTTCCAATTCTTTCCATCACCAGATACCATTATTTTAAATGCCTTTGCATAGGCCTCTTCCCATTTAAAACTTACTCCGGCAATTACATGATCTTCACCTAAGTCAACATATATCCACTCTCTATCTCCACTACCGCTTGCCCAACGAGAATTCATATTATCATCATTTATATTACCGGGTTCACCATGTTCGGTTGATGACGCATACACAGGTTTATTCAACGACAGGTTTCTCTGGCTGGGTTTGAACTTAATATTAAAACAATGCATCGCGCTATTAGCCGGCGATTCCACCACTTTTGAATCACTGTAAAGTTTCGCCAAAGTTCCATCCATATTATAAACGGCTACTTCGGCCAATAAATCGCTTACATCCTTACTGGTTGTGTTCACTACTTTCACCGAGTTGGTAACAGGATTCCATTGTATGTGCATTGGTTCGCAGGCTTTTTTAACACCCCAGTAAGCTCCGGTAAGGTCATAATAATAATCATATGTTTGCCATACCAGTGAAGGATATGCCGATTGGCTCATCCATGTCATAATGCCCGAAGCATCATCCCACATATGATCCAACCAACCTTCGTACATGGCTTTATTGGTTTCGATATTCAGCAGTTGCGCCTTGCGGCAAAAGTCTTCAATACCTTGCGCTTTACCATATCTTTCATTTAAAGACTGTTCATAATAATCCGGGGTAGCATTGAACGCGTATTGCCCAAAGTAGTGGATGTTCCACATATCATTGCGGGGCCACCACTTATCCTGCGGCATGAATTTCTTGAAACTTTCAAAATTGGTAAACACCGCTGTGCCGGTTTCCGTACGCAAGCCCCAACCTACATCTCCACCTGCAGATGCTTTGGGGAATGCAGTAAAATAATAGCGCGGATCTTTATTTCCCCACACACCACTTCCGGAAAGATTACCTGTATTTGAGTTGGGCTGAAAGTGTCTTTCCCCGCCATCAAACACTCTTATATTTTCTTTCATCCAATTGCTAAGAGGAGGTTCAGGAAATCCTTCATTATCACCACACCAAACCGCCACACAAGGATGATTTCTTACACGCTTTATTTTTTCAACTACGTTGGCATTAAATGTATTGATGTCCCTGGGAAGGTTAGGATTGGAGTTGATCCAAAAGTCGTCCCAAACCAGTATGCCATATTTATCGCAAGCTTCATAAAACTCGTCATCTGTAGTAGAACCAAGCCAGTTGCGAATAACATTAAAATTCATTTCTTTGTGTAAACGAATCTTTGTGTCATACTCCTCGCCACGGCAGCGCAGCATGTATTCACTCATTCCCCAGTTACCGCCTTTTAAAAATACACGGGTTCCATTGATGGATACGTGCAATACATTGCCTTCGGTATCATAAGTATATTTTTTGATCCCAAACTGTACGCTCTTAGTATCGGAAATTTGACCGTCAACTTCCAAAACCAATTTACAAGAATACAAATTAGGTTGCCCATAACCGTTAGGCCACCATAATTTGGGATTATCGATTGAAAGTTGTGGAAATCTTCTCCAATCAATTTTTACTTCTTCTGTGCTATTGCCCCATACTGATACTTTTTGCGAAAACTCAATATTACCGGGTTGTATTACGCCTTTTATATAACCTTGTAAGTGCTTGCCTGAGCTATTAGCAACTTCTAGTGCAACTGCTACATCGGCACGGGCATGAGAAGGCAGCTTGGTTCTGATCCACGACTCTTTAATAACCAAACCCCCGGTATTACTTAGCCAAACTTTATCGGTAATTCCCATATTAAGGCCTGGCACATAAGGCATCCAATCCCAGCCGCCGCTCGATAAATAGGTGGGACTGCATTGATTGGCCAGGTTTGGTTGCGGCCAGTGCACCAACACAGCTACAAAATTTTTACCGCCCTTTTTTACAAGATGGGTAACATCAAAACGGCCACGCTGCATAAAACCATCAAGAAATCCAATACGTTGTCCATTAAAAAACACATCTCCCTTCCGGTTAATGCCGTTGAAGTTTAGCCATATTTTTTCTTTGGTAAAATTTGCCGGTATTGTTATTTCAGTTCTGTACCAAAAATTCCTGTCGTATTTCTGTTTATCTACTTTGTAAATATTATCACCAAAGTTTGGATCTTTTTCAAGTCCCGCGGCCACATACGAACCAAACACTGTACCGGGTACAATAGCGCTAACCCAGGCATTATCATTAAAACTTTCGGAACAAATTTTTTCCGCATTTTCATTTACCTCTGCCTGTGCTTTCACTTTCCAAACCACAGTATTGTTATCGCTGTTTAACGATTGAACAACTTCCTGTGCCTGCAACACATTTACACAAAAAACACCAACTAATAGCGAACACAACAAGCTACGATTGACTGAATTTTTTTTCCTCATTTTTCAACTGATTGTTTTACTGATTGAACAGAAGGTTTTTTGAAATTATACTCATGTTTATTTAAATATTTTTTTTGGGAATCAGCGGTAGTAATACTATTCATCATCGTTGTGTCACTCACTTCAACTGTAGATTTTCTATTCAACGGTTTAGTGCGTAGTTGCCTTATGCCTGCCAACACCTTTACTAATGAACTTCTGCCTATAATACACTTTGTAAATAATACACCAATAATTTTACGGATAGTATTTCTTTCCACTGTTGAACAAACAGACACCATTAGCTCATATATACTACAACCGTTGAAGTGTGCGACGCAACGATGCTTAATAGCACTACTACCGCCGGGCCCATAATAATCACCCCATCACCACCGATCTTATTTTTATTGTTGGAGACTCCAAAGTTTTACATTTTTAAATTGCAAACCACTATACTGGCCGGTAGTAACTACCCAACCTATAGAAACCGTAGTAGTTTGAGAAAGAGAGAATGTAATAGAGCGCCAACCGCCAATACCATTTCCATCTGTGTGGTATAATCCCAGCACATGGCTATTATTATTCAGATCGGTAATATCGGGCAAAGTATTTCCGGCCGCTGCCACCAGGTTGATATCTAATGTGCCACCATACCAGCCGGATTCGCATTCAAATTTGTAATTACCTTCTGGCAAAGTGATTGTTTGATATACTTTACCATTTACAAGTGGAGATCCGCCCCAATCCTGGGTTTCAAAGTGAATGCAACCATTATTATCCCAAGACCAGCCACCACCGGTATTGCCATTTTGATTTACAACGTTTGAATTGTAACTCCAATCTTTTGGCAATCCCCATTTCCCATTTCCAGCATCACCTCTTTGTATAGGATTCTGATAGTTCTTAAGATATAAACTAGTAATATTTTCGGTTACACTAACAAATTGCACCGGAGCTTTAAATGTGTCAATAGCCGTTTCATCGGGAAGATAATAAGCCTGCATTTGAAACTTGCTCCCGCTTTTGTAATGATTCAACACAGTTTTTTCCGCTGTTGTTGGTACTTTTACGGTATACATGTTGTTATCGGTACCGGTATAATCAATTTTTACAAAAGGAGACGTTTCATCGCCACTGTACCAGTTTATTATTACACTGTCTGCAACTTTTTCCGCCTCTTTTATAGGCCGGTTATATAAAGAAGACTTATAACTTTCACCATAAGAAGAGCCTGAAATATTTACAGGAATAGAAGGAATTCCTTTCCCATCCAAAGAAATTATTTCAAAATTGTAACGGCCTTCCGGCAATGGAATAGATTGAACTAAAGTATCCACACCGCTTGTTTTATTAACATTCAGTACTATCGAATCGTTTCTTACATTCCAATAAATTATTACTTTTTTGATCTTTGGATCGGAAGTTAGCAACCCATTGAAAACAACACGCTCCTCACCGGAACGAAATACAACAGAATCCACTTTACCGGTATATTGTCTCGGCCCGTCAGTATATTTCAGGTAATCATCCATTTTCTTTGAACACGACCACAAAAGCGGCATACATAAAATAACAGGTACGATATATTTAAAAATATTTTTCATGAGTAATGTGTAATATTTTTGGAAAATGTATTATTTGTCGTTACCCCAAAATGTAATTTCGTTAATTACCATATTGGTATTGCCCGACCAGTTTTTCAAACAGCGGATCCTTATATAACGCACTTTAGGCATGTTTAAAGAAACATCTGCATCGTCACCATGACGGTCGTAAATACGGTCATCCTCTGTTAATATACCAACCGGCAAACCGGAGGGTTTTATATTCTCAACAGTTACCAGCTTTGTCCAACCATTAAAACTTCCGGTAGGATCAGGGTTAGTACTTCCCCAAATTTCATACAAACGCGGACTAACGTCATTGAACATATGCTTATCGTCTGCAATGGGATGAATATTTACCCTGCTTAATTGAGCTGTAACACCTAAATCGAAAGAAAAATACTTTGGTAATCCATTTGGATCCGGCGTAGTTCCGGTATGTGCACCACCATCACCGGTACTAATTCCGTCCCACATTTTTTCTAAAGCTCCATCATATGCTGTGGCAGGTGAATCGCCCGGTAATATAAGTGCTTTGAATTTTTTCTTGTCCAGCATTATCTCATATATAGGAGTCAGAGTGGTTGAGATGGTATCAGAATAGTTATCCCATTTATCACGCACAACTATGCTAAACTTGCGGGGGTCAGAGGTGAAGCCTCTCACAGAAAATTTTCCACTTTCACGCTGCGTATAAAACGTTTCCGCTTCAGCCATATCTCCCAAAGAATCAGTAGTGCATACAACTATAGCCATGCTTGCTTTCGAAGGATTTTTATATGTGATGCTAAGTCCTCCAAAATCAGGCACAATTTCCAGAGACTTCGCGGTGGTGAGTACGGGTGGTTCAAGCGGTTTTATTGTTACCTGTACCGGTGTTGATCTGTTTTCTCCATTATCAACCGCATACAATTTTAAAGCGTGTTCATTCATATCCCCAAAACCTTCAACCAATATAGTATTAGTATAATAAGAAGATTTAAATTCCACCGTTTCCCCTTTTTTATCAACATAACTAGCCACTACATATAAAATATCCTCATCAGTAGGAAGTGAATAGGAGATAGAGGCGCCGCCCGGCAAATTCTCTACCCTTATATTTGAAACAGGGGCCGGCGCTTTGCCATCATTTGCCAAAGGCTTGTTTGTATCTTTCATGCAACTGCCTGCAATAAACAGCAGAAAAGCATTCAATAATATAAATATGTTTCTCATTTGTCGTGAATTATTTTATCGTGGTTAATGAAGTGCATTGATCAGTTCCTGTATCGGATAATTCAGATTCTTTCATAATCACTTCATACCTAAACAAGTTTGAATTAAGTTACCACCCCGGGTTTTGCACCAAACGCGGATTAACAATCAGATCTTCATCCCGCAAAGGCCACAGGTAATCGCGAGGGGCAATAAATGTCATGTTGAATAAAACCTTAGGACGGTAATAAGCTGCAGGGCTTTCCTGGTCAATATCCCAACCGGTGATTTTCTTGTTTAACATTTTTTCAGCTTCCTTCCAACGCCGAAGGTCCCAGAAACGATGGCCTTCGAACATCAGTTCAATGGAGCGCTCCTGGTGAATTATTTCCCGCAGGCCGGAAACAGAAGAATATTTAGTTGGCTTGGTAGAATATTTAGTCCAGGATTCTTTCACCCCTTTAAGTCCTGCTCTTTCACGCACTTTATCAAGCCACACTAAAGCATTTTCCATATCACCAATTTCATTCAAAGCTTCTGCATATAATAAATACAGATCCGAAAGCCTGATTTCAGGCCATGGGAAACGCTCTGTCGTAGAACTGTTTTCACTAAGAACAAGCTTCCAGCTTACCAATTTTTTAGCCCAATAACCGGTGCAAGAGTAATTGTAAGCTCCCATTTTTGCCTGGGGTTGTCCTACTCGGCCTTTTACAGTAAATGTATTTTCATCTGTGCCGCTCGGGCTATTCTGCATATACCATACGGAACCATCAAAAGCAAGATTCGCATAAAAACGAGGTTCCCGTTTAAAATGAAACAAAGCGGTTTCATAGTTCTCAGCCAGGTTAAACCTGTCATCATGTGTTGCCACTTTTGTTTCATAACGACCGGAATAGTTCCAGGTTTTATCTTCATTTATTGGCACTCCATTCTCAGTATAACACTGATTAACGATTTCTAATGTTGGATTTACCAGTTCTCTTGCGGCCCACATGTTTTGTGTGTAGGTTCCAATACGAGCCATGCAATCACCTTGCAATCCATCTACCGCACGGCTGGATAAACCCCAAATCAGTTCACGGTTCCATTTCTCACCCACACTGTTGCGTATGCTCATCTGGATTTTAGTGGTATCTGATAACGCTAAATATGTTTGAAACTGATACATCTGTATATTATTTTGCTCGCATGTTTCTATTGCCTTTCTACATGCCTCCACCGCTTTAACCCATTTTCCTTCATCATATGTAGTATAGAAAAGATGCTCCCCATCCTTATCTGTAAAATTTGCATAATCCACATTACCATTAAACAGTGGACTTGCAGCCGTAACTAATAAACGAGCTTTAAGACTTAATGCCGCGGGAGCAGTAATTCTTCCAAGCTCTTCAGTTTGATTAGTAATGTAAGGTGGCAAGTTTATACAAGATTCATCAAGCAAACCGGAAATGAAATTCACAACAGAATCAACAGGGCTTCTCTTCACACGTACCACATCATTAGAAGCATCTACAGGTATATTCTTATCAACAATAACAATTGGTCCATACATTCTGAATAAAAGGAAATGGTAATATGCCTTTAAAAACGTTACTTCCCCTATCCATCTTTTACGCATGCCTGCGCTTAAATCACTAATCTTACTTTCGTCTTTTACATTCTCAAGAAAAATATTGCAATCTCTTATAGCTTTATAAAAAGCGCTTCCTCCATTTCTTTCACTCCAGCAATTCATATACGGATCATTCGCGTTCTGATTTCCCCTGGCAATTTCCCATGGTGTAAACCCACTGCCATTGGGATAAAATGTCCATAACTCATCGGCACCCATTAATGCCACATTACCTTGTGCGGTATGGTTAGATGGTATATAAGAATAACAAGTGTACAGATATTTCTCTGCTTCATTCCTATTACTAAATGCCATATCCAATGTAGCTATATCATCCGGAACAACGTCCAGGTATTTTTTACATGAAACAAGCATGCTACATAGAACAGAAATAAATATGATTATATTTTTAGTCTTCATTATTAACTATTTTTAAAATCCAAGTTGTAATCCCACATTTATAACACGTTGAATCGGGTATCCCAGACCGTTACCTCCCATTTCTATATCCCAAAGATCAAATCCGCTTATGAGCAAAAGATTAGTTCCTGAAACATAGAACCTGGATGAATTAAGATAAGCCCTCTTAACTAATTTTTGAGGCAACGAGTAACCCAACTCTACAGATTTAAGCCGGAGAAACGCACCGTTGCGCATAAACCAGGTGTTATACATAGCAGTATTATTACCAACAATATTTGGACTTAACCTGGGCCAAAGAGCATACACATTCCTGTTAGATTCTGACCAGTGATCATCAGCATAAGCCTTTATTAGAGGAACATCATTCTGAAAGGGTGATGTATTAGATCCATCAAGCCAGAATGAAGACCTGGCTGATCCCTGGAAGAATGCGGAAAAATCGAAATGCCTGTTTCCCAAAGAGAAGCCAAAACCATACACGATTTCCGGCACTGTGGGATAACCAATCGGCACTTTATCAGCATCCGTAATTTGATTATCTCCATTGGCATCATAAAATTTTATGTCACCGGCTCCATACTCGCCATAAGTTTGCCTTGGAGAATTATTAACGTCGTTTTGATCAATAAACAATCTCTCAGCAATCAATCCATATATTTGTTTTATTGGCTGCCCGTTGTGAAACCTGTATGCCTCTTTATAATCAGGTTCCTCATAATTTACAAATTCACTATGCGCATAGGTGAAATTCGCACGACTTTGCAACCAGATACCTGAACCCAAGGTAGTATTATAATCTATGGATACATCTACTCCTCTTGCCTTCGCGCTTCCAACATTAGCCCTGACAGTAGATGCCAGTCCCATAGTAGATGGAATAGACTGCCTGTCCATTAAAATGTTATTACGCTTTTCAGTAAAGTAATCAACATGTATATCAAATGCGTTAAAAAGTCCTATTTCCAAGCCTACATTTGCTTTATATGATTTTTCCCACATTATGTTGCGATTATCATAACGCATAATTGAGATACCATTCCTTCCCATTGAAAAATCCTGCCCAAACCAATATGACTTCCAACTATCATCCATGTTCATTTCAGATAAATAAAAAAATCTGTCATCAGCACTTCCTATCGCGTCATTACCAACAAGACCATAAGTTCCTTTCAGTTTTAATTTGGTAATTGTTGAACTCAGGCCATCAAAGAATTTTTCATTGGAAATCACCCAACCCAAACCTGCGGCAGGAAATAATCCGTAACGATGTGATTCATCAAATCTCTCAGAACCATTATAACCAAAATTAAGTTCAGCAAGATACCTGTTATCATATCCGTAAGTAAAACGCCCTGATAGCCCCTGGTTACGGTACGGTAGTGATTTTTGCAGGGTTCCCTGGTTAGCATATATCTGTTGACGCCTTTGATATACCAACATGCCACTAACATTATGCACATTATTAAACTTTCTTTCATAAGAAAGAGCAGCTTCGACATATACGGTAGATTGCACATCCTTACCGCCTTCGTTATAGTTCAAATATTCAGTGGGATTACCTTTTGCATTTAGCAATACAACAGCGTAATTACCTGTTTTTCTATCATAATCAGAAGCAGCATAGTAATAGGGATTATAATTACGATTAATATCAAAGTAAGAATAGCGGGATGTATTAAACATCGCTCTTGCATTTAAGCCTTCTGTTATAAACTTTAGGTCTTGCTTTAATTCAAGTTGTGCATCCAATGTGGACCTGGAATAGTCCATATATCCCTTCACCATGTCGGCATAAGGGTTTATGTAATCCGCACTGGCTCCGGGTACACTCATTCCCCGTGTAGCGTTGCCAAAAAGTATATGTTTTGTAGTGGGCATTACACTAGAAGGGAAATATGCCGGAAACAGAACCGGATTTGAGCGCATTATCCTTTTATATAATTCTTCGCCGCCGCCCACAGGTCCGCGGTAATCATCAAAAGTACCGGATAAGCGAACTATTGCCTGGGTGGTTTTAGTAATCGATACATTTGTATTGGACCGAAGCTGATATGATTTTAATTTAATGTTGCTATTGAAATTATTTCTTTTATCAACTTTCAGGTTGCCATTATCCTGGCTAAATGATCCAGCTATATAATACTTCGCAATGTTTCCTCCACCGCTTATGCTCATGTTAGCCCTTTGGTTAGATGTAATGTCCTTAATCAACAAACCTCTCCAATCGTTTGCAGGATACATATATGAATTGCCGCCTTTTGCGGTATTATCGATTTTTTCCTGGGAATATAAAAGTTGTGGTACAGGGTTCCTGGTTAAAGAAGCTTCATTGGCCATTTTCATGAAAGTAACAGGGTCGGCCAATTCCAGATTTTTGGTATTGGAGGAAAACGAATTCTCCACACGTACTGAAATCTTTGCAGGCCCTTCCTTCCCTTCTTTTGTAGCAATCTGAATTACACCATTAGCGCCACGAGCACCATATAATGCTGTTGCAGTCGCATCTTTCAAAATGGAAAATGCAGCTACATCATCAGGCTGCAACCTGGCAAGATCTGTGGGAGAAGACTCTACCCCATCAATTAATATTAAGGGGTCAACCTTATAACCAAAAGTAGTTACACCCCGAATAAAAAAGTCGGCATTATCCCTGCCCGGTTCACCACTTCGCTGATAAGCGATCATACCAGAAATACGCCCGGCAAGTGCTGTAGTAAGGTTACTGGAAGGCACTTTCAAGTCCTTAATATTAACAGTTTCAATGGAGCTTACCATACTTTGTTTCTTTTGCCTGCCAAAAGCCACAACTACCACTTCCTCTGCTTTTTCTTCTCTCCTGTTTAGGACAACATCCAATAATCCGGTATTAGGTCCAAAAGAAACTTCTACACTATCATAACCAATATGTGAGATCACTAACCTTCCCGAAGATTGGGCGGATGTTATTTTAAAGAAGCCGGTGGCATCTGTAGCGGTTCCTTTAGTAAGTCCTTTTAGTACCACAGACGCGCCGGAAATGGGGTTCCCGGATGAATCCATCACTCTCCCTCTTACTTCTATAGGTGGTGGAGAAGAAACCACAGGCTCAGTAATGCTGATCGGTTGTTTTTCTTTTACATTTACCACAATTGTTTTACCAACAATAGTATAGGTAAGTGGTTGATTTTTAAAACAAACCTCCAATGCATCAGAAAGCTCCGCATTTATAATATCCAAAGTAACCGGGCGTGACTTTTTTAAACCTTCTTCATCAAAAAAGAAAACATAATTGGTTTGCTTTTCAATTGATTTAAAAACCTTTTCCAGGTAAAGGTTTTTTCCGGATAATGAAATTTTTTGTGAAAAGCCGTTAGCACTTACTTGCAGAAATCCTGCAAATATAAAAAGAGCAAGCAATTTCATGGCACGAAACGTTTTGACATACTGTGGCAATACACGCCACAACTTTTTTGTTGCAGTAAAATGCATACATTTGTTTTGTTTGGGTTAACAAAATATAATCCGCAACCAAAGCGGAAGCAATCCTCGATTTATTGTGTATTTATTAACTCAACAATTCACCGTTTCGGCCTCCATCCGAAACGGTTTTTGTTTATTATTCTATAATAATCGTTTTACCTTCAATTGTAAATTTTACATTACTCGCTTTAAAGATCTTGATCACTTCAGATAGATTACTGTTCATTGGTATTTTCCCGCCAAACTTTCTGTTTGGTACTCCACCTTTGTACACTACACTCACATCATACCATCTTGCAACCTGGCGCATTACCTGTTCCAGGCTCGCACCATCAAACTGAAAATATCCATTCTTCCATGCAATTACTTCATCAATATTCACATTATTCAATATATTCAAACTCTGGTCTTTTAACGATGCCTGCTGCCGCGGCAACAAAATAGCTTCTTTACCATTACATGCGAGCTTAATACTACCTGCCAATAGTGTAGTTTTCGAAACTTCTTCATCACTATAAGCCATTACATTAAACCGCGTACCTAATACTGTTATTTCACTTTTGTTTTTATCCGCAGTAGTAAAAGAAACAACAAACGGTTTTGAAACATCGGGGGCTACTTCAAAATAAACTTCTCCTGTAATTTCAACCCTTCTTCCCGATGCATTAAATGCCACAGGAAAATGAATGGAAGAGGAGGAATTTAACCATACTTTCGTCCCATCGGCAAGACTCAATTGATACTGGCCACCTTTGGGTGTTATCACAGTATTGTATACAACATTTCCATTCTTGTTATTTTCATTATACTTAAGATTATTTCCATCTTTAATTACAATTGAATTGCCCTGTTGTGCAAGCCTGCCGTCACCCACATCTTCCAATATCATTTGTTTGCCATTATCTAATATAAGCACAGCCTTATTACCACCAGGCATTATATCCGCATTCTCTCTACGCTCATTAACAGTAGCTATCGGAGAGTTTTTATTTGACTTACTATTCAATAAATAAAAAACACTTCCGGAAAGAGATATAATAAAAAGCGCCGCCGCTACCCAACGCCACCAACTTATCGTCCTTACTTTCTCACTCTCCGGGTTGTTGCTATCGCCATCTTCTATACTTTTTAAAATAGCATCCCATCTTTCGTTAAGCTGATTCTTTACATCACTTTCTAAATGATGCTGTGTAGATATAGCTTCTGTTAACAGTTCATTTATCGCATCACTCTGCTTCTCATTATAATCCTCTGATGCAAGCCACTCCAATACTTGCTTAGCTTCGTCCGGTGAACATTTGTTTTGCAAGTACTTTTGAAAAAGGTTATATATATTCTCTATTTGAGCCAAGAAAAATCATTTTCAAACTATGACGAAAAAACTGCTAAAAGCATCGGCTCAAAAAAAATTTTTTTTATATTTTCTTTTTTACCACACATAATTCTACTGAATAATAATTTCTAATAAAATATTCTGTTCTTCCACTAACCGCTTTTAAAGCTTGCTGAAAAAAACAAATGATCTCCAAATATTAGTGAGATTAAAATGTAGCAGGCGCTGCTGCATTATGCACAATAGCGAATTAACCGTTGAAGAGTGCGACGCAACTAAAGCTTAATAGTAGCAGTGCAGCCCGGTTCATAATAAAAATACATCTGAAATAGCAACCTGGTAAGTTTTGAACGCATTCATTGTTTAAACAAAACAATCTGATCCAAAAACAATAATAGAAGATTTAAAGAACTTAATTCAGGATGAGAAATCAAAAATTCACGTACAGAACGTGTAGCTTTTACAATATGATCATTGATGGTGGAAACGGATATTCCTAACGATTGGCTCACTTCTTTATAAGACTTGCCTTCCAGTTTGCACATGTAAAATACCACTCTTCTTTGTGGAGGCAATATGCACAACGCTTTTTCCAAAATAGCTTTCTCATCAACCGAAACTATTTCTTCAAAATTTATGTCAAATTCTTTTGATGAAGTATCTATGATATATTCATACAATTGCTTATCCCGCTTTAGTTTTCTGAAAAAATCGTGCACCTTATTTTCAGCCATTCTAAAAAGATAATTTTTGAGATTGTATTGAACTGTAATAGTTTCTCTTTTTTCCCAAATGAGCACAAATATTTCCTGCAACAATTCTTCCGCAACAAGCGGCGATTTCAACAATTTCAGAAGACAGAAATAAATCGGTTGGCTATATACCTCATACAATTTAGTGAACGCCTCCTTATCGCCACTTTTTAGCTGGCAAAGCAAGTTTTTATCATTCACAAAATTATTCATTGGCAAGCAGCTTAAGAGTTAAGTCATTAGCTGATGCAAATTTAAAGCAAAATTCATTGAAATAATACGACTTTCAAGATAGCCATGTTGGCCTTAATGAAAGCTGTGATCTTTTATGGTACGAACGACAGCTTTTCATGGCAGCATCGTTGCGTCGCAATCACTTCATCTGTGGTATTTCATGGCAGCATTGGGCTGCCCGTGCAAAACTTTGCAATTAATACAAAACGTTCTAATCTTTGAATGCTGAAACCGCTTACAGAAAACATACTAATACGCGTCCTTAAAAGAAATTATTTTTAATTGTTTTTCGAACTGGCTTTGTGTTAATGATGTCTGCACTTTTAATGCTACTGAATTTCCCGGTATGATATCAAAATAATTGTTCCCGAAAAAATTATCAATACCATCAAGAGATAAAAATACCGCGCGGGCCAACTTATTGGAATGAAGTACTACTTCAAACCCGCCGGCAACCGGCTTAATCGTTCGAGTGATATTAACTTCCGGAAAATTCACTTCTTTCTGCGGTACCAAAAAATATCTGTTACTATACTCAACTCCTTGTTTATCAGTAAAACTAACAGTAATGAATACCTTATTTTTATCGGCGCCTTTCAAAAGTGAGGTTATATCTGTAGAAAAATGTTTTTTGCCATTATTTGCAGGAATAGAAACCGCTTGCGACACTTCGTTTATTACACTATTATCTTCCAGGTTAACCACCTTTAATTTAAAATTTCCTTTAGTGGCAGATAGCCTGTCGGATACAATATACACATCAAGAACATTTTCATTTGCAATGGGAGATACTAATATGTCCCTGTATGCTTCTCTTGAAAAATAGTGCTGCGCTTTCCAACGTCCATAATAATCGCGGCTACTCCAGGATGCGACAGGCCAGCAATCATTATGCTGCCAGAAAAGCGTACCCATACAATATGGCATATCTCTCCGATGCGCTTCTATAGCCGTTTTTATAGCATCTCCCTGCAACACCTGGCTCATGTAAATAAAGGATTGAAAATCTTTTGGTTTTTTGTACTCGTTCAATAAATATTCTTCAATTAACGGATTGGCGTAAGATCCGGCACGCTGATGCGCCATCATTACTTCCGATGTTATATTCCAATCACTTGGTTCAGGTGCAAAAATTTTTATCGATTGATATTCAGGAAATGATTGAAATCCATACTCACTGAAAAAACGGCTTCGAACTACATTAAATTCAGTGGTTGGCTTATGCCCATGCCATACGCCCCAATAATGGCGATCGCCATTTTTATCATCATGAGATCCATCGCTGTACGGCGAAGACGATTGATAATAAGTACCGGGGCTATACTGTTTTATCACATCAGGTAAAACTCCTTCAAATAAATCCGTATACTGCTTCCAAACTTTATCAGCGTATCCTATTTTTTCATAATGCTCCTTCCAACCCCATGCAATCCAAAACTCACGTGCTTCATTGTTGCCGGCCCACAAAGCAATAGACGCGTGATTTCGCAAACGCTTTACATTATCAATTGCTTCTTGCTTAATATTCTCCAAAAATTTTCCTTCAGATGGGTACAAGCTGCAAGCGAACATGAAATCCTGCCACACCATAATTCCATACTTATCACACAACTCATAAAAATAATCATCCTCATAAATACCCCCTCCCCATACACGCAACATATTCATGTTGGCATTAACAGCATCTAAAATGGTTTGCTCATATTTTTCTTTTGTTATGCGAGGGGTAAAATTATCAAGAGGTACATAGTTAGCGCCTTTAGAAAACACACGTACTCCATTCAATTCTAAATATAAATTCCTGCCAAATTCATCAGGTTCACTAATCATCTTCATCGATCTAATTCCTATCTTTTTAATATCGTTATCCAACACTATAGAATTATGCTGCACTTCCGTCTTAAACTCATACAAATTTGGATCGCCCAAACCATTGCACCACCAAAGCTTAGGATTATTTATTGCAAATGTTACAGATAGCTGGTTCGCACCTTTTTGCAGATCCGAATTAACCTCACCTACTATTTTACCCGTTGCATTATCTTTCACCAACACCTTCGCATCTTTCATATTATCATCTGCCACCACTTCAACATTGGTGGTGATCACAGCTTTTTTTGATGACACTTCTTTTTGATGAAAAAACACATTATCAATACGCAGTTCATTCCATGCTTCCAAATAAACCGGTCTCCAAATTCCTGTTGTCACAAAACGCGGGCCCCAGTCCCATCCATATTGGTAACCGGCCTTTCGGGCAAATATGCTGATACGTTTATCAAATATACCGCCGTTCTCAGCCTGATCCGGTCCTGTACGATATTGATACGGTAAAGCATCATACTTTGGTAAATCGGTTTTAATTGGCGAATGAAAAAACACTTCTAATTTATTATCTTTTAATTTCACTTTCGATTTCACATCCACCTTCCATTCGCGAAACATATTATCAGCCACCAAAATTTTATCGCCATTTAAATAAACATCAGCATAATTATCCAATCCCTTAAAGTCCAGTACAATATTATCTTTTCTATACATCTCATCATCTACATCAAAATGAGTTTCATACATCCAGTCTTCCTTATCAATCCACTGCAACCCGCGTTCATTGAGGCGATAAAAAGGATCTTCAATAATTTTATTTGCCAGTAAATCTAAATGCACTACACCTGGAACCTTTGCCGGGTACCAGTTAGTAAGCCGCCACTGCTTGAATTTCCACGATTGATCAATCTCTTTTTTAAGTGGTTGTGCATCAGAATAAGAACTGCATAATACAATCGTAATAAAAATGAAAACTTTAAGAATAGATTTACTCATCGAACTATTTTTTTTGTTACCATTTATTTAACCAGGTCTCCATCAAGACCGGTTTTTTTGTGAGCCGGGCGGCATTGCTACTATTAAACATCGTTGCGTCGCACTCTTCAGCTTATTGTTCTTTATTCAACGCTTTAAGTGCAACCTACTTTATGAATGTAGCAGTTGGCGCCATAGAAATTAATGCAAACGACAATTTGGAATACACACACCACATAACCGGAAACTCGCAACCTGTAACCGGCCTCCGTTGCCATGAAATACAACCGATGAACGAAATGCGACGCAACGATGATGCCATGAAATACTGTCGCTTGTATCATAAAATATTTGCTCAAACTGTTACTAAATAATTTTTTTTCAAGATTTCCTTTTCTCAATCTTTAACAGTAAAGCATCCTTTACCGGAACACTCAATGAAATAGTTGATTGGCTTTGATCAATACTGCCAACCTCTCTATCAGTTAAAAAATCTTTAATTAAGTAGCGTCCTTTTTTCAAACCAATTTCCTCCAGTTTATAAATAACGTTGTATGGTTTTTCCTTGTCAAAATTAAATGCGGACAATAACACCGTATCGCCAGGTAAATAAAAACTTAACTGCTGATCTTGTTTTACACCTTCAGGAAAATTAATGGGAGTAAAGGCTCTGGGATTTTTGAAATACAAACAAGCGTTCTTATTATTCAAAAATATTCTAGCCCTTTGTGCTGTTAATTCATTTCTATAATCAGACCCATCGCCTAATATACTACCCATAGTAATTAAAGTATAAAGACGAACTTTTATTTCCTGTTCATTTAAATCCGGATTTTTCTGAAAGCTCTTCATGATCATAACATCCATGTTGGTATAAGGCCATAATGTACCTTGAACCCACCATAAATTAGTTGCCGAAATCATTGAAGAGGCCGTGCTTCCCCAATGAGGAAAACCTGTTTGATCGTTTCGCAAATGAGAATACACATCAGTTGATAAAAATCTAGTGTGTGCATACTGGTGAGGAAACATTGGCGAAATGGCCATTGTTATAAAAACATCTGGCCCCATAATTGAATCGGTAAGGTGCTGCAGCATTTTCATACCATAATTATAAGCCTGCATTCCTGTTGTTATCTCTTTATTAAAATAACCAGCAGCTTCAAGTGCGCCTGCGGTTAAAAAATCAATCTTAATAAATGTGGCGCCTATAGCTTTTGCTTTCAATAACCTGTCAATAATACTTAGGCGGGTGGCAGGGTGTGTGGGATCTAATGGATATGCACCCCAATCTCCTTTCTTGTAAGGAACGAAATTTCCCGAAGCATCCTTCAATATTACCTCTCCAATGGTATAGTCTGAACCTGTCATTTTAGTATTGCCGGCAGCATTTGACCATGTCCATAAAGCAAAAGGAGTAAAATAAAAACCAAGCTTTTGTCCTTTCTGAGCGGCATATTTTTCAATAGAAGCAAGAACTTTTGTTGAATAAATGTTTTGGTCGTATGAATCAATACTCAACACGGGTTGGCAAGCGTTAAAATTATCAAGTGTTTGTATAAAATCAGAGATCTTATTAACTCCGGGTGGCATCATTACGTTGCGGTGTCCAAGCACGTCTTCCACACCAAAGCTATTCCAATATACCGGCGCATCAGCCTTCCATCTTTTACTACCGTTAACTTTGGAATTGCATTTTCCATACTGCATATAACAATTGCGTACATCATCCAACGCCAACAAAAAAATAACCGGCGATTGTACAATTGGCCCTCTTACAATTCCATGTGGCATCACGTCATGTGTGCCATCTTTTCCTCCAAAAGAATCTGGCAAACCGGGAATATCAGGAGTGGCAGCCCCTCCATATATTACAAGCGAATCAAGAGTAGCCTCATTTTTTGAACTACTATAAATAATTCCGGTCTTCCATACATCATGCGTAACGCTACCGGCAACAAAACCTGCAAATGTTTCTTTATCGTACATAGCTGCTAATTCATAGCTCACGCCATTCATTTTCTCTTTCTCCTGCAGATTTCTTGTAACAACATCTACCCAGTTATCATTATCAAATGGAAAATCTATTAGGCAATGTTTTGTACCGGGCATTTTTAATAGCCCTTTGCTTGATGGAATAAGCGCAAAGGGTGAAATATTACGGGTGCCGGGTAAAAAAGAATTTACATTTTTCGACTCGGCTTTTGCGCTAATTAAAACATGAGGTTGCTTATCATACAACACAATATTTTGTATAAACCGAAACGGAAAGTTGGAATCATCATGAATTATGGAAATCAATCTTCCTTTTCCGCCTATAGTATCAGAAATTTTTTCTACAGATATGGTATGTGTTTTAAAATCGATTGATTTTAAATTTCCCATTTTTACATCTTCTATGTAAGCAAAACTATTTTCGAATGATGATCCATTTGCAAAATAATAATTAACAGATCCGTTCTCGTTTACTAATAAACGTACCGCTTTGTTAGATATCTCCCTAATACCATTCGTTTTATTAAACTGAGCAAATGCTACTCCGTTAACTAATAGCAGCACACATATAACAAGTAACTTTCTAATACAAAAAATATATTTCATAATTAAAAACTCTTCTTTGTTTTTTACATTACCAGCCCAAAACCCATTTTATTTGTTGATGATATTTTTCTTCTGGCCTAACAAGTGTTGATTCGAAATAAGTTTGATTTGGAGCATCAGGAAAAAATTGCGCTTCAAGGCAAATACCCTGGTTGGGAGAAAATTTACCATTCAATCCAAAACCGGTATATACTAGTAATCCCGGCATTGAGGTGTACAACTTCAAACCCCTGTTGCTCCCCACATCAAACAATTCAGAAGCGCAAGTATCCAACCCCACAGTATTCAGCTCAAAGTAGTCGTTCATTTTTCTTATTTCACCATTAGAACCATTAACGAGCCTGCTATTTCTAAAATCATGACATGTTCCTGACACGTTAATTAATTTACCGGTAGGTAAATAATTATCATCTGTCTCAGCGTATTTATCAGCATTAATATAAATCTTGTGCAATGGCACATCCGTGGTTTTTCCGGATAAATTAAAATAGCTATGATTAGTCAAATTGATATGTGTAGCTTTATCCGAACTAGCTGAGTAATCAATCAACAATTCGTTATTCTCATTTAGCTGATAGATAACATTCACTATAGCATTACCGGGATAGCCTTCCTCTAAGTGTCCGCTTAAATATGAAAGTTTAAGAAAAGCGCTTTGGGTATTCTTGTCAAAACCCTCTACAGTGAATACTTTTTTATTAAACCCACTTATCCCTCCATGTAAATGGCATTTATTCGTCGGCTCATTTAACGACAAGTCGTACTTTTCACCATCAATACAAAATGTCGCATTAGCAATTCTGTTAGCCACTCTTCCAATTGTGCCGCCAATGTAAAATTCATCATGAATATATTCCTCAAGCGTATCATAGTTCAATACAATATTTTTGAGAATTCCAAACTTATCAGGCATTATAACTGATGTAACAATTGCACCATAATTAGTGATTGACACCTCAACATTATTGGTATTTTTCAAGGTAAATAAAAAAACATCCCGGCCCGATACTTTACCCCACCTATTCCGCGTTATTTCCATTTGATGCGTTTATAATTCACTATCGATGCCCATTAAGAATATTAAGAATAATCTAAACTTAGGTAGAATATTCATAACTCAAGCATTTATCTTCAAAGTTATCAACCTCGTTTTTCTGTATGATGGATTTTATAGAGATTGTAATGGATAATTTTATTACTTAGCAATGATTTTATCAACAGGCATTCGATACATGGGAAGAATAATTTTATGAACCTATTTTCGGGTATCAGCGGTATTGCTACTATTAAGCATCCGTTGTGTCACTCACTTGTGCGGTAGTAATGCTATTCAGCAAGTGGAAACATTATTGTTTAAGTTTATTCTGCAAATAGTGTACATATTCTTCAATCGTTTCATATTCTATTAAAAAAAATTTGATGTTACTTTTATGAAAAAAATGCAAAGAAAAGAAGAAGGATTTGAAGGGCAACGTGCAATCATTATTCCAAGAAAAATTCTGCAAACGCATTGTAATACAAACCCTCTTACCAAATCCTTATATATAACCGATATGGGGTACTATCCTAAGGCCAAGGGTCACTTATGTGAAAGGGAACACGGAGCTGATCAACATATTCTGATTTATTGCCTGGAAGGTAATGGATGGGTTCACTTAAACAACGAAACTTTTGAACTATCATCAGGTAATTTCATATTAATTCCTTCGGGAGTAGGCCATATTTATGGATGTGAAGAAAAAAAAGCATGGACTATCTTTTGGCTGCATTTTTCAGGTAGTTTATCCATTGAAATTATAAACATAATGCTTCAACAAAACAACTCTCTTATAGGATCTGTTTCACTAAGCGAAAAACGACAAGCCTTATTTGATGAAATATATGCTAACCTGGAACGAGGTTATAGTATTGAAAATCTAATATACGCCAATCAATGCCTTGGCCATTATTTATTATCTTTTATTTATAGTGACCGCTATACAAAAGTAGATATGAAAAATAAACAAGATATTATAAACCAGTCTATTAATTACATGCAAAAAAATATAAGCTCTACTATTGAATTACAAGACCTGGCTTCTCTTGTAAATCTATCTTCATCTCATTATTCAATGGTATTTCGTAAAAAAACAGGGTTTCCACCAATTGAATACTTCAACCAATTAAAAGTTCAAAAAGCTTGTCAATATCTGCTTTTTACCGATTTACGCATTAAAGAAATCGCTTCAAAAACCGGTTTTTTTGATCCTTATTACTTTTCAAGATTGTTCACCAAAATAATGGGAATTTCCCCAAATGAATATAGAACTACTCGTAATGCATAATTTATATTTAAACCAGTTTTGATCATAGAAAACGATTTGCTGTTGTCCTTGCTCCAGCAAACAGAAATTCCCTTAAAACAAGCGCACCTCATTATTATCCATTCTAATCAACGTAAAATCCATTTTTAGAAAAAAAAGTCTCATTTATATTTGCTACTAACAATAGCTATGTTATGAATAATAAGAATAGAGTTTATGCATCTTTGTTATTTCTTTTTATTATAATCTCAAGCCACGCTCCGTAATCAAATCAATTCAAATAAACTGATGCAGAACTGAACCCGCTCAGTAAAAAAGAATAAAAAGAAAAGCAACCGACATAATGCCAACTGAAATTGGCACCTATTTTTATGCTACTGATCAATCACTTAAGGTATTCGAACCATTTAATAACCTTCTACTAATACGCAATTATTAACGCATTATTGAAAAATGATCTTCAAAAATGACTTTACTTATCATAAAAAAAATCATCACAATGAAACGAAAACTTCTTATTCCAATTCTCCTAATGTTTACCATTGTTTATAGTAGTCAGGCGCAGCCAGGCAAAAAGATTATTATAAATACACAGAATACAACATTGTATTTTACGGTAAAGGATGATGGCAAACTGTATCAAAATTATTTCGGGGAAAAGCTTAACAATGAATCAGAGTTGAATAATATCAAACCGGAGAAGGAAAGTTATATTCCTGCCGGTACGAATAATTTATTTGAACCTGCTATCAGGATGATACATAATGATGGGAACCCTTCCCTGGAATTGAAGTTTGACAATGTAAAAACCAACACAGACAAGAACTACACTCATACTGTCATAACGCTAAAAGACGACAAATATCCGGTTACAGTAGCATTGCACATTGAAAGCTACTTTAAGGAAAATGTGTTTAAAGAATGGTCCGAAATAGTCCATAATGAAAAAAAAGAAGTGATGCTTACTCAGTTCGCCTCTTCAATGCTTCACTTCAATGCCGATAAATATTGGCTTACGCAGTTTTTTGGCGATTGGGCAAAAGAAATGAATATACAGGAAAGCCAATTAACAGCAGGAATAAAAATTCTGGATTCTAAACTTGGCACACGGGCAAACATGTATCAAACGCCTGCATTCTTTTTATCATTAAACAAACCATCGTCAGAAAATACCGGTACTGTAATGGCCGGAACACTTGCATGGACCGGAAATTTCCAGTTCATCTTTGATGTTGATGAAAAAAATGATCTGCGACTGGTTAGCGGTATGAATCCATTTGCATCAGAGTATTATCTCAAACCTGGCGAAACATTCACTACTCCCGCTTTTATCTTCACTTTCTCCTATTCAGGAAAAGGTGAAGCCAGCAGAAATCTGCACACTTGGGCAAGGAACAATTCTATTAAAGATGGTAACGGAAACAGGTATACGCTTTTAAATAACTGGGAAGCAACTTACTTTGGATTCGATGAAAAAAAACTATCAACACTTTTTTCCGATGCTGCGAAACTTGGTGTAGATATGTTTTTGCTTGATGATGGCTGGTTTGCAAATAAATACCCAAGAAACGATGATCATGCGGGACTTGGCGACTGGCAGGAAAACAAAACCAAGCTTCCTAACGGTATAGGACACCTCGTTAAAGATGCCAACAGCAAAGGAGTAAAATTCGGTATCTGGATTGAACCGGAAATGATAAACCCTAAAAGTGAATTGTATGAAAAGCACCCCGATTGGGTTTTGAAACTTCCCAATCGTGATGAAAACTACTTTAGAAACCAACTTGTTCTTGATCTGACAAATCCTGAAGTACAACAATTTGTGTTCAATGTAGTGGATGAACTGATGACAAAAAATCCCGGCATCGCTTATTTTAAATGGGATTGCAACAGAATGATGACTAACACGTTTTCGCCTTATTTAAAGAATAAACAATCGCATGTGTATATTGAATACACCCGCAGCTTGTATAAAATACTGGATAGAATAGCGAAAAAATATCCCACACTTCCTATGATGCTTTGCTCGGGTGGTGGCGGCAGAACAGATTACGGAGCGCTCAAATATTTTACAGAATTCTGGCCCAGTGATAATACTAACCCTGAAGACCGCATTTATATTCAATGGGGATATTCGTATTTCTTCCCGGCCATTACACAGGCTTGTCATATCACCTCTTGGGGAAAGCAACCTTTAAAATACAGAACCGATGTTGCGATGATGGGAAAAATGGGTTACGATATTGAAATTGAGAAAATGACGCCGGATGAATTAAAATTCAGCCAGGAAGCTATTCAGAACTACAAACGTCTTAGCGATATAATTTGGCATGGGGACCTGTACAGGCTTATTTCACCTTATGACGAAAAACGTGCTGTGCTAATGTATGCCAACAACTCAAAATCCAAAGCTGTTGTATTTGCTTACAATCTTCATCTACGTTATGGTCACAAATGGGCACCGGTGAAATTGCAGGGCCTGGATGCAAATAAAAAATACACTATAAAAGAAATCAATCTCTTTCCCGGAACATCTTCATCAATTCCTGAAAATGGCAAAACCTTTACAGGAGATTATTTGATGAAAGTGGGTATCAATATTTCGTCAACTACATCCATTACCAGTAACGTACTGGAAATTACTCAAGAATAATTGTGTGTTTTTTTGAAAAGCCAGGCAGTTTAATATAAGCTGCCAGGCTTTTTTTATAGAGGTCAGATATCAGTTAGCAGTTAGCAGTAGGTAGTTGGCAGTAGAGAAATCAGAAGTCAGATATCAGAGAGAGGTTAACCACAATGTACACAAGGAAAGCATAAGGCACACAAGGGTGCCCGAATAGCTACCAACCCTTGTGTACCTTGTGCCTCTATTGTGCCCCTTGTGGTTAAACAACCATCAACCAGCTCAATAGAATTCCAGCCGTACAAGTGAGTGACACAACGATGCATAATAGTAGCACTACCGCCGGTCCCAAAAAAATATTACAAAAAAGCCGGTTGAAAATTCAACCGGCTTTTATATATTCAGTAAGATATTAATTAAGCACTTACTTTACCTTTCACTTTCGCAATCACTTCTTCGGCAATGTTGTTGGGAGCCGGAGAATAGTGAGAGAATTCCATTGTAGAAGATGCGCGTCCGGAAGACAGTGAACGTAACTGTGTAACATAGCCAAACATTTCACTCAAAGGCACTTTAGCTTTAATAACCTGCGCGTTATTGCGGCTATCCATACCTTCCAGCATACCGCGACGACGGTTAAGATCACCTGTTACATCACCCATATACTGGTCGGGAGTAACCACTTCCACTCTCATGATTGGCTCAAGCAAAACTGGTTTCGCCTTTCTTGCCGCTTCACGGAAACCTTGTTTAGCGCAAAGCTCAAACGACATTGAGTCGGAGTCAACCTGGTGGAAACTTCCATCAAATACACGAATCTTCATGTTTTCAACAGGATAGTTGGCCAACACACCATTTGTCATTGCCTGCTCAAAACCTTTCTGAATGGCAGGTACAAATTCGCGGGGGATAGAACCTCCGAAAATGTCGTTCACAAACTGGTAAGCTTTGCCCGGGTTTTCTTTCATCCACTCTTCATCAGCAGGGCCAAGATTAAACATGATATCAGCGAATTTACCACGACCACCGGTTTGTTTTTTCAATACCTCACGGTGCTCGATAGTCGATTTAAATGCTTCCTTGTATGCTACCTGCGGGTTACCCTGGTTAACTTCTACTTTAAACTCACGGCGCATACGATCGATAATGATCTCAAGGTGAAGTTCACCCATACCACTCAAGATCGTTTGGCCAGTATCTTCATCTGTTTTTACCCGCAGTGTGGGATCTTCTTCTATCAGCTTGGAGATTGCCATACCCATTTTATCAACGTCTACCTGGGTTTTAGGCTCAATAGCCACTGAGATAACCGGTTCCGGAATGAACATATTTTCCAGAACAATCGGGTGGCTTTCGTCACAAAGCGTATCACCGGTTTTAATTTCTTTAAAACCAACTGCCGCGCCAATATCACCGGCTTCAATAAAGTCGATAGGGTTTTGCTTGTTAGCAAACATCTTCATGATGCGGCTGATACGTTCTTTCTTACCGCTACGCACATTCAACACATAAGAACCGGAATCAAGATGCCCGCTATATGCACGGAAGAATGCTAAACGACCTACAAACGGGTCGGTCATGATCTTAAATGCCAATGCTGCAAAAGGTTCCTTTGCATCTGGCTTACGTATAATAGTTTCGCCTGTATCAGGATTAGTACCCTCAATAGCATCAATATCTACCGGACTTGGAAGATAGCGGCAAACAGCATCCAGCGCGGTTTGTACGCCTTTGTTCTTAAATGAGGAACCACACATCATAGGCACAATGCTAAGATCGATGGTTGCTTTACGAATAGCTTCATGCAGCTCTTCTTCAGAAATTGAATTAGGATCTTCAAAGAATTTCTCCATCAAATTATCATCATACTCAGCAACGGCTTCTACAAGTTGCGCTCTGTATTCATTTGCTTCTTCGATCATATCTTCCGGTACTGGAATTTCGTCGAAGGTCATACCTTCCGTTTCCATGTGCCATACGATACCTTTCATGCGAATCAGGTCCACCACACCTTTGAAGTTATCTTCGGCTCCAATTGGCAATTGCAGTGGTACCGCTTTTGCACCTAGCATTTCTTTAACTTGTTTTACCACGTTAAGGAAGTCGGCGCCGGAACGGTCCATTTTATTAACAAAACCAATACGGGGAACCTTGTAGCGATTAGCCTGGCGCCAAACGGTTTCAGATTGTGGTTCTACGCCATCTACCGCGCTGAATAACGCGATCAGGCCATCCAATACACGCATGGAACGCTCCACCTCTACGGTAAAGTCAACGTGACCCGGAGTATCAATAATATTGAAATAGTACTTTTTTGTATTAGCATTAGGCTTTCCCTGGTCTGTAGGGAAATTCCACTGACAGCTTACCGCAGCAGAGGTAATTGTGATACCTCTCTCTTTTTCCTGCTCCATCCAGTCTGTAGTAGCACCACCATCGTGCACTTCACCAGTTCTGTGAATCATTCCTGTGTAGCGTAGTATACGCTCTGTTGTAGTGGTCTTTCCGGCATCAATGTGTGCCGCAATACCGAAGTTTCTTTGAAATCTTAAGTCTGCCATTTTTTTATGTTAAAAAAGTTTTTGTCAATATTTATCGTACCATGCTCTTATTAAAAAAGACAATAATCCGAATTTGAGGCGCAAAGGTAAAGATTTACAAATAAAAAACACGCCTCTTTTTGAGTTATATATATAACCACCAATATTTTATTGCCCTTTTTACTTAAAATACGAAAGGGTTGGGGATATTTTTTCTATAATTTCCTGAAAATCTTATAGATAATTATTTGTTATTAGTGAGAGGTAATGTAAATTTAATTCGTCATTCAAAATCACTTAAAAATCACGAACAAATATGGCCACTAAAAAAAAGGCAGCGAAAAAAGCAGCAGCGAAAAAAGCAGCGCCAAAAAAGGTTGTAGCCAAAAAAGCTGCACCCAAAAAAGCTGCAAAAAAAATCGCGCCTAAAAAAACAGTAAAAAAAGTAGCAAAAAAAGCTGCGCCTAAAAAAACAATTAAAAAAATTGTAAAAAAAGCAGTAGCAAAAAAAGCTGCACCCAAAAAAGCGGTAGCAAAAAAAGCTGGTGCGAAAAAGGTGGTGAAAAAAGCGGCTATTAAAAAGCCTGTTGTAAAAAAAACAGCGCCTAAGAAGGTAGTGAAAAAAGCAGCACCTAAAAAAGCTGTAAAAAAAGCGCCATTAAAAAAAGCACCGGTAAAAAAAACAGTAGTTAAAAAGGCCGCGCCCAAGAAGGCTGTAAAAAAGGTTGCGCCCAAGGTAAAACCGGTGTCGATGCCAATTGAAGAACCAATAGTTGAATCTACCATGCCAATAGAAGAACCTATTGTGCTTGAAGAAACTCCGCAAACGGAAGATGTTAACAACTTTGAAATGCCGGATCCTTCTGTTGATGAAGATAAAGATGATGACTAACTTTAAGAGTTAGCGTCTCACAGAAGAACATTGTTTGTTTAAATTAAGTTGGTTAAAAGCACTGCAGGGTACATTAGTAAGAAATGTACATGGTAGTGCTTTTTGTTGATTTGAGATTTGAAATGCTTAAGTCAAATCAGAAGTCAGTAGGCAGTGGACAGCAGGCAGTAGAGAAATCAGATATCAGATATCAGAAGACAGTGGCGCTGTATTAAACAAGAATGTTTGAGAGTTGCCGTTGTTGCGTGTGTAGGGAGGCCACCATGCGAAGGCACACCAACAACCAATGATCCTCTTGTTGTAATAAAAGAAAAAAAGCAATCTGGCACAAGCCTGGCTATACTCTTGGCTGAACTACCATGTTTGCGCCAGTGGGTGACAACCAACTAAAAAACTGTCTACTTTTTTCAGGACGTGACATTATGAGTAATGAGCTTGCTCTTCTCATTCAAAACTCATTACTCATCACTCATAACTTTTTTGATACCGGCGGTAGTGCTACTATTAAGCATCGTTGTGTCACTCACTTGTACGGTAGGAATGCTATTGAGCAAGGTGGTTGTTGGTTGTGTTAGTTGTTGGTGCTTTTGTTTTGGCTTGCAATAAATGCTTAAAGCACTTTCAACTTTCAATTTTCAACTTTACAGCATTCCCCACTCTCCCTTCTCCATTTATTCAACACTACCGCTCAATAGCATTCCTACCGATGAACGTAATGCGACGCAACTATGCCTAACCGGAGTTACCAATGCCGGTAACCGAAAAATAGTTGTTGGCAAAGCTAACGTGCAAGGTTATGCGCAACATGCTGCGCGATAAAAAATTGTACCTCTATTGCTTAATTATTTTGCCACTAAACACATTCTTACCATCATTGATTGTAATAACATACATACCGGCAGCATAACCGGAAAGATCAACTTCCAATTTTTGGCCATTGCCGGTAAAAGTCTTAACTACTCTGCCGCTCATATCATTAATAACCACAGCAGCATTTGTCATTTGCATTGAAAAGCTAATATATACCTTACCAGTAGTAGGATTAGGGTACATGGCGCTAACAACCGAAAAAGAAGTATTATCATTTGCATTGCCTGTATTTGTTGGGTTGGCACTGCCAACCACCTTACAATAATACTCCTGTTTTATTCTGTTGCCCGCCGCATCATAAGTGTACAAAATACCACATTGTGTAGTAGGCGGTGTTGCCTGTAAACAAGTGAAAGCAAAAATTGCAATCATAGAGAAAAGAATTTTTTTAAGCATAATAGTGTTTTTACTGCTGATAATTTTATTTTTCCGTTGTTTGCCTTACTAATTGCTCGCAGCCAAAGTCTTTTTCAGTTTTAAACTATTTACGAAAATGCTGACTGATTAAAACACTTTGAATAACTAATTTACTTAGCATAAATATACTAAAATAATTAGTAATATTTGTAAATTTGCGAGCTGACTAATTAATCCTAATTATTTATTCTCTTTTAGTTTTTTAATTACATTTTTTATTGGTATTAAGACCTTACTCCAGTAAACAATCGCAGCATCATACCCTCCGGATTTTTCTTTTTGGGTGGTATCAAAAACATACAACATGCTGTTGATAGAAGTAGAGCTATTCTGATATCTTTCTCTTTCTTCTTTAAAAAACTCTTTTTTATTCCGCTTGCTTCCCGCTAAAAGAAATCCAACTTTTTTACCTGTAAAGTCAAACCCTTTTAAACTGTTCTTGAAAATTGCATTTTAAAAAGCACTTTCGTAACAGTTTAACAAGGGAGAGTCATCAATACCCATTTTATCCAGCTCTCCTAAAATATCCTTCGGAATATCATTAAAATTTCGCACTTGTCCGAATAAATTTATATTAAAAAATAGCATTACTGCAATTACAAAATATTTCATAGTAGTATTGTTATTTACCTATTATACCTCTTGTTTCCAATTGAATATTTGGTAAATTTGTTTAGTACGGATGTCCTTTGGAAAATTCGCGCTAAGGCCGAATATCGTTGAAAGTAAGCGTCTGAGCAAGTAAATTCATACTTAACAATAAATAGAATATACTTATCAATATTTTTCATGGTTTTTATTTAATGAATTGTTTTGGGATCACAAATTCAAACTTTTGTAAAAACACTTGTAACGAAAGAAAAAACTATAAATTTTGCATTCCTACTCTTTATATCTGCTAATTAGTCTGCTCAACTCATCTATATCACTTTTATTTTTAATCCAATAATAAACTAGATTAGTATAATCAATAATAAGTGAATCTGAAATAACTAACTTACAAACAGCACCATTTATCTCGGCAATAACAAAACATAAATTTTGTCCAAGTTTTGTTTGTATAAATTTAGATGGCGGCGTTTTAATCATAATTTGCTCTAGCTTTTCATAATCTTGTTGTTGCACTTTTAAAAAGCCTATTTCTTTTTTAACTAGTTCATCAAAATGAGTCAAGGCACTTGCTGTCGTATAACCTATTCGCTGAAAGTCCATGTAAAAAGACATTTTACTTATTTGAATACTTACCATTTTGTAGGACGGATGAGTACTACATCCTATAAAAAACATAATTAATAATAATTTGTACATAAAAAACTAATAAAGCATGTAAGAATATAAGAAAGGACGTATTCCAATTGATCTCAAATACATCTGAGCATTTAGAATGTATGGATGTATTCCAATATTAAAAACCCCTGACATATTAAGAGCTCTTGAGGTCATTGAAACACAACTATTAAAAGCCAAATTATAGTTACCTCCTTTACTCAAATATGTAGAATATTGCTTTATTCTTTCAACATTAACGCCAGTAATTTTGAAAGGATCCCATTTCATTTTGCTCGCAGGAATTAGCTGACCATTTTCATAAGAATTAGTTCCAGGAACCCAATCCCCAAATCCTGAAACCGCTTTTGTGGGTCCCCAGTCTATAACAACCTTTCCCTCCAAATTTAATTGAGAATGCCCTATTAAATCTTTATGCGGAATAGGATTACCTTGTGCATCCACTTCTTTGGAATATCCAGGATCATTTTCTGTCCTTAATTCGACACTTCCAGGTTTAAATCCAGCCAAAACATCACTCACATTAGCTAAAGCTCCCAACCCATACCCTACATTTTCTGTAAACGAATTTCCCTTCTTTCCCAAATAATCCCATTCCCCAGTGCCAAAATCAAAAGATGCAACTCCAAAACTTACACTAGGAGCTATTTGCCCACCACTAAGCATACTCATTCCCATTGAATTCATTGCTGAACTGGCAACAATCCCCATTGTGTTTGCCATAAACCCACCGCCTGTTGCAATACTTGCGCCTACATAATCTGAAGCAGCTCCTATTGCAGCTCCTCCTGCTATATATCCAAACATATTCCAGCCAGTTGCACCGTTGGCTTCACCTATTTTATAACCAGAATAACCACCCATCACCGCTCCGATAGCTACGGGTATTAACCAAAAGAAATTCCCATCCTTATCAGTATACACCAGCGGGTTATTCCTCGCATATCCATACCTGTCATAATTCAATGGATCTAAAGGACTCTGTACATAATTATCTGGGCTTATCATTTATTGCCGCTGTTGGTGTTGAATGTAGCCTTTTGTGTTAGCTTCACCAACAGCTTTTCTATTTTTTGTTACTAACATTAGTCCGTTTATGTATTGTTGTGTCACATCAAGCTGTAGGTTTGATGTCAAAGAGCTATACTGGTTGTTGGTGTGCTACCCCTACACAACCAACAATTGCACCAAAATATTTCTAAATCACATGATGTTTTATTTTTCTATTACGGATAGGTAACCGTAAAATTCATTCTCACCAAATCATCCCATGAACTTGCCTTTACAACTTTCAATATAAAATCACGTGGCGCATTGGGATCATTCCAGTCAGTGGCAAGAAATTTTTCTTTATCAAATATGATGAACCAATCGTCGGTATCATTATATCCAATTCTAACTCCATTTTCAGTTCCTAATTGTATTTTATTAGATGAGTTGGGTTTTACTACTTTATGAACAATTTCGCTATATAAATCAGCATTACTGTTATATTTTTTTCGAGCAAAATATACGCTATCGCAATTATTCCTTGAACAAATATAGTTTAGCACAAGAATTTCGCCAGCCGAGTGGTTTTGAAATTCCACATTTATCAAATCAGTACGAGGTTTTGGACAAGCCTGAAATATTAAGCTAGCTCCTATTAAAAGAAATATCAATAAAGTGTTTCGTAATTTCATAATTCTTTTTTTAGTAATTATCTAAATGACATTCCAAATAAAGACCAAAACAAATAAGTGTCCCTATTATTAATATTTTCATTCCTACGTATAAAATTTCGATATTCTTCAAATTGATCACGGTGTATGTCATCATTAATATCTGACAAACGTCCTGTTTTCAAAAAATACTTTAATGAACGGCTATTAGCATCTGCTTCTGTCCAATGTCTGTCATGATCTGCAGCAGTCCTGTTTCGTGGTGCTGCGCTTCGCAAACTACTCAATGCGGCAGTTAGTCCTCCAATCGCGCCCCATTGTCTTGCCTGCACAAAATGTCCATATTCATGAATAAGAAGTGCATTATTAAAGTTCAATCCTAATCGATAATCCGCCGGGTTAAGAAAAATAAAACCACCCACACTCATTCCTGCCCCCCGCTCAATTCCTTCATTTGTAGAAAGTACAGTTGCACCATGAAAATAGCCCACTTCATTTACAGCCCCTCTGCCATTTGGCGCTTGTGCCATCAAATCACCAACCAAGGTACTTCCTGCCTGCCAGGTTAAACGTGAAACAATCTGCCATCCTGCCTGCCAAAAAGAAGATCTGTCTTCATCATATTCAAATATGCCATCAGATATTTGCCAGGACTGGGTTGCCCGTTTGTTTGCTTCTGAAATGTCCCTACCCTGTATTAAACCACTAACAAATGCAGTTACCGCATGCTGTGAAGCTAACAATTCTGTTCCAGTTGCTATGCTTAATACCCGCTTCCAAAATTGAGATATGCCACCAGTTGGGTCAGTATATTTTAGCGGATTATTTAAGCAATAGGCATACCTGTTATAATTAACAGGATTTGCAGGTTGCTGAATATAAGGATCCGCACTCACAAAGTTACTAATTAGTGGGTCATACAACCGCGCATTAGCATTTACAAGACCAAGCTGCTGCAAATGCTCATGGCCCGTATAACCACGATGAAGTATCAATTCAGGTTCGGAGCCTGTTGCATATACTTCCCATGTTGCAGGGTTGCGGAGCCTTCCCCATGCATCGTAGTTGTATTCAGCCAGTATATTTTTGGCCTGCACATCTGCAATAGCGGTAACACTACCAAGATGGTCACGGCTAATGTATAACAGCTTTGGTGCCCCTCCGTTTATTTTCTGCAAAGCTATGGTTGCATCGTAAGGCGAACCATCAAGGTACAGAATTTCTTCTGTGCCGCCGGCAGACTGCACTGTTTTCTCATATTGTCCCCCAGCAAAATAGTAACGTGTAAATGCAATAGCGCTGTTGTTCAATAACTGCATACTTGCTCTATAATAGCTGTCACTGTAAGTAAAGTTTGCCACATAACCAGCCTGGTCAATTTGTACCGGCCTTGCAAAAGAAGCATAGCTTATTTTTTGCATAGCCTGTGTCAAGGGCATTTTGGTTTTATCTTCAATTATTTCCGATACCTGGTAGGGTTTAGAACCAATGCCATATTGATAAGATCCCGCGTCGGTTTTGCCGGCTATAGTTCCTGTCCCGCTATTGTATGTAATGGTTTGTGGTTTGCCTGCAGCACCGTAATTGGTGAGGCGATCAAGGTCATCATACTTAAAGCTCTCTATAAGCCCACGATAAGTGTCCGTCCTGCTATTAAGATTGCCTTTCACAGCATCAAAATCAAAGGTTTTGTTTTGAACAACTGTACCACTGCTTAGTAAGGTTTTCATTCCTGTTAGCAGGCCATAGTTATTATAAGTATTAGTTTCCGTTAAAGCTCCACTGTAAACGGTGCGTTGGGTTTGCTGTCCATATTCATTTACTTTATCTATCGTGTATAACACTGCTCCCTGCCCGTCTTTTAATAGGCTCAGGTAGCCACTGCCATTGTAAAAATGTTGCACTGTAAAATTAAATGGCTGGTGAATAGCTTTATCCAACCTTCCGCTGGCATCAAATGTGTAATTTACACTATACTCATTAACACCTGTTTTTTCCTTGCTCTGAGTAATTCTGCCAAGTGCATCATAAGCATAACTGCAAGATGTATTATTAGTATTGATTACATCCTTTAATCTTCCGTCTGTATCATATGAGTATGTAGTAGTAAACTCAGGTTGCGTTTTTGTTATTATTCTTCCATAAATATCATAAGTGCTGCCGATCGTTTTCCCATTCGCATCTGTTTGCGAGTTTAAATTTCCATCAGCATCATAAGCATAACTTGTAACGCCTGCACTTGGATCAGTTAGATTTTTCTGACGACCATAGCAATCGTATTCAATATTGGTTGTACCTCCAGGCGAGGTAATAGAGGATGGTTGTCCATCAGCACGCAAAATATAGCTGATGGTACCTGCCGGAGTTGTAATACTTGTAAGTTGACCAAAAGTATTATAATTTTGGGTTTCGCTATTACCATTGGTGTTTGCAGTAACGGCAGCACCACTATAAGTATATGTAGTTTTGCTTCCTGTGGCACTGAGGGTTTCGTTAAGACGGTTATATGCATCATAGGAGTTTGTAGTCCACAGTTTAGTACCTGTTGTATAAGGAGCCGAAGTTCTATGAAGCAGACCTTTATAATTGTACTCATTATCGGTATTCACCCAGTTACCATCAAACCCTTTCAGTTTTTTACGTACTTCACGGTTTAACTCGTCATAATAAGCAATGGACTGCGGCGCTCCGGTTGTAGTGGTTATAACAGCATATTTACTTCCTGCTTCAGCGCCATCTTCCCATTGGCGTGTAGTTGTAACAATTACTCCATCAGGAGTTGTAACTGAGGCTTTACGACTATGCAAATCATAAGTATAATAGGTGATATTTCCTTTAAAATCTTTACTTGTATAAAGAAGTCCCTGTGCATTATAGGTATAACCCGTTACCTGGTTAAGCGGGTTGGTTTCTGTTCCTAAAAATAAACCGTTGACACTGTAAGTATACTTTGTTGTAAGCGTATTTCCACTGTTATAAGCACTAATGCTTTTTGTAAGCACATTACCAAAGTTATCGTAAGTAAAACTTGTTTTACCTGTTTGCAAATCGTTCACAAAAGAAACCTGTTGTTGCAACCTATAGCCAACATCATAAGTAAGTGTATTTTTTGTAATCCAAGAGCCGGTTGCAGTTTGCCTTGTGTTGATGGTTTGTGTAGGCAATCCTATAAGCCATTTATTTGTGGTTATATTATCATAGGATACTTCTGAAATATCTTTACTACCATCATCATAAGAAACTGTAGATTTTGTAACATTTCCATAAGCATTGTACTCATTGGCGGTAGAGCGGCTTTGGCCTGTTAGCTTATCATAAGCCTGCACCCCGGTAAAGCGTATAGTTGCTCTTTTACTATTATCCACATTTACACTCCATGTGTTGGTAATGGTAGAAACATTTGTTTCTTCTTTTTGCAGCAGACCAAAGTTTGTGGGGCTATAAGTACGTGTAATATTATTGCCTATGATATTATTGTAAGCACTTATTTGCTCAAAACCGCAGAAGCCAAGGCCTTGTTTGTGTATAACAGCATTTCGATAAGTATACTCTGTATTACTGATCAGATTGCTTTTTAAAGTTTCGCTTATATTTGAAACAACTGACAAATGTCCATAAAAATTCTGATAAGGGAATTGTGCGCCGTAACCCTTTTGATAAGTATAATTATATCCTCCATCATCAAGATGCTTGTAAGCAATGCCAGTCTTCACTCCCATACTGTTAGTAACACCTGTCATTCTGTTTTCATCGGCTTCGCTGCGATTAAATTTTACTTTAGTAATTTTATCATATACATTTAAAATATATTGCTTGCTTACCGGATCCTTTAAATTAGCCACAACTACAGTGGAGTATACATTGTTTGTAGGAATAGCATATTTTTGGATTTTTGTAGTGCTAATCGTATTACCTTCTGAATAGTTTATGGATACCTGATCTCCATAAACTGTTACCAAATCGCTCATGCCATCGCCATTCATATCCACAAACCTCACATGGTCTGCACGAGTAGAGAGGCAGTTTATAGGCTGCTCAACTATTAAAGGATCATAACACCCTGTTGATATTATGGCCCTTGCTTTATAATATATGCAGTTATTAAGACGAACAAATAATATATCGGTTTTCCCATCACCATTTATATCTCCAGGAAAGTACTGCCAATTTTGACTGGTGATATATGTATTATTGACATTGTTGGTATACTCGATAATGCTTATTGTTGCATTCGCCCAATCATTTTTTGCAGAAACATTAAAACTATAAACACGAAACCCTGACTCATTGATATGAAAAACATCTGTTCTTCCATCCCCATCATAATCGCCTGTAAACAATATATCTCCACTTTTATAATTGATTGATGTACCGGTATAAAGCCTTGTGCCATTCATTATATCAAAAATGTAAGTGTGGCATGGATCAGGACCAACATTCATAAAAAACTTATTCACTTCTACTGCAAATATTTCATTACGTCCGTCTCCATCAAAATCACCTAACAAAAACTATTTCGGTGTTGCATTATAAAAACCATTTTGCGATGAATAAGTTGGAAGAGTAAAAACAGACTCTTTCACTTTGTAAAATCCTCCGTATACATTTGGGGTGTACGCTCCTATTGTTAACGTCTCATAACCACCATATCCTCCCACTGCATTAATTTTGATTATCTCATCCTCCTGAGAGTCATCTATATTCCCAGTCAGAGCTGTTCGGAACCCTTCTCCGAGACTCAATTTATAAGGTATACTATATGAAGAAGAAAGATCCTGATAAACATAAATGTTTTCACTAGGACTATATTCACCCCATAGTGCTGTGATATTATTGTATTTTGTTGTGGACCATGCATTTTTATTAGGATATACAATAACACCATCACTCTCATCAAAATAAGCAAACCGCCCCGGCTGTACAATTACTTTAGTATTGCTCATATCCGCATAACGTTCTGTTACTTCCGTTGTTGACTGAGAAACATTGTCTACAGTACTATTACCATAATTAAAAATAAGGGGTGGTAATTCTTTACCCAACTCACTCAAACTTATCTTTTGTAATTGTGTAGAGAAGCCAGTAGGTGATATATAAGCGCATGTATATCTTCTCTGTTCTGCACCATTGTAGAACACCTGTATGTAGTTAACAATTGAATTTTGCGGAAACGTAAAGCAATTTTCATAAACATTCTTTTTAAAGTCAAGCCTGTCACGATAAATTATTTTTACACTGGCAAAGTGTGTAGTACCTTGTAAGCTGTTGCCACCATATTTTATTTCGGTCAATAGCCTTTCTCCATTACTATTTTTTTGGTATACATATTCAATATAGTTGCTATTGTTGTCAGTCAATTTCGTTAGAAAAAAAAATCGCCCTGTTTCGTCACTACTGTATTCTGCTTTATTGCCATTGGGGTAATATACAGAAGCTGCTATTGCGTTCGCAACTGACATTTTATTCCTGTCTGCTATAATTTTTATTGAGTTATTTGTTTCTGGTTGATATTCTAATATAGAACCATTTACATTCACAGCTATTAGCTTTTGACCATCAAGTGAAAGAAAAGGAACTGCCAAATGCATTTCTACATTTGCTGTATACCCCTCGTGGTATTTGTCAGCATATCTCCGGGTAATAACTGATGCTGCTGAAAGATTCCATCCATAACCAGCATTGCCGCTCCCTGCCTGACCGTTATAAACCAACGAAATGTTTGGCTGCATTCCATTAATACCAGGAAACACATTTATAGGCACATTTACCGTGTAAGCACCGCTGCTTGTAACATCTGTGGTATAGGGTATTTCACCAACATCGTAAGAAGAAGCCACTGCTCCCATTACTCTGATCTTGGGTGGCTGTTGCGGCTCCAATTCCGGTTCTATTATAAACTTTTCAGCTTTTTGATACAATAATTGACTATCCACTTTAATAGAAATTATTGCAGAAGCAGAAATACTATCACCCGGGCTTTGCGCTTTAGTAAATAACGGTATAAATAAAAAGATAAGAAATGAAAGGAAACTTTCATTAAAACGAAATTTCATTTTGTAAGCAATCATAAAATCTAACGTTAAGGTTCAGTAAAAATTGAGCAGGTAATTATTGGAATAGGGTATTTAAAGTAATTATATTTAGAGATTGTAAGAATAATACTCATTCGGAAAAAAAACTAATTATTGCCAATTTTGAACCAAATGTGGCAGCAATTTGAGCTATAAGTATCACTTTTGCTGAATATTTCGAATATATTTTACTGCTATAACAATAACAGATATATTTTTACAAGATCATTTACAGTAAAAGAGTTTCCTGCTGCCAGCCCCAACTGGCGCAAGTATGATAGCATTGTTTGAAAGCTTAGCCAAACTTGTGCCCTACTAATTGCAAATTGTTTTACTTTTTTAGACCCGGCTTTTGTAACTCCGGTTAAGCATCGTTGCGTCGCATTTCGTTCATCGGTAGTAATGCTATTGAGTTGAGGGTTTAATATCGAAAACCCTCATTGGTTGTTGGTGTGCCTAAGCACAGTGCCGCTCTACACATGCAACAACGGCGAATCCCCGAACAACTACAAGGGCTGAAATTTTAATTCATACATACTGCTCTGCCGGGACTCGAAACGACGGAGGAGCATTCTATACGGTTTTCAATCATTTCGCAACTATAGCTGTTACCGTCATTTCAAGCCCGCTTATTTTCAACATATTTGTGATTATGCACCAAGTCTCACATGAGACAACCGGGCGAGAAATCTCATTGAATTATTGTTGTGACAAAAATAATTATACAACATAATGTGTTGCAAAATTAATTTGTCAGCACCAAGTTTGTTGCTAAAAGCAACAGTATAAGGCTGCAAGGCTACAAGCCTTGCAGAGCTTGAATAAATGGAGAATTGAGAGTGGAGAGTTGAGAATGCTTTATACACTGTTTGCAAGCAAAAACAAAAGCACTCATAACTCAAAACTCATCACTCATAACTTGTTCAATAGCATTCCTACCGTACAAGTGAGTGACACAACGATGCTTAATAGTAGCACTACCGCCGGTTACATAAAAGTTATGAGTTATGAGTTGTGAGTGACAGATTTGATATCTGAAATTTGAAATTTGAGAAGCTTTGTTTCGAGCTTTCGTGAAAGTATGTGGACAGTGTTTTATTGCAAATACTGTATAGAAGAATCTCAAATTTCAAATCTAACAAGTAAATATACACCAACAAAAAAAGCCATTGCTTTAACAACGGCTTATATAATTCTTTTATATAGAAAATTATACTTTAAAGTGCGAGAAGGCTTTATTTGCTTCAGCCATACGGTGAGTATCTTCTTTCTTTTTGAAAGCTCCACCTTCACCTTTGCTGGCAGCAACAATTTCGTTAGCCAGTTTGTCGGCCATGCTGCGACCGTTTCTTTCACGGCTATAGCGGATCAGCCATTTGATACTTAAAGAAACTTTTCTATCAGGACGCACCTCTGAAGGAATTTGGAAAGTAGCACCCCCAATACGACGGCTTCTTACCTCTACACCCGGAGTTACATTACTCAAAGCTTTTTTCCAAATTTCGTAGCCATCTTCATTTGTGATTTTGGCTACTTTATCAAGAGCGTCGTAAAAAATTTCGAATGCTATACTTTTTTTACCTTCCCACATGATGTTATTAACAAAGCGTGTAACCAGCTTGTCATTATATTTAGCATCGGGAGCCAGAGGTAACTTTTTTGCTTGCGCTTTCCTCATTGAAAAATCTATTTAAACAGCTTGATGAATTAAAATTATTTTTTTGCTTTTTCTTTCTTTGTTCCGTATTTAGAACGGCTCTTCTTCCTGTCCTTCACACCGGCAGTATCCAAACTACCACGAACTATGTGATAACGCACACCTGGCAAATCTTTTACACGACCTCCGCGTATCAATACAATGGAGTGCTCTTGTAAATTATGACCTTCACCGGGAATGTATGCGATTACCTCCACTTTGTTTGTCAAACGCACTTTAGCAACTTTACGTAAAGCAGAGTTTGGTTTCTTAGGCGTAGTAGTATATACACGCGTACAAACACCACGACGTTGAGGACATGCATCCAATGCTCTGGACTTACTTTTAGCTTTAATAATTTCTCTACCTTTTCTAACTAATTGTTGTATTGTAGGCATTATAACCTTTTTTATTTGGGACGGCAAAGGTAATTTTGATTACCTTAAATACCAAATTTAAAAATACTGTTTTTAAAAAATATTTTATAGTTGTGTAAAACTTGTGAAAATTAAACAGTTACCAACCAATTATATTTATCTTCTGTTTCTCCGCATCTAATTCCATCCAGTCTTTTTTTCACTTCCGGGGAAATCTTCCATTCGTCCAGGTTAAATTCCATAACCGTGTCTTTATACTTTAATTCTTTTATTGGAGAAATGGTGGCCGCGGTTCCCGTTCCGAAAACTTCCTTTAAATTCCCGGCTTTATATACGTTGATCAATTCGTCAATACTTATGGCTCGTTCTTCTACTTTTAAGCCCATTTCCTTCAGTAGTACTATTACGCTATCTCGGGTAACGCCGGCCAAAATAGTTCCTTCCTCCAGGCCCGGAGTTACTGCTACATCATTAATCACGAAAAATACGTTCATAGTTCCCACTTCCTGAAGCCATTTATGTTCAAAGGCATCAGTCCACAAAACCTGATCGTAACCTTTGTCTTTTGCCACTTTTGCGGGATAAAGACTTCCGGCATAGTTCCCGGCGTTTTTTGAAAAACCAACTCCACCAGGTGCTGCCCTGGTGTATTTTTCCTCTACATATATTCTCATGGGTTTACTGTAATATGGCCCTGTAGGACACAATATGATAATAAACTTATATGTATTTGATGCTCTTACTCCTAACGATTCATCTGTTGCGAACATAAAGGGGCGTATATACAAGGAATGATCATCCATTGTAGGCACCCAGTCTCTTTCAATATCTATTAACTGGCGCATTCCCTCTATAAATATCTCTTCAGATATATCCGGCATACATAAACGCTCGGCAGAAATATTAAAACGCCTGAAATTATCGTGCGGTCTGAAAATTTTAACTTCACCACTGGCGCTTTTATATGCCTTTATGCCTTCAAAAATTGCTTGTCCGTAATGTAAAGCCATATTTGCCGGACCGATAAGCAAAGGCTGATATGGTCTTATCTCCACTTTTTTCCACTCCCCGTCAACATAATCTGCCTCAAGCATATAGTCAGTATAATATTTTCCAAAAGGAGCATTCAGCAGGTTGGCCGAAGGCAATTTACTTTTCTCAATTTTTGTAACCGGTATAGTATGTGTGGCAATCATATTCATTTACATTTGTGCAAAGAAACAACAAAAGTTAGTGGTTGCCAAAATACAATACGATGAGTTTTAACAGCGTACAATTGCCGGATTTTCTTATAGCAGGCCTATATAAAAAGCTTCTTGTGGAGGAACCACAAAATGCCAATATACATTCCGGGAAAGAAGAATTAAAAATGCCGGATTCAAAACCATTGCAATTTCTGGGGAAAAATCTGCAGCATTTTGTAATCCTGGTTTATTACCCCAATGAAGTTTATTTACCTGAGATTCAATTAGATTTTCTTGGAAATATTCTTAAAGCATGCCAACTAAACCTGGGAGACGTGGCAATTGTTAATTGTTATTCCCAACCGATCACCTTAGAACAATTGCAACCATTACACCCAAAACATATTATCAATTTCGGTGTAGAGCAGATTGCCCCTCAATTAATTACAGATGAACACTTCAGTATAAGAACTCAAAACTCTATTAACATTATTAATACTCCCGCCTTTGAAATATTGAATCAAAATACCTCCGATGGAAAGCAGCTCAAAGCTAAACTTTGGGGAAGCCTCAAACAATTGCTAAATATATAATACATTTGCAACCTTTTATGAAATTAATTTTTGCAACCAACAACCAACATAAAGTTGAAGAAATTCAATTTGTCATTAACAAAAAGTTCGAAATCGTTTCATTGAAGGATGCAGAAATTGATATAGAAATACCAGAACCACACGATACCCTTGAAGATAATGCTATAGAAAAAGCATGCACCATTTATTCTCTTAAAAATATCAATTGTTTTAGTGAAGACACAGGCTTGGAAGTGGATGCCCTGAATGGGGAACCGGGCGTAAAAAGCGCCAGGTATGCAGGAGCCGGCAAGGATTTTCAGAAAAATATTGAGAAACTTCTAAGTAAACTGGAAGGCGAAACTAACCGGAAAGCCCGTTTTAGAACAGTTATTGCACTTATATTAAATGACAGGAAATATTTGTTCGAAGGTATTTGTGAAGGCCGCATTGCATACTCACCCAAAGGAACAAACGGTTTTGGGTATGATGCTGTTTTTATACCAGAGAACGCAACAAAAACATTTGCAGAAATGACAATGGAAGAAAAAAACCACTATAGCCATAGGAAGAAAGCTACTGAAAAATTAGTTTTATTTTTAAATAAACAGTAGATTTTAATAGTTTTACTTTTTTAAGTTTTTTTTATTACTCTAGAAAATAAAAAAGTGCTTTTAGAAAGCAACCAAAATATATCAGAACACGACTTAATTCAAGGGTGTCTTGAAGGTAACAGACGTTCTCAGGAGGCTTTATATCAAAGATTTTCTCCTAAGATGTATGGTATATGCCTTCGTTACACCTCTAACCATGATGATGCCGCCGATCTATTACAGGAAGGCTTCATTAAGGTGTTTAAGAATTTGGAAAAATTTAGAGGTGAAGGTTCTTTTGAAGGATGGATGCGCAGGGTTTTTGTAAATACTTGTATTGAACATTTTCGAAGAAAGGTGTATCTTAACAGTATCACTGAAAATGAGGAAAGAACAATTGAAGATTTTTCTGCAAATGCCCTTGATAATTTGGCCGAAAAAGACATTGTGCAACTAATTCAGGAATTATCGCCAGGATACCGTACCGTATTTAACCTTTATGTAGTTGAAGGTTATTCACATAAGGAAATTGCGGACTTGTTACAAATAAGCGAAGGAACCAGTAAATCTCAACTAGCAAGAGCAAAAATGCTTTTGCAAAAAAGAGTTAAAAACCTATTGGAAGAAAATAAGCTTGATTAAGTAATGTCGGAACTGTTAAAAAATAAACTCGCGCAATTTGACGCCACTCCCCCAAAGGGTGTGTGGGATGAAATTGCCATAGAGCTGGATAACATTTCGGCATATAAACATACCTCAGAAAGGTTATTCAACTACGAAGCCACTCCCCCCGGTGGAACTTTCGAAAAGATTACTTTTACGCTTGATAATGATTTGCCTCAAAAGCAAACTCCGGTAAAAAAGATCACTACTTTTTTGAAATGGTCTGTAGCTGCGGCAGTATTACTTGCAGTAGCCACTACAGGCTTACTTCTTTTCAATAAAAAGAGTGCCCCTCAAATCGCCGCATTGCCAATGACCGACACCAATAATAATCTGCCATCATTGCAATCACCGGGACTTGCACTCAATAATACAGAAGATGACTTACCGGCAACAACAGAAGCAGAAGAAAATTTAAAACCACAACTAAAACAATTGGTTGCGAAAAATTCTCATAGTGAGCAATTATATTCCGGTAATAGAAATATACATCCTGCAGAACCCGCTGAGGTTGGACTTATCACAACAAAAGCAAAAGTGCATATTGATCCGCCACGCATTAAAGAATCACTTGCAGAATTAGCAGCAAAATTTGTTTTGAATGGCAATTATATTACCATTTCAGGACCTAATGGAGAAACAAAAAAGATTTCCCTTAAGTTGTTCAATGCGGTTTATGGTCACAACTTCCTCAATAATAGCGACGCAGATCCCAATACATTAGTAGAAAGTGCAGTTTGGGAAAAAAAGCTTAGCGAATGGAGAAACAAGATCGTTCAATCCGGCTTTGTTCCCAATGCAGGTAATGGTATGGATATCCTGAACCTGAAAGAATTGATCCGGGAAAACTAAGCTGCATCTCCTTCTTTTGTACTTTTACTTATTACATGCTTATTTATGGCGCGAATTAAAATCAACCTCCCCGGTCATTTTCCGTTTCAAACAATTATGGATATCCGAATTACTGACCTAAACTATGGAGGTCATGTTGGAAACGATATTATCCTATCATTAATTCATGAAGCAAGGTGCCGCTTTTTAAAAAGCTTTGGTTATTCAGAACAGAACCTGGAAGGCATTGGCATTATAATGACTGATGCAGCTATTGAATATAAAGCAGAACTTTTTTATGGCGATGCCGTATTGATCAATGTGTGTGCAGGAGAATTTACAAAAGTTTCCTTTGACATTTTCTATAAATTAGAAAAGCAATTGGCAAAAGATGAATACATCACAGTTGCCCACGCAAAAACAGGCATAGTTGGATATGATTACAACCTGAAAAAAGTTGTGACAATTCCTGAAAATGTAAAAGCAAACCTAACGGAACCAGGGTATTGAATAATGGAAGTATCAGGTTAGGTAAAAATCTAATGGTTTAATTTGTAAACTACTTTTTGGTTCAATTGAAGTGCCGGTGGTTCATTTTGTTCCGTAATCACCAAGCGCTCTTTATGTATCGCCTGCTGATTGTGTTTGACAACATGCAAAACTGTAATTAACAGCAATTCACCCATTAAAATCAAAGCTGGTAAATTTCTTTTTTTCATACTATAGGGAATTAAGTTTAAGAAAACGGCCAGCAAAAATCGTTTTTAACAGATATCAGATTCCCTACCCCACTAAAATATTCATTATCTTTTAGAAATGCAAAGTTATATTTTTTTCTTCTCTCAAAAAATTGTTTTTTCAAAAACAATTCTTACAGTTCTGAACACAATGGCAACTATTACAACTTTTTAAGTTAACAGCTTAACAAAATGGGAAACATCTTGTGCGAAACATACAATTAATTATATAAAGCCTTCATAAAATTTCGAATAGTATTGCCAGTTATACTCACGGCATAATAATATTTTACGCCTTGATTTTTTTGTTACCGGCGGTAGTGCTTCTATTAAGCATCGTTGTGTCACTCACTTGTACGGCAGGAATGCTATTCAACAAGTTATGAGTTATGAGTTATGAGTTGTGAGTGCTTTTGTTTTGGCTTGCAATCAGTGTAAAGAGCACTTTCAACTTTCAACTATACAGCACTCTCAATTCTCTACTCTCCACTCTCCATTTATTCAACTACCCTTTTAAAATTTTATTATAACTGGTAATAACACCCCGAATAAGTGAAGAGCTGAATCCCTGGTGTTCCATTTCATTTAACCCTGCAATAGTACATCCTTTTGGAGTAGTCACCTTATCAATTTCCTGTTCCGGATGCGCACCTTTCTGAAGCAGCAGATCCGCTGCTCCTTTTACAGTTTGCGCAGCAATAAGGCTCGCTGTTGCGGCACTAAACCCAATTTCGATTCCGCCTTGTATGTTGGCTCTTATATAACGCATGGCAAATGCAGTACCACATGCGCCCAGTACGGTTGCGGCATCCATTAGCTTTTCATCAATTATGGCAACCTTACCCAGTTTTTCAAAAAGATTTTTGATAAAATCAATCTGCTGTTCTGTGGCTCCGTTATAACTTATACATGTCATACTTTCCCGAATAGCTATAGCAGTATTTGGCATAGCACGGAAAAAAGGAATATTTTTCTTCACCGCATTTTGCATATCCTCAATGAAAATTCCAGTAACTACCGATACAAGAATATGTTTCCCCGGTTGCAATTCATCCTTAAAGCCATCAATTACTTCTTTCAGTTGAAATGGTTTTACCGCTACTATAATTACATCGCTATTCTTTACCGCTTCTTTATTGTTTGAGGTAACGTGTAATCCGGCATTTTTTAATGGCTGTAACTCATTAGTATTTCGCCTTGTAATAGTAATATCCTCCGGAGTGGAAAAACCGCTTTTCAGTAAACCTTCAGCTATTGCTGTTCCTAAATTACCTCCGCCTATAATTGCAATCTTTTTATACATACCTGATCTTTTAAAACAAAAAAGCCACCACTATAAAAGTGAAATGGCTTTTTCGCATGTTTCTTTATATCGGAAACGAAATTAATAAAACTTTCCTTGCGACAAATAATTTCTTACATAATCCTGCACACCATCCTCCAATGAATAAAAAGGTTCGGTGTAACCGACATTTAAGAGTTTTCGCATATCAGCCTCTGTGAAATATTGGTATTTATCGCGAATATCTTCCGGCATATCTATGAACTCAATGGCAGGTTCTTTATCAATGCCTGCGAAAGTAGCCTTTACAAGATCTTCAAAAGCCCTGGCTTTTCCCGTGCCCAGGTTATAAATTCCGGATGCGGGTTTAGTAAGCATCAACCAATAGCAAACCTTTACAACATCTTTTACATACACGAAATCGCGAAGCTGTTTGCCATCTTCAAAATCGGGTCGGTGGGATTTGAATAATTTCACCACACCATCCTTTTTTATCTGGTTAAAGGAATGAAATATGACGCTTGCCATCCTGGCTTTATGATACTCATTAGGACCATATACATTAAAAAATTTAAGTCCTGCCCAAAATGGGGGCTGTTTAGTTTGCTGTATGGCCCATTTGTCAAACTCATTTTTAGAAATTCCATAGGGATTTAACGGTCGTAACTTGAAGGGCAACTCATGATTATCTTCATAACCCAGCTCTCCGTCACCATATGTTGCTGCTGAAGAAGCATATACCAGCGGTATATTTTTTTCAACACAGTAGTTCCATATTTTTTGAGAATATGCTACATTCAAATGCTCATGAACAGCGTAATTGAACTCTGTTGTATCTGTACGTGCCCCTATATGAAAAATAAAATCAACAGGATTTTTATTTTCGCTTAGCCAATTAAAAAACTGCTCACGGTCTACTTTTTCTTTAAACTTTTTTCCCAACAGGTTTGGCTCTTTATCTTTTCGCGAAAAATCATCCACCAATATTAAATTAGTATATCCATTACTGTTAAGAAAGCCAACCATACAACTTCCTATAAAACCAGCCGCTCCCGTAACTATAATCGTAGTTTCTTTCATTGAATGAATGTTTTTTTTGAGGATAGAGATCAGATGTACTCTGAGTTTTTTGTCTTCCTATTTCTGATATCTGATTTCAAAACACCAACAACCGACAACTGCAATTCGCTCAATAGCATTCCTACCGTACAAGTGAGTGACACAACGATGCCTAATAGTAGCACTACCGCCGGTACCAAAAAAGTTATGAGTTGTGAGTTATGAGTTGTGAGTGACAAATCCAACGCATTTCAAATTTCAAATCTCACCCTACAACGCACTAAGTGCATGCTCACTTTCATGACCGGCAAGCAGGTTCGCGATTGCGTTATCGTATTTTTCTTTCCAGGAAATAACATTTCCCCAATTTTCATCTTCTACAGAAATTGTTCCGTTTGTAACAACTCCCAATTTTGAAAACTCATGACCGGCAAGCGCAGATTCAAATGCCACTACTTTATCTTTCTTTACACTTACCACTACCCTGCTTTGAGCTTCACCAAACCAATAAGCGTCTTTGCGAATATCGGCATTAGCTGATTGCACCGCAAAGCCCAGATTTCTGTGGAACGAAGATTCAATTAAGGTAATAAACAAACCGCCTTCACTTACATCATGCGCTGAAACGATAAGTTTTTCCTTAATCAGCTTCACGATTTGCTGCTGTAACGTAAATTCCTCCTCTATATCAAAATGTGGCGCCGGAGAAAATTCCACGCCTTTTATTTTCTGCAAATATTCCGAACTGTTAATATCTGCGCGGCTTTTACCAATAAGGTAAATAATATCTCCCTCTTCTTTAAAATCCATAGTCATTCTATCGTTCAATGAATCCAACAAACCAACCATGCCTATAGTTGGAGTTGGGTAAACGGGTCCATCCGGATTTTGATTATAGAAGCTTACATTACCACCGGTTACGGGAGTATCGAACTTCCGGCAGGCATCGCCCATACCTTTAATAGCCTGCACAAATTGATAGTACACTTCGGGGTCATACGGATTACCAAAATTTAAACAGTTGGTTACCCCCAAAGGTTGTCCACCGCTGCACACAAGATTACGGGCAGCCTCAGCCACCGCAATCATCGCGCCTTTATAAGGATCGGCAAACACGTAGCGACTATTACAATCAGTTGTAACAGCTAACGCTTTATTACTTGGCCTGGCCAAAACAACCGCCGCGTCCGAAGGCTGATTTGTTGAAGTATTAGCTGCACCCACCATGCTGTCATACTGCACATACACCCAACGCTTGGATGCTATATTAGGAATTTGAATAAGCTGCACTGCCACATCCAGCAAATTTGCAGGCTCTTCAATAGCAGATGCATCAAATGTTTTAGTTTTTGCAAGATACGCAGGCTCTCTATAATCTCTGTCGTATTGGGGAGCGCCGCCGCCAAGCACCAATTCCTCGGCAGGAACCTGCGCCTCCAGTTGCCCGTTCATGTAGAAGCTTAATAATCCATCATCGGTTACTTCGCCAATAACGGAGCATGGCAGATCCCATTTGTCAAATATCTTTTTTACCACATCCTCCTTACCTTTTTGCACTACCATCAGCATGCGTTCCTGGCTTTCGCTAAGCAACAATTCCCAGGCCTTCATATTTTGCTGGCGCATGGGCACTTTATCCAAATCTATATGCATACCCACACCGCCTTTCGCGCTCATTTCCGCGGTGGAACAAATTATACCGGCAGCACCCATATCCTGCATACCTACAACCACTCCGGTAGGGATTACTTCAAGACAGGCCTCCAGCAGTTTTTTCTCCTGGAATGGATCGCCAACCTGAACAGCCGGCAGATCTTCAGCACTTTCCGCGGTAATATCAGCAGACGCGAACGAAGCGCCTCCAATGCCATCTTTTCCGGTGGCGGATCCCACAAAAATTACCGGGTTTCCCTTTCCCGAAGCAGTGGCGCTAATAGTTTCGCCGGCTTTTACAATCCCAACACTCATAGCGTTTACCAAAGGATTGGTATGATAGCACTGCTCAAAATAGATTTCGCCAGCCACGGTTGGCACACCAAAACAGTTGCCGTAATGACCAATGCCGTGTACTATACCGGCCAGCAAGTGCTGGGTTTTAGCTTCAGTAAGATTTCCGAAACGAAGCGAATTTAAAGAAGCGATCGGCCTGGCCCCCATCGTAAAAATATCGCGGTGAATACCGCCCACACCGGTTGCTGCACCTTGGAACGGTTCAATAGCCGAAGGGTGGTTATGGCTTTCTATTTTAAATACTACGCCATATCCGTCTCCCATATCCATTAACCCTGCATTTTCTTCACCGGCGGCCACAAGCATTTTACCGCCTTCGCGGGGAAGGGTTTTAAGCCATTTAATAGAATTTTTATAACTGCAGTGCTCGCTCCACATGGCGCTAAAAGCACACAATTCATTAAAATTTGGAGTTCTGCCTAATTTTTGTTTGATCAGTTCGAATTCTTCGGCTGTTAAACGTAATTGCTCGGCTGTTTTTACTGTTATTTCCATGTTTTATGAGGATGGTCTGAGAAAGCGCAAAGGTAATAAAGATTTGAGATTTGAAATTTTAGATTTGAAAAGCTTTTGATTGTTATACTTCGTGCTGTAGTGAGATTTTATTTTTGGGGGGCCGGCGGTAGTGCTACTATTAAGCATCGTTGTGTCACTCACTTGTACGGTAGGAATCCTGGTGGGCAGTAACGAAGTCAGAGGCCAGAAATCAGAAAAGAATGTCTTGTGCCTTGTCCTGAAAAGCAGGTTGTTTTTCTAGTTGGCTGGCTATAGTAGGGCAACCAGCTTTATGCATACTAACAAATTTTTCTTAACGATTACCTAAGCTCCCATACCGGCAATCACAACATATTCGCTTGTGAACTTAATAATGCTGAATACAAAGCATCAATACTTTCCATTTCTTTTTGTTTGCTATACTTTTCTTCAATTGCCGCAAAGCCTTTATTACCCATGGTATGACGCAAGTCTTTGTTTTCAATTAACATAAGTAGTTTTTCACTAAAGGCAGCAATATCGCATGCAGATATTATAAACCCGGTTTCATTGTCATTTATCACTTCAGTTACAGCGCCTGCTTTTGTCGAAATCACCGGTTTGGAAGCTGCACCCGCCTCAAGCAACGCAATGGGAACACCTTCATTTAGTGATGTGAGCACCACAATATCAAGGCCATTCATTGCTTGTTCAATTTCCAAAATCCAGGAAGTAAATGTTACAGTTGCTGCCTTTTGTTCTTCGGGAAAAAATACATGATCGATATGTTTACGATCCAAAGTCTTCATCAAATCGTTGCGCAAGGCGCCATCGCCAATAATAAAAAAACGAACGGGAACTGAAGTTTTGGCAATTGTTTTTTCTACAACATCCAGAAATAAAAAATGATTCTTCACGGGTACAATTCTTCCCACTATACCAATAGCGATTTCATTATCTTGTAACAAATATTTATCACGAAACAGTTTCCCGGAAATTGTTTTATTGTTATTAAACTTAGCTACATCTATACCTAGATTGATTACTTCAATTTTCTCGGGCAAGCATATTTTATATATGTCTGCCAGTTCGTTCTTCTGCGATTCGCTAATAGCGATAATTTTTGTAGAATACCTGGCCAGTAAGCGTTCTACACGAACTACTATCTGCGAAAAAAAGCGATTGAAGTATGAGTGGAATACATGTCCGTGATATGTGTGAATTATAATGGGTACATTTAGCATTGCCGCCGCAATTCTTCCTAACAGGCCCGGTTTTGCACCATTAGTGTGCACGATATCGGGTTTAATTTTTTGCAGAATATTTTTTATATGAAAGAACGCATTCACATCATTAAACAAATTTATTGACCGATGCACTTCATTTACATGTATCACTTTTACTGCCGGATAAGGCTCAAGCATAAAAGACGCGTCATACTCATCTTTATTCTTTTCTCCTACCAATAAATAAACTTCATGCTTTGCAGATAAATAACCGGCCAATTGTACTGTATCCAAAGGCGCACCTCCGATTACCAACCTGTTAAGCATTATAACGATTTTTGCCATATCCTTAATTAGCGTGAAAATTAAGTAAACTGAGCCAGTTACAACCCACAAAACCGGACAAAATAAAAAAATAATCAGATTATATGATGATTTGCTATACAGATTGGGCACACAACTACATAAGTTGAAAATTGAAAATTGAAAGTTGAAAGTGACAATAAATTTAGAATGGAGAGTTGAGAATGGAGAATGCTTTATAGTTGAGAATGCTATAGATATTAGATAAAGCTGAAACAATGCCACGTCCTGAAAAAAGTAGACATTTCTTTTAGTTGTATATCCTGCACCTGGCGCTAACATGTCGAATAGCACCGTTGTTTAACCACAAGGGCACAATAGAGGCTTACGGTACACAAGGGTTTGCTGAATTGTTACCAACCCTTGTGCGCCTTGTGCTTTCCTGGTGAACCTTGTGGTTAACTCAAAAACACTCATAACTCAAAACTTGTTGAATAGCATTACTGCCGTACAAGGGAGTGACACAACGATGCTTAATAGTAGCACTACCGCCGATAACAAAATAAATCGAAGTATAGAACTCTCTTTTTTAAAGGATGATTAACTTGCAATTAAAATATTCATATTGACTTATTTGTTTTTTTTCTTATACCTTATTATCCTTTGTTGGCTGGTTACTAAGCTGCCTTTTTTTAGGTCGAGTATATTTAAATCTTACCAGCTTATATTATTATTTCTGGCAAAACTGGTTGCCGGTTTTATTTATGGATATATTTTCAAACCTATTCCGGAAGCCGACACCTGGCGCCTTTTTTCACAAAGTGTAGAGGAAACCGCATATCTATACAAACATCCTGTAAGCTTTTTCGTGAAATGGGTTTATGACCCGTCGTATGACTACTTAAATCCTTTCTCAGACAAAAACTCGTATTGGAATGATCTGCGTGATTTAATGGTCATAAAACCTATGGCATTATTAAATGTTCTTAGCTTTAGCAATTATTACATCAATGTATTATTTTACACATTCCTCACATTTTTCGGTTGTATCGCATTTACAAAAGCATATAATTTAATTTTTCCCGGAGCCCGAAAACTGCTTTTAACATTTACGGCGTTTTTTATTCCATCAACATTTTTCTGGACAAGCGGTATGCATAAAGATGGTCTCATTTTTATGCTGATCTGCTTTATAGCGTACCAGTTAAGTATGCTTTTTAACCAAAAAACATCGAACCTGAAAGCATATTTGAAAATAGCGGTATGCCTGTTTTTTATATTGCTACTAAGAAATTATGTGGCCTTGTTACTAATTCCTTCCATATTCATATGTGTGAGTGCCTTTAAATATCCTGCTCATGCTTATAAAATTTTAACTTTCACATTGCTCGTGGGTGCGGCTGCTTTCTTTTTATCGCAATACCTTCCGCATTCATTCAATTTGCCAGAATGGCTTGTAAAAAGAAGGGTGGGTTTTTATGAGCTTGAGGCAAACACCAAACTACCCATAAATGAATTAAAAAGCACATTTTCAAGTTTCCTTACAAACTTTCCCGAGGCTTTTAATCATGGTTTTTTAAGACCATATTTGTGGGAGGGTTTTGGGCTTAGATATATACCCTTTGCCATTGAATTGATTTTGCTTCTTATTATGGTTTTCTATGCCCTGTTTTGTAAAATAACCTACACTACGAAACAACGGGCCTTTTTCCTGTTTGGGGTCTTTCTTCTTTTTTCCACGTGGCTTTTTCTGGGCTATATAGTTCATATTGTGGGAGCAATAGTCAGGTATAAAAGTATTTTTTTACCATTTTTCGTTGCACCAATTCTATTGGCCATACCCGGAATAAAACTAATTAAAAAATAAAATATATATAAAATTTCAGTCAAATACATTCTTTTTTCATCTTTTGTCAATTAATATATGTTTCTTTTTTGTTTTTTAGGGTAAAAAAATGCGCTTATGGGCAAAAAAAATTGTTCATTTGCCCGAATTAGTGTTCATTTGTATAGCTAAAATTTTTACCCATGTCATTACGTTTAAATGCAATCAACAATCTTTCCGGAAGCAAAGGCGTTGAACCTGCCAACGGATCAAAAAAAATTACCGCTATTTTTAACGAAAATGTATTTACACTTAAAACAGCCCGTGAATTTTTAAGTGACGAAGCCTTTAAAAGTCTTGCCACCTCCATAAAAGGCGGAAAAAAAATTGACCGTGCAGTTGCCAATCAAATTGCAACTGGTCTTCGCCAATGGGCTGAAAGCAAAGGTGTATCGCACTACTCTCACTGGTTTCAGCCGTTAACAGGTACCACCGCCGAAAAGCATGATTCTTTCTTTACTTTAAAAAGTGACGGAACACCGCTTGAAGAGTTTGATGGCGCGGCATTAATTCAACAAGAGCCGGATGCGTCTTCATTTCCTAACGGAGGTATCCGCGCCACTTTTGAAGCTCGCGGCTATACCGCATGGGATCCTTCATCACCCGCATTTATTATGGAAATTGGCGAAGGGAAAACATTATGTATACCCACCATTTTCGTGTCATATACCGGAGAAACGCTTGATTATAAAGCGCCATTGTTAAAATCACTGGAAGCGCTTAATAAAGCAGCAGTTGAAGTTGCAAATTATTTCGATAAAAACGTAAATAAAGTAACCGCCACCCTCGGATGGGAACAGGAATATTTCGTAATTGATGAAGCCATGTTCAATGCCCGTCCCGACCTGGTTTTAAGTGGCAGAACAGTATTTGGTCACGCCTCCGCAAAAGGCCAGCAACTCGAAGACCACTATTTTGGTTCCATACCGGAAAGAGTGTATGCTTTCATGAGAGATTTTGAAACGGAAGCCTACAAGCTGGGAATTCCTCTGCGTACCCGCCATAACGAAGTGGCTCCCGCTCAATATGAATGCGCGCCGATATTTGAAGAAGTAAGTGTAGCGGTAGACCACAACACTTTGCTGATGGATATTATGGATCGCGTTGCCCGCCGCCATCACTTGCGTGTATTATTGCACGAAAAGCCTTTTGCGGGAATAAACGGCAGTGGAAAGCATAACAACTGGAGCATGTCGACAGATACCGGCGTAAACCTGCTGGCTCCCGGCAAAACACCCAAAACCAATTTCATGTTCCTGACTTTCTTTGTGAATTCAATTAAAGCGGTATTTGATTATGCTGATATTTTAAGAGGCTCTATCGCTTCCGCAGGAAATGATCACCGCCTGGGTGCAAATGAAGCTCCGCCTGCAATCATTTCGGTGTTTATTGGCCAATACCTGACAAAAGTATTACAGGATATTAAAGAAAGAGTAAGCGACAACTTTGATGAGCAGGATGAAGCTATTCTAAAATTAGATCTTCACAAAAGCATTCCGGAATTGATGTTGGATAACACCGATCGCAACAGAACTTCACCGTTTGCTTTTACAGGAAATAAATTTGAGTTCCGCGCTGTAGGTTCTTCGGCCAACTGCGCCAACTCAATGACTGTGTTGAACACTATTATGGCAGCAACACTGAAACAATTTAAAAAAGAAGTGGATGCCTTAATAGAAAAAGGAGAGAAAAAGGAAATTGCAATTATGCACGTCATCCGTGAATATGTGGTGGCAAGTGAAAAGATCCTATTTGAAGGCGATGGCTATAGTGAAGCCTGGCAACAAGAAGCCGAAAAACGCGGATTGCCCAATGTAAAATCAACGCCTTTAGCACTGGATGCCATGTTATCCGACAAAGCAAAACACCTTTTTGAAAGTAATGATGTATTAAGTCATGTAGAGCTGGAAGCTCGTCATGAAATTGAGTTGGAAAAATATATTAAACATTTGCAAATAGAAGCCCGTATTATGGGAGAGCTTTGCACAAGTCACATTCTTCCTTCTGCTATTAAATATCAGAATACTTTGATACAAAATATTAAAGGATTGAGAGAAGTGGGAATGCCTGAAGCATCTTATTCGAAACAAGCGGAAATTTTGGAAAGATTGTGCCACTATATAAACAAAACAAGCGAGTTAGTGGTGCAAATGATCGAAGAAAGAAAAAAATGTAATGTTATAAAAAATACTCGCGACAAAGCAATCGCATACGAAAGCAAAGTAAAAGAGCCATTCTTCAATGCCATTCGTTATCATGTCGACAAACTTGAATTGGTGGTGGATGATAAAGAATGGTTATTGCCAAAATATCGTGAAATGCTTTTCTTAAGATAATTATTTCTGTAAATGACATGAGAAAAAAACAAAGGCCTGCGTTTGCAGGCTTTTTTTATGATAAACCCTATGGAGTAATTTTTTTTGGGGGAGGTCAGCGATAGTTCCCTGATTGAACAGCCGTTGCGACGCTCCGTTCATCTGTTGAATATCTATTAAGCGTTGAAAATTTCAACATCAAAACTGTGGTAGAAAATATTTGCGATTACCCACAGCCGCCATGAAATACTACCGATGAAGTGATTGCGACGCAACGATGATGCCATGAAAAACCGCTGCCGGTACCATAAAAAAAATAACTCAACCGGCCTTTAGGCTCGTAGTAAAATTCTTAGAACCCGTAATGTTATTTGTGAATATTAACTTTAAAGTTGAGCATTTGCAAATTGCCTGTACTTGGAGAAATTGCTACCGAGCTTTTGTAAGGAAGTATGTAAGTGGTATTGCCTTGTTGATACGCCACTACCGAATTAAATGAAAGAATTTCAGGAACTTTGGGCTCACTTAACAATTTACTGCCTTTATAGCTTAAATTACTTTTAAGTGTAAATGAATTAGTAATAGAAATAGGAGTAAACTCAATTCCCATGTTTTTCTTCTTTTTTTCTCCACCACCTATCCCAATGGCTGCTGAAACATGAAGTCCGCAAAGAATTAAAACAATCAGTGTAATCGATTGTCTTATATGGCTTTTTATGGACTTTTTACATTTCATTTCAACAAATGTATAAATTAATTCTTTATTATTTTAACCTTTTATCAAATATTTTTTAATATGGCTTTAACGATTATAATAAAAATATATTGTAAAAAGCTGGCAATTCTTTGTTTTAATAGCTATCTTACAGTTATCAACTTTTTTCATGAGAGAAAATCCTTACCACCAAGATAAAGAATACCTTGATGAGTTATTGCGTCAATTTGAGAATTTGAAAAAAGGTAAGAATCATTCTTTTATAGATGAAGAATCGTTTGAAAGGATAATTGACTACTTTGACGACGCGGATGACTTGGCAAAGGCATTGGAAGCAGCTGAAATTGCTGTGGAACATTTCCCATTTTCATCCGATTTATTAATAAAAAAAGCGGACCTGTTAATTGGCGCACGCAAATATCACGACGCTTTGGATATACTGGAGCACGCCGAATTATTTGACAGCCGTGATATTAATCTTTATATTCTTCGAACAGAAGTTTACCTGGCGTTGGATAAACAGGAAAAAGCGGTAGAATTGCTGGAAAGAGCTATTCACTCATTTGAAGGCGAAGAAAGAATTGAACTGTTGTTTGAGTTGGCTGATGTGTATGACGATTATGAAGAGTTTGACAAAATTTTTGATTGCCTGAAATTAATTCTTGAGCAAGACCCCATAAATGAAGAAGCCTTATATAAGATTTGCTTTTGGACCGATTTTACAGGAAGGAATGAAGAAAGCATCCGGCTTCATAGCTGGATCATTGAAAACTATCCTTATAATGAATTGGCATGGTTCAATCTTGCCGCCGCCTACCAGGGATTAAAACTGTATGAAAAAGCCATAGATGCCTACAAATATGCAGTGGTAATTGATGAAAAATTTGATTACGCCTACCGCAATATGGGTGATGCGTATATCCGGCTTCGAAAATTTAAAGATGCCATTGAAGTGCTGGAAAAAGTCTTGGAATTATCAAGACCCGAAGATGTGATTTTTGAAGCATTGGGGCACTGCTATGATAAATTACACAATTATGCACAGGCAAGATTTTATTATCGCAAAGCATCTCATTTAAATAATGAGGACAGTAAGTTATTCTATAAAATAGCATGTACGTATATTAATGAAAGTCAGTGGATGCAGGCAATAAAACAATTGGATACCGCACTGCAACTTCAAAGAAATCATCCTGAATATAACCTGGCAATGGGTGAATGCAAGCTACAACTTGGCGATGTAAAAGAAGCCATTATTTATTTTTCCAATGTAGTGAGAAGCAGGCCTAAAAATGTAGCGGGTTGGGAAGCGCTAATCCGTTGTCTTTACTCTGTAAAATTTTATGAGGAGGCGCTTGAACAAACACTTGCAGCAATTCAGCATACTGACGGAAAATCTATATTCATATTTTACCTAAGTGCCATTTATTTTGCTATGGGAAAAAACAGAGAAGGATTATTGCAGCTAGAAAGAGCCATGCTCATTTCTCCCAAAAAAATAAAATTATTTGTAGAATTAAATCCCGCTATTTTACAAAATCAACAAGTGGTAGATGTTATTGCCAGGTATAAAAGGAATAAGAACTTTTAAACAGTTTGATTAATACACTAAGAGTAGAGTATTACAAATCTAATTTCATCACCTTCAGCATAATAAGAGTCCCCAGAAGTTACCCGTTTCAGTAGTATTAACATTTTTTTGATAGATTATATTAATGCTCATCAACACGAAGTATTGATAAATGGCAGTTTTTCATTCGCCATTGTTTCCTATTTTTGCGCACGTTTGTATTTTGCACACACAGTTAATCGCAGTAAATGAACTTCAATTTATCACAGATTCCGGAAAGAATTCAACAGCCTCGTGTGAACGGTTTGACAATGGTAATGGACAAAGGGTTGAGTATAGAAGAAACGCGTAATTTTTTAAGTATTGCCAAACCGCATGTTGATATTGTAAAACTAGGCTTTGGCACATCATTCGTTACGCCCAATTTAAAACAAAAGCTGGAAGTTTACCAGTCGTTTGATATGCCGGTTTATTTTGGCGGAACTTTATTCGAAGCCTTCCTTGTTAGAAACCAGTTTCAGGATTATATAGATGTGTGTAAAGATTATGGCATTTCATTTATGGAAGTAAGTGATGGCTCTATAACCATTCCTCATGCTGAAAAATGCGGTTATATTGAAAAGCTCACCAAACACGGAACGGTGCTAAGCGAAGTGGGCAGTAAAGATGCCACACATATCATTCCACCTTATAAGTGGATTGAGCTTATGCGGTCCGAGTTAAGTGCCGGTGCTTCATACGTAATAGCTGAAGCCCGCGAAGCAGGAAACGTAGGTATATACAGAGGTACCGGAGAAGTACGTGAAGGACTGGTTCAGGAAATTCTTACACAAATACCGGAAGAAAAAATAATTTGGGAAGCGCCGCAAAAAGCACAGCAACTATATTTTATTGAATTAATCGGCTGTAATGTGAACCTGGGCAACATAGCGCCAATGGAAGTATTGTCGTTAGAAGCCATGCGCATAGGTTTACGTGGCGATACATTTCACCTGTTCCTCAATAAAGAAACAGTTCAATAATGCGACTTTTTGGTTTGATAGGCTTTCCCTTAAGTCATTCTTTTTCTCAAAAATTTTTTACTGAAAAATTTGAAAAGGAAGGTATAAAAGATTGCGTTTACCAAAACTTTCCTCTAAATTCTATCGAGCTGTTTCCTGATTTATTGATGCAATACCCTGGCCTTAATGGGTTTAACATTACCATTCCCTACAAAGAAAAAATATTACCTTTTCTCCATCATCAAACAGACGCGGTACAAAAAATTGGGGCTTGCAATTGCGTAAAAATTGAAAGCGGCCGGCTTACAGGTTATAATACAGATGTAAAAGGGTTTGAAATTTCACTGAAAGAAAAACTCTTACCAAAACACAATTCAGCTCTAATTTTAGGAACAGGAGGCGCCGCCAAAGCAGTTGCTTATATATTACAACAATTAGGCATTCCCTATAAATACATTAGCAGAAAAAACAATAGCAACTCTAACGTTGTTGAATACTCGCAAATTACAAAAGAAATAATTTCCTCACACAAGCTTATCGTCAATACTACTCCTGTTGGCATGTATCCTAACGTACACGAGGCTCCCCAAATTTTATATGATGCAATAACTGCCGATCATTATTTATACGATCTCACTTATAATCCTTCCAAAACATTATTTCTACAAAAAGGTGAAGCGCAGGGAGCAAGTATTAAAAATGGACAGGAAATGCTAATACTACAAGCGGAGGAGAGCTGGAAAATATGGAATAACGTGGAAATGTGATTACGCTATATTTAGCAGGAAACAAATTATTAGAAAAAATCAATGAGTATTAATATAACTGATTTTTTTGATACAGGCGGTATTGCTACTATTAAGCATCGTTGTGTCACTCACTTGTACGGCAGTAATGCTATTGAGCGATGGAGAAGTCGGAAATCAGCACAAAGTTCACAAGAGATGGCTGAACTCCAACCAATCGTTGTGAACTTTGCGTATGCAATGTAGCCTTTGCGGTTATATGTCTTTCACAAATGTAATACCACACATTTCCACATTATTACTGATTGTTCAAAACAAAAGAACAAAGCCTTTCCTACCGCATTTTCAAATTAGCACATTTTCAAATTAATTTCCACATTAACTAACAGTTACTTATTTCTCAAAGACAATACATACTTCACCATTTCCTTAGCATCAGCTTCTGTAACCTGGGGATGCGGAGTCATAGGCACTTCACCCCAAACTCCCTGGCCGCCTTTAATAATTTTTTCGGCCAAAAGTGTCACATTGGCATCAGTATTTTCGTATTTATTAGCCACTTCCCTGTATGCGGGTCCTATCACTTTTTCATCTACTTTATGACAAGTAAGACAGTCAGATTTAGCAATGAGATCAAGCGCTTTTTCATGAGTACCATTCTCACTTGTTGCTTCAGGTTTACTTTCAGTGGCTGTAGTAGCAGGGGTTGTAGGCGCAGATTCTTGTTTTGCATTTGACGCATTGTTACCGCAGCTATACATTGCTGCCAAAACAAAAATTCCCAGAATAACTCTTTTCATAGTTGAAAGATTGTAATTTAAAATATTTAAGGATTAAAAATATAACAAACTATTTTATAGCAATAATACACATTTAATATGCTTAGATATTAAATTATCATAACATTATTCTCTCCAAAAGTACCACTCGGTAGTAATTAACTACCAACAGCTAAAACGAAGATAAAGAAAAAGTACTGAGTAATTTTCCACATTGTAAGTTCAGTCGAATTTGCTTGTGTATTAATTGTATCTTTGCATGACCTCAGGGAGAATCTTTCTTTTCCTCAGTGGTCACCCAATAAGAGGTAAATAATTTATTATAAGACGGGTATAAAAGAATGGTGTTGATTTATTATGGTTATAATGGCCAGTATATATCAACGGTAATCTTTTTTATTACTTTTTGCCAGTAAGCAGACAAACAAACGAATTCAAAATAAAAACATGGCTAAGTTTATTTTTGTAACCGGAGGCGTTACATCATCATTAGGAAAAGGAATAATTGCCGCATCGCTGGCAAAGTTGTTACAGGCAAGAGGTTTAAAAGTTACCATCCAGAAATTTGATCCATATATCAATGTGGATCCGGGCACTTTAAACCCTTATGAACATGGAGAGTGTTATGTAACCGAAGACGGCGCGGAAACAGATCTTGACCTTGGCCATTACGAAAGATTTCTTAATATTTTCACATCGCAGGCCAATAATGTAACTACCGGCCGCATATATCAAACAGTTATCAACAAAGAACGAGAAGGAGCTTATTTGGGCAAAACAGTTCAGGTAGTGCCGCATATTACTGATGAAATAAAAAGAAGAATGTTACTGCTGGGTAACAAGGGATACGATGTAGTAATTACCGAACTTGGCGGCACAGTTGGCGATATTGAAAGCCTCCCTTTTATAGAAGCCGTTCGCCAATTGCAATGGGAACTACCCGAAGAAGATTGCCTGGTAGTACATTTAACACTAATTCCATACCTGAAAGCCGCTAAAGAATTGAAAACCAAACCTACCCAGCACAGTGTAAAAATGCTGAGCCAGGAAGGTGTTAATCCCGATATTATTGTATGCAGAACCGAAGAGCCTATAACCCCGGAAATTAAAAATAAAATTGCCCTGTTCTGTAATGTAAAACCCGAAGCTGTAATAGAAGCAGCAGATGCAGCCACCATTTATGAAGTACCGTTGGCCATGATGCGTGAAAAGCTGGATCTTATTTGCCTCCGCAAATTAAAAATCACCAATTATGCAGAACCTGAGCTTACCAGGTGGAAAGAATTTCTTGATAAACTAAAATATCCGAAAGCCAAAGTAAACATCGGGCTAATCGGAAAATACATTGAACTGCAGGATGCCTACAAATCAATACTGGAAGCATTTGTTCATGCCGGCGCAATGAACGAGTGCAAAGTGAGTATTGTGAATATACACAGTGAATTTATAACAGAAGAATGCGTAGCCGAAAAACTTGGCAATCTTGACGGCCTATTGGTAGCGCCCGGTTTCGGATTACGTGGAATAGAAGGAAAGATCAATGCTGTAAAATACGCCAGGGAAAAAGGTTTACCGTTCTTTGGCATTTGCCTCGGAATGCAGATGGGTGTAATAGAATTTGCAAGAAATGTGTTGAACTTAAAAGATGCGCATTCTACAGAAATGAATGAAAACACTCCGGAGCCGGTTATCGATTTGATGGAGGCCCAAAAAGAAGTGACCGCAAAAGGGGGAACAATGAGGCTTGGCTCCTACCCTTGTCAAATAAAAAATGGCACTTTGGCAGAAACTATTTATGGCACTACTGAAATAAGTGAAAGACACAGGCACCGTTGGGAGTTTAACAACAGCTACCTCGAAAAATTCGAGAATGCAGGAATGATAGCCAGTGGTAAAAACCCTGAAACAAACCTTGTGGAAATAGTAGAGCTACCAAATCATCCGTTTTTCATTGGAGTTCAGTATCATCCAGAACTAAAGAGTACGGTAGAAAACCCACACCCGCTATTCGTACATTTTATAAAAGCGGCAAAGGAAAATCTGGAAAAAAGAGAAGCCTCTAAAACTTCTCAACTGCAGAGCGAGGTTGCCTAGAATTATCAAATAACAACAATTACAAAAAAGGAGATATAGTAATTTATATCTCCTTTTTTGCACTTGAAGCAACACGCTGATTCTTGGGAAAATAATTATGGGACCAGCCTTAGAGCCTTGATTTGGCTCCGGTTGTGTCACTCACTTGTGCGGTAGTAATTCTAGTGGGCGATGGGCAGTGGGCAGTAGGGAAATCAGAGGTCAGAAGACTGTATAGTTGAAAGTTGAAAAATTGTAGAGATTACGAATATCCGCTTTGTGCGCAGGACTCCCTTCTCCAAAGGAGAAGGGCCGGGAATGAGGCCGCCCAATAGTATTCCTACCGCACAAGTGAGTGACACAACCGGAGCTAAATAGTAGCACTACCGCCGGCCCACAAAAAAAATCGCATAATATTATTCTGATCGAAGTATAAGAAACCGCCCGAAAATTTTGGTTGTACCTGTCTTTCTGATATCTTTTCCAGCAGAGGAAAACATCTGTAATATTTATTTTCAAACCTTTACCGGTTCACTATTTTTTTCATCTAACATTTCCGTTTCACCATTCACGATTATTATAATCCTACTCTTCAGCAAACCCCCTATCTTTGCAGCTTCTCAAATTTCTGTACATGCAAAATATGGATCGTAATACTATTTTAGGGTTTGTGTTGTTAGCTGGTTTGCTATTTGCTTATCTTTTTATTGCTTCAAAAAATACACGAGAGCTTGAAGCAAAAAAACTGGCTTATGAAGACTCTGTAGCCAAAGTAGAATTAGTTAAAAAACAAGCAGCCGCTGCCGCTGCGACTACCACTACCTCGGACACCACTAAATCCCAGACAACTGTTGATACCTCAGGATTTTATAGTGCCGCAACTGCCGGAGAACAATTAATAACAATTGAAAATGAAGTATTCAAAGTAATTCTTACTAACAAAGGAGCTATTCCGAAATTGGTGGAATTAAAAAAGTATAATTCATATAACGACTCACCTGTAAAACTGGTAAATGGCGACAAAGATGTTATTTCTTATACTATAAATACCGAAAAAGGCGCTGCGCAAACCAGCGATTTATACTTTAAAACCGGGCAATTAATTAAAAATGCAGACAGCAGCCAAACTGTTACTTTTGAACTTAACGGAGGAAATGGCCAGGTTATAACCCACCAGTTCACTATAAAACCAAATGATTACTTCCTTGATTTTGCAATTGGCATGCATGGGGCAGATAAATTACTTACTCAAAATTCTTTTAATCTTTTCTGGCAAACACAGATACATCAGCAGGAACAAGATGTGAAATATGAAAGACTACAATCGCAACTGTGCTTAGTAATGGATGGCGACTTTGATTATTTTAATTTGAATTCCTCCAATTCAAAAAAGTTTGATCAACCTGTGAACTGGGTAAGCGCCAAACAGCATTTTTTCAATTCAACACTGATTGCAAAAAACAACTTTGACAGAGGACAGGCGGATTGGACCGCTCCGGCTAACGACACATTGAAGGAAGTATCACTCTTACGGGCTAGTCTGCATACGAAAGTTACTCCCGGAAATACGGCTTCTATTCCATTGCAACTATTTTATGGTCCAAACGATTTTAAAACATTGCATAATAGCAATATAGCCAAAATGGATCGCCTGATCAATTTTGGCCAAGGCTTTTATTCATTTGTGCGACCAATTAACCAATATATTATTTTGCCGGTTTTCGATTTATTTAAAGGATTTGTAAATAGCTATGGAATTGTAATTCTATTGCTTACATTGTTTATTCGCCTGCTAACATCTCCATTGGTTTACTCAAGCTATTTAAGTGGAGCTAAAATGAAAGCATTACGTCCTGAAATTGATACACTTAAGAAGAAGTATGCTGATGATCAGCAGCAATTTGGGATGGAGCAAATGAAACTTTTCCGTGAAGCGGGGGTAAATCCATTAGGAGGCTGTATTCCTGCATTGCTGCAGATACCAATATTTTTTGCTTTATATAGTTTCTTTAACTCTACCATAGCATTACGGGGGCAAAGTTTTTTATGGGCAAAAGATTTGTCTGTATATGATGCTGTTATCAATTTTGGATTCAAAATTCCACTACTGGGAGATCACCTCAGCTTGTTTACATTATTGGCAGTAGTTACCAGCTTTTTGATATCGCTTTATGGTATGGCTAATACACCGGATCAAAACAATCCGGCATTGAAATATATGCCATATATATTTCCTTTTATGTTGCTGTTCATTTTCAATGGATTACCATCAGCGCTAACATGGTATTATACTGTTTCAAATGTAATAACCCTGATACTTCAATTTGTAATACAGAATTATATTATCAATCATGATAAAATTTTGGCCAAACTAGAAGAAAACAGGAAGAAACCAAAAAGTAAATCAAAATGGCAGGAAAAGCTAGAGCAAATGCAAGAAACTCAAAAGAAAGTACAACAAATACAACAAAAAAATAAAAGCAAATAACTTTTATTAATAAAAAATAAAAAAGACCTTCGTAGAATATAAAAAAACGGAGGTCTTTCTTATTTTTAGAAGGCAACTATATACATATCAATGCCGTCTATGCAAAAAGGATTAGAATCACATGAGCATCATGAAACATCTTAAATTTCTATTATCTTTTATTATAGTAATACAATCATTTAACTCCTTTGGTCAAAAAAAAGTTTCTGATTTAACACTCGTGTATGAAGCCGTAATCAGCACCGGCAATTCCGAACCCAATTTAGCAGACGCTTTTGATGGCGCCACTACAACCATATACTTAAAATCGAATTTAAGCCGCACCGAATTAATTAGCGCACTCGCCTCATTTACAACAATTTACAATAGCCAAAATGGCACCGCAGTTTTACTGGAAGAAGTAAATGGCCAGAAATTACTCATCAAAATGAATAGCGACAACTGGAAAGAAAAAAACAAAAAATATGCTGATATTCAATTTGTAGATTCTCCTGCAACAAAAACAATTGCAGGGTACAAATGCAAAAAAGCCGTTTCTCAATTAAATGATGGAACTTCATTTATAGTTTACTACACCACCGACATTATACCCGACAATATGGATTTCAATTACCAATTTAGAAATTTGAAAGGATTACCATTGGAATATGAAGTGAGCCAGGGTAATTTAAAAATAAATTATAAAGTTTCATCAATAAATTTAAATCCGGTTCCAGCCTCCAAATTTGACATTCCCAAAAGTGGATTTAAAGAAATGACATATGAGGAAAGCAAGAAAATGGGGTTGTAGGAGGGAGTGAAAGGAATAAATTTTTCTATGCAGAAAAAACTCTATTTTCTTTTTATAATTATTTGCTGGGGAACCGTGCAAATGTTTCTATTAAAAAAACTAGGAATTGAAACCGGACTTGAAGCAAAAAAATATATTGATGAAGCCGACTATTTTTTACAACATAAAACATTCTCCCAACCTAAATATCTGTTCTATTCAACCCTCATTTTTGTTAACATTTTCTCTAAACTGATTGGCACAAAAAGTATTGGAGTTTACATTTTTCAGGTATTGCTTAATGGATTAAGCACTGTGTATTTTTACAAGTTTATTTTCATTAACACTCGATGTCGCACTACAGCTTTTATAGGAGTGCTTTTATTAATTTTTTGTATCCCTGCCCAAGAATGGACAACACGCCTATATACAGAATCAATCTTTCTAAGCATAATTTTAATCCTAAATTATTTATTGTTTGATGACAGAAAAAATAGCTTTTACAAGAATTCATTAATTTTGCTAGTAGTAGTAATTTTAGTCCTCACTCGGCCTACAGGAATTTTGTTTATTCCTATTATTCTTCTTTACTATGGAAATTTGCTTAAAAAAAATGTCTACATTCTAATATTTAGTTTTATAGCAGTATTAATATTTATACCTCTGTTAAATTGTGTAATGCAGGGTAAAGGAGAACTGGATTTTATGAAACCTTTTATTGAAGAACATATAATTTGTGGTGTTTCAACAACTGCAGGGCCAAATACAAATATTATCCTGCCTCAAAATGGAAATACAATCCAAGGCATAGTATATTACATTATTAATAATCCATCACATTTTGCACAACTTTCGGCTAAAAAGATAATAGCATTTTTTGGATTGCAACGATCTTATTATTCATCTCCACACAATTTATTTTTAGCAATTTATTTTTACCCATTATATGTTTTAGGAATTTTTGGAAGTGTTTTACTAAAAAAGAAAAAGAATAATAGCCTACTTTTTTATTTCTCATGTACAATTCTCGTATTTACAACAAGTGTTATATTAACATGTGATGACTGGCATAATAGATTTTTACTACCAATATTACCCTTAGTATTTTTCTTATCGGCATTGGCGATTAGAAAAGTTGCTGAAGTTTTTATGAACCCTATTGCTAATAAGTAATCTTCCCATTCAAAATGAATCTCTTTATAATTTGTCTTAATGGATCTTCAATAATTAAATACCCTAAAACTGAAAAAAGATTAACTACAAAAAAAATAAAAAACACATTAGATGATATTTTAGATATCATTCCCGCAAAAATTCCAGCATGTATTAAATAAAAGAAATAGGAACTCTTCCCTAAAAGTTCAAAGAGCTTATTTGCCAACACTTTTGCTATAAAACTTCTTTCAGTAAGTATTCCCCAAAAAAAAGATGATATACCAAATAATGGCAAGCTAAAATTATTTAATAAAATACCTAAGTGAGATTCTTGTAAGTTTCCATAATTATTCTTAATTATAGCCAATGTCGCTATATGAAGAAGAATAATCACAATTCCTAAATATGTAAATAATGATCCGCTGTACTTTTTTTTAGTATTAATACCAAATAATAGTGCTAATAGAATGCCAATAAAAAACTCAAACGATCTTCCGAAAAACGAAGCATGCAACATGAATTCATTTGAATTCATGAGTCCATCAAAATCAACCATTTTACAAAAAAAGACAAGACAGAATCCTATTATCAAAAAAAGTATAGGAAAAATAATTAATGTAAATTTATTCCGTTTAACCACAAAAAAAATAAATGGTGTAAGGAAATAGAAAGTCTCCTCTACTGTTAATGTCCATCCTTGCCCTATACCTGAAAGTACATGATCAGAAAAATAACCTCTCAAAAAAGTGACATTTAATATATATATCCACAAATCAAATTTTGAGATACACAAAAAAGTTAAGGTAGTAATGAGGAAATAAACAGGATAAATTCTAGCGAATCTATTTACAAAGAATTTCTTCCAATTAATCTTATTTTCACCATAATACCTAAAAGTAATTAGAAAACCACTTAATACAAAAAATATGGTTACACCAATATGCATCTCAGCCATACACATCTTTATCCATTGTGGATAAAGAGAAAACGTCTCAAAGCTAACATAATGACAGAAAAATACTAAATAGGCGGCAATCGCTCTTACCCCTGTTAATACACCTAAATAATTATTATCATTCATCAAAAAAGCTTATTTCATCAAATACATTTTACCATAACCTCCTTTAAAAAAATTGTCTGTATTGTCTCCATTTGCTTTATATTTTTCCATTTTATTTCCATTAAGAGTTGTTACCACCCTGTAAATATACACTCCATTTGCTAGCCGTTGACCAAACTGGTCTGTTCCATCCCATTTAAATTCTGTGATATTTCGGCCTATGTGTAAAGGCCCTAACTCTTCTTTTGTAATCTCTCTTACTACCTTTCCCGTAACAGTAAGTATCTGAATTTTGAATTGTTGAGGAATTTCACTTCCTGTTATTGTAAATACAAATGCTGTGGATGTTGTAAATGGATTTGGATAATTAAGCAAATTAGATATCATTGGCTTACTTATAACAGTAAACCCTATACGGTAATCAACCTCTCCTGCCGAATTTCCGCTTTGGTCCTTTCCTGTTAAAATTAACTCATAAAAATCTCCATCGCTGCTATAAGTATCTTCGAAAAATGGCGTAAACTCTATTCTTGCTGTATTATCTGATGCACTTTGAGCGGGAATAAATTTAACAATATCATTATCATACTTATAAGTACGCACTTCTCCTGGTGTAATCCCTCCATCAGGACTGGGAAACTTAACCCTTATTTTTAGCAATGAAGTATCGTTCAATAACATATGCTTCGCATTGTCTTGTAGTTTAATTAATATATGCGGTTTAGCTGAAACAATGTCCTTATTCAAAATATGTACCCCATCAAATGTAACATCCAACATCGGATTTATATTATCAGGTTTTACATAAAAATTGCGATACATGAAATTGTTATACAAGTATTGCTCTGGTTGATCGTAATCGGGATTAAAGTTTACATATAAAGTATTATTACCCGGAATATCTTTAGTGTCTACATCATACCGCAATGTTACGGTATCTCCACTGATTAATGGCTTTACTCGAGGAAGAGAAATTGTTCTGGTTACATTGTCCTTATCAGTAATTGTCATCTTTAATAATAAACTATCAAATTTATAAGGACTAATATTCTTAAAGGCTATTGACAATGGTAGCTTTTCACCTAGATCAAGAGTATCTTTAAATTTAAAATATATGTTAGGAGAAATTGCTCCTTCTGGTGCCGGCTCATAGTTTAACCTCCAATAATCTAGCTGATAGGGAGTCAATTCTGCAGTATCTTTTGTAAACAATCTTAGTTTCAGATAAGGATATTGTTTTGCATCAATTGATGAAATATCATAATCAGTTTCTGAAATATTCAAATTAAACAAAACAGATTCGTGATTCAAATTATCAACTCCAATTATTTGCAATGCAATACTATCCTTAGATAAAACTTCAGCACTTTTCCCTCTCCAATGTAATTGTTTCCATGAGACTGCTGGGCCGAATAGAGGAGAAGTAATGAATCCATTTAGATTATCTACAGCACCTGTAATAGATAAATTAACCTTGTCGGATACCCCTTTACTAAATGCGCTTTTAGGAACAAATGAATTATCATTATTCTTGTAAATAAAAATAAAGCCTCTTGTAATATTAAATGAATCCAAATCATAAAATCCCTTCCCCAACAATTTGTGATAAAGAGATTGATTATGTCCTAATACAGAAGTATCATTTTGCCAATCTTTTGCAAATGTTATCCCAGGCCCTCCTACATTTGGTGTACCTCCTAAAACACGAACGACCACGTAAGATTTATCAGGTATAGAATCCATAAAATTATACGCATTTATTCTACCCTGTTGCGTCATCAAATCAAATTGGAAGTTGTTTATTCGCTCTGCTCCGCAAATTGTACCTGAATTATAGCGACCAGGTTGTCCCGACTCTGCATTAAACCACACTTTAAATGTCTTTGGATCGAATACATTAAAGATAATTCCAAATCCACAAACATTTATTACATTAGAATTACGACTGGATGTCAAATAAAAATCAACGGCATTCAAAATAGAACCACCAAAAACTCCACCTGAAGCTGTAATTCCTATATTCGATGTTGAATACTCCCACAGCCTATTTGATGCTAACATTATTGAATCTGTGGTTGATCCCAAATGTTGATAATAATGTGATTGATTAAATCCCGAAGTACTCTTACTCAGATAGATAAAAGAGAAATCATTCCAGCGATAGTCATCACCCTCTTGTGGAACCTGTGAAACGCGCCAATAATAAACAGTGCTGTCCTTATAACTAAATCCTGGTGTAAATTCCACGATACCACCTGCGCTATTCACTTTAATTAGCCTTTTTAAACTAGAATTAAATAGTTTAGTTGTATCTATCTCCACAACATAATCTCTGAGAGTACTGAATGGATTTGATGTAGATGCATATAGCTTTTGTCCTTGTACATTTACTATACTATAATTGTAAGGAAAAACAGGACGAATTTCATCTTCATAAACGAAAAACTCTTTTGTAATACTATTATTACTTTCCGACATTTCTTCCACTGCATTATCTGCCTCAATCGTTATCACAAGTTTATTAGTCCCTTTATCTTTAGATGCTATGATCGGAATGGGAATATCTAAGGAATCACAATAATAAATACCCCGCATCTTTTTTCTGTATAAAATACTGGAAGATCCATCTGGATGTAAATGTTTTACTTCCAAAATAATAGAGTCATTTACTGCCTTACCCAAATTATATAACTTTATAAAAGCCTTACAATTGCCTTCTGCTAATGAGATAAAAGACGGTGATATCAATACCTGCGGTTCTTCGATTACATAATCAGGCTTTAACTGCGAATTAAACCTTAGCGCAGGATCACCATGTATCAAATTCTGTTCTGCTTGAAATCTTGCAAAATCTGAACTATGATTATAATATAAATCCTTAAGTGCATCTCTGTTAATTTCCCCCAACGTTTTACCATAATCTGTACTACTAATGTAGGTATTAAAATAAGCCAGATAAGGATGTAAATATTGAACAATCCCAAAGTGTGTGCTTGCCACAAATGCAATAGCTCCTCTTTGTTTAGCGAGCGTAAATTTTTCTGATATAGTTTCTTTTGTAGTTAATCTTGAAGCATTAAAATTAAAATCATTTCCTGCATTACATCCGTTTGCTGAGAAAATCGGGTATTTACCCAGATTATTGTAATTCATTGGATTATCAAGATTAAAATCCAAAGTAGAAGCAGCCGAATGTCCAAAATACGTAATCAGACTCAACCCTTGCCCAAACAAATCCGAAATTGTCCTTGACACATCCTGACCTGTACTGTTTACTGAGATTTTACAAAACACCGTAACATTTGTACCTGCTAATGTATCTTCAATGATTTTCTTGTACGAGTTAACATATTGACACAATGCCGGTCCCAAACTTTCATCATCGGCACCTGTCAATTCGAGCACATTTTTCATCCAAAGTCTATCGGCAATTGTGTGTGGCGCTGTTCGTTGTGCTGTTTCATATTCCTGCACCTTTTGTAAATAGTCCTCAATCTCAGATCCATTTATTACAGACAATCGTCCAATTGGAACTGTACCTGCAGGCTCAACTACCCCATCCGCACTAAATAAATTATCAGATGCCGGCCAACCAAAAGTTGGAACAAAATTCAATCGCTTTAAGTTGGCATTGTTCCTGGTATTCCATGCATCTTTATAATGAACTCCTTTTCCAATCAACAATACATTCCTTGGTACAGAAGAAAATTTATTCCTTGAATATGCAATGAAGTTTTTAATTGATGAAGGATGAAAATAAATCCCAAATGCAAACTGATCAATCAACTCATCCATTTCAACTATTTTTGTATTGAACCCGCCGCCATTCGCAGAACTTCTATAACTGGCATAATCCTCAACTGGATTATTACCACTTGAACCCTCGTATAATGCAGGATTTGTTATAATCAAAAAATCTCCCTGATTACTTGGATTCGAGAAATCAACAAACCTTTTAAGCGCCAAATTTGACACTGTTGTAATACCTGAAACCTGGCTTGCCAATACAAAGTTCGTAGCACTGGAAGAAGGTGGTAGAGAGAATTTTATTATAGCAGTTGAACCACTTCCTGTCACACTGCCAATATATCTTTTGTTTGTTGTAATATCGTATAATACAGGAGCTGTATTTCCCCAATTAAAATTCGTTATTTCAAGGTAATACCCCTGTGCTCTTGCCTCTAATGTAAATGGAAATAAGTTTGAATTTCCAAAATTAAACTGCCTCGGATATGTCAATTCAAAATAAGACACAACCACCCTGTCATTAGCACTATCGCACATGTTCACAAATGCAACCGGAGTGGACGCGGTGTTCAATTTACTTACAGGAAATGAAGTTGTTGTAATGGCATCATTCAGGTTATCGAGTTGAACAGAGCTTACTACATTACTATTAACTTTTACATCTATTCTTCTTTTATTGAATATACTATTACTAAATGCACCATATTTTATACTGGCATCTGGGGCTGAACCTGTGTATACAAAAAGGTTAGACAATGTAGTGTTTTTCGTCCCACCCTTTTGCACCAAATCCCCTGAACTAAAAAACTCGCCTTTATCGAAAGATGAGGAATAAACAAATTCTCCGGCATATTGATAAGTCCCATCGTTTATTTTATCTCTAAAATAAGTAGCACTTGTATACATAAAATACGGTTCCACTTGCTGCTGAGGATTGCTTACATCATTAGTAACAGATGTAAAACGCAGGTTTTGTACACTAGGTCTTACTACTAAAAAATAAGTTGCGGTATCCGAAAAAAGACTATACGCAGTAGTGTGTTGAAAGGCCGGATTACGGTATAATGCCTTATCGGGGGCACCATCATTCATTATACCATAAAATTCTATATAACCATTGACTGGCAAAGCTCCTGTTTGAGCGGAGGTATATATCGGTTGCTCCTGTCCGTTTCTGAATAATGCAAAATTCTCAGCAGGTATGGCATCGAGACCTGCTGTTTGTAATGTAGAAACCGGAATTCTATACATCCCTGTTTTTATTATTTTAAACTTATAATACGTTTTCCCAAAATCTATCCATTCATTATTATAAGTTTGAGCGGCTGTGCTTATATAGCACCATACTGCCAATACCAGTAGTATAATATTCTTTGTAAAAGTATTAATCCTTACATGCATAGAATAACAGTTTATTTTTCACCTTTTTTCTTTAAATCGACTTTAAGAGAAAAAACGTGCGTATATAAGGGGTTTCCCTGATTTGCAAGATTGGTATATGCATAATCAATCTGAACATTTGAAATTTTAAAACCCGCTCCTAGGCTTGGCTGATATATCCAAACCTTTTTCGTATTGGTAGTGTCAGCATCATCCAATGTTTTTTGAAAATTGCTTACCCCTGCTCTTACAAAAAACACATTATTAATAGATGCTTCCAGCCCAATTTTAGGATCAATGCTCACAGGATTAAAACTTAGTACAGTGCTCCGCTTACCATCAAAAGTTATATCCAGGTTAGCCTCTGCTAAAAGGTCCAGAGATTTGCTTACATTAAAATTATATGCTCCGCCAATCATCAATTTGGGTGCGGTCAATTCTGTTGATTTTACAGGAATGTCATTTTGAGTTACATAGAACACTTCTCTCATTTGTTCGTTTATGTTATATGACCATGCATTAAATGTAGTGGTCACATCACGGGCCACAGCTCCAAATGTAAAGTTGTTGGAAGTGTATTGAATGCCGGCATCGAACCCAAATCCCCAGGCAGTGGCAAAATCTCCCGCCTTTCTGTGAATAATCTTGGCATTAATCCCAAAATTCAGCTTTCTTTCGTTTCTAAACTCCACTTGTTGTGCCAGCGAAAACAAAAAAGCATAATCAGCAGATGAAAATGTTGTGATATTATCAAAATTGATAGTACCATCGGGTTGTACTAAAAATACTGTATTCGGAATATCATCTACTGCAAACCGCAATAGAGAAAATCCCAAAGTCCGTTTTCCGTTATTTAAGGGTAAGGCCAAACTACCGTAATCGTATTTTCCAATCCCTGCAAAGTACTCCGCATGCATCAGATTTACCTGGGGATAGTCCTTAATGTTCACCAATCCTGCCGGATTCCAATAGCCTGACGTACCATCACTTACGCTGGCAATCTGTGCATTGCCCATTGCTAATCCTCTTGCGCCAGTGCCGATATTCAAAAACTCATTTGAATATTTCCGAAATTGAGCAAAAGCAGCGCTTTGGCACAAAATAAGAAACAACAAACACCACTTTAGATGTTTCATTCATTATATTTTTCTAAGATAAATGACTTCCAAAAGAATATTAGACGCTATTTATATATATATGGATGCACAGTTACATTGGCTATGTATGTTATGTAAGTATTTTGGCTTCAGGTTAGAAACTAACGTTTTGAAAATGTAATTATTGTTTATTAACTCTAATAATCTCTGATTAATTTATTTTTGCGAAAATTTATTCAAAGTTATGAATTTGGTTGAAGAATTACGCTGGCGAGGCATGGTACAGGATATTATGCCCGGAACTGAGGATCAGTTATTAAAAGAAATGACAACTGGCTATATCGGCTTCGACCCCACCGCCGATAGCTTACACATCGGAAGTCTGGTTCCCATTATACTACTTGTCCACCTGCAAAAAGCAGGACATAAACCCATTGCCCTCGTAGGTGGCGCCACCGGCATGGTGGGCGATCCCAGTGGCAGAAGTGAAGAACGGAATTTGCTCAATGATGAAATTCTTCAAAAAAATGTTGCCGGAATTAAAGCCCAACTTGAAAAATTCCTGGATTTTGATACTTCGAAACCAAACGCAGCCTTAATGGCAAACAATTACGATTGGTTTAAGGAAATTTCATTCATCGATTTTTTACGCGATACAGGAAAACATATTACAGTAAATTATATGATGGCCAAGGATAGCGTGAAAAAACGCATTGAAGGCGAAACCGGAATCAGTTATACAGAATTTGCTTACCAGCTTATGCAGGGCTACGACTTTTTCTGGCTTTTCAAAAACATGAACTGCAAGCTGCAAATGGGTGGCAGCGACCAGTGGGGAAATATGACAACAGGCACCGAACTGATCCGCCGTAAATGTGGCGGCGAAGCATTTGTTTTCACCTGCCCTCTTATTACAAAAGCAGATGGCGGCAAATTTGGCAAATCTGAAAAAGGAAACATATGGCTGGATCCCAACCGCACCACGCCTTATGAGTTTTACCAATTCTGGCTAAAAGCATCTGACGAGGATGTGGCAAAATGGATAAAAATATTCACGTTTATTCCCAAAGAAGAAATTGAAGAATTAATAACTGAACATGATAAAGATCGCAGTCAGCGGATTTTGCAAAAAAAACTTGCAAAAGAAGTGACCACATTCGTTCATGGCGAGGCTGAATACATAAAAGCAGTTGAAACAACCGAAAAACTTTTTTCACAGCAAAACGCACCCGCAGATACGCTTACCATTGAGGACCTTGAAGGAATGGATGGCGTTGTAAAATTTGATTTTCCGTTAGATAAATTAAATCAGGGGGTAGATATAGTAAGCTTTCTGGCAGAAACCAATATTTTCCCCAGCAAAGGCGAAGCCAGAAAAATGATTCAAAACGGCGGAGTAAGTATAAACAGGTATAAAATTTCCGACCAACAGCATATAGTAAATAGTTCGCAACTTTTATACAAAACCTATTTACTCATCCAAAAAGGAAAGAAAAACTATTACCTTGTAAAAGCGGTATAAAAAGAAATCGCTTTTACAAAACATATTCAAAAAATTAAGAAGCTGTTTGAGTTGATTTTTTTGGTACAGGCATCGGTTTTTCATGGCATCATCGTTGCGTCGCATTTCGTTCATCGGTAGTATTTCATGGCAACGGTGGGTTTATAAACGAAATTCACAATTAGCTCAAACAGCTTCTAATTATTGAATCATTGAATCTTTATTCCCCGCATTTTCACTTTTCTCACGTTTCTCCTATTTCCAACGACAAAAAGGTACTCCAACTTCTTTTTAAAAAAAGATACAAATTTGTTTTGGAGCGAATATTCCGTTCCCTTATTTTTGCACTCCATTTACGGATTGCCCGATAGTATAATGGTAGTACGACAGATTTTGGTTCTGTTTGTCTTGGTTCGAATCCAGGTCGGGCAACAAAAAAAACCGCCTTTTTTGAGGCGGTTTTTTTATAGCACGCTGTTAATATAAGTTTATACTGGTGTTCTTTAAAGCAGTTTGTACTAATTGTGAATTTTGCTTATAAATCCACCGTTGCCATAAAATACTACCGATGAATGGAATGCGACGCAACGATGATGCCATGAAATACCGATGCCGGTACCAAAAAAAATAAATCAAACAATTTTATAGAAACGCTTCCAGCATCAACATCTTCGCGCCATAGCTTTCTTGCTTTATTTTAACGCCTTAATCCTGATATTTTTAAAGCTCACTTCATTTCCATGATCCTGCAATAAAATATGGCCTTTGGGCGCTTCACCAAAATTTTGCCAAACTTTATACTTACTAATAGCCACGATGTCGCGGTACTCTTGCGATCCTCTTTCATACTCCAGCACTTTTATACCATTCAGATAATGTTCTACATGATTGTTCGGATATACAACTACTCTGCCCGTGTTCCACTCGCCGATTTTGTGCGTATACCGTTCTTCTTTTTTTGCAGTGATCAAATCATATAACGACGCCAAAGTTCTGTTGCCCTCCCTGCCCAGTTTTGCATCAGGGTGCAGCTCATCATCTAGCAACTGGTATTCCAATCCTATGGCAGAACCGGTATTGTTCTCACTCAGCGTTACAAAATATTTTACGCCGCTGTTGGCGCCGGGCGTCAGTTTAAAATCGAAAGACAAATCGAATGCGCTGTACTGTTCCGATGTTACAATATCGCCGCCATTCGCGGATTCCTTACCTTCTGACGAAAGCACCGTGAGTATGCCATTTTCTACTTTCCAACCTTTTTCGGGAAAAGTTTTTTTGTAGGCGCCTTTCCAACCTTTTGTAGTTTTTCCATCAAACAATAATTTCCAACCATCTTTTTTTTCATACGCACTTAGCGTATTCATGGCGTTATTTACCACATATACATTTTTGGAAAAAGCCGCAGGTTTCAAATTAGTTGTTTGGATCTGTATGTTTTTAAAATATACTTTCTTTCCTGCATGCGCTGCGCTGCCCACGCTATGCACCTGCAATCCGATAAAACCTGTCGCATCCACATCATCAACCAAATAAGCCACTGGCTGGCCATTAAGCCAAGTGCGGATGTTATTACCAATACATTCAATTCTGTAATGATTGAAATCGTTTAGCTTAAAAGCTGTTTGCGCTTCGGGGTGCAGTGTTAACGGATACAGCCAATCCCTTCTGGCTTCTTCATATATTCCGCCAGACCACGCCCTCTTGGATGGATCTACTTCACACTGATAGCCATACACTTTCCCTTTTCCTTTATTTGCTTCAGCATCAAAATGGCTTCTCAATTGTACGCCGGAATTCATTGTGGCATCTTCCACTTTAATATCAAGCTCAAGCACAAAATCGCCATATTCATTTTCTGTAATTAAAAATGAATTGGGTGAACCGGCAACTGTTGTTCCAACGATCATACCGTCTGTCACTTCATACTTAGCAAAGCCTGTAACTTGTTTCCAACCATTAAGTGTCTTCCCGTCAAATAGTTTTGTCCAAGGGGATGATTTTTTTTGCGCAACGGACAAAGATGCAATTATGCAAAATATAACAGTAACAAATAATCTAAAATTTTTCATGAACTGTTGTTTTTATTTAAAGAAAATTATAATCACTATTCCATTTTTGAGTTACGCCTGTTTCAATGGCTTTATTTGCAAGGTGTACACAAACGGATGTTGTAGCGCCTGTCAAAACATTTGAAGCCGGCAAAGCATTTTCCGTAATCGACTTATAAAAATCTTTCAGGGCATACCAAGTTCCGTTTTTCATTCCTTCCTTTGCAAGTGATATTCCACCATCGGGTCTTGTAATTTTTGTAGCGCCGGTCACTCCGTCCACTATAGCCGTCTCTTTTTCTTTCCCCTTTTCAGGATAGAAAATCCCATCATTCATCAAAAGATGCACAGAGCCTTTTGAACCTTTTATTTTAAACAAATATCCATCACGGGCATTGGCACATGTAGCACCGAAATTGCCGATCATATTTTCTTTATTGTAGCGCAATATGGCCTGGTCATTATCATTTGTTTCGCGTCCGTCTTTGAAAAAATCAATTCCGCCAACTCCCATTATCTCATCGGGATGCGTGTTAAAAACCCAATTGATAAAATCCATTTGATGAGAAAGTAATTCCGCCATCAATCCGCCGGAATATTCCTTATACATTCTCCAGTTTATTTTCCTCTCAAGCTCCGGCGATGGCACAGATCTCCGCCAATTCCAGTTCCTATCCCACCTGCAATCTATCTGCACCACTTTTCCCAGGTATCCTTTTTCAATCATGGTTTTCACTTCATAATACAATGGAGTGTACCTGTACTGGTGGCCCACCTGCAATGTTTGTTTTTTATACTTCCTTGAAAGCTTCACCAATTCAACGGCTTCATCAATTGAGTATGTCATTGTTTTTTCGAGAAACACATGTTTTCCGGCTTTCAACGCATCCGCCGCAATATTGAAATGAGCGGAAAGCGGAGTTGCAATTACAACCGCATCTACATTTTTATCATCAAGCAAAGCCTTATGCTCTCTATATACTTTATACACATTTTCGGTATCTATTTTTTTTGCTTCCTCAATTCTAAAATCCAATACATCGCAAATGGCCGTTATGGAAAAAATATCCTGCAAGTTTTTCATCTCATACATAATACCTTTCCCTCTGTCGCCGCAACCAATAAATCCTACTCTAATTTTTTCATCTCCCTTCATGCCGGCCTGCAATATTTGAGAACTAACCAGCATGGCCCCAGCCGCCAGGCTTCCCTGTTTTATAAATGTTCTTCTTTGCATGTTGAATGTATCTTCTGTTTTAAAAGTATTGAATCAATTTCATGTGCGTTATTCCACGCACTGCGCTCAATAACGTTGTTTAAATGTTTTTCAGCTTTAGTAAAAACTGAAATTTATTATGTTACCGGCGGCGGTATTTCATGGCGTCATCGTTGTGTCACTCACTTGTGCTGTAGTATTTCATGGCAACAATGCTACACAATAATTTCTCACAAACTACCAAGGCAGCCTCTTAAATTGTTGCTTACCGTATCCGCTATTTCACCATTAGTTTTTTTGTAAATAAAGTAAGCTTTAATATCGTCACGTTTGTTAATAAACCGCATCGCTTTTTCCAGCCCCATTAGCATAAGCGCATTATCGTAAGCATCCGCGGTAATAGCATCGTTAGCAAAAACAGTAACACTTATTAAATCACTCTCCACAGCATAGCCCGTTCGCGGATCTATAATATGCGATATCTTTCTTCCACCCGATTCATAATACTTACGATAACTGCCGGAGGTTGTAACCGCGCCGCTATCCATACTAATTGTTCTTTGTAAATAGTCTTCCTGCCAGTCGTTCACCGGCGCTTCTATACCAATTCTCATCGCAACATTTTCAGGGAACTTTTTTCCTTTCACTCTTATTTCACCACCCAGTTCTATCATATAATTGTTTACACCCGCGTGCTCAAAATAATCTGCAAGTACATCCACGCTATACCCCTGCGCTATTCCATTCACATCAATCTGCAAGCACTTTTTTCTCTTCCCCAAAAAATTACCTTCCAGTATAAGATTTTCTGAACCTACACAATTTAGCAAAGATTTTACCTGTGCGCTATCCGGCATATCAGCATTTGCTTTGTTTCCAAATCCCCATGCCTGCACCAGAGGTAAAATCGTAATATCAAATAATCCGTTTGTTTGGCGGTAAGTATCCAGTGCTTTAGTTACCACAATATTGAGATGTTTATCAATTATAAAGCCGTTATCAGAAGCATTGAATTTATTAATAACAGAATATGCTTTGTATATCGACAATGAGCTATCCAGGCTATTCAGTATGCTGTCAACATTTTCGGAGGTTACTAATTCTTTTTCTGAATAATAAGTAATATGATAAGTCGTTCCCTGCGCCACACCACTCATTTGGAATTTATTCATTTCGTGTGCGCCAAACCGTGATAAAAATAAAAAGCAAATAATAATAATTGATACAGCTTTCATACGAAACAAAAAATATTACAAATCAAATTCAAAAGTCAAACCACTACCGGCAGATTGTTTTTTTCTATTATTGGCAACAATAGGATTCTCATTGGTTGTTGGTGTGCCTTCGCACGATGGCCACCCTACACACGCAACAACGGCAACTCCCAACCATTCCTGTTTAATACAGCGCCGCTGTCCTCTGATTTCTCTACTGCCTACTGTCAACTTACACTTTAGGCTCCCAACCTTTTTCATACTTACGACGCCATAACGCCATCGCTTCCTTATCATGTAGTATATGGCCATTGGTCACATCGCAATGCAATGTACGGCCTACACGCTGCGCAATGCTGGCAAGGTGACAAAGCAAAATGCTTTTATGCCCTTCATCCATTGGCGAATTTATTTTCGCTTCGCCCCGAATACCTTTTAGGAAATTATCAAGGTGAAACAGATCATCATTGCCGCTTGCGTTCAATGTATTGCCGGCTTCCACCACCGCAGTGCTTTTTACTTCTTTAACCAATTTATTCTTCGTATCAAAAATTTTGTAAGCGCTTCCGTAACTATTCACTAATGTTCCATTGGTTCCATATATGGTAAATCCCCTATCGGATCCTTCCATCGGAAAATTGTTGCAGCTTCTTCCTTCCCATGTTATAACCTTACTATCACCAAATTCAAAGCTGGCAATTTGTGTATCGGGAGTTTCCCAATCATCTTTATAAGCATACCGGCCTCCTGCAGATGTAACCTTTGTGGGATAATCCACATCTAAAAACCAGCGGCAGCAGTCCACTTCGTGCGTGGCGTTATTACAGGTTTCCGATGTGCCCCAATGCCAGAACCAGTGCCAGTTATAGTGTACAATATTATCCTTATAATCGCGGCGTGGCGCGGGGCCTTGCCATAAATCGAAATCGAGTGTAGGCGGCACGGGAACTTTTTTTCCAATGCCAATAGGCTTACGGTTATTGGCATACCAGGATTTTCCAAGATATGGCGTACCGATAATTCCATTGCGCACTTCCTGCACAGCCTGAATTAATGTAGGAAAAGAACGGCGCTGATTTCCCATTTGAATAATCTTGCCATACTTATTCATAGCCTGTACCAACAGCTCGCCTTCGTAAGGATTATGTCCGCAAGGTTTTTCAAGATATACATGTTTGTTGTTGGCCACGGCCATTAGTGTAGCCGGAGCATGCCAGTGGTCCGGTGATGCCACCACAAGCGCATCAAAATCTTTTTGTTCCACCAGCTTGCGAATATCTTTTACTATCGCGGGTTTACGGGCAGCATGTTTTAATGAGTTCAAGCCATTTTGAATAGCTTTATCTTCCACATCGCAGATGTACGCAATTTCTATGTTTGGCATTTTTGAAAAGCAATTAGCAAGGTATGAGCCGCGGTTATTAACGCCCATTACCGCTAACAATACTTTATTGCTGGGAGCCATTTTTCCAAAAACAGGGAAGTTTAAAATGGTAAGACCCGCTGCTGAAGCGGAGCCCAGCTTAATAAATTTTCGTCTATTCATATTATTCAAGCATGTTTTATCTTTAAATGTAAATAAAACACGTTATTTTTTTGCTGATATTCTACAACAGATGTTAAAATTCAAAAGGGCTTTATTATGAAAATATGCTTTTTAGGATTAGGTATTTAAACTAAAAGACTGTTTTGAATACTTTTTAGGACTAGAAAAAAAATATTTTTTTTAAAAAAAGTAAAAACACATTGGAAAGTGTGTACAAAAAGCAGATATCTTTTCAAATTAGTGTCCGTACAAAAACTCCCAACTACAAAATATAATCTTAAATATTACTAACTAATTTGGAAAGTTTTTTGTACATCATAAAATAATTAAATCATATAGCAGACATTTGTATTTAATAAATTATCCTAACTTAATTGATTAATTTTTTTGCATGAAAAAACTATTGTATCCATTATTACTTTCGACATCAGTTCTATTATTGTTTTCCTGTAGCAGTTCTAAAAAATCCGGCAGTAAAAATTCTCCGCTTGCCGGAACGTTTTGGAAGCTAACTTATGCAGGTAATACACCTTACAATCCGCCACCGGGTGTTAGGCTCGTGTCAATGATGTTAAACGATTCCACAAAAAACATTTCGGGGTTTTTAGGTTGTAATAATCTTGCCGGAAATTATATGCTTTCGGGAAAAGACGGCATTACGTTTACGGTAATTTCAACAAAAATGGCGTGTCAGGCTGAGGCGATGAAAATAGAGAATGAATTTTCGCAGGCATTATCCAAAGCGAACAAATACAAACTGGAAGGCGACAGACTTGCTCTTTTTGATGGCGATACATTTATCGCCGCATTCATTGCTCAGAAATAATTTCATCAGCAATGTCATTATATTATACTGCGAACAGTATAAATTTGGGCATGAATGTTTGCGCTAGCCGAATAAAATTACTACCGCACAAGTGAGTGACACAACAAAAGCTCAATAGTAGCAATACGGATGGTTCCAAAAAAAATCACTGCAATATTATTATACAGTGCGATGTACGGAAAGAGAATATTTATGGGCCCGGCGAAAGAATAAAAATTGGGCTTTGGTTGCGTCGCACACTTGTACATTTTATTCGCTATTCAGCGCTTTAGTAAATGATATTCTTCAACAGTATAAAATAAAAACGGGTAGCTTACGCTACCCATTTTTATTGTTTCTATTTATCTTAATTTCTTTTCATCGGATAAGAATGAAACCGAGTCTCTGATTCGCATATTACTATACCCCCAAAAACGGGGTCAAAGTTAAGCATTCCTGTCTTTTCACAACATTTACCGCTATCATTTTTTAAGTTTTTTTATACCCATTTGAACGTTTTCTGCAAAGTAATTTCAAGCGGCTTAAAACAAGAATTTCACCCATTGATTTTCAACACATTTAACATTCTTGACCAAAATCTTCTAATTTTATCTTCTTACCACTTTTACCCAAAAAATCATACTTCATGAAAAAGCTGGCTGTTTTGCTCACCATATTTTTGTACCTGGAAGGATTTTCGCAACAAACAACACGAGAAAACCTGGTACAATATGTAAAACCAATTATTGGCACCCAACGTATGGGTCATACATATCCCGGCGCCACCTCGCCGTTCGGTATGGTGCAGTTAAGCCCCGACACCGATACAATTCCCTACGATATTAATGGCCGCTACAATGGTGACGTGTATAAATATTGTGCAGGTTATCAGTATGATGATAAAACAATAGTTGGCTTTAGTCACACGCATTTCAGCGGCACCGGCCATTCCGACCTGGGTGATTTTCTCATAATGCCCACCACCGGTATGCTAAAACTTAACCCCGGCACCGCCCAAAATGTTGCAAGCGGCTACAGATCAACATTTTCGCATAATAACGAAATTGCTGAAGCAGGCTATTATAAAGTAAAACTTGACAAGTACAACATTGATGCCGAATTAACCGCCACCACCCGTGTAGGATTTCATCAATACACTTTTCCGCAAAGCAACGATGCGCATATTATACTCGATTTAATGGCTGGCATTTATAACTATAGCGATAAAAATGTATGGACATATATGCGTGTGGAAAACGATACGCTTGTTACAGGCTATCGCCAAACAAACGGCTGGGGGCGCACCCGCACGGTGTATTTTGCAATGACATTCTCAAAGCCATTTCACGAATACGGGAATGGGAATTATGATGAAAAGCAGGTTTACCGCGGCTTTTGGCGCAAATTTGATCAAAGCAAAAATTTTCCGGAAATAGCCGGTAAACGGTTGCGTGCGTATTTTAATTTCAAAACAACAGAAGGAGAAAAGTTAAAAATAAAATTTGCTCTGTCGCCTGTAAGCACACTTGGTGCTTTGCAAAACCTGCAAGCCGAAATTCCCGGATGGGATTTTGAACAAGTGAAAAATGATGTACAAAATGCTTGGCAACGAGAGCTTGAAAAAATTTCCATACAATCGCAAAGCCGCGAAGAGAAAGAAAATTTTTATACTTCGCTATACCACACATTTATCAATCCCATTACTTATATGGATATTGATGGCAAATACAAAGGTCTTGATCAAAATATTCATACGGCTGACGGCTTTACCAATTACACCATTTTTTCGTTGTGGGATACATACCGGGCGCTGCATCCATTTTTCAACATCATACAACCAAAACGCAACGCGGATATGATTCAATCGATGCTTGCACACTTCAACCAAAGCGCCGAGCACATGCTTCCTGTCTGGTCGCATTATGCAAACGAAAACTGGTGTATGAGCGGCTACCACAGCGTGTCGGTGGTTGCGGATGCTATTGTTAAAAACAATATAAACTTCGATGCACATAAAGCATTACAAGCTTGTATCACTACATCCGGCTTTCGTCCATTTGATGGCTTGGGAGATTATATTGACATGGGGTATGTTCCGTGCGATAAAAATGGCACGTCTGTTTCTACAACGCTTGAATATGCATACGACGACTGGTGCATTGCGCAAGCCGCAAAAAAGCTTGGCAACCAATCCGTGTATGATAAATATATGAAGCGCTCCGAAAATTATAAGAATGTTTTTGACGCAACAATTGGATATATGCGGCCAAAATATAGTGATGGCACTTTCAAAAAAGAATTTGATGTACTGAGCACACATGGCCAGGGATTTATAGAAGGCAATGCATGGAACTTTAGCTTTTTTGTGCCACACGATCCCGCATCCTTAATTAGTTTGATGGGTGGCAAAAAAAGATTTGTGCAACACCTGGATTCGCTTTTCAGCATGGAACTGCCTGATAAATATTTTGCGGAAACAGAAGACATAACCCGCGATGGCATTATAGGAAATTATGTGCATGGCAACGAACCTTCGCACCATGTGGCATACTTATACAACTGGACCGATCAGCCCTGGAAAACGCAGGAAAAAGTGAGAATGATTTTGAAAAAACAATACCGTTCCGCACCCGACGGACTTAGCGGCAACGATGATTGCGGACAAATGAGCGCATGGTATATTTTTTCAACACTTGGTTTCTATCCTGTTGCGCCCGGTTCTGATCAATATTCATTAGGCAGCCCGGCCATTGATGGCGCGGTATTACATTTGGAAAACGGGAAAACCTTCACCATAACCGCCATTAATCAAAGCGACAAAAATGTGTACGTGAAAAAAGTTTTACTAAACGGTCAGCCGTTGAACAGGCTATATATAACTCATGATGAAATAATGAACGGAGGCACTCTCGTTTTTTACATGAGCAACAAAGCGAAATAATTTAAGACCTGAAATGCTGAAAGAACAAACTGTATGATAGAAATAAACTTTCCAGAAATTTATACATAGATATTTGGGGAACCGGCGGTAGTGCTACTATTAAGCATCGTTGTGTCACTCACTTGTGCGGTAGTAATGCTATTGAGCGGAGAGTTGCTGGCTGTTAGACAAGACACTGTTTTCTGACTTACAACTTACAGCCCAACACTTACAACCCGCCCAATAGCATTACATCTGTACAAGAGTGCGACGCAACGGCAGCATAATAGTAGCACTACAGCCCGGCCCATAAAAAAATGCCGTGCAATCTTTGGAATATTTAACCATTTACAAAATAATTTTATATTTACCCTCGAATTAATTGTAACATATTATAGCGTGTTAGATTATTTGCCTGAAAAAGAATTATTCCAACTAATTGCCAAAGGAGATGAAGTAGCATTTGCTGCTTTATTCAAATTATATACACCAAAACTTCATGGTTTTTTATTTAACCGTACCAGGAACGAAGCAAATACACAGGAATTGGTTCAGCAAACTTTCATGCGCATTTGGATGAGCAGGGAAAAGCTGTGTGAGATTGAAAACCCAAGAGCGTGGATATATAAAGTGGCGGCTAATGAATGCTATAAACTCATACGCAACCAAATGATCAGGCAAAAATCGATGTTGGCTGTTGTGCAGGAAAACAATTCTATAAGCGAAAAAGAAACACCCGGCGAACTGATTCAATTTAAAGAATTGAACAACAATCTTCAGGCTGCTATAAATGCATTGCCCGAGCAGCGAAGAAAAATTTACATCCTGAATCGCCAACATGGCATGAAAACAAATGAGATAGCCAAAGAATTAAATATTTCGCCTAAAACGGTTAAAAATACTTTAGCGGCTTCTTTGAAAAGCATCCGATCATTTCTTTACAAGTATGATTACATATTTATTATCAGCCTCCTTTTAAAAAATATGTCCTGAACAAATAGGCCTTTTACCGTGTTGAAGGTTCTATGTACCAAATGCATTCTCGTAACACTATTACTTTGACCAAACAAGCATTTACACCATAATGTACAAATAGAATGAATGAGCAAAGGGCTGAGTATTTATTAAACCGCTATCTTGAAAATACCTGTACTGAAAGCGAGTGGCAGGAGCTTTATAGCATTATGAACAATGAGCAAACTAAAGCCATGTTGCAACAGGTATTAGCAAAAATGATGCAAAATGACCCGGATCAATCAATGGAATATGACTCATTGAAATGGCAACCAGTCATTGATAAAATTTTGCACCCCCACGATTCAGCTCCGGCACCTGTTGTACAGCTATCGCAAAATATAGAAATACCTAAAAAACGCCACACCACACATTGGAAATGGGTTGCGGCAGCTTGTATAGCCGTAGCGTTTGCTATTGGCTTCTCATGGAAAACGTTTTTTGTCTCATCTCATCAAAACAATTATAACGTTGATGCGCAAACGAAAAATATAATCATACAACCAGAGCACGCTATACTAACACTTGCCGATGGTTCTCAAATTATTTTAGACAGCATTCAAAACGGGGAACTTGTATCACAGGGCAACACAAAAATCATCAAGCTTTCCCAAGGACAACTGGTTTATAAAGGACACAATCAAAATATCATCGATCAATTCAATACCATTGCCACGCCAAAGGGAGTGCAATACCAGGTCGTGCTTCCCGATGGCACTAAAGTGTGGCTTAACGCGGCGTCATCATTGCGTTTCCCGGTAGCGTTCGATGGGCAGCAGCGAAAAGTTTTTCTTACCGGCGAAGCATATTTTGAAGTAGCGCAACTCACCGGCAATCCTTTCATTGTAAATGCACGTGAAACCAATGTACAAGTACTAAGCACGAATTTCAACATAATGGCTTATAGCGACGAAGAAGTTTTAAAAACAACTTTGCTCGAAGGAAAAATAAAAGTTTCATCGGGCATGGGCAAAGAGGTGCTGCTTTCTCCCAACCAACAAGCGCAGTATAAACCAAACGATGCGGTAAAAATCAGAAGCAATGTGGACATTGAAGAAGTAATGGCATGGAAAAATAATTTCTTCTATTTCCGCGATTCGGATATTGAAACCATCATGAGGCAATTGAGCCGCCGATACAATATTCAAGTTGAATTTAAAGAAAAAATCAATTACCGTTTTTACGCTGAGATACCACATAACCAGGATCTTTCTGCAGTACTAAAAGCACTTTCACTTACCGGCAACGTACGGTTTGACGTAAATGGAAATACAATTAAGGTGATGCGATAAGTACTACCTGTTATTTTTCAGCAGCGTACATTTTGAATTTATTATTATGATACCGGCATCAGAACCCTGATCCGGCTTTGGTTGCGTCGCACTCTTCAACTGAAGTAATTCTTATCATCAACTACGATATCATCTTCCTCATTTCTCAATTACCCACTACATACCTGAGATGTTGTTAAAGGCAACTGTATAATGCAGGAAAGCTATAAACCTTGCAGGGCGGTCATTCACAGAGAATTCAGTCACAAAAAAACCCGCATTTGCGGGTTATTCATTTCTTCGTATTTGTTACTGTTTTTTATCCATCGGAACGCTTTTCCCATCATCAGGTTTCTTGCAGCATTGCGGCAATCTCTTATAAGATTCAGGATTTGCGGTTTCATTATCAGCATCGAAACCTGCATTTGCAATAGCTGTTCTCACGTTTTCAATAGTAGTTCTATCTGTCCAATAAGAAACCTTTACCTGCTTGCGTCTATAATCTGCTACGGATTTTGTAACGCCTTCTTCTCTCAAAAGATAATTTTCAACAATTACTTTGCACGGCTCACACTGCAATGTTGGCGTGCTGATAGTAACCGTAACCAACGCCTTCTTTTTTTGAGCGAAAGAAAAACTAATTGCACCAATCAATAAAAACAATACAAGTTGTAATTTTTTCATTTTTTATTTTTTACAAACAGGGTAAAAAAAGTTGTATTAAAGTTAAGAGATTGTTTGTTAGGAAAAATCAAAAGTACCATCAACGGTTCCAGGGTTTATTTAACCACCAAAAATCACGACAGAAGTACACAAAGTATGTTCGTGGCACTTTCAACTTTCAACTTTTCTCCCCTGCGCTCCAATTTGCCGGATCTACACGCCAGTTTAGCAGAATGGATTGATGCGATTGCGAAATAATATTTTTCTCCAACGCGGTTTCTATAAGTGAATTGTAATTCGTGAGCGATTTTAAAGTAACCCCCGCATCTTCAAAAGCTTTTGCCGCCACATCAAAACCATAAGTAAAAATTGAAACCATTCCAATTACCTCCAAGCCGGCATTTTTTAACGCTTCCACGGCCTGCAAACTGCTTTTTCCTGTGGAGACCAGGTCTTCTATTACAATGGTTTTCTGCCCTTTTTCAAAGTAACCTTCTATTTGATTGCCAAGTCCATGATCTTTTGGTTTTGGCCGCACGTATATGAATGGTAATTTCAACTGATCTGCAGCCATTGCACCCCAGGGAATACCGGCAGTGGCAACACCCGCCAGCAGGTCTGTATCAGGGAACTGCTCAAAAATGACGTTGCATAATTCAGATTTTATATAATCCCTGATAAAAGGGAAAGATAAAGTTTTGCGATTATCGCAATAAATAGGACTTTTCCAGCCGCTGGCCCACGTAAAAGGAGCTTCCGGACTTAATTTGATGGCATTAATTTGTAAAAGCTTTTCAGCTACAACTTTTTCGTTTGTCATGCTGCGAAGGTAGGAAGAACAATTATTGAAAGGTTGAATTATTGAATAAAGAGAGGGCAGAAATCAGAGGTCAGAATGTTAACCACAAGGTTCACCAGGAAAGCACAAGGCACGCAAGAGTTGGTAACAATTCGGCAAACCCTTGTGTACCTCGAGCCTCCTATTGTGCCCCTTGTGGTTAAACAACTGTGCTGTTCAACATGTTAGCGGTCGGCACCCCCAAAAAAGTTATAAGTTATGAGTGAGACCTACAGCATTTCAAATCTCATATCTCAAATTTCAAATCCAGAGTAGCACCTGTTTTTGACTTTTGAATTATCCTCAATAATTCAATCAATTGATCCTTATCTTCGTATAAAACATTCCATACCATGTATATTCCGGTTTATTTTGAGGACAAGCCGCTTTTTTTGTGCGATTCCATCGATGAAGAACTGGAACAATATCGTCATCATGACGACACGGTTTTTATTGATGAATACTCTTCGCATGCGGTAAAAGCAATGTTGCACGAAATGCATGCTCAAAAAATTCATGCGGGCATTTTTCTACATCACAATTTAGAAGAACTGAAGCGTGCAATATGGAAAAAGTTCATCATTATTAAAGCAGCAGGCGGGTTGGTGGAAAACGAAAAACACGAACTGCTTTTTATTTTCAGAAAAGGGAAATGGGATTTGCCTAAAGGAAAGCTGGATGATGGTGAAACCCTTGAAGAATGCGCCGTTCGGGAAGTAGAAGAAGAAACCGGACTAACCAATATTCATTTACAGAAACATTTGGCTACCACTTATCATACTTACAATGAAAGCGGACATCATATTTTGAAAGAATCTTACTGGTATAAAATGATGGTAAATAGCAAAGCTCAACAACTTGTACCGCAAACTGAAGAACAGATTACCGAAATAAAATGGATTAAACCCAAACAACTTAACGACGTGTTGCCAAATGCTTTCGGAACTATAAGAGAAGTTATTAAACACAGAAACAAAAAAAATAATGAGTGAGGGTTATATCGTATTCTTTCAATGCAAAGAACCGATATTTAAAAATTTCCCAAAATGAACGTCCTTATGAAACCAACCTCTTTTTACACCATATCACTTCTGACATTATGCACTCACAACAAATTGAAATTCCATTAAGTAAGAAAAAAATGATAGCATCTTTTATAGGGGCTTTAGTTTTTGTTATTCTTGGAGCAGGTTTAATAATTTATCCACGGTATGTGGATGTTGACATAAGCCCGATAATACTTTCGATAACCGGACTGATTTCAATACTCTTTTTCGGGCTTGTAGCCATAACACTTTTTCGCAAACTGTTTGATAAGAAGGCGGGGCTTATTATTAATAAGCAGGGAATTATTGACAATGCAGGCGGCACATCAGCAGGAACTATTGCCTGGGACAATATTATAGAAATAAAAATTTCGAAGGTAATGAGTCAAAAGTTTTTAATGATCATTGTCAATAATCCTCAAGATTATATTGACATGGAAACAAACATCATTAAAAAACAGGCCATGAAACTGAATTATACTAACTATGGATCTCCAATAACTATTGCTTCAAACACACTAAAAATAAACTTTGACAACCTTAACAGCCTTCTGCAACAAAAACTAAAGGAACATAAGGAAAATAAAACAGTAGGCATCTAAACATGAAAAGAAAAAATATTATTAAACGGCTGTGTTGGACTTTATTAATTGTTTTTGTTTTAATGAACATTATTGCCATTTTTCATGCATATAAGTTCACACATTTTATAAATAACAGTATAGCACAAACGAAAAGCCCGGATAAGCTGAGTGCACTGGCAAAAATACAAGCGCTATGTTTTGGTGTAAATAATCCAAGGCCAGCCAATAAAACTATTCCATCTACCGCATTCGAAACAATCTTGTTACAAAGCAATGTGAAAACAGAATGCTGGTATGTACACAATTCCTCCAGTCCGGATACTTCAAAAGGAACAATCATTATTTGCCACGGCTATGGTGGAGAAAAATCCTCTATGCTTGATAAAGCTGCAATATTCAATAACATTGGATACAATACATTTCTTGTAGACTTTATGGGCAGCGGTGGCTCTGAAGGAAATGTAACTACCATAGGATACAAAGAGGCGGAACAAGTAAAAACAGCCTATGAGTTCATAAAGAACAAAGAGCACAAGAAAATATTTCTGTTTGGCACATCTATGGGGGCGGTTGCCATTATGAAAGCTATAAATGATTATGATATAAACCCTGCAGGAATTATTCTTGAATGCCCGTTTGGAAGCATGTATCAAACAGTTTGTGCCAGGTTTAAAAACATGAACGCGCCCACTTTTCCTATGGCCGGTTTATTGGTTTTTTGGGGAGGTATAGAAAATGGATTTTGGGCGTTTAGCCATAATCCGACACAATATGCCAAAAATATCAACTGCCCTACCCTGCTTATGTATGGCGAAAAAGATAAAAATGTAAGCAGGCAGGAGATCGATAATATTTTCAATAATATTCCATCGCAAAAAATATTAAGAACATATTTGCAAGCGGGACATGAAAACTACTTGAAAAAGTACCAGCCCGAATGGACCAGCGATGTGAAAGCGTTTCTGTTGGAAAAATAAAAGCAACACGAGATTTAGTTCCGCACTGCGAAATGTAATAAAGCAGGTTACACATACAGCGACAAATGGAATTACGATATTTGAAATTTGGAATGCCTTTCCCGAAAATCGCCGTATTACTCTATTTGTTATAATTTTACATAGCCAATTTATGTAAACAAGGTTTGCTATGCAAGTAAATTTCCCATGGGGCTTAATTCTTATATTCATTTCACTTTTCCTGTTTTATTATATTAATCGCGTATCAAAAAACAGAAGAGAAGACAGAAGAGACCGGTTACATGAAAAGCGGCAGGAGTTTTTAGATTCTTTACTCAAAAAACAAAAAACAGAAGAACCGCAGAAAGAAGAAAAACAGCCGTCATCTGATAAGTAATCTTTAATAATATTTTTCTTCCTTTAGTAAAGCCCCATGAACTTTAGCAATACGCCGATAAGAATTACTACAGTTGAACGGAGCGTCGCAACCAAAGTCCAATCAGGGCACTGACGCCCACCCAAAAAAAATCTTCCCCAAAAACAGCCTGAATAATACTAAAACAAAAAGGTCAGATATCAATCTGATACCCGACCTATAATGTCTTACGCTTTTGATAGCTTGTTAATCGGCCCACACAAGAGCGCTGGCGCCAAGTATTGCGGCATCAGATTCTTTCAGGTGGCTAACAAGTAATTTTATCTTATTCTGGAAAATCTTCAACAGGTTGGCTTCCATATGTTCCCTTGTGGGTTTCAATATAAAGTCGCCGGCTTTTGTAAGGCCGCCAAACAAAATAATGGCTTCCGGACTTGAGAACATTACCGCGTTGGCTAGTGAAAGTCCAAGAATTTTTCCTGTAAACTCAAACACTTCTTTGGCAATTTTATCGCCTTTCAAAGCAGCTTCATATACCTTTTTGGAATCAAGTTCTTCTTCAGGCACACTGCGCAGCAAACTGTCTTCGGTGCTGTTGTTCAGCAACTCCAGGGCAGTAAGCTTAACACCTGTAGCGGAAGCATAAATTTCAAGCGAGCCCTTTTTACCGGTGCCCGGGTGCAAGCGACCATCGGGTATTACGGTAACGTGGCCAAGCTCGCCGGCAAAGCCATCATGACCGTAAATTAATTGGCCGTTAGCTACAATACCGCTTCCCACACCGGTACCAAGCGTGATCATTATAAAATCTTTCATACCTTGAGCAGCGCCATACATCATTTCACCTATTGCCGCGGCATTGGCGTCATTGGTAAGTACTACCGGCAATTGAAATTCGTTTTCAAGCAATTTTGCAAAAGGAATAACTCCTTTCCAAAGCAGGTTTGGCGCATATTCTATATTTCCGGTATAAAAATTTCCGTTTGGAGCGCCTACGCCAATTCCTTTTATTCTTCCAGGCCCGCCCACTTTGTCGATAAGTTCGCCAAGACCTGCATGAAGATCCTTAATAAAATTCTCAACATGCGAATGCGTTCTCGTTGAAATACTGCTGGAATATAAAACATTTCCATTGCGATCCACAATGCCAAACTTACTGCTGGTGCCACCTATATCGATTCCAATGGCTAATTGATTTGATGCTGACAAACTCATAATGAACTTGTTAATTGTTTAGAAAAGATTTTGTTTAGTATAGTGAAAATTCAAAAATCAAAAGTCAAAATTCAAAAGAGGAAACATTCCTTATTATACTTTATTCAGCGTAAAAATGTACAGTGATTTTTGTTGGCCGGCGGTATTGCTACTATTAAGCTTCCGTTGTGTCACTCACTTGTACAGTAGTAATTCTATTCTGCAAAGTGAAGCATTCATGTACAAATTTATACTGCGTAACAGTTTAGTCCAATGCTTTCAAAACTTTTAACATTGGCATTCTTTTGAATTTTGACTTTTAACTTTTGACATCTAATTTAATTAACCGGTATATCCCTGTTTACATTCTTCGAACCTATTAATGCATAATACAAAAGGAATATAAAACCGACAACAATAACCCAATAGCTGGTAAGATAGCCAACTCCGCCAGTTGCATCTACGATTCCGTTTTGCAATAACGGTAAAATACCACCACCGCAAACAAGTACCATAAATATACCGGAAGCTTTTTCAGTGTATTTACCCAGGCCTTCTACAGCAAGGTTAAAAATACCACCCCACATTACAGATGTACACAAACCAACGAAAACCAGCAACGCTGCATTGATGGGCACACTTGTTAAACCGAATAAGCCAGTGGAATCGTTTTTAAATACCGGAAGATTAACCATTGAAGTTGTTGGAGCAAACATAGCCGCTAAGGTTAAAACCAAACCTACCAAAGAAGCTACAGTTAACATGGATTTTGCAGATACTTTACTGCCGATTATTCCACCCAACAGCCTGCCTATAAGCATCATCAACCAATAAGTAGCCGTTACGGAACCGGCAATGGCTTCCGCATTGCCCGAGCCGCGTAATTGCAAAATATCCAGGTCGGGATTTTGCAGCCATTTGTTCAATAAATTAGGAACACCTACTTCCACACCCACATATACAAATATACCTATCGCACCCAAAATAAAGTGACGGAACGATAATGCGCTGTATTGATCGTGTGTTGTACTAACATGTTGTACTTTTTCGTTTTCCGGAATATTAGTAAGCGCAATAACAACAAATGCAAATGCAAAAATGGCCAAAGCTGCATACATTAATGGGAATACATTGCTGATTTGAGCATTCTTAATTCCTTCAGGAATGAGTATACCTGTTAGAATGATAACTGCTGTACCGCAAAGAGAGTTAAAAGAACCGCCAATTTGTATAAGCTGGTTTCCTTTATTACCACCTCCACCAAGTTTGTTTAACATTGGGTTTACCACAGTGTTCAACAAACACATAGAAAAACCGGCTATAAAAGCGCCGAGCAGGTATACCCCAAAGCTTCCCATTGATCCTGAAAGTGTTTGGATACCAACACCTATAAAGCCAACGGCAATTGCTATAAGCGCTGTTTTTTTATACCCTAACTTTTGAAGAAGATTACCCGCGGGATACCCCATCACAGCATACGCTATGAAGTTGGCAAAAACCCCCAGGGTTCCCATCCAGTTTGGAACTTTAAACTGAAATTTTAAAATGTCTCCCATTGGAGAAGCCAGGTTTGTCACAAATGAGATCATACCAAAAAGGAAGATCATCACAATGATCGGTAGTAGATAATTCTTCTTTTGAGTGGTTGCCATAAAAGATAATTTACTATTTTAGTTTTTGAGATTAATTAGTTTAGTTTAGCTCCATCACTGATTACCACATCGTACACTTTAGGTTCGATGTTGAATTTCGCTTTGTAGGCGTCAACCGTGTTTTTTATGAACGCGTCGTGTTTATCGTCGGCCACCAGGTTGATGGTGCACCCGCCAAAACCGCCGCCCATAATGCGCGAACCAGTTACACCGTTTTCTTTAGCGCAATCGTTCAAGAAGTCAAGTTCTTCACAGCTTACTTCATAAAGTTTGCTAAGACCTTCGTGTGTTTCGTACATCTTTTTACCAACAGTTTCATAGTCACCTTTGTTCAATGCTTCGCAGGCATCAAGCAAACGTTGTACCTCACCAATAACAAATTCGGCTCTCATATAATCTTCTTCGCTTATTTCGCCTTTTACTTCATTAAGCATATCCATATTGGCGTCGCGAAGTAATTCCACTTCGGGGTGACGTTTGCGGATAGCTTCAGCGGCTGATTCACAAGACTCACGGCGACGATTATACGGATTGTTTACCAATTCATGTTTTACACAGGAATCAATTAATACCACCTTATAACCTTTGGGATCGAATGGTACATATTCATATTCCAGGGAACGGCAATCGAGGCGGATCAAGTGGCCTTCTTTTCCGAAAAGAGAAGCGAACTGATCCATAATGCCACATTTTACACCTACATAATTGTGCTCGGTAGACTGGCCGATCTTTGCCAGTTCAAATTTGTTGATACCCAGTTTGAACATATCATTAAGTGCAAACGCGAATGTACTTTCCAAAGCTGCGGATGAAGAAAGACCTGCACCCAACGGCACATCGCCGTAAAAAGCGGCATCAAACCCTTCCACTTTCTTTCCGCGTTTTTGAATTTCGCGGGCTACACCGAAAATGTATTTTGCCCAGCCTTCGGCAGGTTTGTCCTCTTCGTTCAATCCGAACTCGCTCATTTGGTTATAGTCAACCGAAAATACACGTACTTTATTTGTACCGTTAGGTTTAATTACTGCAACCATTCCTTTGTCAATAGCGCCAGGCAAAACAAAGCCTCCATTATAATCTGTATGTTCACCAATCAGGTTTACTCTTCCCGGTGAGCTGTAAACTGCACCTTCCGAACCGAAATGTTTTTGAAAAACTTCTTTTAATAGTACACTGTTCATGTCAGGTATTAATTTATAGGTGTGATATAATTATTTGATTAATTCATTCAGAATTATTTTTTGCCTTTTGATGATTAATTATTTCAGACAAATCGTATAAACATTGTTTTGGGAAAATTGAAGCTGCGCAAACGATTGCAACATACGAAGAAATATTATTGTAATACCTAACGAGTGATCTTTTTTTCATAATTCAAGACAATTATCGTTTTTTTAACTTCAATATCGTATAAATACAGGGCTTGGTGCATCCTCACCGAACGACTTTAAGGAATAAAAATAAAACCTTTTGTTTCAATAAAAAGCAGATTTTTATCAGGGTAAAAAAAAAGTGCGTTTTTGAGTATGAAATAAATTTAACTTCTTAAATTGAAGTCCTAATATCAAATGTACAAACCTATACTTAAGACCACATCAAAAGATCGTTGTGGACATGAAAAGCAGTGTGTAGATTATTGGCACCTGTTTTGGATGTAGGTGTGCTGTATGACAGTTGTGCAAAATATATGTATTCAATACTATGTGCAGTATAAATTTGGGCAGGAATGTTTCAACTTGCCGAATAGAATTACTACCGTACAAGTGAGTGACACAACAGAAGTTTAATAGTAGTAATACTGTTGGTCCCCCAAAAAAAATATTGCACACTTTCATAGAGCACGAAGTATAACATACTTTTCTAATTTACCATTAGATAGCGTATTTGTCTGAACACTTATCTCAAGTCATTTTTCGTATCTGAAAATCATTTATAATTACCAGTGTATGGAAATAATTCATGTATCGGCAGAGTGTTACCCGGTGGCTAAGGCCGGGGGTTTAGGTGATGTTGTGGGGGCTTTGCCCAAATATCAAACTAAGGCGGGCCATGTGGCTAAAGTGGTGATGCCTATGTACAGAACAAAATTTTTATTTGATAATACCTGGGAGGTGGTTCATAAAAGCGGTACTTTCATTGGGCATCGCTGGTTCGATTACACTATTATTAAGGAAAAAGCGAACAAACTGGGATTTGACCTTTACCTGGTGGATATTGCCGGTTTGCTGGATCGCGAGGGTATTTATTCCTATAGTGACGATGTGGAACGGTTTACGGCTTTTCAGATTGCTGTGGTGGACTGGATAAGTGTTTGGCGACACAGGCCTGATATGGTGCATGTGCACGACCACCATACCGCACTTATACCTTTTATGATGCAGCATTGCTTTGCATACAGGCATTTATCAAAAGTACCTGTAGTATTAACCATTCATAATGCGCAATACCAGGGCTGGATGGGTTGGGATCTTGCCAATTATCTTCCTGCCTGGGATTTATGGAAAGGCGGACTGCTGGAATGGGGAGGCATGATCAATCCTTTGGCTTCCGGTATAAAGTGTGCTTGGAAGGTTACTACTGTAAGCCCTCATTATTTGCAGGAACTGCGCTTCAGCAGCAACGGCCTTGAAGCCCTGTTTGAGTACGAAAAAGGAAAATGCGTGGGGATATTGAATGGTATTGATACTAAAGTGTGGGATCCGGCTAAGGATACTTATCTTGAAAATCATTATGATTTAAAAACATTTGAGGAGGGGAAAAAGGCCAACAAGAAAATGTTGTGTGATAAATTCAACCTTGATTTTGAAAAACCTCTTATAGTATTTATTGGTCGCCTGGTGGGCGAAAAAGCCGCCGAATTGCTGCCGGGAGTAATAGGTGATTCATTGTATTATTTAGGACAGGAAATGAATTTTCTTGTATTGGGCAATGGAGCATGGTGGATAGAAAGCCAGCTTGAAGGCATGAAAGGCGAGTGGATGGGATTTTATAATTCCAAAATCGGATACAACGAAAAGCTCAGTCATCAAATGTATGCCGGCGCCGATTTCCTATTAATGCCCAGCAGGGTAGAACCATGCGGCCTCAACCAAATGTATGCCATGCGCTATGGAACGATACCTATTGTAAGGGCTACAGGCGGACTAAAAGATACGGTGATAGATTTTGAAGAAAAGGATGGTTATGGGGTAGTGTTTAGCGACGTAAGTGTGGGAGATGCGACAAAAGCCATTTACAGAGCTTTGAAACTATACAGCGACTCCAAAAAAATGACAGAGGTCATAAAGAAATTGATGGCATTGGATTTTAGCTGGGATAAGAGTGCACAAAAGTATATTGACTTGTATCAGTCGCTTCAGCCATCAGATGATTTCTTGGATGAAGTGCTGTGAAAATGAATTTATTAACTTATGAAAATATTACCATGAGAATGGAGTAATTCAATATCTTTTAAAAGGTAAAGAGATTCCTAATTAAATTTCTAAACTTATAATGCTTAATATGTCAAAACAAATTATGGCCGTGATTCTTGGCGGAGGTGCAGGAACGCGTTTATACCCACTTACTGCAAGTCGCAGCAAACCGGCTGTACCGATTGCCGGAAAATATCGCCTGGTAGATATCCCCATTTCAAATTGTATTAATTCAAACATTTCCCGCATGTTTGTGCTAACACAGTTTAACTCTGCATCCTTAAACAGGCATATTAAAAACACCTACCATTTCAGCGCTTTTAGTACTGCTTTTGTAGATATACTGGCAGCAGAGCAAACACCCGATAACATAACGTGGTACCAGGGAACCGCAGATGCTGTTCGCCAAAGCCTGAGGCACCTAGAGCCTTTCGAAAGCGAATATGTGCTGATCCTTTCCGGCGACCAGTTGTACCAAATGGATTTTACAGAAATGCTGGAGCAACATAAGGAAAACGGTGCGGATATTTCCATAGCTACCATTCCGGTTAACGAACGCGATGCCCCTGAGTTTGGAATACTTAAATCCGATGAAAACCGAATTATTACTTCCTTCATCGAAAAGCCCCAAAAGGAACTACTTCCAGAATGGGTAAGCGATACCGGCCACATTATGCAAAGCCAGGGAAAACATTACCTTGCTTCAATGGGTATTTATATTTTCAACAGAAAACTGCTTTTCGATTTATTAAGAAACGAAAAGAAAGACGCCACGGATTTTGGTAAAGAGATCATCCCCGAAAGTATCAACAATTACAAAGTGGTCAGCTACCAGTATGAAGGCTACTGGACAGATATAGGAAACATACATTCATTTTATGAAGCCAATCTTGGCTTGACAAGTGATTTGCCGGATTTTAATTTATTCGATAACAATAATGCGATTTATACACGTGCCCGCATGCTGCCGCCGGCCAAAATAAGCGGTACCACATTAGAAAAAGCGCTGATAGCAGAAGGCTCCATTGTAAATGCCTCACGAGTTGAGCACTGCGTATTGGGTGTAAGGTCAAGAATTGGTGCTGGCACCACTATTGTGAACTGTTATGTAATGGGAAATGATTATTTCGAAACCATTTCGGAAATGGAACATGCCCGCGCAAATGGAATTCCTGTAGTAGGTATTGGAACCAGGTGTTATATCAGTAACGCCATTGTTGATAAAAACTGCCGTATTGGTGATGATGTGCGCATTAATGGCGGCCCACACCTTGCCAATGTTGACGAACAATTGTATGTAGTAAAAGATGGTATTGTAGTTATTAAAAAAGGCGCCATAATACCAAACGGATTTGTTTTGTAAATTATATAGTTTTCAGTTTTTGGAAAGAGTGGTTTTGTACCACTCTTTTTTTATGTATGTTGAATAGTATTCCAGTTCTAGGTAGTTCGATTAAAAGTATAGATTTACAAACCGAAAAAGACATTACACTAATATTTCAATTCCACAGCAGTTCGATTAAAAGACATAATCTTTAGTATATTTCTCCGCAACGTACTGATTTCAATTCCACAGTAGTTCGATTAAAAGCAGGTTCTGCCTTCACCTCTTCCGGAGTTTCGGCAGATTTCAATTCCACAGTAGTTCGATTAAAAGATGTTCATGTAAAGCGTGTAAGGAAAGAAAAGAAAAAATTTCAATTCCACAGTAGTTCGATTAAAAGACCGGTGGTTGTGGCAGGTTTGTAATATTTCAAAGATTTCAATTCCACAGTAGTTCGATTAAAAGACCATAACCGCCGCCGACCTTGCCGGTATTGTACCATTTCAATTCCACAGTAGTTCGATTAAAAGCTACATGGTAGTTGGCTCTTTGGTAAGTAAGGCAGATTTCAATTCCACAGTAGTTCGATTAAAAGTTTAAACGATTTAAAATAAAAATTATGAATACCAATATTTCAATTCCACAGTAGTTCGATTAAAAGGATCGGTGCCTAAACTAGCTTCCCCTTTCTTATTGCATTTCAATTCCACAGTAGTTCGATTAAAAGTTATAACAGTTGTGAATTATTTCCTGGTAGTTATCGATTTCAATTCCACAGTAGTTCGATTAAAAGAAAGAACGCCAACAAATAATAGATGCTTTTACGGAATTTCAATTCCACAGTAGTTCGATTAAAAGCTTTTCTACTTCATCTTCACTAAACCCGTACTTTTATTTCAATTCCACAGTAGTTCGATTAAAAGATGGGTGCCAACCGGACTTTAGCTTCTTTCTCCAATATTTCAATTCCACAGTAGTTCGATTAAAAGGAAAAACGAAAGGCTTATCCTTTATGCGCTCCTGGATTTCAATTCCACAGTAGTTCGATTAAAAGTTGCAATCGCAAATTCCGGAAAGCGTTTTGGAAATAATATTTCAATTCCACAGTAGTTCGATTAAAAGGCCATGTTGCAGGCCGGGTCTGTGGTTAAATAATTATTTCAATTCCACAGTAGTTCGATTAAAAGGGTTCTATCTATATAATATAAATGTCCTCTGCTTAATTTCAATTCCACAGTAGTTCGATTAAAAGTTAACATACATTGACTCCTCGTTAACATTCTCAACAATTTCAATTCCACAGTAGTTCGATTAAAAGTGCTTTTTTTCTGTAAAAACCCATGCAGGTTAATAGATTTCAATTCCACAGTAGTTCGATTAAAAGGCTGTGAAATAAGTGATGGATTAATTATTGTTAAATTTCAATTCCACAGTAGTTCGATTAAAAGATTCAACAAAAGAAGATAGAACCAGGTAAGCGCTGCATTTCAATTCCACAGTAGTTCGATTAAAAGCTGCTCTTTTCAATAACTGTAACACGTGTTTTTCTTATTTCAATTCCACAGTAGTTCGATTAAAAGATTACAAGAGCGCAAGCTGATGCAGAACTGAAGCATATTTCAATTCCACAGTAGTTCGATTAAAAGATTATATCGCTAAATGACATATCAAATTCTTGTTAAATTTCAATTCCACAGTAGTTCGATTAAAAGTCCTGCTTCCAATGTTTACACTCAACAAGGATAATATTTCAATTCCACAGTAGTTCGATTAAAAGCGGCGAAGTGTTTGCAAGAAAACGAATTGAGTTGCATTTCAATTCCACAGTAGTTCGATTAAAAGAAAACAAGTCAAAGTGTCGATTATCGTGTGTTCATATTTCAATTCCACAGTAGTTCGATTAAAAGTTTATACCTGAAATAGTTGTAAAGAAATTTACAATAATTTCAATTCCACAGTAGTTCGATTAAAAGCTTATATCTGCAAGCAGCTTATTAGTACTTTCTATAATTTCAATTCCACAGTAGTTCGATTAAAAGAGCTTTATGCAGGTGGTTTACTGGAATATATGGGAGATTTCAATTCCACAGTAGTTCGATTAAAAGGACTTTTACTATAAAAGCAAATGGTTGAATCTATTATTTCAATTCCACAGTAGTTCGATTAAAAGAAGACCTTTCTAACATAAACACACACACAAAAACTATTTCAATTCCACAGTAGTTCGATTAAAAGCGGTTCGTGCTTGTATCTGTCATCATTGTATCTGTATTTCAATTCCACAGTAGTTCGATTAAAAGAAATGGTCTTGCTCGGTAACTTGCCGCAAAATACGAAT
>JAVBLN010000017.1:0-3072 GCA_031553495.1 Flavihumibacter sp.
ATTAACCGGTGATACTATTTTTCGCTCCGGCGACAGATATAATCGATCAATTCGTATAACTCCAGATCAAAACAGTGCGCTCAGCTATTTAAATAACCGTGATTCAGTAGGTATTGTGCTGCATAGTATAAACCATAATTCCCAATTTAGGAAACGGTTAGTATCATCTATTTATACAAATCCCCAATATCCGTCAGTTTCTCCACTACCTATTTTTAGTTTTTCACCTGATTCAAAATATGTTTATGTGGGCTACCAGGGAAAGATCCACCGGATTACTCTTGAGACAGGAATAGATGAAATAATCCCATTTACAGCTAAAGTAGAAGAGGAATTAGGACCACAGGTTCATCACAAATTTCCGGTTAGTTTGGATGAATTCACGATTCGTTATGTTCGTTCTGCAAACAAACGCCCTGACAGCAAACAGATCGTATATTCAGCCATGAACAGGATCTATGTAAAAGATTTACCTAATGGTAAGCCAAGGGTATTGATCAGCCAGGAAATGAATCAATATCAACCGAAATATTCTCCGGATGGAAAGTGGGTTGTTTATGTTGGGTGGACTGATAAAGAAGGAGGCTCCGTATGGCAAGTAAACACAAGCGGTGGTAAGGCTGAACAACTCACCACAATACCTGGCCAATATCAACGGCCATGCTGGTCTCCCAACGGCAAACAAATTGCTTTTGTAAGAGGTGAAAACGAATTAGGCGATAGGGATGATTTTGGCAAAGGACAGTTGGTATTAATGAACCTTACAACAAAAACCGAGCAGGTGCTTGATGAAAAAGTACCCTTATGGAATCAGCTATGCTTTTCTGAAGATGGAAAAACTCTTTATTATGAACCTGAGCAAACATATTTTAGCTCCAAAAGAATGCCACAGATTGCATGTGTAAACCTCGCAGACACAGTGAAGCAAATACTGGCAAATGGCTCAGCTAGTTGTACGCTTAATTTTTTCAAGCAACGATCTTTTTCTCCCGATGGCAAATATGCGACATATACGGTAGGTGAGGACTTATATGTTGTGCCGACATCTAATAGTAAAGACACTTTTTTATTGTTCAATGATGAACAAACTGTGAAGACGATACGCTTTGCCTCAGGCGAGGATCCTCATTGGGAAGGGTCTGGACATAAATTAGCCTGGAACTACGGAAGCAAATATTTCTCGGTCAATATAGATAAAGTAGTCGCTGAAGCAGCAAAACAGAAAAACACCAACAACAAAACTGCACTTATTACAGTGAATGTAATTCCGGATGAAACAGTTGAGCTTGGGTTTAAAGTGGCTACAGCCTATGGTAAAGGAACACTGGTACTACAGCATCCACGGATCATTACCATGAAAGGATCAGAAGTAATAGAAGATGGAATGGTGGTAATAAGAAATGGTAGAATAACTGCAATTGGTTCAGCGAAGACAGTTCCGGTTCCTCAGGGTGCTAAGGTATTCGATATGACCGGAAAAACGATTATGCCCGGCATGATTGATCTTCATGACCACATGCGATTATCACCTGATGTGTTCTACCAACAATCATGGATTTACAAAGTTAACCTGGCCTATGGAGTTACAACAGCAAGAGATCCCTCCGCAAGTTTTGACTCATTTGGTTATACTGAATTGTTACGATCGGGTAAGATGCTAGGTCCTCGATTGTACTCTGTGGGCAGATCTGTAAATCCTGGATTTTGTGCGCAGATGGAAAGCTATGATGATGCTAAGCGAATTGCGGCTAACAGAAAGCTGATGGGTGGTACTGTTCTAAAGCAATATACACGCCCCAATCGACTACAAAAGCAATGGTTGGCACAAGCTTGTCACCAGCAGAAGATCAATATGATTGATGAGGGAGCACATGAACCTGTTGAACAGATTGCCATGATAAAGGATGGCAGCGGTGGTATAGAACATAATCCTGACTGGGGAGATGTATATCATGATGTTTTTAAACTTTGGGCGGCATCCGGCACAGTACTAACACCCACTTTACAGGTGGCTTATGGTACCAGGGAAGGGCTTTCTTATTTCCGTGAATATTACTGGCGTAATCCCGATGAAAAGCTACAAAAGTTCTGGCCGAAAGAATGGATCGATGGCTTAAAGAAGGGAGTATCTGACACGACAGGATTATCCAGTTTCTTAGCTCCTGCAAGAATAAACTCAAGAATGCGTCAGTTGGGGATGAAGATTGGTTTGGGTTCCCATGGTGAAGATCATGGTATTGGCGCACATTGTGAGCTTTGGGCTTTGCAAATGGGAGGAATGAGCAACATGGAAGCATTGCAGGCTGCAACAATAATAGGTGCAGAGGCGATTGGTATTGAAAAAGATTTAGGCTCTATAGAAGTGGGAAAAATTGCCGATTTGATTATTCTACATAAGAATCCTTTGGATGATATTCATAATAGCAAGGAAATACTTCATGTAATGAAAGCCGGTATTTTATACGACGGAAATACGCTTGACAAAATATGGCCTCAATAAAAAATATCTTTTACTGTTCCAGCAAAACATTTCACACAAAAAAACAAAAAACATGAAACACATTATTTTGGCACTTGGCGCATGGTTAATGATGCTAACCAGATAACTGAACGAAATTAGTACTCAAAAGAAGATATTGAAAAAATGGTCAAAAACACTGCTTTCTATGCCACCGGGTGAACTCAAAGAGAACACCAGTTTAATGGTCATCAGAATCCAGGTTATATTGAATAGAAGCCTTGTATAAAATTCGACTATTTTAAATAGCCAATAAGTATTTCCCTCAACCTAATCTGTCAAACCTTCAAACTGAATTAGGTGAGCAATAACAATTAAAAAATAATCACATGTGTATGAAAACATTTTGGAAAATAGCTGTGATCTCTGTTGTTGTTTTTTATGATATTACTTATGCCCAACTCCCCATTCAGCCTTCACGGAAAGTGAACTTTACTGTCAGTGAAGGATCATATATGAATGTGGATGTATCACCCGACGGAAAAACGCTTGTGTTTGATCTGCTGGGAAATCTATATACCATGCCTGTTACAGGTGGAACAGCTAAACAGCTT
>JAVBLN010000080.1:0-13943 GCA_031553495.1 Flavihumibacter sp.
GGGGGTAATTTATTCAGCACTTAACTATAAACACCAGCCTTTCTACCGAAAAAAATCTGTAGTCCCCCTTTGCTCAATTTCAAAAAATCAAAATCACTCCCCTGGCTCTTTCCCACCTTCTTAGCTGCAATGTGGGTTAAACCTCCGGAAGCCTGGTAGGCAGCCTCATAAAAATCATAACTTCGTCTGCGATGTACAATATTAAAGCAATCATTCGCCTTGTCTTTATAATAGCCTATGTCCGTAATTTCTTCTTCATCAGGCAATAGAGCCGTTTGCATTTTCTCGCAAAAAGCTTTATTTAATATGGCATACTCGGCAATGAACAAAAATATTTTTTCAGTTTTCGTATGCTCTAATAATTCTAAAATATCTTCCTTCTTCATAGTATTTAAGTTTTATTTATTCCTCCATTTTTCTCTATACCTCACATTTGAACTCTTCTCCCTCCGTTCTTTTCTCCGACCTGTTTAACAAACAGAGAACATGAAATATCGAATCATCCAAATAATTCGCGCAATTCAAACATAAATCCGGAATAGGCACATCCAGCCGATCATTATATTTCCCTCTTCATCATAAAATCCGCCAAATTGTTGCAAATCAAAATTCTCAAAACCCTCACACCAACCTTCCTTGCACCATTCTGTCATACCACATTGCTCCCGATCGTAATTACAAAACTCTATTCCTACTATTCCTTTGCTTACATATGGCAACTCCGTGGTCCATTTCTCCAGCATTTTTTGATAAGCAAAACTGGCTGGCAAACCATTTGCGCATCGCTTAACCTTTGCGCCGTAGGAAAACAAGCTCTGTCAATCTTAAACACCTGCTCAAATACAATAAGAGGCCCTTCCATATATTCCATTGTGCCACGCAATTTTTCCTGATCTTTATCCAACTCAATGTAAGGTTGTGTTATAATTATGCTTTTTGCTGCATGCAAATCTTCTATTAGTTGTGCAATATAATTTTCCATCTTCATCCTTTTTTACCGTTTCTAATAATAATCACAATATATTTTTTGTATGTAATCAGTAAAGATGTTTTTTGAGTTAATATTTTATGATGGCGGCTTATGTTTTTACCAGGGTCATTGCTGTATTATTCCGGCACTGGTGAATACTGCGGTTTAATAATTGTTATACCGGCTGTGGTTTTTCATGGCGTCATCGTTGCGTCGCAATCACTTCATCTGTGGTATTTCATGGCAGCATCTCCTTAGTGAAAAGTTGAAAATTGAAAGTTGAAAGCGCTATAAATATTGAATACAAATGAAAACAAAAACTCCAACAACCACTAGCGTTAAACTATCAAACGGCAACTTATACTTTGCTCAATAGTATTGCAACAGTACAAGTGTGCGACGCAACTAATGTTTAATAGTAGCAATGCCGCCGGGCTCACAAAAAACTACAGAACAATTACATGCACGCATTTATTATACCAAATTACAAATCCGGGATTTTACTCAATTATTTCTACGCACCCCATTCCCAATGCGCTATGCAAACAGGCGCCTGCATTTAGCAACAGCTCTAATGCTTTCACATCGGCCTTCAGCTTTATACTGTAATTTACAAAACCTCTAATCTTTGTTTCATTCGGAGTGTCGGCTTTTATGGTTATCAGCCGGGATTTTGGAGGTAGTTTGTTATACACCACTTCAACTTGCACATCATTCAGCACGTGCAAACATTCTTCTTCTCCATAGATGCTTTTAAATTTTTCCCGCCAGCTATAAATAAATGTAGGAACAAACCTTTCATCTTCCGGTGACAGATATACGTAATTTCCCTTTTCATTTTTTATTCCACATACCAAGGGTGATATAGGCTTCACTAAAATATCTGCTATACCTTGCAAATGCTCAATTCCGGAAGGAATGGTTTCCACCTGTGTTACCTGGAACACAACTTTACTTTTTTTGTCCGCCACTTCTATTTGCTGATTCATGAAAAGTCCGCGAATAAAATTTTCAGCGGCTTGCGGCAAATGAAAACATACAATCATTCTACCCTGCCTGCCTGAAAGTATCAGCCTGTCGCCATTATTACTAAACGGTATACTCAAGTCGGAAAAAGAAAAAAGTTTATATTTTTTTAATCCTTCGCCGTAGCCAACATCGTGCAAAAACGCAGCATACTCTGCATCTGCCCGATGTAAAATCCTGTAAATTGCCGCACTCAGGGGAAATTGATAATTGGCTGCCAAAACGTTTCTGCTATCAACACAGTTTAAGGTTAAAAGAATTCTCATACAATATAATTTTTGGAAGATAAGTATTTGTGCAGGCACGTAAATGTACTAAATAATCAGAAACCGGTGTACAGGACTTATGCCCCCTAATTCGCAGCGTATCCAACAAAAAACTACACATTTTCAATCATTCGGTGGATTAAATTTTATCAATGACTATTTCAGTAGGTAGCTTGCGAAATTTGGGTAAGATCAAATTATAGTTGTAAATTGCGCATGCATCAAAAATCTTTACCGTATGAGAAAGACTTTGCATACAACTATCATCTTTTCCATTTTCACACTGATCATTTCAAGCTGCCAGCGCGATATTGATACCACGCTACCACCGCCAGATAAAAAAGTTTCAGCTTCGCTGTCGGGCACTGTATTCGATGTAAATAAGCAACCAATTGCCGGCGCCGTTGTTGTTGCCGGAGGCGTTAATACATTAACAGATGAGAATGGAAACTTTGCTATTTCGAATGCGTCTCTTTCACAAGAAGCTGCAATTGTGACCGCAAAAATGGAAGGCTATTTCAATAACGTGCGCAACCTTGTGCTTAGCAATGAAGGAACGCAGCATGTTGAAATTCAACTGGCGAAAGCCGATGTTGCGGGCACTGTCAATTCTTCCTCAGGCGGCACGGTAAATGTGGGGACAGGCGCTGCCATTAAATTGGAAACAGGAAATTTTAAAAACACTGCGGCCAATGGTAATTACCAGGGTACGGTTTCAATCGTTTCCACTTTTATAAATCCTGATGCCGACAACTTTGCCTCACTCGTACCGGGCAACCTTAGAGGCATTGACAAAAACGGCAAAGAAGTAGGCTTGCAGTCATTTGGCGTATTAGCTGTGGAGCTTAAAGGCTCCGCCGACGAGCATCTTCAGCTCACACAACAGGCAACCATAACCATACCCATACCGGCATCAAAGCAAGCCGGCGCTGCTGAAACAATTGGCCTCTGGTATTTTGATGAAACAAAAGGCTTTTGGATAAATGAAGGAACAGCCACAAGGGAAGGTAATAGTTATGTAGGCAAAGTTTCACACTTTTCTTTTTGGACGGTAAACGAAGGGTATGACGTAATTAACCTGCAGGCAACCATTAAAGACAATGAAGGCCGCTTGTTTGCCAATGCCCCAATTTCTATCAGAGCTTACTCAACCGCCACTACATATGAAGTAAGAACCGGTTATACCAATAGCAAAGGAGAACTCAACTGCAAAGTGCCTGCAAACAAATCGCTCATGCTGCGAGGATGCAACAACTGCGGCCTGCTGGTTTTTAGTAAAGACATTGGCTTGCATAACGCAGATTTTGATTACGGCACAATCACTTTTACCGATACAACTGGTATATACGTCAGTTTTAAAGGACAGGTAACTGATTGCAACAATGCGCCTGTATCCAGGGGACTGGTAAACATTAAAATGGGATATACGGTTTATCGCCTGCAAACATCAGGCAATGGGCTTTATGACACTACTTTCTATTTTTGTAGTAAAAGCGGCGCTACCGATGTAAATATTTCCGCCGTTGACGTGGCCACTACGCAATCCAGTGCCACTGTTACAAAAACGCTAACCACCCAAACGGAAATAGTGCAAAACCTCGTAGCTTGTAGCGACGATGAAGGTCAGTCTGTTTCGTTTACACTTAATAGTGATACTAAGAATTTTTATCCTGTTGATTATATTTATTTTCACGTAAGTGCTTACGCAGTAGATTCCACCATGCTTTCCGCCGGCAATAATGTAAACATGATATTTATGGAATTTGCAACACCCACAGAAGTTGGTGTAAAACCTTTAAAGAACTTTTCTATCCTGGCAAATGGCGTATCCTACAAGATGGCTCCCAGTGGCATAAACGCCACTATTACAACTATGGGCGCCTCAAAGAACGAATATGTAATCGGTACTTTTTCGGGCAGTGTTATTAAACCGGATAATAGCCAAACTTATCCGATAGAAGGACAATTCAAGATAAAACGGACAAACTAAACTCTGCTGTATTTTATATAAACAGCGTATGACAATGATTGTTTCCGGCGCTGTATTATAATGCTGAAATGCCTAAGTAGCTGACTGCTTAGGCATTTTATTTCCTAAATTCGGACTTGCAGAACCAGTGCCGGAATGATGATCACTTTATAAAACAGCAAATTGCGAAACCAGGCCACATTATCCGCCTCCGCTGCCCAGCTTTCATTCTTTCATATTTTAGCGTACCGTTGCGCAAATTTTTAAGTTTATATGACTACATTTGAAGAGTTGGGTATTGACGAGCGATTGGTAAAAGCTACATCAGCATTAGGATTTATGAATCCCACACAGATACAGGAAAAAGCGATTCCTGTATTATTGAGCGGCCCAAAGACGTTATAGGTCTTGCGCAAACCGGAACAAATAAAACTGCCGCATTTGACATTCCATTATTGCAATTAATTAATGCTACAGAAAAATACCCTAGGCATTGGTGGTATGTCCCACACGTGAATAGAGCCTGAAAATAGTGAACGAAATAGAATCGTTCAAAAAATTTATGCCGGGTGTGCATGTAGTGGCCGTATATGGCGGAACCTCCATCAGTATGCAGATCCGCGATTTAAAAAGAGGCGTACAAATAGTGGTGGCAACACCAGGCCGCCTTATTGATCTTATTGAAAGAAAAGCCGTTTAACTCGACAAAATTGAGTATGTGGTACTTGATGAAGCAGATGAAATGCTTTCACATCGGCCGTCAGCTTTATACTGTAATTTACAAAACCTCTAATCTTTGTTTCATTCGGAGTTTCGGCTTTTATAGTTATCAACCGGGATTTTGGAGGCAGTTTGTCATACACCACTTCAACTTGCACATCATTAAACACATGCGAACATTCTTCTTCTCCATAGATGCTTTTAAATTTTTCCCGCCAGCTATAAATAAATGTAGGAACAAATCTTTCATCTTCCGGTGACAGATATACGTAATTTCCTTTTTCATTTTTTATTCCGCATACCAAGGGTGATATAGGCTTCACCAAAATCTCAGCTATACCTTGCAAATGCTCAAATCCGGAAGGAATGGTTTCTACCTGCGTTACCAGGACTTATGCCATAAAAACACAGAACTTTCAACTAATCACGCCAATTCGCTTAATTCAAGCCAACGCATTTCTTTTTCTTCAAGAAGATTCGTTATGGTGCCAATGCGTTCTGATAATTTTTGCAGATCTTCAAACGAAAGTGTTGTATCACATAATTTTTCCGAGATCATTTTCATCTCGGCCTCAAGGTCGGCTATTTCCTTTTCCAGCATTTCAAACTCACGCTTTTCCTTAAAGCCAAGTTTCTTTTTCACTTGTGGAGATTGCTGTGTAGCCAGCGCTTCAGTTGGTGTGGCAGTTGTTTTTACTTCGGTTTCCCTTTCCTGTGCTTTTTCCCATGTTCTATACTGTGTATAATTGCCCGGAAAATCTCTTACAATTCCCTCCCCTTCAAAAACGAATAAATGATCAACAAGCCTGTCCATAAAATAGCGGTCGTGACTTACTATTAATATGCAACCGGCAAACTCGCTTAAGAAATTTTCCAGCACACCCAATGTTTGTAAGTCCAAATCATTGGTGGGCTCATCGAGAATTAAAAAGTTAGGATTGCGAAATAAAATCGACAACAGATGTAATCTTCTTTTTTCGCCGCCGCTTAATTTTGAGATGTATGTATATTGCTGCTCCGGGGGAAAAAGAAATAATGTGAGAAACTGCGATGCACTAAGCGATCCGCCATCGGCAAGCGGAAAATTTTCAGCAATATTCTTTACATATTCAATTACACGCATGTCTTCTTTTACTACAAGACCCTGCTGCGAATAATTACCAAAAATAACAGTATCGCCAATATTCACTTTGCCACTGTCGGCAGTTTCAACTCCTTGAAGAATATTTAAAAATGTGGATTTACCAACGCCGTTTTGCCCTACTACACCAATTCTGTCGCCTTTTTTGAATGTGTAATCAAATCCTTTCAGAATAGCTTTTTCGCCATAGGACTTGTATACCTTTTTCAGTTCGGCAATTTTTCCTCCGAGCCTGCTCATTTTAATTTGCAGTTGCAACCGGCTTTCTTCAATTTGCTGTTTGGCTTTTGCTTCTACTTCATAAAAGGAATCGATACGGCTTTTTGATTTTGTGGTGCGGGCTTTAGGTTGCTTACGCATCCACTCAAGTTCTTTTCTGTACAGGTTTTTAGCTTTATCCACACTGGCGGTTTCGCTTTCTATGCGAGCAGCTTTTTTATCTAAGAAATTTTCATAATCACCTTTGTACACATACAGGTTGTTGATATCCAATTCCCAAATTTCATCGCAAACCGCATCCAAAAAATAACGGTCATGCGTAACCATTAATAGTGTCACTTTTTCATGATTGAGGTAATGCTCCAGCCATTCCACCATCGACACATCCAGGTGGTTGGTAGGCTCATCCATTATAAGCAATACGTGTTTATGCTCAAAGCCAATATCAATAAGTGTTTTAGCAAGCGCTACTCTCTTGCGCTGTCCGCCGGATAAGGTGTTTACTTTCTGTTGAAGATGATGAATATTGAGCTTGCCCAATATTTGCCTGACTTTCGAATCAAAATCCCAGGCTCCAAGATCATCCATTTTTACGATGGCTTCATTTAATACATTCACATCATCTTGTTCGCTTGCCGATTCATATGCAGCGATGGCTTGTATTACAGGATGATTGTGATGAAATATATTATCTCGAACTGTGGCATCTTCTACAAATTCAGGTTCCTGGTCAAAAAGTGCGACTGTAATATCTTTATTTATCCAAACTGTACCTTCATCTGCGGTTTCTGCGTCTGAAAGTATTTTCAATAAAGTGGATTTTCCACTTCCGTTTTTTGCAACAAGCGCTATTTTATCACCTTCTTCTATATGAAAAGAAATATTCTGAAACAGGGGCTTTACTCCGTATGATTTACTCAAACCTTCTACTGATACATAATGCATGAAGCAAAGATAGTTGAAAGTGTTATTGAATGGAGAGTTGAGAATTGAGAATTGAGAGTGCTGTAAAAAAATACAAGTGAGAACAAAATCACTCATACTTCATCATTTATCATTCATAATTCATCGCTCGCTCCATAGCATTACCGCCGTACAAGTGAGTGACACAACGATGCTTAATAGTAGCACTGACGCCGGTCCCAAAAAAGTTATAAGTTTTGAGTGAGATCTAAAGCATTTCAAATCTCAAATGTCAAATCACCGGGTGCCTTTCGAATGTGCGATTGAGATTGAACAAATAGCGGTATGTGATCAATTTGCGGCTTTGTTTCGCTCCAAGACTTTTATAGATGTTTATCATTTTGGGATTCCAATCACCCGACCACCCCATTTCGAATATTTTATATTTTCCGAGAGCTTTAATTCGCTCTGCGCCAACATAGATCATATAGGAATCTACGCCGAGCGCCTGAAATTTTGGAACAACGCCAAACGCAATACCGGTGAAGGTTTTGCACTCGCCATGTTTTTTCAACCATAACAATCTTAATTTTTCCAGTATGCCGAACTTTCCATTGAAGTGCCTGAAATATTCATTCAAATCCGGAATGTTGATCCACATTGAAATTGGCTCATCTTTGTAATATGCGAACCATATAAGATTTTCATCTATGATATGCGACATCTTTTTAAACATCGCAACAATTTGCGATGTTGTTACTTCCTTCGCTTCTTTGTGCTGTGCCCACGCAACATTGTAAACAGTCACAAAATCTCCTGCATATTTTTCTATTTTTTTTCTGTCGATATGATGAACGGAATACTCGCTTCTGTTTAAAAATCTTTCGTAACGATTTTTAAACCGCTCAGGCAATTCATCTTCCACATTCATTTTATAATACACCTGGTGATAATAATCCTGAAAACCATAATTTTCAAAAAGCTGGCGGTAGTAAGGCGGGCAAAAACTCATTCCATATGTGGGAGGCCGGTCAAAGCCATCTACCAGCAATCCCCACCATTTATCGCGGTCGCCAAAATTAATTGGTCCGTCCATTGCTTCCATTCCCTGATCCTGCAACCATTTTTTTGCTATGTCAAATAACAGATTGGCAGCAGCCTGATCATTTATGCAATCGAAAAAACCAATACCTCCTACAGGAAAATCAGTGCCTTTATTCATATATTTTGAACTGATAAATGCCGCAATACGTCCAATGATTTTTCCTTTATCTTCCAATATCCAACGAATAGTGTTGCCATGCTCGTAGTTTTTGTTTTTCTGCCTGTCAAACACCGCATCCACCTCATTATCTAACGGACGAACATAATTTGGGTTAAATTTATTGCAATCAAAATTCACCTTCTTAAAAGCGCTTTCAGTTGCAGGAGTATTCACTTCTATCAACTTCATAATTATTTTTATTTTCCAATTTTAACAACTCTTTGACAACAATTATTTTAAAACTACATTTATTGTTGTTTAATCCTACTGACATTTATCAATCTCCTTTCATTCCTTTTTTGATCAGCAATATTTTTTCAACTTCCAAAACCACACACACAATGATTGAATTATTTTTTATTGAAAACAATTAGTATTCTCAAGTAATTTATTGAAACTCAAAATTGCTTAAAAAAATTTATTGCAAATATGCTGACAGCATTATTTATTTTTTGCTTAATTTAAAGAATATCTGCCAAACAGCCATATTTCCAGTCAATTGTTTGCATTGCAAGTGCAGGTGTACCTCGAATTTTTGCATGAATAGTCTGCCATTTCACCAGGAATTACACGCCGACAATATAAATGAAAAAGCAAATTATAAGAGTAATAATTATAAGCACAGGTATTTTATACCTATTCCAAAACGCCTCTTCCCGTTTAGCTTTTACAAAATTGGAAATAGCAGTTACAGTTTCATCACCTTTGTTTGAAATATTCATTAAATACTCTTTAGCTTCCAAAACATTGACATAAGATAATGGCCGCAAACAATTTAAAACAGAACCGATAATTTTATTATTGGTTTCCCTTTCATCAAACTTATTAAGCATAACAATGGCGCCAGATGAAAGCAATTTTTCTACATATGCATACAATCCTTCTTTATCCATTCTGAAAAAATCGAGTGATTCCACATAGGTTTCTAATCTTCTACAAGCTTCTAAAAAATGTAAAGGAGTTAAGGGAATTTCATCAATACCTTTTAAGGAAGGTTTAAGATCGTAAAATCTTTTTTGTGTGTACACTCTTCTCGAATGCGGATCACACAAAACAGAATAGGCTTCCTGCACCTCTTTAAAATAAGCTTCCGCATACTTATCACCTCCATTTTTATCAGGATGAAAACGCTTGGCTAAAGAGCGGTATGCTTTTTTAATTTCTCCGGGCGATGCATTTACAGGAACATTCAATGTTTTGTAATAATCTTTCACAACAGCATATTTGGTTTTGTGAAATTAATCCTATAAATTAAAAAAATGTGCAGGAATCAATTAATTTGAATAAATAAACTGAAATTTAAGTTACAAAACACACCATGAAATTTGCAGTAATCATTTTGGGTATGTTATGCTTTGCTCTGCATTGCTTTGCGCAAAAGCAGTCCGAAAAATCATCAGTTATATCCACCTACGATTCATCCTACTACCAGTCGTTTTTCATGGACATCGTGGGCAGGTATTACTTTTCACAAAAATTCACCACCATACGTCTCAGCGGTATTGATAACAAGAACAAACTAAAATACCTGCCAAACACAACTCTGAATATGGGAGTTGGAATTACTTACAAGCCGCTCACCATCAACCTCGGCTACGGCTTTGAATTTTTAAACAACAATGCAGACAAAGGCAAAACAAAATATCTGGATTTACAATCTCATGTTTATTTGCGTAAATGGGCTTTCGATTTGTTGGGGCAATTTTATAGAGGGTATCATTTATATCCCAAAGGATATGCATCGCCGGCGTCCAACGAATATTATCTCCGACCCGACATGCGTGTAGGCATGGCTGGTATAGCGGGTTATAGAGTGTTTAACCACAAAAGATTTTCCTACCGCGCAGCAATGGTACAAAACGAATGGCAAAAGAAATCAGCGGGTTCACTATTGGTCGGCGGACATGTGTATTATGGTTCGCAAAAAGCAGATAGTGCTTTTGTACCTGCTGTGCTAAATGATGAATTCAATCAAAAAGGAGTAACCCGCATACGATTTTTCGAAGTTGGTCCCGGTGCCGGTTATGCTTATACGTTAGTGATCTCAAAACATTTTTTTATTACCGCCTCACTTGCCATAAACGCTCAATTTTCATTTTCATCCGAACTTAGAGATAATAAAACACAATCGCATTTCAGTATGGTTCCCGGATACATAGGAAGAAGCGCTATTGGCTACAATTCCGACCTGTGGAATCTGAATGTATCTTTTGTTGCAAACAGGGTGATTACAAAAGGTGCATTTTCGAGAGACAATTACAATTATACCGCAAGCAATATACGTCTTACACTTGCGCGGCACTTTGTTCCATCTCACAAAATGAGAAAGAAATTAAACAAAGTAGACCGGCTATTTGAAAAAAAAGTTCCCATTCCTATTGATGCTATGAAGCCGGAAAAACCGGAGTAGGCTGAAAGTAAAAATGCAAAATCAAAAAAGCAACCATGCCAATTGTTAAAGTTATTTTTTGGAAACAAGCAGTAGTTTTTCATGGCATCATCGTTGTGTCACTCACTTGTACGGCAGGAATGCTATTGGGCAAGTGATGAATGACGAGTGATTTTGTTCTCACATGCATTTTGTATTTACAGCATTCTCAACTCTCAATTAAATAACTTTATCTTTGCCTCCTTACAATGTTAAATCACGAAACATACATGTGGCGCTGCATCCGGCTGGCAAAAAGCGGGCTTGGAGCGGTTGCGCCTAATCCAATGGTGGGCGCAGTGCTGGTGCATGAAGATCGAATTATTGGAGAAGGTTATCACCAGAAGTACGGCCAAGCGCATGCTGAAGTTAATTGTATCAATTCCGTAAACCCGCAAGATGAAAGCCTTATAAGCAAAAGCACGATGTATGTGTCACTGGAGCCATGCGCACATTATGGCAAAACACCACCATGCGCGGACTTGATCATTCAAAAAAAAATACCACGTGTAGTAATTGGTTGCCGAGATCCGTTTACAGAAGTAAACGGAAAAGGAATCGAAAAACTACAAGCCGCCGGAATAGAAGTTATACAGGGCATTTTGGAGGATGAATGTAAAACATTAAACAAGCGTTTTTTCACATTTCACATACAACGAAGACCATACATTATATTGAAATGGGCGCAAAGCAAAAATGAAAAAATAGCAGGTCCGGATTTTGAAAGAATTTCGATCAGCAACAGTTTTACCAATAAGCTGGTTCATAAATGGCGCAGTGAAGAAGCCGGCATAATGATTGGAACAAACACTGCGCTACATGATAACCCCTCCCTGACCACTAGATTGTGGAAAGGCCAAAACCCTGTAAGAATAGTGCTTGATATGAGCTTGCGCATCCCCCAAACGCATAACATATTTGACAATACTGTAAAAACAATTGTTTTTAACATACAACAAGAATGTATACACGAAAATATTATTTACTATAAAATATCAGGTAAAGAAAACATCATTCAGCAAATTGCCAAAGCACTTCATCAATCGCAAATTCAAAGCGTGATAATAGAAGGAGGAACACATCTTCTGCAATCTTGTATAAACGAGGGTTGCTGGGATGAAGCCAGAGTTATTACCAATGAAGACTTAACAATTAATAATGGCATACCGGCCCCACAACTGCTAAACGCCTGCCAGGTAAAAACCATAACACTTCTTTCCAACAAAATAAATTTGTACCAAAACAACAAACTATTCTAAACACACATGACCGAACAGGAATTTTATTATACTATCGAAAAAAACGCGATTGCTGAATATAAAGACAAGGGCAGTAAATTCATTGCCTACGTTTTCCCCATAAAAGACGTGGAAGATTTTAAAGACCGCATGAATGAATTAAAGAAAGAACACCCCAAAGCAACGCATCACTGTTTTGCCTACCGCCTCGGTCTCGATGGAAATAATTTTCGGGTAAGCGATGCCGGCGAACCTTCTGGTACAGCAGGCAAACCCATACTGGGACAAATAGACAGCAAACAGCTTACCAACACACTTGTTGTTGTGGTTCGTTATTTTGGCGGCACATTATTGGGAGTGCCGGGATTGATCAATGCGTACAAAACCGCTACAGCACTGGTTTTGCAAGTAGCGCCAATTGTTCAAAAAACAGTGGAGGTGCAGTATAAAATTGATTTTGATTATACCCGCATGAATGATGTGATGACAATTATAAAACAAACAGGATGCTCAATAATTAAACAGGAAGTTCAATTATTCTGTCACTTTATTATTGGCATTCCCAAAACAAAACTCCGGGAAGTAGTGTACAGACTAGAAGACATGCGAAATGTGGAAATAAAAAAAGTATGATCTTGAAAAACTTCTTTATACCCTTCCGGCAAGTTTATACATCCATAAACCAACAGCTTCTTTTAAGAACCGGCGCCATTGAAAAAGTGTATCGATATCGGGAATGATATAATCTTTCCAATAAAACTTCACATCCAGTGTTTCATATGCACAGGGAGATATTACCACATCCATTCCCACTTTTTTAAAGACCGCTTCCGCCCTTCTCATATGCAATGCAGATGTAACCAGCACGTATGGCGGTTTTAACTGCAGCGAATCCAATATTCTTTTTGAATAAATGGCATTTTCATATGTATCCCGTGAACCTACTTCCGAAAAAACATCCTCTGCCGGAATACCATTTTCAATAAACTTATCTCTGGCAAATTCCGCCTCCTTAGGTTTATCCTGTTCAATAGTTCCATCGCCACCGGATACGATTATTTTTTTTACAATGCCTTTATGATACAAATTGGCGGTAGTAATAAATCTGTCAGAAGAAGCATTTAAGTATCCCTTACCTTCTTTATCAAAACTGCTGAAACCGCCCAATACAATACTGGCACTATAAGTGCCGGATAATATTACCGGCTTTGGTTGCCAGGCATTCACAATAGTATTTAGCACAACTTTATTGGTAAAAAACAAAAACATTACAAACGCGGCAATTGATACTCCTTTACGCCATTTTCCGGGTTTTAAAAAAGCAGCGATCACCACAATAATGATTAACCATATTGCAGGATCGATAAAAAATGAAAATAATTTTGCTACAACAAAAAACATATACAAATATATAGACAGGAATCATTACAGGTTTTATTTTTTCCAGCACGTTGCTCCAAGTTGGAAATCAGAGATCAGAGCTTGTAAGTAGGCAGTTGGCAGTTGACAGTAGACAGTAGACAGTAGAGAAGTCAGAGATCAGAAATCAGAGGTCAGAAAAAATTACCAACACCAGGAAACACACAAGGGTTTGCTGAATAACTACCAACCCTTGTAGACCTTTGTGCTTTCCTGGTGAACCTTGTGGTTAAAATAAATGGAGAATTGAGAATGCTTTATACACTGATTGCAAGCAAGAACAAAAGCACTCATTACTCATAACTCAAAACTCATAACTTGTTGAATAGCATTCCTACCGTACAAGTGAGTGACACAACGATGCTTAATAGTAGCACTAC
>JAVBLN010000065.1:0-36136 GCA_031553495.1 Flavihumibacter sp.
GTAGTGCTACTATTAAGCATCGTTGTGTCACTCACTTGTACGGTAGGAATGCTATTCAACAAGTTATGAGTTTTGAGTTATGAGTAATGAGTGCTTTTGTTCTTGCTTGCAATCAGTGTATAAAGCATTCTCAATTCTCCACTCTCCATTCTCAATTTATTTTAACCACAAGGTTCATAAGGAAAGCACAAGGCACACAAAGGTTGGTAATAATTCAGCAAACCCTTGTGTGCCTTGTGCCTCTATTGTGCTCCTTGTGGTTAAACAATGGTGCTGTTCGACATGTTAGCGCCAGATGCGGGATAAACGACTAAAAGAAATGTTTACTTTTTTAAGGCGTATTATTAATTGAGTGAAATCGTCTATTATATTTGTGAGGCATGAATATTGCAATATTGTACAAATACAAATACAGGCATTGTTATGATAAATACAGGTAAGTGAAAAAAACAGTACCGGTATAAGAATAGTTTGCAACTAATTATACGGGGTATACATCTTGAATTCAATTAACCTGATCAAACTATAAAAAGAAAAAATATGAAAAGAATAATCGTTGCCCTTTCATTGTTGGCTTCTATCTCAGTATTTGTGGCATGTTCGGGATCTAAGAAAACAGCTACGGAAGACACTTCAAAAAAGTCAATTTACGGAACATGGACATTAACCAACATCGCGCTTGATGGTGTTACCAATGATCAGTTTAGCGTAAAAATACTTGGCGACATTCCCCGTGAATGTATGATGAACAGTACATGGGTATTTCCTTATAATGGTTATGGCAGTTATACCAGCAATCTGCAAGGCGCCGGTTGCCCCACCCAGGGACAAAACATTTTATGGTCCCGCATTACAGAAAACGGCGTTAGTTATTTACAATTCAAAGAACTGGAAAGTGGTATAAAAGATAAAAAGATCACTTCTGGTTATAGATTCGAAATTGTTTCGCAAAACGCGGCCAACATGGTAGTACGCAATCCAATTAATATTGCGGGCAAAAACACTTATATCGTTTATTATTTCAGCAAAAACCAATAACGTTTTAAAACTTTCAACTAAAAAGGGCAACATTGCAGTTGCCCTTTTTAGTTGAAAGTTGAAAGTTTAAAGTGCTTAAGAAGTGGAGAATGGAGAGTTGAGAATTGAGAATGCTTTATGCATCGACTGCAAGCAAAAACAATTTCTTCTGACTTCTCTACTGCCCGCTGCCCACTGTCAACTGCTCACTAAGGTTCCTACCGTACAAGTGAGTGACACAACGATGCTTAATAGTAGCACCACCGCCGGTTCCCAAAAAATAAAAACGTAAACAATAAGTATGATCCAATCCTTATAAGAACTCCACCACCTTCTTCACCACATCCGTATCATGATAAATTTTTCGATGTCCCAAACCTTTGGTGGTAATAAATTCAATATGGGTATGTTGGGCGTTTATAACCCGGACTACATCTTTATAAGGAGTGATATCGTCATCAGTATCATGAATCCATAATATCTTCGCTCGAATGTTATTTACGGCTCTTGCCACAGAATAATCTTTTGATTCTATCCCACCCTTTTCCACAATAATATTTTCGAATTCTTTTCTAACCTTGCCATTCAAATTCAGTTGTTTGAAAAACAAATCAATAACACTTGTCGTTTCAGTTGCGGGAGCTATTAGGGCAATTTTATAATCGTCCGAATGGGCTATAGTCTCCATAAAATGAGCAATGGCCAGGCCGCCGAAAGAGTGCGCAACAAAACTTTGTACAGGCCCTAATGTGTTATAAACCACTTCAATCGTTTTTACATACAGCGGCAATACGATTTTTTTTCCACCCGATTCGCCGTGTGCCGGAGCATCTACTGCTAATACTTCGTAACCCTTATGAATTAATAATTCGATGAAATGAGCAAAATTCTTACTAGCGCTTTGAAACCCGTGCAGCACAAGCACTTTACGACCTGCACCTTTATTCCAACGAAAGGCCGTTATGGGTATATTTTCTACATGCAAACGCAAACGCTCCACATTCTCGAACAACGGCGACTGTTTGCGCGATCTGCCTGCCGGTGTACTAAACACTTCAAACGCCTTTGCAGCAGCCTTTTTTTTGGAAACAACAGAAATCAGTTTCAGTTGACTACTGACATATTTTAGAGCGATTTTTTGTTTTAACTTCATTCCTGCAAATTTAATGCAATGAATATTATAATGATAGGTACAGGAAATGTTGCTACTGTTCTGGGCGCCAAACTTCGCCGTGTTGGGCACAACATAGTACAGGTTTTCGGCAGAAACGAGGAACGTCTCTCAAAATTGGTTAGCATTTTAGATGCTGAACCCTGCACCGAATGGAATAAAATTTCCAAAGACGCGGATCTATACCTGATTGCCATTTCCGACAAAGCGCTGTATGAACTTCCGGATACTTTTCATTGCAAAGCCCTTACTGTGCATACCGCAGGCTCTGTAAGCAAAGATGTCTTAAAAAAAATATCCCCGAGATATGGAGTTTTATATCCGTTGCAAAGCATGAGATTTAACAGCGATCCCGAAATAGAAATACCTATTTTGGTGGATGCCAACAGCGATACGGATATTGGTCATTTGGTACAACTCGCCTCTACCATTTCCGATAGAGTTGCAGTAGCCGATGATAACAAAAGAATACATCTTAACCTGGCTGCGGTTATTGTAAACAACTTTTCAAATTATCTTTTCACAATTGCCGAAGACTATTGCAAACATCAGAATGTGAACTTCAGTTTATTGTTGCCTATAATAAAAGAAACCGCCAACAGACTGCAAAGCAATCCGCCTGCCAACATGCAAACCGGTCCTGCTATAAGAAGAGATATCACTACCATAGAAAAACATTTGCAATTGCTTAAAGATGAGCCGCAACTAAAAAAACTCTACAATATTATCAGCGACGCAATTATGGAAAGATATAATACGGAAGAATGGAGCGTGGAAAAGAAAGAATTATAGGTAGTGTGCAATTGGCAGTTTACAGTGGGCAGCAGGCAGTAAGAAAAGAAATATTTTTTTGGGGAACCGGCAGCGGTTTTTCATGGCATCATCGTTGTGTCACTCACTTGTACAGTTGTATTTCATGGCACCGATGGGCTGCATAACAAAACAAACACAACCTCAAATTTTTGTCCACGAATTACACTAAACACCATAAATTATTTTTAAAAAGATTGTGCTAATCATGCGCTGCCATTGGGCGTCATTCGTTCAATTGGTGTAATTCGTGGACAAAACTTTTAAACGCGTTTGCACTGCATAAGCTCCCACCAAAATTGTCCTCTATTAATCTTACCTTGCCAAAAATTTAAACCTTGAGAGAAGCAATATCTGTATTCGACATCTTTAAGATTGGTGTCGGACCATCCAGTTCACACACTTTAGGCCCATGGAAGGCCGCATTGAAATTCTTAGAATCGTTACAACAACAAAACAAACTTGATAAAATTGTTTCGCTAAAAGTATTGTTGTATGGATCACTCGCAAAAACCGGTAAAGGCCACGGCACCGATATTGCCGTACTATTGGGATTGTGCGGTGAAGATCCTGTAACAATTGATGTTAATGAGATCAATAACAAAATAGATTTCATTAAAAATGAAAATACGCTTATACTGAATGGTACGCACAAAATTCCATTCCATGTGCAGCAGGATCTAACATTTCTATTTAAAGAGTCGCTTCCTTTTCACCCCAACGCTTTAAGCTTTCTGGCAACCTTTAATGATGGCAATAATATTGCTGAAACATATTACTCCGTAGGTGGCGGCTTTGTTGTAAAAGAAAATGAAGAAATTGCCGCCAGCGAAGTAGCGCAACTTCCCTTTCCAATAGATAATAGCGAAGAACTTTCGCACTGGTGCATGAAAACCGGACTTCCCATAAACGAAGTAGTAATGGAAAATGAAAACACGTGGCGAAGTGAAGCAGAAACAAAAAATGGCATTTTGCAAATATGGAAAGTAATGCACGAATCCATTTACCGCGGATGTCACAGAGAAGGCCTGCTGCCGGGCGGATTGATGGTAAAAAGAAGAGCAGCCGACTTGAATAAAAAATTAATTGCTGACCGCCCTTATCACGATTACGAAAGTTGGGTAAAAGCCATACAATCAGGAGGAAATAGTTTTAGTTATATACTCGACTGGGTTAGTTGTTTCGCTTTGGCCGTGAATGAAGAAAACGCATCATTCGGACGTGTGGTAACCGCCCCTACAAACGGTGCGGCAGGCGTTATTCCGGCGGTATTGCAATATTATATTATTACAGATAACGTGTTAGAAGACGACAAGATCATCCGGTTTTTATTAACCGCCTCAGAAGTAGGAAGTATATTTAAAAAAGGTGCTACCATTTCCGCAGCAATGGGTGGCTGCCAGGCAGAAATCGGGGTATCGTCAGCAATGGCCGCGGCGGCGCTTACGGAAAGTCGTGGCGGCACACAGCGCCAGGCATTGATGGCTGCGGAAATCGCGATGGAACACCATCTTGGCCTTACCTGCGATCCCATTGGCGGCCTCGTGCAAATTCCCTGTATTGAAAGAAATACAATGGGCGCCATTAAAGCTATCATGGCTTCATCGCTGGCGTTGCAGAGTTCTCCGGATTTTGCAAAAGTGTCACTTGATACCGTTATCAAAACCATGTGGGAAACCGCGATGGACATGGATAGCAAATACAAAGAAACCGCCGATGGCGGACTCGCTGTTCAAATTCCCATAAGCCTCAGCGAATGTTAATGGAGAATTGTTAGTTGAGAATGTTTAAGGTATAAGCTTCATAACAAAATTCTGCATGGTTTAAGTTCACAATTGAGAATTTATTCATGTGGAATTTTTCATTTGTATAGGTTTTCAGAGATCAGAAAGGTAAGTATAGTATGTCAGCCCCTCACCTCCTACCTAACCCTTACGCCAGCCACAAGAAAACAGGTGCAAACAATTTGAATTAATGTAAATTAGAGTATGAAAAGAACTGTAGCGATTTTTATACTGTGTGTGGTAGCGTATAATTTGTATGCGCAAAAAAACAAGAGTAATAAACCTAAACCAAAATCCCAAAGCGAACAATTAGCAAACTCCCTGCTCTGGAAAATAAGCGGCAACGGGCTTTCTGTTCCTTCTTATTTATTTGGGACTATGCACATTTTATGTGCAGATAACGCCCGCCTCAGCGATTCACTTCAATATGCAATTAGAACTACAGATAAAGTCTATTTTGAAATTGATATGGACAATATGATGGAAATGATGGGCACCCTGAAATATATTCGAATGAACGATAATCAAACACTTTCAGATCTGCTGTCAGAAGATGCGTATATAAAAGTGAAAAATTACTTTGAGGAACACCCTGCCATGCTTCCGTTCCGCATGATGGAAAAATTTAAACCATACTTTATTGCGTCATTAATATCTGAACAAAAAATGCCCTGCTCAAAAAAAGACGGAATGGAACAAGTTATAATGTCCTACGCAAAAAAGAATAACAAAGAGATTAAAGGTTTGGAAACCGCTGCATTCCAGGCTGGAATTTTTGATAGCATTCCGTATAAAAAACAGGCTGAAATACTTGTAAAAATGATTGACAGCATTGATGTAGAAGACACCGATCCGGGCACGCTGGAAGAAATATACCGCAGTCAAAACCTGGAAAAAATTCAGGAATTGATTTTAAAAGAAGAAGACATCAGCAATTCGTTAAACCTGCTTTTGTATAACCGCAATAAGCGCTGGGCCGTTTCTATGGACAGCATTATACAAACCATGCCCTGCCTCTTCGCTGTAGGAGCAGCACATCTTCCCGGCGAAGAAGGCGTGATCAATCTTCTAAAGAAAAAAGGTTATTCTGTTACACCAGTTAAACATCAACCGAAAGTTAGCGGACAGTTGGCTGTTGCATCATTCTTCTAATTCAACATTCCTCGAAATACCCGTTCTTTGCACTTACAATGGCGTTATATATCACATCCCTAAATTCAGGAAGCAACGGAAATTGCTATTATATAGCAAATGAAACTGACGCAATATTTATTGACGCGGGAATTTCATGCCGCGAAACAGAAAAAAGAATGCGGCGCCTGAATTTGTCGATGAGTAAAGTGCGGGCAATTTTTATTTCGCATGAGCATAGCGACCATATCAGAGGCGTTACCGTCTTATCAAAAAAATACCGCTTACCTGTTTATATGACCGCGACTACTTTGCAATCGTCCGGATTAAAATTTAGTGATGGAACAATTGTGATGCCTTTCAATACGCAATCAAATGTACAAATAGGAAGCCTTTCTATAAAAGCGTTTGCAAAAAACCATGATGCCGCTGACCCGCATAGTTTTCTTGTTTCATGCGATAATATAAACATTGGTATTTTTACAGACATTGGCATACCATGCGAACAACTCATATATCATTTTCAGCAATGCCATGCGGCTTTCTTAGAATCGAACTACGATGAAGACATGCTGGAAAATGGCCGCTATCCTATATTTCTTAAAAACCGCATCCGCGGCGGAAAAGGCCATTTATCAAATACCCAGGCGCTACATATTTTTAGAACATACCGCCCTGCACACATGAGCCACTTACTTCTTTCGCATTTATCTAAGGATAACAACAACCCGGAACTAGTTGAAAAAATTTTCAAGGAACATTCTAACGGAACTGAAATAATTGTAGCTTCAAGATTCAACGAAACAAATGTGTTGCAGATAATCGAATCATTGAATTATTGAAGCGCCCAATAGCGAACAAACCGCTGAAGAGTGCGACGCAACAGAAGCTTAATAGTAGTAATGCGGCCGGGTTCAAAATAAAAATTCGCACTACACGATGCCATAATTAATAATCGATCCCATCAAAAAAATCAGGCTCCATTTACAAATTAAACGCGGGCTAAACTTTTATTTTGTGCATTCATTATACTCCACAAGCTTATGAATGTATAAATATTTTTTTGGTAAACCGGCGGTATTGCTACTATTAAGCATCGTTGTGTCACTCACTTGTACTGTTGTAATGCTATTCAGCAAAGTGCAACATTCATGCATAAATGCATCTTGCATAAAGCATAACCTTAAAACCTAAACGCTACACCTGCAGAAAATCTTCGCGGCATTTGCGGCTCTACAGTTGACCAACCTTTGTAATATTCTTTATTGGTTAAATTATCAAGCTTGGCTGTAAATGTAAACTTATCAATACTGTAAAATAACGAGGCGTTCAGTACAGTATAAGACGGCAATGAAAACACACCTGTCAGTTGCCTGTTCAGTATTTTATTCTCACTTGCATAATTTCCGCCAAAGCCGGCACCAAAGCCTTTTAGTTTGCCGGCCATTAACTTATAGCTGATCCATAAATTAGCAAGGTTTTGCGGACCGGCTTCTTCAGGCCGTCTGTCTAAATAATCCTTCGCATCCGTTTCTGTAACCTTACTATCATTGTATGAGTAACCTGCAATAATATTTAAACCAGGTAAAGGACTGGCAGCCACATCAGCTTCAAAGCCTTTGCTATAGCGCTTTCCGCCCTGTATATAACGTTGCGTAGTGGCATTGTTTGCAGGATCGGCCATTACAATATCACGCACTTCTATGTAGTAATAACTGAATGTTGCCACCAATTTATTGTTAACACCGGAAAGCTTTACACCTCCTTCCAACTGGTTTGCCTGCTCCGGCCTGAATGTTTTTACAGTTGTTTTACCATCCACAATTTCTTCACGAGGCGCAGTGTTCGTAAAGCCGTTCATATAGTTCATAAACACAGAAACCCTGTCATACACCGGTTGATAAACAATTCCAAATTTTGGAGAAACCGCAGTTTGCTCATATTTATCGGAACCAGCGACTGTTAATCCACCGTTTTTAAAATGATCCACACGAAGACTGGCCATCACAGACAATTGCGGTAAAATATTGAAAACATCGGATGCGTAAGCGCTGTACACTTCCTGTGTGGTATTAGCATTTGCTGTTGGCGAGCTTTGCAAAGTGGAATCAACGTGAGGCTGCGTAAGAATACCTGTTTCCAAACCGGCCATATCAACCATTCCATTCATTGCATACCCGGTACCGTTGCTAATGGCATTGCGGTTATAATAATCAATGCCGGCCACAATACGATTTCGCATTTTGCCAATCCTCATATCACCAATAAAATTCTGTTGGATATCTGTAGTATTGGTTGAACCGTTTTGCCTGCTGATATATCTATTAAATGTACTTGACACATTTGGATAGTTCGGCATAAACTGTGAAACTTCGTACAAATAAGAATAATATCCATCAGATTTAGCAGTACCTCTTGATACAACAGTTTGAGAAGTCCACTGATCCGAGAGCCTGTAAAGCATTTGAGCCTGCAAAACATTTACAGGTGTTTTCATGCTAAGATTGTTGCTGGTGTAAGAATTTTTCATATTATAACCCAGCTCCTGAAGGTTTTTTGCCCGCAATGGAGCACCACGGTCAAAAAACAGCATAGTAGGATTAGTGCTTTCCGCGCTTAAAAATTCTGCGCTCAGCAAAAATGAAAGCCGGTCATTCACCTTGTAGGAAAGAGATGGTGCTATAAACCTGTTTTTCTTAAAGCCCGCATCCTGGAAACTATTCTCATTATGAAACGCACCATTAACCCGCAATAATACCTTACCATCTCTGTCGAGCGGAGCATTAACATCTGCGGCAAATCTATTCAATCCATAACTTCCACCAACATACGAAATTTCACCGCCAAAATCCTCATAAGGTTTTTTAGTTACAGTATTAATAAGTCCGCCATAAGAAATAAGGCTGCTGCCAAACAACGTGCCGGAAGGGCCTTTTATTACTTCAATGCGTTCAATATTAGCTATATCAAGACCGCCATTTGTCAAACCCGGCAAACCATTTACCAATGTGGGTTGCACTGCAAACCCACGCAATGAATAATAGCTTGCGCCATCAATTTCCCTTCCTGTTGACGACCACAATTTATCTAAACCCGGGGCATTTTTCAACGCGTCGTCATAGTTTGTTATTACCTGATCTTTTAAAAGTGAGGAAGAAATAACTGCATATACTTGTGGGTTTTCCAAATTTTTTAGCGGCATCCGTGCTACATATTCGCTCTCTTTTTTGGTGAGCTTATTGCGATATGCGCTAATAACCACTTCTTCAAGTTGCTTGCCTGTTACTGTTAGTTTTATATCAACATCTGCGATTTGTTTTTCATCTACAGTAACATTTTTTAAAACATCATTATAACCTACCAGGGAAACCTCGAGTTGATAATTTCCCGGTTTTACATTTCTTATAATAAAAGTTCCGTCTTCTTCTGTAATTACGGTTCTTTTGGTTCCCTTTAATTTAACTGTAACATCCGATGCGGACGCACCTTCCGAAGTGGTTACTTTCCCTTTAATTATGCCTGCCCATTCGTCCGTATCCATTGCCTCCGCTTCGTTTACGGCAGCACACATAAAAACTACCGATAATGCAATACCGGTAAGATATTCAAAACACTTCCTCATAAGTTTTATTAATTTGCCTGCAAAAGTCTAAAATAGTTGGAGAAATGCACTGCCGTATTGGAAAATCTATTTACGCGAAAAGAAAAAAGAAGTCAGTAGGTAGTAGTCAGTAGAGAAATCAGAGGTCTGAAACAAAGCGGATATGAGTGGATGTAATAAATTCTTTCAATTTTCAACTATACAACAATTCTCAACTCTCAATTCTCCATTCTCAACTCTTAAAGCTTTCCTGCATTTTTTCGAAGAAGTCGGATTCTATCATTTTTGCAGCTAATTGGATCATGCTTTTGAAAGCTTTGGCGCGGGAAATGCCATGTCCTATGATAACAGGTTTTGATACACCCAAAACCGGTGTGCCACCATAATCTTCGAAATCGAAGCGGTCGAGATATTCGTGCCTGATACCTTTTTTATGTGTTATTTCATAAAAAGATTCGGCGAGCTTGAGTATAATATTTCCGGTAAAACCATCGCAAACCATTACATCCGCTTTATCAAGAAAAACATCACGTCCTTCCACATTTCCGGAGAAGTTTATTTTATTGTTCTCTTTTAATAAAGGATAAGAACCCTGAGCCAGGATGTTTCCTTTGCCTTCTTCTTCGCCAATATTCAGCAATCCAACTCTGGGATCTTCAATTCCCAGTATGTATTTGGAATATAACGATCCAAGTGTGGCAAATTGATTAAGGTGTTCGGGTTTGCAATCGGAATTAAGACCCACGTCCAGCAGCAGGCCCATCTTTCCATTTTCTTTAGGAATAAGTGTGGAGATGGTGGGCCTTAAAATACCTTCAATGGCTTTTATACTATACATAGCGCCAACCAGCATTGCACCAGTGTTGCCTGCACTTATAAAAGCATCAATTTTTTCTTTTGCTAATGAGTAAAACCCAACAGCAATGGAGGATTGCTGTTTCTCCTTTAATGCTTTTGTGGGATGTTCGTGCATGCCAATTACCTGGGGAGCATGCACCAATGTAATGTTGGAGCCATTTAAACCATACTCCAACAACAAGGGACGAACTTTTTCTTCGTTGCCGAAGAGCACAAAATTAGCCGGAGAAACATGTTCCTCAATAAATAACTGAAGGCCTTTCACCGCTTCCAGCGGCGCAAGATCTCCACCCATTATATCTAGTCCGATGTTCATCTCCGGCAAGCTATTAAATAAATCTTTAACTAAGGATTATTTTTTAATAGGAGCTTTTTCGGCTACCACTTTTCCTTTGTAATACAATTTACCTTCGCTCACATGTGCACGATGACGTACATGTGTTTCACCAGTTGTGCTATCTACACTCAGAGTAACCATGTCGGCTTTGTAGTGAGTTCTTCTCTTAGCAGAACGTTGCTGTGAATGACGTCGTTTGGGATTTGGCATATCTCAACAGTTTATAATACAAATAATCAATTATCTAAATCTTTGAATTTTTCGAGTCCTTTCCAAATGGGATTTTTTGTTTCCTCTTTTCCGGATTCCATTTTTCTCAGCATTTCCAGGGCTTCTTTATTACATTGCGGCCCACCCATTTCATCTTCGCTACACATTTTTTGCATTGGAATACTGAGATTGATAAACTCATAGATCCAATCTGCTACATGCAAATGGCTTTCTGTTCTGGAAATATAATAAACATCAGGATCTTCTTCCTGTTCATTCATTTCATCGGGATTCTCCACCAATTTCACCACAATATTAAACTCATCCCACAAATTAATTGGTAGCGGATTTCCACACCTGTCACAAACCACATCCAGCTTACCTCCAATTTCAAACTTCAGCATCATAAAGCCATTCTCTTTATCAAGACTTAACTTTACCATAGCGTTACAATTTGAAAAATCCTGCTGCTGGTATGCTTCAAAAAACTTGTCTGTAATTTCATAGCTATACTCATGAATACCAGGCTTTAACCCCACAAATGCTATATCAAATTCCCTTCGATGACTCATGAATACCCTTTTTAAAGAGCTTGCAAAGGTAAGGATATTTTGTTGAAAAATTTGGTGAACCTAAAACAAATTTAATCAACGAGTTAATACCCGCGTTGTTTGATGGCATTTCTTTAGCGATGATAAGAATTACTACCGCTGAACGGAGCGTCGCAACCACCGCTTTATCAAGGCTTTACTGCCGACTTCCAAAAATAAAAAATCCTTATCCTGTTACCTGTTTCATCGCAACAAAATCAACTTGTCCTGTTTTCTCCACAAAATGAAGGGAATAATAATTGAATTGAACTTTAAAAAATCCGGAACTAATTTTAGGATACCGGCAGCAGTTTTTTATGGCATCATCGTTGTGTCACTCACTTGTACTGTAGTATTTTATGGCAACGGTGGTATAAAATACGGCATTTATAAATAGTCATATCACTTTAATAATTGAAAAATATGAGCAGCAAATCAACCATATCAATGCCCGGCCAAAACAAACAGAAAGGCAAACCGGATCCGAAAAAAATGAAAAGCAATCCGAAACATCAAAAGGAATTGCACAAAAGAACCAATAATAAAGGTTATAACGAACAGAATATGCTCAATACCCCCGGCGCAAAGCATGCCAAATGATAATTAAAATATTGCGGATTTACTCCCGGTTATTTTTATGATTTCAAAAGTTAAATCGGTGTCATTTATGTGTCAACCTCTCCAAACACTCTTTATACTCCTTCCAAATATTTGCCACCACATCAGCCGCCGGAATAATTTCCTTTATCAAAGCACTCACCTGCCCTATTTCCAGTTCGCCTTCTTCAAGCTCTCCTTCAAACATACCTTTTTTAGCACGGCCCCGGCCAAGCAGATTTCTCAATTCTTCTTCAGATGCGCCGGATAATTCAGCTTGCTTTACCTGCTCAAAAAAGTGATTTTTTAACAACCGGACAGGCGTCAGTTTTTTCATACTTAACAATGTATCGCCTTCTGTACTATTAATGACCGCGTTTTTAAAATTTATGTGAGAAGATGCTTCATGCGTGGCCACAAAACGGGTTCCTATTTGTACGCCTTGTGCGCCAAGCGCTATTGCAGCCAGCATTTGCCGGCCATTGGCAATTCCACCTGCGGCAATTACCGGAATGGAAACAGCATCCGCCACTGCGGGTATTAAAACCATAGTAGTAGTTTCTTCACGCCCATTATGACCGCCTGCCTCAAAGCCTTCGGCTACCACCGCGTCGCAGCCTGCCTGCTCCGCTTTTAGCGCGAACCGGCTGCTGCTAACCACATGCACCACCGTTATACCTTTTTCTTTTAAAATGCCAGTCCATGTTTTGGGATTGCCCGCCGATGTAAAAACTATTTTTACACCTTCCTCAATTATAATCTGAATATGCTTTTCGATATCGGGGTACATCAACGGCACATTCACTCCAAAAGGCTTATCTGTCACCCGTTTGCATTGCTGAATATGATAACGCAACACATCGGGATACATGCTTCCGCTACCGATTAATCCGAGTGCGCCCGCGTTACTAACGGCAGCGGCCAACCGCCATCCACTTGCCCATACCATTCCCGCCTGTACAATAGGATATTTAATCTTGAAAAGCTCCGTCATAAGGGAATTATTGATTTATTGAATAACAGAATAATTGATCTGACTGATGAAATACGAGATATAACCTCAAGCATTCCAATCTTTTTTTCAACAGTTTTCATTTTGAGTTTTTATTTATGGAACCGGCATTTGAGCCTTGGTTAAGCTCCGGTTGTGTCACTCACTTCAACTATAGTAATTCTTATCGTCAGCTTAAAATATTACCACAAAAATAAAACTCAACAGATCAATGATTCAATAATTCATTCATTAGTACTGAAAGTAAATCTCTGTGGCGCCATACCCATACGACGGATGGTATTGGTTTACAAAATATTTTACTTCTTTGCGGTGTTTCAGCAAGTCGTGTATTTCGTCTCTTAATTTTCCGCTGCCTACACCATGAATAACAGTAAGATCCGGCTGTCTGTGCTGCAACGCCAGTTCATAATATTTTTCAAATTCATTTAACTGAAGCGACAGTATTTCAAAATTGCTCATACGCGACCAGTTATCCGTAAGCTTTTCCATATGCAGGTCAATCACGGTGCGGGCCGGAGGTAAGTGTTGCCTGGCTTTTGATGCATCGTACAACTTAAATCCTTTTGCAACCAGCTTTCCTAATTCAAATGATTCCGGTTCTGCGGCCTTTTGCGGATACGCATCAAATAGCTGGTATGAAAATGTGGGTTCGCCTTTTTGCTTCAACTCTTCAATCTTCACAAAAAGTTGTTTGGGCTTTAGCTTAACGTTGCATTCAAAATGCGATGCCTTATCTTTTTCCGGCGTTATAAGTGAAAATTCAAATTCAAAAGACGGACTATCACTTAGATCGGAAAAGGGAACATCATGTAAATAAAAATCTTCAAACGCGTGCACCTGGTTTTTCAGCTCAAATTCTGACTTACCGAAATAACTGGTTTTGTACTCAAAATTATATCCGACATCGGTTTGGTTAATCAGGTGAACTTTAAACAACTCCACTACTTCATCACCAAACTCATCAGTATCGAATTTCGGCAGGAAACTAAGCCACACACCGTTTGATACTTTTTTGCCAATTACTTTAGGTTTCTCCTTCGGTATTTGATCTATATATTGCTTCGCTTTTTTGGGAGGAGAAGGAGGTAGTTTCTTTTCTGTAAACCTTTTAAAATAAGGAAAATCCAACTGATCGTTATAGGCGGGAAACTTTACGCCCCGCACATCCACCAGCACCATTGTCTCGCTAATAACATCTACAACCTCACCTTCTTCATTGGTAAGTTTTATTAACACTTTATCGCCTACTTCAAATTTCATACTGAGTAAATTCAAAATTCAAAAATAGGGTTATTGGAGATTTTTCGGCTTATCTTTTTTAGCCTAAATATGTTTCTCGCGGCGAACGCAACGGAGCGGCGACGCAGCGATGATACAATGCAAGTATTCTCGGAATAAAATTTTGAATACAAAGTATAAATAAAACGCACTGGGGGTTATTATTAATCGCTGCGTCACTGCAACGCTGTGAGAAAACAAAACACGCTGTTTCACTTTGCCCAATAGCATTACTACCGTACAAGTGAGTGACACAACGATGCTTAATAGTAGCAATACAGATGACCCCATAAAAAAAATTCTATAATAACAGTTTGTTAGTTAATAACAGAAAAGCATGCGCCACAAAAATTTTGACTTTTCTAATCACCTGTACATTCTTTCCACTTCCAGCACTATTAACTCAATTTGGCGGTCTTCGCCGGTGGCATCATAAGGCTGCTTCAAACTACTGCTGAAGAAAAAGGCTACAGTTTGCCAGAAACGTGCGGTTACGCCTCCGCGGTATTCTTTTATAATGTCGTAGCAATTATTACCGGTTTGGCGGTTAATTAGCTTCATTAAAACTTTTCCCTGGTATACGGAAAGATCGGTGAGTGGCTTTGTAAATTCCCGTTTCAGTTCTTTTTCACGGGAATGGATGTATTTTTTGCGGGCATCATCATCCATATTGGCCACTTTACTGTTGATATCGTTTAGGATAATACTGGCTTTTCTTGCATAAGGATAAGTTACATATACAGCGTTGCGCAGGCGGGTCCACGCCTCCATTCGCCTGCGGCCTTCTGCTGACATGGGAGCCTGCACCCAAGTCCAATCAAGCGTATTTGCGGGAAACAATTCACCTTCGGCAATTTTTGCAGGAACCAGAATAGTATCGAAAGGGCCTAATTCCGGACGCTTTATATTTTGTAAAATGGAATCTTGTATGCGGGCAAGTGAATCTTCGGCATGCTGTGCATAAGCAGTATTGGCGAACGTCAGCACACCGGAAAAAACCATCAGAACGAAATAATATTTAACCAATAATCTCATGTTTCAACGTACAATCTAAATATTATTCTTAATACGACAAAAATGTAACCTGAAAAGTTGTTTCAGAATATTTTAAAATTACGCTAACTTTTTATGATTTTTCATTTGATAATTGATTTTCAATCGCATGCTCCTGAAGGGTTGTCCACGAATTACACTAATTACCACGAATTATTTTTTAAATTAATCATACGCTTCCAACTGGCACCATTCCTTCAATTTGTGTAATTCGTGGACAAAAAACACGATTCGCGGGCAAAAAGACGCCATACAAAATTTAATATTACCTTCGCTGGCAGTTATGCAGGTTCATACTTCAATAGCATCGCTTCCCCAATTCCGGAATGCGGTGATTACAATCGGAACATTTGACGGGGTTCATATCGGACATCAAAAAATAATTAACCAGCTTAAGCAGGAAGCCGGAAAAATAAACGGCGAAACGATTGTTATTACGTTTCATCCGCATCCAAAAAAAATTGTTTCCGGAAACCCAATTCCGGTGAGACTTTTAAACACTCCCGAAGAAAAAACAGCATTACTGGAAGCGCTACAAATTGATCACCTGGTAATTGTTCCTTTTAACGAAAAATTCGCGGATCAAACGGCAACGGAATATATTGAAAACTTTCTTTGGAAATGCTTTCATCCGCATACACTTATAATCGGTTACGACCATAAATTTGGAAAAAACAGGAGCGGCGATTATCATTTGCTCGAAAAATACGCTCCCCTACTCGGTTTCAATCTCATCGAAATTCCGGAACATTTGCTGAACGAAGCCGCGGTAAGCTCTACACGCATTCGTCATGCTTTACAATCGGGCGATATAAATGCAGCGAACACACTATTGGGTTATACTTATTCTTTTGAGGGAAAAGTAGTGGAAGGAAATAAACTTGGAAGAACTATCGGTTACCCTACCGCCAATCTCCAGGTTTTAAATGCCGAAAAACTCATTCCTGCAAATGGCGTATATGCCGTTTCCGTAAATATAGAAAACGATACAACCCGCACCTATAGTGGGATGATGAACATCGGTATTCGCCCCACGGTTGATGGTTCAAGGCAGGTAACTGAAGTAAATATTTTTGATTTTGATTTGGATATTTATGAGAAAAACATGCAGGTTTTTGTTCATAGATTTATACGTCACGAAAAAAAATTCGAAAGTCTTGACGCATTAAAAGCGCAACTGGCAGAAGATAAGCTTAATGCAAAAGACTGAAGATAAAATGCCCAATCCACAACTTATTAACAAATCATTATAACTTTAACCTTTAAAAGCTATTTCAGTGGGATTATTACACTAATTTAGCCACCCGGCTTCATAACGCATATCATTCTGTGAACAATACCAGTATCTTAACTGAAAATCCGTGGAATATATTGTCGTTTGCCGGAAACATAATTAATAACTTCAGGCGCCAGCCTGCAAAATATAATTGTGCATGCCGGATATTATAAAAAAACGAATCGCCATATTCGGTTCTACCGGATCCATTGGCAAACAAGCCCTGGAAGTAATTGCCGCAAACAGCAACCTGTTTGAAGCGGAAATATTGACCGCGTTTTCCAATGCGGAACTTTTAATTGAGCAAGCCCTGAATTTCAATCCAAATATTGTTGTTATTGGCGATGAAAGCAAGTACGAAAAAGTAAAAACCGGACTTGCCGGCACCGATACTAAAGTGTTTGCAGGCGAACAGGCCATTGAAGATGTGGCCGCAATGGATACGTATGATATGATGCTGGCCGCTATTGTTGGTTTCGCAGGCTTAAAACCCACATTAAAAGCCATTGAAAACGGAAAACCCATCGCGCTGGCAAATAAAGAAACCCTTGTGGTAGCCGGTGATATCGTAATGCAAAAAGCCGTGCAGAACCGCGTGCCTATTATACCTGTTGATAGTGAACATTCCGCCATTTTTCAATGCCTTATAGGAGAAACAAGAAACAAAATTGAAAAAGTGATCCTTACTGCCTCCGGCGGACCGTTTCTTGGAAAAAAACCAAATTTCCTTGTAAACGTAAAACGAGACCATGCACTACAACACCCCAACTGGAGCATGGGCGCCAAAATAAGTGTGGACTCTGCAACCCTTATGAACAAAGGGCTTGAGATGATTGAAGCACGATGGCTCTTTAATTTGAAACCGGAGCAACTGCAAGTGGTCATTCACCCTCAAAGCATTATTCACAGCCTGGTACAGTTTGAAGATGGCAGTATTAAAGCGCAAATGGGACTTCCGGATATGAAATTACCCATTCAGTATGCAATGGCTTTTCCGCAACGTCTTGCAAATAATTTTCCACGATATGATTTTAAAAAGCCAAACATCCTGACTTTTGAAGAACCCGATATAAAAACATTCCGCAACCTGGGATTGGCCACAGCGGCCCTTTTTAAAGGCGGTAATCTGCCCTGTGTGTTGAATGCAGCCAACGAAATGGGCGTTTATGCTTTTCTTCGCAACCGCCTCGGTTTTCTTGATATTACTGATCTCATTGAACGCACTATGGAAAAAGTGCCTTTCATAGAAAAACCAACCCTGGAAGACTATTTCAACAGCGATGCCGAAGCAAGAGAATATGCAGCATCGTTATTAAATCTTTAGTTGACAGCAGGCAGTAGTTCTCAGACTATACGCTTATTTAAATGCTGAAATTATTATTATGGGGTCAGCAGTAGAGCCCTGATTGGACTTCTGTTGCGACGCTCCGTTCATCTGTAGAATATCTATTAAGCCTTGAAAAATTAAATTCATTATTTGAGAACAATATTTGGTTACATAAAATATTCATTTTCCATAATTGACAAGCGCATTTTGCTTTGTGTGCTGCCCGTGGTTGCCACGCTCATTTTTTTCAATTATCGTTATGGTATCGAAACTGACGTAATCTATCATCAAAAAGGGCTGAAACAATTCCTTGGATTTTATGCGATCTACTTCGTAGCATTCGCAATACCTTACGCAATAATCTTCTACTTCAAAAAAGAATTATTAACTGCAAATAAATCGTTCTGGATCTTATTTTTTGTAGCACCGGCAGTTTTTGCAATTAAAGTAAGCGCTAATGGATGGGAATATTTTTTTCGGAATATTTTCAGTGAAGTATGGACAAAATACCTGGTAATTATTACCGATTTACCATTTCGCTTATTTATTACCGTTATCATGCTTTGGGTAATAAAAAAAGTATGGAATTATGACGGCAGTTTTTGGGGAATTACGCGGGAAGGATTCAAATGGCAACCATATGCCATGATGTTGTTGTGCATGATACCTTTAATAGCTTTTGCATCCACCCAACACGATTTTTTGCAAGCCTACCCCAAGCTGAGTAATATTTATTTTATAGAGCAACACACATCTTATAATTGGCTGTTTCAATTATTGTACGAAATATCATACGGATTGGATTTTGTTACCATTGAATTATTTTTCCGCGGATTTTTGGTATTGGCTTTTGTTCGCTTTATAGGACCTGATGCCATATTACCAATGGCGGTGTTTTATTGCAGCATACACTTTGGTAAACCATTACTTGAGTGTATCTCCTCATTTTTCGGAGGTTTTTTACTAGGCTGTATCGCTTATAGGACAAAATCTGTATTAGGCGGACTTATGGTGCATGTAGGCATCGCGTGGATGATGGAACTTGGCGGATACTTAGGGAATTGAGAGTGGAGAATGGAGAATGGTTGCCAGTTGCCGGTTGCCGGTGTTGGAGTATAGGCAGCACAATAAATTGTCAGTACTATAATTTAATGAGATTTCTCGCCCGGTTGTCTTACGTGAAAATCTTAGTGCATAATCAAAAATATGTTGAAAATAAACGGGCTCGAAATGACGGTGATGGTTATGGTTGCGGAATGATTGAATGCAGTTTGGAATACTCTTACATCTGGCGCAGGCCTCCCGGCCTGTGCCTGGTCGTTACTTATTTTACCTGAAAGTAACGATGTTGTCAATGAACTTTTTTTAGTTATTAGTCAAGTAACGCGTGGGCCCAGGTCAGGAGACCTGCGCCAGCTATGGATATCCGCTTTGTGCGCTGGACTATCTTCTCCTTTGGAAAAAGGCCGGGAATGAGTCGTGTCATGCACTGAAAAAGTAGACAGTTTTTTTAGCTGGTTGGCAATATTAGCGCAACCAGCTTTATTCACACTACCAGCTTTTTCATATTGTACTGCCTGTACTCAAACACCGGCAACTGGCAACTGGCAACCGGCAACTTTCTTCTGATCTCTGCTCTCCAACCCAAAAAACTACAATGAAAATTTTGACTTTTGACTACCTTTGCACCTCAAAAAAATTTTTAGGATTAAATGATTACAGTTAATAATATCTCTCTTTCTTTCGGAAAGCGTGTGTTGTTTGATGAAGTGAATATAACCTTTACTAAAGGAAACTGTTATGGAGTGATAGGCGCGAATGGTGCTGGGAAATCTACTTTTTTAAAGATTTTATCGGGAGAAATTGAGCCTAACAAAGGTTCTGTAAGCATTACTCCCGGCGAACGCATGGCCGTGCTAAAGCAAAACCACTTTGAGTTTGATGAAATTTCAGTACTTAATACCGTACTGATGGGGCACCAAAAAATGTGGCAGGTAATGAACGAACGCGATGCCATTTATGCTAAAGCCGATTTTACTGAAGAAGACGGAATAAAAGCCGGCGAACTGGAAGCCGAATTTGGTGAAATGGGCGGTTATACCGCTGAAAGCGATGCCGCAAGCCTGCTGAGCGAATTGGGTGTAAAAGAAGAACTTCATAACACACTCATGAAAGATGTGAGTGGAAACATGAAAGTACGTGTGTTGCTGGCGCAGGCGCTGTTTGGTAATCCCGATGCCCTGGTACTTGATGAGCCTACCAACGACCTTGATGTGGAAACCATTAGCTGGCTTGAAAATTTCCTGGCCGATTATGAGAACATTGTAATTGTTGTGTCGCACGACCGTCACTTTTTGGACGCGGTATGTACACACGTTGCCGATGTGGATCGTCAGAAAATCAAGATATATACCGGAAACTATACTTTCTGGTACGAGTCAAGCCAGTTGGCGGCCCGCCAGTTGGGTGATAAGAACAAAAAAATGGAGGAAAAGCGTAAAGACCTGTTGGACTTTATTGCACGCTTTAGCGCAAACGCTTCCAAAAGCAAGCAGGCTACCAGCCGTAAAAAAGCATTGGAAAAGCTGGTTATTGAAGAAATTGAACCATCCAACAGAAAATATCCGGGCATTATTTTCAGGCAGGATAGAGAAGTGGGCAACCAGATCTTGAATATTGAAAAACTCACCAAAACCGCTGATGATGGACGTGTTCTTTTTAAAGACATTACTTTCACAATAAACAAAAACGATAAGATCGCTTTCTTTTCAAAAGATCATTTGGCGCTTACTTCATTTTTTGAAATTATCAACAATAGAATGCAAGCCGATAGCGGAATTATAGAATGGGGCACAACGGTTACCACCGCGTATCTACCAAATGATAACAGCGAGTTTTTTGAAGATAAAGAAATCAACTTAATGGATTGGTTGCGCCAGTTTGTACCACCCACCGTTACGGATGTGGACGAGCCATTCCTTCGCGGGTTCCTCGGTAAAATGCTTTTCAGTGGCGATGAAATTTTAAAGAAAGTTGGCGTACTAAGTGGTGGAGAAAAAGTACGTTGTATGATAAGCCGCATGATGTTGCAAAATCCAAATGTGGTAATACTTGATGAACCCACCAACCATCTTGATCTCGAGAGTATTCAAAGCTTCAACGAAAGCATGACGAACTTTAAAGGCATAGTGTTACTCACCTCGCACGACCATACTTTTATGCAGTCGGTAGCAAACAGGGTAATTGAAATTACACCTTCAGGCGCTATTGATAGATTGATGACATTTGACGAGTATCTTGAAGATGAAAGAGTGAAACAATTGCGTTCTGAAATGTATTGAGGTATTAAGTGGCGGTAGGGAAATCAGAAATCAGAGATCAGAAAACGTTTTCTGTGTAAGAGTAGATATTATTTCTGACCTCTCAACCGCCCCTTAGAATTACAACAGTACAAGAGTGCGACGCAACGGCTGTTCAATAGTAATTCAAATGCCGGGCCCATACATATTTCCTTTCTTAAATTATTAACAATGCCGAGCATAGTATAACATGGTTCCCTACATATTTTTTTCCACAAATTCGCGTTGCTTTAGCCTTCGCTGTTATGTCCTTTTCAGTTAAACACCCGACTTTCTCCTCAACTTACGTATAAATTTATTCGTTACTTTAGACGGAAATACTCAAACATTGCATTTAAACGAAGAGCAGATACTTAGTCTGGCCCCTGATGAATCGTCTAAAAAAAACGGCAAAGCGCTGGCATCTCCATCCAAATGGGTTTCCAAAGGCGTTAATGAAAAAGCGTTGTGGGGCGAGTGCCAGGGAAGCGGTAGCAAACCATATCAAACACAAATAGATCTTTCCACCAATTCATTCAAATGTTCCTGCCCGTCGCGAAAATTTCCATGTAAACATGGCTTGGGATTAATGTTGCTATACGCGAAAAATAACCACGATTTTACCAACAATGCCATGCCCGCTTGGGTGGAAGACTGGATTAACAAAAGAACCGAACGACAGGAAAAGAAGACTGAAAAAAAGGAAAAACCGGTTGATGAAGCAGCTCAGGCCAAACGCCAGAAAGCCCGCGAACAAAACGTTTCTGACGGCGTGGAAGAACTGTTGTTATGGATGAAAGATATTGTGCGCAACGGATTAATTGATATTCCTGAAAAAGGAAATTCTGCTTTCGAAAATATGGCGAGGCGGATGGTAGACGCGCAGGCCCCTGGATTAGCAGGAATGGCAAGAACGCTGGGCAATATTAATTTTTACAAAGAAGGCTGGCAAGCACAATTTCTGGATCAATTGTCAAGAATTTACCTGGTGCTATCAGGATTTAAAAACCAGGAAATAACAGATCCGCTTTTGTTGCAGGATGTAAGAGGCTTTATTGGTTTTACACAAAGCCAGGACGCGTTGAAAGAACAAAGCGGAATAACAGACAATTGGTTAATACTCACAAAGCAATCTTCCGAAGAGGATAATTTAACTACTGAACGATTTTGGCTGTATGGAACACAAAGCAGGCTGTATGCTTTAGTACTTCAATTTATAGTGCGCGGGCAAAACATTCAGCTTACACTTACACCCGGCTCTTATATACATGCGGAACTGGTGTTTTATCCTTCCGTTTTTCCGCAGCGGGCGATAATCAAAAAACATGTTAATTGCGAACCCGCAGTAGTTCAAAACGTTTATAACAATTTGAATGAAGTAATGAAAACCCAAACAAAAATGTTCAGTGCCATTCCTTTCAGAACAGAGGCTGCTTATGTCGTGGAAAATCTTCGGGTTGTGAAGTATAATGAACAATGGTGGCTGCAGGATGTGGAAGAAAAAATGACACGGATAAAAGAACATTTTCAGAATATATGGTTATTGCTAAGCCTCAGTGGTGGCAAGTATGCGCGGATGAGTTTAGTAGGAAAAGAAAATGAATTTGAACCGGTGGGGTTATGGTATGAAAACGAATATATATCAATGTAAACAGAGTTCCTCATTCAGAAGTTCGCGGGCATTGGTACGACTTCTTTAAAAAAACAAAAATGAGTTTCAACGATCATATTATACAACTGGCATTATTGGGTACCGAGAAGGGACAAATAAACACAACGGAAGCCGACGAATTTTTATTACCTCCATTGCAAACCATTATAGCAAATGAAAAAATAGATAAGGAAGAAACCTTTTTACAGGCAGCTTCGCTGGCATTTAACTATAGGCAGGCAGGCGCTTTCGCGGAAAAAATAACCGGGGTGGATATGAGCATCACCGCGGAAGAAGAAAAACCGTATTGCTCTGAAGAAGCTTTACATGTGTTGAAAGACACGATTAATACAGAAAGCGTTCCTCTACTCCATATGTGGCTGCAAGGCTGCGAAAATAATGGCTTTGTGGTAAAGCCGCAGTATATCCCTTCCTTATTAGAAACAGCCATGCAACAAAAAAAACTACAAACGGTTATTGCCAATTGTTGTGGCAAGCGTGGAAAATGGCTTATGAAATTCAATAAGGAATGGAATTTCGCTGCCGGGGAAGATGCCGCCGAAATATGGGAAACCGGCACCCTGGAACAACGAAAACAAGTGCTTGAAAAAACAAGAAAAGAACAGCCTGCCAACGCGATAACTTTTTTGCAAAAAACTTGGCAACAGGAAGACGCCAATGCCAAGGTGGCATTTCTTGAAATATTACACATCAATTTATCGGAAAATGATAAAGATTTTTTGACAGGTCTGCAAACGGAAAAAAGCAAAAAGGTAAAAGAAGCGGTATTGAGTTTACTAAAAGTAATTCCATCTTCGGATGTAGTGAAATTATATATAGATGCGTTGAGCAGCGCGATAAATATAAAAAAAGAAAGAACAATGCTTGGACTGTCTTCCAGGCAGGTATTGCAAATTCAGCTACCACAAAACCATGACGAAATCTATAAAAACAATATTGAAAAATTAAGCGGTATTAAAGGCTTGAGCGATGAAGATTTTGTTGCCTGTCAATTAATAAAAGCCGTACCACCGGCCGCGATTAAAAATATTTTGCAACTTACTTACGATGAAATAGCAACCCTGTTTTTACAAAAATCAGTTCATTTCCTATATGCGCTTACAAATGCCGCTATTCTTTTTAAAGATGTGGAATGTTTAAAAATCGTATTGTTTAAAAAGGAAAACGATTTTTACAAAGAAGCCATATCCATACTGCCACCACAAGAAGCTATTGATTATGCTGTATATATTTTTCAGCTGGAACACGGTACTAACAACGATCACATCAAAAGCAGGATTATTGACGCTGTGTGCCGCGATAACATTTACTTTGGTGAAAAGTTTTCCGGTATTACAGGCAAACATATCGCATCAAAACCCTATGAGTATAATAAGAAGTTTTTTAACCAGCATATACATTTAATTCATTCAACGTTCACCAATAATCTTGAAAGCTTTGCCCCAAAGGAAGAGTATTATAAAAACATATGGAACAACCAGAGCGACAATATAATAACATTAATGAACACACGAAAACAAATAGAAAAAATATTTTACAATAAACCTATCAACTGATCATAATTATGTCAAACGTATTACGCCAACACGCGGAGCAGCTTTATGCACAGGAACTGGAAGAACTGCAAAAACAGGATAGCGGCAAACGCCCTGCCAACTGGAAGCTTACGCCCCAATCAGTAGTCATCTACCTTATTGGAGGCAAATTGAATAATGGATTTGAAGTAACTCCCAAATACATTGGCAACAGAAAACTGATGGAAATTGCCGTAGCCACCTTAACTACCGACAGAGCGTTGTTATTGTATGGCCTGCCGGGCACAGCAAAAAGCTGGGTGAGCGAGCATCTTGCGGCGGCGGTAAGCGGAGATAGTACAATGATAGTGCAAGGAACAGCAGGCACCAGCGAAGAATCGATACGCTACGGCTGGAACTATGCAAAGCTTTTAGCCGAAGGCCCCACTGAAAAAGCTGTAGTTGAAACGCCGGTAATGCGTGCCATGCGCGATGGTAAAATTGTCCGCATTGAAGAGTTGACACGTATTGGCGCCGACGTGCAGGACACGCTGATTACTATTCTTAGCGAAAAAGCTTTGCCCATACCGGAGTTAAACATGGAGATTCAAGCCGTTCGCGGCTTCAATGTAATAGCCACAGCCAACAACAGAGATAAAGGCGTGAATGAATTAAGTAGCGCGTTGAAGCGCCGTTTCAATACCGTAATACTGCCCGTGCCCGATTCTATTGAAGAAGAAATGGATATAGTAAAACGCCGTGTGGAGAGCTATGAAAAAGTAATGGAATTACCTGCCGAACCACCTGCATTGCAGGAAATTCGCCGCATTGTAACCATTTTCCGTGAATTGAGAAACGGCGTTACTACCGACGGCAAAACAAAATTAAAAGTGCCCTCCGGAACCCTGAGTACCGCCGAAGCTATTTCAGTTGTGAACAACGGACTTGCTATGGCAGGCTATTTTGGTGACGGACAACTGAAGGCCGGCGACCTTGCCGCCGGAATAACCGGCGCTGTAATAAAGGATCCTGTGCAGGATAAAATTGTTTGGCAGGAATACCTGGAAACAGTAGTAAAAACAAGAGACGAGTGGAAAGATGTGTATAGAGCGTGCCGGGAGCTGATGTAGTTATATAACTATAAACTTTGAACTATAAATTATGAAGTGTTTTTTTTCGATTAATCAGTATAAAAACAATGGATGTTTTTTTTGTTATCATCCGTGTTGCTACTATTGAGCATCGTTGTGTCACTCACTTGTGCGGTAGTAATGCTATTCTGCAAAGTGTAGCACCAAAATTCAACGCAATAGTCTTTATCGCGAGCAATTTATAGTTTATACTTTATAGTTTATAGTTTATAGTTTATAGTTTGTACTTTATACTTCACACATAAAAACTCATGATTCAAAATTTATAACTTTCATGCACATACTTGGAATAAGGCACCACGGGCCAGGCTCAGCGAGAAATGTAAAAAGCTTCCTGGAAAAAACGCGACCGGATATTATACTGGTAGAAGGTCCGCCTGATGCAGATGAAATATTACAATGGGTTGGAAAGGAAGAACTAAAACCGCCCGTTGCCATACTGGTTTATCAACCTGACGACGCGAAGCAATCCGTCTTTTATCCTTTCGCGGAGTTTTCTCCGGAATGGCAGGCTATTTTGTATGCACGAAAGAATAACATACCTGTACGCTTTATGGATTTGCCTGCCACTCACATGCTGGGTGTAGAAAAAGAAGAACGCGACAAACAGAAAGTCGCGATGCAAAAGTCCGAAGAAGAAAGCGATGCACATGAAGAACAGCGTGAAAGTGAAGATACGCCCACTATAAATTCTCAACAAGCCGTAGCCGGTACGGAAGATGAAGAAACACGAATGGTACATAAAGATCCTATTGCTTACCTGGCCGCGGTTGCAGGATATGATGATGGTGAAAAATGGTGGGATGTAATGTTTGAACAGCGCCGGAATAATGAAGAAACATTTGAAGCCATTGCGGAAGCGATGAGTGAATTGCGCGACACCTTTCCTAAAAAAGACAACAGAAAAGAACAATTGCGGGAAGCCTATATGCGTAAAGTTATACGCCAGGCAGAACGCGAAATGTTTACCAACATCGCTGTTATATGTGGCGCATGGCACGTGCCGGCTTTTAAAAATATGCCTAAGCAAAAAGAAGACAACGAATTGCTAAAAGGTTTGCCAAAAGTAAAGGTTGACTGCACATGGATTCCATGGACATATAACAGGCTTACATTCTACAGTGGTTATGGCGCGGGAATTGATTCGCCCGGGTGGTATGCGCATATTTGGAAATATCCCGAAGATAATGGCACACGCTGGATGAGCCGTGTGGCGGAGCTTTTCAGGAAGAAAGACATGGATGTATCGGTGGCGCATGTAATAGAAGCAGTCCGTCTTGCGCAAGATTTGGCGGCTTTGCGGCAATTGCCCAGAACAGGGCTGCATGAGCTGAACGAAGCTACATGGAGTGTACTATGCAATGGTGAAAACATTTTGCTTCAGCTTATAGAAAAAGAACTGATTGTAAGTGATACTATTGGCGAAGTGCCTAATGATATACCTAAACCACCTTTGCAGCTAGATATTGAAAAAAAACAAAAAAAATTACGCCTTTCTCCAACAGCAGATTGGAAAGATTACCTGCTTGATTTACGGAAAGAAAACGACCTGGAACGCAGTATTTTTTTGCACCGCTTACAAATACTGGATATTGACTGGGGTAAAAAAAGTGAAGTAAGCGGTAAGGGAACATTTAAAGAACAATGGCGCCTTCAATGGCGGCCCGAACTGTCTATTGATATAATAGAAAAAGGAACATGGGGCAATACGCTTGAAGAAGCGGCATCCGCATGGGTTTCACACAAATGTAAAGAAGCGGACTCGCTGCAGGAAGTTTCGGATTTGCTAAGCCAGGTAATACCCGCCGAACTCGCGGAAGCGGCCAAACAGGTGGCGCAACAAATAAACAATATGGCCGCTGCCACCAATGACGTGTTGGAATTAGTTAAAGTAATTCCGGGCTTAACCGGTATAGTGCGTTATGGAAATGTGCGCCAAACCGATGCCAATATGATACTCACATTATTGGACAGTATGGTAACTCGTATTTGTATTGGATTGCCAGTTGCCTGTTGTGGTATAGACGAAAGTACAGCAAGCGCCTTAACCGAAGATTGCACAAAAATAGAACATGGCATTCAGTTATTGAAACATGAAGCCTTTGTGCAGCAATGGCAACAATGCCTGCAAACTATTGCGCACAATGAACAGGCTTCGCCCATGCTGAAAGGCTTTGCGGTAAGGCAATTGATGGATTATAAAATTTTACAGGATGACGCGCTGTACAATGTTTTTTATAGCAGCCTGAGTAAAGCGGTGGCTCCATCTGAAGCGGCCGCGTGGCTGGAAGGTTTTTTAAAAGGCAGCGGCACCATTTTATTACTGGATGAAAGTTTGTGGCAAATAGTAAATGACTGGGTTCGCCAATTAGATGACGACACATTTGTACAACTGTTACCGCTTTTGCGCAGAACATTTTCTACCTTTTCTCCGGCGGAAAGAAGAAAAATTGGAGAGAAAGTAAAACGCGGTGGCGGTTCGGTTTTAGTAATAAAAACCACCAACACATTGCACAACGAACGAGCGCAACAAGGCATAGCGGTTGTGATGAAACTGATGGGCTACGAGGAAATGAATTTGAAAATTTGCTAATTTGAAAATTTGAAAATGCTTGAGGCGAACTTTTCTTTTGTGTTTTGAATATTGTGTATAATGTGAGAATGTGGAAATGTGATAAACGTGCGGGCGCTTTCAATGATTCAATAATTCAACTGTTTTGTGGTACGAGCGATAGTATTTCATGGCATCATCGTTGCGTCGCATTTCGTTCGTCGGTAGTATTTCATGGCAACTTTTTCTTAGTTGAGAATGGAGAGTTGAGAATGCTTTATACACTGATTGCAAGCCAAAACAAAAGCACTCTCACTCATAACCCATAACTCAAAACTCATTACTCGATCAATAGCATTACAACTGTACAAGTGAGTGACACAACGATGCTTAATAGTAGCACTACCGCCGGTTACCAAAAAAAATCGCACATTTTTATGCCGCATAAAATACAATAGCGATTTGCAGATAGCGGCTCGTAATGATTCAATAATTCAATGATTCGAAAATTTTATGAGTAACGAACAAGATATACGTAAATGGAGGTTAATACTGGGTGACCGTGATAATGACGGCACAGGTTTTCAACTAACAGGCGTTGATATACAAATGGATAATACACTTGCTGCTTTGTACGATTCTGACAGGCAGGGAGGTCTGGGGCCTTCATCACCCAACGTAGCCAGGTGGCTGGGTGATATTCGCACTTTTTTCCCTAACACAGTAGTACAGGTGATGCAGAAGGATGCGCTGAACAGGCTCAACCTTACACAGATGCTGTTTGAAAAAGAAATGCTTGAAAATGTTGAACCCGATGTACACATGGTGGCAACGCTTATGACCCTAAGCCGCGTGATACCTGATAAAACAAAAGATACCGCCCGCCTGGTGATTAGGAAAGTGGTGGATGAACTGCTTCGAAAATTATCGCAACCTACGCAACAGGCTATCGTAGGAAGCCTTAACAGAAGCATTAGAAACCTTCGGCCACGGCACCACGAAATCAACTGGCATGAAACTATAAAACGAAATTTAAAACACTATCAACACCAGTATAAAACCATTATACCCGAAACGAAAGTTGGATATGGGCGCAAACGAAATTCATTGAAAGATGTAATCCTTTGCCTCGACCAAAGTGGCTCCATGGGAACATCGGTTGTTTACTCAGGCATTTTTGGATCGGTAATGGCTTCCATTCCTGCGGTAAAAACAAAAATGGTAGTGTTTGATACCACCGTGGCCGATTTAACTGAAGAGCTGCAAGACCCGGTGGAACTGCTTTTTGGCGTACAGCTAGGCGGAGGAACAGATATAAACGCAGCGCTTACCTATTGCCAGCAAATAGTTACTCGTCCCAACGATACGGTACTGGTATTAATAACCGATTTGTATGAAGGCGGAGATGACGCGGGTATGCGAAAACGTGCCGCTGAACTGGTGGCCGCAGGCGTAAATCTTGTTGTGCTGCTCGCCCTGAATGATGAAGGGGCTCCTATGTATCATCACGGACATGCTCAATATTTATCGAATTTGGGAGTACCTGTTTTTGCATGTACGCCGGATAAATTTCCTGATATGATGGCTGCCGCACTTAGCAAACAGGATATTACCCAATGGGCCGCAAAAGAAAATTTGGTACTGAAGAAATAATTTTACGCTAAACACTTAGAGCTTAAAAGCATGGCCGCGGCTATGCTTTTTTTAATACCTCCTGATTAAAAAGTTATACTCCCCTATCACAAACACATACTTGAAACTCTTTACAGCACTGCATTGTAGAACATTTTGCATATTAACAAAAAAATATTTTTTCATTTTCTAAAAACTTTTTTGGCAAATAAAATCCTGCGCCTTTATTTTGCACCCGGAGAGATGGCAGAGCGGTCGAATGCGGCGGTCTTGAAAACCGTTGAGGTGAAAGCCTCCGGGGGTTCGAATCCCTCTCTCTCCGCAAACAAAGCTGAAAATCAGCAAAGATTAACACCCAGTTTTACACCCAGAGTTGTAAAGTTGGGTGTTTTCTATTTTACCCTTTATTGCTCTTTGTTCATATCAATCTATGAAATGTAACATTAATCCGTATCCTCCAAAAAAAATATATCTTCTACCTTTTTATTACACACTTTGGCTATTTTGAGAGCCAATATAGTTGACGGTACATATTTTTCCGCTTCAATTGCATTGATTGTCTGGCGACTTACTCCTATCATTTCTGCCAATTGCTGTTGTGTAATTCTGAAAATAGCACGTTCAACCCGAATATTATTCTTCATTGTATTCTATCTTTTTAAAATGATTTAAAGCAAGCCTAAACTTAATGATAAATAAAACCAGTAAAGTATACAAGTTAAAAAACGAAACGTATAGAAACCACCCGTCATATATCAATACTGTGGAAATTATAAGAAGAATAGCATTAGCAATGACCGCCCAGATAAGTGAATCGCCACGAAGTTTTGCTATGCACTCATCTTCAATTTTTTCTTTTGAAAAAGCAATAAAGAGTAATCCTATCATAAGTAAAACCATACAGACAGATGCAAATATTGCACTGCCATAAAAGATATCCAATATCTTGCTCCAGGCTTTATTGAAGAATTGAAAAGGTTGAGGAGGCGCAGCATCCCAAGGTTTACTGAACAAATAGATTAATAATACAAGCGCCGAGGGAACAGAAATCAACCATCCGATTACCTTGAAATAAGTTGGCAATAAATAACGATTTGTTTTCATGTTTTTTATTTTTTTGAATTGTAATGACAAAGCAAATGTAAACAACACTTTTCAAATAGACAAGTTTATTTTACATTTAGTCTAATTTACTTTCCTCTTCGCACAAGCACGGATGTTCCGAAGGACATCCGTGCCTACAAAAAATCCCGGTGTTTCACCGGATTTCTATACCGGGCGGATCTATCATTGCACATGTTCTTATACGTTAGTTTCAACAACAGTTGTTTTTTTGTTACCGGCATTTGTAACTCCGGTTACACATCGTTGCGTCGCATTACGTTCATCGGTAGGAATGCTATGGGGCTGTGGGGTTTAATGTCACAGAACTCTACTGGTTGTTGGTGCGCCTTCTCCATTGTCCATCTTACAATATCGGAAACAACATTTTATTAAGCCTATATGGCATTAAGCACTTTTTGGATACAATTAGCCTTGACTTGGATACAATTCGGTGAATTAAAGTTGTGACCTTTGTACTCAGCAAATTGAAACAAGCAACGTGACAAATATTAATCATGAAAGATAAATCACATAAAATCCTAAACTCAATATCTCAGCTTCATTCATTACTAAAGCTGAAAAAGCCAACACACCCTTTAGTTAGTGTAATTAATGCTGCTGAGGTAGACGTGGAAAATATTGAAATAAACGAGCCCATAGTTTTTAATTTCTATGTTGTAAATATCAAGCAAAATTGCGAAGGCAAACTAAAATACGGGCAGCAATATTATGATTTTGACGAAGGTGTTATGGCTTTTATGGCACCCAAACAAAGGATTGAATTGGAGGAGTCATCAACTAAAAAAACAGAGGGTTATATGTTGGTAATACATCCCGAGTTTTTACATGGACATCCGCTTGCAAAAAAAATAAAGGAATATGGATTTTTCTCCTATGCCGTGAATGAAGCCTTGCACCTGTCCGATAAATAGGAAAAAGTGATAACTGGCATTATTCAAAATTTGCAGGAAGAAATTGAAGCATTCATTGACGGATATACTCAGGATGTGGTTATTTCTCAAATTGACCTATTGCTGAATTATAGCAACCGCTTTTACAACCGTCAATTCATAACCCGTAAAAAAGCATCAAATGATTTGCTAGTAAAATTTGAAGGATTGTTATCAGCTTATTTTAATGATGAAAATACAGCTTTATCAAGGTTGCCATCAGTGCAATACTTCTCAGAAAAGCTTTTTCTTTCAGCAAACTATTTAAACGATATGCTGAAAAATCTAACTGGGCAAACAACTCAGCAACATATACGCTGCCAGGTTATCGAAAAAGCAAAAGAGCTATTAAGTACTACAAATCTTTCTGTAAGTGAAATAGCCTACCAATTAGGTTTTGAATATCCACAATCATTCAATAAGCTGTTTAAAAACAAGACAAACATCACTCCGCTTAAATTTAGACAATCATTCAATTAAATGAAAACATTGTTGGCCGGGCTTAAATTATTTAATGAGGCCAATAAATGGGACACATGATTACTTATTGCTCAGTAAAGAACAAAATGCCGAACGGAGCGTCGCAACGGCTGTTCAATAGTAGCACGACTGTTCGTTTCATTATAAAAAACACGTCTTAAATGATGACTTGATTTATAATTCTATTCCATAATAAAAAAGAGGCTAATTATGAAAGTGATTATAACAGGAACTACAGGTATGATTGGCGAAGGTGTTCTGATTGAGTGTTTAAATAACCCACAGATTACTGAAGTGCTGAGTGTAAGCCGAAAACCAATAGACAAGAAGCACCCAAAGTTGAAAGAATACATAGTTTCTGATTTTTTATCAATAAAAGAAACTGATGAAAAGCTGAAGGGATATGATGCTTGTTTCTATTGTGCAGGTGTAAGTGCAATTGGTATGAAAGAAGAGGAATACAGAAGAATTACATACACCACAACTATACATTTCGCAAAGGCTTTACATCCTAATCGTAAAATGTCTTTTGTCTATGTAAGCGGTGGCGGTACTGATAGTTCTGAGAATGGTAGGATGATGTGGGCAAGAGTGAAAGGAAAAACAGAAAATGATTTAGCCAGACTTCCATTCAAGCAAACATTTGGTTTCCGCATTGGCTTTGTAAAACCTGCTACAGGTCAGCAACACGTTCTTTCATATTACAAATACGTCTCTTGGCTGTTCCCAATCATAAAAAAGATAGTTCCCAACATATACAGCACAATGAAACAAGTTGCCCAAGCTATGATTTATGTATCAATGCACGGCTATAACAGCAATGTTATTTATGTAAAGGACATCCATAAAGTAAGCGCGCTATCCTAATGTGGTTGTATGACAATCATAGAGCAAAATAAAATCAAAAACATGGAAAAGAAAGATAGTAATATCAGCCGTAGAGATTTTGTAGTAAAGACTACAATGGCTTTTGGTAGCCTTGCAACCGCTTCTTTACTACCAAAATTTGGTAACTCAGCCGACTTGCAAATTATATCAGCTTTGCCAGAGCGTTATTTAGGTTCATTAAAGGTTTCAGCATTAGGCATAGGCTGTATGAATATTGCAGGTGCATATAGACCGGCACTTGATAAGAAACAAGCCGTAAAATTATTGCACAAAGCAAAAGACCAAGGAGTGACTTTGTTTGACACAGCACAATTATATGGACATGGGCTTAGTGAGGAAATGGTAGGCGAAGCATTGTCACCATTTCGTAAGCAAGTAGTTATTGCTACTAAATTTGGACATGAAGTTGATTTTGCAACAAAGAAATATTTAGGTCTTAACAGCCGTCCTGAGAAAATAAAAAGTTCAGTTGAAGGTTCTTTAAAACGTCTAAAAACAGATTATATAGACTTATTCTATCAACACCGCATCGACCCCCAAGTACCAATTGAAGATGTAGCTGGTGCAGTACAGGATTTAATCAAAGAAGGAAAGGTTCTTCACTTCGGTCTTTCCGAAGCAGGCGCAGCTACAATTTACCGTGCACATGCAGTACAGAAGGTTACAGCAGTTCAAAACGAATATTCTGTTTGGACTCGTGACCCGGAAGGTGAGGTGTTAGCTGCATGCGAGGAATTGGGTATAGGCTTTGTAGCATGGAGCCCATTGGGTACGGGTTTCCTTACAGGAAAGATTACTTCAGCTACCCAGCTCGAACAAAAAACAGACATTCGTTCAACATTCAAGTTCCCTCGTTTTACCCCCGAAGCTATTCGTGCCAACCTTCCCATTGTACAAATGCTTCAGCGTATTGGTAAAAGCTATGATGCAACTCCTGGACAAGTTGCACTTGCATGGTTGCTTGCTGTAAAGTCTTGGATTGTTCCGATACCAGGGACAACCCACCCAACACATTTGAAAGAGAACTTGGGTGCAGTAAATGTAAAGCTCACAAAGACAGATTTGGCAGAAATAGAAAAGGGATTTGCCTTGAACGGGGTACAAGGGCTTCGTTTGCCTGCTGCAGTTTTAGAAACAAGCGACACGGGAGCAATTCTTGGTACAAGTTCCAAAGGCAGTAATGGTAAGACACCATTACCCAGGAAGCCGGATAACTCTAAAGAAGTAACACAAGAACAATCATTTACAAAGAGATAAAATGAAAAATAAAGTAATACTTATTACCGGTGCAACAGATGGCATTGGGAAAATAACTGCCACCTCATTGGCGTCACAAGGGCATAAGATCATTATTCATGGTCGAAACGAAAACAAAACAGATGCAGTTTGTCAGGATATCAAATCGCAAACGGGAAATAACAACGTAGATTATGTGTTAGCTGACCTGCTTTCAATGGCAGATATAAAGCGAATGGTTACAGAGGTTAAAGCAAAATATGACCACTTGGATGTTCTTATCAACAATGCAGGTGCTTTTTTTAATAAGCAAAGAGAAACCACAAAGGAAGGCTTTGAAAAAACGATAGCTCTCAATTTATTTGCTCCTTTCTTGTTGATGCAATCGTTAACAGATGTATTGGCGAAAAGTTCTTCAGCACGAATTATCAATATGTACTCTGCCATGCATAAACGAGGCGGTAAACCAGACTTCAACGACATCCAGTTAGATAGAAGTTACAAACCTGCCAGAGCATATGGTCTTTCCAAATTATACCTCGTATGGATAACCAGGCACATGGCTTCAGAACTCAAACGAATGGGAATTACAAACATTACCGTGAATGGTACACATCCCGGTGCAGTAGCCACCAATTTTGGTCAGGATGCCGACAAAGGTTTTTTTATCAATCTGATCTTCAAAATTGCCTTGCATTTTATGGACAAGCCGGAAGCCGGTGCAACATCGAGTATCTATTTGGCAACTTCACCTGAAGTAGAAAGCATAAGTGGACAATTTTATGATAACAAAGCAAAAGTGGAAAAGCCTTATGATAAATATTGGTCTATTCAAAATGAGCAGAAGGTTTGGGATTATTGTCTAGCAATCATTAAACCATACTTGTAATATTTGTAATTATTTAAAAATCGCACTGGCGCGGATGTTCCGAAGGACATCCGTGCCTACCAAATATCCCGGTGTTTCACTGGATTTCTATACCGGGCGGATTTAGCATTGCGCTGTTTTTATACGTTAGTTTCAACAACAGTTATTTTTTTGTAACCGGCATTTGTAACTCCGGTTACACATCGTTGCGTCGCATTACGTTCATCGACAGGAATGCTATGGAGCGGTGGGTTTAATGAAGAAGATCCTCATTGATTGTTCCACTCAAACAATCAACCGTTGTTAGTATTACGCATATTCTTGCTTGTTAGCTTAGCTATTGACATTACTTTTGTCACATGTATTTGCACTTAAATTATACATCATTGTTATTAACGGTTCTACTTTTCATTTGCTTCTTTTCGATTTCAAACATACACTTTAACTCAAACCTTACGCAAACGTTTGTGTGGCATTATCGAAAAAAAATTGCCCTAAATTTAAGTAACTAATAAAGTATAAAGTAATCCAATTATAACTTTTGCCCAATTAATTATATTGTTTATTCTTGCGATGTTGACCCATCAATCCTGCAAGTTGACCCACCCCAGGAAATGGCAATAAGAGAAAGAGCTTGATGAGAGTTTAAAAATACGAAGAGCTTACAGTTAGTTGATTATTTTTTTCTTCTTCTTAA
>JAVBLN010000062.1:0-3199 GCA_031553495.1 Flavihumibacter sp.
ACCATTGATCATTGCCTTGTTTTTGCTAAAAAAGCGGAATCCTTCGTCCTTTGTAGAATTGGTGTTTTTAACCATTTGCTCAATATCCTGTTTCGTGTACTGATTTTGCGCTACTGCCTGGCTTATTATCATTAACCATGCGCCAAGTGCCAAAATAATGTGTTTCATGTTTTTTATTTTTTTGTGTGAAATGTTTTGCCGGAACAGTAAAAGATATTTTTTATTGAGGCCATATTTTGTCAAGCGTATTTCCGTCATATAAAATACCGGCTTTCATTACATGAAGTATTTCCCTGCTATTATGAATATCATCCAAAGGATTCTTATTAAGAATAATCAAATCGGCGATTTTTCCGACTTCAATAGAGCCAAGGTCTTTTTCAATACCAATCGCCTCCGCGCCTATTATTGTTGCAGCCTGCAATGCTTCCATGTTGCTCATTCCTCCCATTTGCAAAGCCCAAAGCTCATTATGGGCGCCTATTCCGGGATCATTACCATGAAAGCCCAAACCAATCTTAACACCAGCTTGGCGCATTCGTGCATTTATTCTTGCAGGAGCCAAAAAACTGGATAATCCTGTCGTGTCTGTAACTTCTTTCGTTATTTCATCGATCCATTCTTTTGATGAGAATCTTAGGAGTTTTGCATCAGGATTACGCCAGTATTTATTACGAAAGTAGTACAGCCCTCCCCGGGTACCATAAGCCACCTGCAATGCAGGTGTTAATACTGTACCAGATGCCGCCCAGAGTTTAAATACGTCATGGTATAAATCTCCCCAGTCAGGATTGTGCTCAATACCGCTACTGCCATCCTTTACCATCGCAATCTGTCCTAAAGGATCATGATCACCTTCATTAATCATATTAAGCCCTTGCAGGTCACAGGCTTGCAGCAACCATTGCCTGTGCAGACGGGATGGTTGAGTATATTCTTTTATTACAGTACCGCCCATCAACTTTCTGCTTGCCGCAATTCGTTTAGCATCATCAAAGCTTTCAATCTTTGTACAAAATGCAGGATTCACAGATCTGCCCACCGAGTACAATCGGGGACCTACCATCTGGCCAGATTGTAGTAATTCTGTATAACCAAATGAGTCAAAGCTTGAAGAAGGATCCTTTGCTGTCGTTACTCCATAAGCGAGATTTAACTTATAAATCCATGATTGTTGAGGAAATACATCCGGTGATAATCGCATATGATTATGAAGATCTATCATACCAGGCATAATCGTTTTTCCGGTCATATCCAGCACTTTGGCACCTTGAGGAATTGGAATTGTCCCTGCAGCACCAATTGTAATAAACCTCCCATTCCTTATCACCACCGTTCCGTCTTCTATTACTTCTGAGCCATTCATTGTAATGATCCGTGGATGCTGTAGTACCAGTGTTCCTTTCCCATACGCTGTAGCTACTTTGAATCCAAGCTCTACCGTTTCATCCGGAGTCACATTTACTGTAATGAGCGCTGTTTTTTTGTTAGTGTTTTTTTGTTTAGCCGCTTCAGTCATTACTTTATCAATATTAACCGAAAAATATTTGCTGCCGTAGTTCCATGCTAATTTATGTCCAGAACCTTCCCAATGCGGATCCTCACCCGAAGCAAAGCGTACCGTCTTTACAGTTTGTTCTTCATTAAATAATAAAAAGGTGTCTTTGCTATTGGGTACCGGCACAACATACAAATCTTCACCCATTGCATATACCGCATATCTCCCATCAGGAGAAAAAGATCTTTGTTTAAAATATTGAATTTTGCCACTTGCTGTTCCGGTGGCCAAAACATGCTTCATTGTACCTGAGAGACTAATACTCGTTATTTGGGGTAATACCTCATGGCTATTTTCAGACTGTTCAGGTTCATAATATATAGTTTGCCCATCAGCAGAAAAATAAAGCTGGTTCCACAATGGCACTTTTTCATCAAGCACCCGCTCGGTTTTTGTTGTAAGGTTCATCAATATTAACTGTCCTCTGCCAAAATCATCTCTATCTCCCAATTCATTTTTTCCTCGTACAAAAGCGATTTGTTTACCGTCGGGAGACCAGCATGGCCGTTGGTATTGGCCGAGTATTGTAGTAAGCTGTTCAGCTTTACCACCACTTGTGTTTACCTGCCATACGGAGCCTCCTTCTTTATCTGTCCATCCTACATACACTACCCACTTTCCATCCGGAGAATACTTCGGTTGATATTGATTCATTTCCTGGCTGGTCAATACTCTTGGCTTTCCATTAGGCAGGTCTTTTACATAAATCCTGTTCATGACAGAATACACGATCTGTCTGCCGTCAGGACGTTTGTTTGCTGAGCGCACATAACGAATCATAAATTCGTCCAAGCTTACCGGAAATTTATGATTAACAAACGGCCCAAATTCTTCTTCCGCATTCGCGGTAAAGGGAATTATTTCATCAGCCCCTGTTTTCAGGGTTAGCCGATGGATATTTCCCTGGTAGCCCACATAAACATATTTTGAGTCAGGTGAAAAACAAAAATGTGGTAGCGAAGAAACTGCCGGATACCGGGGATTTGTATAAATGGATGATACTAGCCGTTTCTTAAATTGTGAATTGCGATTTACACTATGCATTACAATAGCTAATGAATCACTAGTACTTAAATAGCTGAGCGAAACCGCCCAGTTTCGATCTGGAGATATACGAATTGATCGATTAAATCCCGCATCAACACGAAAAATAGTATCTTCAGTTAATGCTCCTGATGTGTACCTGATCACATTGCCTTCAACATCACAAAAACCATTTTTCTCATTTTGATCATACCCAATAAATGGATACTTTTCTTTTTTATATTGCCCGCTGGCAATATTGTACTTTTTATTATCAAGCGTTATAAACTGTCCATCTGGCGACCAGATCGCGTTGTGTCCATAGCCATTTAATGGTTCTTTTGATATCAACTTTTGAGAATTGCCAACTACGCTTCTTATATGCAACCTGTAATCGCCTGTTTCATCACTGATATATGCAATTTGCTTTCCATCCGGTGACCATACGGGACGTAACTTTAATGCCAACCCTTTTGTAAGCTGTTTAGCTGTTCCACCTGTAACAGGCATGGTATATAGATTTCCCAGCAGATCAAACACAAGCGTTTTTCCGTCGGGTGATACATCCACATTCATATATGATCCTTCACTGACAGTAAAGTTCACTTTCCGTGAAGG
>JAVBLN010000029.1:0-7439 GCA_031553495.1 Flavihumibacter sp.
GTACTACAAGCCACTTTCAAAAAACCACCTTCTGATAATCAAATCTAAACGTATCTGATTTGTTATAATAACAGCCCTTTTTAACACTTATCCCACTGTTTTTTAACATTTAATCCAAAATCAGCTGCAATGTGGGTTAAGTTTTTTTATTATGTACCCAACTGTAGCGCCCTGATGAGGCCCCGGTTGCGTCGCACTCTTCAACTGTTGTAATTCTAATCATCTGTTAACTGAGGACTCGTTCAAAATTCATGAGCAGTTTGAAATATGAAATGCTGTAGTTAGAACCTGGCAGATAATATTCCGGACACCTGGTACTATAATAAAAAAAACCACCGGAACTGAGTTATAATCAATTTCCGGTGGTTTTATGAAGCTGTTTGAATTTATTTGAAAAATTTGTGAATACAGCCCAAAGTTGCCATGAAATACTACTGATGAACGAAATGCGACGCAACAATGATACCATGAAATACTGCGGCCGGTATCAAAAATTTCAACTCAAACATTAACTATGTTGATGAATTCTATTTAAGAATTTCCTCGAGTTTGCTTTGCAATTCCTCGCCTTTTATGTTTTTAGCGACAATTTTTCCTTCCGGATCAAGCAAAAGATTCTGAGGTATAGCTTTGATTCCATAAGCTTTTGCTACCGCATTATTCCAAAATTTAAGATCCGACACATGAGTCCAGGTAAGCTTATCATCATGGATCGCTTTTATCCATTTGTCACGTGCATTTTCCCTGTCGAGGGATACGCCCAGCACTGTAAAACCCTTGTCTTTAAACGTATTATAAGCCTTCGCCACATTTGGATTTTCCATCCGGCAGGGGCCGCACCAGCTTGCCCAGAAATCGAGCAAAACATATTTACCGCGGAATTGCGACAATTTAACCGGCACTCCGGCTGTATCGGCCTGTGTAAAATCCATAGCCACCTGGCCTATACTTGTTTTCTTTGCAATATCTATAGCGGCAGCAAGTTGCTTGCCAGATGGCGAGTTTTTGGCACTTTGCGATAATTTATTAAACAGCGGTTCCATTTTTTCCACATTTATTTCGGGCCCGGCAAATTGCTGTAATGCAAAAACCGCGATGGGGGAAGTGGGATTTTTTTCAGCGTAGGTGCCATAACTACCGGTTAATGTGGAATCTAACGCATCAATCTGCTTTCCGATGGCTTCCATTCCGGCCTCATTTTGCTCGCCTCTCAACCGCAGATATTCCTTGATCAATTCATTACGCTGAGTTGTAAGCGGTTTAAAACTGTCAAACAGTTTTCGAAATTCGTCATTGGCTTTCGAACCTGTTACGATGGGCTTTGTAAGCGAATCACTTTGCAACACTTTCATATTTGAAAGATCAAGAAAAATGAACGCTACATTTTTCTCCCCTTTCTCCAATTCGTCGGAATGAGCTACAAGCCTTGCAATTGTTGGCTCCTGTAATTTTAACGTTAAGCGGTATTTATTATTTTTCACCGCAACGCTATCCATAACGCTTTCTTCACCCACCTGGTACATCAGGAAAACTTTATCAACAGGTTTACCAATATTCTTAAACTCACCGTCAAGTGTAACTGTTTTTTGCGCTGTCGCAAATAAAGATGGCAGAGCAATCAAGCCTGCGGCTAAGATATTTTTCATGTTTTGAATTTCATTTTAAGGACGTGAAATTAGTGCAGATTGATGATTTTATAGTTATTTATAAACAAATAACTGGCCAAACAATAAAATCTGATTTCATCCAGTCCTGCCGGTTTTGTATTTTCGCAAATTAACAATCTCAATCAGACAGTTAGGCGTTTGGGGGAGTATTCATCATATTACAAATTGTTTAAATTAATCATCAATGGACACATCGGTTCTATATATACTTATTGCAGTTGCCGCAATCGTGGGCATAATAGCGGGCAAATTTATTTTTGCGAAAAGCCACCAGCAAAAACTTGACGAAGCAGAAAGACAGGCGCAAAAAATTATTTCAGACGCCCAAAGCACTTCAGAAACATTAAAAAAAGAAAAATTACTGGAGGCTAAAGAAAAATTTGTTCAACTAAAAGCCGAGCACGATAAAGAAGTGCTGGAAAAAAACAGGAAAATTGGCGATGCGGAAAACAGGGTGAAACAAAAAGAGCAAAGTATAAATCAAAAAGAAGCTGCTCTAGAAAAACAACTGAAAGAAAATGAGGCGATAAAAGAAAACCTCAACAGGCAAATAGAAGTTGTTAATCTTAAAAGAACAGAGCTGGAAAAACACCAGGAAGAACATATTCGCAGGCTAGAAAAAGTGGCTGCATTAACAGCGGAAGAAGCAAAAGCCCAACTGGTAGAAAGCCTGAAACAGGAAGCTCACACGCAGGCACTTGGGCTGCAACAAGATATAATTGATGAGGCCAAACAAAAAGCGAATAAAGAAGCCCGTAAAATAATTATACAAACCATACAACGCACTGCTGCTGAGCAGGCTATAGAAAACTCCATTACTGTTTTCAACCTGGAAAGCGATGAGGTAAAAGGACAAATTATCGGTCGTGAAGGTCGTAATATCCGTGCTATAGAGGCAGCGACCGGTGTAGACCTTATTGTGGACGACACTCCGGAGGCCATTATACTTTCCTCCTTTGATCCGCTTCGCCGCGAAATAGCCCGACTGAGTTTGCAACGACTTGTAAGCGACGGCCGCATACATCCGGCCCGTATTGAAGAAATTGTAGAAAAAACACGCCGGCAGATTGAAGAGCAGGTTGTTGAAATAGGCGAAAGAACTGTAATAGAATTGGGCATACACGGTCTGCATAAAGAATTGGTGAGAATTGTTGGCAAGATGCGTTTCCGCTCTTCTTACGGCCAAAACCTGCTGATGCACAGCCGTGAAGTGGCAAACCTTTGCGGCATTATGGCTGCAGAACTGGGAATGAATCCCAAACTGGCAAAACGTGCCGGCCTGCTGCACGATATTGGCAAAGTGCCTGATGAAGAAACAGAATTGAGCCATGCTTTGCTGGGTATGAAACTGGCAGAAAAATTTGGTGAAAACCCCGCTGTGGTAAATGCTATAGGTGCCCACCACGATGAAGTGGAAATGCAATATGTAATTTCTCCTATCGTACAAGCCTGCGATGCTATTTCAGGCGCCCGTCCGGGAGCACGCAGAGAAATTATGCAGCAATATTTACAACGCATTAAAGACCTTGAGAATCTGGCACTTACATACCCCGGAGTTGAAAAAGCCTATGCTATTCAGGCAGGCCGCGAATTGAGGGTAATTGTGGAAGCCGATAAAGTTTCAGATGGCGACAGCGATAAACTAAGTTTTGAAATAGCACAAAAAATTCAGACAGAAATGACTTATCCCGGACAAATAAAAGTAACGGTGATAAGAGAAAAAAGAGCAGTTAATGTGGCGAGATAAAGAAATTTGAAATTTGAAATTTGAAATTTGAAATTTTCTTTTACCTTTGCCGTCCGATAAAAATTAGAAATCATGAACGCAGTAGCATTTGTTCACGAGCAGTTAACGCAAAAGAGGGATTTCCCCGGATTTAAAGCAGGAGATAACATCACTGTTAACTATAAAATCGTGGAAGGAAATAAAGAAAGAATCCAGTCTTTCAAAGGAGATGTGATTAAGCGCCAGGGTGAAGGTGCTACACAATCTTTTACAGTACGTAAAATTTCAGATGGCATAGGTGTTGAAAGAACATTCCCTTACTTCTCACCCAATATTGATTCAATTGTTTTGAACAAAAAAGGTAAAGTGCGTCGTGCAAAACTTTACTTCCTTCGTGAAAGAAGTGGTAAAAGCGCCAGGATTAAAGAAAAGAAAAGGGCTACAACAACTGCTGTTGCTGCGAAATAATAAATTTTCACATCGTTATATAACGGATGCGGAAACGCATCCGTTTTTTGTTATTGCTCAGTTAACTAATTTTTCTGAATACTTTGTAAAGTAATTTGCAGTTCAATTTAAATTAATAATAATAATCAAGTACCTTTGTTTATCATCTTAAAATGAAAATCATGACTCATTCTTTGTTGTTTATTCAGGCTCCGGGATTCACAGAATGGATTGTTATCCTGGTTGTGGTTGTACTGCTATTTGGAGGCAAAAAGATTCCTGAATTGATGCGTGGCATAGGTCGCGGCCTTCGTGAGTTCAACGATGCAAAAAGCAATGTAACAAAAGAAATAGAAGAAGGAATGAAAGAAAAAGACAGCAAGACTGCAACCAAAAGCGAATAAAGCCGGGTATTTGCTGTACTTACACTTTCAAATCTTACAAATGGAAATAAATCTTATTTCCTTATATTTAATTATTATAACCTGTATTTTTCTCATTCTATTACTGTTCCATTAGGGTTGGCTATTTACAATTCAATACAACTATATCATCACTCATTAATAAGTAATTCCACTACCTGTGTGCAGGCAGTGGAATTTTATTTGCAGCAAATAGAAGCTAAAAAGCACCTCAACGCATTTGTGGAAGTATATGCTGAAGAAGCGCTGCAGAAAGCTGCAGAACTTGATGCAAAACGCCAAAATGGCGAACCGCTGAAAAAGCTTCATGGAGTTGTAACAGGCATCAAAGATGTACTTTGTTATAAAGGACATAAGTTAACTGCCGCTTCGCATATTCTTGATGGTTTTACAGCCACTTATAATGCCACGGCGGTAGAAAAACTGCAGGAGGAAGATGCTATTATAATAGGCTCTTTGAATTGTGATGAATTTGCAATGGGATCATCTAATGAAAACTCATATTATGGGAAAACATTAAACGCATTGGATGAGACCCGCGTTCCGGGAGGTTCTTCCGGAGGATCGGCTGTGGCAGTACAGGCAGATCTCTGTATGATGAGCCTGGGAAGCGATACCGGCGGCTCTGTAAGGCAACCGGCAGACTTTTGCGGCATCATTGGTTTAAAACCCACGTATGGCCGCATTTCGCGCTATGGATTGATTGCTTATGCATCTTCATTTGATCAAATTGGAGTTTTCGGAAAAAATATTCCGGATATTGCGCTAATGCTGGAAGTAATTTCAGGCCCTGATGAATATGACAGTACGGTTTCTGATGAAAAAGTACCACCCTACTCTGCAAGCATAAACGAATTCAGAACTCTTAAAATAGCGTATTTTAAAGATGCGGTCAATCACCCGTCTTTAGATATTGAAATGGCCTCTGCTATTAAAAATTACCTAAGTGAACTCGAAAAAAAAGGTCATACTGTAAAAGCTATTGATTTTGATTTCCTTGATTATATAGTACCCGCATATTATGTACTGACAACAGCCGAAGCATCTTCCAATCTTTCACGGTTTGACGGGGTGCGGTATGGATATAGAACAAAAGATGAAAATAAAGATTTAACAACTTTTTATTCCGAGTCCAGATCGGAAGGTTTTGGCAAAGAAGTAAAAAGACGCATCATGCTCGGCACATTTGTACTAAGTGCAGGATATTATGATGCCTACTTTACACAGGCCCAAAAAGTACGTAGGCAGCTTTATGATCAAACTCAACTGATTTTCAAAGAGTTTGATGCAATAGTATTGCCAACAGCGCCTTCCACTGCTTTTAAGTTCGGCGAAAAATCAGGTGATCCAACAGCCATGTACCTGGCAGATATTTATACGGTTTATGCCAATCTTGTAGGTATTCCTGCTATTTCCATTCCCCTTTTTACCCACTCCAACGGCATGCCTTTTGGCTTACAGGTTATGACAAACCAATTTTGTGAGTTATCTTTGCTGCAATTCTCGCATCAGATGATGCAACAATAAGGTTGATCAAAAGACCCATTACAGGCGTAGTTTCTTGGTTTTGAAGCTATACGGTATTGTGAAAACTAAAAAGGAAGTAATGAAAAAACTTTTATTGTTGAACTTGTGTGTGCTTTGCGGCATCTGTACCCAATCGCTTATCGCGCAGAAGAATACGGCAAAAGAACTAAAACCCGCTATTATTGACAGCACAGATCTGTTATCCGGTAACGCTTTTGAAAAAAAAGTAACTACCACCGGTAAAGGATTTTCCAATTTATATGAAAATGTTGAGCTTGGCTTGAATAGCCAGGGGCCTCGTTTAAATCCCCAGGCAATCTCATTTGTAAAGGATTATATTGATTATCACGGAAGAGACTTGGCAAAAATGAAAGATTGGGCAGTTCCCTATTTCAATATGATGGACCAGGTATTAACAGAAAACGGCTTACCACGCGAATTGAAATACCTGGCCGTTATAGAATCGCGACTAAAATCTACTGCGGTTTCCTGGGCAGGCGCTGTTGGCCCGTGGCAGTTTATGCCGGGTACTGCCATGAAATTTGGATTGAAAGTTTCCAAAAGATACGACGAACGCACAAACTATGTGAAAAGCACCTATGCGGCAGCAAAATATTTAAAAGAACTTTATGGCCTTTTTGGAGACTGGCTGTTGGTAATAGCTGCATACAATGGTGGCGCCGGTAATGTGCAAAAAGCGATCAAAAGAAGCAACAGTACAAACTTTTGGACATTGCAATATTACCTGCCTGCTGAATCGAGAAATCATGTTAAGAAATTTATAGGCACGCATTACATTTTTGAAGGACAAGGTGGTTTAACCACTCTTACCAAATCTGAAACAGAAGAACATTATGGAGTTACAAAAGGACTTTATGAGCTAAACCGCAATATAAGCACGGAAGAGCTGCAGAATTGTAAAACCATTACCATTGCGGGGAAATATTCAGCTTCGATTGTAGCTAAATATGTAAATATGGAAATGAATGATTTTAATCGCTACAATCCTCTTTTCGATAAAGTGATAGGTACTTCCACTAATAATTATGAGCTAAAGCTGCCGGCAGATAAAATGGAATTGTTTAATGCAAATAAATACCAAATTCTTAATGAATCTGTTCAGCAATTATTAAACAACAGCAGCGCCCAAAATAATACTAACACTGCCGAAATTATTGCCGGTAAATCCATTTCAAAAAGATCGAAATAAAATAAAATAACTGTCCGAATATTTAACCTACCCGGCTTAAAGCCGGGTTTTTTTTATTAGCGGGGCAAGCAGGGATATCTCCCATTTATCCTCGAACCGCTGGCATCTGCCTTCGGACCGCTCTTCTGCTAACCGCCAACAGTATATATACTATACGCTGTATAAATTTTATGCATGAATGTTTTACTTCGCTGAATAGCATTACAACAGTACAAGTGAGTGACACAACGATGCTTAATAGTAGCACTACCGTTGATACCCAAAAAGAACATTGCACTTTTCTATGCCGTGCGAAGTATAAACCCTAACTTCTTTTTTTAGGGAATACTAGTTTTTAAAAAAAAGAGTGCAGGATTAGGTTTCCTGCATTTTTTGTATTATTTTCGTATTGTCTAATTAGGGAATATGAAAAACAACAAAAAATCACCCTTTCCGCAATG
>JAVBLN010000061.1:0-15662 GCA_031553495.1 Flavihumibacter sp.
CTTTTTATTTCTTTCGTTTTCATCATCTATTTTTTTGTCAAGGAAATATTGTTTTCTAAGTTTTTCAGCTAATTCAATTTCTTTGGATGGAGTCTTTTGAGTTTTTTTTTGAAACGAATTAATCAGAATGACCAAGTTTCCCTTGTCAAAAAAACAAAAGACCCGATAAATATTGCTTTCATATTCAATCCTGATTTCAAAAATTCCGTCCGAACCCGTTAAATGGTCAAAGAATTTTTTGGGAATATGGTCAGCGGTTTTCACTATTTCGAAAACCCAGTCAATCTTTTCTTGGATGTCTGCGTTAAGGGAATTATAGAAGTCCAAAAAATAATTGCCGTAAGTTTTCAGTTGCCTTTGCATTTTGCAAAGGTAACTAATTAGTGAACAGTGTCAAACTTTTTCATTGTTAATTTCTAGACGAATGTTGGTATTTGGGTAGCACACAACGGACGCGCATTGGCGTTTGTGGCGGCATTCCGTGTTCCGTCCGCCGACGCCCGCTGCCGGGTTAAAAAAATAAAAGTTGAAAATATATTCAAATGTTCAATAGCATTCCCTCAGCCGGAACAAAAGATGAAAAGCGAACTAAAGCTCGGCTCCCGCGCTGAATCCGCCGACATAACGCCAATGCACCTGTTGGCTGCTGCCTTACTCGTCTGTTGTTAGATGATTTCAACTTTCAGTTCGAGCCCCAACTTTTTTGATATTATTTCAAGTTGTTCTTTTTTTGTCCTTGTTGAAGAGTGTGTCATAATGTAAACACCCTTTGTTAATTCATGTTGAGTGTAAAAATCATCTTTTGTGTCCGAAACTAAAGGAACACCACAGCAGATTAAATTTAGACTTTTTACTTTGTCATATCCTACGATTTTGATTGCGTCAACCAATGTATCATAGGCGAAACGATGAGAAATAGTTTTGCCGTCTGAAAATTTTACACTTAATACAGTTTTAGAGGATTTTGAATGTGGTGAAATTGTGAATGTTTCTCTTTCTGAAAACTGGTTTTGCTTTTTGTCTTGCAAAATGTCTTGCTCAATAGGAATTGTCAAGCTTCGTTTTCTTGTCAATCGCACACTTAATGGTTCGTCTGGAACATACTCAACAACTAAAATAATTTCTCTTTGAATTTGTGAAATAATAGGACTTATTGTGTCTGCAAGGGCAGGAATTATATCGTTCTTAATAATCTCTTCTTCAACACGGTTTGTTTCGTTAATAAGTTGGTCTGGAAGTTTAACGCCAAGTTCTTTTAAATTTTGAATTGATTGGTATAACTTTTCTAACTGTGTCATTACTTATTCTATTTGGGTTGTGTCAAACTTGCGGAGCCGTCAAAGGTAGCAGCCAACGTTGAGGGCTTTGCGGTCGTGGCGGTATTTGTATTCCGTCAGCCCAGGTTTAGTACAAAAGTTTATTAGAATTTCAAATGATGAGTTTTGTTCGTCATGCCGCCATGACGCAAAACCCATTGTTAGCGGTTGTTTTTCGTCCGATGAAACCTTGCTCCTTCAGGTAACTTGTCAGAACCTACATAATACAAAGTATCACTTATTAAGTGTAATTGAATTTTGTCTATATAAATCCGAACGGTGTCATTCGATCCGGGTAAAACAGGTGGCGTAACGTCTTTAAAACCGACAAACGAATATTCAACTTCTCCTTTTTTTAATTTTCGTTTTGGTTTCTTTTGGTCGATAACTTCTGTTAATTTGATTGAGTCAGTCTGGCCTTTTTGTTTAAAGGTGTCGAAGCTTTTTAGCTAAATAATCCCATTGTTATTTGTCCATTGTCCTTGTGAAAACTTTTGACCATAACAGCCTTGGTCGTGAAATTTAAAAGTTCCATCGGCGTCCAGTGTCAACTCGGAAGAGTACCAAATGCTATGACTGAACTTCCATTCACCAGTCGATGAGCTTTTAGCGCTTATCTTACTTGATGGCAATAAATTCTGAGTCTCCCTAACACTGACACTTCTAGTGTTACACTGTGCCCAAAGAAACAGTCCTAAAAATGCTGATGTGAGATTGCGAAGTGTCACCATAAAATAACCGCTAACACTCAAATTTATGTTATTGCACGCACATTACCCAAAAAAATACCCTATGATAATCAGCGTGTTGATGTTATACATTTTGTATTGTCGTTAGGACAATCCGATCTCACCATTCCACTTCCCCGGTTCGCATCAGGTCATCGAACGGACTTATTATGTTCACAAGTTTTTGCTTGCTCACATGAAGATACCTCTCCGTTGTCTTAATATTAAAATGACCCAACAGATCTTTTATATACTTTATGTCAGTTCCTTTTTCCAGCAAATGTGTGGCAAAGCTGTGACGCAAACTGTGTATGCCCACTTCTTTTCTTATACCCGCTTTGTTTTTGGCCGTTGTAAAAATTTGCTGCGCGGTGCGGGCGGGGTAGGCCATTAGCGTTTGCTCGCTTTCAAATAAATATACCTTTGGCCGAGGTTTGTATTCCATAAGATAGTTTCTCAAAATGTCCAACAGTATAGGACTTAAATTCACATAACGGTCTTTTTTGCCCTTAGCCCGCTCCACAAATATTACCATTCTTTTACTATCTATATCGCTCAATTTCAGATTCACAATTTCGCTCACCCGCAACCCCGCGCTATATGCAGTAAACAACATCGCTTTATGTTTCTTGTTGCGTATGGCGTTAAACAATTTTCTTAGCTCATCCTCATTTAAAAGTTTAGGCAGTTGCAGCGGCTTCTTTGGCCTGGGAATATCAAAAAATATTTTTTCTTTTTTCAACACCTGCTCATAATAAAATTTTATGGCGTTCATTCTGCTATGAATGGTGTTTTCGCTGCAGCCATTGTTTTTGCAATAAAGCAGATATCTTTTTAGCTGATCAGTATTAAGCGTATCCACCGGATGTTTGCCTATTGTATGCAGCAGTTGTGCAAACTCGTTCTTGTAAGTTTTAATGGTGCTTTCGCTATAAGCTTTTAGTTGCAGCGTTTGCAAAAAATTGTTCATAGCGGCATTGTTCACATCATATATTCTTGCCTGAGCACTAGTTACAAACGATCTTATAATAGGGGCTTCCACCTTTTTATCTACATCCGCGCAGGGTTGGGTAATGGCCGAAAGTTTGCATTTATGCCTGTTTTCCGGTGTGTCCGGTATGTGCCAGCTTTTTAATGTTACGCTCCATCTTGCGCCGGCTACTTTTTTTATTCGTTCGTGCAGGGCTTTTGTGTATCGGAAGCTCACTTTTATCCTTGCCTCGTTGCGGTGTGTTATAAGTTCAAAAATCGTTGGTGTCATTCTAGTTGTCTATTAATCGTTGTTTTCACAAATTCCACGTAAGCATTTATTTTATTATCAGTATAAAATGTAAAGTATTTTTTTAGGGGTATATCAGCGGTATTGCTACTATTAAGCATCGTTGTGTCACTCACTTGTACGGTAGTAATGCTATTGGGCGGCCTCGTCCCCGGCTCTTCTCCCAAGGAAAATGGGGCCAGCGCACAAAGCGGATATTCGTAGTCTCAACAATTCTTTTCAACTATCGGAACTATACAGCATTCGAATGCTGTATAGCAAGTTGTTGGTTGTCGGTTACGGATGCGCATTGGCGTTTGTTGCGGCATTCCGTGTTCCGTCAGCCGGAGCAGAAGATGAAAAGCACACTAAAGCCCGGCTCCCGCGCTGAATCCGCCGGCATAACGCCAATGCACCTGTGTGTAGTGCATTTATTTAATCAACTAATAAGTGTTCAATTTCTGTTTTTAATACTGGAAGATGTCTAACAACAATTCCCCAAACTATTTCGTCAGAAACTGAGTCATATCCATGAATGATTCTGTTTCTGGTATCAACAATTTTTCTGGAGTTTGAAATAGTTATTGTTTCATCATGTTTTAGTAATCTGCTCAAAGCCTCGCCAATAATTTCAAGGTTTCTTTCTACAGCACGCTTTGTTCTTAAATCGTTTTGATAGGTTGCGAAGAATTTTGGTGCGCCACCAAAAAAACTTTCGATTTCAGCAATGGCGTTTAAAATATCATATAGCCACGTTTTTACTTCATTGTCCATAGATAAGTTGGCGTTGTTGGTTAACAGATTGCCTGAAGTATGGATTTTTTATGGCTTTGTCTTCCAACAGGTCAATGTTTCTTTTCAGTATGTCTTGCAGTGAAAATTTGAGGTCAAAATAGTTGTCCGCATAATCATCCACATCAATATTGGTAAAATCAACAATTAAATCAATATCGCTGTTATTGTCAAATTTATCAGTCAGTATAGAGCCGAAAGCATACAAACTCTTAACTCTGTGTGTTTCACAAAGTTTGGAGATGTCTTTAGCATATGCTGCGAGTCTGTTCATTGTCAAAGTATGTTGGTCAAATCTACAAAAAAATTGTAAAAAGCTATTTACCTATAGAGGTTGGTAGAGGTGGAGTTGCATTACACACAACGGAAGCGTATTGGCGTTTGTGGCGGCATTCCGTGTTCCGTCAGCCGGAACAAAAGATGAAAAGTGCACTAAAGCCCGGCTCCCGCGCCGAATTCACCGGCATAATGCCAATGTTACCGGTGGTGGCTAATGTGCGTTTACGTTTTATTTATTTTGGCTCTTATTCAATTCATCAAATTTCGCTACTCTATAGGTTGTTGGTGTGCCATCCCACAGCGGCCCGCCCTACACACGCAACAACGGAAGCTATCCAAAAGAAAATTAGAAAGTCTCTAATTATTTGCAACTGCATTTGTGCATGACTGTTACACATCCCCTCCTTGGAGGGGTAGGAGTGGGTTATAGTTTGCTTTGTTGTTTTTATCCCCAGTATCGGCATCTCCTAAATATCTGCAAGGAGAAAATGTTAACTAAGAACAATGATTTAACTTCCAACTTTACCATATCGCTGATACTCTGAGAAATAAAGTACAATTTTTTTCCCATTTTTGAAATATGGATAGAATAGCTCGTATCTGCCATCGCTTGCGCTAAATCTAATTTTATTAAGATTGTTTAAAAATACCTCATTCAAATATTCTCTTTCTACTTTAGTGGTTTGTTGTATGAAATTCCTTTTTTTAGGCTGAATAGTATCTTCCAGGTTTCCATAATAATCACTAAAGCCTAAAAATGTTGCTGAGTTTTCAATGCTATCAGCTACAATAACCGAAACATAAGGAAAGTGTTTGTCTGTTTTTGAATAAAGATCTAAAATATCGCTTGTTTCAATTATCCAACTTTCATTGAAGACATAGTTTACAAGTTTGTTCGATTTCTCAATATTATTTTCAATTATTGATCTGGCAGAAGCGATTAGCATTTTTTCTTTTTTTTGTGAAGTCAAATAATCGCCTGCAAATAGCAACAAAATAATTACAGGAAAACTAAGTAGAAAAATAACTCCCGGTTTTTTATTTGTTTGTTTAATGGCAATAAGTTCATCCATGTTGTGCTTTTCTGCAATCCTTGTAAGGTTAAACATTACGTTTATTATCAGTGCACCAAACATTAAAGCCAGTATTCCAACAACACTTAAATAAAAGGTTTCTGTTATGTTCTCTCTAAATATTTTCAGGCCAAAAACCGTTATTAAAATGAAAATAAAAACCCAATACACCAGTAGGATTATTGAAAAAATGCCAATTATGTTGCTTAGTTTAACCAGGGATTTATTATTCATTTTTTGTGTTTTGTGACAAGCGTTTGTCTTCTGCCTTCATCCTGCTGTTGTTTGAGTTGCGTAAAGCATTGACGATGTGGCGGTGTTCTGTATTTCGCCTGCATAAAGGCGCTGCTGTTTAAAGATGTATCAAAAGCTCATTGTTTATTCTGATGCAAATTTTTGAAAGGTTTTCTATGGCTTTTTTGCTCAATAAGTAATTAGCCATTCTTGCGTTTATTGGCTTTTAACGTTGCTAAATGTTTTTTGGGATTGAAGTTCTTTGCAATGCCACTTTCTATTCCTTCCTGAATGGCACTTTTTAGTATGTATAGTTTGTTTTCTTCTTCTTCCAGTAATCGTAATCCTGCCTGTATTACTTCACTTGCATTTTTGAAGCGTCCTTCAGAAATTTTATTTTCAGCAAAGTCATCAAAATAGTCGCCAAATGACACGGTTGTATTACGTCTGAGACTTTAGATTATTTTTCAAAAGTTGCCAAATTTGGTAACTTTTGAAAGTTTCTGTAGATGCTTCTATCGCATTCTATTGTAGCATTTACATCAAAGCTTCGCCACCTCGCCCACATTGAATTTTTTTCACGGGGCAAGGAAGTAAATATATGATGGATGAATATAGGTTGTTAGGTATTCCAAATTTAGGATTTTATTCTATTGGAATTTTACGGGAAAGCGTAAAAAAAACAGTAAAAAAATGATTATGGAACAGAGAGACTTTTTTGAGCAGATATTTTTTGCTCAATTCATATTCTACCGTTGAAGTGAGTGACACAACGATGCTTAATAGTAGTACTACCGCCGGTCCCAAAAAAAGAAAAAAGCACGTGGATAACACTGATTTTTTACGGTTATGAAAATCGTTCCAATCAATATTATCTACGTGCTAAAAGCAAACTTAGGCCTCCATTTCTGCATAGCTGCTTACAGGCTCGCAGGTGCAGATGAGATGGCGGTCGCCATGTGTATTATTAACACGTGCTACCGATGGCCAGAATTTATTTTCCTTAACGTAAGGCAACGGAAATGCCGCGGCCTCGCGACTGTATGGGCGTGACCAGTTTGAATCAATAACCGCGAATTGTGTGTGCGGCGCGTTTTTCAACGCATTGTTCTTCTTGTCGGCTTTGCCTTCTTCAATCGCCCTGATCTCTTCGCGAATGGCAATCAGTGCGTCGCAGAAGCGATCCAGTTCGCCTTTGTCTTCGCTTTCTGTTGGCTCAATCATAATGGTGCCGGGCACAGGGAAGCTCATGGTAGGAGCGTGGAAACCGTAATCAATAAGGCGTTTCGCTACATCTTCCGCTTCCACTTCCGCCGACTTTTTAAACGGACGGAGATCTACAATAAACTCGTGCGCACACTGGCCGTTATGGTTGGTGTACAATATGTCGAAGTGTTTTTCAAGTCTTGCACGCATGTAGTTGGCGTTCAGTATGGCGTATTGTGTGGCGTCTTTCAGGCCGGCCGCGCCCAGCATGCAAATGTACGCGTGGCTTATGAGCAGTATGGAGGCCGAACCAAACGGAGCGGCTGAAACGGCGTGCTGCTGTGCACCTTGCCACGATGTGTTTTCCACGTGGCCCGGCAGGAACGGAGTAAGATGTTTTTTTACACAAATGGGTCCCATGCCGGGGCCGCCTCCACCATGTGGTATAGCGAATGTTTTGTGCAGGTTAAGGTGACATACATCCGCGCCAATAAGGCCCGGAGCGGTAAGGCCTACCTGGGCGTTCATGTTGGCGCCATCCATGTACACCTGTCCGCCATGTTGGTGTACTATATCAATAATTTCCTTCACGGTTTCTTCGTACACGCCATATGTGCTGGGGTAGGTAATCATAATGCCGGAGAGGTTTTCGGCGTATTGTGCGGCTTTTGCTTTCAGGTCTTCCACATCAATGTAGCCATTTTCCAAAGCCTTTACCACTACCACTTTCATACCGGCCATTACCGCGCTGGCTGGGTTGGTGCCGTGTGCGGAAATAGGTATCAGCATTATATCGCGGTGGCTTTCGCCACGGCTTTTGTGATATTCGTTTATGGTAAGCAGTCCGGCGTATTCGCCTTGCGCGCCGCTGTTAGGTTGCAGGCTGCAGGCATCGAACGCAGTAATTTCACACAAGTAAGTTGTTATTTCATTTACCAGTTGTTCATAGCCTATTGTTTGGTTTGCCGGTGCAAAAGGATGCACTTTGCTCCAATGGCTCCAGCTTAGTGGCATCATTTCTGTTGCGGCGTTCAGCTTCATGGTGCAACTGCCAAGGCTGATCATGCTGGTGTTCAGTGAAAGGTCTTTGTTTTCCAGCATTTTTATATACCGCATCATTTGCGTTTCGCTGCGGTAAGTATTGAAAACCGGGTGTGTTAAGTATTCTGAGGTCCTGGTAAGTTCGCCGGGTATGTGGTTCAACAGTTCATCATTGCTTATACTGAATGATGCCACATCAGCGCCATTCTCTTTATCCAGCGCCAGCAGTATATTCAGCACATCATCAGTAGTGGAAGTTTCGTCGAGAGATATGCCGATATGATCACTATCCACCAGGCGGAAATTTAATTGTTTTTCGGCGGCTTTTTCAACAAGCGCTTTCGCGTTGGCCGTTTTTATAACTATAGTATCGAAGAAATTTTTTGAAACCAGTTCAAACTCTTTATCCTGCACTTCTGCGGCCAGCGTTTGCGTTAATAATGCAATGCGTTGAGCAATGTTTTTTAGTCCATCCGGGCCGTGGTAAACGGCATACATAGCTGCCATGTTTGCCAGCAGCGCTTGTGCGGTGCAAATGTTTGAAGTGGCTTTTTCGCGTTTAATATGTTGTTCACGTGTTTGCAAAGCCATGCGCAATGCGCGGTTGCCCTGTGCATCCACACTTACGCCAATGATGCGGCCGGGTATGCTGCGTTTAAATTCATCCTTTACTGCAAAGAAGGCAGCGTGCGGGCCACCAAAACCAAGCGGCACGCCAAAGCGTTGGGCGGAACCACAAGTTGCGTCAGCGCCCAGCTCGCCGGGAGGTGTTAATAGTGTAAGCGCCAGCAGATCGGTGATCATTACCACATATGCGCCGGCGTTGTGTACATGATCTATAAAGTTGCGGTAGTCGTTAATAGCACCTTTGTTGTTGGGATATTGAACCAGTGCGCCGAAATAAGTTTCATCAAGCTGAGCTTTTTCGTAATCGCCAAAAACCACTTCTATACCAACTGGAACAGATCTAGTAAGAAGTACATCTTTTGTTTGCGGGAATGTTTCATTATCTACGAAAAATTTTGGACGTGAAATATTGTCAGCGTCTTTATTGAGTGCGTTGAAGAACATGGTCATTGCTTCAGCGGCAGCGGTAGCTTCATCTAAGAGCGAAGCATTAGCAATGGGTAGTGCGGTAAGGTCGCTAACCATAGTTTGAAAGTTCAGCAGGCTTTCCAGTCGGCCCTGTGAAATTTCAGCCTGGTAAGGAGTGTATTGAGTGTACCAGCCCGGGTTTTCAAAAATATTCCTGAGAATAACGGATGGCGTAATGGTATCATAATACCCCTGCCCGATGAAGCTTTTACAAATTTTATTTTGCAGTGAAATTTCTTTTATATGCTGCAAGTATTCGTACTCGCTCATAGCATTGGGAAGGTCCATCTCGTGCTGCATGCGTATGGATGCAGGTACTGTTTTGTCTATCAGAGTGTCGAGGCTGTTCTCGCCAATGGTATGGAGCATTTGAGCAGTGTCTGATTCAGTAGGCCCAATGTGCCTGTTTTTAAATTCGCCGGATTGTGCTTCGAATAAATTCATAAAATGGTAATTAAGCGATTGAAAAGATTGACAAATTTACTATGAAAGCATTATACTTAGCACGCCTTATAATGAAGTGGTAATGATGTGTGGATAAACCGGGATTAATGTATAATGTTTATGAAAACGACTTGTTGGTTGAAAAAAAATTTGTGATTTGGTGAAAGTGTTGGAAGATTTGAAATTTGAAACTTGAGTTCTGATCTCTTCTTCTTATCTCTGACCTCTCTGCTGCCGACCGCTCAATAGTATTACTACCGTACAAGTGAGTGACACAACGATGCTTAATAGTAGCACTATCGCCGGTTACAAAAAAGTTATGAGTTATGAGTAATGAGTAATGAGTAATGAGTTTTGAGTGAGAACTGCCATCTGTCTTCTGATCTCTGACTTCCATACTGTCAACTGCCTACTGCCTGCTGCCAACTGATATCTGCCGTCCGCTTCCTCCATAGAATGAAATAAAATCAATAATTTTAATGTTAAACTCAAATTATGAAATCAGACGAAAAAATTTTTAAATATCTCGAAGAATTCAAAGCGAGACCCGGTAAGGAAGTTGATCTTAAAAAATATGAAACTGATCTGGAACATAAAGACCTTACCAAAGAAGAAGGCGAAGAGCTGCTGCGCCTTGGTATACAAAAGCTGGCTGAACTGCAGGATAAGCTGTATGCCGATAACAGGTATGGCCTGCTTATTATTTTTCAGGCAATGGATGCCGCAGGAAAAGACGGCGCTATAAAACATGTAATGAGCGGGCTAAATCCGCAGGGTGTGAAAGTAACAAGCTTTAAAGCGCCCACGGTTCATGAGCTGGACCATGATTATTTGTGGCGTCATTATGTGGCATTGCCGGCAAGAGGAGAGATCGGAATTTTTAACCGCTCGCATTATGAAAATGTTTTGGTAACGAGAGTGCATCCGGAGTTTATTTTGAGTGAGAAACTTCCCGGCATTGATGATGTGAAAAAAATTGATCAGTCGTTTTGGAATAAACGTTTTGAACAGATTAACGCGTTTGAAAAAACTCTTGTGCAAAACGGAACCGTAATATTGAAATTCTATTTGCATATATCTAAAAAAGAACAAAAGAAACGGTTTCTGGAACGTATCGACAATCCTTCAAAAAATTGGAAATTTTCTTCTGCCGATATTAAAGAAAGAGCCTGCTGGAAGGATTATAGAAAGGCCTATGAAGAGGCCATCAGTAACACCTCCACCGATTATGCGCCATGGTTTGTAATTCCCGCCGATGACAAATGGTTTGCACGCCTGAGCATTGCCGGTATTATTTATAAGCAGCTTGAAAAACTTGATATTGCATACCCGGTATTGAGCAGCGCTCAACGTGAAGATCTGCTAAAAGCCAAAGACCTGTTGTTGAACGAAAAAAAGAATGGCAATGGTGATGTGAGTGAGTAGCAATTAAAGTAAAGATCGTTTAAAAAGTTCTTTCAATTAAATTGTAAAACCTGTAATAGTCATTTTCAAATGTCTGTTACAGGTTTTTTTATGGATGTTGTTTTTGCTCGCATAGTAAATCACCATAAATTATAATGTTATTAATTGGGATATCAGCAGAAATTCCCTGGTTGGGCTTCGGTTGCGACGCTCCGTTCAGCAGTAGTAATTCTTATCATCGCTTACAAGAAGGGTATCGCAAAATTTGAATTTTTTATCGTTTTTCATAAAGTAAAAATGGTAAAATCGGAAAAAGATTATTTTTTTGAATTTGTTTGTAAAATTTAAATACAAATGAGTATTTATGCATTTTTATTTGCTTTTTGATATGTATCTGTGTAAAAGTGAATATTAATGTTTTAATTTTATAGAAATGCATGAGATTTATAAAAGAAAATTTTTATTCTGTGTTTTTGTTTGGAGTAACGTTTATATCTTTGCCATGCTTTCAGATGTTATTTGCAACTCTATTGTTCCTTAGATAATTTATGCTTGCTCTATACAACTTCCTGGCTTCGAATTCGAATTGCCCGGCATCATTGGCTCTTAATGAAAAGCGTTGCTTTAGTGGCTGTGATATAATCATTATTGTTAAGAAGATTATAGTGGTCGTTGATGCAATTCCTTCTTAATGAACTACACGTAATCTAAGATTGATTATTCAATTTAATTGAGATTTTTTTAAATTAAACATTTATTTATTATGAAAAGGAAACTGTTACTTATTTTTTCAATGACAGGGTTAGTAATGTTTAGTACTGCGCAAACGAAAATCGGAGGCGCGCCAGGACCAATGGATGGCAGTGCATACCTGCAATTAGGTGATGCCGCCAATGCAAATAAAGGGTTGTTATTGTCGCGGGTTAACCTTACATCTACCGAGGTGTGGGGGCTGGCCGCCGCTTCGCCCACTCCTGCCGGTATGGTGGTGTATAATACCAATCCCAATATAACTGGCAAGGAAGCTTGTGGCGCAGGACTTTATTACTGGAATGGTACACAATGGGTGCATTGGGGTACCGAGTGGAATAAAATTGGAATGCTTTCAACAGATCCAAATTCAGACGCCCGTTCCGATAAGGACAATCCCATTAATCGTGATGGTGCCGTGGGTATTGGCCTGGGTGGCGCACTTATTGCCCCCGGTGCCAAACTGCATATAAAAGGCGGGGACCAGGATATTGTTATAGATGGTATTCAGGATCAGCCGGTAATACGGTTACGCAGAGGCGAAGGCGCTAGTGGCAATAATAATGTAACTACACCGGGAACCAATGTTGGAGGAATTTCCTTTGTGGGAAGAAATAATAATGGATACAATCCATGTGCTCAAATTTATTCACTTTACCAAGGTAATGGCTCAAATGTGCTCGGTAGTCTGAATTTTGAAACAAGTGGTGAAGAGGTGCCCAGGCTTAAGATTAATGAAAATGGCCATATTATTATGAATGCACTTGAGCCAATCTCCGGCATGTTATTAACTGTAAATGGAAATGCAGCTAAATGGGGTGGTGGCGATTGGGCAGGGTATTCAGATAAAAGAGTGAAGAAAAATATTAATGATTATACAAAAGGATTAAAGGAAATATTGACTATTCACCCGGTTACATACCAGTATAACGGCAAAGGCGGATCGCCCGATAATGGAGTTACTTACACCGGCGTCATCGGTCAGGAAATAGAAAAAGTGCTGCCAAATACTATTACTAAAAGTAGTACTGCCGATTTCAACGACCAGTTAGTTTTTGATCCTTCAGAACTTACATATACTCTTATTAACGCCATTAAGGAGCAACAGGCGCAAATTGAAGCATTAAAGAAAGAAGTTGAAGAACTAAAGAGAAAATAAGCTGATCGGAAGTCAATGTAATGTATAGAAATTGCTCTACCCGTATAACACGAAAATGTGTAAACAATTTTGTATGGAACCGGCGGTATTGCTACTATTAAGCATCGTTGTGTCACTCACTTGTACCGATGTAATTCTATTCGGCAAAGTGTAGCATTCAAAATTAAAAGGCACAGATATACTGTTGCAGGTATAGCGCTATCAGTTAAAAATAAATTCAAGAAAAATGTTTCAGAAAAGTAAAAGGGTATTGGGACATTTTCTGCTGCCGGTGCTATTGTTATTTTTAATACAAGCAGCCAGGGCGCAAAATGATCCTATATATATACACGGACCATATTATGTGTATAGCGGCCTCTCCGAACAGTGGTATGCCAATGTTATGTTGGAGGCTAATGCAGAACTCTACGAAGAGGATAACGTGAAAATACTATTTTATGGCACAAGCCTCGTTGCTATGGAAGGTGCAAAAAATTACGGCGCTAATGCCAGTTGGACTTCTTTCCAAAATGGTATTGGTACAGGCAGAATAGTGTTTAAGCAGGCAAACCCAATGAATAATTCCACAGCTCAACAGTTGCTGAGCGGTGGTAGCATTGGAAATGCAGGTGATGGCGGTAATCCCGATGCCGCCTTGTCAAACACTTTTACCGCTATTGAAATTGATAATATCCGGGGTGTAAGGCTGGCAGGTTCAAATAGTCGTGTAGGCACAGATATTCTGTTTACTCAGGGTCACTTATACCTCGGTAATTACGATATGACGTTGAGTAGCGAAGGTACTTTAACAAATTATGATAAAGCCAAATATGTGGTAACCGAAAGATCCGGCCATTTAGTAAAAGAAAACCTGATTGCTAATAGTGAATTTTATTTTCCGGTGGGTATGAGCGATGCGGCAAATGTGGACAGCTATAACAATAGCGATTATACGCCGGCCACCGTATCGTCGGCTATTTCTAATACCATTCATGTAAATGTGACCGACTATGCAAATTCGGCATCAATAGAAGATGCCCCAACCGGTGTAACCGGCATAGATCGCACATGGAATATCTTTGGAAATCTTAATGGGGAAGCTCAAATTGCATTGCGACATAACAGCATTACCAACCATGCAGGTTTTTTGCCATCCGACAATTTCGTAACACAATTTGGTACGTTGCCAAACAATACAGGAGATCTTCCTTCTCAAGGTCGTTGGCAGGCAAATAGACCCGGGCCAAGCTCTTCGGTTGAGGGATCAGGAACTGAAACCCGTAGCAGAGCCGATTTTGTTCTGGCAACGAGTTCTATTGCCTCAGAATCATATTATACCAAAGATATTAGTGGTACTCCTTTGCCGTTGACGCTACTGTCGTTTACGGCTGCAAAGCAAAGCGGAAACCAACATATCGCAGTGTTAAACTGGAAAGTATCAGAACAGGTAAATACACAAAGTTTTGTTGTAGAGCGTAGCGCTGATGGCGTTATGTTTAATGAAATAGGCAGCAAGGCTGCAGCCGGAAACTATGCCGGCGAAATGGCATATGCCTTCACGGATGTATCGCCTGTAAGAGGCCTAAATTATTACCGCCTGAGAATGATGGATATTAATGGATTATTTACTTATAGCGAAGTGAAATCACTGAACTTTGGTGAAACCGCTTCCATCATTATTACACCAAATCCGGCTATGGACAAGCTGTTTGTAAAAGGTATATCCGCGCCGGTAAAGGTTCAGGTGCTGGATATGGCTGGAAAATTGTTGCAAATAAATAATGTGGCAAGTCAAAATGAAGCGGTTGATATATCCGGATTGGCGTCCGCGGTATATGTGGTACAGGTAATAGAAAACGGTCAGATCATTTTCACTGGAAGGATAATGAAACAATAGAACCGGGTTGATCTCTTAACCGCTCAATATATATTCTATTGTTGAACGGAGCGTCGCAACAGATGCCCAATCAGGGCTCAGTTGCTGACATCCAAATATCAAAAAAAGCACACAAGCAGACAATCGTCTTTTGTGTGCTTTTTTATTTGATGTGCTTTAGATAGTTATACTTTGTGTTCCGTTGAGATGAGATTTTTTGGAACCGGCGGTGGTGCTACTATTAAGCATCGTTGTGTCACTCACTTGTACGGTAGTAATGCTATTGAGCGGGTAATGAGTTATGGGTTTTGAGTGTGTCACGTCCTGAAAAAAGTAGACATTTTCTTTTAGTTGTTTATCCTGCACCTGGCGCTAACATGTCGAACAGCACCGTTGTTTAACCACGAGGGGTACAATAGAGGCTCAAGGTATACAAGGGTTTGCTGAATTGTTACCAACCCTTGTGTGCCTTATGCTTTCCTGGAGAACCTTGTGGTTAACAATTTCTTCTGTGTACGACACTAATCTCTAATCCATTATTAATTACCCGCCTCTTTTTTCTTCCAGAAACTTTCGATTTCTTCCAGCGTTTTTCCTTTGGTTTCGGGAACCATTTTCCAAACAAATATGGCGCTTAACATTCCCATGATGCCGTAGATCCAGTAAGAAAAACCGTGATGGAATTTTTCTGTGAGCCACACATTATCATTCAGCATGGGGAAGGTGAGTGATACTACCCAATTGGCAATCCACTGTGCGGCCACCGCAATGGACAGCGCACCGCGAATGCTGTTGGGAAATATTTCGGCCAGCAATACCCAGCACACAGGGCCCCAGCTCATAGCAAATGCTGCCGTATAAATAAGCATGAATATAAGCGATATAAGCCCTGCGTTCCCCAAATAAAATGAAAAGCCCAGCGCTATCATACTTACGGCCATTCCAATGGAACCAATGATCATTAAAGGCTTGCGGCCAAATTTATCTACAGTCATAATGGCCACTACCGTAAATACCAGGTTTACCAC
>JAVBLN010000006.1:0-85690 GCA_031553495.1 Flavihumibacter sp.
GTTATAAAAATGTATTTGCTAGAAAACCTGTTATTTACTTAAACACCTGAAAATAAGGAATCCCACTGTAGCCAATAGTAAAGTATGCAGCCGCTAAAGCGATGAATAGCATTCCCTTTGCTGAAGTCACAGTAGTACAAAAGCTTAACCAGGGCGCCCCCCGCGATCGGGCCCAAATAATTTGAAATTTGAGATTTGAGATTTGAAATGCTGTTGATCGAGTTTGATTTATAGTTTTCGACCATACCAATAATTATTGAATTTTACCTTTCCTTTGATTTTTCATCATACAGCACTCTCAACTCTCAACTCTCAATTCTCCACTAAATAAGGGTGTGCTTTTTGTTTCTTTTTGCACAAGCAAAAAGAAAAAGACTTTGTAAATGAAATGTTGAAATCCGTAAACGATATTCCTTTGCGAACTAAATACTTAATCCTAAAGATTTTTACAGCCTAAAAAACATGAAGTACAATTTGCATACTGCCAATGAAAATGACCAGTGCCGCCAGTATCTTTTTTAGTGCTTTTACCGACTGGTAAAGCAAATTGCGGGCAGCCTGGTAATTGATGTTCATAATTTCGCTCACTTCCTCGTAGCCCAGGTTTTGGTAAAACTTAAGGTAAATAATTTCTTTCTGACGGCCGGTAAGATGTTGGAATGCGCCGGTTAAAATCTTTACCCGCTCCTCGTCGTTTTGTTTTTCAACAAGAAAAGTTTCGTGGCTAAATTCAAAGATCAAATCTTCGGGAAGCATGCAGGTGGTAGTGTTATTTCTTTTTTTCAGGTTGCGCATCAGCTTATACTTTAGCGCTTTCAGCAGGTAAGCCTTTACAGATATTATTTCCACCTGTTTTTTATTTTGCCATAATTCAATAAAAAGTTCCTGTATGGCGTCTTCCAGCAAAGTGGCATCGTTGGTCATTTTCATGCCAAATTGAAACAGAGGTGAATAATGTTTTTCAAACAATTGTCCAAAAGCGTGCTGATCGCCGCTTTTATAACGCTCCCATAGTGTTGTATCAGTTAGCTTTTCGGTCAAGTTTAATAATGGCAAATAATGTTATACTAATCCGGCAGCCTTGTGAAAACAAAAGAAGTGTAAAAAATGGGTAGATGCAAAATTTTTCCTGAAAAAATGGTTACAAAAAATTAAAGATTGATACTATACTGGTAGAACATGTTTTTTAATCGGAATATTCTACCACGATGGCGAACGTAAACGACATTTTATCGAACCAGCAATTTTTAGACTGGTATTTTGCAACAACCCCTGAAAGCATTGTTAATTGGGAGGTTACGCTCGATAAACATCCGGAATGGCAACCGGCAGTAAAGGATGCGGTTGAATGGCTGCAAAGCATCCGGGTGGAAGAAAAGTCCCCGGACCGGGCACAGGTGAAAATGGCTTATAGTAAACTTCAGCATTCATTGAAAAGTAATGAAACCGAAGGCGTGGTGGTGTTTAGTAAACAGGTTAAGCGGTGGTGGTTTGCCTCTGCGGCCGCTGTGCTGTTGGCTTTTGCGGGTGTATGGTTTTTTAATGATGGTAAAAATAATTCTATTAACACGCGGTATGGTGAAATAAGTGAAAAGGTTTTGCCCGATGGATCGGAAGTTACGTTAAATGCGCATTCGGTTATTTCATATAAAAATGATTGGGAGAAAGGAAAAGAACGGGAAGTGTGGCTGAAAGGGGAAGCCTATTTTCATGTAAAGAGAACGCCTCGGCAAAGCAGGTTTATTGTACACACCGACAGGTTTGATATTGTTGTGACCGGCACACAATTCAACGTTGTTAATCGTGAAGGAAAAACTAGTGTGTTGCTAAACGAGGGAAGCGTGACCATTAAAAGTATTGATGGAAAAGAAATAAAAATGTTGCCGGGCGACTATGTGGAAGTGAAGGATGAAAGCATTCAAAAAAGCGAGTTGCAAAATGCTAACCAGGTAACCGCATGGAAAGAAAAGAAAATGCTGTTTGATAGTACAACCATACAAGAGGCTGCGAAAATGATTGAAGAAACTTATGGCGTGAATGTGAAAATTGAAGAGAGCGCAGCCGCCAAAACCATTTCCGGTATAATGCCAAATGACAACCTTGATGTGCTGCTGCAGGCGCTGGATGCATCTGATTTTGTAATTGAAAAAACAGGAAATAACATTATTATAAAATAGTAATAGAATTTCAGGCAGTATAATTTTATGCATATTTTTTTTGAGGACCGGCGGTATTGCTACTATTAAGCATCGTTGTGTCACTCACTTGTACGGTAGTAATGCTATTCAGCAAGTTGTAGCATTCATGCACAAATTTATACTGCGTATTGTAATAGTATAGAAACAACAGGTTACCACCTGTTACCATAAAAGAAGGAACAAAACTCAATAGTAACTGCCAAAAATTACCAAAAAAATGAGAAAGAAATATTCTCTGCCTCATCTGTTTGGGTGCTTGCTAGCAGCCCAAATGCTGACTGTGTCAGCGGCTTATGCACAGAATAGCTACTCTTATGCAAGAAATAATACAGTAACCCATAAAAATTCAAGCGGGTCGGCTGTCCAGGATTCCGGCTCCGAAAAAGCCCGATTGTTCACCGTTTTGAAAGAGTTGAATAAACAAAAGGGTGTTTACTTTCTTTTTTCTGAGCAATCTCTTGCCAACCAATTAGTAAAGCCACTTGGTGATACTAAAGCTTCAACAGAAAAAATACTGGACGATGTTTTATTGAACACGGGAATAAAGTATAAAAAGATCAACGAGAGAACTTATGTAATACTATCGGATAAGGATAAACGAAAAACATCATTGAATTTTATTTCCGTAGAAGGAATTGAAATGACGTCTCCCTTAATTTTAGATCAGGTAACAATTGCAGATCCCATTACAGGAAAAGTGGTTGGGCCGGATGGCAAGCCCATCGCAAATGCCACCGTATCTGTAAAAGGAACTGTGAAGGGTACCGCCACAGATGCCAATGGTTTGTTTACCATCCAGGCCAAAAGAGGCGACGTGCTTGTCATTTCATATATTGGTCATACAACCCGGGAAATAACAATTAATAATGATGATGCCATTAATGTGTCACTTGTGGTTAACAACCAGCAAATGACCGAAGTAGTGGTAACAGCGTTGGGTATACAAAAGCGGACCAAATCGCTTACCTATGCTACACAACAAGTGCAGGGCGATGAGCTTACCCGTGCGAAGGATCCGAACATGATGAATGCTTTAGCCGGTAAGGCCGCAGGAGTTACTATTAATAAAAGCGCTTCCGGGCTTGGAGGATCAGTGAAAGTACTTATACGCGGTAGCCGCTCTATTAATGGTAATAATCAGCCGCTGTATGTAATTGACGGTATGCCCATTTCCAATACCAATTCGGAACAGCCCGCTACTACAATTGGCGGTACCAACGATGCCGGCGGACGTGATGCCGGTGATGGTATCTCAAACCTGAACCCGGATGATATAGAAACTATGAACGTACTGAAAGGTCCTGCCGCTGCTGCATTATATGGCACGCAGGCTGCCAATGGCGTAGTAGTGATCACTACAAAAAAAGGGAAAGCAGGCAGAACTGCAATAAACTTTAATTCAAATACTATTTTTGAAACACCCGCCTTATTGCCGAAGTTTCAAAACAGTTATGGCAGCGTGGCGGAAGATGGTACGGTGGCTGCCACCAGTTGGGGAAAAGCCATAAACGGAAGCGATGATTATGTAAAAGATTTTTTCCAAACCGGTATAACAGCTATCAATTCGGTTTCACTAAGTTCAGGTAATGATAAGAACCAGACTTATCTTTCGTATGCCAATACTACAGCAAAAGGTATTATAGAAGGCAATAAGTTTTATAAGAACAATCTTAATTTCCGCCAGACTTCTTATTTCTTTAATGACGCGTTGAAGGTGGACGGTAATGTAAATCTCATCGCGCAAAATGTAAAAAACAGGCCTACACCGGGCGGTTTCTATATCAATCCGTTGGTGGGACTGTATCATTTCCCGCGTGGTGGAAATATCTCGCTATACAGAGATCATTATGAAAAATTTGATACCACACGCAACATGATGCTGCAAAACTGGTATAATGGTTATAGCGATATGGATCAGAATCCATACTGGCTTACAAATAAAACACCGGCTGAAGACAAGCGTAACAGGGCTATAGCCAATCTTGCGTTAAGTTATAAACTGGGAGATCATTTTACTTTGCAGACACGTGGTATTTATGATTTTATCTCCGATGATTATAACCAAAAAATGTATGCGGGAACACATCCGTCATTAGCGGATAACAATGGCCGTTATATTACGTTCACCAATCGTGAGAACAATATTTACGGTGATGTAATATTGTCTTACACGCAAAGATTTAAAAGTGATATATCCATCAGCGCGGTTGCCGGTGCCAGCATTACAGATACAAGAGCGAAAAATCTGCGTCTTGATTCAAGGCCCGGCGATTTGGTGTATGCCAACATATTTACCGTGCCCAATATGAACCTTAACGGCGGTTACATAGTAGAGAATAATATTCACAAACAAATGCAGTCGGTGTTTGCCATGGCGCAGGTTGGACTAAAGGACTTTTTATTCCTTGATGTTTCCGGTCGTAACGACTGGTCTTCCACGCTTGCCTTTACCGAAAGTTTGCATAAAGGTTTTTTCTATCCTTCCATAGGCTTAACGGCTGTATTAAGCGATATGTTTAAAATGCCGGGCTGGATCAGTTTTGGTAAAATAAGAGGAGCGTGGTCGCAGGTGGGTAACGACCTGGCGCCATACGTTAGCAACAATACCGCGCAAACAATTAATGCAGGCGGTGTGAAAATGGATATTTCTTCGGCGCCATTTAGTGAGTTGAAACCCGAACAAACAAGATCGATTGAAGTGGGTACTGAATGGAGATTTTTTAATAATAGGTTAGGCATTGACGTTACATACTATAAAACCAATACCCGCAACCAGTTGTTTAGAATTAGTTCGGCGCCTTCTGCAAGATATCCGTTCTATTACGTTAATGGTGGTAACATACAAAACCAGGGTATGGAAGTAATGCTAAGCGCTACGCCTGTATCCGGCAAAGATTTTCAATGGAAAACAAATGTGAATTATGCTTTCAATAAAAATGAAGTGTTAGAAATGCCGGCGGATATTCCTGTCTTTTATTTTGGTGAAAAAGGATCTAACAATTACCAGATGCGTTTGGAAAAAGGCGGTTCTATTGGAGATATTTACGGACTTCCTTTCCAGAGAGACGCTCATGGTGATATAGAAACAAATGCTGAAGGAATACCGCTTAAAAGCAGCGGCGACTGGGTAAAACTGGCTAATTCCGCACCAAAATTCAACCTTGGATGGGCTAATACATTTACTTGCAAACAACTGGCGCTATATGTATTGTTTGACGGAAGATTTGGCGGTAAAGTAATTTCCCTAACCCAGGCAGATCTTGATTTGGAAGGCGTTTCAAAGGTAACCGGCGATGCTCGCAATACGGAATATGTAACTTTTGAAGGAAAACAAATAGATGATGTAAAGGGATTTTACGATATGGTGGGTGGCCGTTCCGGTATTACGGAATACTATGTATATGATGCTACCATTGCGCGTTTAAGGGAATTATCTATTAGCTATTCTATTCCATCGCATGTGTTCAATAATAAAGTTGTGAAAGGAATCGATTTTGCTTTAACCGGTAGAAACTTGTTTTACTTAACAAAGAAAGCGCCGTTTGATACAGATGCATCATTATCAACCGGCAACGATTTGCAGGGCGTGGATGTGTTTGGAATGCCCGCTACCAGGACATTTGGTTTCAACATTAAATTGCTTCTTTAATCTTTCTATTTTAAACAATACGATTATGAATCTAAATAAATGGAAAACAGGTTGTTTGGCATCAATTGCATTGGCAATGCTGATCACTTCCTGTACGAAGAATTTTGAAGAATACAATACTAACCCGGTTGGCGCATATCCGGATCAATTACAGGCCGATCATAATGATATCGGTGGGTATTATCCGCAGATACAGCAAGGCATTTTTTTCAATTATAATTTTGGTGCAGGAAAAGACTGGACTTACCAGCTTACGCAAAATCTGAATGCTGATATTTTTTCCGGGTACATGGCCACCAGGCATAATTTTGCCAACGGCATAAACAATACTACTTACTTCCTGATGGATGGCTGGAACTATGCCGCGTGGGATTATACTTACTCTTACATAATGGTCCCTATTCGCCATGCGGAGCAAAAAACAAAAGGCGTGTATGACGATTTTTATGCAGTGGCGAAAATTCTTAAAGTGGAAGTAATGCACCGCATATCAGATCAATACGGGCCTATCGTGTACACACATTATGGCGAAGGTGTAACCGGTGGCGAATATGATTCGCAGGAAGCCGCATACAACCAGTTCTTTCTTGATTTGACAGAAGCCGTTGGTTTGCTGGAAAAATATGTGAGTGATCATCCAACGCTAAAACCTTTTGAACGTTTTGATCTTGCTTATGGCGGCGATTATAAAAAATGGATAAAGTTTGCTAATTCACTGCGGCTCCGGTTGGCTATGCGCATTTCAAAAGTAAATCCCGGTAAAGCCAAAACGGAAGCGGAAGCTGCAGTGGCTGATCCTGGCGGATTGATTACTGCAAATGATGATAACTTTACAATAAAAGGTCAGGGTTATACCAATCCTTTAGGGTCAATCAGTGGCAGTTGGAAAGACATTTCCATGAGTGCCAACATGGAATCTATATTAGGTGGATACAATGATCCGCGTGAAGCGAAATATTTTTTGCCCGCTACAGATCCTTTGGCTAATGGTGCATACAAAGGCATACGTTCCGGTATTCTTTATCCCGCGGAAGATACTTATATTAATCATTCGTTACTGAATATTACTACGGAAACTCCGGCTGTCTTGTTTACTGCCGCGGAAGTATCTTTTCTGCGTGCTGAAGGCGCATTACGTGAATGGAATATGGGAAGCGGCACAAGCGAAGACTATTACAAAGAGGGTGTCACTAAATCATTTCAACAATGGGGGGTCGGCGATGCTACTGCTTACCTTAGTTCAACGGCCACGCCATCTAACTACACCGATCTTTACCAACCCGGCACACTCAGTACCAATGCGGCTTCCAGCGTTACTCCCAAATGGAATGAAGGAGCAGGTTTCGATGTAAAGCTGGAAAAAATCATCACACAAAAATGGATTGCCGGTTTTCCGGAAGGTTGCGAAGCATGGGCAGAATGGCGTCGCACTGGCTATCCGAAGTTATTTAAAGTGCAGAAAAACGATAGCCAGGGTATAATAAGCACTAACGATGGCGTTCGCCGTTTAAATTTTTCTTCAACTGAAAGAGCTGCTAACCCTAATGGATATACGGAGGCTGTTCAGTTGCTTGGAGGCGCAGATAATGGAGCCACCCGTCTGTGGTGGGATAAACCTTAAACATACATTTGGTAGTCAACTTTTGTCCATGAATTACACTAATTGAACGAATGGAGTATATGAACAGAATAATAATTCGTTCAATTCGTGTAATTCGTGGATAAAAAAACTTTTAGCTACCTTCGAGGCGAAAAGGAAGTTTGGTTCACCCTGCAAGTGTCCAATCTATTTTTTATAAAACGATTATTCCGGATTTCGGAATTCAAATTTCTATGACCATGTTACACAACCGAATCTCTCAAAAGGAGCTGAAAGAGCGTTTATTGCAAGAAGCGGAGCCTCGCACTACTATTTCTTTTTACAAATATTTCCATATTGCCGACCCGGATGTTTTCAGGAATGATATGTATAAAGCGCTGCATAATTTAAAAGTTTTCGGACGTATTTACGTTGCTCACGAAGGTATCAATGCGCAAATTAGTGTGCCTGTTGCAGCGTTAGAAAATCTTAAAGCCTATTTGTATAGTATAGGACCGTTAAATGGTTTGCGGCTGAATATTGCCGTAGACGATCACGGAAAATCTTTTTGGGTACTGAAGATAAAAGTTCGTGAAAAAATTGTGGCCGATGGTATTTCCGATCCGTCATTTGATATGAGCAACAGGGGGAAATATGTGGATGCGGAAACTTTTAATGCCCTGGCAAATGACGCCGACACAATTATTGTGGATATGCGCAACCATTATGAATATGAAGTTGGACATTTTGTAAATGCCATAGAAATTCCCAGCGATACTTTTCGTGAACAGTTGCCAATGGCGGCTGATATGATGAAGGAAAACAAAAGCAGGAACATTATTATGTATTGTACCGGCGGCATTCGTTGCGAAAAGGCCGGCGCTTATATGTTGCATAATGGCTTTAAAAATGTTTTTCATTTGGAAGGGGGCATCATACATTACGCTAACACCGTAAAAGAAAAGGGGCTGGAGAATAAATTTCTTGGTAAGAATTTTGTATTTGATGACCGGCTTGGCGAGCGCATTGGCAATGAAATTATTGCAAAATGTCATCAGTGCGGAAAGCCTTGCGACACACATATAAACTGCGCAAATTCGGCATGTCATCTACTTTTTATCCAATGCGAAGAATGCGCACAGAAGTATAATAAATGCTGTAGTAGTAAGTGTCGTGATATTATTCATCTGCCGGAAGATCAACAAAAACAGTTGCGCAGGGGTATTAATAAAGGCCGTAATATTTTTAATAAATCAAAGTTGAAAAGACTTGCAAGTAATTAATAATTAATAATGAATAATTAATAAGGTGCATGTAGGACAAGGTTTTCTGATTTCTGACCTCTGACCTCTGTTTTCTCTACTGCCAACTGCCTACTGATATCTGACCTCTGATCTCTGACCTCTTCTTTCAGTACCAGCTTCAGTTTTTCATAGCATCATCGTTGCGTCGCAATCACTTCATCGGTAGTAATGCTGTTCATCAGTTAAAATATTTCGGGCTTGTCTTTAGCCAGATGTCCTACACCTCAAAGGTGTAGGACATCTATGACACTTCAACCTGTAACTTGCAACTTGTAACTTGCCCACTAATGTTCCTGCCGTACAAGTGAGTGACACAACGATGCTTAATAGTAGCAATACAGTTGGTTCCCCCAAAAAAACTTTACGCAGTATTACCGTACTCAACGAATAAGTGAATGCAGGTGAAATATCAATATGGATAAAGCTTATAAGGCGTTTTCGTTTTCACGCTTCTGTTTTTGAAGCAGTTCTTTGTAGCGTTGTTCGTTCATATCCCATTGGTGGCGCTTGTAAAAAATGGCAATGAATGTAACAATGATGAGCAGCGCAACGACAAGTATCATTGGATTGAAATTAGCTGCGGCGGTCATTTGCGCACGTTTATACCAGCCCGATGAAAAGTTGATGGCAATGGGAATGGCGAACAACAGGCCGATTGGTAAGCCAATATACCATTGCTTAAAAATTCTTTTTTCGCGGGTCCTGTTTTTTTTCCAGTATTCTATAAACCTTAATTCGTGTTCTGTCATTGTTTTGCAAAAATATCAGAGAAGATGCAAAAAAGAGATTTCTTTTATCGCCTGTTTATAAATCAACTCCTTAATGTATTTTTACCGTAATTTGTAAAGATTAAAAGTTTAATGTTTTGAAATTAGATTTATTATTATCACAGTTTTTGTACCAGCATAAAAAGCTGGTTTTGCCCGGAATAGGAACATTCATACTAGATCCTGCAAGCCCTATACCGGATGGTACTGATAAACAAAATACCACAGTAGCAGGAATTACGTTTGATAATAAATCCGTGCCGCAAATTGATGACAACCTGATCGATTTTGTGCGCACGCATACCGGTAAAATTAAGCCTTTGGCGATCTCGGATATCGACTCTTATATAAATTTGAGTGTTCAATTATTGAATATCGGAAATCCTTTACATATAGAAGGTATCGGGACATTGATGAAGGCCAGGGACGGAAGACTGAATTTTACTCCCGGGCATTATATGGCCACAAGGTTGGAAGATATGACCGTTCAAAAAGAGGTTGGTGAACAGGAAAGTTTTCATGATGAGGGTTATTTAAGACGCGAGCCTAAAAGCAACAGCGCTCGCAAAATATTGATAATAGCCGCAGCTCTTATTACACTTGGTGTAATTGGTGGCGGCGCATATTATTTGTATCAAAGCAATGTTCAGAATAAATCTGTGGTATCCGAAACTGAAAATGTGGCAAACTCTGTGAGAACTGATACCACAACAGGGCAGGGTAGTGCTTATGTCCCCGATAGCAATCTTGTTGCGAAGGATAGCGCTTTGGCAAAACGTAAAATGGATAGCAGCGCTTCCTTTACATTTGCAAGACCCGATGCCGGTGGTAATGCGTCTGTAAAATATGTGCTGGAAACAACAGCCAATAAAAGCCGTGCATTAAAAAGATATTCTCAGTTAAAATCGTATGGAAACGATATCCGCCTGGATGTTGCTTCGGATTCCTCAAGCTTTAAACTGTATTTTGTAATTCCGTCAACTTATGCTGATACGGCACGCATAAAAGATTCGTTGACGCGTTATTTTCAGAACAGAGTAAGAATTGAGTAGTAACCGCCATGCAGAAAAAATTGCCCGCTTCATACTGGATAAGCAAATTACAATTGGAAGAGCACGTTGAAGGTGGCGCTTTCAAAGAAGTTTATCGTTCGGACGTATGCATTCCCAAAAGCGTACTGCCGGAAGGTTTTAATGGCAGCAGAGCGGCGGGCACCAGTATCTATTTTTTGTTGCAAAAAGGACAATTTTCGGCCTTGCACAAAATTGCGTCAGATGAAATATGGCACTTTTATTATGGAGATCCTTTGATTGTGTACGAAATCGAAATATCGGGAAATATTATGGAACATAAGCTGGGGGCTAATTTTGAAGCAGGTGAAAGATTTCAGTGTGTAGTGAAGGCCGGTAGCTGGTTTGGCGCAATGCCGGCAAAAGACTCGGAATATGCATTGGTTGGCTGCACGGTGGCTCCCGGGTTCGACTTTAACGATTTTGAACTTGCAAATAAGGAAAATTTACAGCACCAATATCCTCAACTGATTAGCGTGATCAATAAGCTATGCAAGTAGCTCAAAAATCAAAAACGTATTGACTGCCTGATGCTTAGGAGCATGTAATTCTCAACTGCAATTTTTTTTGTTGACAAACTGCAGAGCCCTGATTAGGCTTTGGTTGCGACGCTCCGTTCATCTGTTGATTATTAATTGGGCGATGATTGTTTTTAAAATATGAATCCTCCAGCCAATAAGAAATTTTTGATTTTTGACTTTCAATAGAATAGGTAATGGTTAATGGAAAATGATGTTAAAATAAATCCCTTTCCCTATATCCCGCTGAATTGCATTCAGGCAAATCCGGGTGTTTTAATTGTAATTCGCTAAACTTTTGAACGCTGTTTTTTAATGATTTTACCGTTGCCGGTTTTTCAGGAAACATTATAACTTTAAGTTTTGTTTTTTCTTTTACAGGTAAAAAGTCATTTATATGGATAATGTTTTTATTCATATCGGTTGTTGAATAAAAAATCATTCCACATGGATCATTCAAAAAGAAAAATCGTTTTGAGCATTTTTCTCTACAGGTGTGAAGTTGATTTTTGGGAAGAACAGGTATTTTGTAAAGATGTTATGCGGCTTATGAAGTTGTGGAATTTATTGGGCAAAAAGCCTATTCAGGTATTCGGGCTGTTATAAGCTTTTTTTAATAACGTGGTCTGTTAATTGCTTGGTTTTACTATTTACCATAATAATCGAACTATTTTAAATTCAATATGGTTTTACCAAAATTCAAAATAAATAGCTCATTTGTTAAAAAAACTATCCGTATTGTTTTAAGAATAGTTGCCGGTGTAATTATTTTCTTTTTACTTATCGTTATACTGATACTTACGCCTCCTGTACAACAACTGATAAAAAATAAAGCTGAAACTTACCTTCAGAAAAAACTTCAAACAAAAGTAAATATTGGCAGGGTATATATCGGGCTTCCCAAAACCGTAGTGCTAGAAAATATTTACCTGGAAGACCGCTCAAAAGACACGCTGTTATATGGCGGTAAAATAAACGTTGATATTAGTCTTTTAAAATTGATCAGCAGTAAGGTGGAGGTAAATAATGTGGAGCTTGAAAATATTACTGCTAAAGTAAGAAGAACACTTCCGGATACTACTTTTAATTTCCAATTTATTATAGATGCCTTTGACAGTAAGGAACCATCAAAGCCTGTAGATACTACGGCTTCATCCACTCAAATTTCTTTAAGTAAAATAGCGCTTGATAAAATAAGAGTGGTTTATAAAGATGTGGTAACAGGTAATGATGTAGAACTTTGGCTCAACCATTTCGATACAAAGATTGATAAGTTTGATCTTAATAAAATGGCTTTTGATATTCCCAAGATAAATCTTGACGGTCTTTTGGGAAAAGTATACCAGAGCAAGCCATTGATAACATCAGAGCCTCCGGAAAAAGATTTAGAGGATGCGAAAGAGCCATTGCCTTTGTCCATAAGTTTGAAGAATATAGATCTTTCGAAAATAAATGTAGATTACAAGAACGACGTGTCGGCATTTTATGCAGCGCTTGATCTTACGAAGCTGGATGTGGGTGTGAAGAAAATTGATCTGCAAAAGAAGATCGTTGTCTTAGATGAGGTTTCACTTTTGCAAACTACAGCAGCTTTACGATTAGGAAAAAAAGAAGTAGCGAAAGTAGTGGCAAAAGAAGCAGAACAGGAAGTGCAGGCACAAACAGAAGCAGGCTGGAACATAAGCGTGACAAAAATTACGCTTGATAAGAATAATTTGCAGTTTGATAATGATAATAGTCCACGTCAAAAATATGGAATGGATTATGCGCATTTAAAAGCTGATTCTCTTACGCTGCATGTGAATGATTTTGTTTTTAATGATGATGAAATATCGGGAAATGTTACTAAAGGAAATTTGAAAGAGCAAAGTGGTTTTGTTCTGCAAAAGTTGCAAGCCGAGTTTTTATATGGTGCAAAAGAATCGCACCTGAAGAATTTGTATATCAAAACGCAGGGAACGGAATTAAGAAGAGAAGCTGCCATTTATTACAAGTCTATCGAATCATTATCAAAAGATATTTCAAATTTGCAGGTAGATGTCGATTTGCAGAAAAGCAAAGTACAGGTAAAGGATATTATAACATTTGTGCCTGATTTGCGCAGCCAGCCTGCATTTGCAGATCCGTCCGCCGTTTGGCTGTTAAATGGAATAGTGAAAGGGAAGGTTTCGGATTTATCGATACCGGCCCTGCAGATAAGCGGTTTACAACAAACTTCATTGGATGTAAGCGGTACGCTAAAAGGATTGCCTGATGTTAAAAATATTGCCGCGAATCTTACCATAAAAAAAATTACATCAGGTAAAAAAGACCTGCTTCTTTTTTTACCACCAAACACATTGCCAAAGAACATAACGCTGCCGGATAATATTAATTTGCAGGGAAAATTTGCAGGAGGTATGACGGCCGCAAACGCTGATCTGTTATTAAATACAAATCTTGGTTGGGTTAAGGTGAAGGGGCAGGGAAAAGATTTTGCGGACAAAAATAAAGCGATCTATGATGTAGTACTGGAAACAGATTCTCTTGATCTGGGAACCATTTTACAGGATAAGGAAACTCTTGGAAAGTTCACTCTGGTGGCAGGTGCAAAAGGAAAAGGCTATGATATAAAAACCGCAAACGCTATAGTGAAGGGAACTTTGAAAAGTGGCGAAATAAAAAAATATGTTTATCGCGACCTCAATTTTAATGGCTCTATTGCAGACCGGTTAGTGAAGGCAAATGCTGATATTCATGATCCCAACATTGATATAACACTTAATGCAGAAGGCGATCTTTCTGCCAAAGACCCCGCGGCAAAGTTTCGTGTAATGGTGGATAGTATAAAAACCTTTCCGCTGCATCTTACATCTGATTCTATTATTTATCACGGCGAACTGACCGGTGATTTCCCTCGTGTAAATATTGATAGTCTTGAGGGTAAAGCTTCAATAGCAAACTCTATACTGGTAATGAATGGCAAAAGAGCAGAAATGGATAGCCTTAATGTAATGGCAGGAAAATCGGATAGCGGGCAGTTTATTACCCTTGCCAGTGAAATGGCCAATGTTCAATTAAGGGGACAGTATCTTTTAAGTGAAATAGGCAACGTATTTCAACAAACCATTCAGCCTTATTTTGCTATAATGTCCGATACAGCTATTAAAAAAACTGCTCCTTATAATTTCACCATTCATGGACATGTAAAAAGTACACCTGCATTGCAGGTCTTTGTTCCGAACCTGAAAGAACTACCCGAACTTACTTTGCAAAGCAGCTTTGCTAATAGTGCATGGAATTTAAATATAACCGCTCCTTCAATTATATATGCCGAGGATTCTATTCAGCATTTACTGGTGAAAGCGGGAAGTGATGATAATGCTGCAAAAATTATTGTTGATGTACAAAAAATACTGATTGGTAAAAGTATTGCGATGCATGGTGTAAATGTAAACAGTAACATCGCTGATAACAAAATAGATGCGAGGATTGGAGTAAAGGATAAAGCTGCGAAACAGAAATACTTGTTGGGGCTTACTTTGCAGCAACCGCAAAAAGATGAATATATATTTTCTTTAAAAAATGATTCGCTGTTATTGAATTATAACAAATGGAATATTACCGGCAATAATCTTATTGCTTACGGAAAGAGCGGCATAAATGTGAAGGATTTCGAGTTGAGCAATAGCAGCCAAAAGTTAACTATTAAAAGCGAAACGGACGAAATGAATGCTCCGCTGCAAGTGGACTTTGGTAACTTTAAATTAGCTACTCTAACAGGTTTTGTACAGCAGGATTCTTTGTTTGCGGATGGTGTGCTTAATGGTAATGTGAAAGTAAATGATCTTACAGGCAAAATGAATTTTGTGAGTGACCTTATCATAAGTGATCTCAGTATTCAAAAAGATACTATAGGAAACATCGCGATAAAAGTAAATAATAACACTGCAGATGTGTTGGATGCTGATGTTGCTATAACAGGGAGAGAAAATGATGTAACGCTAAAGGGACAATATTATCTACAACCTGTAAATAATAACGACTTCAATTTTTTGCTGAACCTCAACAAACTTCAGTTGAATACAATTGAAGGAGCAACAATGGGCGCCATAAATAAAGCGTCCGGTGCACTTGAGGGAAATTTGAAAGTAACGGGAACGGTTAATCAGCCTGCAATTGACGGCAACCTTATATTTGATAATGCCGCTTTCAATTTAACCATGTTGAATAATTACTTCATGATCCCGGGAGATACTGTGGTTATAGATACGCAGGGAATACATTTCAACACGCTTACTATTCAGGATTCTGCCAACAATAAATTCATGATTGATGGCGACGCGTTGACAAAAAATTTGCGCAACTATGATTTTGATATGAAAGTTCGCGCAAGAAATTTCAGAGCGTTGAACACTACAAAAAAGGATAATAATTTATACTATGGGCAGCTTTATTTAAGCACCAACCTAAACGTAAAAGGAACGGAAAGCGCACCTGTTGTGGACGGGTCTCTTACTATTGATGATAAAACGAAACTCACGATGGTGCTTCCGCAGGATGAGCCCGGTATTGAAGAAAGAGAGGGTGTGGTGAATTTTGTGGATATGGATGAACCAAAGATCGATTCACTTTTTTTGAACGCTATCGATTCTCTTAATACCACCGCGCTTCAGGGCTTTGATATAAATGTGAATATACAGGTTAAGAAAGAAGCAGAGCTAAACCTTGTAATTGATGAAGGCAATGGAGATCTTTTGAGCCTGAACGGTGAAGCCACTTTAAATGGCGGAATAGACAAGAGCGGAAAGGTTACGCTTACAGGTTCTTACGAGTTAAGCGCCGGAACTTATGAACTTACTTTTAATTTGCTTCATCGCAAATTTGATATACAAAAAGGTAGTCGCCTTACATGGACTGGCGAGCCAACCAGCGCCGATGTTGATATAACCGCTATGTATATTTCCCGTGCGGCGCCAATTGATTTGGTAGGTTCGCAAACAGAAGAATCATCTTCGCAGCAAATGAAGTATCGGCAAAAGCTTCCGTTTAGAGTGCTGTTGAATATGAAAGGAGAATTGATGAAGCCGGTTATAACATTTGATATTCAATTGCCGCAGGATCAAAACTATGGAGTGGATAAGAGTGTTGTAACAACGGTGAATAACAAACTGGACCAATTGCGGCAGGATCCTTCTGATGTGAATAAGCAAGTGTTCGCGTTGCTATTGCTCAACAGGTTTATGCAGGAAAATCCGTTTGAATCAATTGCTGGCGGCATGTCGCCGGAAGCCTTTGCCAGGCAGAGTGTGAGCAAGATAATCACCGATCAGTTAAATCAGTTTGCATCAGATCTTATAAGTTTTGTGGACATTAGTTTTGATGTGCAATCGCAGGAAGATTATTCAACAGGAACAGAGCAACAGAAAACCGATTTGAATGTGAATGTGTCGAAACGATTATTGAATGATCGTTTAGTGGTGTCCGTTGGTAGTAACTTTCAGTTGGAAGGGCCTCAGGCTGCCAGCCAGGATGCTTCGTCGATGTTGGGAAATATTTCTGCCGCGTATAAGCTTAGCAAAGACGGTCGTTACATGGTGCGTGTATATCAGCGAAGCGATTACCAGGGTGTGCTGGAAGGCTATGTGGTGGAAACCGGAATAGGATTTATAATTACGCTTGACTATAATAAATTCAAAGATATTTTTAGTAAGAAACAACAAAGACAAAAGTATGCGGAGGAAAGAAGTAGTAGAAAAAATAAAGACGAGTGAACAAATGAAAATTGCAAAAAGAATATAAATTTTTTTTATGAAACCGGCTTCAGTGCCTTGATTGGGCCACGGTTGCGACGCTCCGTTCAACTGTTGTAATTCTTATCGGCAATTAAATTAATAGTTGGTTGCAATAAATGAAGCTCATCGCCGATTAAAATTACAACAGTACAAGTGAGTGACACAACAAAAGCCACATCAGGGCTCAAAAGCCGACTAACAAATAATAGCAAACAATATGGCGCATGTTTGTTTTTTGTGTGAGAGGAAAAATGAAGCGCCATGAATATGATGAAACGATAATGATTTTTTTAAAACCATATTTATTATTTGCGCTGATAAGTGTATTGTTCTTTTGCTCATGCGGCAACACAAAATATTTGCCGGAAGGCGAAGCGTTATACACCGGCGCAAATATAAAAGTAGAAGATTCTTTAGTTGCGAAGAGCAAAAGAAAAACCATTAAGGAAGAAGTGGCAGGACTTACAAGGCCCAAGCCTAATAAAAAAATGCTGGGTATGCGGGTTAAGTTGTGGGCCTATAACATTGCAGGAAAAAAACGCACAAGTGAGAAAGGAATATTAGGCTGGCTGAAATTCAAATTTGGCGAACCGCCGGTGTTGATGAGTGATGTTAATCTTTCTCTCAACGAACAGATCATAAACAGCCATTTGGAAAACCAGGGTTATTTTAAAACCGCGGTAGATAGCGATACCATTACCAGGCGCAAAAAAGGCGCAGCTAATTATGTTGTAAGGCCGGGTGTTCAATACACCATCAATGATGTAAAGTTTGTGCTGGATAGCAGTGAAATTGGTAAAGCTATTCAGCGCACTACCAGGCGATCGCTGCTTAAAAATGGAAACCCTTATAATTTGAGTATTATAAAAACCGAAAGAGACCGCATTGACAGCAGGTTGAAGAACCGGGGCTTTTATTACTTCAATCCTGATTTTATAATAGTAGATGTTGATAGTACAATAGGCGGCAACAAAGTGAATATGTTTGTGAAAATAAAAAACACCACACCGCGGCAGGCAAAAGAAATTTACAAGATCAATGATATTTTTATTTTTCCAGGTTACCGGCTCAATAATTTGAATGCCGCTGATACAGCCACGAAAAACTCTGCGTTTTATAAAGATAAATATTATGTAGTAGATAGAAACCGGTTGTACAACCCCGTTATGTTTGAACGTACCATGCTGTTTAAGCCCGGTGATACTTACAGCAGGAATGAACACAATCAAACACTGAACAGGCTTATAAGTCTGGGTCTTTTTAAGTTTGTGAAAAACAGGTTTGAAGATGTGCCGGATGTAGACTCGCCTAAATTGAATACATACTATTACCTCACGCCATATCCAAAAAAATCTTTGAACATGGAAGTGAGTGGTACTACAAAGTCGAATGATCTTACGGGTTCTATAATTAATGTTGGCTGGCGCAACAGAAACACTTTTAAAGGCGGAGAATTATTTGGCATAAAAGCTTACGGAGGTTTTGAAATTCAGTATGGCGGCCAGTTTAAGGGTTATAATACATATAGGTACGGGCTGGAAGGAATGTTGTCGTTTCCTCAATTTATTGTGCCGGTATTTAAACTGAATACCAGTGGCGGCTTTGTGCCAAAAACAAATATTAAACTGGGCTACGACTGGCTTACAAAACAGAAACAATACACGTTGAATTCATTTCGCGTTGAGTATGGTTATGTATGGAAAGAATCTGTGGCAAAGGAACACCAGCTATACCCGGTGAGCGTAAATTATGTGCAACCTGTAAACGTAACCGCGGAATACATGGAAAGCGCGAAAGATGATGTGACACTTCAAAAGGCAATAGACAAACAGTTTATTATTGGCTCCAATTATACTTACACGTATAACACATTGCTTGCTACAAAATCGAAGAATGGTTTTTATTTTAAAGGTGGTATAGATCTTTCCGGCAACATTGCGGGTTTGTTTGTAAAAGGAGATGTAAAGAATTACGACACTGCGAAAATTTTGAACGCGGCATTTTCGCAGTATGCCCGGTTTGATGCGGATTTTCGGGTATATCGAAAACTTGGCGCGAACAGTGTGTGGGCGAGCCGGTTGTTGGCCGGCGTTGGTATTCCATACAGAAACTCGTCATCGCTGCCTTATATCAAGCAGTTTTTTTCCGGTGGTAATAATAGTCTGCGCGGATTCAGAAGCCGCTCCGTTGGCCCGGGGGCTTATAATCCTGTTGATTCCACTACAGATGTATATCCCGATCAAAGCGGCGATATAAAGCTGGAGTTCAATACGGAATTGCGTGCAAAACTTTTTAGTATCGTGTATGGCGCATTGTTTGTGGATGCGGGAAATATTTGGTTGTTCAATGAAAATCCGCAACAACCCGGCGGCAAATTTTCCAAAAACTTTATGAAGGAAATAGCCGTAAATGCCGGCGTCGGATTGCGGTTTGACGTATCTATACTTGTGCTGCGGCTCGATCTTGGCATACCGTTGCGCAAGCCCTGGCTGCCCGATGGAGAGCGGTGGGTATTGGACCAGGTGAACTTTGGCGACTCGCAGTGGAGAAAAGATAATTTGATACTAAATGTGGCGATCGGTATGCCGTTCTAATTTTTTTTATGGGTCAGCGGTAACGCACTGATTGAACATTGGTTGCGACGCTCCGTTCAACTGTAGTAATTCTGTTGGGCGAATTATTGAATCATTGAGAGTTGTTCTACATGTTAGCGCCAAATCAACCATCAAATGTCGCGAAGGCTTTATTCAGAGTTCAGATCATTGAAAGGCTACTTTTTTTTGTTAACACTCGCGGAGTGGTATATTACATTGCCCAATATATATTCAACCGTTGAATGGAGCGTCGCAACGGAAGCTCAATCAAGGTGCTACCGCCGGTCTCCAAAATAAAATACTTTCCCGAGAAGGGAATAAAATAACGATTACCGGACAAAATTTCCATTTCCTGTTTTTGTTCATTATTAATAAGTTGTGAAACGCTGGATTCCTGGCTGCCAACTGAATTTTATTCAGCATTTTTGAATTTTGGGCTACCCGGTCTGCCATTTTTGCACATTCACTGCCATTGGCATAAGGATTGCCAAACTTACTGCGATAAAAAGAAACACAAACCTAAAAGGAAATCAATTATATGGGAAAAATTATAGGTATCGACTTAGGAACCACTAACAGTTGCGTATCCGTAATGGAGGGCAATGAGCCTGTGGTGATTGCCAATGATGAAGGCCGCCGCACAACACCTTCCGTTGTGGCATTTTTGAAAAATGGCGAAAGAAAGGTAGGTGACCCGGCAAAGCGCCAGGCTATTACAAACCCCCAAAACACTATCAGCTCCGTAAAGAGGTTTATGGGCCGCCGCTACGACGAAGTGACCGAAGAAATAAGCCATTGGAGCTATAAAGTGACAAAAGGTGACAATAATACCGTTCGTATTGACATTGACGGACGTTTATATACTCCGCAGGAAATTTCCGCGATGGTGCTTCAAAAAATGAAGAAAACTGCCGAAGATTACCTGGGACAGGAAGTAAATGAAGCGGTAATTACCGTTCCCGCGTATTTTAATGATGCTCAACGCCAGGCTACAAAAGAAGCCGGTGAAATTGCAGGCTTGAATGTACGCCGTATTGTAAACGAGCCTACGGCCGCAGCATTGGCTTACGGTTTGGATAAAAAACACGCCGATCAGAAAATCGCGGTATTCGACCTTGGTGGCGGTACATTCGATATCTCTGTATTGGAATTGGGTGATGGCGTTTTTGAAGTAAAATCTACTAATGGTGATACGCACCTTGGCGGTGATGATTTTGACAAGATCATTATGGACTGGTTGGCTGATGAGTTCAAAAATGAGGAAGCGGTGGATCTTCGTAAAGATCCGATGGCTTTACAACGTTTGAAAGAGTCTTCCGAAAAAGCGAAAATAGAACTGTCTTCTTCCAGCGAAACAGAAATAAACCTGCCATACATTACTGCAGTAGACGGTGTGCCTAAGCACCTGGTGAAAAAACTGACACGTGCAAAATTTGAGCAACTGGCTGACAGATTGTTTGAGCGTTGCCTGAAACCTTGCGAAGCCGCATTGAAAGATGCCGGTTTATCCGCATCTCAAATTGATGAAGTAATACTGGTAGGCGGCTCTACACGTATTCCTAAAGTGCAGGAACTGGTTGAAAAATTCTTTGGTAAAAAACCACACAAAGGCGTAAACCCCGATGAAGTGGTAGCAATAGGTGCAGCCATTCAAGGTGCTGTTTTAACCGGAGAAGTGAAAGATGTATTATTGCTTGATGTTACTCCTTTGAGCCTGGGTATTGAAACTATGGGCGGAGTAATGACCACCATGATCGCTTCCAATACTACCATTCCTACAAAAAAATCCGAAACATTCTCAACTGCCAGCGACAATCAGCCAGGCGTACAAATACATGTATTGCAAGGCGAGCGGCCAATGGCAAATCAAAATAAGAGCTTAGGTATATTTAATCTGGATGGTATTCCGCCTGCTCCAAGAGGTATTCCTCAAATTGAGGTAACTTTTGATATTGACGCTAACGGTATCTTACACGTTACAGCAAAAGACAAAGGAACCGGAAAAGAACAAAAGATTCGCATTGAAGCCGGTAGTGGTTTGAGCAAGGATGAAATTGAAAAAATGAAAGCCGAAGCTAAAGCCAATGAAGCAAGCGATAAGGAAGCAAAAGAAAGAGTGGAAAAAATCAACCAGGCCGACAGCCTGATATTTCAGACAGAAAAACAACTGAAGGAATATGGCGATAAAATTCCATCAGACAAAAAAGCGCCTATAGAATCAGCATTAACCAAGTTGAAAGAAGCACACAAAGCTCAGGATATAACTCAGATAGATGCGGCGGTAAATGAAATGAACACTGCATGGACGGCTGCAAGCGAAGAGATATATAAAGCTACACAAGCCGCAGGCGGCGCACAACAACCTCAGGATGGTGGCCAGGCAGGTAATGGCCAGCAAAATACCGGAGAAAATGTAACCGACGCGGAATTTGAGGAAGTGAAATAATAGAAGGTTAAAAACGATTACTAATAATAGCGAAACCGCAGTAAACAATTGATTTGCTGCGGTTTTTTTATTTGCAAAGAAATTGATTTTGGTATTTTATGGTACGGGCGATAGTATTTCATGGCGTCATCGTTGCGTCGCAATCCGTTCATCGGTAGTATTTCATGGCATCATTGGGTTTTATAAATAACATTTCATCATTAACTCAAGCAGCTTCTTATATTTGATGTGTGGACATACATGGGGCCATCCATCAATTGAAATGCTGAATAAAATTGCAGGTATTTTATACGTGGAAGTGGCTGGTTTGTTGGTTGCAAAAAAGGATTTAAAGAAATAAAGAACAAATGGAACAGCAAGTAAACCATAATTATTCCAATGCGATTCTGTTAATCAAGAGCGCTATACTCAAAAGCCGTTATCGTGCGGCAGCCTTGGTGAATCGGGAACTGTTATCTCTGTATTATGGAATTGGGAAATATATTTCCGAAAATAGCCGGGATCATTTCTGGGGAACCAATGCTATTGAAACCATTTCGAAACAATTGCAACAAGAGTTGCCCGGATTACGGGGATTTTCGATTAGAAACCTTAAATATATGCGTCAGTTTTATGAGGCATGGGAACAGGTTTTTGTAAATCGGCAGCCAACAACTGGCGAAATTCGTCCGTTATCAATGGACGAAATAGAAACGGACCTTTTAACTGTAAATCGGCAGTTGCCAACTGCCGATTTGCAACTTTCTGATTTAGAGCATTTTTTATCAATAGGATTTACGCATCATTACGAAATATTGGCAAAAACCAATTTATTAGAAGAACGTCTGTTTTATATTCAACGTTGTGCTACTGAATTTTGGAGCGTTGAAAAACTCAAGTACAACCTCAAAAGCAATTTATACGCAAAACAGGGAAAATTGCCCAACAATTTTAAAGCAACTATTTCCGATGTAAACCTTCAAAGAAAAGCGTTGTTGTCATTCAAGGATGAGTATTTACTGGACTATATCAATATAGAATCGCCCGATGACGAACCGGACGAACGGGTGCTGGAAAGTGCGATAGTGAGCAACATCCGGAAATTCATCATGTCGCTTGGAAAAGATTTTTCCTTTATCGGGAATCAACATCGTTTTACTGTAGAGGAACAGGAATACTTCATCGATTTGCTCTTTTTCAATCGGCAACTGCAATGTTTGGTGGCTATTGAATTGAAGCGGGGCGATTTCAAGCCTGAATACTTGGGCAAAATGAATTTCTACCTTTCAGCTTTGGATGATTTGGTGCGCCTGCCACACGAAAACCGTTCCATTGGCATTATCCTTTGTAAATCGAAAAAACAAAACATTGTGGAATATGCTTTTCGAGATATGACAAAACCGATGGGTGTGGCTACCTATAAGGTGGCAACGGAACTTCCCGATGAGTATAAAGATATTTTACCGGATGCGGAACAGTTAAAACAATTACTATAACAATGCAATGGAATTGTCGTTTCGTGAAAGTTTATAACACAACTGGTAATGCCCTCACATCAAAACATTGCGAATATGAATAAATTATTGTCATATTTCAAAGAAGAAAAACACGCAAAGCGCAAAGGCGGTTTGTATCATAAAACGCAGGTAAATCTTGCCTACAATTCAAACAGAATAGAAGGAAGCAAGTTGACCGAAGAGCAAACCCGCTACATTTTTGAAACCCGTACTATCGGGTTCAAAGACCAGGAAGCCGTGCCTGTCGATGATATTATTGAAGCTTCCAATCACTTTGTGGCATTCGATTATTTACTTGATACGGTTGATAAACCTCTTTCAAACGAAATCATAAAAGACTTCCACCGTATTTTAAAAACAGGAACTTCCGATGCTACAAAAGAATGGTTTTGTGTGGGTGATTGGAGAAAACTGGCCAATGAAGTAGGTGGAACAGCAACCTCTTTACCCAAGGAGGTTGAACCCGATATGAATAAACTTAACGATTGGTATAATTCCATCAGCGAGTTTTCATTTGAAGATATAGTTGAATACCACTATCGTTTCGAGAAAATTCATCCGTTTCAGGACGGTAATGGCAGGGTTGGCCGACTGGTAATGTTTCGCGAGTGCTTGAAAAATAATATTATTCCATTTATCATTGATGATGATCACAAGCAATTTTATTATCGGGGTTTGAAAGAATTCGGGAATGTTCGTGGCTATTTGATTGACACTTGTCTATCTGCACAAGATACATATAAGGTGTGGATTCAATACTTTTATCCGGATTTGGTGAATGAGGAGTTGTAGACAACCATTATAAACGAACAATAAACGAAGAAAGATTACACTGAAAAAGAAGGCAGTTAAATGAGCGATAACACAAAAATATCTATCCGTTTTTTCGACGACCGTGAAGTTCGGGCCACTTGGGACGAAGAAAACTCCAAATGGTGGTTTTCCGTTTTGGATATTGTCTCTGTTCTTACCGACCAAGATGACTATGTCAAGACGCGAAACTATTGGAAATATCTCAAGGCCAAGCTAAAAAAGGAAGACAGTGAGTTGGTTAGTGCTACTACCCAACTGAAACTTCTTGCAAGCGATGGAAAACGCTATTTAACAGACATGCTTGATTATAGAGGGATTATTGCGCTTGGAAAGCAGTTTCCCGGTAAAAAGGCAAACCGCTTTATCGAATGGTTTACTTACAGCGATGAAAGCATTGATGGAAAAAGTAAAACAAAGGCATACGCCCTGTTTGAAAGTTCTTTTATCGACAGCATAGAAGTAGGAGCAACCAAAGGCTTGCAGCAAATCCACGCATATCTGTTCGGAGGATTGTATGATTTTGCAGGATAAATGAGACAAAAGAACATTTCAAAAGGGGGCTTCCAATTTGCAGTAGCACAATTTTTAGGCAACACCTTAAGGCAAATTGAACAAATGCCCGAAAACACATTTGATGAGATTGCCGATAAATATGTGGAGATGAACATTGCCCATCCATTCATGGAAGGCAACGGACGAAGCACAAGAATCTGGTTGGATTTGATACTGAAAAAGAACTTGAAAAAATGCGTGGATTGGAGCAAAATCGGTAAAACCGAATACATGAACGCTATGATAAAAAGTGCTGCAAACAGCGCAGATATAAAACACCTGCTGAAAAATGCCCTCACAGATGAAATCGACAGCCGCGAAATGTTCTTGAAAGGAATCGATTATTCATATTATTACGAAGAAAACGGTCCCCAAAAATAACATTCCACATTTTTTATGCGATATTAAAATGTGAATCCGAAGTTTAAATATGTGACTACTTTCCTGGATTGATCGCAATACATAACACTAAATTCAATTGGCCCTAACGGTGAAGTATATCCTAATGTTCCGCTATAGCCTGTTAAGTATTTAGGACTTTTGAAAGTGTTGTCCTGCTGTATGAAATTGTAAAATCCTATATTGGCACGTAGCGTAGTATAAGTGTTGGTAAACCAAAACCTGCGCCAGCCCCATTGGTAAGTGAGGTAAGAAGGTGTAATAATGGCAGCTTCCGGAAGTCCGGCAAACAGCACTTGGTTATTGATCACTTTGTTTAAACCGCCAATAAAATAATCATTAAATAAAACCTGGCCGTTGTTAAACAATGCACCGGCCTGCAATAGAGTAGAGAACGTGTTTTTACCCATCATTGTTTTATATCCTTCAAGATAAAAACGGAAACCGGTATGGTTTTTAAAACTATATGCGGAATCAAGTTTCAACTGTGTGTCATCTAACAAAAGCGACGCGTTTATTTTTTGATCATACACAAGGTCGAACGATAAATCGGTTTTTATGCCTTTCAGCGGAAGCGTGGGTCTATCCCAGGTGTTGAATTTAAAATAAGCAAAGCTTTTCCATTGATTGTTGCTTCCTTTCAATGATACCCTGGCGGGAATTTTTGGAGTATAATGTAACCATTCATAGTTTGTTCCAACACCAAATGTCATGCTGCGATAGCTGGATGTTTGTAGTCTTATACCAACATGAGCATAACGTTGTTTATACAATCCGGTTGTTCTGAAATCATCATAAATCGTAAGTTCCTGGTTTTGATAACTGCCATTTAGCAACATTACTTTCCAGTTTCCTTTTTTACCGAAAAGCTCCATATGTTCGCCACTTATTTTCAGGTTGTCGCCGAGGTTTACAGTAAGCATATCCCTCGATTTTTTTATAAGCAAATCGCGGGTGGTAATGTTAATTACTGCGCCAACCCCCACAGTTTTATTATAGTTCAGGCTAAACTTTGCAAAGCTTTGCGGATTTTCTGTTACAAACAATGTTAGTATGCAATGCCCATGAGTAAGCGGTGTAAGCTGGTATGTTATTTTATTATAGTACCGGGTTCCAAAAGCCAAACGTATCTTATGTGAAATTTCTTTTTCAGTATAGGATTCATGCAATTCAAGCTGCAATATATTTTTCAAAAAGCTTCTATCGGTATAATGAAGTCCGGTTATTTCAAGTGAATCTATAACCACACTTGAGTCCGATTTAATAGCAGGTGTTGCATATTGCGAAACTCCGTATATGGCATTAAGCGAATCCGCTATTTTTTTGAAATGCGGGTAAAATCTTCTTCCCATAATAATGCCGGAATCTATTATGGCGGCACTACTTAAAAAGCTTGCGGAAGTGTACTTCTGCATATTGTGCTTAATGAAAATCTGGCACAAACTGTCTTGATATGGACGCAACTCCGCTTCTTTAAAGAACGTAATTTGAAGCAGCACATCAATTGGTGAAGAAAGCTTATCCGGCGCTTTTAATCCTGATGCTACGTCGCTGCCAATAATAATATCGGCGCCCATTTTTTTTACATCACTTGCCGGAAAATTTCTGATCAATCCACCATCCACCAGTTTTTTGTTTTGATAATCAACCGCGGTAAATACGCTGGGAATGGCGAGGCTGGCGCGGATGGCGGTAACAAGACTTCCCGAATCAAGCACCACAGCTTTACCATTCGACAGATCTGTGGCTATACATTTAAATGGAATTGGCAGGCTGTCAAAATCAGTGATTTTATATACCGGGAAAAACAATTCAGAAAGTTTTAGCCAAATTTCTTCTCCCTCCAATAGGCCTGATGAGAATTTGAAACGTCCGTTTACAAAGGGCAATTCAAGAGTATATTTTCCATATTCGTCTTTCTCTTCCATTGTGTAGCTGCGCATTTGTGACTGGTTTGAAAGAAGTATGTCCCAGTCAATTTTGTGCGCAATTTGCAATATGGAATCTGCGCTATAGCCCGATGCATACAAGCCGCCAATGATGCTGCCCATGCTGGTGCCGGTAATATAATCAATGTGCAAACCGGCGGAGTCCAACGCTCTTAATACACCTATGTGTGCAAGTCCTTTTGCGCCGCCGCCACTTAATACCAAACCGATCTTAGGTCGCTTTTCCGGTACAGATTGGGCTGCAAGAGAAAATGAAACTAATACTAATACTATGAATAAAAAGCTTTTTTTTGCTTGAAGCATACTCTTGGTTGTTATACGAATCTAGGCAAGTTTTGTCAGATGTTGTTTTGTGGCTATAAGCAGTTGTTTTTTCGCAGCGAACACAACGATGCTGCGACGCGGCTTGAATAAATTGAGAGTTGAGAATTGAGAGTTGAGAATGCTTTATACACTGAATGTATATGAAAACAAAAGCACCAACAACCAACAACCAACCCGCTCAGTAGCATTACAACCGTACAAGTGAGTGACACAACGATGCTCAATAGTAGCACTACCGCCGGTAACAAAAAGTTATGAGTTATGAGAAACGCCACCGTCTTCTGATCTCTCTACTGCCAACTGCATACTGCATACTGACCTCTTTCCTACATCATCCCTTCCAACTCCACAATTTTCTCGAAAATATTTTCGTACTGAATGTTCAATTGGGCTATGTCCTCTTTCACTTTTTTATAATCGGCTTCTACCTGTGTGAATTTATTTTTATCAGAATAAGTATCAGGCAATCCAAGCAGTTCTTCCAGTTTGGTTTGCTGCATTTTCAGTTTGTTGATCTTTTCCTCTAACTGCTGAAATTGCCTTTGTTGTTTCTGCAATTCCTTTTGTAACTCTTTATTGATGGCGCTTTTAGAATTATTGCCAGAACTTGGTTTTGCAATTTCCGGTGCTGCCTGGGGTTCTTTTTTTTCTTCGGCAGGTGAAATGGCATTCCGGCTTGCCATTCGTTCTTTCCATTCTACATACTCATCATAAGTGCCTTTAAATTCCCTGATCTTATGATCTTCTATTTCCCAAATTTTGTTGGCGGTTTTTTGAATAAAATACCTGTCATGGCTCACAAGAATCAGGCTGCCTTCATATTTGTTCAAGGCTTCAATTAAGAGGTCAACGGAGTGCATGTCCAGGTGATTGGTGGGCTCGTCCAGCATCAGGAAATTGGCTTTACTTACAATTGTTTTTGCAAGCGCCACTCTTGCTTTTTCGCCACCGCTCAACACCTTTATCTTTTTCTCAACCTCATCGCCACTGAAAAGAAAACAGCCTAATAACGAGCGAAGCTCCAGTTCTGTTTTCTGGCTGCCGCACAATTTCATTTCATCCAGGATGGTATTGTTCACATCCAGCGCTTCAAGTTGGTGTTGTGCGTAAAAACTTTCCTGCACGTTATATCCCCAAACGCGTTCGCCTTCACTAAATTTTTCGACACCGGCTATAATCCTTAACAGCGTTGATTTTCCTTTACCATTTGCGCCAATCAATGCAATCTTATCGCCGCGTTCTATTTCGGCGGAAGCGTTTTCTATAATCGTGTTGTCGCCAAATCTTTTGGTTACGCCTTTTAATGTTGCCAGTATTTTTCCGGGAGTTTTATCTACCTGGAAATTGATCCTGATATTGGGTCTTTCCAGTTCCACATCTTCAATGCGCTCAATTTTTTCAAGGCGTTTTATAGCGCTTTGCGCCTGCGCGGCTTTTGTGGCTTTGGATCTGAAGCGCTCTATAAAGCGCTCCTGCTGGCGAATATATTCCTGCTGGTTTTCATAAGCACGCTGCTGCAATTCTATGCGCAGCTCTTTTTCTTTCTCGTAAAACTCAAAGTTGCCCGTGTATTGATGAAGTTCCCGCTGGTATATTTCTACTATTTTGGTCACCATCCGGTTAAGGAAATACTTATCGTGACTCACAATTACCACAGAACCTTTATAATGCTGCAGGTATTTTTCGAGCCATTCAATAGAAGGAAGATCAAGGTGGTTGGTCGGTTCATCAAGCAGCAATACATCAGGTTGTTGCAGAATCATTTTTGCCAGCAATACACGCATGCGCCAGCCGCCGCTGAATTCGCGGTATGGCCGTTGCAGATCCGCGTTGCTAAAGCCCAGCCCTTGCAGTACCTCTTCTGTTTTGTGATGAATATTGTATCCGCCAAGTGTTTCCATTTCATGAAGGCGGTCGGTGTATTCAATTAGTATTTTTTCATCGCCGGTTTTTTCAAGTTCCTTTCCAAGCGTTTCAATTTCTTTTTCAAGTTGTAAAACTCTTTCGAATGCGCCCAATGCTACTTTCAGAATACTGTCATTTGTATCAAAACTTAACAGATCCTGGTGGAGATATCCAAGCGTGGTATTACGGCTTTTTTCCACAGTGCCTTTTGATGGCTGGTATTCGCCCACCAGCACTTTTAAAAGGGTAGATTTACCGGTGCCGTTATAGCCTATAAGGCCAATGCGTTCATTAGGCTGAATGTGCCATGTCGCGTCTTCTACAATAGTTCTTGCGCCAAATTCGAATGTTAAGTTTTGTAAACCGATCAACATAATTGCTATCCCATGCTCTTTACTTAATAATTACTGACTATCAATGAAAAGAGGCGATTTTGTTTATAAGTTTAAATTAAGCGCCAAAGCTGTTAAACCCTGGCACCGGAGCGCAAAAATAATTCATTCCTGAAAGTAAATGCTTTAGCTATCTTTGAAAATTAATTAATAGCCTCGTTGCGTTATAATAATGCGAGCTGTTTGGGGAATTTTCTGGTCATATTTTTATGAAACGCTAATTTTTTAATACTATTAAATCGAGTTTAACCACATTAAAAAAGTAATTATGAAAAAGTATGTTAGAATAGTGTTGGCTTTGTCTTGTTTTTTTGCAATAGCCTGTGGGGGCAATAATAACAATAAAAACGATGAAAAAAAGAATGAACCAACCTCGCCTATTGTGAGTAAGAATCCTGAAGAATTCAACCAGTCTTTTGAGCAATTGTTGAGCAATTATTATACATTGAAAGATGCATTGGTGGCCACAGATTCAGTAAAAGCTAACGCCGCCGCCACCGAACTTGCCGAAAAAGCTGATAAGTTGAATATCGCAGCGTTGAAAGATACCACCGGAGCTATTCAATCAACTGCAAAGTCGTACACAGGCACAATTGCAGGCTCATCTCGCGGATTAGTGGGCGAAAAAGAAATGGAAGCTAAAAGAAAAGAGTTTCAAATGATTTCCGATGCTATGTATGACCTTGTAAGAACCGTTCATTTCGACAAACAAAAAATTTACCAGCAGTTTTGTCCGATGGCTTTTGATAATGCAGGCGCGGCTTGGCTGAGCAAGGATGAAGAAATTAAAAATCCTTATTTTGGAAGTAAAATGCTCACTTGCGGAGAAGTGAAAGAGGTGCTTGATTTTGGGAAAGCGCAGTAATAGTTGAAAGTTGAAAATTGAAGTTGAAAGTTGAAAGTGGTTATTTAATTGAGAGTTGAGAATAATTACATACACTTTTCACTCAAAACTCATAACTTTTTTGTAGCCGGCGGCATTGCTACTATTAAGCATCGTTGTGTCACTCACTTGTACGGTAGGAATGCTATTGGGCGAGTTGGCAGTAAGCAGTAGAGAGTTCAGAAATCAGTATACACAGGTATCCTACACCTTTAAGGTGTAGGATACCTAACTTACAAGCCTGAAATATTTTAGCCGATGAAAAGAATTACTACCGATGAAGTGATTGCGACGCAACGATGATGCTATGAAAAACCGAAGCCGGTATCACAATTACCTATAACCAACCATTCCCATAGATACTTTACATCCGCCTCTGTAATTTTTTGGAGCGGCACAGGAACTAAATAAAATAGTTGCAACAAAAGCGAATACAATAAATAAAAGCGTAGTTTTCATTTATATTTTTTTATGAAAAGAATTATGAGTTGCCACTACCAGGCATTTTTGAGTGTGAATATTCAAAGGAAGACGGTGGTATTGGTCAATTCCAAAGGAAGATATTAAAAATCGTCTCAAAGTTGCATCATAAAATTTAATTATGCAACAACCAACAACCAAAAAAAATGAAAGTTCACTTTATAGCTATTGGAGGCAGTGTAATGCACCAGCTTGCCATAGCACTGAAAAGAAAAGGGTATATTGTAACAGGTAGTGATGATGAAATATTTGAACCGGCAAAGTCCAATTTGCAGAATGAAGGCTTGCTGCCGGAAAACGAAGGCTGGTACCCGGATAAGATCACTTCAGATATTGATGCGGTCATATTGGGAATGCATGCAAGAGATGATAATCCGGAATTGCAAAAAGCCCGTTCGCTCAATTTGAAAATTCATTCTTTTCCTGAGTATATTTTTGAGGAAAGTAAAAATAAAACACGCTTTGTAGTAGGCGGCAGTCATGGGAAAACGACCACTACAGCCATGATCATGCATGTGCTAAAAAACGCAGGTAAAGAATTTGATTATCTTGTGGGGGCAAGGCTTGAAGGATTTGATCAATCAGTTGATATTACCGATGCGCCACTTATCGTTTGCGAAGGTGACGAATATCCCGCAAGCGCCATTGAAAAACGTCCGAAATTTCATTTCCTGTTTCCGCATATTGCAATTATTACTGGCATTGCCTGGGATCATATCAATGTGTTTCCAACGTTTGATTTTTACCTCGAACAATTCAAAATATTTATTGATAAAATAGCACCCGGCGGTGTATTAATTTATAATGAAACCGATGAAGTGCTGAAACAGCTTGTAGAGCAGCATCCTTCAAATGTTCGTAGAATATCTTATGGCATTCCGTTGCACAACATAAAGAATGGCCATACCGTAATTGAAATTGAAGGCAATAGTGTGGAACTGAGTGTATTCGGTAATCATAACCTGCTTAATCTTCATGCTGCCTGTTATGCATGTAAGGAAGCCGACATAAGCACAATGGATTTTTTAAATGCTATACAAACATTCACAGGCGCGTCGAAAAGATTGGAGCTGCTGGCAAAAAACGATACAACAAATGTGTACCGCGATTTCGCGCATGCCCCATCAAAAGCTAAAGCCACTATTGAAGCGGTAAAGCAGCAGTTTCCTGAAAGAACGCTGATCGCGGTGTTTGAACTGCATACATTCAGCAGCCTGAATGAAAAATTCATGACCGAATATAAAGGTGCAATGGAAATGGCCGATGAGGCAGTAGTGTTTTACAGCAATCATGCCTTGGAATTGAAAAGATTGCCCGCACTGGATAAATCGGTAATTGAAAAAGGCTTTGATAAGAAGGGATTGATCGTGATAAATGATAAAAATGAATTGGAAAAGTGGCTTCAAAAGCAGGACTATACCAATTCAAATTTGTTATTAATGAGCTCGGGCAATTATGATGGGCTGGATATGCTTACATTTGCGCAGTCAGTAGTGTAATACATTATACCCTGAATCACTTATTAATTTAAAATCCTAATAATTTTTCGATGTTAGTTCTGAAACGTCCGCTTTCCTTTATAGACCTTGAAACTACGGGCATTAACCTGAGTACCGATCGTATTGTAGAAATTGCTATTGTAAAAATGCTTCCGGATGGTACCAAAAATATTAAACGGAAACTGATAAATCCGGGAATACCCATACCTCCGGTTACAACAGCAGTACACGGTATAACAGACGAAATGGTAAAAGACGCGCCACTGTTCAAGCAGGTGGCAAATGAAATAAAACAATTTCTGGATAATACCGATCTGGCTGGCTACAATTCCAACCGCTTTGATATCCCCTTGTTGATGGAAGAATTTTTGCGGGCGGGTTTGGAACTGGATATGAAAAACCGCAAATTGGTTGATGTTCAGAAGGTTTTCCATCTCATGGAACAGCGTACACTAAGTGCAGCATATAAGTTTTATTGTGAAAAAGAATTAACCGATGCACACAGCGCGGAAGCTGATGCCTCGGCTACATGCGAAATTCTGATGGCCCAGGTACAGCGTTATCCCGCACTTGGCAATACTATAGACGATATTCTTAAATTTACCGGCGACGATATGATTGTGGATTTTGCACGCAGATTTGTATTGGATAGCAAAGGTGTTGAGATTTTCAATTTTGGAAAATATAAGGGCAGATCTGTGGCAGAAGTACTGAAGACGGAACCACAATATTACGACTGGATGATGAAAGGCGACTTCCCTTTACATACCAAACAAAAACTCACTGAAATATTGAATCGCACTCTGTTAAAGAAGGGATAAAATGCACATATGTGCGAAAATTGGGAAATCGTTAGCAGCTAAAAGTTTTACATTTGTTATAATATATTTTTTTTGAATTTGGAAAAAATTGTAATTATACCTACTTACAACGAGAGAGAAAATATCTCCAATATTATACATGCGGTAATTGGCTTACAGGAGGATTTTCATGTTCTGGTTATTGATGACGGATCACCCGACGGCACAGCGGAAATTGTGAAAGGATTACAACCAAAATTTTCCGGACAGCTTTTCCTGGAAGAAAGAAAAGGAAAGTTAGGTTTGGGAACCGCCTATATTCACGGATTTAAATGGGCATTAAACAGAAATTACCAGTACATTTTTGAAATGGATGCCGATTTTTCGCATAATCCAAAAGATCTGATACGGCTGTATGATGCCTGCAAATTTTATGGCGCCGATGTAGCTGTTGGTTCTCGTTATGTAAAAGGCGGTGGTAATGTAAACTGGCCCTGGGACCGTATTTTGCTTTCAAAAGGCGGTTCTTTGTATACACGGCTTATCACCTGGATTCCGGTAAAAGACTCCACCGCCGGGTTTGTATGTTACAAAAATGAAGTGTTGAAATCAATCAATCTCGATAAAATTTTGTTTGTAGGGTATGCTTTCCAGATAGAAATGAAGTATGCGGCATGGAAGCTTGGTTTTAAAATTAAGGAAGTCCCGATTATTTTCCAGGACAGAAAATATGGATCTTCAAAAATGAACAAGGGCATTGTGAAAGAGGGGATTCTGGGAGTATTGAATTTGCGCTGGCAGAGCCTCTTTAAAAATTATAGTAACAGGGTTAAAAATAAGGATGAAGAATCCGCTTCTTTTCAAAAAGAAATTTTAGCTAAAACAAAATAATTCTTCCTCGCAGAACAGCTACCGGTTTGGGTACAATAATTCAAGCAGGTTATAATATAATCTATTTTTTGGGACCGGCGGTAGTGCTACTATTAAGCATCGTTGTGTCACTCACTTGTACGGTAGGAATGCTATTGGGCGAGTGGGCAGTTGGCAGTAGAGAAGTCAGAAATCGGCGTGTGCAGATGTCCTACACCTTAAGGTGTAGGACATCTGCATACGACAAGCCTGAATATCCGCGGCAGATTAAAAAATCCGCTATGATCTGTTATTCGATATGCGCAGGGCTAACATGTCGAATAGCTGTATTAAACAAGAATGTTCGGGAGTTGCCGTTGTTGTGTGTGTAGGGTGACTACCCTGCGAAGGTACGCCAACAACCAATGAGAATCCTATTGTTGTAATAAAAGAAAAAAGCAATCTGCCGGTAAGGCACAAACTTGGCTATCAGAAATCAGTAGCCCTCCTCCGCATTTAACCTTATTGTTAATAATTAATTATTTAATTACAATCATTTTCTCATCTTTGCACACTTTATGAAAGGCGCCTTTATCAAATTACACATAGCAATTTTTCTAGCAGGCATTACCGGTATTCTGGGCAAATTGATTTCGTTAAATGAATCATTGCTGGTGTGGTATCGCATGCTGATTACTGCTGTTACATTGTGGGTGTTATATTTATTGCAGAAAAAAGTGGAGAAGCTTTCTTTGAGGGATATTATGCAAATGGTAGGAGTGGGGGCTGTTACGGCATCGCACTGGGTGGCTTTTTATGGCAGTATTAAGTATGCAAATGTATCTGTGTCGCTGGTTTGCCTTTCGCTTATGGGCTTTTTTTCCTCACTGCTGGAGCCCTGGCTGCTTCGCAGGAAAGTAGCAATTTCTGAGGTATTGCTTGGGCTAATATCCGTAGGGGGCATTATGCTGATTTTTCATTTCGATACTCAATATAAAGTTGGTATTATTTTCGGGATTGTTTCAGCGTTTTTGGCAGCATTGTTTACAGTGCTTAATAAGAAGCTGTTAAACAGGCACGAGCCCCGAACTGTTATGCTATATGAGTTGAGTGGAGGCTTTGTAGTGTTAAGCTGTATAATGCCGTTTTATCTGTCGGTATCCGGAATTAGTTTTTCATTGCCGGAGGGTGCAGACTGGCTTTGGTTACTCATACTTAGCTGGTTGTGTACAGTATTGGCTTTTTATATATCTTTAGATGCCCTAAAACATATATCACCTTTTACGGTTAACCTTACTTATAACCTGGAACCTGTCTATGGAATTATTTTAGCTTTTATCCTGTTCCATGAAAATAAATACCTGAGTAACGGTTTTTATATTGGAGTGTTCCTTATTTTCCTCGCAGTACTATTGCAAATGCTGCGTGAGAAAAGAAAAGCTCATTCGCTTCAAAGCAATGTATAGCCCGCACTTCAATTACGTTTGCAGTTGTTTTATTTAAGCAATGGAATAATTTTTTCGTTTATTATATAACGTTAGGCTTGTTGTTTTTTTTATTTTAGTTTAAAACGTATTTTTTAAAGAAAGTTCAGTAAAGTTTTTAAAAGCAACGTTTTGTTTGCAATTTGATACGTTGTTTTTTTAGTTCTTTGCAACCGTTTTTCCTGATCATAATATTCGGTTGCCTTGCTGTTGAAAATGTAGATTTTGTATTCTTTAATTAAAATTGGGTAATGAACATTATGAGAAAAGAGATGGCTTTATTGTGTATAACCCTGTTTCTTTCAACTTTTACAATAAAGGCGCAAAGTATTGATAGTACTGCATTAAGCCTTGAGCAGTGTATTCAATATGCATTAAAACATCAGCCATTGTACCAACAGGCAAATATGGATATCGACATCACTGAAGAGCAGGTAAAAACTGCATTGTCGGACTGGCTTCCACAAGTGAATTTTAATTTCAATCTTCAGCATTATACTCAATTGCCGGTATCGCTTTTTCCGGATGCTAATACCGGGGAAAAAAAACCGATAAGCATTGGTGTAAGAAATACTAATACTCTGGCTTTTGGACTTAATCAAAATATCTTTAACCGCGATGTTATGATGGCTTCGCGAACTGCAACTGATGTGCGCACCAGGGCAAAACAAAGCCTGACTGATTTCAAAATTGATCTTGTGGTGCGTGTGAGTAAAGCTTATTATGATGTGCTGCTTACCGGAAAAAGAATAGAGGTACTGGTAGCGGATACTCAACGACTGGCTCGCAGCCTGAAAGACGCTAGGAGCCAGTATAATGCGGGAATGGCAGATAAAACGGATTATAAGAGAGCGACGATTTCGTTGAATAATTCGAAGGCGGCACTGGCGGCTGAACAACAATCGCTGAAGGCTAAATATGTGTTTCTGAAGGAAGCTATGGGTTACGATGATCCGGAAAAAATAACTGTGATTGGAGATACATTGCAATTGCAACGGCAAATTATTGTAGATACATCTTTCGGAGTTAATTATGAAAATCGCATAGAATATCAACTGTTGAAAACTCAGCAGAAATTACAAACCGCAAATCTGAAATATTATAAATGGGGATTTCTTCCCAGTGTATCGGCTTTTGGTAATTATAACCTTATGTTTCAGAATGATGAATTTGCAAAGTTGTATAACGCCAGTTATCCGAATTCACTTTTTGGTCTTACTTTTTCTGTGCCAATTTTTCAGGGTACCAAGCGTGTTCACCAGGTAAGGCGGGCCGAGCTTGAATTGAAACGCATGGACTGGGATTTCCTTCAATTGAAAAACTCCATCAATACGGAATATTCTTCTGCGCTTGCGTCATATAACAGCAACCTTAATAACTATTATGTTTTGAAAGATAATCGTGATCTGGCTAATGATGTATATAATGTTATTGAACTGCAATATAAGGAGGGAATAAAAACATACCTGGAAGTGATCGTTGCACAATCTGACTTGCGTACGGCGCAATTAAATTATTACAATGCGCTGTTTGAAGTGCTGTCGAGCAAAGTGGATGTGGAACGGGCTTTAGGGCTGATCCAATAATAGTAAAAAATAATAAATAAAAATGCAGATGTTATAAGTTATGATGTTTTGCCTGGCTCAATAGAATTACTACCGTACAAGTGAGTGACACAACGATGCTTAATAGTAGCAATACTGCCGGTTCCCGAAAAACACTTGGCGTTATTATACTGACTGATGTATTAATGAATTGTAAGCGAAGGAAAATTTTATAACAAATTACATTTGGCCAAAATAAAATAAAAAAAATATGCAGATGAAGCAAGCCATTTACTGTTGCTGTTTTTTTGTATTGGGAACAATTTGTTTTAGTGCTTGCAGGGAGAAAAAGGCCGCGCCGCCGCCCCCTGTTGTACCGGTTGTTGTTGCCCAGGTGCAGGAAGAAAAGGCTGTTTATTATGACGAATTTCCCGGAGTTATAAATTCACCGGATGAAGTGGAAGTGCGTGCTCAGGTTACCGGCTATATTACCGGAATTTTTTTCCAGGATGGACAAAAGGTGCGGAGAGGACAGAAGCTGTATTCAATTGATCAACAGCAGTATCAGGCCGGATATGATCAGGCGGTTGCGAACCTGAATTCGGCAAAGGCAAATTTGGAAAAAGTGCAAAAAGATGCGGACAGATATAACCAGTTGCTGAAGCAGGATGCTATTGCCCGGCAAAAAGTTGATTATGCCGAAGCTGATCTGAAAGCGGCGAAAATGCAGGTGGCAGCGGCCCAGGCAAATGTTACTAATCTTAGTGCCAATTTGCGTTATTCCATTATCACTTCTCCAATGGATGGAACGATTGGTTTTTCGCAAGTGAAAAGGGGTGCGCTGGTTACTCCGGGAAGTACAATTCTCAACATCATATCAACCAACAATCCGATCGCGGTGGATTTTAATATTGATGAAAAACAGGTGCCTTTATTCATGAGCCTGGTGGGTAGGAATCCTGTTGATTCGATATTTACTATTACGCTTGCAAATGGTATGACTTACGAATATCCCGGAAAAATAAGTGTTATGGACAGAGCAGTGAATCCGCAAACCGCAACTTTAAAAGTACGTCTTGAATTTCCAAATCCAAAAGATATGCTGAAGGTGGGAATGAGCTGTATAGTTCGCGTGAAAAACAGTGAGGCCGGGCATCAAATTGTAATTCCTTACAAATCGGTTGTGGAGCAAATGGGTGAATATTTTGTGTACATAGTAGGAGATAGCAGTAAGGCTGAACAGCGTAAAGTATCGTTGGGAAAAACTATTGCAGATAAAATTATAGTAAAACAAGGTGTAGAGGTGAATGAGAAAATAGTAGTGGAAGGTGTACAGAAATTAAAACCCGGTGTTACTTTAAAAGTAGCGAATGATGGGAAATAGTCAGTTGTAAAAAAATGCCTGCATGGAGATGTGGACTTTTTATTGCTTGTGACTGATAACTTACGACTTATAACTTATAAAGATGATCGCAGAAACTTTTATTAAAAGGCCGGTAACAGCTATTGTTATTTCTATAGTACTGGTGCTGGTAGGTATAATAGCGTTGCTCAGTTTGCCAATAGGACAATATCCTAATATCACTCCGCCTGTAGTGCAGGTGTCCGGTACATATACCGGCGCGGATGCTCAAACCGTAGAGCAAACAACCACAACACCAGTGGAGGTACAAATAAATGGTACGCCCGGCATGACGTACCTTCAAAGCAATAGTACAAGCGATGGACGAACCACAATGAATGTGAATTTTGAATTGGGAACGAATGTAGATATCGCGGCGTTGGATGTTCAAAACAGGGTGGGGGTTGCTACGCCTCAATTGCCGGATGATGTAAAACGTTTGGGCTTAACCGTTAGAAAGCGTAATCCTAGTATATTGATGTTGGTGGGAATTTATTCTCCTAAAGGAACTCACAATATTTCGTTTATTGATAACTATGCGAATATTTTTGTGAAAGACGCGTTGTTGCGTACCAAAGGAGTGGGGGACATTTTTGCTAGAGCCGACGACTTTAGTATGCGTGTGTGGTTGCAACCGGATAAGATGGCGAACCTTGGGTTGACCGCTTCTGATGTTATTGGCGCGTTGCAGGAGCAAAACCTGCAAGTGGCGGCGGGTTCCATTGGTGGAGCGCCACAGCAGTCTATGCAGGCTTTTGAATACACTGTGTTTAGCAACAGCCGTATCAGCAAGACATCTGAATTTGAAAATATTGTAATCCGCACCAAGCCTGCGGATGGTTCTATCGTTTACCTGAGAGACGTGGCACGTGTGGAACTTGGAAAATACAGTTATTCGAACAATTCTTTTGTAGATGGTAAGCGGGCATCTTTTTTAATGATTTTCCAGGCGCCGGGTAGTAATGCGCTGGAAACAGCGGATGGTGTAGTGAAAACGATGGAAAACCTGAAAAAATCTTTTCCTTCAGATGTGGATTATGTTGTGCCTTTTGAATCGGTAACGGTGGTGAAAGTATCAATTCATGAAGTGGTGGAAACATTGCTGATAGCGTTGGTATTGGTTATACTGGTGGTATTTCTGTTTCTGCAAAATTGGCGTGCTACATTAATTCCCATTCTTGCTATTCCTGTGGCTATTATTGGAACATTCGTGTTTTTTATACCGCTCGGCTTTACTATAAATACGCTCACATTGTTTGGATTTGTATTAGCCATTGGCATTGTGGTGGACGATGCAATTGTGGTAGTGGAAGCCGTGCAGCATTATATTGATGAACAAAAGCTGGACGCGAAGGAAGCTACCAGGCGTGCAATGAAAGATATTTCGGCGCCGGTAATCGCTATTGCGTTGATATTGGCTGCGGTGTTTGTGCCGGTTGGTTTCATCCCGGGTATTGTGGGTCGCTTGTATCAGCAATTTGCAATAACTATCGCTATCTCAGTATTGATCTCGGCTTTTGTGGCATTGACATTAACGCCGGCTTTGTGTTCCTTGTTATTAAGACGACAACATATTGATGAAGAATCAAAAGGCCTAAATAAATTTTTCTTTCATTTCAATGAATGGTTTAGGCGTGTTAGTTTGAATTATACATTGTCGGTAAGAAAAGCTATTAAAGGCTCTAGGTATGTTGTTGTAGTACTGCTGTGCATTTTCGTAGGAACGTACATGTTGTTTAAATCAAAACCTACAGGATTTATTCCTACGGAAGATGAGGGCAGGTTGTATATCACGTATGAATTACCTGAAGCGGCATCTACATCGCGAAGTTTGAAAGTGCTTGACAGTATTATGAGTATTTTAAAAGAGTTTCCTGAAGTAAAGCATTATTCGGCAGTCGGAGGATTGAACGTAATTACATTCGCGTCAAAATCAAACAGCGGAACGGTATTTACGCAATTGAAAGAATGGGATGAAAGAACAGATAAGTCGCAACAGATATTTGCGCTGATAGGTCGTTTACAACAAAAATTCGCTACCATACAAGGAGCGAATGTTGTGGTAATACCTCCGCCGGCTATTCCCGGTTTGGGAAGTACAGGTGGTTTCAGTTTTATATTGCAACAGCGTGAAAGCAATGATGACATCAAAGCGTTTGAAAAGGTTCTGCAAAATTTTTTGGTAGAAGCGAACAAACGACCTGAAATAGGAAGAGCATTTTCATTTTTTACTGCACGCACGCCTGGGTACCAGGTAGATGTAGACAGGGAAAAGACAAAACGAATGGGCGTTTCCATAAGCGATGTATATAGCACGCTGCAAACATTTCTCGGAAGCCGCTATGTGAATGACTTTACAGCCTATGGAAGAAACTTTCGTGTGATGGCGCAGGCCGATACTTTATATCGCGGAGAGATTCAGGATCTGGATAAATACTATGTGCGAAATCAAATGGGAAATATGGTGCCGCTAAGTGCGGTGACTTCTTACAAAGTAGTAGAAAGCGCGCCAATGATCAGTCACTACAATCTTTATCGTTCTGCTGAAATCAATGGCGATTCAAAGGCGGGATATAGTAGTGGCGATGCCATTAATGCACTGCGTGAAGTAGCGGCAAAAGTGCTACCTAACGGTTACGGATATGAGTTTTCAGGATTAAGCCGCGAAGAGATCAATGCCGGCTCAAGCACTACAATAATATTTGTATTGTCTATAACATTTGTATTTTTATTCCTTGCAGCATTATACGAAAGTTGGTCTGTACCGTTCTCCGTATTGCTGGCCGTGCCTATTGGCGCTTTCGGAGCCATATTAACACTTACACTAACAAAATCGCTAAGCAATAATGTGTATGCGCAAATTGGGTTGGTTACATTAATTGGACTTGCAGCCAAGAACGCGATTCTTATTGTGGAATTCGCGAAGGAAAGGGTTGATGCCGGCATCCCAATTGTGTCGGCCACTTTAGATGCAGTACGGATTCGTTTGCGACCGATTTTGATGACATCGCTTGCGTTTATATTGGGTGTGTTGCCGCTGGTATTTGCAAACGGAGCCGGTGCTATTGCCCGTCAAACCATTGGTTATACGGTGTTGGGCGGTATGCTTGCAGCTACTCTGCTCGCAATTTTTACCGTTCCTGTTTTGTTTGTGTTGATAACGCGTATTGCATATCCTAAAAAGAGTTTGCAGGATATTAAAAGTGGTCGTCAAAAGAAATTGAGTAATGACGGGTATATGGAAGAAATGTAGGATAATGTGAAAATGTGAAAATGAATTTGAAAATGTGCTAATTTGAAAATGCAATAAGATCGGAATAGTTTATTTGTATTATGCTTTGCGCTGCCTAAATGTGTAAGATTTTTATGGGACCTGCGGTAGTGCTACTATTAAGCATCGTTGTGTCACTCACTTGTGCGGCAGGAATGCTATTCAACAAGTTGTGAGTTATGAGTTTTGAGTAATGAGTGCTTTTGTTTTGGCATGCAATCAGTGAATAAAGCATTCTCCATTCTCCACTACAAGCGTACAACACTTTCAATTTTCAACTGATTTCAGACTTCTCTACCGTCTCCCCCTCAATGATTCCGGCAATCTTTCATTTTCGCATTTTCAAATTATCTTGCAGGTATGTTAACTGCTACCATTCGGGCTTATCGGGATGCGTATAAAGGGCTTTCAAGATCAACATGGTGCCTTTCGCTTGTAATGTTGATTAACAGAAGTGGTACAATGGTCATACCCTTTATGATGATTTATACCACCCAAAAACTTCATTTCACACTTACGCAGGCGGGTATAATAATGGGCTTGTTTGGGGTGGGCGCAATTGTCGGCGCTTTTGTTGGCGGAAAACTTACTGATAAAATCGGTTTTTATCCGGTTCAGGTTGCGGCTTTGTTTAGCGGCGGTTTGCTGTTTATGTCGCTGGGTTTTTTGACTACATTTCTTTCGCTTTGTGTTGGCGCTTTTGTGTTGAGTTTTTGTAATGAATCATTTCGACCGGCAAATTCCACTGCTATCGCGTTTTATAGTACTGCCGAAAACAGGACACGATCTTATTCACTCAATCGTTTCGCGGTAAATTTGGGCTGGTCTGTGGGTGGCGCTTTAGGTGGTTTCCTGGCAGGGTTTAATTATCATTTACTTTTTTGGGTAGACGGATTTACCAATGTTTTCGCGGCATTGCTTATGCTTAAAATATTGCCACGAGTTATGTATAAAAAGAAAACAGAAAGTGTTTCATCCTCCGGCATTGATTCTCCCTATAAGGATAAAAAGTATATAGTGTTTATAATTTTGATGGTGGTATTTGCAACATGCTTTCAACAATTGTTTGGCATGCAGCCTGTGTTTTTAAAATCTGAATGGAAAATAACCGAACAACAGATCGGATTACTGATGGCTGAAAACGGATTGCTTATCGCATTTATTGAAATGATATTGGTTCACAAAGTAGAAGGCAGGCGGCATAATTTGTTTTTCGTAACCAATGGTATTTTGTGTATTGGAATTGCCTATGTGTTGCTTAATGTATTGCCTCCGCTCTTTGTAGTGGCAGTTTTTACAACCGCATTAATAACCTTTGGTGAAATACAGTGCCTGCCTTTTATGAACAGCTATTGGATAAGCAGAACGCAAACCCATAACCGCGGCAGCTATGCAGCTTTGTATACAATGGCCTGGTCAACTGCTCAGATCGTTGCTCCGGCATTAGGCTCGCAAGTGGCGCAGTACGCGGGTTTTAGAGTTTTGTGGTGGATTATAAGCATAGTATGCGGCCTGGTGGCTTTGGGAATGTTTATGTTGAGGAAGTTAGATAATGGGGCGTAAGCGTACCTTATACAAGTTATGAGTTATGAGTTATGAGTTTTGAGTTATGAGTTTTGAGTTTTGAGTTTTGAGTTTTGAGTGCTTATGCTTTAGCTTTATCTATACTATGCGCAGCAAGAATTTGCGCATGAATGTTTCACTTTGCTGAATAGGATTACAACAGTAAAAGTGAGTGACACAACGATGCTCAATAGTAGCAATACTGTTGATGCCCAAAAAGAACATTGCACATTTTTATGATGTGCATAGTATAATACATTTTGCATTCACAATTCTCCATTTTTCATTAAAAAAGTTGCTCCTTACTCCATAGCCCATCTGTCTCTGTCATCAGGAGAAAACTTCCAGGGAGCAAAATTATTTTCTACGTTGCTAAACATGGTATGCCATTCATGCGGCGCATTGCTTTCTTCCATAATTAAAGAACGGCGAAGCTCAAGAATGATCTCCAGTGGGCTGATACTTACAGGGCATTCTTCTACGCAGGCATTGCAAGTGGTACATGCTCGTAATTCTTCCACGCTTATATAATCGTGCAAGAGGCTTTTGGAATCATCTTTAAACGAGCCGTTTGCAGCAATGTTTTTGCCAACCTCTTCCAATCTGTCGCGGGTATCCATCATAATTTTGCGGGGCGATAATAGCTTACCCGTTTGGTTGGCAGGACAGGCAGCAGTGCAGCGGCCGCATTCGGTGCAGGAATAGGCGTCCAACAAGTTACGCCAGCTTAAATCCATTACATCTTTCGCGCCAAATTTTGCAGGCGGTTGCGCATCGGCGGGAACCAGCTCGGGTTGCATGGCATACAATACTTCGTTTTGTATTTCGGGCATATTCTTCATGTAGCCATGCGGCTTCAACCTTGCGTAGTAAGCATTTGGAAACGCAAGTAATATATGCAGATGCTTTGAGAATGGCAGATAGTTTAAGAAAGCTAAAATGCCGACAATATGCAGCCACCAACAAATTCGTTCGGATGCTGCAAGCATAGGACTGCTGAAATAATTCAGTATGGGATGGAATAGTTGCGAAATGATAAAATTTCCTGTTGGGTGCTCTGCGTAATGACCAAAACCACGTTGTTGTAATAGTGTGTCGCATGCATTCATTTTAAGAAACAACAGCATCAATATAATTTCCGTAATTAAAATATAATTGGCATCGCTGCGGGGCCAGCCATCCAAATCGTGACTAATGAAGCGTTTTAATTTTATAACATTTCTGCGGGTAAGAAAAATGATGCAGGTAGTAATGGTAAGTACTGCCAGTATTTCAAAACTGTTTATAAGTATGTTGTAAAAACTTCCAAGGAAGCCGGAGAATATGCGGTGGGTGCCGAATATGCCGTCCAGCAATATTTCCAATACTTCGAGGTTGATGATAATAAAGCCGGCATAAATAACAAAGTGCATTGCTGCTACCAACGGATTGCGAAACATTTTCTTTTGTCCGAAAGCTAATAACAGTACGTTTTTCCACCTTTCTGATGGGCGGTCGTTATATGATTCGTCTTTGCCAAGCAGAATATTTTTTCTGATGGCGGTTATTCTTTTAGTAAATGACCAAATGGCTACTGCTAAAACTAATACGAATGATACTTGTTGAAAAATGTGCATAGTGCGTTTCAATTACAACGCCGAAATTAGGTTTTTAATTGAAAAATGAAAGTTGAAAAGAGTGATTTCAAATTTTTGCTTCAAGTTTTATTATACTTTATAAGTAGCATCCTTAGAAATTTATAAAGCCTTTACAAAAGCTACACTGCCATTTACAAAGCCCACCGATGCCATGAAATACTACTGATGAATGAAATGCGACGCAACGATGATGCCATGAAAAGCTGTCGTTCGTACCTTAAAAGATCACTGCTTTCACCAAGACCAAAATACAATAAAAAATACTATGATAAAAGCTGCAGCCGGTATTAGAAAAAATTAGCTCAAACAGCTTTTTAATAACGGCTTTTATTATGGGCCCGGCATTGGAATTACTATGAAGCAGCCGTTGCGTCGCACTCTTGTGCGGAAGTAATTTTATTCGGCAATTGATAATAAGGCACTACATGATGTGCTTATTACTAATTGCCGAATGATGTAATAACTAATAGGGATATACGCTCTCCAATGTTGAGGTATTATCCTTTAATAATGGAATATCGTGGCAGCTTTAAGGCTGAGAAATCCTGAGGCTTATAGATTCTTAATATGGCTTCAAAGTTTTTCATATTTTCTGTTGGTGCCTTGAGTAATTTTGACAAGTTGGGCAACTCATACTTTTCTTTTAACCAAATCCAATAGCAGGCTTCAATTGAATCAGAAAAGAACTGTTCCAGGCATTCATGAATAACTTTGGAAGGCAGGCCGTCAAAATCAGTTTCTTGCAAGGCCGATAGTAAAGATTGGTGATTTAAAATAAAACACATGCTGTTAAGAGGCTCAATGAAAAGAGCCACATCGTTACTACTCAAAAAATTATTAGGCAATTTTTGTTTTATAGGCTTTGCATTATCGGGAGTGTCATTTTTACTTGCAAATATTTTAAAACTGTATTCATAGTATTTATTTAAAAGATCTTCCATTTTCTTGCCGTCATCAAAAGCAATTAACCTGTCGCCAAAAAATTCCAACATTACTTTGTCGTGGGTGGTAGCCGTATCTATTATTTGTTCTCTGTATGCTTTGCTATACTTTCTACACAATTGTTGGTTATTGCTAACGTGGTTTTCAAATGTGAGTTTCGTCTTCTTGTCGGTTAAGCCAATAGACATTCCTGAAATATTGTATCTGCCTCTCCATTTTGCAAGGGTCATAAACCATTGCTCACACACTTGCATATTATCCGAATTGCCAAATGAACTTTTGAGTACTTCAAATTCATCCTGTGTGTCAGTATGTTTGAATTTGATACTATCCTCATCTTCTTTAATATAATCAAAAATTCCTTGTGGCCTGAATTTCAAATTTTTCATATCCTCTTTATCCTGTTGACTGCCTATTACTGCACCTGCCAGTATATCTACCGGGAAATATGCTGTAACATTGGACGGGCAAACAAAAGTATAAAGGTCGGAGTGTATATAAATTTTTTTGTCAATATCTTCAAATGACGAATTATGCTTGCTTTGTTCCTTAATTACTATCTTCCTTAGCTTTTTTGAAAACTCAATACGGGTAAGATAACTATTGAAAGTAAACCAGCTTGCAATTTTTTTTACACCTATATAATCCAGCTTGCTCACATCCAAATAGTCTTCATAAAAATTAGTTATCACCACATCTTCAATTAAGTCGAGGTGTTCAAAAATAGATTTGGCGCTTTCTACAATAAACGGTGTATTAAAATCTACTAAATAGTAATCATCCTCACTGTTAAATAATGAAACCATTGCTAAAAACAGGAGATAGTGAATGTCATTTACAGATATATCATTTTCTTCTGCTGTTTCTGTACCGGAATGCTCCGGAGGAAAGAAGGGCAGGCTTTTTCCAAAATGTTCCCTGTTTAACGTTTTCACCGACTCCCAAAATCCTATATTGTTAACCACATCCTCAAAATACGCGGTGATATTGTAAGCCATATCTCGCAGGTTTTCATCGGATAGCATTTCATTTGTGGTTTCATTCTTGTTCTTTAGTATCTTAAAAATATCCCTGCAAATTCTAAGGTAGAATAAATCATAGTCAGAATGGGTATTGTAAGGTTTATAGTTTAAATACCAACTTATGTTAATTAATTTTTCAACATTCATATTGTGCTATTATTTTGAAACGCAAAAATAAGGCTGAGCACCCTTTTAAAAAAAAGAGATCGATTAATAAATAAACAGCCCGGCACTCATTACTCAAAACTCAAAACTCATCACTCCTCGCCATCAACATTTCAGTTTTCAAATTTCAGATCTCAAATCTTAAATGTTCCTTACTTTCGACTATTAATTAATAATACAATGACTGAACAAAAGAATTATATTCTAGATAAACAAATAGCGGCAAAGAAACTGGAAAGAATGGCTTATGAAATTGCGGAACAAAATATTGGCGAGCACCGGCTGATACTAGCGGGAATAAAGGATAACGGCATAGCCATTGCGCATTATTTGAAAAAAATATTGCAACCGGTTTTTCCGGGTGTGCTTGATGTTATTGAAATCGATCTTGATAAAAGAAACCCCGGTGAAATACACGTGGCAAGCAATGAAAATTTTGATAACACCTGCATTATAGTGGTGGATGATGTGGCCAACAGCGGCAAAACAATGTTATATGCGTTGAAACCATTTCTGCAATATCATCCTAAAAAAATACAAACACTTGCGCTGGTGGAAAGAACTCATAAGATGTTTCCTGTAAATACTGATTACGTGGGCGTTTCACTGGCCACCACCTTACAGGAACAGATTTTTGTAGAAGTGGAAAATGGCGAAGTAACGGGGGCTTATCTGGTGTAGTGGAAAGTTGAAAATTGAAAGTGCTATAGAATCTTCACTTTCAATTTTCAACTTTCAATTTTCAACTATTACACGTTGAACCTAAAGTGCATTACATCGCCGTCTTTCACCACATAATCTTTTCCTTCAATTCTTAGTTTACCGGCTTCGCGGCATGCGGCTTCGGAGCCGAGTGTTATAAAGTCGTTATAAGATATCACTTCTGCTTTTATAAAACCTTTTTCAAAATCCGTATGAATTACACTGGCGGCTTGTGGCGCCTTCCAGCCTTCATGAATAGTCCATGCACGCACTTCCTGCACACCGGCTGTAAAATAAGTTTGAAGTTGCAACAGTTTGTAAGTAGAACGGATCAGCTTGTTTAAAGCCGGTTCATCCATATGGTATTCATCCATAAACAATTCACGATCGGCGGGGTCTTCCATTTCGGCAATTTGCGCTTCAATAGAATTATTCATTATCACCACCACCGCGTCTTCGTTGGCTATGGCGGCTTGTAGCGCTTCGGAATATTTATTGCCCGTATGCATGGATGCTTCATCCACATTTGCCACGTATAGCACAGGTTTTTCTGTTAGCAAAAACAAATCGGCAATCGCGAATTTTTCTTCTTTGCTCAAATCAAGCGAGCGAATGCTTTTCCCCTGTTCCAAATGTTCTTTGCAGCGTTTCAATATTTCAAACTCCGCTTTTTGTTTGGCATCGCCGGTTTTGGCCAGTTTTTCAGAACGCTGATATTTCCGCTCCACACTTTCCAGGTCCTTCAACTGAAGTTCGGTTTCAATAATTTCTTTATCGCTCACAGGATTGATGGCGCCTTCATCACGCAAAATATTTTCATCTTCAAAACAGCGTACCACATGCACAATAGCATCCACTTCGCGAATGTTTGCCAGGAATTTATTTCCCAAACCCTCGCCCTTACTGGCTCCGCGAACAAGGCCGGCAATATCCACAATTTCAATTTGTGTGGGCACAATACGGTTGGGTTTCACAAATTCCGCCAGTTTGTTCAGTCTTTCATCCGGAACGTCCACCAGGCCTACATTTGGCTCAATGGTACAAAACCGGTAATTACTGGCTTGCGCTTTGGCGCTGTTGCTTACTGCATTAAACAAGGTAGATTTTCCAACATTCGGTAACCCTACAATCCCTGCTTTCAATCCCATGATTATATATGTTTGTTAATTTAAATTTAAAAAATGGTTTTCCGGGGCGCAAAGATAATTTGAAAATGCATTAATCAGAAGGTGTATTTTGGGAGCCGGCGGTAGTGCTACTATTGGGCTCCGGTTGTGTCACTCACTTGTACGGTTGGAACTTTAGTGGGCAGTTGACAGTGGGCAGTAGAGAAATCAGAAATCAGAAGTCAGAAATCAGAGTTCAGATGTCCTACACCTCAAAGGTGTAGGACATCTGAACAACGCTTTTTTCAGGACGTGACACAGAATGTTTTGCGCTCTTAGCCATCTTTGCGGCTTTGCGTGAAACCCACCGCTCAATAGATATTCTACCGATGAAGTGATTGCGACGCAACGATGATGCCATGAAAAACCATAGCTGGTACCATAAAATATTAAGATACCAGAGATCAGATCAACTCTTTGCATCTTTGGCGTGAAATAATAAATTCCGCGAGCTTGATGATGAAAGTTTTAGCTTTGTTTCTTTTGTAAATTGGCAATATGGAGTAAGTTCATTCCCATTAGCTCATTTTCGAATTATCAAATTTTCAAAATTAACCATGGCATTAAGTAGAATTTGGTCGGCTTTTATAATAGTGGCGATAGCGGTTGGCGCATTCCAATATTTTGCGCTGGGCGATAAGCAAATGTTCAGCCGCATGGTAATTGGCAAAGCGAATGATGCTTATGAAACGGTTCGTTATACTTTTGTTGGCGATCCCGGTAAAACAGACGCGGCTTCACGTGCAGCGTTTGCCGGTTATTTGAAAGATTATGGTTATGTGCCTGCAGATTCCGCGCATGCGCCTGCTGTAATTATAACCAACAATTTGTCTTCAGATTCCATAACAGCTTTGCAAGCCGCGCATCCGTCCGCGAAAGTTTTTACTTATGCTTCCATAAAACCAAAACTGGTAAAGAAAACTGATGGCGTTATACAAACCTGCAAAAATGCCGTTGAAATTTGTATTAACCTCATTGGTATTATGGCGTTGTTCATGGGCTTTTTAGCAATTGCCGAAAGGGCAGGTGGCATAAGGTTTTTGTCGCGGTTGATAGCTCCATTTTTCTCAAAACTTTTTCCTGAGCTTCCGAAAGATCACCCTGCCATGGGACATATGATCATGAATTTTTCAGCCAACCTGCTCAATCTTGATAATGCCGCCACGCCATTTGGTATAAAGGCTATGGAAAGCCTGCAAGAGCTAAATCCGCATAAAGACAGGGCTTCCAATGCGCAGATCATGTTCTTGTGTTTGCATGCTTCGGGGCTTACGTTAATACCTGTTAGTATTATAGCGGCCCGCTCGGCTGTAAAGGCGGCAAATCCTACGGATATATTTATTCCCTGCATGATTGCCACATTTGTGGCTACAATAGCCGCCATGTTTATTGTTTCGTTCAAGCAAAAAATTAAATTGTTGCAACCTGCCATCATACTTTGGATTGGCGGCTTGTCGGCTATTATAGCATTGCTGGTTATTTATTTGAATACACTTTCGTATGAAGGTGTGCAGTCTTTTTCCGGCGCGTTAAGCAACGGACTAATACTCTCTATTTTCCTGTTTATTGTGCTTGGCGCTATTTATAAAAAGATAAATGTTTTTGACGCGTTCATTGAAGGTGCGAAAGGCGGTTTTGAAACGGCTGTACGCATTATTCCTTACCTGGTGGGCATGCTGGTGGCTATAAGTTTATTGCGTACCAGCGGCACGTTTGATGTTATCATCAACGGAATGAAAAGTTTCTTTACTTTTCTACACATGGATACGCGTTTTGTAGATGGCCTGCCAACCGCATTAATAAAGCCTTTGAGCGGTAGCGGGGCAAGAGGTATGATGATTGATACCATGAACACTTTTGGTCCGGATTCATTTGCGGGCCGATTGTCGTGCGTGTTGCAGGGTTCATCGGATACTACCTTTTATGTGGTGGCCGTTTATTTTGGAGCGGTGGCTGTTAGAAATACACGCTATTCAATCCCTGCAATGCTGTTGGCTGATCTTGCCGGAATTATAACATCCATTCTTTTGGCGTATGTTTTTTTTAGTTGAGTTTGTGGGGGGAGAGTTGGCAGTAGGCAGTAGGCAGTAGAGAAATCATAGTTCAGAAATCAGAGGTCTGAAGAAATTGTTTAATTACAAGGTTCACCAGGAAAGCACTAGGCACACAAGGGTTGGTAACAATTCAGCAAACCCTTGTGTACCTTGCGCCTCCTATTGCGTCCCTTGTGGTTAAACAACGGTGCTGTTCATACTCCCTTTATTCTTATTTTCGCCTTAATTCCTATGTAAAAATGAATTTTAAATATTGCATCTTTCTATTGTTTTGTGGATTGCAAAGTATTATAAGTTCGGCGCAGGTTGTTCGCGGCAAAGTTGTGGAAAAACAATCGCGCAACCCGATAGCGGGTGTTACAATTGAAGTGCGCACTAATGAAAGAATTTTACAAACGCTCACCGATTCGCTGGGTTGGTTTAAGATCAGCAATATTCCTGCCGGCCGTTGCGATGTAATGGCAACATCTGTTTCTTATTTGCCCTATACAGAGAGTAATATAATTGTGAGTTCCGGAAAGGAAACTGTGATGGAAATTGCACTGGAAGAGCGTGTGAGTATGCTGGAAGAAGTGATTGTGAAACAACGGACTGATAAGACTGCGGCGCTCAATAAAATGGCCATAGTTAGTTCGCGCATGTTAAGCATGGAAGAAGCAAACCGTTATGCGGGCACATGGTTCGATCCAGCGCGGATGGTGGCAAACTTTGCAGGAGTAACGGTTGCCAACGATTCCAGGAATGATATTGTTATTCGCGGAAACTCGCCAATGGGCTTGCTTTGGCGATTGGATGGTTTTGATATTCCCAATCCAAATCATTTTGGTGCAATGGGCGGAACCGGCGGCCCTATCAGCATTTTGAATAATAATCAATTGGCGAATTCCGATTTTTATACCAGCGCTTTTCCGGCAGAATTTGGCAATGCCCTTTCCGGTGTATTCGATTTGAAATTGCGCAACGGCAATGATGAACAGCATGAGCTAATGGGCATGGTGGGCGTGAATGGCGTGGAAGCCGGAGCGGAAGGGCCTTTATCAAAAAAGAGCAGAGCATCGTACATGATCAATGCACGCTATTCGTTTTTGGAACTGATGTCGGCGATGGGTATAAAATTTGTAGGCGCCGGCGGCGCTGTGCCGGAATACCAGGATGTTTCAGGTAAGATCAATATTCCGTTGAAGAAGGGAAATCTTTCTGTTGTAACCATTGCAGGCGCTTCGCAAATACATATTGAACCCGATATGAATGATGATAACGAATGGATTCCCGGAGATGTGGGACAGGATGTTCGTTTGAAAAATTTACAGCTTTTTACAGGACTGAATTATACTCATCGCTTTACAAATAACACAAGACTTGAGAACAGGTTTTCGTACCAGTCATTTTCTCAAAAGATAAGAGAGGATACCGTTACATGGCATAATGAAAGCAGGGGATTGTTTTTTAATAATCATTTTAAAGAAGCGCAGTATTCTTATTCGGCGGTGTTAAGTCACCGCTTTAGTGCCCGAAATTATATAAGCGCGTCAGCGGGAGCAAATTTGTATGTAACTGATTTAAAGGATGCCATTTTTCGAGATGGCAATGAGCGTGTGTTGCATGATGCGAAAAAAAACAGTACGCTCATTAAAGGTTTTGTGGAGTGGCAGCATCGCTTTAGTGATATACTGCGGTTTACCGGTGGTGTATACAGCCAGTATTACACGCTTAACAAAGACTGGATTGCGGAACCCCGTGCAGGATTGCGGTGGGATGTAAATGCCCGTCATTCCTTAAGTGTGGGCAGCGGGTTGCATTCGCAATTGCAGCCCAAGCTGGTTTACTTCTTCAAAGAAAACGATAGCTATCCTAATGAGCATGTAAAGATGACACACAGTTGGCAAAACGTAATTGGCTACGATTGGAAGCTCGCGCAAAACATGCGTTTGAAAGCAGAAGGCTATTACCAGTATCTCTTTAAAGTTCCTGTAATTCCACGTATTCCGCAAGAATCCATTTTAAATTTTGGTGATGAATATTACAATAATTGGGATTACGCTTTTGTTAATAAAGGCACAGGCACCAATTACGGCATAGAGCTTACTTTAGAAAAATTTTTATCAAACAATTATTATTTTTTATTTACCACTTCTCTTTATAACTCCACGTACAAAGGGTTTGACGGCATACAGCGCAATACGAAGTTTTCGGGAAATTATACATTTAATTTATTGGGTGGCTATGAATGGAAAATAAGTACATCGAATATTTTGTCGTTCAATACCAAAATTGCCTACATGGGCGGCAAAAGATATGTGCCTGCCAGCGGAACCATGTGGAACTGGATGTACGATTACTCACAAGCATACACAAACAAACAGCCTGATTATTTTAGGGTAGACATTAATGTTAGTTTAAAAAATTTTTTCAAGAAGGCCACCGTAGAGGCTTTTGTTGAACTTGATAATGTAACCAATCACAAAAATATCTGGACACAGTATTATAATGACAACCAGAAAAAAATTGTGTATGTATACCAATATTCATTTATGCCCATCGGCGGAGTGAGAGTATATTTTTAATTTGTGAACCGGCGGTAGTGCTACTATTAAGCATCGTTGTGTCACTCACTTGTACGGCAGGAATGCTATTGAGCCTGTTGCAGGTTGCCGGTATTTAAGAACAGGCAATCCTTCAGAGCTGCGCTTGCGCCAGGTGTACACATGGATTTGAGTGTTAGCTGTGATGCGTGTGAGAGCTTCAAAATTTGTAGGATATACTATTTGTATATACCTTTGCGAAAAAGATAAGATTATGAAAACTCTTTCTCTCAAACTCGATGATAACGTTTTTGAAGAAACTGAAAAGGTTGTTGCTGAGTTAAATCTTGCACGGAATCGCTATATTAATGAAGCACTTAATCTCTACAATCAATTTAATAAAAGACGAATTCTAAAAAAGAAACTTGCGAATGAAAGTAAACTTGTGTCTAGAAGCTCATTCGAGGTGTTAGCTGAATTTGAAAAACTAGCCGATGAAATATAAGCAGTATGACATATGGCTTGCAGATTTAAATCCAACAGTTGGTTCCGAGCCTGGTAAAACAAGACCCGTAGTAATCATCCAAACCGATCTTCTCAATGATACTCATTTATCAACAATTGTATGCCCGATAACAACAAACATTAAACCTGAAGCGGAAATTTTACGAGTTCATCTAAAAAAATCACAACTACAAAAATTGAGCGATATTCTGGTTGACCAACCGAGAGCAATTGACAACAAGCGTTTTATTAAAAGGATGAGCAAGTTGACAAATGAACAGATAATTCAACTAAAAGAAAATTTAAAGGTGATTTTAGAACTATAAAAAATGCACCACAGCCAGTGTGCGTTCGTTGGCACCAATTGTAAAACCACACACCACTAAATAAAATGGACATTGTAAAGTATAACAAATCGGCTTGGGACAATTACGTTGACAAAAAAAACCGCTGGACAATTCCTGTTTCTGAACAGGAATTAGAAAACGCAAAAAATGGAAACTGGAATATTGTTTTGACACCGAAAAAACCGGTTCCTCACAATTGGTTTCCTAGCCTGAAAGGTCTAAAGATTTTAGGACTTGCTTCGGGTGGCGGACAACAATGTCCGATTTTGGCAACTTTGGGAGCAGATATTACAGTTTTTGACAATTCCGAAAAGCAATTACAACAAGACAAAATTATCAGTGACAGATTTAACCTTGACATAAAAACAGTTCAAGGAGATATGAAAGACCTTTCAGTATTTGCAGACAATACATTTGACCTGGTTTTTAATCCTTGTTCAACGGTTTTTGTTGACAATGTTTTAGCCGTTTGGAAAGAGAGTTTCAGAGTTCTAAAGCCAAACGGAATTTTAATGACAGGGTTCACAAATCCTGTATCATTACAATTGGAAGAAGAAAATTTGAATTTGATATACAAACAACCATATTCAGACACACATTCTTTGCCGATAGAAAAGTTAGAAGAACTTAAACGAAACAATGAGGCATTAATTTTCGGACACAGCTTGACACATCAAATTGGCGGACAATTAGAAGCGGGTTTTATATTAACTGATATGTATGAAGATGACTGGGGCGGAGAAAATAAAATGGACAATTTTTTCCCTTCATTTATAGCGACAAGAGCAGTAAAACTAAAACATTGATGAACAAAACAACTGGTGCTAATAACTAACTTTCCACGCTCTTCAAGGCTTGCAGCCTTGAAGTTCTATCCTGTTGCTTGTAGCAACGTTTACCATATGCCTTGATCGGCTTTTATTTTGAAATAAAAAGCTGAACTGTCAAGTGGCAAAAGCAGGGTGTCGAACAGGATGTGCTTACAAAAAGTAATAGTATTATGAAAATTGGAGGTCTCAAAATTTTGCAGCCAACGTTTCCGCATTGGCGTTTGTTGGCGGATTTCTGTGTTAATAAAGTTCAAATGTTGGACAAGATGTTCAATACGCTGCGCATGTCGAACAGCGTGGATATGAATAACTATTGATGATTTCAACACGCAACGCAATACATAGTATTAACAGCAAGAGACAGCGTTATGATTGTACCCTTGTAAAATCACAAAAGAATAGCCATGAAAACATTCAATGATAAGACCATCTGGATTACCGGAGCCTCATCTGGCTTTGGTGAAGCACTTGCTTTGGAGTTTGCCGGCAGAGGTGCAAAAATAATCCTGTCTGCACGCCACGAAGAGGGGTTGGTTAGGGTAAAAAATAAGATACAACACGCTTTTGTCCTTCCTTTGGATTTATCCGAACAGCATACATTTGAAGCTAAAACACAGGAAGCTATAAAGTCATTTGGACATATCGACATGATTGTACACAATGCAGGAGTAGCGCAAAATGCAACTGTAATGGAAACCTCTTCCGAAGTGGAACGGAAGATAATGGAAATTGATTTTTTCGGGAGTACTCAACTCACCCGATATATTTTACCTCATTTTATTGAGCGTGGTACCGGGCATATTGTCGTCGTATCGGGTGGTCTGGCCAGGGTAAGTATGCCAAAACGCTCTTCGTACTGCGCGGCAAAAGCTGCTTTAATCAGTTATTTCGACAGCCTACGGATAGAGGTTCAAAAATATAATATTTACATAACAACGCTTATTCCCGGAGTTATGCAAACTTCCCTCACTGAAAAGGCGATAGGGGCTAAAGGAAACATTGATGGCGGAAAAGCCGTTGGGCAAGGATGTCCGGTGGACAAAGCTGCTCGACAGTCGGCAAAAATAATTTTGAAAGAAAAATACGAATCGTATGTGGGCTGTAATGACAGTAGCCGTATGATTATGCTCATACGCAAATGGTTTCCTTCGTTGGGTATAAAAATGGTATTGAAGAAATTTCAATAGCAGCCAACGTGTTAGGGATTTGTGTTTGCGGCGGCAAAGTATTCAGTCACGCTCTTCAAGCTTTGCAGCTTTGAAGTTCTATACTGCTGCTTGCCGCAACATTTGCCACTTGCCGGGTGCTTTAACATTAAACCCATAGCTCAATAGCATTACTACCGATGAACGTACTGCGACGCAACGATGCTTAACCGGAGTTACAAATGCCGGGAACAAAAAAATAACATTTCAAAATAGTAATAAGATGCTTACCGGAGGAATCGCATAAATTGGCAAGCTTGTACAATGCAGGCTTCCTCTAACAACTAACAACTAACAACCAACAACCATCAACAAGTCCCAAAAATGCTTTATAAATTCTCGCGAATATTTAATTAGTTTTGTCTCACAACAGGTTTAAAAACGGATTATAGTTATGTCTGAAAAAATTGTAGAAATTACTAACGCGAATATATACCAGGGCGATAACCTGGTGCTTCAGGATGTGAATTTAACTGTTAACAAAGGTGAGTTTGTGTACCTGGTGGGGAAAACCGGAACGGGAAAATCGAGTTTGCTGAAAACATTATATGGCGATCTGCAATTGAAGGAAGGCAGCGCTACAGTGGTTGGATTTAATTTGAAAGAAGTGACCTGGAAAACGGTTCCGTTCCTGCGTCGTAACCTGGGTGTGGTGTTCCAGGATTTTCAATTGCTGACGGATAGAAATGTGAATGATAATCTCAAATTTGTGTTGCGTGCAACGGGCTGGAAGGATGAAAAACTAATGGATGAAAAAATTGCTGATGTGCTGGATAAAGTAGGCCTGAAAAGTAAAGGGTTTAAAATGCCTTTTGAAATGAGTGGCGGCGAGCAGCAAAGAGTGGATATTGCCAGGGCTTTGTTGAATTCTCCGAAACTGATACTGGCCGACGAACCTACGGGCAACCTGGATCCGGAAACTTCTGATGAAATTATGCAGCTATTGTTTCATATTAGCCGCGACTATGGTACCGCTATTATTATGGCCACCCATGACTATATTGTTATTTCAAAATTTCCGGCACGTACATTAAGAACGGAAAGGGGCAGGGTGGAAGATAACGCTACCATATCAATTTAATTAAAGTTTCCGCGTTCTTTTTATTATCGAAAGAACCTGTTAATATTTCTCTTCGCAGTTGTATGTCAGATGTTGAAAAAGGTTTGTAAAACAACTGCGAAATTGTTTTCTGAAAATCGGTTTCGTCATTAGCTACATGGCAGGCTTCTTCAAAGCCCGTATCTTCAATAGCGGGAACGTTTACCACGCAATGTCGTCCGTTAAACAACGCGTTCAACAGCTTTAATTTTATACCGGTTTGATTAAAGGAAGGAAGCACATTTACTTGCGCTTTGGCAATCAGATCCTGCATTTCCGCTTCATCGGGGTTTGCTACAAGATGAACAAGCGGATGAATTTGAACCAGCCTTTTTAATCTCTTAGATGGATTTTTTCCCGCAATTACAAATGGTTTTTGAATTTTGTTGAATACATTTTTTATAAGCCAGATGGCGGCTTTTTCATTTTCTGCTACGCTGAGGTTTCCGTGATAAAGGCAAAATGTGCCAAGCCCTTCTTTACTTGTAATATCCCTATATGGAATGAATACAGGCAGGTATGAAATGTTCTTGGCATTAAACTTTTCTTTGTAGGTGGTTACATCTTTTATTGCGGCTGCTAAAATCGGAATTCTTGTCGCTACTTTTCTTTCATAATTCTTTAGCAGCCTGCTTTCGAAATAATAATACAGTTTTTTAGGTAAAGATCTTTCGTGCCTGAACAGTTGGTAATAATATTCGTATTCTACATTGTGCAGGCGAAGGATTATTTTTCGTTCGCGCAGGTTTTCATTAAAAATGTGATGCGTGCAGTGAATGCCTTCCAATAAAATGGGGTAATCGTTCTTAAGAAGATTAGCCAGCAATATATCGCAATTTCTTGATGCCACTATGTAGGGAATATTAGCGGAAATACTTTTGTGTCCGTTTATTCGATTATAATAAAATACCTCTTCGCAATATTTGTTTAATTCTTTTTGCTGGCCACGGCCATATTCAAAACAATGTAAGTGTATTTTTATACCAAGGCAATGCAATGCTTTCAGCTTGTAGAATAAGTCGAATACTCCGCCATAATCTACAGGGTAAGGAACATCAAGACAAACTATATGTAAGTGCTTTTCCACGAATTTAGACTAATAAGGTTTTGTAAAAGGTAAATAGTTTTTCTTCTTCTTTTTGCCAGTTAAAGTATTGAGCTGCGGTATGGCAATTCTGTGCCAGTTTGCTATATAGAACAGAGTCCGTTAATAAAAGGTTTAGCTTCTCGGCAATTAAATCCATATTTAATGAGTCTGTTAATACCGCCACTTCATATTCATTGTTGATTGTTGCATATTCAGGAAAGTTCATTGTTAGTTGCGGTATTCCCGCGTGTATATAATCAAAAAATTTATTGGCAAGGGAGTATAACTGGTTTAGTCCAACAGGTTCCACAAGGTTGATTCCTATATAAGCTCCGGCAGTTATATTTTTTAATTCATAGGGCAATGCCATGCCTTTAAAGAAAATTTTATCCTTGAGCTTTTCTGTTTGTGCAACTTCCCTGCATTGTTGCATAAAATTGCCATCTCCGTAAATCCAAAGCTGCGCATCCACTTTTTCCATAGCGGGAAGAAGGTATTCCAGGCCTCGTGCTTCATTTACTGCTCCCTGGTATAATATCACTTTCCGGTTTTTCTCTACTTTTTTAGTAGGGTATAATACCGGCACGTTTCTTATAAGCTCATACTGTACTTTATATCTTTTATAAAATTCATTTACAATGCTGCCGCTTACCGTATAGCCATGCGGGAATTTAGGCACAGCGTATTTTTCTATACTCAGCCACATTTTGTGAATGCGAGGTCTTGTAATTACTTCTTTCATTTCGCTAAACAGTTCGTGCGCATCATAAATGCGTACTGTGTTTTTTATGTGTGAGGCAAATAATACAGGTAAAATGGTGTCTAAATCTATAGCGCAAACCGCGTCGGCTTTTTTTCTTAAAAGGGTAAAAAATAATTTCAGGTTATATTCTATGTAAAACAATTTTCCTTTTCTGAAAACGCAATGAATTCTTTGCTGCGCATATGGCTGGTGAGTTAAGGCTTTATCATTTCTACCGGTTGTGCCTATTAAAGTTACATCAAAGCCCTTATTTACCAGCGATGTGCATATCCTGATCATTCGCTGATCACATGTCAGATTATTGGTAACAGTAAAAACCAGTTTTTTCACAGTGTTCAAATTACTTGCTCTTTTTTATTTAATAACAGCGTTTTGATATATCTGGTGAATTAATTCCACAGTTTTTAATCCGTCGTTGCCATTTACAAACGGATGCGCGGCATCATTCAACGCCAGAACAAGATTGTCATACACTTTGTCGTGGTTGCTCATAGAGCCCCTATAAAATCCGTAATCATTCGAGGGATTATCTTTTCCCACCAATTCAAGTGTATAGTTTTCGATCGATTGATATTCTATCGTGTTCATATATTCACCACCCAATTTCACCATTCCCTTTTCCCCAATTATAGTTAGCGACACTTCCATGTTTTTGTTAAAAGCGTTCACCGACCAGTTAATTCCGCCAATACTGCCGTTTTTCATTTCCAGTACCACACTTCCCGAATCTTCAAAATCGATAACGCCGGTATGCAGAAAATTTCTCCGTGTACCGCTCACCGTTAAACAATCGCCCAAAAACCAGCAAAGCACATCAATGTAATGGCTGAACTGGGTAAATAAAGTGCCGCCATCAAGGTGGGTAGTTCCTTTCCAGCAATTGGCGTAGTAAGCCGGGGGCCTGTTCCAAAAACAATTTAGCTGGAAGTTGCAGATCTTACCCAATGCATTTTCATCAAGCGCTTTTTTCAAAGCCTGCACCGCCGGGTTGTAGCGGGAAGATTTTACTATAAACAATTTTTTGCCGGTTTTTTCGGCTGTTTCAATCATTGTCTGCCCATCAGCCACGGTTATAGCCATTGGTTTTTCGCACAGCACGTGGCAGCCGGCTTCCATCGCTTTAATGGAATGTTCTGCATGCAATCCGTTTGGGGTACAAACCGAAATTACGTCAGGCAACGGGTTACTAGAAGCAAGTATTTCATCCAAAGAGTAAAAAGCCCGGCAATCATATTTTTGCGCTATGGTTTGTGCTTTTTCAGGCGCAATATCACATGCAAATGTCAGTTTTCCCACGCGGCTAATATGTTCCGCATGCCTTGGGCCAATATTTCCGCAGCCGATCAATCCGAATTTTATAGTTTGCATGTGTTTAATTTTTTTTAAAACTGTAAAAGTATGATGAATAGAAGGTCTCAATAACAAAAAATCCGCTTTTGCAATTTTTTGGACTTTATACGGTAAAACTTTTCAGCTCAGGAAAATGTAATTATACTAAGTATCAGGATGCACCCCAAATTTAGCATTCATTAAGAAGCCGGTTGGTAGATATTTTAGATACCGGCATTAGTATTTCATGGCATCATCGTTGTGTCACTCACTTGTACGGTAGTAACCTTAGTGAGCAGTTGACAGTGGGCAGTGGGCAGTTGGCAGTAGAGAAGTCAAAGATCAGAAGAAATTGTCTTTTGGCTTGCAGTCAGTGTATAAAGCATTCTCAACTCTCCATTTATTAAAACTTTCAATTTTCAACTATAATTTTAATGTGCTGTTTCATTTAATTGTTATACATTTGCAGCCAAATTAAATAGATTTTTAATCGGATGTTTTTTTAAAAAGAATTTCAGATGCCGTATTTAACAAAAGAAAAGACAGCAAAAATTTTCGCAGATTATGGTGGTAATGCTGCCAATACAGGTTCTATCGAGGGCCAAGTTGCTTTACTAACTGAACGTATAAGCCAGATTTCCAAACACTTACAAGCTAACAAAAAAGATTTTTCAACTCACCGTGGATTGATGCAACTGGTAGGTAAAAGAAAACGGTTGTTAACTTACTTGAGCAAAAATAACCTTCAGGGGTACCGCGAGCTGATCGAAAAATTAGGACTTAGAAAATAACTTTTTATGTATATATAAACTATTCCCAACTGTCATTTCATGGTTGGGAATAGTTTTTTTGCATACGTACGTATTACTATTAACACAATTAAAAGATCATGACAACCCACAAATTCCCGCCTTGACTGAGTTGTTATGACAAAAACAAAACTTATGCTATCACAGCCAATAAGTAAAACATTTGATTTAGGAGATGGCCGCACAGTTACCATAGAAACCGGTAAACTGGCACGCCAGGCCGACGGCGCCGTTACGGTTCGCCAGGGCAATTGTATTCTTCTTGCTACAGCCGTAGCTAATAAAGAGCCGAGAGAAGGCCAGGATTTTTTTCCCCTGACCGTTGATTACCAGGAAAAATTTGCTTCGGCAGGTCGCATTCCTGGTTCGTTTTTCAAAAGAGAAGGCAGATTGAGTGATTATGAAGTATTGGTTTCACGCCTTATCGACCGCGCTTTACGTCCGCTTTTCCCGGAAGATTATTTCTGCGACGTACAGGTACTGGTTACACTCGTTTCAAGTGATCCTGAAGTACTGCCGGATTCTCTTGCATGTCTTGCTGCTTCTGCCGCACTCGCAGTTTCAGATATTCCCATCCAGGAAATAATTTCCGAAGTACGCGTAGCAAGAGTTGATGGCAATTATGTTGTCAATCCGTCACGCAGCCAAATGGAAAATGCTGATATGGACTTCATGATTGGCGCCACCAACAAAAATATTATGATGGTGGAAGGTGAATCGAAAGAATGCAGCGAAGAAGATTTAATTAAAGCTATTGAAGTGGCCCATGATGCCATTCGCGTGCAGGTAAAAGCGCAGGAAGAATTACGTGCTGCAAAAGGAGTAACCACAAAAAGGGAGTATACAAAACCCGCGCAAAACGAAGAGCTGCGTGCTAGAATAAATGAATTTGCTACCGCCAAAGTATATGAAGTGGCAAAATCGAAAAGCGGTAAACACGAGCGTAGCGATAAATTTGAAGAAATAGGAGAGGAACTGCTTGAATATTTGAAAACTGCATATAATGTGGCAGAAGGCGAGGAGCTTGATGCTGTAATTAAAAAACAGGCTAAAAATTATTACCACGATTTACAATATGATGTTGTTCGCGATATGATATTGAATGATCGTACACGCCTTGATGGCCGTGGCCTGGAGGATGTTCGTCCTCTAAGTATGGAAACGGATATTTTGCCCACACCACATGGCTCGGCTTTATTTACACGCGGTGAAACGCAGTCTCTTACAACTGTTACGTTGGGTACCCCGTTAGATGAATTGCTGGTAGAAAGTGCCGCCACTTCCGAATATTCTAAGTTCATTTTACACTATAATTTCCCGCCGTTCTCTACAGGCGAAATCAAGCCGATGAGAAGTCCGGGTCGACGCGAAGTAGGGCATGGAAATCTTGCTATGCGTTCACTGAAGCAAATGATGCCCGGAGAAGACTATGCATACACCGTGCGTGTAGTGAGTGATATCCTGGAATCGAACGGTTCTTCTTCCATGGCAACAGTTTGCGCCGGTTCGCTGGCCTTGATGGATGCAGGTGTTCCTGTTCCAAAACACGTTTCCGGCGTAGCGATGGGATTGATCACCAAAGAAGGAAAGTTCGCCGTGTTAACCGATATTCTTGGCGATGAAGACCACTTGGGTGATATGGATTTTAAGGTTACAGGAACCAGGGATGGTATTTGTGGCGTGCAAATGGATATTAAAGTGGATGGTTTAAGTATGGACATTATGCGCCAGGCTTTGGCACAAGCCAACCGTGGACGGATGCACATTCTGAATGCCATGTATGATGCAATTCCGGCCGCAAGGTCTGATGTGAAACCGCACGCTCCAAGAATGGTGAAACTGTATATCGATAAAGAATTTATAGGAGCCGTAATCGGGCCGGGCGGTAAAGTGATCCAGGAAATTCAACGCGAAACCGGTTCTACCATTAATCTCGAAGAAAAGAATAACCTCGGTGAAGTAAGCGTATTTGGTACCAAAAAAGAAGCAGTGGAAAAGGCCGTTGCATGGATAAAAGGTATCGTTGCTGTTCCTGAAGTGGGTGAAGTGTACGAATCTACCGTAAAATCAATTATGCCTTATGGCGCTTTTGTTGAGTTCCTGCCGGGCAAACAAGGATTGTTACACATCTCTGAAGTTAGCTGGAAGCGCCTTGAAACTTTAGAAGGCGTATTGAAAGAAGGCGACGTAGTGAAAGTGAAGCTCACAGGCACCGATCCTAAAACAGGTAAATTCAAACTGTCACGCAAAATATTATTGCCAAAACCTGAAAGCCAGCCAAGGCCTCAGAGTGATCAACAATAATAATTTGTAAATAGATCATTTTTAAAAAGTGGGCTGCCAACAGCTCACTTTTTTTGTGGATCGTTTTATGAGTGGCTATAGAGAAGTCAGAGATCAGTGATTAACTACATATTTAGCAATAGTGCAATTCAAAGGTTTTATTATGGAACCAGCGGTGGTTCCCTGATTGGGCTTCCGTTGTGTCACTCACTTGTACGGTAGAAATGCTATTCAACAAGTTATGAGTTATGAGTTATGAGTTATGAGTGCTTTTGTTTTTGCTTGCAATCAGTGTATAAAGCATTCTCAATTCTCCACTCTCAATTCTCAATTTATTCTAACCACAAGGTTCACCAGGAAAGCACAAGGCACACAAGGGTTGGTAACAATTCAGCAAACTCTTGTGTACCTTGAGCTTCTATTGTGCCCCTTGTGGTTAAACAACGGTGCTGTTCGACATGTTAGCACCAGGTGCGTGACAACACCGGCAACCGGTAACCGGCAACTTATTTCCTATTTCTGACTTCTCTTTACTGCCTACTGCACACAGCCTACTGCTCACTAGAATTACTACCGTACAAGTGAGTGACACAACAAAAGATGAATAGCATTACTATCGCTCGTCTCCCAAAAAAAATACTCAACTTTGAAGGAGCTTTAATTGTAAAAAGAAGGAATCATTCAGACAAAAACAAAATCATTATGTCAGCACACATCGAAATAAAAATTACTTCTCCGCTTAATGAAGAAAGGAAAGATATATTAGTAGCTGTTTTTTCAAGTATGGGATTTACCGGTTTTGAAGAAGAAAAAAATGTAGTGAAGGCTTTTATACTGGCGCAGGATTTTGATGAGCATGCCTTTAATGAATATTGCGAAGAGAATGAAATTGATTTTGAAAAAAATATTCTTGAGGAGAAAAACTGGAATGAGGAGTGGGAGAAAAATTTTGCTCCTGTGATTGTGGAAAATTATTGCGCTATAAGAGCGGATTTTCATGGCCCTGTTCAAAATGTGAAACATGAAATTATCATTACACCAAAAATGAGTTTTGGCACCGGTCATCATGCCACTACTTATATGATGATAAAAGCTATGCGGCAACTTGATTTTACAAATAAGGAGGTATTTGATTTCGGAACCGGCACAGGTGTGCTGGCTATACTGGCGGAGAAAGAGGGCGCGGTAAATGTGCTGGCAATAGATAATGATGAATGGAGTATAGAAAATGCGAAAGAAAATATTGAAAGAAATAGTTGTAGCAGGATAACAATTGGCAAAGCCGATAGTATAGATACAAACAAAAAATTTGATATAATACTGGCTAATATAAACAGGAATGTTATACTTCAACACTTGCGGGATATGAAACTTCACCTGGCAGAAGGTGGCATTTTGATGCTAAGCGGATTATTAAATTCGGATAAAAATATTATTTTGGAAGAAGCTACCCGGTGTGATCTTAAAAGTACAGATATGATTGAGCAAAATAGTTGGATTTGTCTTAAAATGCAGTAAATGAATGTTCCAATTATGACTATTATGGTAGTTTTCCCTATTTTTGAACTTCCAACTTACACCACATATTCACATGAAAGAAGTGTTGATTATAATATTAGCCTACCTAATAGGTTCTATTCCTACCTCCGTATGGGTGAGTAAGCGTTTTTTTGATATTGATATACGTGAGTATGGCAGTGGCAATGCAGGCGCTACTAATACTTTTAGGGTTTTGGGGTCGAAATGGGGTACCATAGTTATGATTGTGGATATGCTAAAAGGATTGGCTGCAGTAAAGTTGGTATATCTCCTTCCTTATATCATAAATGATGAAGTAGCACGCACCAATTTACAGATCATATTAGGACTGGCTGCGGTTTTGGGGCATATTTTCCCAATTTGGGCCGATTTTCGCGGGGGAAAAGGTGTTGCCACTTTATTTGGTTTGGTGTTGGGTATATCGCCGTGGACTTCGCTTTGCTGTGTTGGGATTTTTTTGCTTGTATTGTATCTTACCCGTTTTGTGTCATTGAGTTCAATTTTAGCCAGTATAGCATTTCCCATCTTTATTTTAGTGATCTTTAATGTGGATAATCACGCTTATCGAATATTTGCAATAGCCGTTGCATTAATGGTTATTCTCACACATCAAAAAAATATTGGCCGCATTTTAAATGGTTCCGAAAGTAAAGTACCTATTTTAAAATATCGCGACAGAAGAAAGAGGCGCAGGCAAAATAATAAAAATTAATCAGCTGCAACCCGTTATGTATTCTTTTAGTCTATTTGAAAGTTAATATGCCTTTCAGTGGTATAATAATTGTTCAGCAAATAACATATGCATATAGTTATGAAAAAGTATTTATTTCTCTTAGTTCCTATTACAGCAGTTCTGGTGGTTGCCTGTACACGAAACGCGTTTACGGGAAGGAATCAATTAAGCCTGGTACCGGAATCGCAGGCGCAGGCGCTTGCTTTGCAGGAGTATAGCCAGTTTCTTGATTCCAATAAAGCTAACATTGTACCTACGACTAACAAAGATGCGCAAATGGTAGCCCGTGTTGGTCAGCGTATTGCCAATGCTATTACACAGTATGCCGCTGCTAATAATATGAGTGATCAATTGCAGGGTTATAAATGGGAATATCACCTGGTGAAATCAAACGAAGTAAACGCATGGTGTATGCCCGGTGGTAAAATAGTTGTTTATACCGGCTTATTACCCATTACACAAAACGAAAACGCATTAGCTGTGGTTATGGGCCATGAAGTAATGCATGCGGTAGCAAGACATGGTAGTGAACGAATGAGCCAGGGATTATTGCAACAATATGGTGGTGTGGCATTAAGTGTAGCACTGGCAAATAAACCGGCTGCCACTCAGCAATTGTTTATGAATGCATATGGCATAGGTTCGCAGGTAGGAGTGATGCTGCCTTTTTCACGTAAAGATGAATTGGAAGCCGATAAGTTTGGCCTTTATTTATGTGCAATGGCCGGTTATGATCCCCGCGAAGCTGTTCCCTTATGGCAGAGAATGGAAAAAGCGAGCGCAGGAAGCAGCAGGCCTCCTGAAATTTTAAGTACACACCCTGTAGAAGCAACCCGTATTCAAAAGTTGCAGGAACTAATGCCGGAAGCACTTAAAATGTACAAACCTGTTACTACCACTCCAACCCAAACTAATAGCACAAAAAAGAAATAACCGGATATTATATGATAATAAGTCAGAAATGCAAGCATATGTGTTTCTGACTTATTATTTTTTATGCTGGATAAACAATTGAAATTTATTAAGTTGTTTAATATGAATCCCTTTTTAATAGACAAAAAGGGATTTTTTTGCGATCTGCTATTAGATAAAACAGACAATTGGTTAACTTTGCAATTCTGCTATTTTTTTTTGACAAAAAAGCAAATGATTGATTATGTCTCTAAATGTGATTGAAAAACTTCAATTAACAGAGGAAAGAAATTTATTGATACAGGGATTGCCTTCAACCATTGAGAAACAGTTTAGCAAATTATTTTTTGCAAAAAATGTGACACCCTTGCTAAAGTCACGAGGTATAGATTTTGCTTTGGTTTTTGCAATAAATGAAAGTCAATTAAATAATATTCTTTCCGATGTGTTGCCCGCATTGAATGATGAAGGGAAATTTTGGGTGGCTTATCCTAAGTCAACCTCAAAAATTGCATCTAACCTGAACAGGGCTTGCAGCTGGCAAATGCTTACAGATGCCGGTTTCGAGCATGTGCATGAAGTTACGCTCGATCATGTCTGGACTGCTATCAGATTTCAAAAATCTGAGCAAGCCCTTAACACGGTTGAGCAGGTTGAAGAAAACATATACGATGACGATGACGAGGATGGTGTAGGTGTAGCTGTAGCTGTAGCTCCTCAGGTAAAGAAAAAAACGATAGTTATACCTACCGATTTTGCAAAAGAGTTAAAACGTAGTAAAGTAGCAACAGCCTTCTTTGAAAAACTTTCAACCGACTTCCAAACTGAATATGTTAATTGGATTACCGGCGCCAGGAAAACTGAAACTCGTTTAAAAAGAGTTGAAACCGCAATCGATAAATTGATTGATGGTAAAAAAACTCCGGTAGAAAAGTAGTTGAAAATTGAAAGTTGAAAGTGGTATTATGTTTAATTACTAATATACTTTGAGCACAATAATACAACTGCATTTATTTTTTGGATATCAGCGGTAGTGCTACTATTAAGCATCGTTGTGTCACTCACTTGTACAGTAGTAATGCTATTGAGCGAGTGATGGGTAGAGAGTTATGAATGCTTTTTACCCTCCAAATTTCAAATAGCTCGCAAAAGGCACACAAGGATTGATTATAATTCAGTAATTCCTTGTGTGCCTTTTGCATTCTTTTGTTGTCTTCGCGGCTAAACTGTATAAAACCTGCGTTGCCCGGTTTTCACTTTTTATTTCAAAATCACCGTTCCTACATTTTTCAGAATCTCACGTTCCAGGTTTTTCAAGTGCTGATGAGTTTGAATTAGCATCAATTGTTCTTCAGCCGAATGAGGTTGTTCCAAATCTTTCTGGTTTTGCTCAATAAGGCGTTTGATTTTTCGGAGCTTAAGATAACCCAGTGTTGATAAAACTTCCTGTTTGTACACATCTTCACGGCTGGGCACGGGCATATCATATTCTTCTTTCCATTTGGGACTTAATTCATATGGAAAATCCATTATGGTTACTACCAGCGAGCTAATTGCAGTGTCTTCATGATATAGAAAGTTTTTCGCTGTGGGTTCTAGTCCTGCATCAAACCATGTTTTATATATATGGATAATGTTGAGCAGTTGTTTATTGTCAAACAGGTCGTCATCCACCATTTCTTCAAAAATATAATCAGCTACACATTTATCATCTTCCCAGGGTTTAATACCAAATTCCAAAAGCGCTCTTACCACCGATCTTTCCTGCAACTCATCTTTTTGAATTAGCCCAAGTAAGTCATCAACAGATTCGTTAGGGGAAGGCGTTTGAATTTCAAACCCGTTTTCATCATATATAGGTTCCGGGAAATCGGTATTGGCAGCGGGTTTGAAAGCCTCTTGTTTGCTAACCCTTTCGCGAATGAATTTGTTTACAAGCGCAGTAAAACCATGTTCTTCAATTCTAAGTATTTCAGAGCACTGGCGTATATAATCCTGTTGTTTGGTAAAGTCTTCCGCTTTATTTATTTTGGAAATACTTTCTGCAACCTGGTTTACAACAGCGGCTTTTTTGGTAGTGTCGGTGCCGGCATCTTTCAGCGCAATGTCCAGTTGAAAAAGTATGAAATCTTTTTTGTTTGCCGCAATGAATTCCTGGAAAGCCTTTGCGCCAACTTTGTTTACATAGCTATCAGGATCTTCTTTATCCGGTATAAGAACAAGTCTTACGTTCAGCCCTTCTTCCAGCGCCATATCAAGGCCACGCAAAGCGGCCTTTACACCGGCAGCATCGCCATCGTAAATGATCGTAAGATTATTGGTGTATTTTTTTACAAGCCGTAGTTGATCTGCAGTCAGCGATGTTCCTCCACTTGCCACCACATTTTCAATTCCGGCCTGGTGCAGAGATATTACATCCGTATAACCCTCTACCAGCAAGCACTCATCAGCCTTGTCAATTGCCTGGCGGGCAAAATAAGTGCCGTATAAAAGTTTGCTTTTTACATACAATTCGTTTTCCGGCGTATTGATATATTTTGGCGCTCTGTCGTTACTTTTTATAATACGGGCGCCAAAACCAATTATTTTTCCGGTATTATTATGAATAGGAAAAATGATCCGTCCTCTGTAGTTGTCCACCAGTCCTTCATTGCGCATAACCACCAATCCGGATTTTTGCAGCAGTTCTGCATTAAACTGGTTGGAAATTGCGGCCTGAGCAAACGCGTTTCCTTTTTCAAGGCAATAGCCAATTTGAAATTTTTGAATAATATCTTCTCTGAAACCTCTTTGTTTTAAATAGCTGAGGCCAATATCCCTTCCTTCTTCATTGTCCATTAAAAGGCCGGAAAAGTATTTCTGTGCAAAAGAATTAATTATGTGCAAGCTTTCCGCGGTTTGCTGCAACGCTTTATATTCAGGGCTTGTTTCCGTTTCCTGAACCTCCACATTATAGCGGTTGGCCAGCCAGCGCAGCGCTTCTACATAAGAATATTTTTCATGCTCCATCAAAAAATTAATGGAGTTGCCGCTTTTTCCACAGCCAAAACATTTAAATATTTCTTTGGCCGGACTTACTGAAAAAGAAGGTGTTTTCTCGTTATGAAACGGGCACAAGCCAATATAGTTGGCGCCTCTTTTTTTCAATTTCACAAAAGCCCCTACAATATCTATAATATCAATTCTGCTTAAAATCTGTTGTATCGTTTCCTGCGAGATCATCGTGCAGCAAGTTAGTAAAAATTAGTAACAGGTTGGAGGGTTGCCGGTTTCCGGAATATGATTCGTTGCCAGATAAACTTGAGCTGAATAATATAATGTATTTGATTTTTTGGTAATCGGCGGTAGTGCTACTATTAAGCATCGTTGTGTCACTCACTTGTACGGTAGGAATGCTATTGAGCAGCCTCATCCCCAGCCCTTCTCCAAAGGAGAAAGGAGTCCCGCGCACAAAGCGGATATTCGTAATTTCAACAATTTTTTCAACTTTCAACTATACAGCATTCTCAATTTATTTAACCACAAGGTTCACCAGGAAAGCACAAGGCACACAAGGGTTGGTAACAATTCGGCAAACTCTTGTGTACCTTGAGCCTCTATTGTGCCCCTTGTGGTTAAAATAAATGGAGAATTGAGAGTTGAGAATGCTTTATACACTGACTGCATGTGAAAGCAAAAGCACTCATAACCCATAACTCGCTCAATAGAATTCCTACCGTACAAGTGAGTGACACAACGATGATGCCATGAAAAACATATGCCGGTATCCCCCCCAAAAAAATATTGCAATTTGTGGAGAGCCCAAACGAGCAATGGTTGCTCGCCGGTCAACAACCATCAACTATATTTGCACCCTAATTATCATTTATGATTCCTTATTGGATGAGCAGAACCCAATTGCTGTTGGGGGATGAAAAGACGGAACAATTATGTTCTAAAAATGTGTTGGTGGTGGGCCTTGGCGGAGTTGGCGGAATTTGCGCTGAAATGATTGCTCGTGCAGGCGTTGGCCGAATGACCATAGTAGATGCGGATATTGTAGATCTCAGTAATTGTAATCGTCAGGTTCTTGCACTGCATTCAAACGAAAAGAAGCTGAAAGCCGAGGTAATGGCAGAGCGTTTGAAAGATATTAATCCAAAAATTGAATTGACTGTGCTGGCTGAATTTTTGGAGGGCGACCGCACTAGAGAAGTAATTGAGAACGGCAGGTTTGATTATGTGGTGGATTGCATAGACACGCTTTCTGCAAAGGTAAATTTAATAAAAACCACAGTGGAAGCGAATGTGCCGTTGGTTACATCATTAGGGGCCGGTGGAAAAACAGATCCCTCACGGGTACGAATAACTGATTTGTCGAAAACGTATAACTGCATGCTGGCGAGGTATGTAAGAAAACGACTGAAAAAATTTGGTATCAGCAAAGGAATAAAAGCTGTTTTTTCTCCGGAAGAAATAGACTCCGAAAAGGTAATTGTATCTGAAGAAGCTTCGCCTAAAAGGTCAACAGTAGGCACTATTTCTTATATGCCTGCCATTTTTGGATGCAACTGCGCCAGCGTGGTAATAAGGGATTTGATGTCCACAAATTGCACCAATTGAACGAATGTTGCGCTTTGCGACTTATAACTAACGCAGCAAATAATTCCTGCGTAATGCCCGTTATATCAAAATTAATTCGTGGCAATTTGTGGCAATTCGTGGACAAAAACTTTTAAATGCGCCTTGTGTTATTAGTATTTTGCGATTTCAAATGTATTAATTTGCAGGTATGAAAGCTTCTGTTGGAATTATAATGGGTAGCGATAGCGATCTGAATATTATGCAGGCTGCTGCCGATATTTTGAAAGAGTTTGGAATTGAATATGAGCTCACCGTTGTGTCTGCTCACCGCACGCCGTTACGAATGGTACAGTATGCGCAATCGGCGCGGGAGCGGGGTTTGAAAGTAATTATTGCCGGAGCCGGCGGCGCCGCGCATTTGCCGGGAATGGTAGCTTCCATTACATCTTTACCGGTTATAGGTGTGCCTGTAAAATCTTCCAATTCTATTGATGGCTGGGATTCTGTGCTATCCATACTTCAAATGCCAAACGGAATTCCTGTGGCAACGGTAGCTTTAAATGCCGCCAAAAACGCAGGTATTCTCGCTGCAACAATAATTGGCTCCTTTGATGAAAATATTGGAGCAAAAGTCGCAGTCTATAAGCAATCGCTTGAAGAGGAAGTATTGAAAAAAGCAGGCAGGTTAAAAGAGCTGGGACAGCCGAATGGGTTTGACTAGGGAAGAAGGGAGAAGTTTCACTCAGAACTCAAAAAACTCATCACTCAGAACTTTTTTGTAACCGGCGGTAGTGCTACTATTAAGCATCGTTGTGTCACTCACTTGTACTGCAGGAATTCTATTGGGCGGGTAGTAGAGAAGTAAAAAATCAGCTTGATTGAGCCGTGTTGCTGCATCGCTGTGTACGCCGCGAGAAAATGCCTGTTGATGCAAGAATCTTTCTGTTACTAGAGAATTGAACAAGTTGACAATAATTAGAAGGCAGTCAGAAATCTTCAGACTGCCTTCTAATTATTGTCAACTGCTACTGTAAACTATTGCAACACAAAAGTCATCACAGTTCCCGGTGATTCCACACTGCTCATTTGACCATAAACAGTGCCTGTTCCGGAATCTAAGTAATAGTCAAGCTTTATACCTTTATCGTTTCTTAAAAATGCATCCATTTTTGTCATGATTTTTGAAACATAACCTCCCGAAGCGGCTGTATATAAAGTGAATTTGTACACACCATCTTCGCTGAGCGTATATTTATATACGATAGTGGTGGTCCAGCCGCTTGTGCCGCCATTCTGGCTACAGAATCCCAAAAATGAAACCCTGGAGTTAAGCAGATCCCATGTAAGTCTCATGGTTCCGAAATTAAACGAGTAACCAAGCAAAGCTCCATTATTTAGGTTATTATGAAAGTAATTCAGCGTATCGGCACCGGCAGTGGATGTGCCGGGATAAATTGTTTTGAAATTGCTGAACATGGCGGAATACTTTATGCCCATTAGCATATATAATGGAAGAATTGGCATAGGGGAGTTGTTAATTATATATTCCTTTCCAGTGGATGTGTATATCGCCATTTTTGAACCATCTTTCCAGGCTATTTTCACAAAACGCAAATTGGAAATAGCCAGGCCGCTATCCAATATGGCCATTTGATCTGTAGTAATGGCAAACTTTGATGTAGCTGCGCTTATGGCACCTGCAGTAGTTAGCGCTGTTAAAGTAAGGCGTTTACCTGCAGTAAGTGAATTAGTGAAGTTGGGTTCTACAGAGATTTTTGTACCGTCTTCCAGTTCTATGTATGCGTTTCTATTGGTTGCAAAGAAATCCACAAATGCGTCAATTTTATCTTCATAACCACCACCGGTATAAATTGCTTTTTGCGCAGCGGTTGCTTTGGCAAGTATGAGCATTTGCCTGTATCTTTTTCCTGTGAAGAATATACTGTCGGCATTAGAGTGATGATAGATATAATCAATATCGCCACCATACCCGTCTCTCACATTATTATCGGGATCATTAAGTGCTGTTATGTAAGTGTACGTATCAAAGACCAGGTCGGCCCCCATATCGCTTTTCACCCTGTAGCTTGAGGTGTAGGGTGTTGAAGCGGTTTCTCCATCCAGGTCCGAGTACATGGTTACATTCGATTCCTTATCAAAAGTCATATAAAAAGCATAGCCACCGCCGAATGCGGTAGGCATTACGGCAATCCATCCATTAGGTGCGGATGTGAGCGTGTTTATTACATGATTGATGCTGTCTTTCATCCTTTCCTGGGGAAGTTTATCAAAGAGTGCCACATAGGAATCTTTTTTACAGCCCCAGAAACCAATAGCCAATAAGGCTGGCAAAGAATATAATAATATTTTTTTCATGATCTTATTGAGTTAATGGTCCATAAAAATAATTAGCCGGATTGCCGCTTACATAAAAGCCGCCAAATTTGGTATAGTTTGCCGGATTAATGTTTGTCGGTAACCAGTCCGCAACAAATGTATTGTTGATAAAGTAGTCGACTAAAGGCTGTGCTCCGGCTTGAATTACAGCAGCGTTCGACCATTCACCTCCGGTGCCGGGTGTTCCGATTGTAAATTTTGTTTCTCCTGTGCTATTGTTCACACTCATATTGAAAGCATATGCCGCTTCAAATGTGGAACCTGCGGTATTAGTGTAATTAATATTGAGGTTCATTTGTGAGGCTGACACAAAGTTTAAACGCATGTAATTCATTTTTCTACCTGCTCCGCCTACTGCGGCGACTCCTGTAACGGCATTGTCATATACGGTTTTAAAATCAGCAGATGATCCATAGGTAGTATAATGACCCTCAGCCAAATTTATAGTCATTGTTTTATACAGATTTCTGTTTAGCCAATAAGAAAATGAAATGGCGGGGTCTTTCAATGAGTTCTGAATATACAATTGTACTTCTTTTTGTAATGCCTTAAAGTCAATATTCAGCGTATTGAAGTAATTCACTACACTTGCTTCTTTAGTTCTCAATGCACTTTTACCTTCTGCAGAGCTGGAAGTCTTCACCCAATTGTCGAACCAAGGTTGGCCGGATACCAGTAATGTACATGCCATTTCTGCAAAATCCTCTGTTGGATTTTGTGATGCATAAGCTGACACATAACCGTATTTATGCGCAGTGTCCAATGGAGTATTAGTCCATGACGCATAATAAGAAGAAGCGGTTATTTTCTCAAAATCAGGTGGCATAGGAAAGAGCTGGTTCAGGATATGCGTGAATTCGTGGTGGATCACATTCAATCTTGAAGTAACAAAAGATGGAGTGAGAGAGAAGTAATCTACACCAAAAAGATTGACCCTTACACCTCCTGAAGCGGTACCTGCATATCCTATTTTACTGGCGTCATAAGAGGTGGAACCATATAAAACAAACTCCTTTGGCACGTTTTTCTTGATAAAGGTTTCACCGGCTATTTTTCTATAGGGCATTATGAAGCCTTCCAGTACAGTTGTCATCATCGGCTGCACATTTTTGGGATCCGGGGGGGCTACATTCCTGTCCGCTTCATGGTAATAACGATGGTAGCGGTATATAACGTTCACGTTATATTCATCCACAAAGGTTGTTTTTAACCACTGGTCTAATGCTGTATTGCCCTCCGCGATATCGGGATTCAACGAATCGATGTCTACCGGTGTAAAGCTTTCTTTTTTACAGGAAAAAATAGAAATGGCTACCAGCAGGCTTAATGATAATTTTTTTAATATTTTGATTGACATAGTTTAAAATATTTGTGGTTATTATCTTGGGTTTTTCTCAATACCTGCAAGCTCTACCTCTACGGGTAATTGGAACAACCGTCTCGGATCATCCGGTTTTAACTCTATAAAGTCTTCTATCCCGATTGGGTTATAGAGATTTTTGCGCACAGTCAATCCTCTTCTTGCAATATCCAGCCAACGAATACCTTCCTGTAAGAACTCTGCTTTTTTTGCATCAAGTATTGTTTGTATGATACCTTCCCGCGGGTCATCCATTGAATAATAAGCTCTTATTTTAGCTAGGGTAACTGCATCTGAGGTTGGGCTATAGTATTGAAGTCTTACACTGTAAAAATCATTAATATCTTTTAAAGCCAAATCATTCTGCCCAAGCTCTGCATAAGCCTCCGCTCTGTTCAAAAGCGCTTCATCGGAGGTGAGCAAAATAACTGGCAGATAAGGATACCCTGTAGATGCTGTGGTATAATAAAAATATTCCTTCCACTTGTAAGTGGTATAATTTGGAATACCATAGTTGAAAACCTGGTTATTTAATCGCTTACCTGTTACATTAGGGTTGTCAAACATCAAAACCAGTTTTGATCCAAATCCATATCTTGGTGTAGTGTAAATACGTTGGTAGTTGGAATAACAACTGGACATGAGTAATGTGGCTTTTACATCTGTTTTGGTAAATCCCAAATTAAACTCAGAAATGCTCCAGTTTCTTATTGTTGTAGTAATGGGCCGTAGGTTATTTACAAAATCACCGGCAGGATACATGGCGTTTACATGCTCAATTACTTTCTGGTAGTCACCTTTGAACAAATAGAAGCGCGAAGCAAAGGCATGTGCCGCAGTTGGGGTGAAGTGATATTTTGGTACCGAATATGCTGTGGGCGATAACAATTTTATACCTTCCTCAAGATCTTTTTCTATTTTATCGTATGTTTCCTGTACTGTACCACGGCTATAATTGGCCAATAATACCTTTTCTGGTTTTGTTACGTATGGAATGCCCGGTGCACTATTGTCACCACCTTTTTTATAAGGGGTAGCAAAAAATATCGACAACATGTGGTGTGCATACGCACGACAAACCAATGCTTCTCCCTTATAAGGTAATACCTCATTACCAAAATTGTTATTTTCAATTGATTCCAATGCCTGGTTGGCGGCTGCGATGGCTTCGTAGCAACCATTCCAATAGTTGTCAGCAGAATTGGTTCCTCCACCCGGCATATCCTGCCAGGTGTAGTAGTTGGTTAAAAGCGCATTTACTGAACCTACTCCCGGGCCTTTGTCTTCAGAATTATCTGACGCGGCTTCTGCAATAGCTAGGTAATCATACGAGGGATATGCGGTAGCTGTTAATTGTGCTACTTTCTGTACGGTGTTTATATCTGTTCTGTTATCCGGGTTTTCATCCAAATATTTATTACATCCGGTGAGGATAGATAAACAAAAGATGATTCCGAACGACAGTATTATATTTTTGAATTTCATAGCTTGTTGTTTTAGAATCCTAGTTTTATTGAGAGTGTAACTTGTTTAGCTGAAGGCAACGCAACACCGCCTGAATTATAAAATTCCGGGTCTTGTCCGTTCAACCGCTTGTCTGACTTTATTGTCCAGATGTTATTTGCCGTAAGGCCTACAAAAGCAGAGGTCATACTGATCTTTCTGGCTATATCAATTGGTAGTTCATATGTCAGTGATATTGTTGCCAGTTTTATGTAATCACCGCTAACAACCCTTTCTGTTGAATAATTATATAAGTTGTAGGGATAAACAGCATCCACCTGTGCACCGGAATTATCTACAATCTTAGTGGCAGACGAACCATCTAATAATGATGGGATAGAAGTTATTTTTTCATCACCACGCATTATCCATCTGTTCAAAACATCTTTTGACATAGCCTGCATATCACTGTAGCTGGCTTTGATAACCGGATTTAGCCTTAACACATTCCCATAACTGAATTTGAACAATGCTGCCAGTGCAATTCCTTTATAACGGAACTGATTATATAAGCCGCCTGTAGTTGTGGGGTCTGAAGGCCCTTCATATTTCAAATTGTCGAGTTTGTCTTCCTGGAGATTTATATATGTAGTGATTGATTTGCTTTCATCAATGCCTATAAACCTCGGATAACCATATTCGGGATCCAAACCGGCAAATTGCACAGAGAATACACCACCCCGTGGATAATTTACTACGTTCCCTCCATTGCCGGACACCGATGTCCAAATATTCGGGCTGGACTCTAATTCAACGATCTTGTTTTTATTGTACGCGATATTTACCCGGGCATTCCAGTCAAACTCCTTTGTCCTTATTATTTTCGCATTCACAGTAAACTCCACTCCATGTGATTTCATTTTGCCATAGTTCCCATTTTTAGAGCTTTCTCCACCAATGCCGGAATTCTTAATAGTGCCTATCAAACCGTGGATCTTTCTATTATAATAGTCCACGTTTACAACGATCCTGTTGTTCATAAATCCGATATCGGTACCAATATCCAGATCAAATGATTTCTCCCAGGACAATTCAGCGTTTTCCAAAGCGGAAATAAAGGTCAATGTTTCCTGGTCGGTAATATATGGCCTTCTCGCGATCATATTATAGAATGTGGCCAGTGTATTGGTAGCGTTTCCAATATTGCCGGTTAGGCCATAAGAACCGCGTAAAACCCATGATGATATAACATTAGATTTCCAGAAGGATTCATTGGCAATATTCCAGCTTGCAGCAACATTCCAGGTAGGTAGCCATCGTGCGGTCCTCGATTTACCCATTTTATTGGAACCATCATACCGCATAGTGGGAGTAATGGTATACTTGTTTTGATACGAATAGGTAGCGGTTCCCATAAAAGCCATGTATTTATCTATACTCGGCTTCATGCTGAAATATGGTTTACCTTCTTCTGCCGCTTCTTTGAAGTAGCGGTAGTAAGAACTTACCAATCCGCCATTTGCATATTGATAACCCACTCCATTGAAAAACTGATCTTGTCTTTCGGAACTTCTTGCTTCCATAGAGGCGAAGGCTGTAATTATATGATCATCTCCAATCTCTTTATTGAAATCCAGGTTTTGCCTGAAATAGATAGATTTAAGATTGTTGCTTACAGTATTGTAAAAACCTCCGTTTGGTAACACAACAAATGGCCGTGAAATTGGCAGATCAGGATCTTTATAAAGATTTTCATTACTTCCCTCCGCAAGCCCGTCATTTGATTTATAAGATTGTACCATGTTAGAGTTTTCCGTAACGTAAGTTTGGTTTTCTGTTTTAACGTAACGGTATTGGCCTATAATGCTATAGTTTAAAGAAGGGAGTATCTTATAGCCTACCGTTCCCTGAATTTTCCAATCCACTACGTTCAGTTTCATGTAGTTGTTGTCCAATTCATTTATAATATTGAATGGAGCATAATTCTTACGGAAATATTCCAGGTTGCCATTTTCATCATATGGTGTCAGCATCCTGCTGGTGTTCAGAACATAGTTGTAAGGATTAATGTCAAATCCTCTTAAATATGTGCCATACACAGGTTCGGATTGTTGGTTTTGTGTACCGGGCGCCCGTTGATTTCTTACAGACCCTGCCGTTAATATTTCTCCACTAAATTTTTCTCCGGGTCTGAAGTTCATACGAAAGTTTCCTGTAAATCTTTCCACATTGTTACCTATTGTTTGTCCATTATCCTTCATATAGGACGCGGAGGTATAGGTTTGAAATTTACTTGCACCGGAGGATACGCTAATGGAATGCTCCTGTACTATGGAGTTTTTAAACACAATATCAAACCAGTCTGTATTTGCATTCGCATACCTTTCTAAAAATTTCAGTTGGGTTGGTTTATCGTTTCTCAGAGTGTAAGAACTTGTTGTTTCATCATAATTAAACTTTTTATACATGGAATACATAATTCCTCCATTTGCTCCGCTTATCACACTTGGTATCTGATAATAACCTTTACTTTCCATTTCCATCAACACACTCATCTGATCGGCGGAGTTCATTATGTCAAAGTTGGCATAAGTAGGTTTTATGTACATGGATATATTTCCCGTGTAGTTAATACTGGGAGCTCCGCTTGGGGTCGATTTACCTTTTTTGGTATTAACTACCACCACGCCGTTCATGGCTCGTGCGCCATACAAGGCTGTAGCGGCCGCATCACGCAAAATGGTGATATCCTGTATATCTGTAGGGTTCACTCCTGCAATGGACGATCCCAGCAATGTATTCATATCACCGGTGGTAAGCGCTTCATTGGAGATGTTCACCACATCTTCTACAATAACACCATCTATTACCCAAAGGGGTTTGTTATCGCCCGACAATGACGTAGCTCCACGTATTCTAAGTTTTGGTGCAGCGCCAAATGTCCCTGATACTGTTTGTATGGAAACCCCGGCAAATTGCCCTTCCAGCATTTTTGATACATCGGTAATACCGGGTCTTTCCAGTTCTTTTACCGACATCGTTACACTTGAACCGGAAAACAATCTCTTTTTTACTGTTTGATAACCGGTTACAACAACATCTTCTAACAATCCTTTTTCTACATCAAGTTCCATTTGTATCCTGACTGAACTACCGGAAACCGTTACCTCTTTTGTTTTGTAGTTTATATAGGAAACTACTAAAATGCTTCTTCCGGGAGTCGCACGGATCCTGAAATTACCGCTTGAATCTGTAGATGTGCTTATACTGGAGTTTTTAACCTGTACAGTGGCACCGATCAATGGCTGGTTGTTTTCACCGGTTACTTTTCCGGTTACGGCCGTTTGTGCTATTGCCGCAGCTGTGAGAAAAAAAGCGAAGAAAATGAGTAGCGTGGCTTGTTTCTTCATATCGCGTTTTTAAGTGGTTAACTAATAAAATCCAAAAAACATCCAATACGATATTAGCCATCGGTTACTATAATGGGAATGAGAATGAGATTATCTCTAAATCCTTATTATTATTTTAATCTGAATTGCTATTGAATAAATCCTGGTAATAATTTTGAAAATATGTGGCAGAAGCCTGATTATGCGGCGGCAGTTGCTACATTTAGTTTAGCTTTAGAATATTTTATTAGAGAAGATCGTTTTAGCGTAAAGTTTTGGTGGTAAAGAAGAAAGGTTATGGATATTGCATTCTGTAGCAGATGTATTATTTTTCTCATATGGTGGATAATTTTGTGGTTTAACAAAAAAATTCTACGATTACAGTTTAATTAATTGATTTTATATCGTTCACTTTTGCAAGTGATTATTTCATCTATAAAACCCTTCTACAGAACCATACATTAAATTTATTCCTATAAAATAGTGAATTACAATTGTTTTATGTCATTTAGAGCATAATATTTTCCGATTGTTAAATTTATTAACAAATGTAACCCATATTTTGGTGAAAAAGCTGTTTTTTGAAAATTGTTTACGATGAATCATAAAATTATTGATGAAATCTAAAATAGCGGATCAATTTTTATTAAACTTTAAAAAGTTGCTATTTATTGAGCATAGTTTTTTGATTTGTTCAATTTTTCAATAAGTCTTAATTTTTCTGGTTGACTGGTTGGTTTATTAATGTGATAAAAGGATGACAGTAATGCCATTTTTTAGCTATCATAATTTATTTTAGTGCTGGTGAAAGCTGTGGTTTTTTATGGTACAAGCGGCGGATTATATCAAGGTATCTGTTATTTTTCTTTGGCCTTGATGAATACCGCAGTTAATTATTGTTGTACCGGCTGCGGTATTTACCAAGGTATCGGTTATTTTATTTTGGTCTTGGTGAAAGCTGTGATCTTTTTATGGTACGAACGACAGCTTTTCATGGCATCATCGTTGCGTCGCAGTACGTTCATCTGTAGCAATTTGAGATTTGAGATTTGAAATTTGAAATTTGAAATGCTGTAGGTTGAGTTTGGTTCATAGTTTTCGAACATGCTTGCAATTATTGAATTTTACTATCCGGTGATCTTTCCTCATACAGCACTTTCAACTATTCTGCCTAATGTTATAAATAGATAACTCAAAAAACTTCTACAAACTTATTTTTTGTTTTCCTTCATAAAAAACCGGCATCGACATAAAAACTCCACTTCTTCCAAACCTGGCTGTTCCCTGTAGCCTGAAGGTAATTTCATGATTGAAAAGGATATTAAGCGCATTATTTAAAATGCTTTTTGAATCAACTTTAATTTTTACCGGTACATAAAATGTGTCAAGTTTTGGAATATTGATTAAAGTATCCAGTATCGTATTTCCCACATATTGATTTTCCAGGTATATGTTGATGTCTGCCTTGCTCAGTTTTAAACTGTACTTATTTGGATTATAATATTTCAAATCTGCCGAAACGACAGATTCATTCCAATCCATTTTCTCCATATTAAAGTTTTCAAAAGCTACATATTCCGGTATTTCGGGCTTGCCACAGGAGCTCATAATTACAAAAAAGAAGGGTAGAGCCCACAAGAGATTTTTAAGCATTAATATTTCTGTTTTTATGCGGCAAAGTAGGGAAGATATTTGAGATGAAATAAAATTTTATTTAGAGGTCTTGAAATATCCTGCTAAATAGTTTGGGAAAAGAATAATTTATTAAAATTAAATTTCAATAAAAATATAGTAATATTTTTAGTATTAATTATAATATAGTAAATTATTAATTATTAATTTTTAATTATGGTTTATTGCTTTTTATATAAATGCATTTTGAATATAAATTTTCATATGTAAGGCCATAATTCAGAAATATTATAATATAAGATTTTTAAATTATAAAATTTACATAATTATTTGAGATAAAATTAATTACATTGATTTAATAAAATAAAATTGAATAAAAATAAAACATAATAATTTTATTATATTTAAAAAATGTAAATTTTAAATTATAGCCCTAAAAAAATCTTTACGATGAAAATGCTCACAAAAAAATTGAGGTCAAATTTGAGGGGTTTGCAGCGTTTTTTGCTCATACTATTTTTTGCTCAAATTTAATTTTAGCAAAAAATAATGTCTTGAAGTTTTATAAATATGAATCGTTTTTGAAATACCTGGTTTGATGGAATCTGAAAAATTGTCAGTTTTTTCGATTTCACTAAAAGCAAACTTTCATATTTTTCGCATGTCTTTCCAGTAGTATTTTTTAGTATATGAAAACCAAAATTTAAACTGGCTTTCGGAATCTATCAGTTTTAAGCGAGCTTGAACGAGCCGGATTTTTAAAAGCCATCTTTAAAAATACCCGTATTGAATGGAGAATTGAGAGTGGAGAATTGAGAATGCTAAATAGTTGAAAGTTGAAAATTGAAAGTTTTAATAAATGGAGAGTTGAGAATTGAGAATGCCTTATACACTGATTGCAAGCCAAAACAAAAGCACTCATAACTCAGAACTTATAACTCAAAACCCGCCCAATGGCGTTCCTACCGCACAAGTGAGTGACACAACGATGCTCAATAGTAGCACTACCGCCGGTTTCATAAAAATAAACACATAATATCAGCGAGCCGGTCAGTTCAACTGAACCTCGCCTACCACAAAAACACTTCCGCAAACCAGTATCAGATCGTTTTTAGAAGCGGTGGCCATCGCTTCTTTTACTGCCTCATGAACAGTAGGAAATGGGTTGCCGTGTAAATGATGAGTTACGGCCAGTTTTTTCAGATCTTCTGCAGGCAGCGCCCTGGGTATTTGCGCCTGTGTAAAATAGTAGGAGGCATGGGGTGGGAGTAGCGATAATGCTACCTCAATATCTTTGTCTTTTACCATCCCGATTACAATATGCAAATGGTGAAAAGTGGTGATTTCGAGTTGGGAAACGATGGCTTTTAATCCGTCTTCATTATGACCCACATCCAGGATCACAGCCGGATTTTGGTGAATGATTTGCCACCGCCCGAAAAGTCCGGTTAGACTTTTTACATTTTTTAATGCATGTAAAATATTTTCATGCGTTATTTTCCAGCCTTTTTGCTGCAACTGAAAAACGGTTTCTAAAACCGTAACCAGGTTTTTTGCCTGGTATATTCCGGAAAGATCAAGTTTGTAAAAATTGTTTTCATTAGTATGCAGGGTGCACACTTCCACATTCAAAAAGTGAGGTTCATACTTCCAGTCTATGGAGATCCGTTTTTCCGTAGCAATGATCAATGGGGCCTCCACTGCCGCCGCGGCGTTTTCAAAAACCGGTTTTGTTTCAGGCAAAATTTCACCCACCACTACCGGAACTCCTTTTTTTATGATACCGGCTTTTTCAATTGCGATTTTTTCCAATGTATCTCCCAGCAGGTTCATGTGGTCCATACCAATGTTAGTGATCGCAGACACTTCCGGCAAAATAACATTCGTACTATCCAGCCGCCCGCCCAAACCCACTTCAACCACAGCTATATCCACCTCTTTTTTGACGAAATAATCGAAAGCCATGGCTACGGTAATTTCAAAAAAAGAGGGTGAAATTTTATCTATTACCGGTTTAATGGATTCGGTAAAATCTATGACGAATTGTTCATCCACCATCTCACCATTTACCTTGATCCGCTCCCTGAAATCTCTTAAATGCGGGGATGTATAAAGCCCCACTTTATAACCCGCTGTTTGCAAAATAGCGGCCAACATATGACTTGTAGAACCTTTCCCGTTTGTTCCGGCTACATGTAAGGAGCGAAACTTATGTTGAGGGTTGCCCAATAAGTTGCATAACTCAATTGTATTATGCAAATCTTTTTTATAAGCCGCGGCACCCATGCGACTAAACAGCGGAAGTTTATGAAAAAGATAATCGAGCGTTTGTTGGTAGTTCATAACGCGGAAGAATGTGGAAATGTGAAAATGTGATGGATGCTACATCAATAATTCAATAATTAATTTCTTAATGTGAATACAAAAATGATGGTACCTATTTGTTCTTCATTTTCCGAGCTATTAAACTTCAACTGCATAGCTTTGCGGATAGCAATATTTTTGAGGTTGGCATTTGACGTAGTGGAGCCACGTTGCTGATAAATAGCTGAAGTAACTTTTCCGGAAGCATCCACTTTCAGATCAACCGCCACTTTTGCATTTTCATTAAAGTCGTCCTCGAAAGACGGGAATTGCGTAATTTTTCTACCCACCAATCCGCGGGAAATGCTCACGCCGGATTTTCCGCCACCGCGGCCACCGCTGCCCTCATAATTAGTGGAGTTGGGATCGCCACCCGGTTTGCCCTGATCGCCAACACCGCCGGCTATTCCCTGGTTGCCGCCTTTGCGGTAATCATCTGCTTCGTTGCCGCCCTTACCTGTGCCCGAAACGCCACGCATCACAGCTTTTGGTTTTGGAGGAGCCGGTTCGGGATTAGTAACCGGGGTATTTGTTTTGGTAACATTTTTTTTCGCAACTTCTTTATCGGCAATTTTGGTAGCCTGCGGATGAGGAACATCCGGTTTTTTCACCACCGGCGCGTCGTCGTTGTTATTGTCATCGGTAGCAACATCTTTCACCGCTTCATTCACGGTATTCGCATTCGGCGGACTATAAGCAGGCTGTTCCGATGGTGCCGGAGATTCCGGTGACATTGGCTGATCGTCGCCAAAGCCTTCATCGCTATTGCCCAGGTTCACTTCAATGCCATCTTCCGCAATAGGAGGCGGCGTTACCGGAAGCGTCCATTTTATAAAAATGAATGCCAGCAATAGTAACATCATTACCAGCGCTGTGTAGCTGCCGGCTTTTATATTCTTTTTTTGTTCAAAATTATCTGTGTTCATAAGCTGAATACTTCCGCAAAAGTACGATAGTTGTATAAAACGATGCAAGTATCTTGTTAATTGCACAATTTTTGCAAAGAATGGTGTTAAAAATGTGGTAATGAATTTGAGAATGTGCTAATTTGAAAATTTGAAAATGCGATGTTCGGGCATGGCGATTATTTATGGAACTGTCTGCATTCTTGTTTTTAGGATTAATTATTTTTTTCGCAATTTCTTTACGAGCAATATAGGTGTTGGCTTTCCCGTTATAAAAATGTATTTGCAAGAAACTTCGCTATTTTACTTAAACACCTGAAAATAAAGATTCCCACTGCAGCAAATGGTAAAGTATGTAGCCGCTAAAGCGATGAATAGAATTCCCCTTGCCGAAGTCACAGTAGTGCTAAAGCTTAATCAGGGCACTCCCCGCGATCGGGCCGTCATCGATCGCGGGTGTGCTTTTTGTTTCTTTTTGCACAA
>JAVBLN010000023.1:0-82923 GCA_031553495.1 Flavihumibacter sp.
TCTTTAATAGGATTAAGTATTTAGTTCGCAAAGGAATATCGTTTACGGATTTCAATATTTCATTTACAAAGTCTTTTTCTTTTTGCTTGTGCAAAAAGAAACAAAAAGCACACCCGCGATCGATGACGGCCCGATCGCGGGGGGCACCCTGATTAAGCTTTTGTACTACTGTGACTTCAGCAAAAGGAATGCTATTCATCGCTTTAGCGGCTGCATACTTTACTATTGGCTACAGTGGGATTCCTTATTTTAAGGTGTATAAGTAAATAACAGGTTTTCTAGCAAATACATTTTTATAACGGAATGACTAATCCCGTAATGCTCCTATAGATTTTGCGAACTAAATAATTAATCCTAATTTTTTTTGTTGACCGGCGGTAGTGCTACTATTAAGCATCGTTGTGTCACTCACTTGTGCGGTAGGAATGCTATGGGGCGGGATGCAAGTTACAAGTTGCAGGTTACAGGATCCAGGTTGCCGGTGTTTAGTACAGGCCAACCTTCAGTGGAGCGTCGAATTATCGAATCATTCAATTAATAAGCAATTCCATCACAATGCATTTTCAAATTAGCACATTTTCAAATTCATTTCTCACGTTTCCACATTTTTTTTACCCTCGCAAGTATTAGTGAATTGCCGTTGTTGCGTGTGTAGGGCGGCATTGCGCGGAGGCACACCAACAACCAAAGAGGTTCTTCAACATAAAACCCTCCGCCCAATATTCTTCCAGCCGATGAACGTAATGAGACGCAACGATGCTTAACCGGAGTTACAAATGCCAGTAACAAAAAAATAGTTGTTGATAAAACTAACGTGTAAGAATATGTGCATTATTAACAGCAACGGCCTTGCTGATTTTTTACTTTTTGTGGTACAATATAAAAAAGCGGCACTGAGCAATAGTGCCGCTTACTAGTGCAATTATTTTTTTAAAAAAACATTGCAACATTGTTGCAAGTTTTTAATATCTTTGATGCCGCTTTTATGAATCTAAAACCAAATTGGGACGCCTTGGGAATGTTTACTTCTGTAGCCTGTGCCATTCATTGTGCTATTCTTCCTTTATTGGTGGCTAGTTTACCTGTATTTGGCGTAAATATAGTTGAAAATGAAGCTTTTGAGTATGGAATGATTTTTTTGGCACTTATAGTCGGCATTCTTGCCTTAAGGCATGGATATCGCAAACATCATCGCAGCCTGGCACCCATATTATTTTTTGTTGCAGGTATTTGCTTTTTATTTGCCAAACAAATTTGGAGCAATTGGCACACTGTACTCCTGCTTCCGGCGGTTTTATTAATCCTTACTGCACATTACATGAATTACCGGAATTGCCGAAAAGTCAGCCAATGCAACACAGACAATTGTAATCATTAAGTAAAAGTTTTGATTTTTTTGTTATAAAATGTTTTCGCTGAAAGCTTTTTGTATTTTTGTCAATTAAACATTGTGAGTTATGATAAAAACAGGAAATCCGGTTATTAGCATTTATACAGAAATGACTCCCAACCCTGAAACAATGAAGTTTGTAGCCAACAAACTGTTGTATCCCGGCAAGAGCATTGATTTTCCTGATGTAGAAAGTGCCAAGCCGTCACCTTTGGCTACAGAACTTTTTGGTTTTCCATTTATTAAAGCCGTATTTATTGCAAGCAATTTTGTAACACTTACAAAAACCGCCGAAACTGATTGGGATGATGTAATTCCGTCTATCCGCCAGTTTTTGAAGGAATACCTTGAAGAGAATAAACCCATCATTAATGAAGAAGAACTGGTTTCCGTAAAACAAGATTCGGGTAATGTGGTGCTGGCTGATGATGATGATGTGGTAAAACGCATCAAAGAATTATTGGAAAACTACGTGAAACCTGCTGTTGAAATGGATGGTGGCGCTATTCAGTTTAAGAGCTATAATAATGGGGTGGTAAACCTGATGTTGCAGGGAAGCTGCAGCGGTTGCCCATCCAGCATGATTACTTTAAAAGCAGGAATTGAAGGAATGATGAAAAGAATGATTCCGGAAGTGAAGGAAGTGGTGGCCGAGGCCGAATAAACAAATAAGCGGGAAATTAAAACTTTTTCGCAGAAAATTCCAGATTCAGTGTAAAATTGCCATCTATTTCGTAACTTTAATCCTTACAAATTTTGACAGGTTTTAGTAAGTATGAAATATAATTTCCTTTAAAGGCTTCGGATAAATCCGAAGCTTTTTTTGTGTGAATGAGGATTCGTTAGATTATAGGGTTAATTGGATTTTGATCATCACCCGCCGAATAGCATTACTACTGTACAAGTGAGTGACACAACAATGCTTAATAGTAGCACTACCGCCGGTCCCCAAAAAGCTACATCTACTATTACCATGCTGAAAAAATCTTTCGTTGTTCTATCAGTTATATTGTTATACGCAACCGGCATCAAAAAAATAAAAATTTTCTACCAGTCTGTAAAAACCGTTTAAACCGAGCCTGCAAGAAAGCGCTGAAATGTTGTACAGGAGAGTCATTCAAGAAAAAACAAATTCTGAATAATCGTTATCGGCTTGTTTCAAAATTTCATTTGTATAAAGTATTCTTACATCATTTAGTGCCTTTGATTGCGGTTATGTATTATAAGAATTTTAGCATTGCGGCATACACATTTCCATATTTTCAAACGATTCCTCTTTCCATCATTTTTTCCACCATTCTGTATGTGGCCGGACAGTACTGTACATTTTGTTTATGGACATGAATATAATCAGTCATTTTCTTTTTAGTTAGATGTGGGAAACCGGCGCAGTCAGCGGGCCGCACCTCATATATGGAACACATATGTGTAGAGAGGTCAAGAAATTGGCATGGCTGTTTGGTATTCATCCAATCGCCATCTTTTTTATCGAAGTACAACCACTTTTCTTTAAAACCGGCAGGCGTCATGTTCAAGTGGGCCGCAATTCGCTTGATATCTTTTGTAGTAAAAGTGGGCGACATTTTTTTACAACAATTGGCACAGGTAAGGCAATCTGTTTCCAGCCATATTTCCGTATTAATTTCATCCGCTATTTTATCCAGTTTTTTAGGAGGATTCTTTTCTACTCTTGTTAAAAAACGACGTAGTTTACTTTTGTTCAGGTTCACTTTTTTTTCAAAAGACCGAAGGTTAATTGGAAGCATGCAACTGTATTTACAATTATGGCTAAAAAAATTGGTAATCCAAACCGGTATAATAAAAAAGGGCAACCGGTTGGCGCCCTTTCAAGAATATTATACAGTTGTATTAATCGTCTAATGTATTGTCGCTTTCCTGTGGTTTGAATTCTCTTACGTCATCAAATTGCACAGTGGTACTAGCTGCTGTACTTTGAGCACCTGTTGTAACAAAGCCCCTGTTCTTTAAACTAAAACCTACAGCCATTTGACGGGCAGAACCTTCAAAAGATGTTTTTTCTGTCCAAACATCAGTACCGGGATCATATTCCCAGGTTCTACTGTTTAAGCCTCCGCTATAGCCGGTTGACAAAATACCTTTCCCATCTAATACAAATGCTGTTGCATATGACCTGGTGATAGAAGTATATTCATCATCGTAGCTATCATCACTTACATTGGTAATCTTTCTTTTTTCAGTCCATGTGCCATTACCGCCATCACCATTAATATCTAAAGCCCACATATCATTGTTGTAAGTTCCGTTATTTGTTCCGGTTACCACGTAAGCAATGTTATTAATTACAAACACAACTGCTCCCATACGTTTGTAACCGGGAATACCGTTTTTCTGAGTCCAGTGGTCAGTTGCAGGATCATATTCCCAAAGCTCCTGTAATGAGTTACCATCGTTACCGGAACAAATGTATCCTTTACCATTAATGCTGAAGCCAAGAGCTGCATAACGAGCAGAACCTGGGAAATCTTTCAGTGGGCTCCATTTGTTTAGCTGTGGGTCAAATACATAAAAATCTTTATAATAGTTTGTACCGCCGTCATAACCAAAACCTGCATAAATTTTTCCATCTACGCTGAAGCTGGTAGCCAGGTTTCTTCCGATACCGGGGAAAGAGTCTCTCCTCAACCATGTATCGCTATTAATGTTATAAACCCAAAAATCACGGATACGGTTGATACCATCAAATCCGAGGCCTACGTAAGCACTATCGTTTGTTACGGCACAAATAGCTCCACTCCTGGGAACACCAGAAAAATCACCTCTTCTTGACCAGTTGCCTATTTTATCGGTAGTGCTGGAAGATTTAGTACAGGAAACAAACATCGAAGCACACACAATTGCCAAACCTAAAAAAGAAAAACTTTTCAACATGAATTTTTTTTGCAATTGTAACCACTTTAAGAGCCTTAGCAGTTTCATTGCGACGAAATAGATATTTTCGTATATGAAGCATTTCTATGTAGCTACAGTATAGGCATATTATTATACGCATTAACAAAGCTTTAAGATGATTTATAATACAGATTTTTGCTCCTCATTTGTATAAATAGCGTCTTTGTCTATTAAAACTGCTATTTTGTAGCATCTGCCAGTTTGCAATACATGCGTAGACTAAGTTTGGCGAAAAAAGAATGGCTTATCGCGTTAAAGGATTTAGCTGCATGGTTGTTTTGGCAGTTATTTTTGTTGCTTTTGGATGTTCTAAAGAGCCTCAATACATCGAAACTGTTACCCCATTTGACAATCCGTATATTGTTCAAACCGATACTTTCGGTTTACATTTTGATGTTGAAAGATTAGATTCCTTTCAAACTTCCGGTTATAACCAAATTATTCTTGGTTACAATAACGATACAGCATTTGGCACAATCAGCAGCGCTTCATATTTCAGGCTTACTATGCCCACCGTTACAGCAGGTACTATAGGTACTTTGAACCAGGCTTACGATTCATTAATACTAATTCTGCATCCTAATCAAATGCATTATGGCGACACCAATAGTGTAATAAACATAAATGTACACAGGGTAAATGCCGATATTACAAAAGCGGTGCAAAACAATAATGAATCTATTGTTTTCTACAATAAGGATAAATTCAGTGTAGACAACTCATTGCTGGGAACTATTACACAAACGATACGGCCCAACACATCAGATTCCATTCGCATTAAACTTGATGATCAACTAGGAAAGACACTTTACAACTTTTACAAAACAAGCGCAACTGAGCTTGCAAATAATGACAATTTTCAAACCTGGTTTAAAGGTATCAGGCTTTCTACTGACAGCACGCTTACCAACGTAATATATGGGTTTAGCACCGCTACGGCAGTAATGCGTTTTTATTATCACGAAGATGTTGGAGTAAAAGAGGTGAGGTATATTGACTTTACCATTTCCGGCGCTCCATACCAGTTCAATAGTATTTATGGAAATACGCAACCCAGCACCTTCCTGAAAAATCTTACTCCGGGCAAAACAATAAACAGTGCCGCGCTGAATCATTCATTTTACATTAATTCATTAATGGGAATTCGCACCAAGATTACAATGCCATCCGTTAAAAACGCACTTACAATAGGTGATTTTGTAAAAGTAGTTTCAGCAGAAATGAGGTTGAAACCCTTAATGTACAGCTACGATTTTAATGCTTATACATTATTTCCCAACCTGTATTTGTTCTATGAAAATGCAGATCTCTCGTTTTCCGGACCCATGGCTGCCGCCACGGGCAGCGGCCCTGAAAACGGAAGTTTAATTATTGATAAACAAACCCTGGCTAACACAGGATATTTTTACAATGTTTCTTCGTACGTTTTCCAGGAGTTAAATGCCAACATATACACCACCAGGAAGCTCATGCCATGGGAAGGATATACGCCTTCAGATCTATCTTTCAAACGTATGATAGGGGCAGACAATACATTGAACCAACACAAACAGCGATCATCGCTCACTATGCAATTATTAATATTTAAACAGCAATAAAACAGTTAGTAAAACCATTATAAAACTAATGAAAAAGAGATTGATTAGAATATTGACGACTTCTGTTATAATGCTTGCAACTGTTGAAGTAAGTATGGCCCAGCATGGCCTTAATTCTATTTACTCAGCTTACGGCCTTGGAGATTATTATATTAGAGACAACAATGCTTACTATGGAATGGGGCAGCTTGGAGTTGCTCTGAAATCTGATAAAACAATCAACGATCTGAATCCCGCTTCATATAGCAGCATACAGGGCGGACGATTTATGCTTGATGTTTCATTTGGAGGAAGTGCAGTACAATATGTAAGCGATAAGGAAAATCATAGTGCCGGCGACTTTACTTTCAAACGTGCAGCGATCGGTTTCAACGTTATTAAAAACTGGGGCAGTGTAGTGGGCTTAAGGCGCTACACCGATGTAAATTATCTTACTATCGGTCAAAAATCCATTGACGGAGCCGCCACTCAAATCCCCATCAGTATCGAAGGTTCAGGCGGGCTGAACCAGGCATACTTTGGTAACAGCTTTCTTATAAAGAAACGGCTTTCACTAGGTGTTACTGTGGGCTATATGTTTGGATCTGTTAATCAGAAACAAACAGCAGCTTTACCCAATGCTCAATACAATTTTGTAAACAATACTTATTATAGTCAATTTACGGTTAACACGGGTTTGCAATATACGTTTAACACAAAATCATACTACTGGACATTAGGGGCATTTTTCCAACCACAAATCAGCCTCAACACCTTAACTGATAATGGGGTTACCGATATCAACGACAACCCTGTAATAAATGATAAAGAAGTAGAAGGCAAGTTCAAATTTCCAACTGCCTTTGGTGGTGGAATTTCAGTGCAAAAAAACAGGATAAAAATTGGTGCCGATTATATTCAGCACAATTGGAAAGAAACCGGTTATAGAGGATCAGGTTTTGAATCCACAAATGCTCAAAGTTTCGCTGCCGGCGCCAGTTATACCCTCACACGCCACACCATTTGGGGCGATGCGCCCGGTCTTACATTGTATGCCGGTTATATTAACGAACTTTCATACCTGATCATACAGGGACACAAACTCACTTCCAACGCGGTTACAGTGGGGCTTACTTTGCCCAACGTAAACAATCTGAACAATTATAGTGTTGGGTTGAAATTCGGAACCCGCGGCCAGTCCACTTTTCCTTTAGTGAAAGAAAATTTTGTACAGTTTGTAGTGAATCTTTCACTAAGTGATTTTATGAGAGTAGGAGCAAGAAAGTACAGGTACGACTAATTTGAGATTTGATATCTGAGATTTGAAATGCTTTGGATCTCACTCAAAACTCATTACTCATTATTCAAAACTTTTTTGTAACCGGCGGTAGTGCTACTATTAAGCATCGTTGTGTCACTCACTTGTACGGCAGTAATGCTATTCAACAAGTTATGAGTTATGAGTTTTGAGTAATGAGTAATGAGTGCTTTCGTTTTAGCACGCAATCAGTGTATAAAGCATTCTCAACTCTCAATTTATTCAAACAATTCCATCACAACACATTTTCACATTTTATTCTTCTGACAACTGACTTCTGATCGCTGATCACTGTTTTCTCTACTGCCTACTGCTTACTGACCTCTGATTTTCCTCTATTGTAGCACTTGTGGTTAAACGACCATTCTACGGGAATTTTCTCAAAATTGTATATCGAAGCAATAATTCCAGCAGCAATAAAACCGCTGCGGCAATAGCTAACGGATAGAATTTCTCAGTATACCGGCGAATTTTTGTTACTTCAATTTTTGTTTTTTCCAGTCTGTCAATTTCTTTATAGACATTCTGAAGACCGGTATTGTCTTTAGCCCTAAAATATTTACCGCCTGTTTCAGAAGCTATTTGTTGAAGTAGTTTTTCATCAATATTCACTTTTTCATTTTGCGTTATCACCTCACCGGTCATGGTTTGTATGGGCACAGGCGCATAGCCGTCTGTTCCCACACCAATTGTGTAAACACGCACACCCACCGACTTAGCAATTTCAGTAGCCGTTAACGGCGGAATTTGTCCTCCATTGTTTTCACCATCTGTCAGCAAAATGATCACTTTACTTTTAGACGCGGCGCTACGTAGTCTGTCAACACTTGTTGCAAGCCCGGAACCAATGGCAGTACCGTCTTCCAGCACTCCGCTGTTTATATTATACAATTGGGTTTTTAAAACATTCGCGTCAGTTGTAAGCGGACAAACGGTAAAACTTTCCCCGGAAAAAATTACAATACCAATTCTGTCTGTAGGTCTGTTATCAATAAAACTTGCGGCTACGGCTTTGGCAGCTTCAAGCCTGTTGGGCGTAAAATCCTGCGCACGCATACTACCACTTACATCTATTGTTAGTATTATATCAACACCTTCACCGGTTACTCTTTGTTCGTCGTTTCGTATTTGAGGCCTTGCCAGCGCAACTATAAGACATGTAAGAGCCAGGCATCTTAATGCAAATGGCAGATGCCGTAAGGCGGTTTTCCAGGATCTTACATTTTCTACCTGCTTAAGGGAAGAAAGCGTTATGCTGCTTTGCTTGTCTGCATTTTTCTTTACGTACCAAAGTATTAGTAATGGCACAGCAAGTAAAGCCGGCAGCACAAATGGATATGCGAAATTGGTATGTTGAAAATAGTTAAAAATCAAAACCTGTTGTTTAGTTATTTTAAAATCTTATCCAGCAATTGAATACTTTTTCGGGTAATTTCAAATGCCACGGTATTCTCCTCAAATGAAGGAATGTACTTGGCAAATTTAACCGCATCGGCCATTCGCAATTGTTGTGCGAATGCGATTCTATCATCTTGTAGTAAAGTTGCAGAAGATAATTGCCCGATCAATTCTTCATTCGTTTTTTTACCCGCGGCCCATCCTGTTTTTCTCCACCAATATTTTCTTACAATTTCGTTTAGCTCCGTATAATAAGTTTTAACATCTTCAGCGCTTTGTAAAGGTTGTTTTTGTAAGCGTTTCATAGCATCCAAAGCTTCCTGCAAAGGCGAAAGCAACGGTTCATTGATAATGGTTCCCGGCGTTTTTGGCGTTTTTATTTTTTTTCGCAGAAAATAAATTGCTAACACCAACGCCAAAATTGTAATTAAAATCAGCGCCCAGTTAATGTATTTCGTAAATGGATTATCTACGATAATGATGTCTTTGATGTCGTGATAATCTTGTTGTGCATCAAATTCCGAAAACGAAACGGTTACAGGTAGCGAATCGGTAAATATTTCGTTACCATCAGCTTTTAACGGTAATGGGGGTATATACCATTTACCGGAATCGAAGCTGGTTATAGTGATCATCTGGCGAAACAATTTACCATCCAGTGCGGCAACCGTATCTATTTTCCCTTTATCGATAAACTCAAAATGAGGAATGCTGTCCAGAGGAAACCAATCCACCTTTACACCATGCGGTACAGATACTTCCAATACCAAACGAATGGGTTCGCCAATTAAAATATCGCCACTGTCGATAGAAGCCTTCGCGGAAACGGATTGCGCGGAAATATATTGAAACGAAAAAACTATCAGAACCAATAAACCAATATGACGTGCTTTATTAATCATTCAGCCTGTTTAAATTTTATTTCAAAATCGCTTTAGAAGCTGTTTGAATTTAGTTGTGAAACTTTGTGCTAACAGCCCAATGTTGCCATGAAATACTACCGATGAACGAAATGCGACGCAACGATGATGCCATGAAAATCTGCCGCCCGTACCATAAAAAAATCACAGCTTTCACATCTACATATATAGCTTCATCATCTATTATTTTCAGCTTCTGCCAATAAAAAATTTCTGTAGCACTTTCACATAATCTTCATCGGTACGAATGTGCAACAGATCGCAACCGGCTCTTGTAAAAATATTCTTACAGTTTTCGGTATGCTCAAAGAAATTTTGTTCATACTGCCGCCTGGTTAAAAAGTCGGAACTGTCAATCCACTTAGTGGCACCGGTTTCCGAATCCTGCACCTGCATTAGGCCTACCGGCGGTAACTGCACATCCATTTTGTCATAAATTTTTATTCCTATAACATCATGTTTTTTACCGGCCACCCGCAATGCATGTTCAAATCCGGTATCAATAAAATCGCTTAAAATAAAAACGATACTTTTTTGCCTGGTAGACGTATTTAAAAATCGCAATGCTTCAGAAAGACTGGTGCCTTTACTCTTTGCATCGAAACTGAGCAAATGACGAACGATGTATAACGCGTGCTGCTTTCCTTTTTTAAGTGGGATATACTTTTCAATTATGTCGCTAAAAAACATAACACCCACTTTATCATTATTGTTGATTGCCGAAAACGTAAGCACAGCGCCTATTTCCGTAACAAGATCTTTTTTTCGGGCATGCACCGTACCAAAAAAAGAGCTGGCACTTTCATCAATTAAAAAAAGTACAGACAGCTCGCGTTCTTCTTCAAATAATTTACTGAACGGGTGATTGAATCGGGCACTTACATTCCAGTCGATAAACCTGATATCATCACCTGGCGCATACTCGCGCACTTCCCGAAAACTCATACCACGTCCTTTAAAAGCGGAATGGTACTCGCCGGTAAAAATGTGCCGTGTAAGCTTTTTACTTTTTATTTCAAGCTCTTTTACCTTTTTTAATATCTCAGCGGTTGTTAACATATGCTTTGTTGTATCAGATTATCAGTAGGCAGTTGGCAGTTGACAGTGGGCAGTAAGAAGATTCTGAAAAAGTTAGTTTGTTTCCTTCTCACTGCCTACTGCCTACTGTCAACTGCCTACTATTCACGGTACCTGTATTACTCTTAAAACATCTTCAACTACGTGTTCAACATTAATTTCTTCAGCTTCCGCTTCATAAGTAAGCCCAATGCGATGGCGAAGTACATCTTTTGCAATAGCTCTTACATCTTCAGGAATTACGTATCCGCGCTTGTTTAAAAAAGCATTTGCTTTTGCTGCCAAAGCAAGGTTGATACTGGCTCTTGGCGAACCGCCATAACTGATCAATGCTTTTAGTTTTGACAAATTATATTTATCGGGAAAACGTGTTGCGAAAACAATATCCAATATATATTGCTCCACTTTTTCATCCATGTAAACAAGGCGTGTAAGATTACGAGCTTCCATAATCTCATTTACGGCAATTACCGGTTCCACTTTATCAAATGTTAAACCCTGCACATTTTGCCGTATAATCAGTTGTTCCTCTTCTTTGGAAGGGTAATCCACAATCACTTTCATTATAAAGCGGTCAACCTGCGCTTCAGGCAATGGGTAAGTGCCTTCCTGCTCCAGCGGATTTTGCGTAGCCAGCACAAGAAAAGGCTCATCCAGCTTATAAGTGCTTTCGCCAATAGTAACCTGCCTTTCCTGCATCGCTTCCAGCAAGGCGCTTTGCACTTTTGCAGGCGCACGGTTAATTTCATCAGCCAAAATAAAATTGGCGAAAATTGGGCCTTTTCTTACTATAAAATCATTACGCTGCTGATTATAGATCATAGTGCCAATCACATCGGCAGGCAAAAGATCGGGAGTAAACTGAATACGGCTGAATTTTGCCTGTATTGCCTGTGCCAGCGATTTAATAGTAAGTGTTTTAGCCAGGCCGGGAACACCTTCCAAAAGAACGTGCCCGTTGCTAAGCAGGCCAATAAGCAACCTGTCGAGCATGTATTGCTGCCCAACTATCACTCTACCCACTTCATCCCTAAGTCTGTCAATGAAAATTCCCTGGTATTGAATTTTCTCGTTTAGTTGTTTTATGTCTTCCGCTGTTTGTAGCATAGTTTTAAGCTATTACTGTATTGATTGATTATTATGCAAAATACGAACAAACCATTTGCAATTCTTTTGCCACATCTAAAATTTAAGATCAAATATGAAGAAGTTTTTTTAGTAATCCGGGTTGTTTAATAAGAGTAATTTCTTATTCGGACGAAAAATTATTATTTTATCACAATAAACTTATTCCATTTTAGTTAATTATAAAACCTATGGCAGATGAAATACTTTCATTTCATAATAGTGGTGTGCGCGATAGTGAGTTGCAGCCAAGATGATGATTCTTCCAATTCAGGTTCAGAAACAGATTTAATAACAAAATCAGCCTGGAAATTAGATGCCCTGGGATTTGATATTGATAAAAACGGGAGCATCGATTTAAATGTTCCCATAAAAGATTGCCAGGCCGATGACATATTTACATTTTCAAATAGCGGAAGCGGCACATTCAATAATGGAAGTGTAAAATGTGAAAATGATGATCCTGCAATGGCTACATTTTCATGGATCCTGCAAAACAAAACGCTTACAGCAAATATTCCGGGCCTGCTATCGGGTACGGCTGCTATAAACACATTAAATACTAACCGCCTTGAGTTGTGGAAAGATACTACCTATAATTCTATTCCCGGCCGGGCTATAGTAACACTAAAACATTAACATTTTAATTTTGGATTTCATAAACAGTCAGCCGCCATTATTCCTAATGGGGGCTTTTGTTTTTGGTTGTTAGAAGAAAATTACAGGCAGTATTTCAAAATTTTGCATCGTGCTCATATAAGGTGTGCAATATTTTGGAGACCGGCAGTAGTATTTCATGGCATCATCGTTGTGTCACTCACTTGTGCGGTAGGAATGCTATTGAACAAGTGATGAGTTTTGAGTTATGGGTTATGAGTGTTTTTGCTTTCACATGCAATCAGTGATTAAAGCATTCTCATTTCTCAATTTATTTTAACCACACAAGGGCTGGTGGCAGTTCAGCCTACCCTTGTGTGCCTTGCGCTTTCCTATGTGGTCCTTGTGGTTAAAAATTTTGCTTATTCATTTTCTCAATAGTTTCCAATCATAAAGCATTCTCAATTCTCAACTAAATAAACACTTTCAACTTTCAACTGCTCTCTAACCTCCCTACATTTACTCCCATTCATTACTTTTGAATTTTTAACAAAAGAGAAGTAATGGAACCTAATAGTGAAATTTTGCTGCAGCTTGTAAGTATGAAAATGCCATTTGGCAAATACAAAGGTGTGTTGATCTGTAACCTGCCGGAATCCTATTTGGTTTGGTTTAAATCGAAAGGTTTTCCCAATGGCAAGCTGGGCATGCTTTTGCAAACCATGTATGAAATAAGATTAAACGGATTGGAATATCTGCTGCAACCATTAATGAAAAAATAAAGCTGCTTTATATATCATCGCTGCTTTCCAATGTAGCGTAATAATAAGATGCGGCTCTTATTTCTCCATACGAAAAATCGTCGCCCAATTTTTGCTTTATTGGCGTGGTGCTTTTTCCATCGCCAATTTCCTTAATAGCGCCAAGTATTTTTAATAATTTATCATGTGGCACAAGCTCTTCTATTTTTACCTCACCACTCACAATAAACGACGCAAGATGACTTTCAATAGTACTGAAAACCATATTGCGTTCGGCGGCTATTTCATTAATTGATTTTCCTTCCCTAAACATCGAAAGGCTTATTCTTCTTGTTTCTCCTTTTGGAGGCTTTGTAGAAACCACTGGTGAAGCTTCCTGAGCGTCTTCTTGTTTTACTATCACTACTTTTCGTTGATCTTCTACAATCTGCAATAATGCATCCGCTTGTAATCCTTTTACCAATCCTTCTGTAACCTGTGTGGATTGATGCAACTGCTGTTGTTTTCTTTCAAAGATCAATTTCAAATACTTCAATGCTGCAACATATTTTCCCGTTTTTTTCTTAACACGAACAGCATCTATATGTTTTTGAAGCGGGTTGATCAAATCAGTATTTATAGCGGAATTGAAATAGTTGTATGCCGCTTTCATTCTTTCATGTAACTGCTCAAAGCCCTGCTGCGATATATCTTCCAACAGCCTTTCCAGTTGCAATAAAAATTTTTGAGCGGTTTCTTTTTGTGCCCACGCTTTTTTTAACAATTCCTGTGTCACTTTTACTGCAATCTCTTTATCAGGAATCGATCGTGTGCCGCTTTCTTCACACACATGTTCCAGTTGGTCCACAATCTTTTCCCAATTAAATGCCAGCAACAAAGATTTTGCTATAAAAATTTTTTGCGATTCTTCCAGTTGCAAATGAAGAACATCTTCAGGCAATTCGGATTGCGTGAATGCGATCACACGCTCATCGGTACTAATGCAATGCGGATGAATGCGGGAATACAGCACCATACCTTCCATGTTGGTTAGCCGGCTTAGTGCTACATATACCTGGCCTGGAGCAAATGAAGAGCCTGCGTCAATAATGGCTTTACTGAAAGTTAAGCCCTGGCTTTTATGAATTGTAATGGCCCATGCCAAACGAACAGGATACTGCTCAAATGTTCCCAATTCTTCCTCATCTATACTATCTTTTTCTTTATTGTACACATACTTTACATTACTCCATTTTTCTTTCTTCACTTCCAGCTCGGTGCTTTCATTAGGAAATTCAACAATGATCTTTTCCTTATCCAGCGATTTTATGGTACCAATTTTTCCATTGTAAAACTTGCGTGCTTCGCCTTTATCATTTTTAATAAACATAATTTGCGCACCCGCCTTAAGGCTCAGTGTTTTCTCCGCAGGAAAAGCTTTTTCATTGAAATCGCCTTTTATTTCAGCTTCATAAATAAAAGGTTTGCCCGATAGTTTCACCAGTTCGCGATAATTAATGGAGTCAGCCTGTGCATTATGCGATGTGAGCGTAATATAATTATCTTTTTTATCCGGCCTGAAACCAGGTTTGTAATAAGCGTGCAGCGCTTCAAGATCTTCCCATGTGGCAATATTATTGCGAATATTATTTAGTATGTTTATAAACGTTAGGTCGCTTTGCCGGTATATTTTCTTTAACTCAATATACAGGGTCGAAGTTTGCTGCATCACCAACGCGTCAAAAAAGAACGGACTTTTGTAATAAGGCCTCAGTAAATCCCACTCTTCATTTTTAATAACAGGTGGCAATTGAAACAGATCGCCTATATACAACATTTGCACACCGCCAAAAGGCACCAGCGGTTGTTTACGAAAATGGCGAAGTATAACATCCACAGCGTCCAGCATATCGGCACGCACCATACTCACTTCATCTATTATCAGCAATTCCAGTTCGTTCAGTAAATCGCGTTTCGCATTATTAAGCCGAATATTTCTTAATAAAGTATGTTGATTGGAAATGCCTTCGTTCAGGCTGCTATTCCATCCGCTTTGCTGAGTGGGTATAAAAGGGCCGAATGGTAATTGAAAAAATGAGTGCATCGTTACACCGCCTGCATTAATGGCCGCCACGCCTGTGGGAGCCACAACAGCCATCTTCTTAAAAGTATTTTCGCGTATATACTTTAAAAAAGTTGTTTTACCCGTACCGGCTTTTCCGGTCAAAAAAAGATGCTTGTTTGTTTGATTAACAAATTTCACAGCCATTTTAAACCGCTCATTGGTGCTATCGAACATCATAATACATGCAAAAATAAAAAAATGATTTACGGAAGTAACAGTGTTGTTACTAATAAGAACATCATTTAGGGCCCTATTATTTATTGCCGAATAAAATTACTACAGCACAAGAGTGCGACGCAACGGCAGTTCCATAGTAATTCAAATGTTGGGCTCATAATAAAAGCAAGTCTTAAACAGGGTTCATATTAATAATTGGGCATTCAAGGTAATGTTTTGAAATTAAACAGCAAAACCGATTTGTCGGCATTACGGAAAATAATTTAACTTGAACTAAATATCTGTACATATGCGACTAAGCTTTTTTATATTGCTATTTGCTTTCTCGATCAATTGCTATTCGCAGTTTAATGAAGAGCAGCTTACTTTAAACACAGCCCGCGGCGATTTGAAGGGTTCGTTAATTGTTCCCACAGGTGCGAAAAAATTTTCTGTCGTGCTTCTGCTGCCCGGTTCGGGGCCTACGGATCGCTATGGCAATAACAATATGGGTTTAAAAACTGATTGTTACAAGCAACTTGCTACAGAATTAGCGAAAAAAAATATAGGCACGTTGCTGATAGATAAAAGAGGTATTGCCGCAAGTGCCGGTGCAATGAAAAGCGAAGCAGACCTTCGTTTTGAAGATTATGTAAACGATGCGGTAGCATGGAAACTTTTGTTAGAAAAAAATAAACGGATAAAAAATATTTTTATAGCAGGCCATAGTGAAGGATCATTAATTGGAATGCTGGTGGCACAAAAAACTTCTATTAAAGGTTATATTTCAATTGCCGGACCAGCAAAAAGCAGCGATAAATTAATTATTGAGCAGATAGGTAAACAAGCCCCCTTGTTGGTAAAAGCTGTAGATTCAATGTTTGCAAGACTCAGGAATAATCAGTCTTTAGACAGTGTGCCACTACCGCTGGCAAGTATTTTCAGAAAAAGTGTTCAGCCTTATATTGCTTCATGGATAAAATATACACCCTGCGAAGAGATCTCAAAAATTAACGTGCCCGTTTTAATATTACAGGGAACCACCGACATTCAGGTGGATTCATCGGAAGCGCAGGCATTAAAACAATGTTGCCCAAAAGCGGAAATAAATATTATTGCAGGAATGAATCATGTGCTAAAAAATAGCAGCAACAATATACAGGAAAATATTGCAACATATAGCAAACCAGAACTACCAATTAATGAAGAACTTTCAAAAACAATCATTGAATTTATTTTAAAGAATAAATAAAAAACAATTTCGAGAAAGTGAATACGGTCTGATTTTTGAGCAATACTATCATTATGAATTTCCTCGCGCACGCATATTTATCCTTTCATCACCCCGATATATTAGTGGGCAATATGATCAGCGATTTTGTAAAAGGAAAAAAGAAATTTGATTATTGCGGGCCCATTCAAAAAGGCATTCAATTACATCGCTCTATTGATGAATTTACCGATACGCATGCCACCACAAAAAAAGCGATGAGTGTTTTTCATTCCGCATACCGCTTGTACAGCGCCGCATTTGTTGATGTAACATTCGATCATTTTTTAGCGAACGACGAAACGATATTTAATGAACAATCGCTTAACGAATTCAGCTGGTTTGTTTATAAAACTTTAAACAATTATGCATCTTCACTACCGGAAAACTTTCTTGTTATGCTCCCCTATATGGAAACAAATAACTGGTTATTCAATTACCGTTTGCATTACGGCATGGAGCGCAGTTATGGCGGAATAGTACGCAGAGCTGCATATCTAACAGAAAGTGATACAGCATACAAAATCTTTAATGCTCACTACAATTTTCTTAGAGAATGTTACGAGGATTTCTTTCCGCAATTATTGCAATACGCAAAAAATGAGTTTGATAAATTACTTCATACAGTATAATTTTTCGTAGTGATTTTTTTTGAAATCGGCGGTAGTGCTACTATTAAGCATCGTTGTGTCACTCACTTGTACGGTAGTAATTCTAGTGGGCAATTGGCAGTATGCCGATAAAAAACATAGTTTCAATATTTTTAAACATAAATATTATATTCGGAAAATAAAATTATTCAAAGCATGTGCGGCATTGCTGGTATTATTACATTAAACAAATCGTTGGTAACGGAACAGCGGCTTCTGCAAATGACAAGGCTATTGAAACATCGTGGGCCCGACAATGAAAACACGTGGATTAATGATGAACAAACTGCAGGTTTGGGACATTGCAGATTAAGCATAATAGACCTTACTGAAGCCGCTTCTCAGCCGCTGCATTATTTGAACAGGTACACAATTGTTTTCAATGGCGAGATATATAACTATATTGAGTTGAAAGAAACGTTGAAAAAATGCGGCTATAGCTTTCATTCGCATTCCGATACGGAAGTAATAACAGCGGCGTATGATTATTGGAAAGAAGCATGTGTGCAGCACTTTGACGGCATGTACGCTTTTGCCATTTGGGATGAAAAAGAAAGAACCTTATTTGCCGCAAGAGACCGCTTTGGTGAAAAACCATTTTATTATTACTTTGATGAGGAGAAAAAAACGCTTGTATTTGCCTCCGAAATGAAAGCATTATGGGCGGCCGGCATTCAAAAGCAAATGAATTCTTCCATGCTGTTGAATTATTTATCACTTGGATGGGTACAAAATCCTGTTGACGCGTTTCAAACTTTTTATAATAATATTCTACAACTTCCGCAAGCCTCCTATCTATTGTATTCCGTACATGAAAATAGTTTTGCCGTACACAGATATTGGGATATTGATAAGCAATACAACATCAGCATAACCGAAGAAAAAGCAATTGAACGTTTTAATGAATTATTCACCACATCTGTGCAAAGACGCTTGCGCAGCGATGTAGCTATCGGCACTTCGCTTAGCGGCGGGCTGGACAGTTCTTCAGTTGTTGCAACCATTCAAAAACATAACCGCAAGAATATTCAAACTGCTGCATTTTCCGCTGTTTTCCCCGGTTTTGAAAAAGACGAGTCGGCTTATATCAACAAGATTAAGAACACATTTAATATTAAAAGCTTTACCATAGAACCAACAGCGGAGGGGTTTATAAACGATTTTGAAAAGTTGTGTTATCACCAGGAAGAACCTTTTGGATCTGCCAGTATTTATGCGCAGTACAAAGTGTTTGAGTTGGCCAAACAAAATAATGTTACAGTTCTATTGGACGGGCAGGGCGCTGATGAAACACTTGCGGGTTATAATAAATACATACACTGGTTCTTGCAGGAGTTATTTACAAATAAATTCGCTTTATTCTCTTCTCAAAAAAAACAGTTGATAAGTAATGAGATTTCATTCGAGTGGGATGTAAGAAATTATTTTGCAGCGCTATTACCGGCGCAAGCCGCAGCTATGCTACAAAAGAAGGCATTCAAACAGGTGCAGGCAAACAAAGATCTTACTACTGAGTTCATTGCATCTCACATTGATCGCGACTCTTTTTACAAACCAATTGCTACCAAGCTAAATGATATTTTATATTTCAATACCATGCAATTCGGGCTACGGGAACTACTTCGGTATGCCGACAGAAATTCCATGGCACACAGCCGCGAAGTGCGATTACCATTCTTATACCACGAATTGGTAGAATTTGTTTTTTCACTACCCTCCACCTTAAAAATAAAAGACGGCTTTACAAAATATATACTTCGCAAAGCCATGCAACCACACTTGCCTGAAAGTATCGTTTTCAGAAAAGATAAAGTTGGTTATGAACCGCCTCAAAAAAACTGGATGCAGCAAAAGCGATTGCAGGATTATATTCATTCGGCAAAAGAAAAACTGGTGGCTGAAAAAATATTACATCCTGCATCACTTAATAAACCTATAGAAGCAAAAACTTCGCATGAATCAGGTAACTATGATTTTTACTATCTTACTGCAGCACAAATGATGAAACAATAATGTTTAAAAATCCCGGATTACTACGCGAGTACTAATCTTTGTAAACACACTTATAAAACTTTATATTCAATATGAAACTTGCTACAAAATATATTCACGCAGGAGCACATCCCGATCCTTCAACCGGTGCAATAATGACGCCCATTTTTCAAACATCAACTTTTGCCCAGGAAGCGCCGGGTAAAAATAAAGGATACGAATATGCACGTTCGCAAAACCCTACACGTACGGCATTGGAAGAAGCATTGGCCGCTATTGAAAATGCGAAGTATGGTTTGTCGTTCAGCAGCGGTGTTGCCGCAACAGATGCTGTTATAAAATTATTGGAACCCGGAGATGAAGTGATCGCCGCTAACGATATGTATGGCGGCACATACCGGTTGTTCACCAAGGTTTTTGAAAAGTTCGGTATTGTATTTCACTATGTGAATATGCAGGATGCAAATACTATTAAGCCATATATTAATGTAAAAACAAAACTCATATGGACGGAAACGCCTACTAATCCGTTGATGAACATTACCGACATTGCAGCACTTGCGGAGATCGCGAACGCTAATAAAATTCTTCTTTGTGTTGACAACACGTTCGCTTCGCCATATTTACAAAATCCACTTGATTTGGGTGCGGATATAGTAATGCATTCTGCAACCAAATATTTAGGCGGACACAGCGATGTAATTCATGGTTGCCTGATGATGAATGATGATGCTTTAAAAGAAAAATTATACTTCATTCAAAAAAGTTGTGGCGCTGTGCCGGGTCCGCAGGATTGTTTTCTTGTATTGCGCGGTATAAAAACTTTGCACTTACGCATGCAGCGTCATTCTGAAAATGGCGCTAAAGTAGCCCACTTTCTGCGCCATCATCCTATGGTGAAAAAGGTGTACTGGTGCGGCTTTGAAGATCATCCCGGTTATGCAATAGCCAAAAGACAAATGCGTGATTTTGGCGGCATGCTCAGCTTTACCTTAAAAGATGAAAGTATGGAAGCGGCCATTAAGGTACTATCATCCACAAAAATATTTTCGTTAGCGGAAAGTCTTGGAGGTGTTGAATCGCTTATTAATCATCCGGCCACTATGACCCATGCATCTATTCCACGTGAAGAGCGTTTAAAAAATGGTTTAACAGATTCTCTCATTCGGTTGAGTGTGGGTATTGAAGATGCAGATGATTTAATTGAAGATTTAAAACAGGCTATTGGATAATATGTAAATTTATTTGCCACATGATTTTTATGTACACATAATCGTGTGGCAAATTCTATAATTATTGGCAATAAATTATACAAAGTAAATTTTGTATAACATTTGCCGGGCTGAATAGAATTACTGCCGTACAAGTGAGTGACACAACGATGCTCAATAGTAGTACTACCGCCGGTTTCAACAAATCTCCACATAAAATTATTTTGCCCGGAGTAGTTGCAAAGTGTTGGTGAAAACAGTTTGTAAAAAGCAAAATACCCGCATAAAAAAACTCATAAAACTTTGCAAATTTTTTTACAAAAAAGAAACAATAAGGATCATTTTATGTTATCTTTAATTAACCATTAGAGGTTAAGAATTTATAACCACCTGATACTTTGTATTTCTTTTCTTCCGTACTACAACTATTATTTAAACCGGTAATAAGTTATCATTACCAACTTTATTTTACCAAAAATTATTTAAGATGAGTGATCATCCAATTGTAAAATCAGTACGTGAAAAAGTAAAAAACTGGTGGTTAAGTTTGATACTAGGCATATGTTATATTGCATTTGCAATATGGGTTTTTGTTACGCCACTTGAAAGTTATTTAGCATTAAGTATTCTTTTCAGTGTATTCATGTTTGTATCTGGCTTGTTTGAAATTGTATTCGCAATATCTAATCATAAGCATCTTGAAGGTTGGGGCTGGACATTAACAGCAGGTATTTTAGACTTTTTGTTTGGCATTTTACTAATATTATATCCCGGTTTATCAATGAGCATTTTGCCATTGTTTATTGCATTCTGGTTAATGTTCAAAGGCATTTCAGCGATCGGCGTTTCTATAGATCTAAAATCTTATGGAGTAAAAAATTGGGGTTGGATATTGTTCTTAGGTATCGTAGTAGTGTTGTTTGCTTTTTTAATTGTAGCAGAGCCAATAGTAGGAGGTCTTAGTTTAGTATATACAACAGGTTTTTGTTTGTTGTTCGCAGGTATATTTAGAATAATGCTATCAATGAAGCTTAAGAAATTAAATAAAATTATAATAGATTAAAGGTAACATCAAGTTATTTGACCGTTGAAATATTTTTTTTCGCGAACAACATATGAATCTTTAATTTTGTCAGTAGAGAAATTTTACTAAAAGATAGGATTTGATAAATAAATTTGAATAAAGTTAGTTTTTTTCGGTTGTTTTTTATGGTTAGTATTGTTTATTCAAGAACGAATACTAATCAGGCAATTATTTGCGACTTGAGATTTTGGCATGATTTCTGAATGTTTCTAAAAAATGATGATAATAAAAAAATTATAATTCAAGATATTTAAGTTTTTCTACGGTTTAGGGTTTAGGGGTTAAAGAAGGGGGTAGTCTTGCCCCCTTTATCTTTTTATACAGTTCATCTGCATTTCAAATCATTCTTATTACAAGGCTGTCTCAAAAAGTTTTTGGGAATATTTTTTTGTTACCGGCGATAGTATTTCTATTGAGCATCGTTGTGTCACTCACTTGTACGGTAGTAATACTATTCAGCGAGTGAACAGTTGAAGATCGATTGCTGACTTCTTTAGTGAAATAGCAATTCACAAGGTTTCAAACCTGTGTGTTTCTTAAAAGCTGTGGAAAAATGAGAGATGGAAGAATAACCTAGCATCAGCGACACATCCGTAACACTTAATCCTTTTTCGTACAACAGGTATTTTGCATGTTCCATACGCTGACTTTGGTAGAAATCAAAAATGGTGGTGCTGTACATTTCTTTAAATCCTTTCTTAAGGTAACATTCATTCATGGCCACTTTACGGCTCAGTTCCTTAATAGTAATAGGCTCACCAATTTGCTGAATCAATATTTCACGGGCCCTGGAAATTTTTTCACGATCAGCTTCATTAGCCAGAAACTTACAATTAAACACCATGTCTTCTTTTTCACCAATCATACATTCAAGGCTGTAAAGAAGTAACATTTGCGACTGTGCATTAATAAAAATGTTCTCCATACTTCCATTGTAACTATGGCTTAGCATAGTTTCCAACACAAGCCTGGTGCGACTGCACAAAGTCATGGTTTTGGAAAATGAGGAATTATGACGGAACTGCAAAATATCATCCCCGGTATTGGATTGTTTTATACTCTTTACAAACTGCGACAAATGTGCCGGCGAAAAAGTGAACTTGAATATATCTGCAGTTTCTTCTCTTGCGCCACACGATTTTGTATTTAGCCTGCATTGATCACATTCGGTATCTTTTTGACGGCAATACATATTGCCACTTATACAAAACCTGAGTTCCAGGTAGTTATTTTTGGGATTGTTTTTCTCAAAATGATATACAAGCATTCCTACATCATCTACATTCCATTGCGGAAAACGACGATAACGCTGAATGGAATATTGCACCGAACCCGGTATCTGCTGCTCCTTTTCATGTAGTAATAAAACCTCCTCCTGCATAACAGGGGTTTTTTGAGCCAAGGTAAATATATCAACAGGCTGATGCATAATGGGCAAAAATAAGTACATAGTATTATCAAACCTAATTTGTGTTGTAACATTGTCTGTCATTTTTATGTAAATATCCGCTCACTGCGGATTTGAAACCACATTAGAAAGTATTCTACATTTTCGCTTTTGCTAAATGAATTTACCATGAAATCAATTTTTGTAAGAAAAAAAAGCAAAGAGACAATTTGAATATATCCATTCACAAATAATTCGAATCTTTTTAAAATTTTTCCAAAGAACGGATAGTTGTCGTAAAAATGGCCGCATTTTTATTATACCCCTATTTATCGCAATTAATTAAAAAAGAGCAGAATTAGCTTATGCAAATGCCCTTTAACCCCCTTATTTTTTGTACATTTGCAGATAGCAATTTATTGTTCATTGAACGATTTTAAAAACAAATATGAGTGTTGAAATTAACGAAGTAATACCGGTTTCCGGTAATGGCTATGGAGCTGACAGCATACAGGTTTTGGAAGGGTTGGAAGCTGTGCGTAAAAGACCTGCAATGTATATTGGCGATATTGGTGCAAAAGGCTTGCACCATTTGGTATATGAAGTAGTAGACAACTCCATTGATGAAGCCCTGGCCGGTTTTTGTAAAAACATAACCGTTACCATTCATGAAGACAATTCCATTAGCGTATTGGATGACGGACGCGGCATTCCTACCGGTATAAATTCAAAAGAAAACCGCAGTGCTCTTGAGTTGGTTATGACTGTTTTGCACGCCGGCGGTAAATTTGATAAAAACACTTATAAAGTATCCGGCGGTTTGCACGGCGTGGGTGTAAGTTGCGTTAATGCATTAAGTACCAAACTGCATGTAACTGTACATCGTGAAGGAAAAAAGTTTGAGCAGGAATATCATATCGGAAATCCCAAATATCCCGTTCGCGAAATTGGCGATACAGAAGAAACGGGTACTTTGGTTCATTTTTGGCCCGATACCAGCATATTTAATGTAACCGTTTATAACAAAGACATTCTGGAAGGCCGCCTTCGGGAACTTGCATACCTCAATCGCCGTATCAATATCAAATTGATTGATTTAAGAGAAAAAGATGAGAACGGCAACGCTTACAGCAACATTTTTTACAGTGAAGGCGGTATAGTGGAATTTGTGGAAATGCTTGACCAAAGCGCCAAGCGCACACCGCTTATTTCCAAAACATTATTTGTAGATGGACATGACGAAGTTACCAATGTAGGTGTAGAAGTGGCCCTAACCTACAATGATGATTTTAAAGAACACATTTTTAGTTATGTAAATAACATCAATACAATTGAAGGCGGAACGCATGTAACCGGCTTCCGCCGTGCGCTAACACGCGTATTTAAAGGATATGGAGACAAGGAAGGGTTGTTCGAAAAAGCAAAAGTAGAAGTAGAAGGCGATGATTTCCGTGAAGGTCTTAGCGCTATTATTTCCGTTAAAGTACCAGAGCCTCAGTTTGAAGGACAAACTAAAACCAAACTTGGCAACAGCGATGTTAGTGGTGTGGTAGAAAGCACTGTAGCGAGAGTACTTACCGCTTATCTTGAAGAAAATCCGCGTGAAGCCAAGAATGTTATACAAAAAGTGATACTGGCCGCGCAAGCCCGTGTTGCTGCCAAAAAAGCCCGCGAACTGGTACAACGTAAAACCGTTTTGAGCGGAAGCGGTTTACCCGGAAAACTGGCGGATTGCTCCGAAAGAGATCCTGAAAGATGCGAATTATACCTTGTGGAGGGAGACTCCGCTGGTGGTACAGCCAAACAAGGCCGCGATAGAAGTTTCCAGGCTATTTTGCCGCTTCGTGGTAAAATTCTGAACGTGGAAAAAGCGATGGAACACAAAATTTATGAAAACGAAGAGATCCGCAATATATACACGGCGTTAGGGGTTACAGTCGGCACCACCGAAGATCCTAAAGCGCTCAATCTTGCCAAGCTTCGTTATCATAAGCTCATCATCATGACCGATGCCGATGTGGATGGAAGCCACATCGCCACACTGATACTCACATTTGTTTACCGCTACATGAAAGAGTTGGTAGAACAAGGTTATGTATATATTGCCCAGCCTCCGCTATACCTTGTAAAAAAAGGAAAAGAACAAGCTTATGCATGGAACGAAGATCAGCGAAAAGGACTTGTAGAAAGATTAGGTGGTGGAAAAGATGACAGCGTGAACATACAACGTTATAAAGGTTTGGGTGAAATGAACTCGGAACAATTGTGGGATACGACTATGAACCCCGCCACACGTACACTGAAACAGGTAACCATTGAAAGCGCTGCCGAAGCAGACCGCGTATTCAGTATGCTGATGGGCGACGAAGTAGCTCCCAGAAGAGAATTCATTGAAGCGCATGCTAAATACGCCAAGATAGACGCATAGGATATTATTGGATTATAGAAATACCGGGTGAATGCGGTTTTGCCGATTTGCCCGGTATTTTTTTGGGTTTCAACAATAGTTTTTATCAAGGTCATTGTTATTTTATTTTGGTCTTGGTGAAAGCTTTGATCTTTTATTTATGGGACGAGCGACAGCTTTTCATGGCATCATCGTTGCGTCGCATTTCGTTCATCGGTTGTATTTCATGGCAACAAACAAATTTTGAATAATCGATATTGACAACAATTTAAGCTAAGGAATAGAGAGTGATCGTGATTATGTTTGACGTTCACGACTTCTTTTCATTTTAGAAGCTTTTAAATAAATGGAAAATTAAGAGTGCTTGTTGAATAGAGAATTGAGAATGCTTTATACACTGATTGCATGTGAAAGCAAAAGCACTCATAACACATAACTCAAAACTCATCACTTGTTCAATAGCATTACTACCGCACAAGTGAGTGACACAACGATGCTCAATAGTAGCACTACCGCCGGTCCAAAAAAAGTTATGAGTTTTGAGTTATGGGTTATGAGTGAATCTACAGCATTTCAAATCTCAAATCTCAAATGGCGGGTATAACGCATGAAGCTTTTACCCCATCAGCCATACAAACAGCCAAACGAAAGGCGTGGCCACAAGCAAAGAATCGAACCTATCCAGGAAGCCGCCGTGGCCGGGCATTATAGAGCCGCTGTCTTTTACATTTGCCATGCGTTTGAGTTTACTTTCCAACAAGTCGCCGAATGTGCCGGTGATTGCCGCAATTGAGGAAATGCCTGCCAGCAGCCAAATAGAACCGGCATGTAACGCGTTGCCGGCAAACGTTACTGTTACTATGCATAAAATAATGCCGCCTATGGTGCCTTCCCAGGTTTTTTTGGGAGATATTTTTGATAAAGGAGTTTTGCCGATGAAGGAACCTACAAGGTAGGCCATGGTATCATTTATCCATATTGACACGATAATAATAAGCGGAATGATCCAGCCGCTATCGGGCACGGAAGGATTGCGCAAATTCACCATCAACGCGAGGCTTAGCGATATATATATCAGCCCGCAAAATGAATAAAATGTGTTTTTCAGGTGAATGTTTTTCGAGAATAACAGCTCGGCAATTGGCAAAATGAAAATCAATACCATTCCAATCCACCAGCCCAAAGCGTGTAATGTTATTTGCCCTATACTAAAAAAATCATTTGTAAAAAACAACAGCAAACACCAGCCTGCTATCATTATTCCATAACGATGAACAGGAATGACGCTTGTATATTCGGGATAAATTTTGGCGATAAGTTTTTGATATTCCACCCAACAGCCGAAATGAATAACGGTAAATAGTATAAAAAAGCTCCAGTGGTTCCACAACAAGCCCACTAACATTACTGCCACAAATAGAACTGCAGTAAGCGTACGGGTTTTAAATGTTTGCAGATTAAATGCCATTGCAGAAGTTTATTTAGGTAGCAGAAAAATTATTCTTTGTTTTCTTTTTCTAATTCAAACTCTATTTCCTGGTCGCAGGTGTCGTACACAACCTCATAGCGGGTTTGCGAAATGCGCTTCATCCAGTAAAATATTACCCCCATTACTATTACGCTCGCAAGAGTAGCCCACCAAAAATAATTTGTATTGCTTTCAAAAAGGGCAGGATTGCGATAGTATACAAATATCTGAAAAGCGTTATTGATAAAGTGTACAATGATTCCCGGCCACAGACTTCCGCTATACCAACACAAGGCTCCTAATAAGATACCCAAAAGAATGCGGGGCAGAAAGCCGGCAAACTGTCCGTGGATTGCTGAAAAAATAATGGCAGTGATCACAATTCCGGCAACCGGACTTTTACAAACCCTAATGAACATACGCTGTAAGGCGCCGCGGAAAAAAAGCTCTTCCACAAAAGAAGGTATCAGCGCAAACACAATAAGGTTAATCAGCAAATCTTTTACTGATGACATGGCAATCAGTTTTTTAAAAGCCATTTCCTTTTCGCGGTCTGCACTGCGCAATGCCTTTTCCAATGCGGCCAGTGATTTTGGGAAATGCATATTCTGATTTAATTCTGCGAGCCACACTACAGCAGGAATGGATGCAGCCAACAATAAAATACCGATTGTCCAGAATACAGGAGGCGAAGGTTTCTTAAATCCCAGGTATCTCAAAGGATGCGGATCTGACAAATAACCAAACAACAATGCGGTAACTCCAAATAGCCCAATGGAAATAATTGTTTGCGCTGTTTTTGCGGCTGATATGGCCGCGGTTGTAACCGGATTTACTATTTCCTGCAACCCCACATTATACACAGAGGTTATAACAAAAAGAGAAATGGCGCCAATTAAGGCATATAAGCCAAAAGCTAACACTCCAAAAGCTATAAACTGAACCCAAACAGGTTTGTATTTTAAATAAGTGTTCATAAAAGGTTAGTCAAATGCATGTAACTTTGCACCTCAAAATTAAATTCCCATTGGCAGATAGCATTATAATACATGTAATTTATTTAACAAAATCGCCGGGAACGGTTTAAAATATTATGATTACGATCGGCAATATACAACTTCCTGATTTCCCCTTACTTCTGGCCCCCATGGAAGATGTAAGCGATCCGCCCTTTAGAGCAGTGTGTAAAGATAATGGCGCCGATCTTATGTATACGGAATTTATTAGTAGCGAAGGCCTTATACGCGATGCTATAAAAAGCCGTCGCAAGCTGGATATATTTGATTATGAGCGTCCTGTAGGCATACAGATATTTGGCGGTGATGAAGAAAGTCTTTCAATGGCTGCAAAAATCGTGGATGTTACCAATCCCGATCTGCTGGATATAAACTTTGGCTGCCCGGTAAAAAAAGTGGCGCTGAAGGGAGCCGGAGCCGGGGTATTAAAAGATGTAGACCTGATGGTGCGTCTTACGGAAGCTGTTGTTAAAAGTACCAAACTACCCGTTACAGTTAAAACCCGGCTTGGCTGGGATGACAACACCAGGAACATAGAAGAGGTCGCGGAAAGGCTGCAGGATGTGGGTATAAAAGCACTGGCCATTCATGGAAGAACCCGCACACAGATGTATAAAGGCATTGCCGACTGGACACTCATAGGCCGGGTTAAAAACAACCCGCGCATTCATATTCCCATATTCGGCAATGGCGATATTGATTCCCCGGAAAAAGCGCTGGAATATAAAAACCGCTATGGTGTAGATGGTATTATGATTGGTCGCGCCGCCATCGGTTATCCATGGATCTTTAATGAAATAAAGCATTTTTCGCAAACCGGTGTGCATTTGCCTCCACCATCAGTGGAAGAACGTGTGGCTGTTTGTAAAAAACACCTGCAAAAATCAGTGGAATGGAAAGGCCCTGTAGTGGGCATTTTTGAAATGCGCAGGCATTACGCCAACTATCTCAAAGGATTACCAAATATTAAAGAATTCCGTAGCAAACTGGTTACACTAACCACCGACCAGGAAATAAATGACGTACTGGACGCCGTTTCAGCCTATTATACCGGATTTGAGTTTCCCAAAACGGAAATTGAATTGATCAATTACCACGAAAAATGCCCTATTAACTAGGGCTGCCATGCAACTATATATAGTTTTATTGATTCTAATCTATAAATAATCGTACGTTATGAAAAAATGGTTATTCGCGTTATCAACTGTATTAGTTCTCAGTTCCTGCGATACATTGCAATTACCCATGAGCACTATGGGCACAACCACCGGAGTTACAGAATCGGAAGCTTCCCAGGGAATTCGTGAAGCGTTAATACAGGGAATTACCAAAGCCGTATTCAACCTGAATACAAAAGACGGCTTTCTTGGCAACCAGGCTTATAAATTATTATTACCAGCCGATGCCGTGAAAATTGAAAATACATTGCGCACTTTAGGTATGGGTGCACAGGTAGATAAGGCTATTACCCAAATCAACCGCGCTGCCGAAGATGCCGTTGGATATGCTACTCCCATTTTCACCAATGCTATTAAACAAATGAGTATAACAGATGCATTGAACATTGTGAAAGGCGGTAATAATTCCGTTACCAATTTCTTCAAAGAAAAAACAAGCGCTCAGTTAATTTCCGCATTTTCGCCTTCCATCAAGCAATCGCTGGATAAAGTGAATGCCACAAAATATTATTCCGACATAGTAAACATCTATAATAAAATTCCTACTACCACAAAAAAACTGAATCCCGATCTGCAAAGCTATGTAGCACAAAAAGCAACAGAAGCGCTGTTTGATCAAATAGCGAAAGAAGAAGCGAATATCCGCGCCAATCCTATGCAACAAGCCAGCAATATTTTGAAAAAAGTATTTAGCTCGAAATAAAAAGTAGAAAAGATTTTCTTGGAATATGCACGCAGTTCATTTTATGAGCTGCGTTTTTTTGTGTTTTTTTAGCATACCGCATAAAAGTTTTTTAGGATTATGTAACCGGCATTTGAGCCTTGATGAAGCTTCTGTTGTGTCACTCACTTGTACGGCAGTAATTCTATTGAGCGGCCTATTCCCCGGCCCTTCTCCAAAGGAAAGGAAGCCCGATGCACAAAACGGATATTTGTAGTCACCATAATTCTTTCCGGCGATTATACAACATTCTCAACTTTCCATTCATTCAGCACTTTCAATTTTCAACTAACAAAACAGTTTCTTAATTCCTTCTGCTTTAAGCAGGCATTCTTCATATTCCATTTGCGGATCGCAGTAATATGTAATGCCGGAGCCTACCTGGTAACTTAGGTAGCGGTTGGTTTCATTATACATAAGGCTGCGTATTACCACATTAAAATCAAAATCATTATCAGGAGTTATATACCCAACAGCGCCGGAAAAAATTCCACGTTTACTTTTTTCATACCTATCAATAAGCTCTATTACTTTTTTCTTAGGCGCACCTGTCATGGATCCCATTGGAAATGTAGCTTTAATAGCATCCAACCAATGCAGGTCGCTTTTTATAGTGCCGCTAATTGTTGAGATCATTTGATGCACCTGCGGAAAAGTATACATACCAAACAGTTCATCCACCTGCACACTTCCTTCTCTGCACACTTTAGAGAGATCATTTCTTACAAGATCAACTACCATCACATTCTCAGCCCGCTCTTTTACGCTTTCATAAAGCTGTTGTTTATACTGCTCGTCCTGCAACCTATTAGTGTGGTTACGTTGCGATGTACCTTTTATCGGTTGCGACAAAATTTTGTTGCCTGTTTTTTTTAAATAGCGCTCGGGGCTTGCACACAGCAGGTATTTATCATTCAATTTATAGTAAGCGGCGAAAGGATTTGGAGAAACAGATGAAAGCGAAAGATAAGTTTGCGAAGCATTGATCGAAATATTCTGCGCAAAAAATTCCATGCAAAAATTTATTTCATAACAGTCGCCTCTCAATATATGCTTCTTCAAATTATTGATGGTGGCAATATATTCGGCTTGAGAAAAACGCTGGCTGAATGTTATACTTTGTGCAGCTATATTACTAATGTTTGCTGCACACAATTCATCAAACACTTGTTGATGTGTATGTGTTTGGCTGCTGATGGAAATTTCATTCCGGCCTAATATAATAATGGTTTCAGGTATAAAAAAGAATAGATCAGGGAATAAAACGCGATCTTCTTTAACAGAAAACGCAACGTCTTCTGTTTCGCTTTTTAAATCATAATTAAAATGGCCGAAAAGCCAGTCGTTGGAAAATGTGTCGGAAAACAAACGTAGCGCTTCAAAAGCGTTTCCTGCTGATGCGGAAACAGCATTTACAGCACCTGCGGCCAACACACATTCAACTCCTGTGTGCAAAAAATGATAATTATGGTTATCCAAGAAGCAGCAAATGTTGAACTGGTTGCCCCAGCCCAACATTTGTTTTTTATAAAACGCAATATCATCTATTGCAAACGATGTAAAAGTTCTGTTCACAAAAGCAATCTGGAAAACGATTTAAAAATCATCTTCTTCATCATCAAAACCGGAATCATTAAACAGATCCAGGTCTTTGAAATCATCATCCATGCCAAAATCTTCATCATCGGATTTGGTCTTTTTTCCTCCGCCACCTTTCTTAGATTTTGATTTTGGAATATCAAATTCATCAAAATCAGGATCCCAGTCATCCTCTTCTTCTACTTTGTTCCAATCATCATCATCGTCTTCTATATCATCATCGTCATCATCATCCTGAGATTTTGACTTTTCAGATTTTTTTGATGGTGCTTTCGGATTGAACTCATCATCATCTTCTAATTCTTCTTCCTCATCTTCTTCTGTACGCTTCTTTGATTTGGAAGATGGTTTCTTTGCAGGCTCTTCTGCAGCTTTTTTAGTTGGTTTCTTTTCTTTGTCGGACTTCGATGCCATACTCTTAAAGTATTTGATGTAAAATTTCAGCGAGAATTTTAATTCGCCAAATTTTTGATAAAAAAATTTCAGTAAATTATTTATTCACTACAACAATCTGATCGCGACCAGGGCCAGTTGATATGTGGGTGACATTTGCACCAATATACTCATTTATGTATTTCACATATTGAATCATTGTTTTAGGTAATTCAGATGCACTTGTAATTCTGGTGGTATCGGTATTCCAGCCTTCAAATTCCTTTAATACCGGCTTCATGGAATGACGTGTCATTTGAAACGGCACTTCAACTTCCTCTTTTCCATCTATTTCATAAGCAGTGCACACTTCAAGTTTCTTGAACTTATCAAGCACATCCGCTTTTGTCATAATCACTTTATTTACACCATTTACCATGCATGCAAATTTAAGCGCCACAAGATCAATCCAGCCACAACGACGTGGTCTTCCGGTAGTTGCGCCAAATTCATTACCCAACGCTCTTAATTCTTCACCTGTTTCGTCAAATAATTCGGTGGGGAACGGACCACTGCCTACCCTGGTGCAATAAGCTTTTGTAACGCCCATCACATCACGTATTTTTTGCGGTGCTACCCCTAAACCAGAACACACGCCTGAAGTAGTTGTGTTGGAAGATGTTACAAACGGAAATGTTCCAAAATCAATATCAAGCATACTTCCCTGAGCACCTTCAGCCAATACTTTTTTCCCTTCCGCTATTTTATTGTTAATGAAATATTCACCATTCACAATGTTCAAACTTCTAAGGAAATCTATTGCTTCAAAGAACTCTTCTTCCCACTGCGAAATATCTTCCTGAAAATTATAGTTGTCTAATAGACGTTGATGCTTAAGCCTGATCTTAATGTAAGAAGTTGTAAAACTTTTGTCCATTAAATCACCCACACGAATGCCATTGCGACCGGTTTTATCCATATACGCGGGGCCGATACCTTTAAGTGTGGAACCAATTTTATCGTTGCCTTTTGCTAATTCAGAGGCTTTATCGAGAGCCCTGTGAGTAGGCAAAATGAGATGTGTACGCTTAGAAATGAATAAATTCTTTTTCACATCCACTCCAAAAGAAGCTACGGTTTCGCACTCTTTTTTTAATGTAACAGGATCAAGTACTACACCATTGCCAATAAGATTGACGGTGTTTTCGTGGAAAGCACCCGATGGGATTTGGTGCAGTACAACTTTTTTTCCTCCTACATACAATGTGTGACCGGCATTCGGTCCGCCTTGGAAACGAGCTATAACATCATACTGTGGCGCAAAATAGTCCACTATCTTTCCTTTACCTTCATCACCCCATTGAAGGCCTAATATTGCATCTACCATTAAAGTATTTTTATACTAAATAAATATTTTGTCAAAGATTGACAAAAATAGGCCATCTGGGTTAATTTGAAAATTTGAAAATGTGCATAATTTGAAAATGCCACAGTGTCGGCTTTTATTGAATGGAGAATGCTGTATGATTGAAGATTATTGGGAGAATGAATATGCAGTTTTTTTTAACCACAAGGCGCACAAAGGAAAGCACAAGGGGCACAAGGGTAGGCTGAACTGTGCTACCAATCCTTGTGGTCCTCGTGCCTCCTATAGTGCCCCTTGTGGTTAAAATAAATTGAGAATGGAAAGTTGAGAATTGAGAATGCTGTACACACTGATTGCAAGCAAAAACAAAAGCACTCAAAACTCATAACTCATAACTTGTTGAATAGCATTACTACCGCACAAGGGAGTGACACAACGATGCTTAATAGTAGCACTATCGCCGGTTACAAAAAAGTTATGAGTTATGAGTTTTGAGTGAACCTAAAGCATTTCAAATCTCAAATCTGGCACTGTTGCATTTTTTGTATTCAGAATTTCAACCTGCAGGCTACTGGAAAATGGTCTGAGGGAAAACGCAGATCTTTTGAATCGGTTAGCACTCCGTATTTCAATACTTCTATCTTATTGTTTACAAACACAAAATCGATTCGGCCTTCTGTTACCACTTTCGTGTAATTCTGATATTTGAATTCGTTAAAGGTGCTGTCGGGGCCATATGGCTTTGTTTTTGAAACAAGTTTTGCATCTGAAAATTTATTTACAATAGTTGCATAGGCACTTGTTTCCGGGTTTGAGTTAAAATCGCCGGTTATAAAAACAGGTGTATTTTTAGAAGCAAGTTTTTCTATTTTTTCAAGAATCATTTTTGCCGCGTTTTCACGAGCCTGCACACCTTCATTATCAAAATGAGTATTGAACATAAAAAACTGTTTACCTGTTTTTTTATCTTTAAAGCAAGCCCAAGTGCACACGCGGATGTAAGCTGCATCCCAACCTTTGGAAGGTTTTCCAGGTGTGGGAGAAAGCCAGAAAGTTCCTGATTTCAACACCTGAAACTTTTGATTGTTATAAAAAATAGCGGAGTATTCGCCTTTTGTTTTTCCATCATCCCTGCCTGCGCCCACATAGCTGACATTAGGTATGGTGGCCAAATCCATCATTTGTTCATATAAAGCTTCCTGCACGCCAAAAATGTCGAAAGCGTGATATTGTATAAGATCTTTTACCATTTCTTTTCGGTTGGGCCAGGCATTTTCTCCATCTGACGCCACATTCAGCCGTATGTTATAAGTAGCTGCATTTAACTCTATTTTCGTTTGTGCACACAAAACGGCAGGAATAGCAAGCAGCATCAAAAAATACAATCTTTTCATATAGTGATAGTTTAAATAAAATTGTTTGTAGTGTGCCGGAGTATTGGGGTTTCGGCTTCCGGCAATTTTTTAAATCGTTTATTTTAAATATGGAGCTATAGCTTTTTGCCAAATGATATAGCCCGTTTTATTCATGTGCAACCGGTCTTCCAAAAATATTTCTTCCTTAATGGAACCGTCCTTATTAACCATTTTGCTATATACATCCACAAAAGCAGCATTGCTTTGTTTGCGCAAATATTTTTTTATCAATTTATTTGCTTCTTTTACTTTAGGCAAAATATGCGCTCTGCTTGGGCTTGGCTTGATGGACACAAATACGACAGGCACTTCCGGTAGTTTTTCTCTTATAATGGAAAATAAGGTTTGAAACCTTTTAAATACAATTTGCGCGGTAACAGTATCGGATGCTGCAAGATCATTTTCGCCGCAATAAATAACAATTTGTTTAGGGTTATACGGGAATATTATATCGTTGGCATAATGAATAAGATGAGTTAATGAAGATCCGCCAAAAGCACGGTTGATAATCGGATGTCCGGGAAAATAATTTTGCGCATCCTGCCAATATGTAAATGAAGAACTACCTATAAATAGTATTTCATTACCTGCAGGTTTGCTCAAAGAATCTTTGTGCTTAAAATCCTGTACCTCTTTGTAGAAAGGGTACTGCTGTGCAAATGTTACCAATAAACATAACAAGCAAAATGTTGTAACGATAATTTTTTTCATCGTATGTAATTTTTAAAAACTTTAAAACGGAAGTGCTTTGAATTCAGGTTTTGGGTGAAGAAAACCAATCTTCATGCCGCTTTGAATAATCCTGACAATTGGTTTCTCCTCATTATCTAGGCTGCAATATAATTGTTTGGCTGTCTTTCTTTATTACCTCGGTATTTAAAATTGAAGAAAGCACAAACAAAGCATCTTCAAGCGAGCTTAATAATATTGGGCCGCTGATCATTTTAGAACCGGTTGCGGAATCGGCAAGCACTATTTTCTTCCCAAAATTATCTTCAAGATAAATTAGTATTTCATTAACGGAAGGATTGCGAAGTATAAGCTTTTGCTCTTTCCACGCTGAATAATGCTCAGGCGAAGTAGTATGCTTTTCAATTTTTTTGCCTGTATTATTAAAAGAAATCATTTCACCGGGCTTTAGAATAATATCTTCGATAACGGCGGTTGGAAACGATAATGCTATTTTTCCGCTTTGCAATACCACTTCAGTTTTTTCGCGTCTTTGGCGAACATCGAACCGCGTGCCTAAAACAGTAACAGTCAGGTGCTTGGTATGCACAAGAAAAGTTTCGTGCGGCTGAATGTTGGTAGTGTCATTATTAAAATGCTTCACATTAAAAAAAGCCTCACCACTTAACCATATCTCTCTTTTTTCATTCTGCCCCCAGTCGTTGCTGAATTTGATTTCGGAATTAGCATTCAGTTCAACAATTGATCCATCCGGTAGCGTAACCTTTTTTATTTCACCAAAATCAGTTTTAACAACATGATTTTTAGGGCCGCCTAGTTTGCCTGAAAAAAACAAATAGCCAATTGTTATCAAAACCACACCGCCAAAAACAGCCGCTATTTTCATAACATTTCGCCATAAACGATTTGTTTTTACTACAGATTCGCTGTCAGCATTTAACTGATCCTGAATTGATAACAAATGTTTTTCAAGCGAAGCATTTACTTCTTCATTCGTAGGATATTCTTCTTTGAAGCTGATAGATTGCAAATACAAATACGCGTTTTCTATTTCGGTTTTCTTTTGAGGAAATGCATTCATTATTTGCTGCCAGTACTGATTTATATCATCATTAGGATCCTTAACCCATTCCTGAAACAATGGATCGGCCAGAAAGTCATTTTCCTTGTAATGCAAATAATTATTAACAATTTTTTCTTTCATTCTATTATTTAAGTATCAGAATTAGCATTTTTTACCCCAAACTTTCCACTTTTTTTCTAAAACAGCAGTTTGCTACAACAATCTGATAAAATTAAAATATCACCCAACAAAGTGTAATTTTCCCCTTTAAAACAGCAACACTTCTTGCCATAATTTTATAAGTCGCTTTAACTGAAATGTTTAGTATAGAAGCCACTTCCTTATAAGAAAGATTTTCATAAAACCGCAAAAAGATCGCTTCCAGTTGACGCCCGGTCAACGATTTGATTGCTTCCTGCAATTTGATTTTCAGCTCATCGCTCAACTCTTTGTTTATGATAATATTTTCAACAGAAAATTCGATTTCCCCTCTGTCTGTATCATCAAACACAATTTTATTATGCTGCTTTATTTTTTTAAAGAGAATATAACGAAACGACGAGTACAAATAAAAATTGGGCGATTCAATATGAGCAAGCTTTTCGCGCCGGCTCCAAAGATCAAGAAACACTTCCTGAATGCTATCTTCTATTAAAAAATTGTTTGAGGTGAATTTTCTGCCATAATTGTGAAACTTCCGAAAATACTCTTTGTACAGTTCCGAATAGGCATCAATATCGCCATTGATGATATGAAGAAAAAACTGGTTACTCATTTCACGGTACAAATTATTTTAGGAAAGCAGTTATTAACAAAGGTATTGCAAAAGCTGTAAAATAAAGGCATTGGAGAAATTTCGGGTAAACTTTATGATCATTAGCCCAGGTGAGGGTCATGATTTTTTTATGGTACGAGCGATAGTTTTTCATGGCATCATCGTTGTGTCACTCACTTGTACGGCAGGAATGCTATTCAACAAGTTATGGGTTATGAGTTTTGAGTAATGAGCGCTTTTGTTTTGGCTTGCAATCAGTGTAAAAAGCACTTTCAACTTTCAACTATACAACATTCTCAATTCTCCACTCTCCATTCTCAATTTATTTTAACCACAAGGCACACAAGGGTTGGTAACAATTCAGCAAACCCTTGTGTACCTTGAGCCTCTATTGTGCCCCTTGTGGTTAAACAACGGTGCTGTTCTGCATGTTAGCTCCAGGTGTGGGATAAACAACTAAAGAATTGTCTGCTTTTTTGCTGTTGTTGCGTGTGTCGGGCTGCTTTGTGTGCGAGTACACCAACAACACATTGAGCTGTTGGTGAAGCTAACGCACAAGCCTATGCGCAACACCAACAGCGGCACACAAAAAACCCATGCTCGAAATGACGGATGAAATTGAGAATGCTTTATACACTAATTGCAAGCCAAAACAAAAGCACTCATTACTCAAAACTCATAACCCATAACTTGCCGAATAGCATTACTACCGTACAAGTGAGTGACACAACGATGCTTAATAGTAGCACTACCGCCGGTTCCAAAAAAGTTATGAGTTATAAGTTATGAGTGAGATCTACAGCATTTCAAATCTCAAATCTATAGCCGGTTCCAAAAAAAATTGCTTGCCGCGAAACCCGTATTTATTCTGCTTTCCGGACCGGAGGTACAACAGATGCAGCATTAATACCATGATACTTTTTGAATAAACGGGAGAAATGACTAACCGTTTTAAACCCCAGAGAATACGCGATATTGGTGATGGTATCGGCATTGGAACTTAACAAATCTCTTGCCTTGTTCATACGATATGCCTGATAGTACTGGTATATACTGGTGCCTACGGTTTTCTTAAACTTCGCTTTCATAACAGTTTTACTCATTCCAACTGTTTTTGCCAAATAGTCAAGCGAAAAGTGTTCAGATTCAGGATACTCTTCAATCAATTTCTTTAATCCCGCAATCTGATCTATTTCATTTATGTGCGACAATGTATTATTAGCTGCACCGTTATTGCTTTTACTTAAATACATTCTTTTTATAAACAACCCAAGTATTTTCAACACATTGGCCTTAATTATGAACCTTTCAAATGTATTTGAATTTGAAGCATAATGTAAAATCTCTTGTGTAAGCTCATACTTGGCAATGTTGATTTGCATATGAACTTCCTGATCTATAATAGAAACGTCTTTTTCATCGCGCTGAGAAATAATGTCGCTTCCATAATTGTATTGGAGGCTATTCTTCATCAAATAATCGCGTGTAACAATTATTGCTATTCCTTTTACATCTAAGCCTTCATCAAAATTAAAAGAGACATGCATTGCGGAAGAATACCATGCCAGGCTGGATGCGGCATTTCCACCTATACAATATTTTTTTCCATTTATGGTATGCTCAACAGATTGCGAACCGCAGTTTATCAGCAATACATAATAATCTTCATTAAGTACAGGTAAACTTACTAGCTGAAAAGTTTTTTTTATAACATGATCAACAATGATTATTCCCAAACCATCCGATAGTGAATAATAAGATTGCTTGCCAGTTACAAGGTCGGCGGGAAATAAGAGTTGCCCCTTTTCCACTGACACCTTAGCATCTGTTTCTCCATTTCTAATTTGAAATAATGGAATACCTTGTTCCAAATCATTCCTTTTAAACATTGATTTCATACCCTTCTGTTTCAGATTTGGTAAGTTCGCATGTACATATTTAAGTGGGTAAAAACCACAGGTGTTATTTTCCGAGGTTGAGAAGTAAGCTCTTAAGATTTAATAATTCCTTTGCGTTGTTCAGATGTTCTTATAAGATGCAATGAAAGATATTTGGTTGGTCATAATATTGTTACTTAATAGCTTTAACTATTTGCATAGTTAAAATTTCATGGCATATAAAAATTTTATGATTTTTAATTTGTGCATTAATGTAGCTTTATTAACAAATATTTTACAAATATTGAATAATATTGCACTTATCCCAAATTTTTTTTAAACCACAGCATTTTTTCGCAAAAAATCTATTTCAAACGTTTTCGCTGCTACCACCTGCTGCAATGCCTGAATGCTGACTTTCATACTTTCTATTAATTCATTGGTGAAATCACTATTATTATTGATACTATTGTTATTATTGTTGGCTACAGGCACATGCATTTCTATTTCCGGCTCAATATTTTTCTTCTTTACCTGCCTGACAGAATCCTGGGAGGAAGATATATCTTTAAGTAAAATAGTATTTACATCTAAATTAAAATAATTAGCCAGGTCAATAAGTTCTTCAATATTTGGCTTGCTTACTTTTTTTTCCCAGTTTCCAATTGTTGTGTGCCTCTTGTTCATCACCATTGCCAGATCTTCTTGGGTTAGGTTATTTATTTTACGTAAAAACCGCAAATTTTCAGCAAAAAAATTTTTCATAATTCAAAGTATTTTACAAGGTTTCAACGCACTTCCTTATAACGCGGATTATGAATCCAACTTACAGCAGACTCTACCACCATGTATTTCTATGCGTTTTAAAAGAATCGAAATTTCGCTATGACATTTTAGTCATTCATAATATTCTTTTCTAATTTCTCCATAGCATAATTAACTCATTCGCAGTAGTAATACCACAATTATCGCAGTAAACAAAGTGTTTATTTCCATTTGCCTTAAGCAAACATTCTAAATCAGAAACACAAGGTGCTAAACGCTTCGTTATAAGAAAGCAAAAAGGCTGCCTAAAATTTCAAGCAATATTTATTTCACGGTCTTTTTTTAGCAACCTGTGTTTTCTGATGATATATAATGATAGATAAATGGTGTTTCATGGTTAAGAGTTGCCTGCAATAAAAAATTACAGGCAACCCGGTTTTCTATTTAAAGCCCTATTGTTTTACAAAACGTGTAACGCCTTTTACAGTGCCGTTTTCCACAACTTGCAAAATATATGTAGATGCCGGAAGTTTGGATATACTTAACGGAGAAGACACATTTATTAGCTTTTCTTCACTTATCACTCTTCCTGTTACATCCATTATGCGGATAATGCTTCCCGCATTCGCACCTTTCACATGCACATAATCACGTGCAGGATTTGGCGCAACTGTTATGCCGGCCTGCGCACCTGCATTACCACCAATTGACACTTCCTTCACATCGCTATATTTTTGCGACTCATCAACATCTATCATATTAAGACGATACTGGTATGTGCCATTCAACAGTTGATTATCGATATAGCTATATGCTGATCTGGTGTTGTCAAAATAAACGGTTGAGATCTTTTCAAAATCTTTTCCGTTTGATGATCTTTCTACTTCAAAACGACTGAAATCCTTAGCGCTTGTAATATCCCATTTTAGCAAAGCGCTGTTGTTGCCATTGCTTTGTGCAGTGAATGATGCAAGCGTGATGGGAAGCACAGTACAATTGTTGTCCAATGTAATATTTAAGCTTTTATCATTAGTACATAATGTAGTAGGATCCGTGTAATTATAAGTTATGGTAGCTGTACCGCTCTTATTAACCACAGGAGTTGCCAAACCTGTTGAGCTGCCAATTGTTATCAGGGCTGGTTTGTTGGATGACCAGACACCTCCGGATGGATTTGCGGTGAATTGATAGCTTGATACGCCATTTTGTGTACACGCAGTGCCGGGATTACCACTAATTGCGATATCAGGTTTGTTTAGTATTGTAAGTTCAATATCGTCAATTACCAGGTCATTCCCATCACCGCCAGCGGCTGCATTTCTTAAAAAGATTTGTAATTCATTTTTTGTAGGTGTAAACGTAAAGCTGTATTTTCTCCATACCGTACTTGTTATATTGCCGGTTTTTACAGACGACACAACATTGTCAGTAGTGGCAGATTGAGTCAGGTATAAATTCGGATCCCTGACGCCAAATTCTATATTAGGACGGCGGGGAGAAGTAGGCGATATATCCGCAACCCAAAAGCTTAATTCATATTGTGCATTTACGGTAAAGTTGCTTATGGTTTGATAATAAAAATATTCAGGTGTGTATGATGCATTGAACAATGCGAAATATCCATTCGCAGCTCCGGTAGTATGGTCTTGAATATTAAGACCCGGCGTAATTTCTTTCCATCTTGTGCCATTCAAGGTACGAAGACGGCTGTAATAACCATCGCCTGATGTGCTGGTGCTTACATCATTATAGTGCATAGTTGTGAGTCCGCGTAATGCAGGACCTAAGTCTGTTCCTCCTGTTCCAAAATTTTCCAAAAAGTGTTCAGAGCAGTTTCCATTAATTGCATATTTCTTTTGCTTAGCTACAGTAAATATTACATGTACAACCTCATTAGTCGTCGCTTTTAACCTGGCTCTATTTTGTGCAAAGTCCACCACTGAGTTGCCGGTAGGGTCAAATATTTGAATATCTGTAACATCCCATCCTGTCGGCAAACTGTTTAATTTAATATTGTTCCAAGAGTTATCGTCTGAAATAGGCACCATAATCGCTTCAGAATTATTTGATTTCAGGCGCTCATCATCAATCCAGATATCTTCAGAACATCCATTAGCTACTTTCGAAAAAATCCTCTTGATTTCCGGAGTTATATCAGGTATGTTTGATCCCCATATCTGACCGCCAGGACCACCTGTTAACGGTTGAATACCATACCAGGCATATTCCCAACGCCAGCCCTCACTACTATTTACAAATTGTACACAATATACTCCATCATAGCCGGCGCCGGCAGCAGCACCTGATACATTTGCGGTAGCATATAGCTTGCCATCATCTGCCCAAACCACATCAAAAAAATTGAAAAAATTATGATTGGCAACCACTTCATTTTTAAACGAAACAATATTGGGGTTGATATTTATATTGTTTGCAACAAACGTATAAATATTGCCTGCTGTAGATTGCATTGCCACATAATTGGGTGATCCCGGATATATGTCTACACGTAGAGCATTAACCTCTCCCTGACCCCTCAGTAGAGCATTAGAATAGTTCCACCACGCATCCGGGGTACCTGCATACCTGTACACTGCCCCATTGTCACCTACTGCCACGATTTCACCTCCAGGTCCGCCCGAAGCAATATCAACGAACTTAACACTACTATGCCCTGTAGTTGTAGGTTCCCATATTTTTGTAAGCTTCTTTGTGCCAAGTGTATTATCAAATATAAACGCCTGGCCAAGTGAATTTACAAAAACGCATGTTCGGTCTCCAATACCATCAACAGAAAGCACATTTGTGAGACTGACTCCTAATAGATCTATCCAACCACTGCCATTAGCATTATCTTTAAATAAAAGACGTCCTGGTGTTTTATGGGAGCCTTCATTATTATATGTGGTTGGATGTCCAACAGCCCACAATTGAGGATAATAAGTGCCGTGGCTGGCTCCCATGTCATAAATATGATAGTTGTTTACGGCATCATCTCTTAATTGAAAACTTGCAGCTCCTCCAAAAGATACTGCTCGTGACGCTTCAGGTAAATCAGCCATATCCGTTTCACTCACCGCACGCAGGTGCACATAAGCATACCCTTGCGCATAAAGCCCATTACAATACATTGTTACCAAGAGTAATAATAGTAATAATCGTTTCATGTCTTGTTTTTTAAATTGCACAAAAAGCTTCCAGCCCTTATTGTACATTAATTTTTAAGAATTAAATAAAGGTCACATGACAAGCACATCAATACATAGCAAACTATATATTCCGGCCTTGTCAGCTTTACATACAGCATAGCTTGCCTTGAGATAATTTATAAGCTCACCCTGAGCATTTTTTAAATTATCCCCGGTCAAACTCCCAATTTTTTAAGTAAGTGTTTAACTCCTAAAACAAGTTTTTTCAACAATTCTTGCTTTGGAAATCATTGATGAATGTTTTAGCTGGCGCAATGACTGTTACCTGTGATTATTACTTCCTGATGAACATAAAGCAATATTTATCACCTTAGTAAACAGACATTTCCCAACAACTGGTAATTGTCATATGAGTCGCTTGTGTAATCGATGGTAAGAAACGGTTTAGCGATGAGTTGTTTAAGCTTAATCCGGATACGCGTCTTCATTTTTTGCACATTTCATATTGCAAAAAATGTAGCAGATGTGGTAAGTTGAAGTGTATATTCAATTTGATGGCTTAAAAAATGATATTCGAATTCGTAAATGCAAACATAGTTTACAGTATGCATCTATCGTTGCCTATTAAGACGATTTGCATTGCCAATTGAGACTTTTTTCAACTTATTATAGTAATTTCTCATTTAATTCAGCCATTAATGTAAATAGCATGTATTTAATTGAACATTTATGCAATCTACCCTTTCATACAATACCCAAATTTATAAACCTGCAATCGCCACGTAAAGTTCAGCTCAATATCATTTACAATTAAACAGTTTTACTTTAATTTCCTTAGCTGAAATTTTACTAATAAATATTTTACTTCAATCTGGCTAATTATCATAGTATCTATTTTTTTTTGATACCGGCGGTAGTGCTACTATTAAGCATCGTTGTGTCACTCACTTGTGCGGTAGTAATGCTATTGGGCAAGCTGGCAGCAGGCGGTTGGCAGTAGAGAAGTTAGAAGTGAGATTGACTCCGGTTACACTGAGATTTCTCGCACGGTTTGGTTTATTGTAGGTTGTAATATTTCTTTTATGCAATGTTAAAAACACGTGCTCGAAATGACGGACAAGATTGTTTTACACATACAGCACTTTCAATTTTCAATTTTCAACTTTCAGCTTTCAACTAGTTCAGCTTCATCTCAAGCCCTTCTGCTCCGGAGAAGGAGGCCTTACACTAAAGCGTATATTTGTAATTGTTATATTTTTTTAGCACAGCATTTCAGAGTTTTCCGGCTGGTGCTGACTTAAGCGCCGAATAACGAACCGGCCGTACAAGTGTGCGACGCAACAAAAGCTTAATGCTTATTCTGTAGCCCGGCCCATAATTATCTTTTTTCTTAAGCTAAGACATTGCCAGGTAAAGGATGAAACAAATACCACCAACATTCCGATACAAAAAGTATAGAATACTTGTGGTATAAAACATGTTAGTTGTGAAGCAATATATAATATTACACGATCAAAGTTTACCCCGCGCTTTTATTCTCCTGTCATATAATGATCTTTATTTCGAAGAAGTTCTATTTCGGCAGACTTTGCGAAAACAGCTTGCTGAAGTGCCTGTATGCTTATTTTCAGGCTTTCGATCAACTGATTGGCAAAATCATTACTGGAGTTTAATGCCGCCTGATCCGCGTCGCCTTCTATGTTAAACTTTTTATATTGCCGTGTAGTATCTGGCCTGGAGGGAATATCTTTTAGCAATAATGTATTTACATCCACATTAAAATAATCAGCAAGAATTATCAGTTCTTCAATATTGGGTTTACTTATGTTTTTTTCCCAATTACCAATAGTGGTGTGTCTTTTGTTCATTACCTCAGCAAGATCGCCCTGTGTCATATTGCTCATCTTACGTAGAAACCGCAAATTAGCGGCAAAGTAGTTTTTCATTTTCTATAGTAGTTTTATAGGATTAGAAACAATCATTCTTTTTATAGTTTTTGCTCACATTTCCAAATCTGCTACTTACACGGCATCTTTTTACTAACACACAACAAATCAGCCAACTTAATGAACAAATATTCAATGGCATTTTTTCGACAGAACAATAGGCTACCCGGTGTTTTACAATGCTCAATAATTATTGAAATTCTTTTTCATTATTGCATTGGTGTTATTCGAGTAGCCTGAAGTTCTGACATCTATAGTGACAGTTAATGGTGTATTTTTTTAAAAGGCTCGCATATACTACAACTCTCACTGGTAACATTTTTCTTTTATTGTTTTACAAAACGTGTAACACCTTTAATAATACCGTTTTCCACAACCTGCAATATATAAGTGCCGGCTGAAATTTTTGATACATTCACAGGCACGGATTTATTAATGAATTTTTCTTCGCTTACAACGCGGCCTGTTATATCCAATATTCGGATAACACTTCCTGCATTTGCACCAATCACATACATCTGATTTCTGACAGGATTAGGAACAACAGATATTACCGGCTGATCCGCGGTTTTATCAATTACGACTTCTTTAATATCACTGTACTTTTGTTGTCCGTCAATATCAATCATATTCAGGCGATATTGATACACTCCTTTCAAAAGCTGATTATCTATATAACTATAAGTAGATTTTGAAACATCAAAACCTATACTTGTAATCTTTTCAAAATCCTTGCCATTTGTGGCTTTTTCCACTTCAAAACGACTGAAATTTTTAGCATCTGAAACATGCCATTTTAGTATAACATTATTTCCATTATTCTGTGCAGTAAACGACTCTAATGTTATAGGCAATGGCGTGCAGGTAGACAACAGAGTAACCTCAATGATAGAATCTGCCTTGCAACCTGTATTAGGATCGGTATACTCATATTTTATATTTGCCTCTCCACCTGCATTTGCAACAGGAGTGGCAACACCGTTTGCAGGGTTAATTGTTATCAGGTTGGTATTAAGAGAAGTCCAAACACCACCTGCAGGATTAGCATTAAACTGATAAGTTGTTCCGGGTGTTGCATTTTGTGTACACACTACTTCGGGACCTGAAATATTACTTACAGGTCTTCCAAAAAGCCTGAATGAAATATCATCAATTGCTATATCGTTTCCATCGCCACCTGGTGCCATATTTTTTAAATACAACTGCAATCTGTCTGTTGTAGCTGTGAACTTAAATGAATATTCTTTCCAGGTTGAGTCTGTTACCTCGCCAGTATTAATGGAAGCCTCTACATTTCCGGATTGTATATTTCTTACACCAAATTCAACTATAGAACGGCGTGGAGAACCCGACGACAGATCTGCTGCCCAAAAACTAAACTCATATGTTTCGCCTACTTTTAATCCTATCACTGTTTGATAAAAGAAATAATCCGGCATATACGACGCGTTAAAAATTGCAAAGTATCCATTGTTGAGCCCGGTATGATCTGTAAGATCTTTGTTCCACCAATTAGTTCCGGCAGTGGTTTTTATCCTGTTGTAATATCCGTCGGCACTAGCATATCTACTGACACCATTGTAATGAAATGAAGTTTGCCTGGTCAATGCCGGGCCAATCTCTGCCGTACCTGAGCCAAAATCTTCCAAAATCATGGATGCGCAATCGGTATTGTCTGCTATATCATAATTATTATTTCTTGCATTGGTAAAAATCACATGCACCACTTCCCCGTCGGCTACATTTAATCGAGCTGTTCTATTAACCCTGCTCGAATTTCCTGAAGGGTCGTAAATGTCAATATCGGTAATCCGCCAGCCTGTAGGAACTGTTTCAGTTAAAGTATAACTGCCGGCATTCACCGGTATCATCATTGCATTATCCAAAGTGGCGTTCTTAATTCTTTCATCATCTATCCAAACACCCGGGAAGTCTGCTGTTTTTGAATATATCTTTTTTATTCCGGGAACAAACTCCGGTATGTTAGCACCCCAAACCTGGCCACCGGGGCCACCGGTGTATGTTTGTATGCCATACCAGTTAAGTGAATTATGCCATCCTCCCCTGCTGTATTCAACAGTGTACACTCCATTATAGTTAGCGCCTGTATATGAGCCAGCAAGATTAGCAGTTGCATAAAGCCTGCCATCATCAGCCCAGGCCACATCATAAAATTTAATAAAGTCGAGATTCTTAACTAACGGGTAACTCATTACCAGCTCAGTGGGCACCACGTTGGTGGCAGCCGTTTTGAAAGAGTACACCGATCCATTTGTTTTTTGTATAGCTCCATATGGATCAGTTGCTGCGTTGCCTGGAAATATGTCAACTCTTAAAACGCCACTATTAAAAACCGTATTTCTGTATATCCCCCAGGCATCTGTTGCACTAGATCCCGGATTAAATGAACCGGTATATTTATAAAGCTTACCACTGGCAGTTACAGCTATAATATCACCACCTGAGGTGCCGGACCGGGGCCCGCCGGATGCGATGTCTATAAGTTTTTCTTCGTGATTAGCGTTAGCAGGGTCCCATATGCGGCGGTGTACGCCATTATCATATATATAACCGGAACCATCAACACTAACATACACAGCGGTTTTATCGCCCATACCATCAATTGAAAGCGCTATAAGTGGCGAAGTTAAACGAATCCAACGGCTACTAGCCGCATCTCTCCATAAAATGTACCCAGGGGTAGTATGCGAAGCATTATATGTGTAAGTAGGAGCCGCTACCGCCCAAAGCTGCCCCCCACCCGGATTGCCATGGCTGGCACCCATGTCATAAATATTAAAAAGATTGGAACCATCATCATTTAACGCGAAATCATAATTCGTTCCACCGGATAATGTAAAAGGCACATCACCAGCAATGTCTTCGCTCACTGCACGCTTATGCACATAAATATAACCTTGTGCATGTAACAGATCTAAGTTTACAATAAGTAAGGATAAAAGTAGCAAACGCTTCATCTCTTTAGTTTTTAAGATTACAAAAAACAAATTCACTTTAATCAAATGATTAACCTTTTGAACTTTCACATAAGGAAGTGGCAACATTTCAAGGTGTATGGTTTTTTACTATACCATCAACAAAAGCTTACCGGTTGAAGGTGATTGCAACATTGTCCGTTGTAATCAGCCATCAAATAGCCGAGCCTGAAGCAATAAGGTTTCACTCCCAATTTTATACAGTAACAAGACAGTATAAAATTGAGCAACACACTTTGAGCTAAAGCATCAGTTTCGTTGAAAACAAATTTTTCTTACATAGACTTTACCATGCTTTTTAGTTTTCATAAGTTCTCGTCTGCAGATAACCACAAATGCAGGAAGTATTTATTACTACCGTTGCAACTAAAAAAATGTGACAATAAACAATAGTCTTGCTACATTATCATGATGGTGCCTGCAACAAAAATGACGGAGTAAGAAAAGGGGGGTGGGCTATAATTTGTGCTTAAAAGATAATGTAAAGCCCTAAAGCTTATAAGGTATTGTAATAATTGGTGTTTGTGTTAGATTTATACGTATACAATCTTACAAATGCAAAACTATTTACAATTTGCGTAAGTAATTGCCAATTAAGACTATTCAAATTGTCTATTGGGACTTTTTAAAATTTACTTTACTATTTTTTCAATTAATAGAAAATTCAACACAATAAAACTAATTATTTGACTCATATAATCCACATTATCATAAAAATTGGCATATTCACAATTTAACAATATCCAATTTCATTTTATTATTCTAAAAAACTATGGCAGATATGCAATTTAATAGCGATGAGCTTGAAACCGGCGGTAGTGCTACTATTAAGCATCGTTGTGTCACTCACTTGTGTGGCAGCAATGCTATTGAGCAAGTTTTGAGCAATGAGTTTTGAGTAACGAGTGCTTTTGTTTTGGCTTGCAATCAGTGTATAAAGCATTCTCAACTCTCAACTCTCCACTCTCAACTCTCCATTCATCTAGCCGGTGCTCAAAATGACGGATGAAATTGTTTATTAAACAATTGCTTTCTTTATCTATAAAAGTTTTGCCGTTGTTGCGTGTGCCGGGCTGCTTTGTGCGCAAGCGCATCAACAACACATTGAGCTGTTGGTGAAGCTAACGCACAAGCCAATGCGCAACACCAACAGCGGCACAAAAAGTATCGTAACCTGTAGTAAACCAAACCGTGCGAGAAATCTCAATAGTAACTGAATCACTGGGGTGTTGCTAAAAGCAACAGTATAGTACTGCAAGGCTACAAGCCTTACAAAGCGTGAAAATTAGTTGAAAATTGAAAGTTGAAAGTGCTGTATGCTGAGTCACTCAAAACGATTGGAGATGAAAGTTGAAAAAAATTGTTGAGACTACGAATATTCGGTTTGTGCGCAAGGCTCCCTTCTCCTTGGGAGAAGGGCCGGGGATGAGGCAGCCCAATAGCATTACTGCAGCACAAGTGAGTGACACAACAGAAGCTCAATAGTAGCAATACGGCTGGTCCCCCAAAAAAAATCACCGCACAATTTTTCAAAGTGCGAAGTATAGTATACTAACAAATTAATTATGCAATACTTTATGTTAGTGGCAGGCAAATAAGTTATATTTCAATAGCATGAAGAAGAATCAGTATGTTGTATAATTAATTTGTCAGTACACCAGGGGTGTGAATCTTGTAATTTTTGAAACAATAGTAATATTATGTAATCAGTGCCTTAAACTTTTAATTTCCTTTATTATGAAAGTCATTACCTCGAAGAAATTCTATTTCCGCAGATTTTGAGGAAATGACCTGTTGCAGCGCTTGAATACTAATTTTCAAGCTATCTATAAGCTGATGAGCTAAATCGTTATTGGAGGGTAATACCGCCGGCGCTTCCGAATCGCTCTCTATTTCGATCTTTTTATCTTGGGCTATAATAGTATCTTGCGAAGAGGACATATCTTTTAATAATATTGTATTTACATCCACATTGAAATAATTTGCAAGAGTTATCAGCTCTTCAATGTTGGGTTTACTTATATTTTTTTCCCAGTTGCCAATAGTGGTGTGCCTTTTGCTCATTACGGCGGCAAGGTTTTCCTGTGTCATACTGTTCATTTTACGCAAAAACCGTAGATTAACTGCAAAGTAATTTTTCATTTTCTAATGAAATTTTATAGAGTTAGAAACAATCCTTCCTTTTATAATTTTTTTATGTTTTCAGATCTGTTACCTATTAATAAGCACCCTATTTAAGACCTGCTTTTTATTATGAGCCCAACATTTGAATTACTATGGAACGGCCGTTGCGTCGCACTCTTGTGCTGTAGTAATTTTATTCGGCAATAATTAGCAGGGCCCTAAATGATGTTCTTATTAGTAATTCACATTTAATAAACTCAGAATTCACCACATGCCCAATAGCATTACTACCGCACAAGTGAGTGACACAACGATGCTTAATAGTAGCAATACGGTTGGTTCCCCAAAAAAAATCTTTGCCCAGTCTCATGCTGTGTAAAGTATAAATGCTGACTTCTATAGCGACGGGTAATGGCAGCTTCTTTTTGAAAAAACTCACTGGTTTTTAAGACCGGGATGGTAACACTTTTTCATCTTTATCAATTATTTCTGCCGAATATCACTATCTTTTGTTGTTCATCAGTATCAATCCTATTCAGGCGATTGATGCATACATTTCAAAAACAATTCCTATTTAACTGCTGGTGGATTTCGAATCATCATACAATAAGAAATGGTTAACAATAAATGATCATTTTAGTACTAAAATTGACTGTCCACAATAAAATATTTAATTAGAAATGGGCAGACCTTATGATTATTTGTTTAACAAAATGGCATTATGCTTCTATTATTAAACAAATAAAGCCCAAAAATGAGTAAGTTATAACAAGTCGGTGTTTTTGCTTAATTCAAATGTATTTATACTCAGAAATACAAACATAATTTACAATTCTATCATAGCATTGCCTATTAAGACTATTTGAATTGCCTTAAAAGACTTTTTTTAAAAATTATCTTTAGTTTTCAAAGAATTAATAACAATTTGATTAAAGAAGAAATCATATTTTGCGTTTTAGATTTCTTTTTTTTATAAAAATTTACATATCACAAATATACTGGCCAATTAATTGCCAATACTCCAATTTTATGTAACAATACGTAAAACCCGTAAAACTGTCTACAGATTTTTCAATAGTAGTATTTATTGGTTCGCATTTCAAACCCGGCATTATAACACTAATCGTGATTACATTTTAAAAAGTGTATATAATGCTTGTGATTGCCTTAAAAATTTGCTTTCTCTTATCCGGAAATAGTGGATACTTACATTAACTCACATCTTGAGAGTGGTAGAATATTATAGTAGTCATTCTGCTACATTTCTTTTTTTAAAAAAAGATGGGGTAAAAAAATGATCTTGCGGCACTATACATGTAAAGGGAAATTTTTTAAAATATTACCTAACAAAAAACTTGCTTATATGACATTTCGACAACTTAAATGGTTGCTTGTATTATTATTGCTTGCCGGCAACCAGGCTTATGCACAGAAAACAACTACAGTAAATGATGCATTAAAAAAGATAACAAAGGAGTTTAAAACAGACTTTGTTTACGATCCCCAGGTAACAAAAAACAAAACCACCACTTACAATCTAAGTAATCTTTCCGGCAAATCGCTTGAAGATGTATTGAAAGAAGTATTATATCCAAACGGGTTGGTATTCCTGTATGTGAAGCCTAATTATTATACAATTGTACACAAAGACAGAGTGGGTGAATACCAGGATGCCAAAAGCAAACCTGTTGAGAACATTGTTGAAAAAACTATTTTATCATCCTCTTCCTCCCCGTTAGCAGCCCAGGAAAAAATAAGGATCACCGGGGTAGTAACAGGCAGGGCTAATCAGGTTCTTCCTAATGTTACTGTTACAGAAAAAAGTACATCAACATCAACAATGACGGGAGAAGATGGCAGCTATACTATTAATGTTACCAATACACAATCGGTTCTTGTTTTTTCATCTGTTGGCTACAACGAACAGGAAGAACTGGTTGGCAATCGCACAAAGATCAATGTGCAATTGCAAACAGAAACACAGCAATTAAGCGAAGTGGTGGTAACCGCTCTGGGTGTCAGGCGTGAAGAAAAAGCGCTGGGTTATGCAGTTCAATCTGTAACAGGCACTGCATTGCAAACAGTAAAGGGTGTGGATATGGCCACATCGCTAACAGGAAAAGTTTCAGGACTTGTTGTAAAAAACTCCACTGAGTTCAATGGAAAACCAACCATTGAAATGAGAGGTGAAAATCCGTTGTTGGTTATTGACGGCGTACCCTATGGAAACATGACGCTACGCGATATCCCCACCGATGATATACAAAGCATAGACATGTTGAAAGGCTCTACAGCCGCAGCTTTGTATGGCGCCCGGGGATCTGCCGGCGCTATCATGATCACTACAAAACGAGGTAAAGGAAGAGGACTATCTGTAGATGTAAACAGCAATACCATGCTTACGCTTGGATATGTTGCCATACCTAAAACACAAACTTCTTACGGGCACGGTATCAATGGCCAGATTTCAGATGACTATGTGTGGGGGCCTAAACTTGATATTGGAACCGTTGCCAAACAATGGAATCCGCTTACGAAACAAATGGAAGATATGCCATTGGTTTCTTCAGGAAAAGATAATCTGAAAAACTTCATGAACAATGGTATTATTACCAACAACAGTATTGCCGTTACGCAAACTGGTGAAAACGGATTTTTCAGAGCAAGTCTTAATCACATATATAATAAAGGACAATTTCCAAATCAAAACCTGAATATTTACAATTATACCATGACCGGCGAAATGAAAATCAACAACAAATTTTCATTGGAAAGCCACATGGGTTATACACGCACTACAGCTCCGCAAACATGGGGCGGCGGATATAACAACCAGGGATATATTTATCAAATATTGATGTGGACCGGACCGGAATATGACATCAGGCAATACAAAGATTATTGGATCACTCCCAATGAAAAACAAAACTGGTTATACACAGCCTGGTACGACAATCCTTATCTTATTGCATATGAAAAGCTGGTTGGCCTTGAAGAAAACAAACTTAATGCAAGCCTTACCGCCAATTACAGTTTTACAAAAGATCTGAAACTGACATTCAGAAACGGCTATGACTATTACAAGGCTGAAGACCAGGTAAGAAACCCTGCGGGTATATATTCAACCAGGGGGCCAGTTGTAGCTACGCTTAATAACTCGGGATATGCTACATGGAACTTTAGCGGTAAAGGGATGTATGGTATGAACGAAAGATGGGGCAATAGTATAAATAGCGACCTGCTATTGAACTATACTAAAAAGGTAAAACAATTTAACATAGATGTTTTGGGAGGCGCAAGTATTTATTACTACCAAAACAGGGAATTGGGTGCTAAAACAGAAAACGGCCTGGCTGTTCCGGGATGGTATTCATTAGCAAACGCAGTTGCTTCAACAGCCGCAGGTATGGATGCCATTAAAAATAATTATGGTAAAGTAGCAAGACAGATCAACAGCTTGTATGGTAAAGCATCCGTATCATGGAGGAACGCTGTGTTTGTAGATGTTACTGGCAGAAATGACTGGAGCTCTACACAGCCATCCAACGAAAGATCATATTTCTATCCTTCAGTAGCATCTAGTGTGGTACTGTCAGAGTTCTTCAACGCTCCATCGTGGCTAAGCCTTTGGAAAGTGAGAGGATCCTGGACAATCACCAAAACACCACTTGATGTTTTTGCCAGTAACACCACTTATTCAACTACCAATTCATGGGGCTATACAGATGCCAGCCTGCCGGATAACCTGATGGGAAGCAATCTTTCCCCTTCTACCAATCGTACATGGGAAGTAGGTATGGCTGCTTATTTGTTTGGTAAAAGACTACATGTAGATGTTGCTTATTTCTCGAAGCTTTATTACAATCAACAAATAAAACAAACCATAGCGCCATCTTCCGGCTATGCCAGTACATTGATAAATACAGATGAAACATTTGCACGCAGAGGAGTGGAATTAACGTTGTCCGGCACTGTCATTCAAACCAAAAAATTTGAATGGAACTCAATGATCAACTATTCTTATCAACACAGATATTTTGTTGATATAGACCCGGTATATTCCAAAAACGATCCGTGGACAAAACCTGGAAAACGTGTTGACTATTATGCACAAACAGAAAAAATACTGAGAGATCCTCAGGGCAATTGGATTCATCAGTCGGATGGACGTGTTGCATTGAGCAACTACCAATCATTATATGGTTATAGAGACCCGGATTTCAGTTTCGGTTTTATCAACAACTTTAATTATAATAACTGGATGCTGACTTTGAGCATTGATGGACGCATTGGCGGATTGTTTGATAACTACATTTTTGGTAAAATGTTTGACACCGGATCTGCTCCTGAAACTGATACTGAAGACCGCTACAATGAAGTGGTAAATAAGGGAAAATATATTGGCAAGGGTGTAAAGGTAGAAAGTGGATCTGTAAAATATGACGCATATGGAAACATCCTGGAAGATACTCGTAAATATGCAGTAAATGATATTCCTGTAAGTTATCAAAGCTACATGAGATTATTCGGCAACTCATGGGAAAACCGTATCATGAACAAGAGTTTTATTAAACTAAGAGAAATCTCTATAGGATATAGAATTCCTGATACATGGCTGGGTAAATCAGGCCTTAAAAACGCTTCCGTTTCCCTTACAGGACAAAATTTGTTAATGTGGACTAAGGCTGTTAAATACACAGACCCGGATGTAGATAAAGAAGATATGAACTCGCCATCTCAAAGAATGGTGGGACTGAATATTAAATTCGGTTTGTAATTATAACAGAAATTATCTACACGAAAACATTAACATCATCTACCTAAAAGTTAGAATTATGAAAATCACATATAAAGTAATTTTCCTGGCACTGCTGGTTCCGTATCTAATTAGCAGTTGTACAAAAAAATTTGACGACATAAACACAAATCCCGATAAGCCGGCAACAGCAACTGCCGCATGGTTTGCAACAGATCTATTAAAAAACATTACTTCAGTAGGGCGTACCACAGGTTTTAAAGAGCCTTATAATTTGGCCAAATATCTTCTTTGGACAGAGTTGCAGGCATCCCTACAATATAATAAGCTATACCGTGCCGACTTTTCTTACCCGCTTACTGTTTTAAGGAATATCGATCCAATGATCAACTACGCCACCACTCCCGAATTGAAAAATTCCTATACCGCACTGGGGCATTTCGTACGGGCATGGCAATTTTTTCAAACATCAATGCGAGTGGGTGACATTCCATATTCTGAAGCAATACAAGGCGCTACCGGAATCATTAAACCAAAATATGACACACAAAAAGATCTGTTCAAGGGAATAATAAGCGAACTGGATGAAGCCAATACACTGTTTTCAAAAGGCGCTAATTTCACAGGCGATTTCGTTTACAATGGAGACATTGACAAATGGAGAAGACTGGTTAATAGTTTTGAATTATACGTATTGATCAACCTGTATAAAAAAACCTCCGATGGCGATTTAAACGTAATTGCAAAATTCAACGAAGTAGCCCAACGTCCACTGATGAGAGACTATAACGACAACTTCGCAATCAAATACACAGGCACAAAAAGCTACTGCTATCCCTGGAGCAATACCGCTACGGATTTAAATGAGTTCACACAATATACAATGCTATCCACCACATATGTTAATATGCTAAAGCAAAACCAAGACAGGCGCTTGTTCTACGTAGCAGAACCATCAGATTCATTGTTATCCAAAGGTAAAATCGCTTCTAATTTCGATGCCTATATGGGCGTAGAACCGTCAAATGAATTCACAAATACATTGGTAAATAAAATCAACAAGTCATACAGCGATCTGAATAAACGGTATGTTGAGTCTGCTACAGCCGAGCCTGTAGGATTTCTATGTCATTGGGATGTTCAGTTTATTTTAGCAGAGGCCGTGGTAAGAGGCTGGATTACTGAAAGCACACCTCAGTATTATTATGCGGAAGGAATTAAAAGCTCAATGGCATTTTACGGTAAATATGTAGATGCAAAATACACGCATGGCGTAACCATGGATCAGGCTTATATAAACGCCTATCCCGCAACAATACCGCTTACCGGCACAACTGAAAACAAAATAAAACAAATCATTTGTCAAAAATACCTTGCCGGATTTTTCCAAAACGGATACCAGGCATGGTTTGAATTCAGACGCACAGGATATCCTGAATTTGTATTAAATCCCGCTACAAATTCAAACCCAACTGACAATACGAAATTTCCAACAAGATGGCAATATCCGCAAAATGAAATTGATTACAACAGCGACAACCTGGATGAAGCACTACAAAGACAATATAGTGGCAGTGATGATTTCGATGGTGTAATGTGGATCTTAAAGTAAGTTCATTGATTTTGTATTGTTCACAAGCCCCGGTTTTTTTACCCGGGGCTTTTTTTGAAAGATCAAAATTATGGAACCGGCATTTGTGCTACTATTAAGCATCGTTGTGTCACTCACTTGTACGGTAGTAATGCTATTGAGCTGCCTCATCCCCGGCCCTTCTCCTTGGAGAAGGGAGTCCACCGCACAAAGCGGATATTCAAAGTCTCAACAATTCTTTTCAACATTCATCTCCAATCGTTTTCAGTGACTCATGCATACAGTACTTTCAACTTTTAATTTTCAACTAATTTTCATGCTCTGCAAGGCTTGTAGCCTTGCAGTACTATACTGTTGCTTTTAGCAACACCCCGGTGTTTCAGTTACTATTGAGATTGCAATGTGTAGTTGGTGTGCCGCGCACAAAGCAGCCCGGCACACGCAACAACGGCAACTGGCAAACGGTAACCGGCAACTCATTTCTGACCTCTAACTTCCAAATCACTCCACATTAGATTCGCCCGCAATCTTTTCCATATCAATGGATATCTTATGTATGTACTCAAACTGATCAGTAATAGTTTTTAATTCGAACAACTGATCCTTGATGTCCGAATCCAAAGAACCTGATTTAAGCTCCTGCACCCGCTGCGCAAGCAATTCCTCCACTCGGTGCCTTACAATAAATTTATTCTCTTGTACCTGCATCACATTTTTAGTACTCACACTATTGCCTTCCAAAATAGCAATGGTATTCTCCAAATGAAAAACCGTATCATCTATCATGGGTAAATAATCCTTCGAAACATGCGCCTTCGCAAAAGAAGGAATGTATGAAGAAAGTGTGGCAATATGCGACGTGAGTATATGATTTGATACCAAAAGCTGGTACACAAGCATGCTGTTCTTTTGCTTGCGCCGTGGCTCCGAAAGCATCCGTTGAAACGCGCCGGAAAGATTACTTAACGCAACATAACATTCCTTTCTCAAAAATTTATATTGCTGCGTATTCAGGTTTTTGCCGGTAAATAATTTCGCGATGTATTCAAAGTAATCCGAATTGGCTTTTATACACTTGCTCAACAGATTTTTAATTCGTTCATGCTCCCATTTTGGCGGCAGTATTATAGTAAATAAAAACGCTATTGCTGAACCGACAGCGGTATCAATAATGCGGTCGGTAATAATTTTTTGAAAATCGTCGTGCTTTAAAAACGAAAACGAAATAAGAATATAGATCGTCATAAAAACGACAGCCATAAAGTATTGCAGGCGAATAAGGCTATAGGTGAACAGCATGGCGATAATCATCAGCACTACCAGCACAGTTTTATCTTTTACAAAAAACAATGCGGTTGCGCCAATTATTGCCCCAATAACGGTTCCGGATATACGCTGAAAATTTCTCTTCTTCGTAAGGCTGTATGCCGGTTTTAAAATCACAAGTATAGTAAGCAGGATCCAGTAACCATGCCCTACCATCAACACTTTAGATAAAAAATAACCGGCCAGCATTGCGACACTCACACGTAATGAATGCCTGAAAATATTCGAGTTAAAATTGATATTATTAACAAACTGGCCAATTTCAATTTGCGTGTGAGATATAAAACGATTATAGTCAAGATCATAATCCTTTTCTATAGGAATGCTACGATCATACCGGGTATAGCGATGAAGTGTCTGGAGGCGGGAGTAAATATCAACTATGCTATCCAAAATATGTTTCAGACTAATAAAAGCTTCAATATTCTTTTCGTTAAGCCCCACAAGCCTTTGCTCCTCATAATAGCTTTTTAAATCTTCAATGACGGTTTCCAAATCATCAGCAGGCACCGATTTTGTTCCCTGCTGAAGCGCCATTCCAATATTTTCCAGTTCTGTAGCAAGTTTTAAAATAACTGACTGAAACCGCGAAAGCATTTCTTCATCAAACGACTTACGCAAAGCCTGATAATCATGCTGCGAGGTCATGATACGTTCGTACAGGTCAACAGTATCAAGAAACGTCATCAACAATACCCTTCCTGTATGCGTAGTTTCTTTTACAATGCTTCTTGTTTTGAACAAGATTTCCCGCACAAGGTCCTGTTTTGTATGCACCTTTACCTGCTCCTCCAAAAGGGTTCCGTAAGTTTTCTCGTAATCATTTTGCTTGTTATACAATGCGGCTTTGATGCGGGTATAATTTGCAATGGAAAGTATGGAATCGCCAATAGCCTGCTGTGCCAGTTTGTATGGCCTTATTCTGTTGAGCAATAAACTCCATAAGTAGTACCATATGCCGCCGCCGCAAACCAAAGCGGCATTTACAAGTAATTGTTTAGTGCTATACCTGTCATCCACACTTAGCACAAATAATAAAAGCGCTGCTGTGCCAACTGAAGAAGCCCGCAATCCATAAACTCCTATCATGGAAAAAACAAAAGCGCACACAAACAATTCAATAGCCAGCAGCCAGGGTGTCGGCACAGAAAATCCCACCATCAGCGCACAAAGAGTAGTTAGCACAATGGTAATTCGCATCGCATTCTGCCGATGGTGAAATGGCCCAGGCGTATCGGTAACACTCACACACAAAGTACCCACAACAAAGGCGATACCCATCGACAGGTGCCCCAAATAAGCAGCAATAAGCACGGGTATCATTATAGCTGAAGTAATCCGGAATCCGTCATTTACATAATAACTCGTCGTAAATTTTTTATATGCCTTAATATAATCAATCATCTCAGCCTGTATGGTAAATTTCCGGTGAAGTTAAATAAAGATCGGAAGATGGTAAATTGATTACCATTCAAGGCAAAAATTCAGCATTGAAGATGCGGCACAGAGCACTTTTATATCCAATAACGTATTTCTACTGTGGGGGTTGTTTTGCCGTCTGTCATAGCGAAGTTTCCGCTATAGCAGACGGCATACATTTTAATAACACCTACAACTATCTATTTATAATAGGCAGGTAAACAGAAGTGTCTTTTGAAGTGAATGCAACATACGTGATAAAAGTAATCAGGCATCGGCATTATTGCCATAAGCAATTTGCTTTAGCAGGCGGTTTTCCTCCTGCAAAATCTCAATATACTTTTGTTGAATCTTGAGGTGCTGCAACAAAGTTGTCTCACTTAATACTCCATTTTTGTCAACGGATTCCGATACTAATGAAGGCGCCTTCCTTGAAGATCGAACTCCGTAATTATTTGCCAGGTCGTAGTTCATTAGCTCATCAATACTAAGCTGGAAAAAACGAGCCAGTTCAGCCATTTCTTCAATGCTCGGCCTGCTGTTTCTTTTTTCCCAATTTCCAATAGTAGTATGGCCTTTATCCATTTTAGCGCCAAGTTCAGATTGGGTTAAACCCATTTTTCTTCTTAAAAATCGTAAGTTTTCAGCAAAATAAAGTTCCATTATTTAATTGTTTTCATAAATCAATGTATAATACCCTATGCTTTCATGGAAGCACACACGCAATTCATAAAGGGTTTCAATATATCTTTGGTAACGAATGTTCGAAGTAATTTTAGATTTTTCCTCTGCTCCGGAAAACAACTTTTTGGGACGCTTTTCGCCATTATTAAAAGGTTAATGTGTGTTATGAATAAAATTCCTTTTTGAAATTTGCTTTTTGTGAATTATCAAACCATCCGAAGTAAAAACTCTGCGTATATAACTCAGCAAACAATCAATTCTGTTGCAAATGTAATTTTTATGTTTATCAAACGTCAAAAAAACTGACGGATTTTTTCATTTATTTAGCACAGGTGAAAATATTTTTTATATTTAAAAAATACCGTCAAAACCATTGCCAATACTTGGTTTGAAAGGACTAAAAGCAATCTTAAAAAGACGCTTTTTAAAAGAATAACTGAATTTCGGTACAACTAATCTTTCACAAGGTCAATAAAATTTAATTATGCAATTATAATATACCGTTTAAAGCATTAAGGCTGACAATATTTTGTGCATTTTTTATTAAAAATATGAGCCGTTGCAGTTATGTTTTTTCAATAACAGCAACTTACTAAAACATTTACCCGCATACCTGCATTTTTAACTAGGCTTAAAAACCAAACACCCGTAAACAAGAAGCTATCCTGTTTACGGGTGTTTGTGATCTTTACTAAAGTGTTATAATCTACGCAGTATATAATTTGTGTGGGATGTTTCACTTTGTTGAATAGCATTACTACTGTACAAGTGAGTGACACAACGATGCTCAATAGTAGCAACACAGCCGGTCCAAAAAAATCACTACACAAAATTCGTAGCTGCTATATTTTCATTTTAGCTGCAAGGTCTTTAGGAATAGCATTCTTGTTTACCATAATCCCGGTTGTTTTATACTGCACATAATTTTTGGTCACATACAAATAACCTTTGTGGTCGTTACTTTCACCCCATGAATTTTTTACGAGATAATACTCTTTTCCATTTTGATCTGTTGACATGCCCACAATCTGCATACCGTGATCATCGGTTGTAAGATAATTGTCGAAAGCCTGCTGGCGCATTTCGGGAGTAACTTTTCTTTCAGCCTTAGGCCCGCTGAACATGTCCTTTTTTTCAGCATCAGTCATTTCATCAAATTCTTTTTCGGGAACATACGCCACACCATTTTTCCAACTAAAATATTTCTCACTCACATCTGTGGCCCAGCCCACACTATATCCATTTTTCAACGCGTTGTCAATCACCCTCGTAATATCATCCATCTGAATATTGTACACATAATCAAAACTCCAGTTGTCGGGAAGCGGTAAAAATACTTTCTGATAGTATGGCTGATCATTAAGCGACGACATTTCAATATAGTCCGCGGCATTCAGGCCTACCACTTCTTTCGCAAATGTCTGCGGCGTGTATGTTTTTCCATTGTATTCAAACTTGTCGGGAACTTTTCCAAGATACGCATCCAGCGCGGCAGTGAAAGCGGTAATCCAGTTGGGGGTAAGCCTTCCGTTAGAGTTTTTTATTATGCCGTCGAGCATACCTTTTAATGCATCCTGCATTTCACCAAACCTGTTGATGGTAGTGCCGTAATTTAATCCCGAATAAACTGACTGCGGCACCGCGCCATACTTTGCATACATGTTAGTTACATCATGCAGTTCGCCCCCATCGCCCCAGCTAACAGCGCCATGCATTCGCACATAATTTTTTGCCTTCTCAATGTACACACATCTCGCAGTATAAATTTCCGCAAGGTCCACAGCCGGTTTTCCTTTACGCAACATTTCCGATTCAAGAAAAGAATTGCCAGAGTAACTCCAGCAGGTTCCGCTGCTTCCCTGGTTTTTAACCGAAGTTCTTTCAATGTTATAAATACTTGTAAATGCAAATTTGTCTTTGGCGCTCTCACTTTTATTTCCGCTTAATGAATTTACAAGGTTGTCCTGCGTCCAACCTGTTGTTACTACCAAGGCCACCAAAGCCAATAGAAATAAACGTTTCTTTAACATGTTATTTATAGTTTTATAAGAAATAATTTTTTTTGATACCGGCGATAGGGCTACTATTAAGCATCGTTGTGTCACTCACTTGTACTGTAGTAATGCTATTGAGCAGTAAGCAACGTTGAGCCTGCATGCACCCAATTAATTATCAATTAATTTCAAATTATCCGTAAAGTTTACAATTCAGCTAAGTTAAGCGAAGCGAAGGTTTTTAAAAAAAGTTTGTATATCGGCAGATATATTTTAAATTGATACGTCTCTATTCTGAACCCGGATAGTACGAGATTTTCCACAATGCCGGGAGGCGGCAATAAACCGGGCATAAAAACGTTTGCTATATGATTGAACAGTAAAGGTTTATTCATTCATTTTTTGGTAAGCTTTATACAACACAATGAAAAAAAGCCGGCGGATAATATTGATCACTGCTTTAGCGCTCTGTTTATCAGCTTCGACAGCCTGGCTGTATTTGCGACTAAATATCCGTTCCGTAATTATTCAAATGGTAACAGAACAAACTAATGGTGCTTACCGGCTCGATTTTAAAAAACTTAAAACAAATTATTCCACACTTACTTTTACCATAGAAAAAGGAAAACTGACTGCGCTAGATACAACCAGCGGCCAATCGAAGTATTTTGTGGAGTTCCCAAAAGTAATATTGCAAATCAGAAGCCTTGCAGATATATTACTTAACAAACAACTTCACATACATTCCATATCGTTTGAAAATCCATCATTCAATGTGTTAATTCAAAAAAGCAGTAAGCGAACGGGGTTCTTTCAAAATATGGGCGACATTTATAACTACCTTAATAAATTCGCGGAAGCTGCAAATATTAACAACCTGCAGATCAACAATGCCAAACTGATATTACAGGATGCCACTCGCAACAATTTCACTTATCATATTAACAACATTCATTTACACATTAAGGGCTTTCGTCCTGACAGCACTAATACTCCCAGGCATCGCGTTTTCCTAACCGACGAAATAAAACTGGATGTCGGAAAACAAAATGTTATTTTAGATAGTTCAAAAAAAATTGCTTTTCATGGCCTTCATATTTCCACATCTACAGCAAACCTCATAATGGATAGTATTTTGTATGAAGGAACTAAAACCGATTCAACAGAACCATTTAGAATTTACCTGCCGTCACTTTTGCTGAAGCGCCTCAATTTTGCACAGTTGCATGAAAAAGGAATTGTGCAGGTGGATTCTGTAATGCTTGACCGGCCCGAACTTGATCTGTCAATAAACCTGACTCCGAAACAGAATACAACGAAAGATCTAAAACATGTAATGCATGATGTGGTTTCACATTTGTTTGGCGATATTGATGTGCATTACCTCGAAATGAAAAACGCGAACACACATCTTGTAACAAAATTATCGAAGCAGGAAAGAACAATTGACGTGGCAAACCACTCACTACAGTTAAATGATATTTACATTACCGCTGGCGATTCAGGCACAGTGAATCTTGGTGATTTTTCATTTTCGGCAAAAGATTATGAATCCTTTTCTACAAGAAATAAATATCGCATGCAATTCAATCAGTTCAATATTCAAAACGGTGGCGATATTATTTTAAAAAACTTATCCATATTCCCAACAAACTCATCAACACGGCCGTTGCTCTTTCTCCCAAAACTTACAATTGATGAAGCGGATATTGGTTTGTTATTAGTGGAAAAAAAGATCAAAGCAAGAAAATTCGTACTGGAATCGGCGGTTATAAAACACGAATTAAAAGGATTGAAAGAAGAAGAGTCCGGTAAATCGCTCAGTGATATTTTACGAGGTATTATGCTAAGCGCCGACATAAGCGAACTTGAATTCAATAACGCCAGTTACTCAGTAGTGAGAGGCGGTGAGAAGCCGCTAAAATTCAATGCCGACAGCCTGCACCTGTATTTTAAATTTAAGGATCGTCGCTTGTCTTTACACAACAGCGATGATCTGTTGGAGGCATTGCAAAACATGTCGGCCCATAATCTTCAGTTCGAAAATCCGTTCTATCATTTGCAAGCGGAGAACATGCATTATGGCGAAGACAAGATATTGAAATTATTCGATTTCGATTTTCAACGTGCACCCACACGCAAGATCACAGGAAAGCTACTAACCATTTCCAACCCGGATATACCGGTTATTGTAGAGGACAATAAATTCATTGCGCAATCTTTAGTAATAAGCGATGCCAACATTCTTCACGAAGGCTACAGTACAATTAAAATGAAATTGAAACAGGGTTTCGAAATGGATCTTAAGAACCTGGTATTAAACAACATTCATTTAACTTCCTACGAAAGAGATGATGTAAAAATTGCAGGTGATAATATATCCGCCGTATTGCAAAACGTACACAAAGAAAAAACAACGCCTGTTACATTTAACATCAGGGAAGCACATGCCGGTAATGTAACATTCTCCGACAGCTACCTTACTGCACAAGCTTCAAAAATCTCAATAGTACTTGGGTCATTATCCACAATTGAAAATTTTTCACTGAAGCGAAAGCACACTGAAGACACACTGCTTGTAACATCGCCAACACTATATTTTCAACCTTCACGTTTTGATATCAACACAAAAGAAGTTTCACTGGATCATCTTTTTACCGATTCCGCCAAAGTGTATGCAGTGTTCCGTAATAATAGACAAAATGAGCCAAAACAACAAGCTAAAAACCCATGGCAGTTAACCCTCGATCAATCCCGCCTGGTACATGTGGATGTTGATGTGAAGAAAGATAATATGCACTTTGTATCACCTCTTACAGATATCGCTTTGGAATCTTTCAATTCAATTGATAGAAATATTAAGGGGAAAATCAATTGCCAGCATTACAATTATCAGATTAATGGCGAGTCATTTTCCACAAACGTAAATGGCAATTCGCTAATTACATCATTTACATTTGTAAGGCAGGGTGAAGGCGAAAACCTTCTTAATATACACTCTATTAATACCAATGGAGCAAATGTCTATCTATATCGCGGCAGCAACCATGCACCTATTGTGGCCAATGACGTTTCGCTTACAGCTGGTAATTTAGAGTGGCTCACAACAGAAACACCATTGATAACCGATTGGATTTCACATGAACATTTATCTTTCATTTCCATAAAAAAAATTGTAATTCCAACTGCAGCTAATAATTACACTTTACACAATATTCAGTATAACGCGTTTGAAAATTCATTGCTGGCTGGCAGCTTGTTGCTAACACCACTGCAATCGGCGACGCGATATTTTGACAGTGTTGGATTTCAGACAGATTATATAACAGGAAATATAAACGGCATCAACATACTTAATCCGCGTTTCAAATTATTTACAAAAGAAGAAAACATCACTGCTGATAAAGTATCCGTCAGTCATTTTAATCTGAATATTTACCGTGATAAAAATTATAAACAATCCGGCAAGTTTAAACCATTGCCTGCTACGCTTATGAAACTGTCAACCCTATCGCTGGGCATTGATACCTTTTCGTTTTCGGGTGGCAATATATGTTATACAGAAGTGTCTGATAAAACTAAAAAAGAAGGAACGGTAACCTTTAACAATATTAGTGGTAATGCACATCGGTTTAATTTGAAAGATACAAGGCGCCTTGATACCTTTCATGTGAACGCGCAAGGATTACTAATGAATAAAGGATTATTTTCCTTGCAATATAAAACGCCACTATATAACAGCTCTGATAAGTTTACGGCATACATACAGCTTGACACTTTTGATCTCACATTGCTGAATCCGGTATTGGAGCCACTTGCATCGGCCAATATCAGATCGGGAAAGGTAGATGAAATGAGTTGTTTTATTGACGGAGATAATTTTTCAGGAAAAGGTAAAATGAACTTTTTATATCATGATCTTGCCGTTGAATTTTTAGGCAATAGCAATAATAACAGAAAGAAGAATACTTCTTTTCTTTCACGTATGAAAAGCTTTGCTGCCAATGCTTTCATACTAAGGAAAAAGAATACGGGAAAGAGCGGTGAAATTTATTTTGAACGGATTCCTCAGAAATTTATTTTTAACTACCTGGTAAAATTGACCTTCAGTGGCGCTATGACAAGCACCGGAATAAAAAGTAACAAAAGCGTTCAAAAACAAATAGATGAACCTGGACGAAAAGATAAAATTTCCACAACGAAAAAGGCTGAGGATTAATCCGGTAGTTGGGCGATGCCATGAAATACTACCGATGAAGTGATTGCGACGCAACGATGATGCCATGAAAAACAAATGCCGGTACCTAAAAAATGTACTCATTCAATTTGTTATGTACACAAAGAAAAACAGTTCACTCAACCCTTCAATTAGTCAATTATTTGAATACGTTTGTAAATTTGCATTATGAGAAATATTTTGCTGGCACAAATGGTTTGTATCTTTTTACTATCGTGCCAATTGAATGGACAAACAAAACAAGTGCTTACTGCTGACGAATTTCAGCAACAGCTCACTAGCGAAAAACAATTGCTGGATGTGCGCACTGCCGGTGAATTCAATACCGGTCATATAGCTAACGCGATGCAGGCCGACTGGAGAAATAAAGATCAATTTAAAGATCGTGTGCACTACCTCGATAAAAATAAAACGGTGTTGGTGTATTGCCAATCGGGTGGAAGAAGTGCGGCTGCCGCCAAATGGCTTCGCGAAAATGGCTTTGCGAATGTAGAAGAATTGGGCGGCGGAATGATCTCATGGAAGAAGGATGGCAAACCTGTAGAAGGCGCTACCAATGTGCAGGAAATGAGTTTGGATGAATACAATGCGAAGCTGGAAACCAGTAAAACGATATTGGTAGATTTTGGTGCTGAATGGTGCCCGCCTTGTAAAAAAATGCAACCGGTTATTGATGAATTGATACAAGAACTAAAAGGGGAATTTGAACTTGTAAAAGTTGACGGCGGAGTAAATACAGGCCTTATGAAAACATTGAACATTGAAGGAATTCCTACGTTTATTATATATAAAAACGGTAAAGAAATCTGGCGGCAGCAAGGCGTAGTTGAAAAGGAGGTTTTGAAAAAAGAAATAAAGAAATAATTTTTTTCTACAACCTCCTCCCCGGCCCTTCTCCAAAGGAGAAGGGAGTCCGGCGCATAAAGTAATCTCCATACACTACACTATTCTCAGCTTCGCATAATTCAGCATGATCTTTTTTTCTCCGTTTTGATCAAATTTTATTGTGGCTATAGGATTGTGTGCACTGCCTTCCAATTTCAGTATTTCACCAAAACCAAATTTTTGGTGTTCCACTCTTTGCCCTGCTTTCAGCTCAGAAGTGTCGCTGGCCACAAAATCTTTTGAGGGCACATGCACTACAGTTTTTGGCTGTGGTTTAGGAACAATATAAGACGGTGTAGTCGCTTTTTTTGCCGGAGGCGGGCCATATTGTTTTTCCGCTTCTTCAGCGGTATTACCATAACCACCACGCATTCTGTCGAACGCGGAACTGCCGCCCCATCCACTTCCCTGGTTGCGAATACCTCCACCGGCAGAAGTCTTATCCATAAAGTCTGTAGGTATTTCTTCAATAAACCTGCTCGGTTCATTTTGAATCAGGCTGCCAAAACGGTAACGAGTATTCGCATATGTAATGAAAAGTTTTTGCTTGGCTCTTGTGATCACTACATAAAAAAGTCTGCGTTCTTCCTCCAGTTCTTCTCTTGTATTGATGCTCATGGCGCTTGGAAAAAGCGTTTCTTCAAGCCCCACTGCAAATACAACCGGAAACTCCAAACCCTTCGCGGCATGTATAGTCATTAGTTTTACGACATCGGCGTTTTCATCTTTATTATCGGCATCAGTAAGTAAAGTAATTTGTTGAAGATAAGTTGCCAGGCCTTTGTCTCCCACTTCACCATCTTCTTCGTTCATCGGGGTTTCGGTAAACTCTTTGATGCTGTTTAGCAGTTCCTGTATGTTTTCATACCTGGCAACACCTTCGGTACTTTTATCGTTGAAAAGATCTTTAACGATGTTTGTTTGTTTACCCACATCAAAAGCAATTTCATATGCATTGCGTTTAGGCAGTTCGCTTTGAAACCGTTGTATCATCGTCACAAACTGATCTATAGATTCAAGCGTGCCGCTTTTATAACCAAACCGCTGCGCGTTTTTCAATACTTCCCACATGCTGATATTGTGTTCATTTGCAAAAAGCAGCGCCTTGTCCACACTTGTTTTACCAATACCTCGAATAGGATAATTGATAATGCGTTTCAAAGCCTCTTCATCGTTTGGATTAACGATCACCCGCAGATAAGCAACCATATCTTTTATTTCCTTGCGCTGGTAAAAGCTGATGCCGCCATATATCACATACGGTATAGCCAGTCGTCGCAGGCTTTCCTCAAACGAGCGGCTTTGCGCATTGGTGCGGTAAAGAATGGCAATGTCTTTATTATTAAAGTGATCGCGAAGCTTTAGTTCCTTAATGCCATCAGCCACATATTTTCCTTCATCATTATCGCTGGCTGTACGTACAAGTTTTATTTTTTCACCTTCGGCATTGTTTGTCCAAAGATTTTTTGGAATTTGTCCTTTGTTGTTTTTTATCACTTCATTCGCCACATTGATAATGTTTTGAGAGCTGCGGTAATTCTGCTCCAGCTTTACCACTTTCACATCATCATAATCTTTTTGAAACTGCAAAATGTTTTGAATAGTAGCGCCACGGAAGCTGTAAATACTTTGCGCATCATCACCCACTACACAAATATTCTCGTGCATGGCGCCAAGCAGTTTGATGATTTCATACTGTGCAGGATTCGTATCCTGATATTCATCAATCAAAATGTATTTAAACTTACGCTGGTATTTGCTTAACGCATCCGGAAAATTTTTCAGCAGCTTATACATATTCAATAACAGATCATCAAAATCCATCGCGCCGTTTTTAAAACAACGCTTCGCGTAAGCCGCATATATCTGAGAAATGGCCGGGCGATTCGCACGCATATCTTCCTGCTGAATGTAATAGTCATGTATATATTCCTCAGGTCCTACAAGCGCATTTTTAGCGGAAGATATACGATTATAAACCACATTGGGCTTGTACAGCTTATCATCCAGGTTCAGCTCATTCACTACTGTTTTTATAACACTCTTTGCATCATCAGTATCATAAATGGTAAAGCTGTTGGGATAACCAAGGTGGTATGCTTCCGCACGCAAAATTCTTGCAAACACACTATGAAATGTACCGATATATAAATTGCGGGCGTTAGTGCTGTGAAGTATTTTCTCAACACGTTCCTTCATTTCTTTGGCCGCCTTGTTGGTAAAAGTTAGTGCCAGTATGTTGAAGCTATCCACTTTGTGGTGTGCCATCAGGTGTGCAATTCGTGTAGTTAGCACTTTTGTTTTTCCACTACCTGCACCAGCCACAATCATAATTGGTCCGTTAAAATGTACAACAGCTTCGCGTTGCTGTTCGTTCAATCCACTTAAATAATCCTGCATGGCCGCAAGTTACAAAAGGAAATATTAATAAATAAAAAGTAAAAAGCTTTGATGTTTCCAAATTCAATTTCGAGTTATTTTACTTATTCTTTGAGCAGTAATATTGTTCTTTTATTTTTTTGGAGACCGGCGGCAGTGCTACTATTAAGCATCGTTGTGTCACTCACTTGTGCGGTAGTAATGCTATGGATCAAGTTTTGAGTTTTGAGTTTTGAGTAGGTAGTGCGCAGTAGGCAGTAGAGAAATCATAGTTCAGAAGACAGAAAACAGAAGGCAGTAAAAAGTTGAGGCTGTATGCATGAGCCGCTGAAAGCGATTAGAGATGAAAGTTGAAAAAAATTGTTGAGACTATGAATATCCGCTTTGTGCGCGGCACTCCCTTCTCCTTTGGAGAAGGCCCGGGGATGAGGCAGCTCACTAGCATTACTACCGTACAAGTGTGCGACGCAACTAAAGCCAAATGCTTATTCTTAGCCGGGCCCATAATTCTTCCCTTTCTTAAGTTAGGGACATTGCTGCATATAGTACAACTGTGGAAATTATACTGCGATAGTGGCTGTGGGCATTTACTACAATGCTAAAATTTTGGCTCCATGCCATGCAGCTAAAACAAGTTTAGTAAGTGCTGAATTTTGATACTTTTCTTTTTACTAAGTCGAACACCATTTCGTGTAATGATACGGTAAAGAACTCTAAAAACATTTTATAAGTTCTGCTCTTGGGCCAGTATTTTTCATTGGGCAAATTCTCCTCTAAAATGAATGAGAATAAGATATTGTAATTCTTCTTTAGCCAGTCGGCCAGATCCTCTTTATCAAGCGCCTCATCTACAAGATATATACAGCTTTCCTGTACTAAAGATCTGTCAAAATATCTATCATGCTCTTTAACCAACTCCCAGAATAATTCCTTTGGAGTAACAATAATTGCAGACCGGTCGAGGATACCTTCTTCGTCTTCAACTTCTTCTTCCTCATAATCATCATCAATATCATCATCAATATCATCATCAATATCACTGAGCATATCAACCATATCCTTCACATCCAGCTCTATTTTAACTCCATCCTTATACTCATACAAAGAGTAGTCTTTGATAAATTTTTTATGGTCGTTAAACAAATTTATTTTCTCATCAACAAGTTTGCTTATAATGGGAATTTCACTTTTCGGTATATTGTTCATGTCCATAATTTGCTGAAACAGCTTGCCAAATTCAGGCACACTCAGGGATTTCATAACTGCGAGGTTCCAGCCTACAACACAATTCTGTACTGTATAATACAGATGATCCATGTCTTTTTGGGAAGAAACTAAAGGATCGGCAAGCTTCATAATCATCTTGCCATATTGAGCATTTTGGTCGTAATACAACTTAAGCTGATTTCCTATTTTACTTGTACTTTCCAAGGCGCCTCCCCGAATTACTTTCATGCTCATTTTTTCTTTTTATTAAATAAAAATAGTGAACAATATTGTTACAAAATATTTTCCAGCTCTTTTAGTTCATAAATGATATAAGTTGGCTTTAAATCTGTGGTTTCATTAGTGTGGTTCACAAAAACCTGGTCTATACCAGCGTTCATGGCTCCTGCAATGTCGGCTTCCAGGTTATCGCCTATCATCAGGCTTTCTTTAGTGGAAGCGCCGGTTTTATTTAGAGCAAATTCAAATATTTCTTTATTGGGCTTCAGGCTGTTACTTCCTTCAGATGTTATTACAGCTTCAAAGAAATCTGTAAGTCCTGAATACTTGAGTTTATTATGCTGAACATCCTCAAACCCATTGGTAATGAGGTGAAGCCGGTATTGCTTGTTTTTCAGGTATTGTAAAATTTCAATCGTATATGGAAACAGGGCGGTTCTGTTTGGTAGCATATCTAAAAACTGCACGCTCATTTCTTTTGCCAGCTTTTCATCTCCAATTTTAAAATCAAGTAAAGCATGCCAAATCCTTTTCCAGCGCAACTCTTCCGATTTAATGAATCCGTTATGGTATCGTTGCCATAGCTTCTGATTATGAATACTATATTGAGCGTAAAACAAATCAAAGTCGTGAATACCAATGTTTTTTAGTGAAAACTGTTCATACAAATGGTTCATGGTATTTTTTGCGTTAGTTTCAAAATCCCACAATGTATGATCCAGATCGAAGAACAGATGTTTGTATTTCATCAAACTCAAAAAGTGAAAATTAAAAAGTCATTTTGCTTAAATCTAATGTAATCCGTATTATCACATTCTCTTTAAAACACATTAAACTCTAAATTGCAAGACAAATATACCTCAACTGCATAACAATGAATATTATTATTACAGGAGCATCTAAAGGATTTGGAAAATCGCTTGCTGAAAAGTTTGCCGCCCACGGCCACAATGTGTACCTGTGCGCACGGGGAAATGTGGATCTGTATAACACACTGGAAGAATTACAGAAGAAATTTCCCGGTATAACCGCAAAAGCAAAACCTTGTGATATAAGCGATAAGCAAAGCATTAGTGAATTTGCCAATTGGATCGGCGCTCAAAAAATACAAATAGATGTATTGATAAACAATGCCGGTTATTTTATACCCGGAAGTGTGCATAATGAGCCGGAAGGAGCGTTGGAAGAAATGTTATCCGTTAATTTATTAGGAGCATACCACCTTACCAGAAAATTGTTGCCGCAAATGATGGATCAAAAAAGCGGTCACATCTTTAACATGTGCTCTATCGCTTCTTTGCAGGCATATGCAAATGGCGGCGCTTATAGCATCAGCAAATTTGCAATGCTGGGGTTTTCAAAAAACCTGAGAGAAGAAATGAAACCCTATAACATAAAAGTGACATCCGTTTTGCCCGGTGCGGCTTATACTAATTCCTGGAGCGGAAGCGGGGTGGACCCCAAACGTATTATGGAAGCCGGCGACATTGCAGAAATGATATACACCGCATCTCAACTTTCATCTGCGGCGGTAGTAGAAGATATTATTCTGCGTCCGCAATTGGGCGATCTGTAAAATGGAGAATTGAGGAGTTATGCATTCTTGTGTAAGACCTGTCACACACAATTCATAACTCACACAACTGGCGCTAGCGTGGTAGCTCATTTACGGGTTTCAACATTTCATTTATCAAAGTCTTTTCTTTTTGCTTGTGCAAAAAGAAACAAAAAGCACCCCCGCGATCGATGACAGCCCGATCGCGGGGGCGCCCTGATTAAACTTTTGCACTACTGTGACTTCAGCAACGGGAATGCTATTCATCGCTTTAGCGGCTGCATACTTTACTATTGGCTGCAGTGAGATTCCTTAATTTTTGGTGTTCAAGTAAAATAGAGGGTTTTCTGCCTTCGCACGATGGCCACCTTACACGCGCAACAACGGCAACTTTCAGCCATTCCTGTTTAATACAGCGCCGCTGTCTTCTGACCTCTGATTTCTCTACTGCCTACTGTCCACTGCCTACTGCCAACTCATCACTCACCACTCATTGCATTGTTGCCAATACAGTAACACCGCCTTTTACAACTTCGTTAAGCTGAACATTTACTTTTGTTCCTACTGGTAAGAGCAGATCTACACGGCTGCCAAATTTAATAAATCCATACTCGGCGCTTTGAGCAACAGTCTGGCCAACTTGTAAATAATTCACAATACGCTTGGCAAGCGCTCCGGCAATTTGTTTTACCAATACTTCCCTGTTCCCGCTTTTTATTACAATGCTGTGCCTTTCGTTTTCTGTGGATGACTTTGGATGCCAGGCTACAAGATATTTGCCTTTATGATATTGATTATAAACAACCTGACCACTTACTGGATTACGATTTTGGTGAACATTTGCCGGGCTCATAAATACCGATATCTGCAACCGTTTTTCATGAAAATACTCTTCATCAACCACTTCTTCAATTACCACTACTTTGCCATCTGCAGGGCTGATCACAAGATTTTCTCCTGTTGTTAATATACGTTTGGGAACTCTGAAAAATGAAACCAAAAACAAAAACAACCCGAGTGTAATTATGAATATCAATAAACTTACAATCGGCAAATGCGAACTGATAAAGTAAAACGACAATAAATTGATAACTGCAAAAACAATAGCCCCAATAGCAATAGATTTATATCCCTCTTTGTGTACGTGCATGAATTATTATTAAAGAACAAAAGTACTTAATAGTTGAAAATTGAAAGTTGAAAGTTGAAAGTGCTGACAGGTTAAGCTGCGTTTATATATATAAGATTTCTCATCATACATCACTTTCAACTTTCAACTAAAAAAAAGCCATCTCAAATAAAGATGGCTTTAAAATATTTTTTAAGAATGTTATTTATTACCTGGTTGGTCTTTCCAGAAGTTTGAAGAACTGATCCAATTGCGGAAGAATCACGATTCTTGTGCGACGGTTAGCGGCCTTACCTTCTACAGTTTCATTGTCGGCAATTGGCATGTATTCGCCGCGACCGGCTGCAGCCATTTTTGCAGGATCAAGTCCGTATTGCTTTTGCAGCGTACGCACCACAGTAGTAGCACGCAATACGCTAAGATCCCAATTGTCTTTTATTAAACCATTTCCGCGATAAGGTACATTATCGGTATGACCTTCTACCATAAATTCAATATCCGGTTGATTTTTCAAGACAGTAGCCACTTTACCCAGCACCACTTTTGCCTGTTCAGTTATATCATAACTACCTGTTTTGAAAAGCATTTTATCGGAAATGTCTATATACACAACACCTTTATCTACTTTAATGTTAATATCCTGATCGTTAAGATTTCCCAATACACCTTTCAGGTTCATAACCAAAGCCATGTTTAACGAGTCTTTACGGGCAATGGATGCCTGCAGATCCTGAATATACGCATCTTTCGCTCCTATGTTATCCATCGATTTTTTTATGCTTTCCGCCTGGGCTGCCGATATCACCGACAAATCCTGTAATTGCTTCAGTGCCTGGTTGTTGTTTTCTTTCAGGAAAGCGATTTGTTTGTTCAGGTTTTCGTTTTCTCCCTGAAGGGCGGAAATTTTACGAGCGGCTTCGCTTTTATCGCTCAAACATGTTTTTAATTGAATTTCAAGCTGATCGTTTGCCTGGCTAACGCGTATATAATTATCGTGTTCAGCCTTGAATTTTTTGTTACTTACACAGGAAAACAATGTTAGAGAGCTTAGAGCGGTCAATAAAATTAGTCTGTTTTGCATAATCAAGATTTTTTAAATACTTATTATTACTAACGGCAACAATGTGTGAACAAATGTAACTCAACTAAATAAATTGCATGTCAAAAAAATTGTTTTTTAACAGTTTACCTATTGAAATTATTGATTTATATAGAAATACGCATATTACCCATACAAAACTCAAATATTATATTGAGGTATTGAATAAAAACAAGACACTTTTTTAAGTGCTACAAACCGTTATACTTTCTGGTAATTTATAATATGATCAAAGTCCATAATGGGCCTTTTTGAATAATGCATTTTTTCAGGGTAAATTTCCAAAACATACACTCATAACACAATAGATCTTATGCATTTATTTTTTGGGACCGGCGGTAGTGCTACTATTAAGCATCGTTGTGTCACTCACTTGTACGGTTGTAATGCTATTCAGCTTACAGTTGAAAGTTGAAAATTGAAAGTTGAAAGCGCTGTATGACAGGAGTGCAACATTTCCAAATTAACCTCAGCTTGTTAAGAACTAAGTAAACAATGCCAGTCCCAATGAATTTTCAAATTTTCAAATTAGCACATTTTCAAATTGATTTTCACGCGCCCAATAACGAACCAAAAGTACAAGTGTGCGACGCAACCGAAGCCCAATATTTATTCTTTCGCCCGGCTCATAAACATTCCCTTTCTTGGGTTAATGACATTGCATCCTATATAGTGTAAATCAAAAACCCTGCCTTAAAAAAAGCAGGGCATTATTCCAACTTCAACCTCGCCGGCCAACCTACATAGCACAGCGGCTGGCAGGTAAAATGCGTTTAAAACAATTCATTCAAAACCATAAAAGGTGATGCCGGATGATGCATTTTCGAAGATTCGATTACTGCCAGTTCACAAGCCTCTGTACTTTTTATAATAGCCTGAACATTACCGGTTTGTATGGTTTGAGTATGGTTTGACGAATCGGAGTTTACCTTTTTATTCTCTTTGTATCGATAGCTGCTATCCGGAGTATTCGCATTCCGGTTATTTTTATTGTCATTATTACTGTTGTCATCGTCCCAATCACGCTTAGTGTTTTCATTATTACGGTTCCTCCTGTCATTTTCCCTGTTTAGATCCCTGGTATGCACAAGACCATTATTTGTCATCACATATTCTTTATTACAATTCCAGCGAAGCGTGTTATTCAAATCATCTTCATTTATCCTGATATTTACCCCGCCCCTGCCTCTGCGTCTATCTACATTTAACGAAAACCATTCATAATCTTCCACACTTTTGTGCAATTCGATCTTTTTACCAACCGGAACTTCAATTATTACAAGCACCTGCTGATTTCTGAATTTTTCGTCGCGGCTGATCGCAAATCCTTTGGGCAACGTTAAAATGGAATCGTGCTGTACTATATTGAACTGTATTCTTTCAGCAAGCTCCTTTGCTTTTTCAATGTTCTCCGAACGCGAAAACGTTACTTTATATACATGATAAAATGAATCTTTGCTTTTTAAAACATTTATCCGCACATTTCGCAACATCATAGAATCTTTATTAATTCCATAGAACGGCATATCGTCAAAATCGGAGCCGAACCAGTTTTCATCATAATAATTAGCAGGATTTACAGTGGCCTCAACAAATAATTTACCTGATGTTGGCGATTTTATTAGCACTTCCTCATCGATACCGGAGCGTGATCTGAAATCCTTAACTACTGAAGCAACAAGAAAAATGGCGGAAATAAGCCCTACCACCCACAGCAGGCCAAACGCAAATCCTAAATAATGATTGCGGGAGCGCACACCCATTATTCTTCTTACAAGCCAGGTAACCAGCGCTACAATAGGAAGAAGCAGGAAAAACACTAGCACCAGCCATGCCAGCAGGTTTTCACCGAAGCCTGCAAGAAAATAATTCTTTAATGGATAAAGCGCAATGCCGCCAAAAATCAATCCGCCCAAAACACTTAAAAGTATTACTGCCGCAAACCCCGCGATGATGAAGAAAATAATTTTAAATAATGTTCCCAACACAGAGCCCAGGTCTGAGCCCCGGTTTCTTATTGTGTCGCCGGCCTCTGCACCCAGCTCTTTTGCTTTTGTAGCAGCAACAGATGAAAACTCCTGCGCTTTCTGACCTATATTGGAAGCGGCCTCTTTCATTTCTCCACCAAATTTTTCGGCACGCGTTTTCATGCTTGCCAGATCATCATTTACCGTATCGCGAATGGTGTTTAAATCAACTTTTTCTCCTCTCATTTCCAGTTTTTCGGAAGCTGTGGTAGCATATGGAACTGCAATCCATAAAATGATATAAATGATAAACAGCGTACTCCCCAAAGAACCGGTTATTATTCGCGGACCAAAGTGCCAGCCCCAGTTCCAGTTCCAAAGCACGGTATTAAAACTGCTTGAAACAATGGCTATTATAAATGGCAAGGCAAATACAAGACGCGGAATCCAGGTATCTATTTTGAAATAAGATGCCAGTCCGCCGCAAACACCCGCTATCACTTTGTCATTGGCGTTACGAAAAAGCCTCTTGGTAATATTTGACTGAACGGATTTTGAAGGCACAATTACCCACAGCAATATATACACCCAGAATAAAGCGCCGAACAAGGCAACAAAAAATATACGTACGATTACCGGATCGATGCGCAGGTAATTTGCCAGGCCGCTACACACCCCGCCGATTATTTTATCATCGGCATTTCGAAACAGGCTGCCCCTGCTGTAAGAAGTACCTGTAGCAGATGTTTGCTGGGTAGTACTTTGAGAATAATCGGCAGAAGCATTTCCATTAACAGTTTCACCTTCCACCGCTTCAAAATCTTCAGGCCGCCCCATACTTGCGATGATGGCATTTACATCATCATCGGTAATACAGCTTGAGCCTCTTTTTAAACGGTCGTTAAAAAGCTCTGCAATGCGACTTTCAATATCATTTATAATTTCATCGCGGCCTTCCTCGGTAGCGAAATATTTCCGCAGGCTTTCTACATACTGCTTAAGAATATCATAAGCTGATTCCTCGATAGGTATAACCCGACCCTGGAAATTTATATTGATAATCTTTTTCATTTTAAAGGTATTTTGTAGGTTGATGCTAGTTGGTAATTGTATTATCAGGAACTACCGGCAATGATTCATTATTGTTCGTAAGGGTATTCACCCCGTTTGCCAGTTCGTTCCAAGTGGTTTCTAATTCTTTGTAAAACGCCATTCCTTTACCGGTAAGGCTAAAATATTTTCTCGGTGGACCTGAGTTGCTTTCTACCCACCGGTAGGTGAGCATTTCGGCGTTTTTTAATCGTGTTAGCAGTGGATAAAGTGTTCCTTCTAAAATTTGAAGACCTGCACCCCGCATTTCATCCACAATATCGCTGGGATAAGCCTCGCCTCTGCGAATAATAGAAAGGATACAAAACTCCAGTATCCCCTTTCGCATTTGGCTTTGTGTGTTTTCAATATTCATGATCTTCAGTTTTTATAAATAAAAACCCCGGCTGAAATAAGCGTTTGCAATTTTTATTTATGGTAAAAAACTTATAACACCACAAACATAATAACATTTTAGTACTATGCAATATAAAGTACCATGTTTTTTTTAGTAATTTTTAAAAAAAGGAACTTTACAGAAAACCAATTATTGATTTTCAAATATTTATATATAAAAACTCGAACAAAAAAAATATAAATTATTTTTGAAGCCAATAACAATTTGGAAAACATGGTAACATTTGAAACAAAATGCTATGAAAACGATTGGAATTATATCCTAAAAGGCGACTACTTAAGCAAAATGATTGACCGCTGCAATTATGATTTCGCCTCTAAAAAGCTTTTTATTAATAATGTAAAAGATATTGCAGTGGTTAAAAAAGCTGCCGATAAAAAAATTGCAGAGAACATAATTGACGAATATGTGATAGTTGCTGATCATGCCGCGGAAGCGCTTGATTTTTTCAATATTACAGAAGACTCATTTGATGGAGGATATTATTATTCCATTTCGGAGCTTGTAAGCATTTACTTATGCAAAACCGGATACCTTCTACATTTTTCCGGCGATTCTATAGCGGCCAAATCAACTATAAACTGGGTTACAAAAGCTATTGAAGTTTTTAAAAGCAATCCGGCTGTTATAGTGGCCAATCCAGCGTGGAATAAAAATTACAAACAAGCAAAGGAGGAATCATTTTCAGAAATGAACGACTGGTATATTGGTTACGGATTTTCAGATCAGTGCTACCTGGTAAGAACAGATGCCTTCAAAAAACCGGTTTATAATTTTCATCACCCTAAATCGAAAAGGTATCCTAAATATGGCGGAATGCTTTTTGAAAGAAGAGTTGATAGCTACATGCGCACTCATCAGTTGCTAAGAATCACAAGCAAAGAAACATATTATACTCATATGAACATTCCCAAGTCTTACGCAGGTCGTTTTTTGAGAAACATTAAAATAGGGTAAGCCCAGATCTTATGCAACATAATTGTTGAAGTATAATTATTATGATACCAGCAGCAGAACCCTGATGGGGCTTTTGTTGCGACGCTCCATTCATCAGTTGAATATCTATTGAGCGCTTTCAAAAATTTTCCTGCTCTGTCACGTTCTGAAAAAAGTGGACTTTTTTTAGTTGTTTATCCACGCACCTGTCGCAAGGTGTACAAGAGCAAACTGCTATCTCCTGCCTGCTGTCAACTGCCCACTAAAATTGTGTCCGCCGTATAGTTGAAAATTGAACGTTGAAAATACCGTATCAACAATTTTCTTTTCCATATTCTCCATAAACTCTTTTTGGCTAATGCTATGTCCTTCTTCCTTCATGTAATGCTTAAACGCTTCTATAACTTTTGAGGGGTTTACTTCTGCATTGCTCATAGCATACCAAATGTCAAACAAGTCACGGCCTTTTTTGCGCTGGTACAAAGCCCGAAGTTTGGTCGCGAGCATTTCATCTAACCCATACGTGGGTACTAGTGCTTCTCCTTTACTCCATTCAGAATTTAAGCGAACAGGCATTTGCTGCAATCCATATACGGTGAAATGCTCCTGTGTGTTCACTTCTATTTTTAGTTTCATCGGAATATCGTCTTCCGATTGAATTTTATATACAGCAGTGTTGTTATGTTGTTTTTGATTGATGCGTGGCGTTCCTAAAAACGCCAGTCTTTCTCGTATTTTATCAATAATAGCTCCGAAAGGTTCCGCATTTACCTGCACCAGGTCTATATCTTCGGAATATCTTGCAGCCGGTGGCAGATATAATTTATGCAACGCAGTGCCACCTCGAAAAGCCAGTCTTCCTTTTAAAAAGTCGTCACTAAAAATTTCTATTAATGCCCGCTCAATAATCAAATCCTGCTCCACCTGGTAGTTTTCCTGCCAGGGTGCCTGCTTGCGCCATGCTGTTATGTACGACTGCGGTATCATATATCTGTTTCTATTTCCACGTTAGCTACAACTTTCCATCTATTACCGGTTATCATGCTTTCAGGTTTTTCTTTTTGTGGGCGAAGCAATGTTGGGTAAAATTCAATCGGTTTTATGAATTCATACAAGGCATTACCCAACTTTTCTTTATGAAGAACCTGCTCTAACAGGTAACCCAAGCGCTGTATTGTTACAACCTGGCTATAATGCTTTGCACAGGTTACTAATTTTTCTGCATCGATGTATTCAGTCAATTCTTCTATAACTGTAGCAACTCTGTTGAAACCACCAACTGCTTCATGATAATTTACCAAGTCTAATGCAGTCAACTCAGTCGAAGAAATATTTACATAACCGGTATCCACTTTTTTTTGCACAACATCTTTTTCATTCCACTGCTTCTTTATATGAAAAGTGATGTTTACTCTGCTATTTTGAATTTTTCTTAGCGGACTCCCTTTTGTAATGACTGAAAAATATTGAGGCTGCTGATGCGCCGCACCAAAAAACGCCGCAGCGTTTAGTAAACCAACATAATATTCACGGCCTAAAAAATTCATTAAGTCTGCAATGAAAAACGATGGTGGTATAGTTCCTTTTGCCCTATATTCAGGCGGCACAATTACGTAAAACTCTTTACGTATCATTGCTATAGCCTTTTGTTTTTTTAGCCGTTGCAATGCCTTCCATAAAGAATCATCCGATAAAGAAAATTTATCACGAAGCGCTTGTAAGGAAAAACTATATTTTCCCATTGCCCTTTGCTCATTAATAAATTCATCCAAATATTTATATTGTACCAACATCTTCAGTTATTCATTGCAATACTGGAAAGAATGTGTCCAGTTTCGCAATTACAAACTTAGCTTTGAACAACCAAATAACCAAATTTCAAATCTATTTTTAGAGCAGCCTTCCCCCCTTGTGTTATTATTAAAAAACTACTTTAAAATAGGAAATGGACGTAATAAGCATATAAGAAAAATCTACTCTTTCTTCTATCAGCTTTCTTCTCATAACCACTAATGCCTTGGCCATCTTGTTTTAATCCCTAACTTTTATTTTTTACGTATTATAGTTTTGCGCCAACGGCCTGCAGGAGTTTTTCTGTGGCTTTAGTAAATTCATTGAAATACCACTGGTCATTAATTTTTATTTTTTTGATGCCGGTGAGCAGCTGAATATAGTCGTTGACTGAAATTTTCTTCAACAGCTCTTTATCCTTTAACTCAATATAAAGTTCCTGGTACCATTGTAAACAGAGGTGATTAATAAACATCCATCCTTCAAGTGTCTCGTTGTTTTGCATGTAGGTATGATCCGCTTCCAGGACTGTTTTCATACCGTCAAACATGGTTTCGATATACCCCCTGCTTTTATAGAGTTCATACACATCCTGGCTGTCACGCAACTTTGCAGGCGTGAGTAATGCTATAGTACCAAAACGGTTTCGTACCTGCTTATATTTTTCAAGACTGTAATGTTCGGGGTTGTTGGTGCAGCGAACCAGGTAATCGGTTTCTTCCTGTAGTTTTAAGGAGTCATCTAAAAACAGGTGCAGGTAAAGGGTTTCATGCTTATAACTTTTATGCCAGATAATTCTTTTTTCATGCTCGAAGAAAGAGGCCTTCCCTTTAAAAGTATTATCACCAAGCAATGAGTAATCTACCAGGCTGCTATCGCGTTTTAGCGGAACAATGAAGGACAGTCGTTCCTGCTGTAAAAGCCGGATATTGGCTTTTGAATAAAAACCTTTGTCTGCAATCACCACTACTTTTTTCAACCCGGCTGCCAACATGGTATTCTTAAAGGATTTCACTTCTCTTATATTGCCCGGCAGTATCCTGAAAAAAACAGGCTTCAGCCGGGTGGCCGAATAAATATATAGCAGGTTTATCTGCCCTTCAAAGTTGTGATGGTTATTGTGACCGCTTTGTGCAAAGGACAGCTGTGTGGATTTGCTGTCGATACTGGTGCCGTCTATTAAAATATATTCCCCTTTGGTGATAAAAGACTTCATGTATTGATGCATGGCTTGCTGGCGTCCGCCTACCGTAGTGAGTATGGCCGAAGCGGTTTTTTGGTCAAACTGTCTTACTCCAATGGCTTCAGACAAAAAACTGCTTTTCACATAATGAGGTATGTTTTTCAAAGCGCACCTGTAAATAAACCGGCAATAGGCTATGGCCAGCATTTCTTTCCACATGTCGCCAAAATATTTTTCCAGCTTTTCGCTATAGTGTGCAAACCGATTTTGCAAAAGATGTACTACGCCATACTCTTTGGTCTTTACAGGCTGGGTGATCACCAAAGCTTTACTTTCTTTTAAAGCCCGCTTGGCAGAGGGAACAAACCCCTTCTCCCGGGTGATGGAACCCAGCAGCGCTCCCGTTATTTTGCGGGGTTTCTTTTTTTGCGGGTCATATACAGTTTTGTACTCGTATAGGTAATAGCGTGAGTTAATCAGGCGCAGTTCCGTACCCGGCCTTTTATGCTGCAAGGTCCACTGGGGGTGAGAGCTGATGGACTTTTTTATCATATAATACGTATTTACGTATTACAAATAAATACAAAAATCCTTGAATTAACAAGGATTTTATCAACTTTTTTTAAAACTTATACGTAAAAAATAAAAGTTAGGGGTTAATGATTCGTCTATTATGTTATTTAGTGCTTCACCTAAGCCATTTTTGACAAAACTATTATCCTGCAAGGTTTGTGAAGAGTTAGAAACTTCTGTTTGTTGATGCTCTTTCATTGATAATGCAGGCATTTCAGTGGTAATATTGTTAGTTGAAGAATTGATAAATTCATTCAACTTCATAATATCTGAACCTTTAAAAACCGTTTTGGTGGCGTGGTCTATTATTGTATAGCCATGTGCTTCCTGTGTACCTTTTTTAGTGAAGAATATACACTCAATACCAAGATTCGTTTTTAAGAAGCGTGATAGTTCGCTTTCTAATTTTGGGTTATCACTATATGATGAAGAACATTTCAATTGTGTATCAATGTTTATTCTTGCGATGTTGACCCATCAATCCTGCAAGTTGACCCACCCCAGGAAATGGCAATAAGAGAAAGAGCTTGATGAGAGTTTAAAAATACGAAGAGCTTACAGTTAGTTGATTATTTTTTTCTTCTTCTTAAA
>JAVBLN010000058.1:0-30357 GCA_031553495.1 Flavihumibacter sp.
ATAGGTACGGTTTACATGCCGGGTTTTCATTTGCACCTGCACTTCATCTACCTCTTTGCCAAAGGTGAGGCTGATGGGTTTTTCGGGAGTGGGCAGTTTGCCAAAGTGGAGGGTTTTGCCGTCGTAAAAAAATTGTTCCCCGTAGGCTTCCGCCGTACGTGCCAGGTAGTTGTAATGAGTTTCGTTGTACTGGCAACTGTAGGAGAGGTCACCTTCAAAAGCGGGCTCAATGCGGTAGGGGTATTTAGAGCTGTCAAGTCCTTCTTTGAGCACGCTGTGGGCAATGGCGGCCAGTTTGGTGGGAGCGGCTCCACCAAAGCTTTGTATATGCGGTGCGGCATCCAGCAGTATGGTGGGGCTTTTTCCTTTCAGCACAATATTGCCATGGTTTCCATGTTCACGGCTAAAGCCTACTTCTGTGATGACTCCAATAAAATCTCTTTCGGGGCCGCCGGTAATGTTCTTAAATGTAAAGGTGACGGTAATGCGTTTTCCCAGCAGTTTTTGCGCTGTTTCCATCTGGTGGTCTTCGGGGCCGCCGAGGGAGTCGTGGCCGAGAGTAAGGGAGAAGTGGTGATGGCTTGTGGCGCACTGTGAGAGGTGAAAATGTTTGTAGTGTTTAATGGCATTTCCTTCCACCATAATTTTGAGCAGGGTGAGGTGCGATACGCCCAATACCTGGCTCGCGGCTATGGCTACCGCGTTGCTAATACCGGCCGGCGCGAACATGCTTTCGTTGCCTGCTATACCCGGCGTTGCGCCTTGCGTTCTATGATTCATGATGGCAGCACCTGCCTGTTGTGCCATGCTGGCGTAAGCCATTACCTGCCCGCCGGTTTGGGCAATCTTTTTTGCCTTGTCTTTTACTTTTTTAGTTTTATCGTTTGCTTTAGCAACCGCTGCATCCACAGCTTTATGGGCAGTTTTCATTGCTGCCTTTGTGCCTATTTCTTTTACCTCCGGCAATCCTTTGCCGGGTATGCTTCCGTTGTTGCTATCTTGAAACATGGGCGGAATGTATTTTATTAGTGATTGTGTTTTATTTATAAGCGGCCAGGTTTATCTAAAAAACCGGCCGCCATAGTATTATTATTTATTTCTCATTTTTCTGCAACGGAAACCCGTCTTCAGCATAATATGCATTGCGGTGGGTTGCCTTATGTACCTTCTTTTTATATGTTTTTTGATAAAGGAACCGCGTGCCGGATATAAAATCGCTATACTGTAAATACAGGTGCTTTTTATCCTCCACCAGTAGTAATATGTTAGCTGTTTTTCCGGCTCCTTTTCCAAATACGACCGGCCTTACGGATTCGTATTTCTTAAGTTCGGGCCTGTACACAAAATCTGCGTCCATGAACAGTTCCTCATCAAATTTGTATTTCACCAATAATGTATCGCCATGCGCCGCATCAATTCGCAATCCTTTAATAAGCTCGTCCTGCAGTTGTGCCGTAACATTAGTCTCCGGCGACAGTTTATAAACATTTCCTTCAATGCTTTGAGTGGTTTTACAGGACAAGACCACCAAAGCCATTAAAAGAAAAACTGTGTATGTTCTAATTATTTTCATTTTTATAGATTAGCTATGTACTTTCCATCTATAAATTCCCAAAACCAGATTAATTTATTAGCATAAAAACCACTGCCGATTTTTCCTGCGGAAATAACGTCTATATGCCCGGGTCCATCGCCACCCCTGTTTGAGTGAGCAAAGTATATTAACCCGTTTTTGGTAATAAAATCAATTTGCTGCCATTTGCCTGAAGTATGCGAATATTCCTTTGGCCTGCCTAATCTTTTTTTTGATGCCAACCAATCTGCCAGCGCTTGTGCACTGGGTTGGTGTATAATGTCATTGTGCTTATGGGTCTTTCTATAAACTCCCGATTCGGAGATGTCAATTCCGCATTTGTGTAATGCTATACTCATGCGAATAGCACATTCATTATCGGCTTGGTTACAATATTCTCCAGGGTACCCAGGGTATTGTTCCATTATTGTTTCCGGAGATGGAAATTTGTGATCGCTCATCCGCTTCTTTTTTTAGCTCAATAAATGCTATTGCATAATAACAGATCGCTTCAATAATAAATTTTTGAGGTCGATCAATTGAACGAATGCCGCACAAAGCTCAATAGCGAACAAACCGTTGAAGAGTGCGACGCAACCAAAGATTAATAGTAGCAATGCCGCCCGGCTCATAATAAAAATACTTCCGGCATAATGACTTGGTTAAATAAGATTCTCCTACACGTATATAATCATACACTAAATGAAAGTGCGCAATGTTTTTTTTGCATCGGCTGTATTGCTACTATTGAGCATCGTTGTGTCACTCACTTGTACTGTAGTAATGCTATTGGGCAATAAGCAACACTATGAATTATTAATAGTGTCATGAGCGTTACTCGCTTGTACGGCAAGTGAAAAAGTAAAGAAACAATGGCGCTATCATTAGCGGCGCGCCATTGTTCCATATATGTTACGCACTTGGCCAGATTCCTTCGTAAGCGCCACCGCCGTAATTTATTTTTTCTGCACTTATAATAAAGCTGACGTGCATACTGTTGCTGTTGATAGCATCAAAATCCACCGTGTGTTGAATTACGTAACCATTCTCCCAGTTCAGCGTAATCAGGGTTCCTTCTTCGTGCGATTTGTTGAAAGTGATTTCACCTTTTGTAGGTTTGTACTTGCCGTTAAGCAGGCTTTCCAAAATGTCGGACTTGTCGTTGGCTTCCACAGTAACGCTTATCAGCGCGTTGGAAGGATCTGAAGCTACACGGCCCGATACGTCTACCGCGCGGGATACATTGTAATTTACTTTTAATACTTTTTGAGCATCGCCTCCATTGAATTTGAGTACCGCTCTTGCATTGTTTTCTGCCATGTTATAGTTTTTTTTAGTTAAAAAAATGATGGCTCAAATGTCATCTTCATGTTTTTACTAAAAAAACTTTTACCAATATTTTTCAAAAATTGTAGTAAAACTACTACAAGTTATTATGGTAATTCATAATGCAACAATGTGGATCGATAATGATATTAAATTAATTTGGCATGTCAATAAGCGTTATTTTTTTGAAAATAAATCAATCACGGAGGTGTAAATATTCTAGCACATGTTAGTAATTGAAGTACTAAAAATGCTGAATCAAATTAAAATGTTGTTTTACGCTAAACTGAATGACTGAGCGGATTTAAAAGATTTATTTGTAAAAAATTTTGCAATCTGTGAAACGATTTTTTTGCTTGTTAATAAAAAAGAATTTTTTAAAAATAAGATATTCGTAAACGTTAGTATAAGCAATAAAAACTAAATATTTTTTTTTTAGAATGAAATAAATTATTTCATTTGTGAGAGATAAGCTTAAACAATTAATGATAGCTCTTTGAAATATTTGATAAAAAATTTACCCCGCTTATACAAAGAATAGATGGGTGGTATTTCTGAAAATTTGAATTATAAAACATGCAGTGTCAGGAGCAGGAATTATAATATCCTTGTTCCACGCAAAAACGGATCAGGTCGATTTTATTTCTGATGCCAAGTTTTTCTGTAAGTCTTTTAATGTACGTATCAATTGTGCGTGTACTCAAATTCAGGTATTGTCCGATTTCTTTGTTGCTCAACCCTTCATAGCACAACTTCATAATCTGGATCTCAATCAGGGTAGGATCATACCAGCCCTTTTTTTGTCGTTCCATATATTCGTTGACAGCTAAGGGTTGTTGAGCCCATTCCTCAAGATAGTCTGCATAATTATTTGATGGCGTCATTACGTAGTTATGAAGTGTGTTAAGAATGATAACACTTTTCTTTTGGCAATAGAACACATTTGGATATGCGTTAAGCATGGAAAAAACATCTTCCTGGTAAGTTGCAGAGTAAGCTATGATAGGAGTGACTTTATCCGAAGACCGTATGAACTTAATAGTTTCAAGTCCACTCAAAATAGGCATGTACAAGTCTATTAAAAATAATGTTTCCTGCTTTCTGAAAATTTTGTTGATAAGCTCATAGCCATTATTACAATTATGCACCAGCGTGTAAAATGGGTTGGTAAGCAGATTTTTTATCAGTATTTCTTTAAAATAATAATCGACATCAGCAATCGAAAATCTAACGGTTTTAGAGGTTTGTTTTGCCATGTTAGTTGCATTAGGTAACGAGTTAAATAATGACAAATATAGCCAGAATAGAAACGAGCGGATTATAAAATCCATTTGTTTGCAGAAAGAAATCAGCGTAATTTAACATTCTGTGTCTATGGAAAAACGAAAGCTTAAAAAGCAAAATGCCAATGAAATAAAAAGGGAGTTTTTAAAATTCCTGGCACATCTCACTGTGCTATCAGCATTATCATTTTTTGTAATTTACTTCTTCTTCAAAAGCTATTCATCTCAGCGGGAAAAAATTCATCAGGATGTTATTGCGTACAAAGAAGTCCTTAACAAGCACCAATTATTAAAATCAAGAATTGATACCATCTACTACCAAATGACGCTTCTCAATACCGGTCAGGTAAGGAATGATGTTTTTTTGGGTAACTATATCTCGGGCAATATTCAGGATGTAAGAAAAATAATAAGCAACGACAGTGCTTCGGAATTTAAGCACTACGCGTATCTTGTTACACGCCTGGATAGCCTGCTGTTTCTGAAAAACGACATTACCTCTATTGCTAATAAAGAACAGTTAGCATTTAAAGACCTTACTGAGTGTATGGGTAAAATTGCTAAAGCAAAGAACGAGCTTTCAAAGGATCCTACAAGAGGCGTATTTAAATAAACAAAATATTTTAGGTTATGACTGGTTATACTTCACTGTCAAGGCAGGAGAGAAGATATCAATTATTCTATTTGTTGCTAATGCTACTATTGGTTCTGATAGTTACAGGATTTATTGCGCTCAGAAAATTTGAATCTCCGTTTTCTCAGTTAGATGTGCTGGAAATTCAAATGCTATCTCAAAAGAACAAATTCAAGAATCAACAGGAAGCGGTAATGCCTCTGTTGAATTCAACATTCACAAAAATAAATATTCTCAATCTGCAAACACCACAGCCGTTTGCGGAAAGCGATATAAAAAGCAACATTAATGAAATAGCCAACTCCTTTGAGAATATTGATGTATACGATAATCGAAAAGAAGCATATATGCAAATAGCCCAGTTTTATAAAATGTATTTTGAAGATAAAAAGATCGCGGCTAAAAAAGCGGAGAATATTCAGCTCTTTCAAAAGCAATTTGAAGAATGCTCCATTGGCTTTAAAGAAAAGGAACAGCAGCTTATTCAAAAAAGAAACGCGATGCTATCCAGAAGTGAACAATAAAGAACAATTCAATGAACTATATTGAAAGAAATAAAAAACGAATCATATTTATTATAAGTGGTTTGATCCTCATTACTGCAATACTTGCATTGTGGTTGCAGAAAAAATATTTTCATACTATTGCCGATATAGACTGCAAGGTATTCCCAACTACATTGCATATTGGCGACACCTTATTCTATGTTGACAAAACGCCGTTTTTCGCTTTAAAAAAATGGAACTTCGGAGATGGTAATGTTTCTGTAAACGATAGCGGATACTACTTTTTCAGAAAGCCGGGTTACTACCAGGTAACACTCACGCTTAACAACAAATACTCAAAAACATTTTCTATCCAGGTATTGGATCAGCCGCTTGCTGCTACTATTGAGGACTCGCTCACTACTATTGAAGGCCCTGCCGAAGCTATGCAATTTGAGAATGTTATCTTCAGAGCCAATACAAAAAATGCGAAACTATTTAGCTGGAAGTTTGGTGAAACAGGCTCTGTTGACTCCAAAGAGCAAATGGTAATATATTCCTATCAAAAGCCCGGTACCTATGTAGTATCTCTGTATACCGAAGAAACCGCATATCCTATAACTCATCAAATAACCATACTGCCGTCATTCAAAGTATTTAATGATTCTGTATCTATTGAGGATACTTATAAAGGAATTGATGACGATTTCAAATACCACCTGCAACAAATAGCTTATGGGAAAAATTTCAATATGCACTACAATTATTTACTGAATAAATATTTGTGTAAAAACGACAACGCAGCAATAAAAGTTAACACCAGTAAAATAAACACTTTTTACTATTACTGCGCGGGATTGCAATTTGACAAAAACAGCATTATACAAAGTGTAAAAGTAGGATTTGATGAAGCACTTAACTGTGTTACTAAAGTAGACATAATACAAACTAAATGAGAAGAAGAATAACAAATCAAATAGCATCTTTGTTGGCTTTTGCTGTGCTGGTAATGAGTTGCTCTTTACAAAAGACAGTTAAAGTGACTCAAACACCTCATCCCGGCAAGTACGATGTTATCAATCAGGTGTCTTACGATAATGGATATCCCAAAATTGAGCAGCCCCTGATTGTTTTTTCTGACAGAGATAAAAACGCGGTTAACGCGAGTTCTTCGCATAATTTTTCAACATTTAGAGAAGTCGGCTTTTTAAATCCCTTCATCATACTAAAACAAAAAAAAGGGATGTGCAAAATTGCTGAATACAAACAGGGAATTATAAATGACGGAAAAATATTAAAGAAGGCAATCAATGTAATTGGCTGGATACCTTCCGAGCGTCTTTTATATTGGAACGGCGGTTTGCGAAACTCTTCCACCGGTTTTTCAGCCAAGGCAGCACTGGTTATCAACAATAGCAATATTTTTATTAATCCCGGAAAGTACCTGGAAAACGACTCTGTACTGGTATTCACTGCGCCCGACCTGATCAATAAAACAAAGAATAAATTAAACATTGGCAGGATCGTTTACATATATAAACAATCCGAAGACAAAGAGTGTTTCCTCATTGGCGAGAATCCTGCTACCACTCCTGATAGTATTAAAAACCATCTGTACGGTTGGGTAAGCAGGCACATCATTTCTATGTGGGGAGAAAGAACTGCTATTAAATTAAATACTACCGATTCGGTAGCTACGCAGATTGGTTTATACGAATCGACCATGGACTCGGCGGTATTTAAGCCGATAATAAGTTTCGAAAACGTAAAGGCGCGAACTGCTTTTGAAAATATTTATCCATTGCAACCCGGCACCACTACCGACATAGGAACAGAAACGAAATTCTTTGCAAATGCATTAAACTATGATGCCAACAAAATATACAATGTGTTAGGCGGAGAAGTATATTACAAGAGATTCAGGGAGATACTTGCCAACAATAAAAAACTCAATATCGTATTTGTATTAGATGTAAGCCAGAATAACAAATTATACATGCCTGTAGTAAAATCTTTACTGCAGGAACTGCAACTGCGTTTCGCATCACCATCTTACTTCAGCTCCATTAAATTTGGAAGCGTTGTTTACAAACAAATCACTTGCGGTGTCAAATCACTTGCGTCGCCGCTCAGCAGTAATTATCGCGATATCACGACTTTCCTGGAAGAAAAGAACAAGGAACTGTATTGCAGCGACACAAGCATTGTTCAGCCTATGGACAAAGGGCTATCCGCTGCGGCAAATATGTTATCTGCTACCAAAGATGAAACAAACATCATCATACTTATTGGTACCACCGCCACTCAAAACAATTTGGCACAACAGGCAGTTATCAATACACTTTCTAAAATAAAAGCAAGGCTTATCTTTTTTCAAACGCAAGCCAAATCCGCTGACGCCTACAATGACTTTGTATTGATGTCAGAAAAAATTGTAGTTAACAGCGCTCAAAATATCACGGAACTGAAAAAAGAAAAAATTATTAACCAGGATGACCTCCTAACCAACAATAGTTATAACCTGGTTGCCGGCGAAACAGGAATTTACTTTCTCGATTTTCCCGGTCACAGCATGACACAGGGCTTTGTGATCTTTCCTAAAAAAGGCGAAGCCATGCAGGCCAATCTGCTTAAAAATGCCATAGACAGCATGTTGCAACAAGTAACAAATGATAACAGAAAAATTGATAGTACGCTAACTGTTTATTTCCGGTCAGACATTGGTATTAACAATACTTTCATGTCAAAGGAATACAACACGATGCCTTACTATACAAACAAACATATACCCACCCCAATAGCCTCCTGCCTGTTAGGTCAAAACAGTTCATTCCTTATAGATGGATACATATCCGATCAATCAAATCCAAACCACACAGGCGAAGAGAATGGAATATTATTAAATGAACAGGAGTACGATTACTTAAATAACTATTACAGCAAAGTATACAAAGAAACCATATCCGTTAAAAAATTCCGAAGAAAAAAAGCCGTACGCACATACATGAAAATGGTAATGACACAAAACCCGACTCTGGCAAAAATTGGCAGATCCACCCTAAAGAAAAATCAATTGGCCTACAGCATTGCATTAAACACAGGATTTGCAACCAGGGATTCCATAATGATCAATTACTCCCTGAAAGACCTCAAAAAAAACAAGACGATTAATGATGAAGCGGTTTACAACTATTTCAGGCAGTATCAGCAACTTGCCGGTAAAATGGCCACAGCCAAAGGAGATGAGGCTGTACGGATCAAATATTTAGGGCAACACTTTTATTGGTTAAACGAACATTTTATGCCCACCCTAAAAGAAATCAGTAATCCGCCTATTTAGTAATATATGATTATGAAGTGAGCGGTAGTGCTACTATTAAGCATCGTTGTGTCACTCACTTGTGCGGTAGGAATTCTAGTGGGCAGTTACAAGTTACCGGTGGCCAGTTACAGGTGGCCGGTGTTTCAGTGCGGGCAGACACTTCAGAGATCAGGCAAGTTGAAAATTGAAAGTTATTTAAATGGAGAATTGAGAATGGAGAATTGAGAATGATGCATGTGCGTAGGCCCCTCTCAAAACCTGTGACATTCTTAAATGATTAAATCTTACCGCTCCATAGTAGCACGACCGATGAACGTAATGCGACGCAACGATGCTCAACCGGAGTTACAAATGTTGGTCACAAAAAAATATGATAAAAACAGTTGTTAAAAATACTAACGTAAATGAATATACGTAATTTTAACAACGCCTAGAAGATACTGAGTGTGGAGGTGCAAAACACAATAACACGATCACTGTCATATAAGAATATCATGAGTATAATTGTAACAAACGAAACGATAAGGCAACTGCTTCATATAGCACAATCTATTGCGAAGGAGAATTACAATGAAAAATACGGAGCGCCGCATTTGCTTCAGGCGCTTATGCATAAGGAAATTGACCTGCATGGTTTTTTGCAAAGCCTTGGTAAAGACCCCGGTTATCTTTACGAATGGGCAGCCGTTAGAATTGAAGAATATTCTACCACCACACTAATGCCTATAGATGTGGAACAGGATGAAAGAATAGAACACATAATGGAAGAAGCCGATGATGTGAGGATGAAGCTGGGCCTTGATGAAATAACACCTTTATGTGTACTTTCTGCAATCATAAAACCGGGGATCGCATTCTCCACAGAACAATTAAAATCTCTGCCGTTACGGGAGCATGAAATATTCAGCCAGTATAGGGACACTTCATCATCATACATGCCTGTTGAAACACAAAACGGGCTAAATGGAAGTGCTTCCACAAATGGATCTGCGGCCTTTTCAGGCATACAACATTACTGTATTGATAAAACCGCGCAGGCACGCAACGGTATGCTTGATGGCATTATTGGAAGGGAAAAAGAAACAAGAAGCCTTATTGAAGTGCTTTGCCGCAGAAGCAAGCCCAATGTAATTATAGTGGGCGACCCGGGTGTGGGCAAAACCGCGCTGGTAGAAGGGTTGGCGAGTGAGATGGTGAAAGGTAATGTGCCCGCTTTATTAAGTAACGCGGTGCTTTTGGAATTGGACACAAGTTTGCTGATGGCCGGCACTTCTTACAAAGGAGAAATTGAGGACCGCCTGAAAAAAGTGATTAATGACTGTAAGAAACTGGATAAAGCTGTTTTGTTCATTGATGAAATACACGCCTTGCTCGATAGTAAAGGAAATGCCGGCAATGCGGCCAATTTATTAAAACCGGAATTGGCAAGAGGAGCTATAACTGTAATAGGAGCTACTACGCAGGAAGAGTACAGGAAAATAATAGAGCCTGAACAAGCCTTCAACAGGCGTTTTGAAGTGCTAACCATTTTAGAGCCGGATGCGGATACCTGCGTAAAAATGGTGTCGGTATTGCTTGAGCGATACAAGTCACATCACAATATAGAAGTAGAAAATGAAGCATTACCCGAATGTGTGCGGCTTGCCAAACGATATGCGAAAGGAAAAAAATTACCTGATGCCGCGATTGATTTGCTGGATCGTACCATGGCCGCAATAAAAATGCTTGATGAATTATCCGACAAAGAGCTGGCTGCCTGGAAAGAAGAGTATGATGCTGTATTGCAAAAAGAGTATGAAGATGACAAGGAAAAAGTAGGAGAGTTGCAATGGACATACAATCTGCTAAAGAATCGTATAAGTCCCATTTTGTGGGGCTCGCTGAAAGAGCAACCCGAAATTGATTCATCTCATTCTGCTGCGCAGGCGCAGGAATTGATGGATAATGTTTATAAAGAACTATTGGAATATGCCGCTATTAAGCGTGAAAAAGTAGGTAAGCTGGAGTTGGCTGCGGTTATGGCCGCCAAAACAAATATTCCTATTGGAAAAATACAGGCGCAGGAAAAAGAAAAATTGCTGAACATGGAATCCTATTTACTTAAACGGGTAGTAGGCCAGGATCATGCGCTTAAAGTGTTGTCGGATGCTATTGTTGAAAACAGGAGTGGCCTCAATAAACCGGGACAACCCATAGGCTCTTTCTTTTTGCTGGGGCCTACCGGAACCGGGAAAACAGAATTGGCGAAATCGATGGCAGAGCTGCTTTTTAATGATGAAAAAGCAATGATCCGTTTTGATATGTCTGAATTTAAGGAAGAACATTCCGCCGCGTTATTATATGGAGCTCCTCCGGGTTACGTGGGTTATGAAGAAGGTGGTATGTTAGTAAATAAAATACGGCAGCAGCCTTATGCGGTAGTATTGTTTGATGAAATAGAAAAAGCCCACCAGTCCGTATTTGATGTTTTCCTGCAAATAATGGATGAAGGCAAAATAATGGACAAGCTGGGTAAAGAAGGCGATTTTAGTAATGCGCTTGTACTTTTTACTTCCAACATAGGCAGTAACTATATTGTAGAGCAGTTTGAGAAAAATATTATTCCTCCTTCGCAAGATCTTATGCGGTTAATGTCCAGTCATTTCAGACCTGAGTTTTTAGCAAGGATTACGGAAATAGTTCCTTTTGCACCCATAACGGAAGCAATAGCGGAAAGAATATTTAACATACAGTTGAGGCCTCTTTTAAGTTCACTCACAAGACTGGGCATATCCTTCAGAATAACGGATGAAGCAATAAGAAATCTTGCTATTACCGGTTTCAGCAGCCAGTATGGCGCAAGGCAAATTGGCGGTGTGATACGTTCGCAACTCACAAGACCGATTTCTAAAAAAATAGTATCGGAGCAGGTAAAGTGCGGGCAGGAGATACTGGTAGACTGGGACAATGAAGTTCAAAACGTTAATTGGAAAATCAGTTAGCTCATGATGCCCGGCCGGTTAAAATATGTCATTAACCCTTGTGGACTGATTGCATGCATACTGCTGTGCTTAGGCAGTGTGTATGCGCAATCATCGCTGCAAAGCCTTGCGATAACAAAGGAAGAAAAGGCCACTTATTCGGCATTGCTCGAGAATAATAAAACGATAGTGGCTTTCATAGAAAATACTTTAGTGAAAAACAGTTTGCCTAAAATGCTCAGGAATCTTGCTATGATAGAATCGGGGTTTAATAAGAATGCTGTTTCATCTGCCAGGGCATGCGGTATCTGGCAATTTACAAAAGGACATGCTAACGCTTATGGCTTATCTGATCAGGACAGGTTTGATGTGTTCAAAAGCACCAACACGGCAGTTAAAAGCTTAAAAGACTTGTACAATAAGTATAACAACTGGATAACTGTGGTGGCCGCGTACAACTGTGGCGAAGGCAATGTGGACAAGGCTATGGAAAAAGCAGGCTCAACAAAGTATCATGAATTTTATACTTACCTGCCTGCCGAAACGATTAACCATGTTCACAAATTTATGGCAGCCTGCAATGTTACTAACGAGGAGGAGCAACTTATGAGCGATTATAAGCTATCGCTGTTTAAAACAAAAAATGTTGAACAAGACACGCTGGCAAAATCCAAAGGCGATCCTTCATTAATATCAACTGAAATTACAATGGCTTTTGACCCGGCAGTTATTGCAGAAGAAGTTAACATAAACATACTTGACCTGAACAAGTGGAACCCGAACCTGCTAAAAGAACTTATCGTAAACGGTGTAGCCACCCTATACCTTCCGGTAGATGTAATGCCTGATTTTTTATTGCAGAAAAATACCATACTAAACAAATCGCTTTATAAAGAAAAAAAGCATGAATAACCACAACTACAAAATACCGTTTGACCCCGAAACTCTTATGAGCGACCACAGTGCTATGGGAACATGTAGTATGGCGGAAAGTATCGCACAGCACCTGATGCTTTTAATTACTACTAAAAAAAAGGAAAACAGGTATGACCCCGACTACGGGAATGCGGTATGGGATATTGAGTTTGATAACGCGGTTACAACTGTTGTGTGGGAAACCACTTTTGTAGAAAGCCTTCGAAAGCTGATTGAAAAGTATGAATCGCGGATCGTATATCCAAAAATAGATGTGCATATAGAATATGTAGAACATTCATATGACACAAAGCGGTTTAGTGAAATAAAAAAGAAAGCAAAAATTGCCATTAATGCGAAGTTGTCGGAAACGGGAGAACTGTTCAGCTTTTCAACAGAACTATTTTTAAGCCCGATGTCGATTGATTAATACTATAAATAAGAGCTGTATGTAAGACCTGCTTTTATTATGAGCTCGGCATTTGAATTACTATGGAACAGCCGTTGCGTCGCACTCTTGTACTGATGTAATTCTATTCGGCAATAGAAAATAGGCACTAAATAATGTTCTTAACAAAAACTAAAATGACAGGAAAAATAAATACATATTCCAAAGAAGCGATAAAGGCAAGAATGATGCAAAATGCCACCAGGATCTGGGGGTTGAAAAGCACAGGATCTATTGATCCTTTTGTAGCCTTGCTGATAGACGCTTTCAGTACAGAAATATTCAAGGTTAGCAATGAAATAAACGCGGTAAGTGCAAGGGTATTGGAAAAAATAGCCAAAATGCTCACTCCATCTATATACACATATCCGCGACCTGCGCACGCCATCGCTTTCACAATGCCGGAAATATCAAATGAAATATTGCCTGACCATAGTGAATTTTTTGTAAAGAAACAGTTTACTTCATCAATAAAAGCGGTTTCTGATGTTCAGATCGATATGCCGTTTACCCCGGTGGATACCATAAAGCTTGTGAAAATGCAAGTAAGTGTTTTATTTGCCGGCAATACCTGCTACACTTTTGATGATATTCATAACAAGCTGCCTGTGGCACGCGTACCATCGCAAACAATTGCTCACAATAAAATTATAGCAGGCATTGATGTAACCGCTTACGATGATGCCGTTATGCCGTCATCTTTAAGTTTATACTGTGCTAATTCTACATTTGAATACATTGACTATGTTTATAAGCTGTTGCCTTACATCTCTGTGACTACGGCAGGTAGGGAATTGGATGTACGGCAGGGCATAACTTATGCCGGAAACAAAACCGCATCGGGCTACCGGGAAATATTCAGAGAGTATGCGATACATACACGTATTGAGGAAAATATAAAAAACATATATGCCCATAAATTCATAGAGTTACACGGACTTACCAATGATATGGTATCGGATACTTTACCTGATTACCTGCAAACCCTGCAAAACAGGCAGGACGTAATGAAAGTGGTTTCCGGCAAGAAATTTATTTGGCTGGAGCTGACATTTCCTCCTCAATACACGCCGGATGTTCTTGAAAATTTTTCTTTTGCCATCAACGCGTTTCCTGTTTATAACAAAGGCTGGAAGAATAATGAATGCGCCCTAGATATAATGGGTAATAACATTCCGTTGCTTACAAGTATTGGAGAACACTTTCTGTATGTGGATGAAGTGATCGACAGCTTCGGCAATAAGTATAGCGAAATTCCATTTACACAATCGGCGGATTTACAGAAGGGACTATATACTATACGGCAGGGCGGAATGGAGCGGTTTAATGAAAGGAATGCCATTGATATGATTGCAAATGTGCTGGAGCTAACGAGAGATGAGGTTTCCGCTTTTGGAATATTAGATAGGGATAAAGTGGTGGAAGCATTGAAAAGTATGACTTCGCAAATGAAAATCCTTGATCAGAAAATAAACAATGCCACACAAAATATAAGGCAGGAAATTAATTATGTAATTGTTGACCCTATCGGTAACACGGAGCATTTGCGTGCCGCTTATTGGGTTACTCATTGTTCGCTTGCTAACAATATAAGGCCGGGAACAAAATTGGTGCAGCAGAAAATGACCTATGCAAGCGCTAACAGAAATATTGTATTGCTTACGGAAACAACAGGCGGCAGTGAAGCACAAAAAGGCACAGATGCTATTCAGGCTTACAAATATGCCCTTACTACAAGAGATAAAATAATATCTGTAGAGGATATTAAAAACTTCTGCCGGTTAACGATGGGAGATGATTTGGGAAGTATAGAAGTGAAGCGGGGAACCATTATCAGCAGCAAACCTAAGGAGGGTTTTATACGAACAATAGAAATAGAGATAGCACCGAGATATTACAATCTCTATGGAAAAAAATATTGGGATACTATGGCGGTATCGCTTAAGAACCAAATTCTTTCAAGGGCGATTGATGGTATTGAATATATAGTTAGAATAATTGATAATGATGAAGTGGTTCAAAACGCTGACGAAATATTTCAGAATAGTTAATAATTAATAATGAATAATTAATAATAGTGTGTGGAGAGTAAAGTTGCCTCACTGTTCAATAGAATTACAACTGTACAAGTGAGTGACACAACGATGTTGAATAGAATTACTAATGCCGGTCACAAACATAAAAACATAACATCAGGAAAATAATTATTTGGAAAAGGTAATGATTGCATCATTGGAAAATATAAACACGCAGTTGGATTATAATGATCTCTATACAGATTATAAGGCGGAGGTGGTGGCTCTTAACCTTATGAAGTACTATAGAGAGGTGGATGATATTTTTATTAAAAGGTTGGGCAATAACAACAGGTCTTTTCATAAAGATGTAAAAAATGTAGTTCCTCATTTTTATGAACTTGAAGAGAAGGTGGTTTTTATTGAAACATACCGTGAAGGCATTTATGATTATCTGCCGGAAGGTGTATTTCATCCGCCATCATTGGGCGATATAAGAAAAGGGATTGACAACATAATTGCACAGATACAGAAGCAAAAGAAAATTGAGCATAATGCCCGGAAATTTTTTCAGCCTTTTGAGCTGGAAGTGTATTATATGGAGCTGAAAGCTTTATTGGTTGAATGCGATTATGACATTACAAGTCATTCCGATTTGCTGATGGACACCATAAGTGAATTATGGCCGCTGCTCCGCTCGCTCGATAGGGATACGGCGCGCATATTCATTTATCTGCTGCCTTACTTTCATGCGGTGCGCGGAAATAAAACGTGGTTTGAAAAATGCTTGTCGGCTTTTTTGCAAGTTAATATAACTATAACGTTTACCCCAAATCAGATAAACGACATAGAAGAAGTGTCGGGCTCTTTGGTATTGTCCGGCATGCAACTGGGTATATCATCCATCCTTAGCGGGCCACACTTCGATGGTGAAAGAAACTGGGCCATAAGCATAGGGCCAATACCATATGAAAGTTTAAATCATTACATGCCTCAGGCGCAGCTCAGGCAGTTGCTGCAAATAATATACAGCTATTGCCTGCCTGCCACCATAAAAATTGAAGAGCATTTCATAACAGAGCAAAAGCAGGAATCATTTTTACTGAATAATAAAAATAACAGCCGGTTGGGCTATTCAACATTCTTATGAAACAACGTAATTATACTTCGCACGGTATGAATATGTGCAATTTTTTTTTGGAGGCCGGCAGTTGTGCTACTATTAAGCATCGTTGTGTCACTCACTTGTACTGTAGTAATGCTATTGAGCAATGTGCAGCCTTCATCCCAATAAAACCTTTACCAATTATTCATTATTAATTATTAATTGAACCATGGATATACTAATTATAAAAAGTTTCTTCCTTAAGTATTTATTGCTGCCGCTATTGGCCATAATTCTTGTAGTAGTATTAGGCTATGTGAAAAAGAAATCGGCAGTAATAAAAAATAAAACACTCATTGTATATATTCTTGTAGCGGCATTATGTTTGGCCTTGCCCGGCTTTCTGGGCTTTTCAGGAAACATGTTCAATCCGTACTGGTATTTGCTAGCGGTGATCATATATCTTTTTTTAGGCGTACTGCACGTAAACCTTATGGATCGCTACTTCAAGCATCCCGACAAATCTAATGCCTACATCATACTTTTCAAATGCCTGGTAACGCTCATATGTATGCTGTTGGGCGCATATCTTTTCGTATATGCGTTCATGTGGCTTAGTCCTTACGATGGTTACGCCTACATGGCCGCCACCGGCATGTTGATATTTATAGTACCACTTTCTTTCTACTATTGTTACCTGCAGTTTATGAACATACCGTTTGACATATACAAAACCTGGCAACATACACCGGGGCAAAAGCCGGTTGACTTTGAAGGAATAGATTACAATAAATTAATGGTAGTGAACCTGGAGCTGACAAAAAACATTGAAGACGGAAACAGGTTCAGGATAAAAGCAAAATCGCTTTCGAAAGGTATTTCGTTTGGTGACTGGTTCTACAGGGTAATTGATGATTACAACCACCGAAACCCCAACAACGGCATCCAATTGCTTAATGACGAGCAGGATCCTTATTCATGGATATTTTATACTAAAAAATCAATATTCCATTTCAGAAGGTTTATAGATTTTGAATACGATATAAGCGACAATGGAATAAATGAAAACGACACAGTGATTTGCAAACGAGTAATGCAAAATGAAGTGAAGGAAGAAAACGTAATTGTTCTTAAATAAAAAAATAAAACATTCAATATATGATACAAGCTGTCAGGCACCTTGCTGTAAACTGGATAGACGGCATGAAAATTTCCCGGAAGCACTTTGATGCGCAGGAAAATTTTATGATTGATTCACTGCGTGATGCAAGTTCGCTATACATCAACAAATTCAACTACGGACTTTTGCCTGTTGCAAATAGCTCCACCGAAAATGCCATATTTGATGTATATAATACGGCCACCAATGATGTGCAGTTGGTAATAAAAAATTGCAGCGCTATTACGGCAGCAGGTTATCGTATAGAACTGACCAATTACAACACCAATGTAAAATCTTTGGCGAAAGCAATTCACACGGATAATAATTTGACGGATGAAGATTATTTCATACTCATATCGGTAAACCCATTTGAAAAAGTGCCCTATGGCGATCTTGATCCGGAAGAGACTCCACCAAGGCATCCACATACGCAACCTAAATATTACATTGAGCTGATGCCTGCTTCTGCACTAAGCAGCGGGCAAACTGGTGGTAACTACCTGGTAATAGGAAAAGTGAATCTGAAAAATAACATCGCGCAGGCCGATCGTTTTTTTATACCGCCCTGTACCAGCTTGTACAGCCATGCGGCACTGTTATCTTATTATAGCGCATTTGCCAAATCAATGGGTAACCTGCAGCAGTATGCTTTCAAAATAATTCAGAAAACAACAGGCGTTAACCAAAACACAACACTTGCAGGGAACGTGAAAGCATTATGTAATGCTCTCATCAATCACTTTGCGAATGTGTACTTTCATTACCGGAACATTGTGCCGCAGCAACCACCTGTGTATATGATAGATGTATTCTCACGCATGGCACTACATCTTTACAATAATACACAATCGCTGGCACCCGCCGAACTGGAGGAAATGCTCAACTATTCTTTTGAGTGGAGCGAAATTGCACCGCACACGCTGCTTAACCAGCTATCGGCAGTATCCGAAATTAATTATGATCATAACAATTGTGGCGCTCACTTGCAGGTAGTACAAAGCCTGCTCAAAAGCCTTGAAACAATATTTGAAAAACTGAGTGAGCTGGATTACATAGGGCAGCACAAGGAAAACATTATTGTTAACGAGCAGGATATTACACCTGCTCAAAAAGTACAACGTGGATGGAGCGTACTTGATTAATTAATCCGAAAACTATGTACAATGCTATTATTTCAAAAACTGATAAGTTTTATCAAAAACAAGATAAGGTCACCGGAAAATAGTGGCGACAAATCTGTTCCTAACGAAGAAATAAATCAAAACAATCATAATTCACCTACTAAAAAAAAGATCACAATGTCAATGTTTAATTATGGTGTTGGTGGCAACGAAGTAAAAGTGGACGCCAACGAAGCAATTCAGGAAATACAGGAAAACAAAACCCTGCTTGTAAGTAAGCTTACAACAAACGATACCGTGTCGCCGGAGATTGTTACCGGTCTCAAAACAGTAGATGATGTGTTTAGACATTACAAACCCACTGTGGCAGTGGAACACGAAACTGAAGATGGCGCAACAGTAAATGAAGAATTTGCATTTAACGATCTCGGCGATTTTACACCAAAGAATCTTGTGCAAAATTCTGCGTTCCTGAAAAACTTAAGTGTTGAGCAGGAGCAGTATAATAACATTATCCGCCAGCTAAGGAACAATAAAGTATTACGCAATATGCTTGCAGATGAGCAGGCAAAAAAAGCGTTTTTGGAAGCACTTAAAAATGTGGTAGCCGAATTAGAAAATAACAAATAATAACACAGCCAACTAAATAAAACAATATGTCAAAAGTACAAGCTGCTGTGGCTAAACAACCGCAGCAAACAATACAACAGGAAAAAACATTTAGCCCGCTTGCCAAAGTGGGTGGCTTTAGTTTTGTAGAATCGGTAGTAGATGGCATTGCCAACATGAACCCCGACCGTAAAGCCCGGAAACAGATATTCCTGAATGATAGCAATAAAGTAACCGAAAGAAACGATTTGCTCAAGAAAATTAGCTTATGGATCGGTTTACTGGAATCGAGTGAGTCCACCGAAAAAATGGTTGATACATGCAAAACGAAAGCGAGCAGCGCAGGACAATTATTGAAAAAAAATCTAAAAAGCACTTTAGACAAAACCCGTGAACTGGAAACATCTTATCGCACAGTGGCGCAGTTCTATAGGAATACCGAGCTGGATAAAGTAGATAATGTGCATGTGATCAATGCTTCGTTGGAACAGGTTACAGATCTTGACAACCCGGTGTTCATTGAGCATATTGCCGCCGAGTTTAAACAATACTATGATCGTTTAGACCTGCGCGACAATTACTCCATACTCGCCATTCCGGGTTACCTCGGTTCAAACAAAGTAGTGGAAAAATGGGCTAAGATCTGTAATGAGAATAAGGTAATGCTGGTTACGGATTTTGCGGACCTTGATAAACCGGATGATGTGGTAGACCTGTTCTATTCCGCGAACCTTACCGGTGGCGAGTTACATAGAAGTAACGTGATCATGGCCTGCAACTGGATAGTAGGACGGGGCAAAGCAGAAGAAGTAGGCGAAGAGGATAACGTGTATGTGCCGCCATCCACATCACTTGCCGGAAAAATACACAAAACCCTTATGTCGCAGGTGGCTGCTGGTAAAAAACATGGTAGCATCAATGAAGTGGATGCCGTAAGGTTTGAACTGAAGAAAAGTGAAATATCACAACTGGAAAAAATGGGACTTGTGCCAATGGTAAATGAGTATGGTAAAATTATGGCGTTCTCTGCCAAAACATTATTTACCGGTGACAATATTGGCCTGCAAACATATTCAGTTGTTCGTGTGTTCGATTACGTTACTAAAGTGTTGTTGGATTTTCTTAACAGGCGCGCATTTGAAAATTGGAACGCGAAAAATGAAGACGACCTGCGTAAACAAATCGTACGTTTTCTTGATGGCATCAAAGGGCCCGATAAGCTTATTGAAAAATTCAAGATTGTACGTTTCGAACAGGACAAGCATCAAAAAGACAGGGTATGGCTTGATATCCGCCTCACTCCTTACTTCCCGGCTAAAAGTTTTGTAATAAAACTGGATGGACACAAAGGCGATGATGGCAACGAATGGGATGCCGAATATGTACAGGAATAAAATGGCTTACTGGTATTAAACTGCATAATAATAACCAGTAAACTTATTAAGACCGGTAATTTTTTAAGAATATACTTCATAGTGCATTTAAGAAAAATACAACCGGTCTTAATGATGATTCCGTGATTATACTTCACATAGTATAAAGATGTGCAATTACTTTTTTTGGACCGGCGGTAGTACTACTATTAAGCATCGTTGTGTCACTCACTTGTACGGTAGTAATGCTATTCAGCAAGTTGAAGCATTCATGCGAAAATTTATACGGTGTGAAGTATAGTGTGTTCAAAAATGTGTAGAGTGTTATGCATTCTTTTGGAGGGACATGGATGTGTAACTGTTAAGCATAAACGAATTTGTAATTCACGCGGACACTCCTAATTCAGAGGCTGAATAGAATTACAACAGTACAAGTGAGTGACACAACGATGCTTAATAGTAGCAATACCGCCGGTATCAAAAAAATAAAAGCTTCGAATTATTTTGTTAGAAGGATAAGTCAAAAGGCAACCGTGGAATAAAAACACAAGTATGCAAAGAGTCTTTAGAATGAATATGCGTTCAATTATTATTATCTGCTTTTGGCTTGCTGCATGCCTATGGTGTAGCTGCAATGATAAGGAAACGCCGGACAAACCGGCATATGGTTATAATAAACAACAAGCCATCAATTTATTTCCGGAGCAGCTTGCCAATAATGATGAGGCAAAAAACGATCTGAGTTTTGAGGAAGCAGTAACGCGAAGCGGGCTTGTACTTTATACATCAAAATTAATACTAATCGACAGCTCGTTCCAAAGAAGCCTTCTGCCGGTTTATTTATACAAGGCATCTCAAGGCATGCAGATAAAACCACAAAAGCAAACCGCTCAAAACAATGCATTTCTTTTTTTATCGAGAAAAAAATTATTTAATGGTAAGCAATTTCCTGATTCAGTTTATTTATTCCTGCGCACCATTGAGAACAATAAAATTCTTCGCGACAAAATAAATATTCAGTACCAGTGGGTGGATAATGCGCCATTGGTAACAAGATAAATCTGAAAGTATTATGGGGGTAATTCTCCTCCTAAAGAAATCATATTGAAATAAGAGAGAATTTATTATTGGGTTTTCAATTGCCAAATTGAAAAGTACTGTATATAGCACAGAATAACATTCCGATATTCGACTGTTAACGCAGCAAATATCGAATAGCAGATAAGAATGAATTTGCTGAGTCATTTTCGGTTGATTGAATAATATTGGAATGAATATTTCTTACATCTTCTTTACAACGTGCTTTTCGGAGCACATTGTATAGCGATAAGCCTGAGGTGCCTTCATTGATCATAACGTATTAATAATAAGAGGCAAAACTGACGTAGTTTGGAAACAGGTAGCATTTTTAATCTCAAGTCATAAGTCTCAAATATTGGGTTTTGTAAAAGTTTTACCGGTAAACGAAAGTTACTGTTATTTTTACAAGACCAATACACTGCAATTTGAGCGATAAAAATTTACATAGTGACACTCAGTTAGCATTTCGGATTTCGCAAAATGATGTTGCCGCGTTTGAACAACTGTTTTTTGAGATGTATGCCGGAATGTGTTTTCTGGCCAACAGGCTTATTAAGCAAGAAGAAATGGCTAAAGATATTGTGGCCGATGTGTTCCTGAAGTTTTGGGAAAAAAAGGAAAGCTTACAGGAGGTAAATAATGTGAAAGCGTTTTTGTATGTAGCCATTCGTAACAGGTGCTTGGATTATCTCAAAAAAGTGAAACATGAAGCGTCTATTGAGCCTGCCGGTTTTAATGAAGACTGGCAGGTGTCGGGTTCCGAATATTTTTTACAAGCCATTTATGATGCTGAAACTATCCGTCAGCTTTATAAAGCCATTGAGAGTCTTCCCGCAGAATGCAAAAAAGTGGTGGAATTAGGATTGGAAGGTTTTTCTACAAATGAGATTGCTGAAAAGCTTGGTATCTCCGCTTCGGCAGTAAGCAATCAAAAAAGCAGGGCAGTGAAATTACTAAAAGAGCAACTTCCTGCTGCACTGATATTTCTTCTTTTTGCTCAATGGTAAATTATTTTTAATTACGAAGTGAATTTTTTTTGTTGTGATCGTCATTGTATATAAAGGCGGTATTTTAATTAATAATTGATAATTAATAATTAATAATAGTTGATTGAGGGGATGCAGATGATTTGCCTGGAACTGTTTAGGGGCGAGGTTTTTGGCTCCTTTTCTTTGGAAGGGGTGAATAAATTGAGAATTGAGAGTTGAGAGTGCTTTATACAATAAGTGTAAGCAAAAACAAAAGAACCAACAACCAACCGCGCTCAATAGAATTATAACCGTACAAGTGAGTGACACAACGATGCTTGATAGTAGCACCACTGCTGGTTCCATAATAGAAAAACAGTATTAATAAAGGTGCATATTAATAAGATTATGCAAGAGCACGAAGATTATATAGATGAAACTGAGCTGGCTGCGCTGCTCAGGGCTGCAGAATTAACAGCCGGGGAAAAGCTATCAAACTTATCGGCCGATGAAGCTGCCGCACTTACAGAATGGATTAAGGCGAACCCAGATCATGAACGGTGGAAGAATGCGCTTTCGGATGAGAAGCGGCTGGCGCTGCTTTTGGCAGAATACCGGTTGTATAAAAATGTGCAGGCTGAGGAATGGGATGAGTTCAAGAGATTGAATTTGCAAGAGCGCGATGCAGCTTCGCCAGCCAAAGTTCGTTATTTAAGAACCGGTTGGTTCCGTTATGCAGCGGCTGTAATTGTAATAATGTGTGGTGTTGGAACATACCTGTTGTTTCAAAAAAACAACAAACCTGCAATGCTTACTACCACACAAAAAGTGATCGACAAAGTAGATGTGGCGCCTGGTCGCGATGGCGCTGTATTAACGCTTGCGGATGGAACGAAGATGGTGCTTGACAGTATGGGCAATGGTATTATTGCCAATCAAAACGGCACGCAGGTGGTTTTAGAAGACGGGCAACTGGCTTATGATCCAACCGCTGGTAAAGCTGCGGAAACGGTGATGTACAATACAATGAGTACTCCTAAAGGGCGGCAATTTAAAGTAACGCTACCCGATGGAACCCGCGTGTGGCTTAATTCCGCGAGTTCTATTCGATATCCTACCGTTTTTGTAGGAAAAGAAAGAAAGGTTGATATTGCCGGCGAGGTTTATTTTGAAGTGGCGCAAAATATAAAAATGCCTTTTAAAGTAAAAGTGAAAGATAAGGCAGAAATACTGGTGTTGGGAACGAATTTCAATATTAACGCTTATGAAAACGAATCTTCTATTAAGACAACATTACTGAAAGGTTCTGTTAAAGTGAATACTAACATAAATGCATATACGCTTTCTCCCGGCCAGCAGGCGCAAGTAACGGCCAATGATAAAGTAAGTATTGTTGAGAACGCTGATATCGCGAAAGTGATGGCTTGGAAGAATGGATATTTTAATTTTAATGATGCTGACCTTTATGAGGTAATGAGGCAACTGGAACGCTGGTACGATATACAAGTAGTGTATGCAAAACCCTTACGGGCAGTGGAGTTTAGCGGTGAATTACAGAGAAGCCTCAGCCTTTCACAAGTACTGGAAGCATTGCAGCACATGAACATCAAGTTTAAAATTGAGGAAAGCCGAAGACTGATCATTGGGATATAGTATAACAAACTCAGCTCCGTACAATTCAACACCTCATCTATCGTGAGAGAAATGTCCACGATTGTATAATAATACATTCAACACTATTGGCCACCCGGAAGTAACTCAACATTTTGCGGCAGCGCGAATGTGAGAATATTTATTATGGGACCGGCGGCGGAGCCTTGATGGCGCTTCTGTTGCGACGCTCCGTTCAACAGTTGAATATCTATTGAGCTATGAATAAGCAATAGCGACATCATCTGAATTTAATCTTGTAAGTATTGTAAGGAGTGTTATTAGGCATTTATTGTAATGAATAGAGGCAAGATGGTGTTTATTATAATTTAGTGTATATATAACGGTGATAAATATTCGTAATTATTTTAAAATTTTCTGCTTATCATCATATAACCAAAACATAATTTGTTTAACTCTCAAAAACTACAAAATCATGATTACCTGAATTAAATATTGTTGGCTATAATGTTCTGAAGGAAAGTAAAAAACGCTTGCGTAAGTGAATAGAAACTTAGCGAGCCTGGAGGTTTATTGCCCGGACATTATAGACAACTATGAAGAAGGATAACCAAATAAAAACCGAAGGCGCTTGCGGCACCTTCGGCAAAATTTGGGTTGTCCTCAATAAACAATTATTGTCGTGAATAATGCTCATTATTTCATTAACCCAAACATCTACAAAGTTATGAAAAATGCTCTTTGTGGTTATCGTTTATTCCAGCATGTCCCTGCCACCTCATCGCAACAATACAAGATGGGTAGCAGCGGGCAGAGGTTGTTAACTAAAACGCTGCTCTTAATGTATCGGCTGGCTGCTATTGTTAAAGCTTTTTATGCATGGCAGCAAAAGTCCGGACTGAGGGCGCAAATGATCTTGGCTATGAAACTAACTTTCATATTACTCACGGCCGCTATGCTTTCCGTACAGGCTTCGGGGGTATCTCAAAACATTACGCTTGATGTTAAGGATGCTTCGTTGGAGAGAATTTTTACACTGGTAAAGAAACAAACCAGTTACGTTTTCTTTTATAAAAAGGAAGATTTGAGTAATGCGAAGTCCATATCCATACAAGTGGATGATTTGCCCATTGATGTGTTTCTAAAGAAAGTGCTTTCCAATCAAAACCTGGATTTTTTAATAAAGAATCATTCCGTTATAATATATCGTAAGCCACAAGTTGTTCAGGTGACGGCTATCAAAGAAATGCCGGAAGAAGAAATAGTGCAGCCGATTACCGGGATCATTCACAACGCCAATACTAGTGAGCCACTTGCAGGCGCAAGCATTACCCTCAAGGGAACAAAGCAAGTGGTTGTTACCGATAACAGCGGTAATTTTTCCATCAATGCCGATGTGGGCCAAACCTTAGTGATTTCCCACGTTGGTTTTCAATCAAGGGAGATTAGGATTTCTTCGAATAGTATAGGTATTATTACCCTCAACCCATCCATAACCGGCCTGGATGAAGTACAAGTGATAGCGTATGGCACAACGACGAAGCGGTTGAGTACAGCGAATGTTTCAACAGTAAAGGCGGAGGATATAGCTAAGAGCCCGGTTAGTAATCCGTTGTTGGCATTGCAGGGGAGAGTGCCGGGGATATTGATATCTCAGGCAAGTGGAAAATCTGGTGCAGCTTTAGAAGTTCAGATACAGGGTAAGAATAGTTGGGGCCAAGGCACACAACCATTTTTTGTTGTAGATGGTGTACCTTATCCAAATTCGCTTACCATTTGGGGTGGAAGTCCTATTGGCCGAGGGAATCCATTTAATTATTTCAATCCTGCAGATATCGAAAGTATAGATGTGCTAAAAGACGCGGATGCTACCTCCATATATGGGAGCAGAGCTGCTAATGGAGCTATATTGATTACAACTAAAAAAGGCAAAGCAGGCAGAACAAAAGTTGAGATTAATGCTCAGCATGGATGGAAAATGGTGGGTCATAGATTAAAACTTTTGAACACACAACAGTATATTGAAATGCGACGGGAAGCTTTAAGAAATGATGGGGAGTCAGTTAGCTTTACCGATTATGATATCAATGGCGTATATGATACAACACGTTACACAGACTGGCAAGAAGAACTTATTGGCGGTAAAGCACAGTACTCTGACATTCAGGCTAGTGTTTCAGGGGGTAATGATAATACCCAGTTTTTGGTAAGTGGGGCATATCACAGGGAAACCACCGTATGTCCTGAAAATTTTGCGGATCGAAAAGGTTCTGTTTATATGAGTTTAACACATAGCTCGGTAAATAAGAAATTGAAACTTTTAGTAAACAGTAGTTATATGATAGATGATAATAAAATGGAGCAACGTGATCTTACGGAGTTTGCTATGTATTTGGTTCCCCAAGCACCAGCTTTGTTTAGAGATGATGGAGAATTGAATTGGGAGCCTTTGCCAGACGGAACATCTTCCTGGATAAATCCCCTGGCTTACTTAAATCATAGATATTTCAATAAAACAGGAAACTTGTTGATAAATACCGCCGTTAGCTATGAATTATTTAAAGGATTAGAGCTAAAAACCAGTTTTGGATTTTCAAAATTACAAACTGACGAAACAAGTTTAGAACCAATAACAATGTTTCGTCCGGAAGATAGACCTTTAATTCAAAGAAGTGCGAGATTTGCACACAGTTATTATAATTCCTGGATAGTAGAGCCACAGGTTAGTTATAAGCGAAATGTTTTTCAAGGAAAGCTAACTGCATTGGTTGGCGTAACAATTGATCAGCGACATAGCAATTCAACAAGATATAACGCTATTGGGTTTGCCAGCGATGCTGTTATGTTAAATCCACAAGCTGCAACTTCAATTAATCCGGATGCTACAGAGGATGCAAAGTATAAATACAATGCTATTTTTGGTCAGCTCAATTACAATTGGTTGGACAAATATATTATTAATCTATCTGCGCGACGAGATGGAAGTTCTCGTTTTGGTTCAGAAAATTTGTTTAACAATTTTAGCTCTGTTGGGTTTACCTGGTTGTTTTCTAATGAACCATTAATTAAAAAATTATCTCCTGTTTTGAGTTTTGGAAAACTAAGAGCCAGTTATGGTACAACAGGAAACGATCAGATTGGTGATTACAGTTTTATGAGTTTGTATCATTATGGATGGCAGGAGAGGGGTTATCAGGATATTATTCGTGGTATTTCCCCGAATAAATTTGCCAATCCATATTTGCAATGGGAAGAAACAAAAAAGTTAAATGTCGGTACGATGCTTGGGTTCTTCAGTGATCGTGTTGTTTTTGATGTAAATTACTACCATTATCGTTCATCTAATCAATTATTGGCTTACTTCTTACCACGGATTACCGGATTTGGAGATATTGTAAGCAATTTTCCGGCAACTCTTCAAAATACCGGATGGGAAATAAGCTTAAATACAACAAATATATCTTTGGCAAAGTTTCAATGGAAAACAGGGTTTAATATAACATTTAGAAAAAATAAACTTGTGGAGTTTCCTGATCTTGAGACCTCATCATATGGATTCGATTTTAAGATTGGCCAACCAATTACTATTAGGCGATTATATCATTATCTAGGAGTTGATCCCTCTACCGGACTTTATTCATTTGAAGATAGTCACGGAAAACCGACTTCTTATCCAGATTACATGAAGGATGCTAACATAATTATGAATACTGAACCTAAATTTTACGGAGGTCTGCAAAATACTTTTATTTATAAAAATATGCAGTTAGATGTTCTTTTCAATTTTGTTGAACAAAAAGGAATGGATTATTCATATGGAAGCTATCCCGGTTATTTTAGTTCGTCTTCTTTTCCGGCCGGAAATCAACCGGTGTCTGTATTAGATCGTTGGCAAACCAGTGGTGATAAAGCAACTGTGCAACGCTATAATTCCAATTTTTCGACGCAAAGGCCATTTATGAATTTAGGAGGTAGCGATGCTGCGTTTACAGATGCATCCTATATCAAACTAAAAAATATATCTTTTAGTTGGATGTTACCAAAAAAAATGCTGCAAGATGCGCATATTCAAGACGCCAGAATTTTTGTACAAGGTCAAAACCTTTTTACAATAACTAATTATTATGGTTTAGATCCGGAAACACGGAGTTCAACAACTTTGCCTTCATTGAGAACAATAACTATAGGTTGTCAAATCACCCTTTAAAAAAATAAAAATGTTACCATCATATCTTTTTTATAGTACACTAAAAGGAAAAATGAGAGTAGCTTCACATCTATTATTCTCTCTTCTTTTATTTTTACTATTAGTTTTTTGCTCCTGTAAAAAGCTGGTTGAGGTCGATCTCCCAATTACATCTTTAACAAGTGAATCAGTGTATACAATGGATATTACTGCTATATCAGCAATTACAACTATGTATATCAATATGAGTTTTAGTAGCATGCAACATAATGCAGATTTAAAAGGGATAATTGTTCATGCAGGTATTGCTTCTGATGAACTTGCTCTTGTACAAGGGGTAACTGATTCTCGTTTATTAGCCTATTACACTAATGATCTGCATGGCGATAATGTAGGCTCTGGCTTTTGGGAAAATATTTATTCAACTATTTATGTGATAAATATTGCTTTAGAGCATTTGCCCACTGGCACCTTAACTCCGGCAGTAAAACAACAGCTTACTGGTGAGGCAAAATTCATGCGTGCTTTCTGTTATTTTTATCTTGTTAATTTGTATGGTGATGTGCCATTGGTTCTCTCTACCAATTACAAAGAAAACGCTTCTTTGTCTCGTGCTGATAAGGCTGAGATTTACAAACAGATCGTAAAAGATCTAACGGAAGCAGAGAGTCTTTTGTCGGATCATTATTTGGATGGTACTTTATTAAAGCCATCAAATGAACGTTTGCGTCCGACTAAATGGGCTGCAACGGCTTTGCTGGCAAGAGTTTATTTGTACATGCAAGAATATGGACTTGCAGAAGAAGCTTCGACCAAACTTATTGAGAATGTTAGCCTTTTTTCAATAGTTGATCTAAATGATGTTTTCCTTATGAATAGCGAAGAAGCGATATGGCAATTGCAGCCTGTGACTACATTCCAAAACTCCAATACAGGAGAAGGGCGCCTCTTTATACTTCCTGATACAGGGCCTGATGACGATAGGAAGTATTATATAAATGATGATCTCGTGAATAGCTTTGAACCAGGGGACAATAGATTGAAAAACTGGATCAATAGTGTTAGCGTAACAAAACAAGGTATAACTACAGTGTATCATTATGCATACAAATACAAAATTGGCTATGCTGATGTGCCAAATACAGAATACTCGATGGTACTGCGCTTAGCCGAACAATATTTGATTCGAGCCGAAGCCAGGACTAGGCTGGGTAAAATAACAGGCGCAAACAGTGCCTCATCAGATTTAAATAAGTTGCGTAATCGTGCAGGTCTGCCACTCACTTCAGCAAGTAATGAAAGTGATATGCTTGATGCTATAGGAAAGGAGCGTAGGGTTGAGTTATTTACAGAATGGGGTGATCGCTGGCTTAATATGAAGAGAACAGGAATAATTGATGATGTAATGGAGTTAATAACTCCACAAAAAGGTGGAGCTTGGAAACCTCACCAAGCATTATTCCCAATATCAACAAGCGAGCTTAAAGCAGATCCATTTTTAGTTCAAAATCCAGGCTATTAATATTCAAAGTTTCAGGCAAAATCATAACTGTTTATACTTCGCACGGTAAAAAATGCGCAATGATTTTTTGGTATCAGCAGTATTGCTACTATTAAGCATCGTTGTGTCACTCACTTGTACTGTTGTAATGCTGTTCAGCAAATTGAAAAACTCATGCACAAATTTTTGATGCGTATTGTATAATCCTTAAAATAAGAGGCGTGAAATTTTGTATATGTTGGCTTCTATGAAACTTAATACCTCCAGTGAAGCAAAACTCGCAATCTTTCCTATGTGATTTTATGCGATGTGCCATAAGAAAATAAAACTCCACAAAGGAGGGTAATATTTGTATGCATTTGAATATTAATAAACGTTTAAAAAATATATCGATGCGATATTTTTTGATAGTTATAATTCAATTTTTTGTTCAGGTTATCTGTATAGGCCAGCGGCCTCCTATAACATCTTCGGTGTATAATGTCTGGCCCAAACTTGGAATGCCGGTTATTTCAAATAATGGTCAATATCTGTCATACAGTATAGGCTATGTTAATTATTCTGTTAATCAACCTTCCCGGATTATATTGGTTTCTTCGAATTTAAAATGGCAAAAAGAATTTAAAGGAACTACTGGTACAAATGTGATGTTTTCCGGCAATAGTCAATACGCATTTGTT
>JAVBLN010000069.1:0-6410 GCA_031553495.1 Flavihumibacter sp.
GAGTTTGATATTTACGGCAGGCTGCGCAAGTTAAAAGGAGATAAATGTTTTGTTCCATTTAGGCAGTTAGGGCAGTATGAGGATGAAGAGTTGGATGGGGTGTATTATAATAGGTTCAGGTATTATGATAATGAGAGTGGAGGGTATATAAGCAAGGATCCGATTGGGTTAAATGGTGGCATAGCTTTGTATGGGTATGTAGAAGATGCGAATAAGTTAGTTGATGTTTTTGGATTAAATGGTAGTAGTTTAATAAATGGCATTCCTCAAAATCCCGGGGTTGTAAGAAGATTTATGTCAAAAGCGGAATACAAAGCTTTCAAAAAAACAGGTTTTAAATTTGATCCTTTAGATTCACGAGGAGGAATTAGTACAACGTCAACAAGTGTTAAACCTAAAAATCCAGATGCGATTAGGAGAAGTACAGGAGCATTGGGAGCAGACTATTATGTAGATATTGACGTGTCTGGAAAAAATGTAGAGTTAAAAGGAAGAACAAAAGGAGGTGTTCCTGATTGGAAAATCAAAGACAATGTTAATGTAGATTTATTTGATGAGGAAGGTAAATTAATTAGAAAAGGAGAGTTAGATATTGTAGGACAAGGAAGAGTATATAAATAAGAACAACATGCAACTATTTTATGCTAATTTAGAACTGGGAAATTTTATTGATAAAAGCAAAATTTCCAAAATAGAAAATTTTGAATATTCTGGCGTATACGGAAGCGTTGATATTATAGGTTACAATATTTTCACTTTTAGAAGAGAAAAAGCCATTAATATTTCAGCATTATCAATTGATGATATAAACAATAACTGTTTATTATTCGATGTATCAAACAGTATATTAGATTTTATTGGAGCCAGTTTTCAATTGGGAGATGATTTTAAAAAAATCATTAAACTTTTCACTAAACACAATTTTATTGACGATTTATTAGAAGATAAAAAAAGATATTATTATTTGGAAAATAAAGCGTTAACTGTATTAGGATTTAGTACAACTAAGAAACTCATTTCTATTGAACTTATCAGTGATTCTGATATTATTAATAATAGACTTTCAATTTTTTAATCATGCGCCGGGTAGTTTTGTGCCGTGTGCAAAAATTGCAGGAGGCAGAAGCTATTCTATTGTGAGCGATTACATAGGCAGGCCGACGAATGTGTTTGATGAAGATGGCGAATGTGTTTGGCAAGCTGAGTTTGATATTTATGGAAGAATACGAAACTTAAAAGGCGATAAGTTCTTTGTTCCTTTTAGGCAGTTAGGCCAGTATGAAGATGAAGAGTTGGGTGGATTGTATTATAATCGGTTCAGGTATTATGACAGTGAGAGTGGAGGGTATATAAGCAAGGATCCGATTGGCTTAGCGGGGAATAACCCTAATGAGTATGCGTATGTATATGATACAAATATTCAGGATGATTTATTAGGTCTGAATTTAGTAACACATCTTTTCCACGGTGAAATTAACAGAAGGGGAAATGCTGTAGGGTTTCATCATGAAGGGTCTATAGGACATATAGGAAAAGCAAGAGTTTCTGCAATTACTGTCGCACCAGATGCTCAGGGATTATATAAAGCGAAGGTTGAAGTTTTTGATTCAAGAACAGTATCTTGGGTGACAAAGGGGCCAGAGTCTACGTTCTTTCCTAAACAAATGTCAAGAGCAGATGTCTTAAAAAATATAGATGAAGCATTTGCTAGAAAAACAATGACTGGTGCAAAATGGGAAGGGGTGTCCGATAGTGGTATTAAGATAGGAGGGTATGTAGATGCTCATGGTAATATAGCAACTGCATTTCCATTAATTCAATATCCTTAAAATATGTAAATGAATCTAAACGTAATAAAGTATAATAATTCTGATTGGGAAGAAATAATTACTTATTATTTTCTTGAAAAAAAAGTGGTTAATAACGAGGTTCTTTTTATCAAAGAAATTAATAAATTTCTTAATTGCAATTTTGATTTAAATAATTTTAAAAATTCAAATATTGAGATTCCTATCAAAGAATTAAATACTTTTTTTGAAGATGCTAAAATTATTGACATTGAAATTTTAAAGAAAAAAAGTTACGAAGAAGACTGGAATTTAATTGATACCTATTTAGAGACAAAGGATTATTACATTTTTCGGAGTTGGGAAACTACGGCATAACATATTTAGGCAGTAAGGGCAGTATGAGGATGAAGAGTTGGGTGGGGTGTATTATAATAGGTTCAGGTACTATGATAGTGAGAGTGAAGGGTATATAAGCAAGGATCCGATTGGGTTACGTTCTAACGAACCCAACTTCTATGCCTATGTAGATGATCCAAATTCATGGATAGATATCTTCGGATTAAATAAAACATACAGTAGTGTTGACCAAAGCAATAAAAAGAAAAATAAAAAGCTACTAGATGATCTAGATGCTGGAACGCATCGAAGTAGTGTATATGCAAATGATCCTAAAAAACATGGAGGAGCCCTTTTACCTAGAAGTAGGGATGGTAAGACAATAACATATACAGAACATGACATTGCTCCGGCTCCTAATAGAAGTGTTGGAACTGATAGAGGTGTAAAAAGGGTAGTACAAGGGAGTGATGGACGTGTTTATTACACAAACGATCATTATAGATCATTTACAAGAATTCGATAGTTTTTATGAATAGTTATATTGAATCAACTAAAGATGGGAAAGAGTATGTTGCTGTTCTCAATGCGAGTAAGTGTAAAACATTTTCTGGATTTAGACAAGAGATGGTTGCTGCATTTTCTTTACCTGAAAATGCAGCAACTAACACTAATGATATTAGTGGGTATATTTTTTCCAATTGGCTTGGTTATAAGGAAATTAAAATCATATTAAACAATAGCGGAAGTTTGAAAAAGGATATAAAACAATTTAATGAAATTATGAGTTTATTAAATAGTTGGAAAAGTTATTGGGAAGCTCAATGCATTCAAAACAAACTGAATATAGAAATATCTTAAAACAAACAACTAAGCTGTTCAGCGCTATTCGGGATGTTCGCCCCCTCAAAGCTGTTTGGGATGTTAGCGAAGCGCATCCGAACTATAGATAAAAAGGGATTTGTAATCCTGGATGAAGATTATAAAACAATAAAAGCCGCTCAACGAGCGGTTTTTAGTATTCATTAATTTGCGATCATCTAGGTACGCCCATACAGGGGTATAATGAAGAAGGTTCTTTGATTTGGCAGAGAGAAATAGATAGTTATGGTAAACCCCGAATGCAAAAAGGTGATGCAGGATTTTGTGATTATCTTTATCAGGGGCAAACACTGGATGCAGAGACGGGGTTGGCTTATAATAGGTTTAGATATTATGACGCTGAGAGTGGCGGGTATATAAGTCAAGACCCGATTAGACTACGAAGTGGCGAACCTAATCTTTATGCGTATGTAAATGATCCAAACGGATGGGTTGATATGTTTGGACTGGTTGCTCCTAATAATTTGGGTAATACAAGTGGAATTCATGGTGGAGTTAATCATGATGCATTCATAGATAAACTGGTTGCGGATTTGGCAAATGATCCGCTAGTCGATCCACTATCAATAAGAAAAAACCAACAGCAAGTGGATGTAAATGGAGATCTTGCTGGAACTAATAGACCAGATTTACAGTACAATAGAGATGGTGTACATCATAATGTTGAGGTAGATACTACTGATGCTGGAAGTTTGGGACATCAGTCAACAATTCCTGCAAATGATCCTGATGCCAAAAATACTTTTTGGCTTATTGATGAGAATGGTAATCCAAGGCAAGATAGTGCAGGAAATGGAAGTTGCTCAAAAATTTAAAGTATGACAGCAAAAAGTTTTGACAATATTTATATAGTGTGTATTGAAGCTTCATTAGATACATTACAGAAGTTTTCACAAACAGACCAGCTTATTAGCTCATTTCAAACGCAGTATTTGTTTACAGATATTAGTGAATTTTATAAAGAAAAATTACATAAAAAATCTCCTTTAGATTTTTTGGGTGCAATATTTTTTACTCCATTAGAACTAAGCAATAGGACTATTGTGTTAGGGAACTCTGGAGGATGGGCTACATTATGTAATTATATATGTAAAAATCTTGGGCTTAAAAATTTTCAGTTTGATATGAACGCTGAAAATTCAGAAGTGAAGAGGAATAGTTTGTTTGTCAATGAAAATGGGAGAATTGTTAGAATTGTTCAATCCATAACCAATGACTATAATACTTGGGAGTTTTCTTCAAAAGGATTATTGCAACCTTTTGAAAACCCAGATAATTATAAAAAAAGAAAAATTCAGGAAAGGCTTAATAAAGAAATACTTATTGAATATTGTATTAAGTATGGTTTGGATGTACTTAACGAATCATTTTTTTCATCAGATCAAAAGGCTTTATATATACAACGCAATATGTCTGGAAAACATTCTGAGACGGATGTTCCGCAGGGCATCCACGCCAAATAAATGAACCAATGTTTAATTGGAAAATAGAAAGAGATTGTAAAACAGTAAAGCCTCCAAGCTGTTCGAGCTGTTAGCGAAGCGCATCCCGAACTATAGATAAAAAGAATTTGCAATCCTGTATAAAGTTTATAAAACAATAAACCCGCTCAGTTGAGCGGGTTTATTCGTTTTAATGGGCATAAGCTTTTTGTGTTTGAAAATCCCTGATATAAGCGTTAATGACTTTCATGAGCGTTTGTTTGAATTCACATAGCACAAATCTTCCTCAGAACACCCGCGCTTAATAAACTATTCCAATGTTTAATTGGTAGCAATAATATTCATGGCTATAATTGCCTTCTTTAAAAAGCTAAAGAAAAAACCCACCGCTCAATAGCATTCCTACCGACGAACGTAATGCGACGCAACAATGCTTAACCGGAGTTACAAATGCCGGTTACAAAAAATAAAAGCTCTTGGTGAGAATAACTGATAAGACTATGCGCAATATTAATAGTTCGGGTTGGGAAGTGTTAAAACTCTGTATTAATAATTACAATAATAGCTTGTAGTAGTTTTACTACAATTTTAAAAAAATGTTGGTAAAAGTTTTTTTAGTAGAAATACGAAGGTGACATTTGGGTCATCATTTTTTAAACTAAAAGAACAACACCATGACAAAAAACAATGCTAAAGCCATACTCAAATTCAATGGTGGTGATGCCCAAAAAATATTAAAAGTAAATTACAATGCATCCCGCGCAGTAGATGTATCGGGCCGCGTAGCTTCAGATCCTTCCAATGCACTGATAAGCGTTACCGTGGAAGCAAACGACAAGTCCGACATTTTGGAAAGCATGCTTAACGGCAAGTATAAACCAACCAGAGGTGAAATCACTTTCAACAAATCGCACGAAGAAGGAACCCTGATTACACTGAACTGGGAGAACGGTTACGTAATTCAACATACAGTGGATTTTGATGCTATCAACAGCAACAGCATGCACATCAGCTTTGTGGTAAGCGCAGAAAAAATCAACTACGGCGGTGGCGCTTACGAAGGGATCTGGCCAGGCGCATAAGATGCAAAACCATTGGTATATTGTGGCAACATGCTATACCATTGGCTTATTTCGACTCTTCAATTTATAGGATAAGAAGAAGAATAAACAACCCACTAAACATTCCGTTCATGTTTCAATATAACAACACCGAAAGCATTGCGGACAATACTAGTATGTTAGTACCCGTTAGCAACGCGGTAGCCATAGCCGCGAGCCAGGTATTGGGCGTATCGCACCTCACCCTGCTCAAAATAATGGTGGAAGGAAATGCCATTAAACACTACAAACATTTTCATCTCTCGCAGTGCGCCACCCGCCATCACCACTTCTCGCTCACACTCGGCCACGACTCACTCGGCTGCCCCGAAGACCACCAGATGGAAACAGCGCAAAAACTGCTGGGAAAACGCATTACCGTCACCTTTACTTTTAAAAACATTACCGGCGGCCCCGAAAGAGATTTTATTGGTGTCATCACAGAAGTGGGCTTTAGCCGTGAACATGGAAACCATGGCAATATTGTGCTGAAAGGAAAAAGCCCCACCATACTGCTGGATGCCGCACCGCATATACAAAGCTTTGGAGGAGCCGCTCCCACCAAACTGGCCGCCATTGCCCACAGCGTACTCAAAGAAGGACTCGACAGCTCTAAATACCCCTACCGCATTGAGCCTGCTTTTGAAGGTGACCTCTCCTACAGTTGCCAGTACAACGAAACTCATTACAACTACCTGGCACGTACGGCGGAAGCCTATGGGGAACAATTTTTTTACGACGGCAAAACCCTCCACTTTGGCAAACTGCCCACTCCCGAAAAACCCATCAGCCTCACCTTTGGCAAAGAGGTAGATGAAGTGCAGGTGCAAATGAAAACCCGGCATGTAAACCGTACCTAT
>JAVBLN010000033.1:0-8070 GCA_031553495.1 Flavihumibacter sp.
TTCACTTGGATATAAAATAAATGATAAAAGCACGGCCGGTATAAAAGCCGCCTACAAGCTGGGCTGTGGCCAACCGATAAAAGATATCCGTTTCAGCAGTGAGGGGGTGAACCTGGGGGCTTTTATTGATATAAAAATCAGCGGCTCCTGGTGGGTTTCTGGAGCTGCAGAATACAACTATTTGCAAGGATTTAAAAGCCTGCGCGAACTGCACGACAATGTAAAGCTCTGGCAGCAGAGCGCCCTGCTGGGTATTAACCGCAAGCTCAAAATAGGAAAACGGACGAGCAATGCACAGATACTCTACGACTTTTTGTGGAAACAGCAGGTACCCGTCAGTGGTAGTGGGTGGAAGTTTAGAGTGGGTGTGGGATTGTGAGGGGTTTATCAACACATAGAAAATATCACTTCAAAATAAATCTGATATGCGAAGTACATCTTTAACCTTTACACTTTTGCTGATGATTCTGTCTGGGATATTGAGAGGACTGCTTGCTCAACAGCCATACATTGAAAAAGACTTTAAAAATTACCGCCCAGTTACACCCACTGCATTTCAGTTTTTGAAATACACTGAAATGCCGGTTAGTGAATACACAGGAATACCGGGTATTTCCATTCCGTTATATGAGATTAAAGAGGATGGAGTCTCTGTTCCTCTCACTTTGAACTATCATGCAGGTGGGATTCGTGTGAGTCAGGATGCGTCCTGGATAGGCCTTGGATGGGACATGACTTTCGGCAGCATTGTTCAAATTGTTAATGATAACGATGACCTCGGAACCAATATTTATGGTAATCCTTACAAGAAAGTTTTGCCTGATCCTTTGGGGGGGGTACTACCAGTTAAATTACCTCAACGTTGGGTGTATCATGCCAAAAATTTGGCAGCCCCCCCGTCCTGTGGATTGGATATGTTTGATGGAAGTGGGCGCACAGGATGGGAAAGTCCCTGGCCTATTAACCCTCCATCGAATGATCACAAGTATGCGATTGTTTTTGATGGTTATGTTCCGATAAAAGGAGAGTACAGTGTACGACAAATAGATTTTTTTGAAAACCATGAACATTACTTTGATTCGGAACCTGACATATTTCAAGCAAATTTTCTGGGACACTCGCTGAATTTTATTCTTGACTGGGGTGTAACTAATCCTACCCTGTCAACGGCTATTGTTATGGGACAGCGACACTCGTATAAGATAATAGCAATTGCAAACGGTGGTTGTAAGATAATTGCTCCAACTGGAGATGAGTTTTATTTTGAAATAGTTTCAACTGTTAAATCGATATACACATTTACAGGACCTGAACCAATAGACAGCAAAACAAAAACTTCAACCAGAATATGGCTTCTGACAAAAATCGTTACAACAAAAAAGAAAGAAATTATTTTTAATTATACAAAAACCAGTCCAGTTAAATGTTTTCCGAACTATTCGGAGTCATTCAGACAAAGTATCCGCACTGGTGTGTCAACTATGGGGAAGATGGGGGAATCGGAGGGTTATATGGCTAGCACTTGGCCATATGAAAATACTCCTACAACCGGAAACCTGTTCACTTCTACTTCAATAGCAACAGAGAACCGTTACTATCCTCAATCAATCGTGTTTCCAAAGGGGCGGGTTAATTTTATTACATCTGCAACACCGGATGTTGCCGGTGGTCAAAGGTTGGACAGCATTGCTATTGTATCAGCACATGATTCGGTACTGCCAGTGTTATCTTATAAAATGAGTTATGGCATGTTTGATACGCTGACAGCTAAGGGAAATCGTTATACCGCCAATATTTCAGTGGGTTCAACTTCGTTGAGATTAAAACTCCTTTCTGTGACACAACAGGATGGAGGGATATATTCGTTTAGATACAATAGCACGCCATTGCCCGATAAAAATTCATTCGCACAGGACTTGTGGGGCTACTATAATGGCGCTACGTCGAATACCTCCTTAATACCTAACCCGCTTCGGTTTAAACAGCGAACAGCAGACTGGAGTTATGATAACAGAAATAATAATTCAGCGAATATTCTCTATGCGAAAGCGGGCATACTCGAAGAGATTAAATATCCCACCCAAGGCAAAACCGTACTAGAATATGAGTTGAACCAGTTTGATAATTACTGGGTCCCAGACTATTCGCAAGTTTCAAACACTATATCTTCAGGTAATGGATTGCGAGTAAAGAATATTTACTACTACTCCGAGGATGCTATCAAAGCAAAAACTGAACGTTATACTTATAAAGGAGGAAAAGCTATTACACCGATGCAATTATTCCGCCAGTATAATGCGACAATTATTGTAACGTCTTTTTCTCCAAATGAATGCAGAAGTTACCTGATAAACGAAGTATCTCAAGCAGGCTTCTTTTCCTCTAATCCTTTAAGCTCTACTAAAGGAGTTGGGTATGATACGGTAACACGTGAAGAAGTAGCCCTCGACGGATCGACTAAAGGGAAAACGGTATCTTTATTTCAAAACATTCCTGACAAGATTACACATTCCGCACAAAACTTCAGCCAGACGAATATTACATTGCCAGCGGTAAAAGACAACATAAACAATCCTGAAAATGGCAGTGTAAAACAAGTGCTCTATTATGATAAAAATAATTTTTTGCAAAAAAAAGTAGAAAATAAATACCGGAATTTCCTGTCAAACCTTTACTATGGAGCTCGAGTGTTTAACTATTCATGGAAGTATTATTTTTGTGGAGGCGACCATGGTTTCAACAGTATATCCCAACATATGATAGGTTATTATCCTATCATCAATAGAATAACTAAGCCGGATGTAAGTAAAACCACATTATTTTCTTCAAGTCAGGCTGATTCTATGGTTGTGGAAAAAGTGTATAGTTATAATGAGTATTACGTCCTTTTAAGAAGTGTATATGAAAGATCGATAATCCCCGGCCAATCTGTTCAGTTCCCATATTTGTCAACTTCATACCTCTATCCGGATTCCTATTCGGCTTCTACCGTATACAATGAAATGATAAACAGAAATATGATAGGTATACCTGTTCATATTGAGAAATCATCTGACAATCACAGTCCAACTGAAAAAACGCTAACTCAGTACCAAATTTTAAATGACAGGATTCTACCTGCTACTACATCGATTACGAAGCGCTGGCACCCTTATAACGTCAAATCACAGTTAGTTACTTATGACTCTTTTGATGACGCAGGCAATTTACTACAATTCACCAGCCAGAATCAACCGACGTCCTTGGTATGGGGATATGGAAATAACTATGTAATAGCTGAAGCAACTAATGCAAAATCGAACCAAGTATTCTATACCTCCTTTGAAGATGTTGACGGTACCAGAAATGTGCAAAGTAAAACCGGTGAAAAAATTAGAACCTCCAACTACACCAAATCATTAACTGGTCTTACCAATGGGCAATACAGGCTGGAATACTGGAAAAAGAATAACAGTGCATGGCAACTTCAGGTAGCGGATATTACTGTTTCTATTGCTTCGTATACGATCAATATTGCTGCAAGTGAAATCAATCCAATAGATGAAGTTCGTTTTTATCCACATGGTTCGTTAATGAAATCATATACATACAAACCGCTGATCGGAATAAATTCTGAAACAGACGCAAGCAATAGAACGATCAGATATGAATACGACGGTGCTGGCCGACTCTATCTTATAAGAGACGAAAATGGGAATATACTAAAACAGTTTTGCTACAACTATGCAGGACAAGAGGAAAATTGTCTGCCAAATGTTTATTACAGTGTTCCGATTACAAAATATTTCTATAAACAAAACTGTTCAGCTGGGATGGTGCCAATTGGATTAAAATATAGTGTTCCAGCTAAATGGAAAGCATCGTTTGTTAGTCAAGAATTTGCAGATAGGTTGGCAATGGAGGCGTTCAATATGGAGGGACAAAATAAGGCAAATGCAGAAGGTGCCTGCACCGATCAGATATATGTAAAACTCAGCTATGAAAATCTAACACAATACGATGTTGATGTCTTAAATGGATTTGGAGGATACAGGGCCGATATTGTATTTAGTTTTTTCGCAGATCAGGCATGTACCCAACCTGTATCCGTAACAAATCTAAATGTGAAGTACACTGTATCTCATAATTGCAACGATGAGCTGGTACCGGTTCCGGATCCTAGCGGAGCAGAGATAATAGCTAATGGGCATTCAATTATTGCTAGATATGATGCAATTGTAAGCTCTTATAAAAATACAAATTGCCAGTCAGTTTACGTCCCTCCTCATGAGAACGATCCCGGAGGCTGGCGTGAAATATGCAGTGTTGTTCCTTGCGATTTTTCCTATTGCGTACTTCCCGATCCGGCATATCATATAACTTCAATTTGTGATACGGAAAGCGAAGAACCTCCTGTTAGCTCAAATATATATGCAAAAATAAGCTATGAAAACATAGCTAATATTCCTGATGGAATAACAGCAGATGTAGTACTACGATTTTATAGTGATGAAGCATGTACAACACCAGCTTCAGTCAGCGATCTGTCACTCTCTTACAATATTGAAACCAACTGCAATCAAACGCTTGTGAGCAATATTGAGGCGGTTTATCCGGAGCCAAATCCCAACCCGGCAAATTGGGTGGTAGATGGCACCCAAAGTATTACGGTCAGTGGGTCTTCTTGTATACTATCATCCTATACGATGGTACATCATGAATATTACGGACAGCTTGGTGGTGGGCCCGACTACATGGTACCATTGACCAAATGCGATGTGGTATTTGAGTTGCAAAACGGAAATGGTTATATAGTAAAATGATAAGTTACCCATACTCTTAAAATATACAAAAATGAAAAAAATAATAGCCATTATATCAATAATCATAAGTGGAATGTTTTTCTGCGTCAACGGTCAAAGTGTAAAAAAAACCTCTGACAGTGCTCAAATGAAAATGGTGTGGGTACTTCAAAAAAAGCTCAACATCAATGAATCACAAGTAGCCAGGATTGCAGCTTTATATAAAAGCCGGCAAAAAACTACCGATAGCCTGAGAATGCAGTTTAAGAAAACACAGATCAAAGATAGTGCAGCCCTGATAAGACAATATAGCAAAGAGTTTCAGGCAGAGTTCGAAAAGATACTGACAGATAAACAAAAGAAATTGTATTACGAAATACAGCAACAGCAAAAGTCAGATTTTATTGATAGAATGAAGAAGCGAAATATAACAGTTACTGAAAGTAAAGAATAAAATCATTAAGTAAACTTATTCATTTGATCGAGTATGATTTCAAATGTCGTGTTTTATCATTCAGAGAGTAAATTTTTAATAAAAAAATGATCTCATGAAAAAAATATTTCTATACATCTTGTATTGCCAAATTTGTATTGAATCCGCTTTCACGCAAATACTTCCGTCCAATTATTCATCAGATATTCCAATAAGTCATATAAAGACTTGGGTACCACAGATACCAATTGATGATCCGATAGAAACAATAAATACCCAGCAAACGATAAAACAGGTACTTCTAACTACTCAGTATTTAGATGGTTTGGGACGTCCCTTGCAAACTGTGGTAAAGCAAGGTTCACAAGCAACCTACAGTCAGTCTAATAATCCTGTATATTATGATCTTGTATCTTCTGTACATTATGATGAATTCGGAAGGGAATCATTGAAATTTTTACCTTATGCTTCCACGAATAATGATGGTTCATTCAAATCGGCTCCCTTCCAACAACAAAGGACTTTCTATAGCAATCAACTTGCCAACCAAGCAGAAACCTACTATTACTCACAAATCAACTATGAACCATCGCCACTAGGTCGCATTGAAAAACAACTGCATCCTGGCAATAGTTGGGTTGGTAATAATGTTGGACAAGTAATTCATTATTTAGTCAATACAGAACAGGATAATGTTAGACAATGGAATGTAACAGAAAATTATGCCCTCAATGATAATTTTTCATCATTCTCAAGCTCATCCACTTACCCTGCCGGTACATTATATAAAACCATAGTTACGGATGAGAATAATAAACAGGTAATTGAGTTTAAAACGGTAGAGGGGTTGATTGTACTTAAAAAAGCACAAATTGGTGATAATATTGATAATGGACAGGGTGTTGGTCATTCAGGATGGCTTTGCACTTATTATGTATATGACCGTCATAGGAAATTAAGTGCCGTAATTCAACCGAATGGCGTTGAAATACTTGCTGGAAATAACTGGGATATCAATTGTCAAAACGGAGTCGTGTTAAGTGAGCAATGCTTCCGTTATGAATTTGAAAGATTAGGCAACGTGATGATGAAAAAAGTGCCTGGAGCGGAGGTTGTGTATTTGGTGTATGATATGCGGGACAGACTGGTAATGGAGCAGGATGCCAATCTACGAGAACTAGGTAAATGGAAAGTAAATATTTATGATGGGCTGGACAGGCTTATTCAAACTGCTTTGTGGACAAACAGCCAGCCTCTGTCTTATCACCAGTCACTGGCTTATAGCGCAAGGAACTACCCTTTTGAAAACAATACGATTCCTACTTCAGGATTTGAATTGCTAATCGAAACACACTATGATAATTATACTGGCATTCCACCTGGTGTAAGCAATTCCCTCACATCCTATACCTCATCGGGTTTTTATACGAGTTATAACAGTTCACCAGACTACGCACAGGAGGTAAAAGCGTCAGCAAGAACAACCGGTTTACCAACGTGGGCTCGGAGCAGGATTATTGGGACTACTCAATTTATTAACACAGTAAACATCTATGATGAAAACGCAAGGATAATACAAAACCAAGTCTACAATGAAAACACACATGACAAAATAATAATTACCACCCAATACAACTGGGCGGGTAAGCCAATTTGCAGCCTGCAAAAGATAGACAAACAAGGAGCCAACGCACAGGTGATAGAAACACTTACCACCTATGTTTATGACGATCTGGGCAGAATAGCTAAACTGAAAAAGAAAGTAAGCAAGGCCGGTGTTACTACCGCCGAAAAAGAAATAGTAAGAAACGAATATGATGCATTGGGACAATTAAAAAGGAAAATTGTTGCTCCTGAATACAACAGCGGAACCGGATTGGAAAGCATGACATATGACTATAACATCCGGGGTTGGCTGTTAGGTGCCAACAGGGACTTTGCTAAAACCACCTCACTCTCCCCTGTTGGGGGAGCCGGAGGGGGCTTCTTTGGATTTGATTTGGGCTATGATAAAAAAGAGATTAAAACGCTCTCGGGCACCAGTATTGGCAGTTATGCCGCCAACCAGCTCAACGGCAATATTACCGGTACGGTATGGAAAACCAGGGGCAACAATGAGATCCGCAAGTATGATTTTACGTACGATGAAGTGAACAGGTTGAAAGGAGCTGATTTTAAACAGTACACAGGGGGAGCATTTAATATAAATGCCAATGTGAATTTTACGGTAAGCAACCTCACCTATGATCTGAATGGCAATATTAAAACAATGAACCAGACAGGGTTAAAAGGTATCAGCAGTTCACCTATTGATCAATTGACCTACACTTATCAGTCTGGTTCCAACAAGTTGAGTAAAGTAACCGATGCGGTGAATGATGCCAGCAGTACATTGGGCGATTTTAAATACAGCTCGAAGGGAACCGTGGATTACGACTATGACGGCAATGGTAATTTGACACAGGATTTGAATAAAAGTATAGGCGCTAATGGTATCACGTACAATCATTTGAACCTGCCTAAAAAGATCACTACAGCGAAAGGCTCTATAGATTATGTATACGATGCGGCAGGCAATAAGCTGAAAAAGACAGTGACCGAAGGGGCTACCGTAAAAACAACTTTATACCTGGGAGGCGCGGTGTTTGAAAATGATGTGTTGCAGTTTGTGGCGCATGAGGAAGGAAGGATACGCATCGCTAAAGATGAAAACGACCAGCCTGTTGGATTCGCATTTGATTACTTCCTCAAAGATCATCTGGGAAATGTGAGAATGGTACTCACAGATGAACAAAAGATAGACTATTATCCACCCGCCACATTGGAAGGCATTATTACCGGAACAGGAAGTCCTAA
>JAVBLN010000038.1:0-56080 GCA_031553495.1 Flavihumibacter sp.
TAAAGGACAGGAGTGTGCTTGCTTTTATGATAAAAAGACACAACATGTCATCAGCTCAAAGTTATTTTTGTATGAAGAAGGCTTTGTGGCAGATTTTCCTGAATTACAAAGTAGCGGAGAGTATTTTATTAGTAAGGCGCCGGTCATACTCTGGAGATTAATGAAAGATCATAGTGACAAAGAAAAAAAGCCGCTTCCGGATAGCATAAACAATATAATAAAGAAACTGAAAGATGATGATAATGCAGTACTGGTGCTTTTTAAATTGAAACAATTCTAACGTGGGAAAATTTATAATAAAAGTGGGAGTTGTTTTAACTATCCTATTGGCAATATTACTAGTGTTTGGTTTGTATAATTATTATAGTAAAGCTAATAAAAGGTCTGTTAATGCTGATGCTGATATAAATGTGGGAGATAAAGATTCTATTGATCACTGTTTAAGCAATTTCCAAATAGCTTTAAAGTATAATGGTGTTAAAATATCCAATTTTGCTTTGGAAGATAGAAAAGATTCTTTGTCAGACTTTCTAAAAAAAAGAAATAAGCCAATATTGGTTCTTAGGCTCAAAGAATCTTATTGCAACTTATGTGTGGATAATGAGCTTAACCTACTCGGAAAATATATGAGGCCGGATAGTATGAATATCGTCCTGTTTGGTACCTATTCTTCTACAAAGCTCATGAATATTGCTTTAAGCCGGGAAAAAATGAATATGCTTGCTGTATTTAATATTCCACCAGAAGCATTGAATATATTGCAGCTAGACAAGACGCTCACCCCTTATTATTTTATATTGCTACCTAATTTGCGCATAACAAGTGTATTTATTCCGGAAAAAGCATACCCGAAACTTACACGTCAATACCTGGAATCTGCAAAACAAATAATTGGAAATTGATAGAATTATTTTCAAATGATTATTTTTTTGCTTTTATTGGCATTTCCATTCGGGCCACCCGCCGCTGTTGGTGTTGCGTATAGCTTTGTGTGTTAGCTTCACCAACAGCTATTGTTTTTCGTAATCAAAGGCCTGATCAAAATCGAATTGTCCATGCTTTTAATTAAATTATCCATGTTTATAATCACCGTTTGTAATTAACTTGCTATTATATCTTAAAACAATTGAACATTTTTATTTCGAACCAATTTATCCGTCATATGCTTAAAACCATATTTCACTTTGATAGAATAGACGAACTTATTAACACGCCAATACCCGGCTTGCCCGAAAGATCAGCGCCCGGATTTGGTATAAGCAAAAGAAATATGCTTTTTCATATGCACAGCATGAGATATGCGCATGAATGTTTCACCTTGCCCAATAGAAATTCTACCGTACAAGTGAGTGACACAACGATGCTTAATAGTAGCAATACTGCTGATATACAAAAAATATAGACAACGAATTTTTTTATGTAATTTACCTGTGTTACTTTACCTGGCTAATTCTTGCAGCATTGCTTTGCTGTTTCCTACCATTAATAATCCTACGGACTACTTGCTTTCTTTTTAGATCGTTTTATATGAAGTTTAAATTAATTCACGTTGGTCCCGCTTTGCTGGCCGTTATTTTTTCCTGTCAAAGCAAAAACAATTCCGATAAGGTTAAGAGCGAATCTATTGGAGTGCATGACACGCTTTCGAAACCGCGGGTAAAAATTTACACCTGCGGCCTCGCAAATTTTCAAAACGAACTGTTGGCTAACGGTAAAGTATATGCTATGCAAAAGGCGGATGTTAAATTTCCACTCAACTATTCCATTACTTCCATTTATGTGCAGAACGGGCAACAGGTGCAAAAAGGACAACTGCTGGCGCAACTGGATGAGGAAGTGATCCGGCAAAAGCTGGAACGCGGAATGGAAGCGTTGGAACGCTCAAAAGTGGAGTTGGACGACAAATTGATTGATTACGGCTACCGCCTTGCGGATACGGCAAAAACGCCTGCCGGTATTTTAAAAATGGCAAAGATAAAAAGCGGTTATGCGGAAGCGTTATTCAATTATAAGGAGGCCATTAAAGAATTAAGCCTTACCAAAATAACGGCGCCATTTTCGGGAAAAATTGCAGGCATGGAAGCCAAAGCCTTCAATACGCCTGATTCCTACAAAAAGCTTTGCTCTGTTATCAGCGACCAGGAGATGACGGCGGAATTCAACATCCTGGAATCGGAAAGAAAACAAATTCGTATAGGCATGCCCGTTGAAATAAAAGCATTTGACGATGCTGCGAAATCCTACCGGGGATCTATAACTACCATTAATCCCGCTATTGATGAAAACGGAATGATAAAGGTACAGGCGAGGCTGGGTAATACAAACGGCTACCTGTTGGACGGTATGAGTGTGAAGATAGTGGCTCAAAATGCAACAGTACAGCAGTTATTGGTTCCCAAAGAAGCGGTGGTGGAGCGGCAGGGCAAAAATGTTTTGTTCACCTATGAGAACGGGAAAGCAAAATGGAATTATATTACCTGTGGCAGCCGCAATAGTGATTATATTGTTATCACATCGGGCCTGCAGCCAGGCCAGCAGGTGATCATTTCCAATACGTTCAATTTAGCGCATGACGCTGATGTGATAATTGAATAGCATTTGAAGAACAAAACATCTCATACAAATTATACAGGCCCGTTTTCGGCGTTCACCATCAATATATTTTTCCTGGTATTGATAATTGTGGGTGTATTCTTATTGCCATTCATTACGGTTAAATTGGAGCCTTCCAAAACATATAACAGTATAGCCGTAAGTTTTGCGTGGCATAATACTTCTGCGGAAATTATTGAACAAAACGTTACCTCAAAGCTGGAAGCCGCTATGGCTACGGTGAAAGGAATACGCGATATTAACTCTGTTTCGGGTAATGGCTATGGGCAGATCAATGCTTCATTTGGCGACAAAGTGAATATAGAAGAGATACGTTATGAAATAGCTACTATCATACGTGGTATTTATCCATCGTTCCCTGATGGGGTTTCCTATCCATGGGTAAGTGCCAACCGGCCGTCGGGCAACCAGGTAAAAGGAATATTATCGTATTATGTAAATGCCGGAACCGAAACTTCAAATATCGGAACCTATCTTGAAAAAAGCATTACACCACGCCTGGCTAATATTCCGGGTGTGTACCAGGTAAATATTTCCGGTGTGGAACCATACCGCTATGTTGTAAAATATGATGAAACGAAACTAAGTGCGCTTCACATCAGTCCATATGAAATATCAGATGCTATTAATGATTTTTTTTCGCGTTCAGAGGTTGGCTTAGTGCATGAGTTGTCTAAAGATACAAGTGCTCCATATATTTTCGTAACACTTAAGGTACGCCACTCCGATTCGTTAAGCTGGAGAAATATACCGGTTAAAAAAGTAGATGACAGAATATTTTATTTAACTGATATTGCCACTGTTTCATACACCACCGAGGAGGCGATGTCGTATTTCAGAATAAACGGGAACAGCACCGTAACACTGGAAATTTTGGCGGATGCTAAGGCGAATTATATAAACCTGGCCGGCATCATTAAAAATGAAATGGACCAGGCGGCACTGCAATTACCACCCGGATACCAATTAACACTGGCATATGACGCTTCGGTTTTTTTAAAGGACGAGCTTATAAAAATAAGCTGGCGCTCGGTTGCCACAGTTAGTATTTTATTATTGTTTGTTTTCCTGGTAAGCAGGAAATGGAAGTATCTCTTACTGATTGTGATATCGCTGGCGGCTAACTTGGTTATAGCGGTATTGTTCTATTACGTGCTGCATATTGAAATAAACCTGTATTCGCTTGCGGGTATTACCGTATCAATGGGTATGATCATAGATGGCAGCATTGTAATGATAGATCACTTGCGAAATACCGGGAACAGGAAAGTGTTCCTGGCGTTAACGGGAGCACATCTTACAACTATTGGTGCTGTGTGCATCATCTTTTTTATGGATCAGCAACAGCGCATCTTCCTTGAAGATTTCGCGTGGGTGATGATCATTAACCTGCTGGTGTCGCTTCCTATTGCATTGTTTTTTGTGCCCGCGCTTATGGAAAAAATGCCGTTGGAAAAAAGAAAAGGAGTGGTGATATTCAGGAAGAACAGGAGAGTGTTGATTGCAAATAAAATTTACCTGGTTACTATTGATTTTCTATCCCGTTGGAAAAAGCTGCTAATACCTGCATTAATATTATTGTTTGGCCTTCCCCTGTTTTTAATGCCCGTCAATTACCGGGATCCCGCGAACAAATGGCAGCGTGCGTACAACGCGATATTCGATAATAGTTTTTACCAGAAAATAAGACCATATGCCGATAAGGCCCTGGGAGGAACGCTTAGGTTATTTGCACAAAAACCAAATGCTTTTCGCAATAATATGATGCAAACCCGCACAGCCATTAATGTGGAAATTTCGCTACCTAAAGGAACATCATTAGAGCAGATGAATGACATTGTAGTGAAGTTTGAAACATACCTTAGGAAGTTTTCCCAAATAGAGCAATTCGATTGCCATGTGGGCAGGGAGTGGGCTTCAATGAATATCAGCTTTTTGAAAAAATATGAAAATGGCGCATTCCCGCACATGCTGAAAAGAGAACTGGAGCAAAAAGCTATTTATACCGGGTTGGCTGATTTTACTATAACCGGTGTGGGACAGGGATTTGATAATACCATTTACCCCGAGAACGCTAACTATGCGATAGTGCTGCAAGGTTACAACTACGACCGGCTGCTGGTGCTGGCGGATAGTGTGAGCCAGGTATTAAAAACCTCGCCGCGTGTTGAAAAAGTGTATTTAAAGAATTCACGAATGAGCTGGTCCGGCGAAAAATCGGATTATGAGTACGTTTTTAAAATATTTGATAAGGACTGGCTGATAGCCAAAGCTGGCAACAGTTATGTTTTTTATCAGTCGTTATATTCGCTGGCGGGTCAAAAACAAATGCCGGGAAGCGTAACCGTAAATGATGTGCCTTATTCATATTCCGTTCAACCTTCGGAAGGAACCGGCAATGATGTGTGGAGGGTGATGAACTACCCTGTAACAGTAGGTAATTCAGGCAGTTTCTTACGACTGAACCAGTTTGCAAAAATGGATAAGGAGCATACCGGAAGCGAAATTTCACGTTACAACCAGCAATACCAGGTAATAGTCAATTACAATTTCATTGGAACCTTTGACTTAGGTCATATGATCCGGGAACGGACTGTAAAACAGGTGCAGGAAAAACTGCCGCTAGGATACAGCATCCGGTCGTACGATGACAGTTGGGGTTTTTGGGGAGAAGATAAATGGAAAATGATATGGCCTGTTTTTCTAACTATAGGAATAATTTTCCTGCTTTGTTGCATACTGCTAAATTCTTTAAGTCAATCATTCATGGTTATTGCCATGATCCCCATTTCCTTCATAGGCGTATTTATTACCTGCCAGGTAGTTGATTTTAATTTTGATGAGGGCGGGTACGCCTCCTTTATTGTATTAAGCGGCATTGTGGTTAACTGGGCATTATTTATTCTGAACGATTATAACAACCTGTATAAAACAAAACGGTTTAAAAACAATACGCGTAAAACATATATGAAGGCCTTTAATCAAAAGATCATACCGGTTGTGTTAAGCGCAGCCTCTTGCATTTTGGGTTTAATACCGTTTGTAATAAATGGCAAGGATGATGTTTTTTGGTATGCCCTGGCTGTTAGTACTATCGGGGGCTTATTGTTTTCCGTATTGGCAACATTACTGTTCATGCCGCTGTTCATGCGGCATTGGAAAAGAGTTGTTTCAAATAAAGCAGTGGAAATGTAAAAATGTAAAAGTATTAATGTGGTAAAATTTCTAATAAACAGACCGGTTGCAGTTTTAACGACATTTATAGCATTGTTGCTGTTAGGCTTTGTAGCGGCGCGCATTATTCCCATATCGCCGCTTCCCAATATAGAAATGCCGGAGATATTTGTGCATGTTTCTAAAAAGAACACCAGTGCAAAAGAATTGGAGCAAACTGTTGTAGGCTACCTGCGCACCCAATTGCAACAGCTTCCCGGTATTGAAAACGTTCACTCCGAATCATTCGACGGCTATGCCTGCATTTCGTTACGGTTTAAATATGGCACCGATCTCAATTACGCTTTTCTTGAAGCTAATGAAAAAGTTGATTTTTCGATGAATATACTTCCGCGGGATATGGAACGGCCACGGGTTGTAAAATCAAATGTTTCTGAGCTCCCGGTATTTTATATCAATCTTTTTTATAAGCAAACTAACGAACCAAAAGATAATAGGAGTTTTGAGCAGCTTTGCTCATTTGCCGACCAGGTGGTAAAAAGGCGTTTTGAGCAAATGCCGGAAATCGCTATGGTGGATATTACCGGGTTGAGCTATCCTGAAATTTATATTCAACCAAAGCCCGCGGTTATGAGGGAGCTGCGCTTGAATGAATCGGCCCTGCAAAATATCCTGGAGGAAAACAATCTTCAATTGGGTACTATTGAAGTAAAAGATGGCTTTCTGCAATACCAGCTCAGGTTTGCTTCTGCAAAATTATTATCCGCAGAAGATGTTAGCAACATCAAATTTAAAGTGAATGAAAGAATATTAAGCCTGGCGGATGTAGCGGATGTTAGTGAACGAAAGCAAACGCCCAAGGGGCGCTTTATAGCGGAAGCCGAAGATGCTATAAACCTTGCCGTAATTATGCAGCAGGATGCACGAATGGAAACATTGAAAACGAAAACAGACGGCCTTATTTCATACCTGCAATATGAATATCCCGGCATTCAGTTTCAACAGGTACGCGATCAAACGGCGCTGTTAAGTTTTTCTATCAGCAATCTAAAACAGGATTTGCTTCTTGGCAGTTGCTTAGCTTTTTCAATGCTTTTCTTATTTTTTAGGAATTTCAGAACCCCTTTATTAATAGGTATTACCGTGCCGGTTTCCCTGCTGTTGAGCTTATTGTTCTTTTATCTTTTCAACATGTCTATAAATATAATTTCGTTGTCGGGCATGGTGCTTGGGGTAGGGTTAATGATTGATAATTCCATTATCGTTATCGACAATATTACACAAAAAAGAATGCTGGGCCTTTCATTGAACATATCATGCAGCAAAGGTACGCATGAGATCATACGGCCATTGTTATCTTCTGTGCTCACCACCATATCCGTATTTGTTCCGCTGATCTTTTTGAGTGGCATTTCCGGGGCATTGTTTTACGACCAGGCAATGGCAATTACTATAGGACTCTTTGTTTCATTTATAGTGGCCGTTACTTTATTGCCTGTATTATACAGGCTGCTATATGTTCGAAATATTACAAAGAAAAAAGCATCCATTCGGTTAAGTTTCGGGGAAAATATGCTGCATTCATTTTATCATAAAGGTTTTGATTGGGTTATGAAACACCAGTTCATTACAACTCTTATGGTGATCGCAATGGTAAGTGCAAACGTATTTGTGTTCAACAAACTGAAAAAAGAACAATTACCCCGCTTTAAGCAAAGCGAATTAATTGTGGATATAGACTGGAACCAACATGTGCACATTGATGAAAATACAAGACGGGTTCGCGAGTTGATAGCCGTGGTTCAAAATGATGTAAAAGAATCTGACGCTCTTGTTGGTGAACAGCAGTTTTTGCTGAATAAAGATAAAGACCTGGCTGCCACACAAGCGCAGGTATATTTACACTTGAAAGAGAATGGAGATACCGATTCATTGAAATTAAAATTCATAAAAACTATTGAGGAAAAATATCCTGAAGCAGTGGTAAGCGCTATGCCTCCCAAAACCATTTTTGAAAAAGTATTTGGTGAAAGCGAGCCGGATATAGTTGCACAAATATCTCCTGTAAACATTCCTGATGCGGAAGTGATGAAAACCATTTCTGCTATTTCAGGAAAGATCCGTAAACATTTTCCCGGAGCGGAAGTAATGAAGAACGCGTATCAGCATTCTAAAAATCTATATGTTGACGCCGAAAAGCTTATGCAGTATGGTGTAAAGCTGCAGGCTGTTTATAATAAGCTAAAAACGGTGTTGAATGTAAATCAAATCGGGTCCATACAAAGCGGGCAACAATTTATTCCGATAGTAATTAGCGGCGCCGAAAAAAATATGGCTGAAATATTTAACGGAACTATGATAGAAAATGATAAGGGAATTGAAATTCCCATTTCATATTTTGCTTCATTAAGTGACGATCTGTTTTATAAAAAAGTAGAAGGTGGTAAGCACGGCGAGTATATTCCTATTGCCATCAATAATGTAACAAATGCACCGGCATTAATGGACAGCATTTCACGTTGGGTATATGTTGAGCCGCAATATCAATTATCATTTTCAGGAAACTATTTTTCTCAAAAGAAACTTGTGCAGGAAATGATGATTGTATTGCTGGTATCGGTAGCGCTTCTGTATTTTATTCTTGCCGCGCAGTTCGAATCGCTTCTGCAACCATTGATCGTGTTACTTGAACTGCCTATTAGTTTAAGTGCCGCGTTAATTGTTTTATATCTTTTTGGATCGTCTTTAAATGTAATGTCGATGATTGGCTTAATCACCATTTGCGGAATCATTATCAACGATTCCATTTTAAAGATCGACACCATTAATCAGTTGCGCCGGCAAAAAAAATTACCATTAATACAGGCCATTCATAAGGGAGGACAAATGCGGTTAAATTCTATAATCATGACAAGCATGACTACCATATTATCAGTATTCCCATTTTTGTTTGGTTCAGATATGGGTGCTGTTTTGCAACGGCCTTTGTCGTTGTCAATATTAGGAGGTATGCTTATTGGCACACTGGTAAGTTTATTTTTTATACCGCTGGTGTACTATTGGTGTTATAGAAAAACTAGTAAGGCAACTTATTAATAACACGGTCAGCGTGTGGGGCGTAATTTTTTTTATCGTGGGCCGGGCGGCATTGCTACTATTAAGCATCGTTGCGTCGCACTCTTCAGCGGATTGTTCGCTACTGTGCATAATACAGGGCTACATACTGTTTGCAGGCCACTTTAATAAGCTAAGGAGTTATACACTATACGCAGTATAAACATGTGCATGAATGTTTCACTTTGCTGAATAGCATTACAACCGTACAAGTGAGTGACACAACGATGCTTAATAGTAGCACTACCGTTGGTCCCCAAAAAAAGCATGCCACATTTTTATGCTGTAAGAAGAGTAAATGAAATAATCAACCAATGAAAATATTAGTACAATGAGATTGAAACATTGTTTTTTCATCATTGCCGGAACAATGCATTTAATGACGTTGAATGCACAAAAATTTACTTTGCCGGAATTGATCAACAGGGCGCAGGAACAATCATTGTCGAAGAAGATTGCAGTAAACAACGCCATGTCGGGCTATTGGGCTTATAATTCTTACAAGGCCCGGCTTTATCCGAAGGTTTTCCTGAACGGTACACTGCCGGCTTATACCAGGAATATTGATAGGATTACCATTCCCACAGGAGAAGATATATTTGTTCCGCGAAATCAATCGTACGAGCAATTGGCGCTGAGCGTATCGCAAAATGTAGGACTTACGGGAGGCGTGTTTTCATTATACTCTTCCCTGAGCAGGATCGATGTTTTTTCACCGGATAAAACCAAACAATATTCGGTGGTGCCTGTTTCCTTGTCTTATTATCAGAATACGCTTTTTTATAATTCTTTTAAATGGGAGAAAAAGATTGAGCCTGTAAGATTAGAAGAAAACAAGCGGTCTTATTCCGAAAACATTGAGAATATAGCTCTTAATTCCGTAAGCTATTATTTTCAGTATTTGGCAGCCGAAAATCAATTGTTTGTTGACAAACAAAACCTGGATAATGCGGATACACTTTTGAAGATCACTCAAACAAAATTTGAAATAGGCACTCGTGATAAAAATGATCTGTTGCAGGCAAAGCTCAATTTGTCTGATGCGAAAAATAATGTAATAAGAGATAATATTGAACTGGAAAAAACCAGGCAATCATTTGTGCAATTTTTCAGGCTTCGGGCAATGGATAGTATTAAGCTTGTGATTCCGGATGAGCTTGATTTTTTTTACATCGACGAGCAAAAAGCTTTGGCAGAAGCAAGAAAGATGAGGCAAGCCGTATTGGCTTTTCGTCGCCGAAGACTTGAAGCGGAACAACAAGTGCAATACGCCAAAGCTAATGCGGCGCCAAGCATTGGTGTAAGCGCTAATTTCGGTTTGTCGCAAGCCAGCGAGCAGTTAGGTAAATCGTATCAAAATCTGCAAAGACAACAAACATTGACATTAACACTTGCGATACCAATATTGGATTGGGGTGAAAACAAATCGCAGATTGCAAGAGCTAAAGCAAACCTGGATTTGGTCAACGTGTCAATAGAACAGGAGAATGAAGCATTTGAACAGGAGATCCGCTTCCAGGTAATGCAGTGGAATTCACTGAAAACGCAGCTTGCCACTGCCAGGGAAACCCGGGACATAGCCATAGAAAGATATGATGTGGCTAAGCAACGGTATATGCTGGGCAGTATTAATTTTACTGAATTTAACAACGCCCAGGCGCAAAAAGATAATGCTATAAACACCTACATTTATAACACAAGGGTTTACTGGGAGTCTTTTTTTCTCATAAGAAAACTTACCATGTTTGATTTTAAAGCAAACAAGCCGATAGAATATCAACTGGAGATGCTTCATTAAAAGGCCGGAACACTCATTTTGCTAAAGTTGCTGGTATTTACCTATCTTCCATTAAAATTTTATTGTAATGACTTACCGGCTTCTGTTTCTATTCATATGTGTTGTAGCATTCACACGTATTTCCGCGCAGGGAAAATTTATATGGACTAAAGAAGGGAACGCATATTTCCAGAATGAAAATGGCTCCATTGTTAAGCATAGCCTGCCTACTGATGAAAGAACCGTTATTGTTGATAACCAGCAATTGGTGCCTTCCGGGAAATCGGCGCCGTTAAGTATTCGTAAGTTTATTTTTTCGCCGGATGAAAAAAAGACATTGATTTATACCAATACTAAAAAAGTGTGGCGTTATGATACCCGTGGCGATTATTGGTTGTATGATATTACCGGCGGTTTCCTAACGCAGCTTGGCAAAGGCTTAGCGGCATCTTCACTAATGTTCGCGAAATTCTCACCCGACGGAACGAAAGTTGCTTATGTAAGTGATTACAATTTATATGTGGAAGATATTGCTTCGGGAAATATTACAAAACTTACACAGGGCGGTAGCCGTAAATTGATCAATGGAACTTTTGACTGGGCTTACGAGGAAGAATTTGCATGCCGCGATGGTTTTCGCTGGTCGCCGGATAGCAAGCAGATAGCTTATTGGCAAATCAATGCTCAAACCACATCTGATTATTACATGGTTGATAATACGGATTCCATTTATCCGAAAATAATTCCTGTGGAATATCCGGTTGCCGGTATACCCCCATCGCCTTATAAGATTGGAATTGTAAATATCGGCAATGCACAAACGAAATGGATGAACATTCCAACTGATCCCGTATTGCAATCATATGTACCACGTATGGAGTGGGCCGGTAACAGTAATGAAATTATTATACAACATTTGAACAGAAAACAGAATGAAAGCAAGCTGTTTGTTTGCAATGCAACCACAGGAAATGCTAATCTTATTTATAGCGAAACCGATAAAGCATGGATTGACATTCTGCCGTTATGGGACGATGATTACGCTTATGGAGGTTGGGATTGGTTGAATAACGGAAAAGAGTTTTTGTGGCCAACTGAAAAAGATGGCTGGCGCCATTTGTATCGCGTAAGTCGGGATGGAAAAAAAGAAACACTGGTTACTGTAGGTAATTATGATGTGATGGAAATAGTTAGGATTGATGAAAAAGGCAATTATGTTTATTTTATGGCTTCGCCGGAAAATGCCACTCAGAAATATTTGTACAGGATAAAGCTCGATGGTAAGGGAAAAGCTGAAAGAATATCGCCGGACAACCAACCCGGAACACACGAGTATGAGATTTCGCCTGATATTAAATATGCCTTTCACAGTTTTTCAAATTATTATACAAGGCCGGTCATTGAATGGATTTCTGTAGCCGGACATAAAGGATTGAATGGAAAAAATGAAGTAAATGATGCGCTCGCTAATTCAGATAAAAACACATCTACTTTACAATTCATAAAAATAAAAACTGCCGACAATGTTGAAATGGACGCATGGGTACTGAAACCGCTAAATTTTGACAGCACTAAAAAGTATCCGGTTGTGTTTTACGTATATACGGAACCGTGGGGCCAAACTGTAAAAGATGTATTCGGCGCAGGTTATAATTATTTGTATCGTGGCGATATGAAGGCCGATGGTTACATCTATATTTCAATCGACAATCGTGGAACGCCTGTTCCTAAAGGAAGAGAGTGGCGTAAATGTGTATACAGAAAAATCGGTCTTTTAAATATCAGTGATCAGGCTATGGCAGCTAAGGAAATTTTGAAATGGCCGTTTGTTGATAAAGACCGCATAGCTGTGTGGGGCTGGAGTGGTGGCGGTTCCGCTACTTTAAATCTTATGTTTCAATATCCTGAAATTTATAAAACAGGTATAGCCATTGCTGCTGTTGGTAATCAGCTCACTTACGATAACATTTACCAGGAACGTTATATGGGACTTCCGCAGGAAAATCGTGAAGATTTTGTGAAAGGTTCTCCAATTACTTATGCGAAAAATTTACAGGGCAACCTGCTTTATATTCACGGCACAGGTGATGATAATGTTCACTATAACAATGCTGAAATGCTGTTGAATGAACTGATCAAACACAATAAACAATTTCAGTTCATGCCTTATCCGAACCGCACGCACAATATATCTGAAGGGCCGGGCACAGGCTTGCATCTTACAACACTGTTCACAGATTATTTAAAACTGCATTGTCCGCCCGGAGGAAAATAGTTTTTAAAGTGGTAGTTGAAAGTTGAAAGTGCTGTATGCTTAAGATGCGGCCTGCTTGGATTGTTTGTCAGAATTTGGATTTATTGGATGTATGGATTGAAGGATTTTATACATAGCCGCAATCAATGGCACTAAATGAAATAGGAATACTTATTTTACAGTTATTATTTAGTGTCTGCACTACAACTTGTTATTCTTAAAAAAAACTTCTGAAATGCAAATTCCCGCTGCAGTCATTAATAAAGGATACTGCCTCTAAAGCGTTGAATAGAATTCCCTTTGCTGAAGTCACAGTAGTGCCGAAGTTTAATCAGGGCACGCACCGCGATCGGGCCGTCATCGATCGCGGGTGGGCTTTTTTGTTACTTTTTTGCTTGGGCAAAAAAGTAAGAATACTTTTTATGAAGAAATTTTGAAACAAGTTGATAACGATTATTCAGAGAGCGGGACGAGAAATCTCACCAGTATATTGACACATTAAAACGCTATTCAGTTGGCAGCGGGCAGTAACGAAATCGAAGATCAGTACACCATGCCACGCCGCTGCTTCGTTGCGATCGCCGCGAGAAAACAACTATAGCAACTTCTTCCTCACCCCTTACGCCTCCCTCCCTTATCTTTGCGGTTCACAAATTTTTCGTTTATGGAAAAAATATATTCCTACTCGCGATTACTCAATTTCACCAAAGGAATATTTATAAAAATAGGCTGTAGTGAAGAAGACGCGTTGGTAGCGGCCAAAGCGTTGTTGAGCGCGGATTTGCGTGGTATTGATTCTCATGGTGTAGCGCGGCTCAGCGGTTATGTGCGGTTATGGGAAGCCAAAAGAATAAATGCGCAACCGGAAATAAAAATTATTCACGAAACACCTTCAACGGCTGTTGTGGATGGAGATAGTGGTTTGGGATTAGTGGTGGCGCCATCCGCCATGAAAGTGGCAATAGAAAAAGCCAAAAATGTGGGTACAGGCTGGGTAAGCGTGCAAAATTCTAATCACTTCGGTATTGCCGGTTACCATGCCATGATGGCCCTCGAAAATGATATGATAGGCATTGCCATGACAAATGCCAGCGCTTTGGTGGCCCCAACTTTTTCCAGGGAGCGTATGCTAGGGACAAACCCCATTTGCGTGGCCATACCTGCAGGTTCTGAACCTGCGTTCGTGGCCGATTTTGCCACCACCACGGCGGCCAATGGCAAACTGGAAATTTTACAAAGAAAAAATACAGATGCTCCTGCCGGATGGGTGCAGGACAAAGATGGCAAATCTACTACCGATTCGCACGCCTTGAAAACCGGTGGCGCTTTATTGCCGCTGGGTGGCGATAGAGAGCATGGAAGCCACAAAGGCTATGCATTAGGCGCGATTGTAGATATTTTTTCCGCCGTATTGAGCGGCGCAAATTATGGTCCGTGGGTTCCGCCTTTTCCCGCATATGTGCCCATGCCGGAAAATATGCCCGGTAAAGGAATCGGCCATTTTTTTGGCGCCATGCGAATTGACGCTTTTCGAAAGGCAGAAGACTTTAAAGCGCATATGGACACATGGATAAAGCGTTTCAGGAATGCCAAAACAATTGAAGGGCAGGAGAGTAGTGTGCTGATTCCCGGAGATCCTGAAAGAGAAATGGAAGCGGAACGCTTGCAGGCCGGAATTCCCATACTGCCGGTTGTAGTGGATGATTTGGAAAATTTAGGAAGAAAATTCGGCATAGAGCTTTAATTTCGCAAGCCGGAAATTCGGCAAATTTGAAAAGAAGCGAAAGTTTTGGAGAGGATAAGAAACATAAATCCAAAACTGTTTGAGTAAATATTTTTGTATGCCGGCTGCGGTATTTGCGAAAGCATCAGTAGTTTTATTTCAGCCTGTGTGAAAGCTGTGATTTTTTATGAACCGATCTGCAGTTTTTCATGGCATCATAGTTGCGTCGCATTTCGTTCATCTTTAGTATTTCATGGCAACGGTGGGCTGCTTTATCAAATTTCTTTACTAACTCAAACAGATGCAAATTCAAAGGCTCAAAGCAATACCTGTACTAACGGGGCCGCCATAAAAAACTACAGATGAAGTGAGTGACACAACGATGATGCCATGAAAAACTAATGATTGTACCATAATAAAAAATTGCTTTCAACAAGGAGTAGAAAATAATGAAGATGCGGGTAAATATTATAGCCTGTATCTTGAATTGAAAAATATAGAATTTTAACTGTTGATTTTTTAACTAATAAAAGCAAAATCTACATATACAATGAAAGTAATGAAATTCGGAGGCACCAGTGTTGGAAAGCCCGAACGCATGTACCAGGTTGCGGATCTGATAACCCGCGACAGCGAATCAAAAATTGTTGTGCTAAGTGCGCTTAGCGGAACTACCAATGCATTGGTGAGCATTGGCGAAGCGCTTGCCGCGAGCAATAAGGAAGATGCGAAACTGCAGATTGATAAGCTGGAGGCTCATTATCATTCCTTCATTGCGGAACTGGTGAAAACTCCCGAAGCATTGGCGAAAGCCAAAGCAATTGTGGCCGAGCATTTTGAGTTCTTAAATATCATTACGAAAATTTCGTTCAACGAAGCGTTGAATAAAGATATACTTGCACAGGGGGAACTATTAAGTACCAAACTTTTCAGTACTTATCTTGATGAAAAAGGTATAGATCATCAGTTGTTGCCGGCGCTTGATTTTATGAGCATCGATGCGAATGACGAACCGGTGCTTTCATCCATCAAAACCAAGCTCAATCAGCTTTTGCAGAAAAACAGTAATAAAAAATTGTTTATTACACAAGGCTACATTTGTCGCAATGCAAAAGGCGAAGTGGATAATTTGAAAAGGGGTGGCAGCGATTATACCGCGTCGCTGGTGGCTGCTGCTGCAAAGGCTTCTGTGTGTGAAATATGGACTGATATCGACGGCATGCATAACAATGATCCGCGTATAGTTAATAAAACGGTGGCAATAGAACAATTGAGTTTTGATGAAGCAGCGGAGCTTGCATATTTTGGTGCTAAAATTTTACACCCAACCTGTATTTGGCCTGCTCAGCATGAAAATGTTCCTGTAAAATTATTGAACACCATGCACCCTGATGCGCCCGGAACCGTCATTCGCGATGAAGCCGGAAGTGTGGGCGTTAAAGCGATTGCGGCTAAAGACGGTATTATTGCTATTAAAATAAAAAGCAGCCGCATGTTGCTGGCTTACGGTTTTTTAAGAAAAATATTTGAAGTGTTTGAAAAATACCGCACACCAATAGATATGATCACCACATCGGAAGTGGCGGTATCTGTAACTATTGATAACGACGCGGATCTTAAATCTATCGTTAAAGAGCTTGAACCTTTTGGTAGCATTGAAGTAGATAAAGATCAAACTATCGTTTCGATAGTGGGAAATAAAATTGGCAGCTCAACAGATCTATTGAGCAAGCTGTTTGTAACCTTACAACCTGTTCCGGTAAGTATGGTAAGTTATGGCGGAAGCCCGCATAATATTTCGCTTTTGGTATCTGGCGCTAATAAAACGCAAACGCTTCAGTTGCTTAATAAAGGTTTGTTTGGACTTGAATAAGTTGAGAATGGAGAGTGCTGTATAGTTGAGAGTTGAAAGTTGAAAGTGCTGTGTGATGAAGATCACCGGAGAAGTTGAATTCAATAATTATTAGCACGGTTGAAATCTATAGATCATACCTGACCGGCAGCATTTTCAAATTTCAGATTTCAAGTCACTTCGTCACTTTATGCTATATGTAAAATTTGTCCGTATTTCTAAAAAGTTCACTTTTTGTGAATTATTCTTACCTTTGTAGTGGAAATGAAAGTACACGTTATTAAAGAAAAGACAATAAGACAGTTTATTGCCGGCCATAGCAAAAGCAAAATATTTTTTGAGGATTGGCTTTTCAAAGTAAAAATGGCCGACTGGAATTCACCTAAAGATATTAGATGCACATTTCCACAAACCGATTTTTTAGGAAACGGTTCTTTCAGAGTTGTATTTGATATTGGTGGTAATAACTACCGCATGATTTGTAAATATGCTTTTGGAGAGCATGAGGTGCATTTATTTGTTTGTTGGATTGGTTCTCACTCTGCTTATGAAAAATTGTGCAAAGCCCAGCATCAATACACGGTAAACATTTATTAATATGATATTATGGAAACGTTGAAATATAAGGTAATCACGTCAAACAGGCAGTATGACAAATATTGTAAGATATTGGAGGGTTTGGTGTTTACTACTCCTAAAACAAAAGTGATAAAAGAGGAAATAGCTTTACTTACATTGCTGATTGAAAATTACGATAAGGAAAATATGGTTCTCGATATGATTGACCCTGTAACACTTTTAAAATCATTGATGAGCGATCATAACATGAAGGCTGTTGATCTTTCGCAACTGCTGAATGTGAGTAAAGGACTAGTGTCTGATATACTGAATTACAAGAAAGGTCTATCCAAAGAAGTAATACGTACATTGGCTGATTATTTTAAGCTTAACCAGGAAGCTTTCAACAGGGAATATACGCTTAAGCAATCGGGGAATACTTATTTAAAAAATGCAGGTATAATGAATTCCAAAAAGAACTTCAAGCAGAATTCAGCAGTTTACGCTCGTTAATAGAGATACTTTAAGTAGGTACAGATACATAGTGCACCTGGCAAAGCAATACATATGTGCCAGTAAAGGGCTGTATGGTTAGCATGCTTTATTATTGGTAATACCAGAATCCTAATTTTGCACTGCCCCTAGAGTAATAGTTAGTTGCAACATTTTGAGATGCATCCAAGTGTAAATCTCTTTGCGAACTTTGCATTCCTTGCGCCTTTGCGTGAATCGGCTCTCTTATGATAGAGCTTCTCAAAAAAAAGCTCATTTTACTCCAGCAGCTTTAAATATACATTCTCTATTGCCCTGGTCATTTTATTTGCACTAAAGCGTTCGCTGATGGTGGCTTTAGCGGCTTCTCCAAATTTTTTTCGTGTGTTTGTATCTGTGGCTATTTGCAATATGGTAGCGGTTAGCTGTTCTTCTATATTTTCTATTGGAAGTAAAATGCCGTTACAGTTATGTTTCAATACCTCTCGGGTGCCATCGGCATTAGTGGCGATGATGGCTTTACCCATTGCCATGGCTTCCAGTAAGCCGATTGGAAGGCCTTCCCATAATGAAGGTAAAACGTATATGTCGCTAGCTGCCAGTATATCCGGTACGTCTTGCCGGAATGGCTGAAAGATTACATTGTTTTCAATTTGTAATTGTTTTACCTGTTGCAATGCTTCTTTTTTTTGATCGCCATCTCCCACCATTAATAATTTTAGCGATGAGATTTGCTGCAAAGCTTTCGCGAATGATTTAATGAGTACTAACGGCTGTTTCTGTTGTATGAAACGTGCGATAAATACTATTACAATTTCATTGCCTGCTATATGTAGCTCCTCTCGAATGTTCGCGAAGTTTTTGTCAGGATTGAATTTCGTTTGATTGATACCGTTATTAATTATTACGGACTGAAAGTTTTTAAAATGCTTTTTTCCAGTTGCCTGGTTGGATTCGGCCACTGAAATGTTGGTGTCTGATCTTTGTGTCAGTAATTTTTCGCCGGCAACGCGAATCATTTTTACCAGCGGGTTTTGGTCGTCATGAAAGCTCCAGCCATGAATGGTATATACCAATGGAAGGTTAAGTTTTTTGGCAGCCCAAAATACATTTGAGTTTGCGCGGGTGCCATGTGCGTGTATCAACTGAATTTTTTCGTTTTCAATAAATGATCTTACTTTTTGCCACTTACTTATATCAAATGGTTTTTCGGTATGGATAACGTGGGTTTGAATATTCATTTGCTGAAGCCTTTCTATCATTGGACCCGGAGTAAATGATAGTACAACGGGTTCAAAAATTGATTTGTTGAGGTTTTCAACAAGACTTAATAAATGGCTTTCGCCGCCGCCGATCTGGCCCTGGCGGATGGTTTCTAGAATGCGGTACCTGGTCATTTTATTAATTGAGAATGGTGAATGGGGAGTTGAGAATTGACGTCTTTTTGCAGCAGGTTGTTAGTTTTGTTATGCCAACTACTAATGAAACCGCTGCTCAATGATATGCCGTACAAGTGAGTGACACAACGATGATGCCATGAAAAACTACTGCCAGTTCAATAATAATTACTATTGCATTCAACATGATAAATTGGTAATAGAGTGCCGTTCCTCAACTTCCCATTTTGCCTGGCCACAAAATAAAAAATCACTGCAAATTTTCGCAGTGATTTTTATAATAAACTCAAAAAGAGTATCGGTTAAATAACCAGCATGGCATCGCCATAACTGAAGAAGCGATATTTATCTTTTATAGCTTTCTTATATGCCTCGGTAGCCAGTTCATAGCCTGCGAAAGCGCAGGTCATAATGAGTAGGCTGGTTTTGGGCAAATGGAAATTGGTGATTAGCGAGTCGGCAATTGAAAATTCGTAAGGCGGATGAATGAAATGATTGGTCCAGCCTTCGGAGGGTTTCAATAATTTTTCGGCGGTAAACGACGACTCAATTGCACGCATAGTGGTGGTGCCAACGGAGCAAATCCTTTTGCCATCGGTTTTTGCCTTGTTTACAATTTTGCATGCTATGTCATCAATTTTGTAGTATTCGGCGTCCATTTTATGTTTGCTAAGATCTTCCACTTCAATGGGGCGGAAAGTGCCAAGACCGGTATGCAATGTAATTTCCGCAAAGCGAATGCCTTTGATTTCCAGTCTTTTGATCAGCTCTTTACTGAAGTGCAAACCGGCAGTGGGTGCAGCCACCGCGCCTTCGTGTTTTGCATACACGGTTTGGAAGCGCTCTTTGTCTTCTTCTTCGGGTTTGCGTTTAATGTATTTTGGCAATGGCGTTTCTCCCAGTACTTCCAGAATTTGGCGAAACTCATCATCGGTGCCATCCCACAGAAAACGAATGGTGCGGCCGCGGGAAGTGGTGTTATCAATTACTTCGGCTACCAGCTCATCGGATTCGCCAAAGTATAGTTTGTTGCCTACGCGTATTTTACGGGCGGGGTCAACAATCACATCCCAAAGACGGTTGGGTTTGTTCAATTCGCGCAACAGGAATACTTCAATTTTAGCTCCTGTTTTTTCTTTGCGTCCATACATGCGGGCGGGAAAAACCTTTGTGTTATTTACAATGAACACGTCTTTGTCATCAAAATAATCAAGTACATCACGGAAATGTTTGTTCTCCATTTGTCCTGTCTTGCGATGCACCACCATCATACGACTATCTTCTCTTTTTTTCGTAGGGTGCTGCGCAATAAGATTGAGAGGTAAATCGAACTTAAACTGTGATAACTTCATGGGCAATAAATAAATTTTTGTTGTAATTGCCACATGATATAACCGGTTACGAAAGTGAGAGCGTTGTACCTTATTTCATTTTCAAAACCCGATCTTACGGCACCAGGTTTTATCATGTTACGGCATGATTTTAAAGTGGGCAAAGGTAACAATTTTTATGTGAATTTTGCAAATTATGAAAAAAACAAGTTTAAAAATCATTTTTAAAATTCCGGATTTTTTGTAAAGTTTTCATTTTCAAGAGTGTAATGAATTTGTTGCTAAGCAAAAAAACGCTGTGTTAACACTGATGCTGTACTTATATTTTCCATATTATCATTCTATCTTTGCCCCTTCATTTTTTATTGATTTTTTATGAGATCCAATAGTCGCTATGGCGTTTTGTTTTCGTTCTGGAAACTGTTTATCGCGTTATCCTTTATCGTTAGAACTGTTTTACTGGTTTGTTCTTGGAAAACCATAGCTCTTTCATTCGGTTCCATAATTGGAATATATTTTAAAGGCTTTGTGTTCGATTTGGGAGTGGCATCGTTTTTCACAGTTTTATATTCAATTTACCTGTTGTTGGTGCCGCAGCGGTGGAATCAGTCACGTTGCAACCGTATTATCACTTACGCCGGTTTTTTTCTTACCGTGATCATCGTTATGTTTTCTTTTTTTGCGGAGTTTACTTTTTGGGGCGAGTTTGAATGCAGGTTCAATTTTATTGCGGTCGATTATCTTATATACACTTTCGAAGTGGTAAATAATATCAATCAGTCTTACCCGTTGCCTTACTTAATTGGCGGTATGTTGCTGATTTCAGCGATAATAACCTGGTGGTTTTATAAACGTGGCATATTTACTTCGAGCTTTTATGCGCATATGTGTTGTAAAAGAAGACTTATTGCAACTGCAGGTTGTCTCCTGTTGCCGTTGTTTTATGTATTATTCATCAACAATTCATGGGCGGAGAAAAATGTAAATCGCTATAATGACGAGTTGTCAAAAGCCGGTATCTATTCTTTCTTCGCAGCATTCAAAAGTAATGAGTTGAATTATAGCGAGTTTTATAAACAAAACAATGACGGTGAAGTATATGAGCAAATGCATCGCCTGTTAGCTGATTCCAATGTTACGTTTGTAGAGGGTAACAATAGTATTCTCCGGGAAATAAAATCATCCGGTAATGCAGTGTACAAGCCGAATGTAATAATGGTTACTATAGAAAGTTTTAGCGCCGATTTTATGCAGCGCTTTGGCAACACGCAGGGGCTTACTCCGGTGCTCGATTCTTTGGCCGGGCAAAGTTTATTGTTTACAAATATGTACGCCACCGGAACCCGCACGGTTCGTGGTATGGAAGCGCTTACGCTTTCTGTGCCGCCAACACCCGGCAGCAGCATTGTTAGGCGAAGCGATAATGGTGGACTGTTTTCTGTTGGAACAATTTTCAGGAATGAAGGTTATAAGCGAACGTTTTTTTATGGCGGCGACGGCTACTTTGATAATATGAACCAGTTTTTTAGCGGTAACGGATTTGATATAGTGGACCGTGGAAGAAAAATTATGGTAGGTGATAATTTGGTTACGAAAAGAACTTTTATAGAAGATAAAAATGTGCAGTTTGAAAATGCCTGGGGCATTTGCGATGAAGATATTTATAAGGCTGTTATTCGAGATGCCGATGAAAATTATAAAGCCGGAAAAGGCTTTTTCAATTTTGTGATGACCACCTCAAACCACAGGCCTTTTACTTATCCTGCAAATAAAATTTCCATTCCGCAAGGAAGCAGGGAAGGAGCTGTGCGTTATACTGATTATGCTATCGGGAAATTTCTGGAAGCTGCCAGAACCAAGCCCTGGTTTGCAAATACGGTGTTTATATTTGTTGCGGATCATTGTGCCAGTAGTGCAGGCGTCAACGAAATCAATATTTCCAAATATCATATTCCCTGTATAGTGTATAATATGCCTCACACTCAACCGGCAGAAATATCGCCCGTGTGTTCGCAAATTGATCTTTATCCTACTTTGCTCAATTATTTGCATTGGACGTATAAGTCGAAGTTGTTTGGCGAAAATGTAAACTCGGCTGCATATTCTGCAAGGGCGCTTATTGGCACTTATCAAAAATTGGGTTATTTGAAAAACGATACGCTTATTGTACTTGGCCCTCAGCAAAAAACCGAATGTTATTTGTATGATAAAAAAAGTGAAGAACAAAAAGCCGTTCCCATGAATGAAGAGCTTTTGAGTGAAGCGATCGCTAATTATCAATCATCCTACATTTTGTATAAGAGTGGCGGCTTGAAAGAAAAATAATCAGGCTGTTATTTAAGTCATATTTTTTTATGGGCCGGGCGGCATTGCTACTATTAAGCATCGTTGCGTCGCACTCTTCGGCGTTTTGTTCGTTATTGTGCATTATGCAGCATTCACTTGAGGAGAAGTCGGATATCAGATGTCAGAGATCAGAAGAAAAAGTTGCCGGTTACCGGTTGCCAGTGTTGGAGTACAGGCAGTACGATAATTCAATGAGATTTCTCGCCCGGTTGTCTCACGTAAAACTTGGTGCATAATCACAAATATGTTGAAAATAAGCGGGCTCAAAATGACGGTGACGGTTATGGTTGCGAAATGATTGAAAACAGTGTAGAATGCTCTTACGTCATTTCGAGTCCCGGCGTAGCAGTATGTATGAATAAAAATTGATAGTTCATAATTCAGAGAGCGGGATGAGAAATCTCTCATAACCCATAACTCAAAACTCATAACACATCACCCGCTCAATAGAATTCCAACTGTACAAGTGAGTGACACAACGATGCTTAATAGTAGCAATACCGCCGGTCCCCAAAAAATTATTTCCTCTCAATCCGGAACGAATAACTTACAGTTGTATTAGCCGGAATGGTATATTGCGGAAGTGGTTCCGGGCCGCAGCTTGCGTTACCAACTCCTTGTTGAATGCAATCTAAACTTAAAAACGTTTGCGGCTTGCGGTATTCATCCAGTTTGAAATCATGCTTCGCTTTTTGAAAAAGATCTTCATCTGTAAGATGTAATGCCGTAAAACTCATTTTGTTTTTCGCGGAAATTTTTATACCGGCATCAGCATTTGAGAGTGAAAGCCAGCGTACATCTTCCCTGTTTCCCATACTTTGCGCACGCACATAATGTTCGGCTTCCATATCCTTTACGGTAGTTTCATATAGCCCTATGTACGCCGATTTTATCCTGTCGCTATAATTTTCATGCGGACCGTGTCCATAATATTTCACATCTTCCAAGCCTGGAACAATCTCTGCTCTTAGGCCAAGGCGGTGCACGATGCTTCTTGTGGCAGGTGTATTAAATGTCGCGTCCACATCAATTACACCGTTCGCATATACAGTATAGCGTACCATGTAAGGCAGATTAACTGGAGTTGTGGACTGAATAACCGCATCCGTATTTACAAGCACTGTAGCGCTTTTGTCATCGTCTGCAATTTTGTATGTAAAAATCTCTTTTTGTAACGCAACCGGATAGCAAGTCTGATCTACATATTTGTCGTTATTCAAATTGCGATACCAGTTGAAAGTAAAGCCCTGCCCGTTGTATATCATTTCCTTGCCGCTATATTGAAGCGATGTCATAATACCTGTTGCGGTATTAAAAACTGTTTTGAAATTTTCGCCGCTGAATATAAGATTATTTCCTTCTGTTGCAGTTTGAATTTTTCCAATGTTCGCTGTATTTACAAGGCTCAGCGGTTGTTTTTCGTTTAGTGCGAATTGTTCGCTCGCTACTATATGTCCTGCCTTTGCCCACACCGCGTCTTCATTCAACATGAAATAAATGTTTATAAAATACTCGCTTCCTTTTTCCATTCTTGTTTTGTAAGGAATGGAAATTGTAGCTTTTTCATTTGGTGCAAGCTTGAGTGAAGGTATAGTGCCGGATTCTACTTTTGCGCCGTTTTTCAACAGGTGCCAGCTTATATTGAATTTCTCAAGGTTTATAAAATCATATTTATTTGTGATCTCGATTTTGGCAGGATTTACGGACAATGCTTTGAACTTTATATACTGATATATTTTCTTTGTTTCTATCAATTTTGCAGTAACTCTTCTGTCAGGCGTTGTAAGGCCATTGCAGGAAAAATCGTAGTCGTTTGGCTTGTCACCAAAATCGCTACCAAAGTGATAAAAATTTTTCGGTTGTCCGTATTTGTTAATTCCCTGATCTACCCAATCCCACACGCAACCGCCGATCATGCGTTGCGACTTGTTTTCAATGTAATCCCAATACTCGGCCATGTTACCCATAGCGTTACCCATTGAGTGGTCATACTCACAAAGGAAATATGGTTTGTTTGAAGTTTGCTGGTCAAAATTCGCCATGTTGTTTATGGATGGGTACATGTGCGAATCCATATCGGCCACTTCGTTTTTACCTTCATAATGTATAGGACGCGAAGGATCGAGCGCCTTCATTGTTTTGTACAATTCATCAAAATTTTGCCCGTTGCCGCATTCATTTCCCATCGACCAGAATATAACACAGGGATGGTTTTTATCTCGTTGTATCAGTCTTTCTCCGCGATCTTTAAAAGCTGGTATCCAGTTGGGGTTATTACTTATACTCTGGTTGCCGTGGCATTCGAGATCCGCTTCATCCATAGTGTACAAACCGTAATAATCGTACAGTGCATACATTTTAGGATCGTTGGGATAGTGGCTGGTGCGAATGGTGTTAAGGTTGTGCTGTTTCATCATTACTATATCCTGGATCATACTTTCTACAGGCACAGCTTTGCCAAATTGCGGATGTATGTCATGACGGTTAACGCCTTTAAAAAACACCTGCTCATTATTAATATACACTCGTTTATTTTTGATTTCTATTTTTCTGAAACCAAATTTTGAAGTAAGCGCTTCCAGCGTATTGCCATTATTATCTTTTAGGGCAATTATAACACTATAAAGATTTGGCGTTTCGGCAGTCCATAATAACGGCAGGTTCACTTTTGTTTTTAATTCGTATTCATTTTCATCATTTGCTTTTACTGATGAAATGGGTTGTGTAATTGTTGATGCTATGGAGCCATCCGGCTTTAGTAAACTTACTTCTGCTGTTGCAGGCTGCGAAGCTTTATTACTATAGTTGCGTACAGACAATTTGGATTTGAAAACCACTTCAGAAAAATTATTCCCTTCAAATTCTGAAGTAAGGAAAAAGTCGCGCACATGCGTGGTGGGTATGGCATATACAAACACATCACGATGAATGCCACTCAGGCGGAACATATCCTGATCTTCAATATAGCTGGCATCTGTCCAGCGGAATACCTGGGCTGCAATGGTATTATTTCCCGGCTTCGCATATTTTGTAATGTTAAACTCGGCCACGTTATTTGCGCCTTCACTATAGCCAACTTTATGTCCATTTATCCAAACATACAAGCAACTGTAAGCGCCACTAAAATGCAGTATAATTTCTTTGTTATTCCATTCTGTGGGAATGGTAAAGTCGCGCCGGTACGAGCCTACAGGGTTTGGCTCGGTTTCACTTGTAAAACCTTTTTGCGGTTGAATGAAAGGAGGATTATTTTTAAAAGGATAAGTAATGTTGGTATAAATAGGAGTGCCATAGCCATGCATTTCCCAGTTGGAAGGCACGGGTATTTCTTTCCATGAAGAAACGTCATACGAGGGCTTGTAAAAATTTGAAGGTCGTTCGGAAGGTTGCTTTACCCAATTAAATTTCCAATTTCCATTTAAAGACAGAAACATTGATGATGTGGGCTTTTCCCAGGGTTTATTAAAGTAGGCATCAGCTTTCAGGTTTTCAACAGAAGGGTAGGGAATATATGTCGCATGGCCCGGTTCTTTGTTAACGGAAAAAATAGTTTCATTCTCCCATTCTGTTGTACCGCGTTTTACTTTTACTTCTTTTGGAACCTGCATGGTGGTGGCCCGTAGCCGCCATGTTTGCGGCTGATCGGGTAATTGATAAATTACAGTTCCTGTTTTTTCGCCACCGGATATCGCAAGGTTCATTTTGCTCACCTTTTGTGTAATAATATAATCGCCGGTGCCGGTTGCAGTAAGTTTCCATTGCTGGTTATCGTTGTTTGTGTTTTTATCCCACTGAATTACAGAGCTGCCGGTTCCTTCATGTATGTTTGCGTTATCAATTGCTTTGCCGTTAAAGGGATTGCTGATAACATACAAGCCGTTTGGCAATGGTGTTAATTGCCAGGCTTGCCCTTCCGCGTTTTTCTTATCTTTTGATAATACTAATTCCGATTTATTACTGTTGTTTCCTTCGTTGTCTATAACAAGTCCCGATGGTGTTGAAATTTTATACAGCGTTGTCGGGTTGATGGATTGTGCCGTATGTAATAGCGGCAATAACAACCATAGCAATACAAAGGGTAAATGTTGCTTAAGCATGATTAATATTTTTAGAAACGATTGAAGGTATTATACTGTCACTACTTTTTTTATGATTTTTAATAATGCGGCCAAGTAGTACAGGCTTTTTATTAGGCGCTCTGCCTGCATAACAAGCCATCAAATTTATAAACTATTTGTATTCTAACATGAGGTAAACAAAATCAGCACAGGCGGTTCAGAACTTCAGGACAGCGGTTATTTTTGAATTATGCGGTGTTTTATTTTCGGGTAATTATTTATGTAACCGGCGGTAGGGCCTTGATGGAACTTCGGTTGTGTCACTCACTTGTGCGGTAGTAATTCTATTCGGCGAGTGGTTGGTGGTGGGTAAATAGTTGCCCGTGGCGGTTTATAAAATTATTTTCAAACACGCTAATGCTATAGAAGGTACTTTTTCATATTGCTCAATAAAGAACAAAATGTTGAAGAGTGCGACGCAACGATGCTTCATAGTAGCACTACAGCTTGGTACATAAAAATAAAATATCAAAATGATTTCGCTTCTCAAAAGCAGTAACCGGTATGCTAAACCTGGCCTCCGGCAACCGGCTACCGGAAACTGGCTGCCTGCCACCCGAAATTACAGCAGCACCTTACATTCTTCAAGCAACCTTTCTTTATTAATAGCCTGCGTGCCCACTTCTTCGCACACGAGGCCGCCTGCTATATTGGCTACTTCTGTCATCAAATGCTGATCTTTGGTTACGGCATACAACAATGAAGCGACTGCGATAACAGTATCGCCGGCGCCGGATACGTCCGCTATGTTCCTGATGTGCGTGGGGATGATGGCAGAATTTTTTCCCTGCTGATAAAATATTCCTTTCTCCGAAAGTGTGATAAATGAAATATGGTGATGCAATTTTTCAACAAGGGCCTCATGTACTTTGCTTAATGAAGCGGAGTTTACTTCGCTTATTGAAATGTCTAAACCTTCTTTTACTTCTTTAAGGTTGGGCTTAAAAATGTCAACGTGCTTATAAGCGAAAAAGTTTTTTTTCTTTGGGTCAACAGCAGTAATTACATGGTGTTGTCTGCATAGCTGAATGGCTTGGGTAATCAGCTTTTCCGTAAGCACACCTTTATTGTAGTCTTCAAAAATGATTACATGAGGTTTTTTGGTAGTAATGTAATCTTGCAGGTTGTTCAGCAAAGTATCGGCTATTTCATCGGAAATGTCATCTGTGCTTTCCGAATCGAGGCGCATCATTTGCTGATTGCGGCTCATAATGCGGGTTTTGTTGGTGGTTTTGCGATGTGCATCGCGCAGCAAATAGCCGGTGTCCACATTATTTTGCAAAAATAATTCCTTTAGAAGGTCCCCGTCCGCGTCATTTCCAATAACTGAAAAAACGGAAACGGCGGCTTCCATTGCCACCAGGTTCAGCGCCACATTACCGGCTCCGCCTATGCGCAGCTCTCTTTTATCAAGGCTAACTACAGGCACCGGCGCCTCCGGCGAAATACGATCTACACGTCCCCACCAATAGGTGTCCAGCATTACATCGCCCACTACACCAATTTTTATATTCCTGAATTGTTCAAATAGTTTATCAAAGTCCATTGAAAATTATTTAGTTAGTCTAATGAAAAGCTGTGCACCTGCTATGTTTATCGAAGTTTCTTTTGCCTTTTTGAGACCGCAATATAATAAATTGGTATACCTGCCAGCGCAATTAATGATCCGAATATTACATATGCCGGTTTGAAAAACAAAAGAAATCCGCAAAATGTAAGCCCCATTATTACATACAAAAGCGGCAGCACGGGATAGCCAAATGCTTTGTAAGACCGCTCCGCCAACGGCATTTTTTTACGCAGTATAAAAATGCCGATAATAGTAAGCACATAAAAAATAACCACCACAAAGCTTACCATATCCAGCAAATCGCCATAACGCCCGCTAAGGCATAACGCGCCAGCTACCAGCGCCTGTACCCATAATGCCCATTGCGGTACCGCGAAGCGGTTAAGCTTACCCGCTTGTTTAAAAAATACGCCGTCGTTTGCCATGGTGTAATACACCCTGGCTCCCGACAAAACCAATCCGTTGGCGCAGCCGAAAGTGCTGATCATGATCAGGATGGCAATTACAATGGGGCCAGCTGTACTAAACAATTTGCTGGCTGCTGCCACAGCAATCCGGTCTTCCTGCGGAAACGCAATTTCGTTTAGCGGAAGCACATTCAGGTACATCAGGTTCATGCCCATGTAAAGAATGGTAACTATAAATGTGCCCAGGAACAGGCTCAGGCCAATATTACGTTTCGGATTTTTAATTTCACCGGCTATAAAGGTTACACTTTCCCAGGCGGTACTACTGAAAAGCGATCCCGTCATAGCTGCGGCGATAGCGCCCACCAGCACCGCGCCACTTATGGCTTCCCAGCCTACAGGTTGTAAAGCTCCGGCGGCGTTTTTAATTCCCAGATCCTGCATGGCGTGAAAGCCTGTGGTAAAATTCTCTTTCAAAAAAGAATGCTTTGCCAATATAAAACCAAACAACAGCAGTCCGAATATGGCTACCAGTTTGGAAATGGTAAAAGAGGTTTGAATGATCTTCCCGTTTTCCACGCCCCTTGAGTTGATCCAGGTGAGAAACACAATAACCGCTATAGCTAATATTTGAGCTGGGTAAATGCTAACCGCACCTATTGAGAACAGAATATTTTCGCTGGTCATATTGAAAGCCGGCCAAAAATAACCGGCATACTTGGCAAATGCCACGGCCACCGCGGCAATGGTGCCCGTTTGGATTACCGCAAAAAAGCTCCAGCCATACAAAAAACCTACCAGCGGCGAGTAAGATTCCCGCAAATAAGTGTATTGCCCACCGGCTTTGGGAAACATGCCGCTCAACTCGCCATAGCTTACAGCGGCCACAATAGTCATAAAACCGGTGATCAGCCAAACGATTAAAATCCACCAGGCGCTGCCCACATTTCGGGCAATATCCGCCGTTACAATAAAAATTCCGGATCCGATCATAGAACCGGCAACGATCATAGTTGCATCTAAAAGCCGCAGGGATGGTATAAATTCCGTTTTAATTTTTTCGTTATTCATTGTTGGGTGTTTGTGGTGGCCGGTAACCGGTTGCCAGTGGTCGGTAGCCGGTTGTTATATAGCTGGTTAAGTAATTGATATTGGCAATCGTTTTATTCATTTTATTTTTATGTACTGAGCTGTAGTGCTACTATTAAGCATCGTTGCGTCGCACTCTTGTACATTTGTTCTTTATTCAACGCTTAAGTGCAACTTACTTTATAAATGTAACAGTTAGGCCCTAATTCCATATAGCAAAAGAATTAAAATAACAGGCAATTTGAAATGCACCCGGCAACCGGAAACCTGCAACCTGTAACCTGTAACCTGCAACTGCCACCCGCCACCCGCTCCCATGAAATACTACCGCACAAGTGAGTGACACAACGATGACGCCATGAAAAACTGCCGCCGGTATCCAAAAAAGTTTACTAAATGAAACTATTATTATACTTGAATTTAATTATGTAACCTGCCACTTGCCACCTGCAACCGGCCACTAGCTACTCACTCTTCTCCCAGCTCTCTTTCAATCTCTTCCATTTGCACTATATCCCAGGCCTCGCTTTCTGTGGGGGTTACGTTCATAAGTTCCAGTTTATCCGAATCGAGCAGGAATTTTTCCACTTCAGGCAACAGGCCACAAATTACAAAGGAGGCGCCATTGTCATAAAATTGTTGTTGAATGTTAAGAAGTTCATCTGCAATGGGTTCCTCTAAGGAAATGACATTTTCCATAACCAAAACAACATTTTTAACGACATTTTGGAGGTACGGAAGCAATCTTTGGGTCAATTCTGCTGTCATATTAGCAGCAAGATTGGTTTCAAGTAATGTTATGACATGGAATTTCTCCTTGGTATCAATTTTGACTTTCATATATCGATCTTATAATTGCAATGATAATCGTTAGTCGGCATTTTTTTTATATATTGTTATGAATGTGGATAATATACTTGCGACTGCATTATATGTTGCAACAGTAGTCAAATATATTTGTTAATATTGTAAACACACAATTCAAGATAAAATGGATAATAATTTTTCAGCCCAGGTAAAAGAGATTATTTCGTTTAGCAGAGAGGAGGCTTTACGGCTGGGGAATGACTTTATTGGCACCGAGCACCTGCTGCTTGGCCTGATAAGAGAAGGAGAGAATACAGCTATAAAAATTCTGAAAAGCTTTAATGTTGATCTCTATGAACTGCGGAAGGAAGTGGAAATGGCAGTTAAGGATAAGACAGGAAAGAATATAGCGAACATTAATAGCCTGCCACTTACCCGACAAGCAGAGAAAGTAATAAGAGTAACAGTTTTGGAAGCGAAAGCTTTAAAAAGCCCAACTGTAGAAACAGAGCACCTGATGCTTTCTATTTTAAAGAATAAGGAAAACATTGCCACGCAAATCCTCAACCAGTTTGATGTAGATTACGATATTTTTCGTAACGAGCTAGGTGTGGTGAGAAGCAATGATGTCAGAAGCGAGTTTTCTGATGAAAATGATGATGATTTTGATGATGAGAAAAAATTCTCTCAACAAAAATCAAAATCGACGGGCAGTACGAAAAGCAAAACACCGGTGCTTGACAATTTCGGTCGGGATATTACACGCCTGGCCGAAGCGGGTTCGCTTGACCCGATTGTGGGCAGAGAAGAGGAAATAGAAAGGGTTTCGCAAATTCTTTCGAGAAGAAAGAAGAATAACCCGATATTGATAGGTGAGCCCGGAGTGGGTAAAACAGCTATCGTGGAAGGCCTTGCGCTTCGCATTGTTCAGCGTAATGTTTCCCGGGTTTTATTTGATAAAAGGGTTATCTCGCTTGACCTTGCCGCTCTTGTGGCAGGTACGAAATATCGCGGTCAATTTGAAGAAAGAATGAAAGCGATTATGAACGAACTTGAAAAAAATCGTGATGTAATCCTGTTCATTGATGAGATCCATACTATTGTGGGCGCCGGCGGCGCAAGCGGTTCCCTGGATGCATCAAACATTTTTAAACCGGCTTTGGCCCGCGGCGAACTGCAATGCATTGGAGCTTCTACTTTGGATGAATATAGAATGTATATTGAAAAAGACGGTGCACTTGACCGCCGTTTCCAAAAAGTTATTGTGGAGCCGCCAAGTGTAGATGAAACCATTCAGATACTTACAAACATTCAAAGCAAGTACGAAGATTATCATAATGTTGCTTATTCTGTGGAAGCAATTGAAGCTTGTGTGAAACTGAGTGACCGCTATATGACGGATCGCTTGTTGCCCGATAAAGCCATAGACGTACTGGATGAAGTGGGTGCAAGGGTTCACCTGAAAAACATTAATGTTCCCCAGGAAATAGTAGATCTTGAAAAAAAGATCGAAGATGTGAAGAACGAAAAAAATAAAGTGGTAAAAAGCCAGAAGTTTGAAGAAGCCGCTTCTTTACGCGATACCGAAAAACGCTTACAGGAAGAACTGGAAAAAGCTAAACTGAACTGGGAAGAAGAAAGCAAACACAAACGCTACCCCATAGACGAAGACGCTATTGCCGAAGTAGTGAGCATGATGACCGGCATACCTGTGAAGCGCATGGTGCAGGCCGAAACGGAAAAGCTGCGCAACATGGGTAAAGATATGGGCGATATGGTTGTAGGCCAGGATGAGGCTATACAAAAGGTGGTGAAAGCTATTCAGCGGAACCGCGTGGGACTGAAAGATCCTAAGAAACCTGTTGGTAGCTTTATATTCCTTGGCCCTACAGGTGTGGGTAAAACAGAGTTGGCAAGATCGCTGGCACGGTATCTTTTCGATAGTGAAGACGCGCTCATACGGATCGATATGAGTGAGTATATGGAAAAATTTACCGTAAGCCGTTTGGTTGGCGCGCCTCCCGGTTATGTGGGGTATGAAGAAGGTGGCCAGCTCACTGAAAAGGTTAGACGCAAGCCATATTCGGTAATATTGCTGGATGAAATTGAAAAAGCGCACCCGGATATTTACAACATTTTGTTGCAGGTGCTGGATGATGGCCAATTGACGGATGGTTTAGGCCGCAAAGTGGACTTCAAAAATGCGCTCATTATAATGACATCTAATATTGGTGTTCGCCAGTTGAAAGATTTTGGAGAAGGTGTAGGATTTGCTACCGCTGCAAGAACTGCCAGTTCAGAAGATAATAACCGGGCGGTAATTGAAAAGGCTTTGAAACGCACATTCTCGCCGGAGTTTTTAAATCGTATTGATGATGTGATCATATTCAACGCACTTTCTAAAGAGAATATTTTCACCATTATTGATATATTGATGAAAGGTGTATTTAAACGGTTGAATAATCTTGGGTTTACGCTTGAACTAACAACCGAAGCCAAAAACTTCCTGGCAGATAAAGGTTATGATGTGCAGTTTGGCGCCAGGCCATTGCACCGCGCAATTCAGAAATACCTGGAAGATCCGCTGGCAGAAGAAATATTGAACATGCACGTAAAGAATGGCGATACGCTGGTAGCAGACCTGGATAAGGAAAATAACAAACTAAAGTTCAACTTAAAAGAATCAATTTCTTCTGAAAAGTCAGAGGCATAAAAAAGAATAACATTATTTAAAATTAAATACAGAAGGAGTACAGCTAATGTTGTACTCCTTTTTTATTTTTGCGGCGAAGGAAGCACACAGATAACACAGGACGGATTGATTTACGCTGAATTTTTTGTGAACCGGCGGTATTGCTACTATTAAGCATCGTTGTGTCACTCACTTGTACGTTAGTAATGCTATTGAGCAAAGTGAAACTTTCATGTTTGTGGTTGGCACACAGATGACGCAGATTGGACCGGTTTACGCTGATTTTTCTGCAAATGCCGTGTTTGTTGCTGATGAATAATGTTTGTAGTAATTGTACTGATCCTTTGTGATCGTTGCGACCTTTGCGAGAGCTTTTGAGTAAAATCTTTTTGAATTTTGACTTAACCTAATGCGTAAAAAAATAATTATAACGATAGATGGATGGAGCAGTTGCGGTAAAAGCACACTTGCAAAGCAACTGGCAAAAGAATTGAATTATGTATATATAGACAGTGGCGCAATGTACAGGGCGATTACCTTGTATTTCCTGCGTAACCATGTGGACTGGACAAAACATAAAGCGGTAGAACATGCGCTAAAGAATATCATTTTGGATTTTCGTTATAATGAGCATAGCCGGCAATCGGAAATGTACCTGAACGATGAGAATGTGGAATATGTAATTCGCGACCTGGTGGTAGCGGAAAAAGTAAGCGATGTGGCTGCGGTAAAAGAAGTAAGGGAATTTGCGGTGGCGCAACAGCAGAAAATGGGAGAAAAAAAAGGAATAGTAATGGATGGAAGAGATATAGGTACTGTGGTTTTTCCGGATGCCGCGCTAAAAATTTTTATGACTGCGGATAAGGCGATAAGAGTAGAACGCAGATATAAAGAACTGTTTGAAAAGAATCCTAATATAACAATAGAAGAGGTAAAAAACAATCTGGAAATGCGGGATTATATTGACTCGCACAGAGAGGTAAGCCCGTTGAGGCAGGCAGAAGATGCCATAGTGCTCGACAATACAAAACTGACCATGAAAGAGCAATTGGAAATTGCATTGAAGTGGGCTAAGGAAAAAATCGGATGAAATAATAAGCGACTTTCTTTGTTAATATAGACTTTACGCAGTATAAATTTGGCATGAATGCTTCAACTTGCTGAATTGCATTACTAACGTACAAGTGAGTGACACAACGATGCTTAATAGTAGCAATACCGCCGGTGTCAAAAAAAAATGCGCAAAAATTCATTTTGTTTGTGATAAAAATTTGAACCATAAAAATTACATATGAAAAAAACCGTCTCATTTGTCGCTTTCTTATTTATAGCGGCAGTCCTCTTTACCTCATGTCAAAAAGAAGTAAGTTCCGAACCCAATTACAATCCCGGAAATAACAACATTGAAAACAATTCTTCAGGCACATTTACGGCGAATGTTAATGGCACTGCATGGCAAGCCGCAACAAAAAGCCAAAGCGCTACCATTATTGCGGGAGTAATTAATGTAACCGGTATAAGCGGTAACGGGCAAATGATAACGATATCTTTAACGGGCGATACTGTGGGAACTTATGACCTGTCGAAGGCCGGCAATGGCGCGGTGCTTTATCGCAAAGATTATCAGAAAACAGACAACTCCTATGTGTCTGTGGTGTCGGACGATCCGTTAGCATCCGGTGGTAAAGCGATTATCACTTCTATTGATAAAGATAAAAAAATTATTAAGGGAACTTTTGAAGCAAAAGTACTTAACGATGCTGATGGTAAAAATCTTAAGATAACGGAAGGCGCATTCGAGCTTACATATTCTACTACAATTCCATCCAATCCTTCTTCCAACACAAAAGATTTTTTGAAAGCGACTATTGATGGTAAAGCCTGGGAAGGGCAAATGGTTACCGGAATACTGGATGATAACGTTATTCGAATAAATGCAACAACATCAACAGTGTCAAAAACAATTGTGCTGGAGGTTCCAAACAATATTGCTGTTGGCACATATAATCTGGACGGTTTTACTTATATAGGCGCTTATATGGAGGGGAAAGATGTGGCATCAACAAAGGCGTACATGGCAATTTCGGGTACGCTGGTTATAACGGAAAACAATACATCTAAAAAACTTATCAGCGGATCTTTCAATTTCAAAGGTGAGACTATGATAAGTCCGGCAGAAAGTAAAGAGGTAACTGCCGGTACTTTTTCTGTAAGCTATAAGAAGATTTAGGTAAAACTTTATAGCGCTGATGTTGCCATTTATATGGTGTATAGCTGCGCTGTATTTTTTTTGGAACGTGTATATATATAAAAAAAGAGCTGTGTTGTTTACAGCTCTTTTTTTATATCCGAAATTTTTTTTAGCTACCCCTGGTGCCGCCGGTTTTCACCATTTTCTTACCACCGCCTCCTACAACTTTGGATGTGGGTTTTACTATAAATTTTGAACCGCCTGCCGCATTGGGCTGATTTTTTGCTCCGGCTTTTCCTTTTCCTTTATTGTTCACTGGTAACGCCATAATTTTAAACTTTTATTATGCATAAAGGTAAGATTAATTTTAAAAATCTGTACGCTATTCAGTGTTATAAGGTGTATTTCGGTTTTTTGTTCTACAATTTTATTGATGATTAAAGGGTTTTGAAATTTCGTTCATCAAAAGTAATATTAGAGGCGCTCATTTGTAATCTCTTTGCGAGCTTTGCGCTTTTGCGTGAAACCGGGATATCTGTTAGATTTCATGCATGATGTTTTCAACAAAGCTTGGATTTTCAGAAGGCACATCATGCACAATGCTTTGCAGGTTCCTGTATACTTTGGTGATTATTTCATTATTCATTTTCAACTTATCTTCATTAATGGCCAGTTTTTGAAGAGCCATGCACAATTCCGTTTGAAGAGTAGAAATTTCATTGTTTTTTTCTACAAGCTGTTTTTTGTGAGACTCGATGGATTGTAACGCGTCCCTGTATTGGGAGTTGATGTGGGTAATGTATTGTTCTTTATTCTGCAGATCTCTGTGTAATTGCTCCGATTGTTCAGTCATTTGTTTCACGGTTTCGTTTACATGCGAAAGGTGATCCTTAAGTTGAGCAAATTCTTTTTCGGTATGAAAACTGGCTTTTACCCGTGCATCTAGTTGGTTTTGCAGAAATTCAATTTGCGTTTTCTTTTCTTTTAAAATTTCTGGAATGCTTTCCAGTTCAAATATTTTTTCCTTCAGAATTTTTATTTCTTCCTCAGCTTGGGCAGATGTATGTGATATGGTATCTATAATTTGCGATTCGGTTACCATCATATTGCCGGGCTCTCTGTCAGTGTAAGGTGTGGTGCGCACATTGCTAAGCTGCTCTTTAAGTGTATTGCATTCGTTTTTTAGCTGGTCAAGTTCATTCGTTAGTGAATTATTTTTTTCCAGCAATATCATCATCTCGTTTTGTACGGCCGGCTGTGTGTTATTAGTATGTTCCATATTGATTTCCACTTCGTTTATGTGTTTAATAGTATTGTTATCTGTGTCGTTTTTTTGGGTAAAGGCTACTGGAGGCGGTATGTGATTGCTATTGTTCAGGGCTATTTTCAGTTTTATAAGCTGTTCTTGTTTTTCATGCCACTTGTTTTTCATAATTCTGTATTCTGTGCCGTCTCCCACATTGGATTGTATAAAAAGCAGTTCATCTTTAATCTCATTTGTTTCGGTTTCAAGCGCCTCTATTTGTTGCTTCAGTTCGGCGGTTGCATTGCTCTCCATTGAATTGATCTCGGATGAGGTTATTTGAGGATAACCAATTATTTCAGGTTCTTTCCTGGATGTTTTTTTAGGTTCTTTTTTTTCTTCAGTTCTGTTTTTTCTTATAGAAGCGGCGTAGATTTTTTCCTGCGAGTTATCCATGCCTTTTCTGCTAAGGCGGCGAATGATCAATACTGCCGCTGTAATAAATGCAACCAGAACTAACACGGGGATAGCAAAAAGTAATGTCAACTGTTTAATTTCTTCAATGGATAGAGTTAGTAGCATAGTCCTTTATTTAAAGTTTAGGAATTATCAATTAATAATTAACTGAAAAAGTGATTGGTTATAGGGTACTTTGCACGCTCTACAGTGTTATTATATGTTTGAAATATTTGGAATGTAAAGGTCGCAGGCGGGATGAAAGAAGTTCTTTCAATTGAAAAAATATTAAATACATTGAATTGCAAGAATCTTGCCATTTCATCCAAAGTTAAAGCAATAATATCAATTTTTTATTGACAGGGCGATTGAAAACTTTATAATCGGTTGAATGTTATGTCATTTTGCGGCAAGTAGTTTTAAAAGGGGAAAAGTGTTTTTATCGTAAAAAGGTTTTGGTTTTGCTATAATTCAGTTATGTAAAGTAGTCCTAAGTTAATTTTACTCCTTGCCGGAAAATTTAGTGAAAATGATTTTTTGGGAACCGGCTGCATTGCTACTATTAAGCTTTTCTTGCGTCGCACTCTTCAGCTTTTTGTTCTTTATTGGGCAATATGTAAAAATCTCTTCTAAAGGGTGCATTTCAAATTTTCGATTTTGTTATTCAGGATTAATTATTTAGTTCGCAAAGAAATATCGTTTACAGGTTTCAACATTTGTCACGTCCTGGAAAAAGCAGGCATTTTTTAGTTGTTTATCCAGCACCTGCCGCAAGGTGTGATATCAGCGCCGCTGCCTTCTGATATCTGATTTCTCTACTGCTCAACAGCATTACTACAGTACAAGTGAGTGACACAACAGAAGCTCAATAGCAGCACTACCGCCGGTATCAAAATAATAACCGCAAAAAATTATAACTGTTCGATGTGTAGTCTTAATGTAGTTAGCTAAAATCACTTTCCAAAAGTAAACTGGCTTTTCAAAATGTAAATACAGTGTGTATGGAACTTAAGAATAAATGTATTTTCAATCTGATATTCACTTTTAACATTACTGTTCAATTTGTTCTGCTTTTATTTTCGTGTACTCGTTGCATGTAAATTCCTTTTATCTGTTGTTCAAAATGCACTGCGAGGAATGCATATCGGCAATGGTTTTCAGCGAATATGTTTATAAATTTTTCCGCTCTCTTATTTGCCAAAAATGTGAGGTGGGCTTACGCAATCGTCTAAACGATTCTTTTCAATTAGAGACATTTTTTGTAAATAATTTGACTTTTTATAGTGTATTATTGTTTAATAATATAAATAATTTTGACAAATAATAGAAATTTGTTCAAATTGAATAAATTGTTTTAAAAGAATGATTTTCAATTGGAATAAAATTTACAAAAAACAACATAGAACATCAATTATTCATAACCCTACCGTTGAATACTAAGCTTATGTGAAAGAGAATGAGTGAGAGAATAAACCAGTTTAACAGGGCAGCAGACGAGTTGTGGCAAAATCCGTATCCGCAATAAGATAGCTTATACAATCCTGATTTAAATAGTTAATTGAGTAAATAGATATTCAAAGCTTTTCGGGTGTGCAAACATCGAAAAGGCTATTCCGTGTCATTTGCTACTATGGCAGCAGCCAGTTTTGGCGAATATCTTGTTTACTACAGGTTCACATTCCTATGTGAAGTACACTTGTTTTCCTGAATTCAGACATGTTGGTGATGAAAATCCTTATTACTACAGATTGCATATATCAATTGCTGTTATACAATTGAAAATAGCTCTACATGATAGGATAGGGAAAAACATGAGTTGTAAAATAATTAATAATAAAAACAAAACCTTATGAACACTTTTTACGCAATAGTTAGTTTATTGCAGGCATGTAATCATCCTATACGCGGCAGGATGAAAAACATCGTGAAAACAATGGTCTCTTTAGTGCTGGTTATGCTTTCGTTTGGCAACACTTGGGCACAAACGCCCAGTCTGGAACTTTACAAGGGCTCAGGAGCTTCAAATTCTGTAGCCAACTTTTTGGGGCCTAAAATTTTGACATTTGGCCGAAATGTGAACAATCCTAATGATAATAACATAGTAGCTTATCCCTCACCGTTGACAGCAACTTTTACAATTGAAAACGAGAAATACACAACTGTACCGGGGTGTGGAACAACAGTTTACGGATTCTCATATGGCACTACCGGTGGTGATGCTTGTCCACAAGCTGCCTTGGATTTTTCAAATGCTTATGTGGGCGCCGCGAAACCCAATTATTTTTCTACTACTTCTGCAACCTTGGGTCAGGGTCTTTCTCTTACCGATAATTATGCAATGAGGTGTTATTTAATTGCTGATGCATTGAGCAGAAGCCAGGTGCCCCCGGGTACTAAGGATGTTTATTTTGCAGATATGGTTATTACATTTAGCAAACCTGTAAACAATCCCATTTTTCATATTAGCGGGTTGGGAGGAGCAGTTGGCTCAAAAATATCAGGATGGCAATTAGGCTATAGCGCAAGAATGACATTACTTTCAAACAAAAATTACACCCTTACACGTCTTAGTGGAAGTACGTATTTCACTATAGAAAAAGATAGTATAATCCGTAATTCATCTGCATTTTACGGACCAAATGCAGATGGAAGTGGCGACTACTATAACTCTGCCAGCGGAGCTACCGGATCAGTAATGGTGAACGGAACGGGTATTACAAGTATTCGTTTTAAAGTATCAATGGATACAGATATTGGTGTTAACGCTACTGCTAATACAACATATTGGTGGGATTTTCCGAACGCTTTTAACTCGGAAGGATTTAATGTTAGCGTCAGCCTTGCAGATATTGTTAAAATTTCCGGAAATGTATTTCACGATGCCAATGGGCTAACCGATAATATGGTAAATGGCCCGGGCACAAATGTTGGCGGTACCTTGTATGCCATAATTTATGATAATACTTTCGGTAAAATTGCAGCATCGATTCCTGTAAACTCCGATGGTACTTATGTTGCAGATAATTTGCCTGCTGGGGAAAATTATTCGGTAATTATTCACACTACTAATTATAATCCCGGTCCTTCAGGCTGCCCTGCTTCAAAGCTTCCTGCCGGTTGGATATCTACCGGCGAAAAGTTTGGAACAGGCGCAGGACATGATGGCTTCGTCAATGGATCGCTTATACTCGGTATAATAGATAGTGATGTAACAGATGTTAACTTTGGTATAGAGCAACCACCTGTTGCAACCGGCGTTACAGCTTCACTTCCCAATCAGCCGGCTGTAGGCACCATCATCACATTGAACTCAACAATTGACGGCGTTATACCGCCTCCGGGCAGCGATGCTGAGGATGGCGATGATTTAGCGGAAGTGCATAGCACGCTTGTAATTAAATCAGTGCCTGCAAATGCTACTTTGTTATATAATGGATTGCCTGTTACAGTAGGCCGGAAGATTTCAAACTTCGATGCCAACTTATTGCAGGTAGAATTAACATCAGCTACATTAGGCTCATCAGGCACTTCCTTTGATTTTGCTTATACTGACGCGGCAGGTATTACCAGCAATACGGCTTCTTATATCATTAACTGGCCTACGCCTCTTCCGGTTTCACTTTTATCATTTGAAACAAAAATTAGTAATAATAAAGTGTTGTTGAAGTGGACAACTTCCGCTGAGTTTAACAGCAAATCATTTGATGCGGAGCGCAGTTCTAATGGATTGACATGGAATACTATTGGCAGTATGAAAGCGGCAGGACAAAGCAAAAATGTGAACATTGATTACAACTTTGCAGATAATGCTCCTCTAAAAGGTGATAACTACTACCGCCTGAAAATGATCGATATAGACGGCAAGTTCACTTATACTGAAGTGCGCATGGTAACGTTCGGAGCAAACAGTGCAATGTCTATCAGCCCTAATCCAACTAACGGTATTGTATATGTGCATAATATTAATGGCAATGCGTTGATAAAAGTATATGACCAGGCCGGCAGGAGTGTATTACAACAATCAGTAAAAGGCGCAAGCGGAAGCAACATAGCCGTGGATCTTAGTCATTTACCCGCAACAGTATACATTATGCAGATTGTGGCAGAGAGCGAAACGCCAGTTACGTTCAAAGTAATTAAGAAATAATGATGTGTTAGAGGTCAGAAGTCAGAGTACAACACTTTTTGATATCTGACCTCTGATTTCTTTTTTGGACCCAGCGTTAGTGCTACTATTAAGCATCGTTGTGTCACTCACTTGTACGGTAGGAATGCTATTGAGCGGGCAGTAGGCAGTAGGAAGTCTGAAGTCAATGTGAAACATCAGTGTAAATCAGTCCAATCAGTGTCATCTGTGTGCCCAAAATAAAAAAGTTGACAACTCTTACTGCCAACTTAAAACTTATTACATATAACGCTCAACTCGAAACTCCCAACTCACTTCACAAACTGCTTGCGTATTATATTCAATGCGCCACCGGCTTTGAACCATTCAATTTGTTGTTCGTTGTAAGTGTGGTTTGCTATTATGATTTCGCTGCTGCCGTTTTTGTGATGCAATACCAGCTCAAGCGGTGTGCCTGGTGCAAATCGCGTAAGACCAATAATATCTATAGTATCGTCTTCCTGTATTTTGTCGTAATCGTTTTTGTCTGCAAAAGTTAACGCCAGCATACCTTGCTTTTTAAGGTTGGTTTCATGAATGCGGGCAAATGATTTTACCAGCACCGCACGTACTCCCAAATGACGGGGTTCCATAGCTGCATGTTCACGTGATGATCCTTCACCATAGTTTTCATCACCTACTACAAGCGAGCCAACACCAGCAGCTTTATAAACACGTTGCGTTGCAGGAACGGCGCCATATTCGCCGGTCAATTGGTTTTTAACAAGATCGGTTTTTTCATTAAAGAAATTGACAGCGCCTATGAGCATGTTGTTTGAAATATTATCCAAGTGCCCGCGGAATTTTAACCACGGACCAGCCATAGAAATATGGTCGGTAGTGCATTTCCCTTTTGCTTTAATAAGCAGTTTTAATCCTTTCAGATCAACACCCTCCCAAGCTGCAAACGGATCGAGCAATTGCAAGCGGTTAGAGGTTGGAGAAACAATCACCTGCACTGTGCTGCCATCTGCGGCCGGCGCCTGGTAGCCGGGATCGTCTACTGAAAAACCTTTAGGAGGTAACTCATTGCCGGTGGGCGGATCGAGCTTTACCTGCTCGCCCTTTTCGTTTGTTAATGTATCTGTAAGCGGGTTAAAACTCAGATCTCCCGCGATTGCTAACGCCGTTACCAGTTCCGGGGAAGCTACAAAAGCATAAGTGTTGGGATTGCCATCTGCCCGCTTTGCGAAGTTGCGGTTAAAGCTGTGAACGATGGTGTTCTTCTCTTGCTTCTCAGCTCCCATTCTTTCCCACATGCCAATGCATGGGCCGCATGCGTTGGCAAAAACTTTAGCGCCAATTTCATCAAAAATATGAAGGAAGCCATCTCTCTCAATAGTAAAGCGAACCTGCTCGCTGCCCGGTGTTATGGTGAACTCCGCTTTTGTTTTAAGGCCTTTTTCTTTTACTTGCTTTGCAAGGCTTACCGCACGGCTGATATCTTCATATGAAGAGTTGGTGCAGGAACCAATTAGGCCAACTTCAATTTTTGTGGGCCAGCCGTTTTTGGCGGCTTCATCTTTCATTTTTGAAATGGGAGTGGCTAAATCCGGAGTGAAAGGCCCGTTTAGGTGCGGTTCCAGTTCGCTGAGGTTTATTTCAATCACCTGGTCGAAATATTTTTCAGGGCTAGCATACACTTCCGTGTCCGCGGTCAGATGTTCTTTTATACCATCTGCAAGGTGGGCAATATCTTCGCGGCCGGTTGCTTTCAGGTAGCGGCTCATGCTTTCATCATAACCAAATGTGGAAGTGGTGGCGCCAATTTCAGCGCCCATATTGCAGATTGTGCCTTTCCCAGTACAACTCATGCTAGTAGCGCCTTCGCCGAAGTATTCAACTACTGCGCCTGTTCCGCCCTTTACAGTAAGAATGCCGGCCACTTTTAAAATAACATCTTTTGGAGCAGTCCATCCGTTGAGTTTTCCTGTAAGTTTTACGCCAATCAGTTTGGGAAACTTAAGCTCCCAGGGAAGTCCGGCCATTACATCACATGCATCCGCGCCGCCCACACCAATCGCGATCATTCCAAGGCCCCCGGCATTCACCGTGTGGCTGTCGGTACCAATCATCATACCTCCGGGAAACGCGTAATTTTCCAGCACTACCTGGTGAATAATTCCCGCGCCGGGTTTCCAGAAACCAATACCGTATTTATTAGAAACAGAAGCCAAAAAATCGTACACTTCGCTGCTATCATGCACGGCTTTTTGAAGGTCGGTTTTACTGCTTTCTTTGGCTACTATAAGGTGATCGCAGTGTACAGTGGAGGGCACAGCCACTTTGTCGCGACCGGCTTGCATAAATTGCAAAAGCGCCATTTGGGCGGTGGCGTCCTGCATGGCCACACGGTCGGGTGCGAAGTCAACATAACTTTTTCCTCTTTCAAAGGCCTGGGTCGCGTTTCCCTGCCAAAGGTGGGCATATAAAATTTTTTCAGTAAGAGTTAAAGGACGTCCAACTATTTTTCTTGCAGTTTCTACTTTGGTTCCAAAACTGGCGTACATTTTTTTGATCAGATCTAAATCGAAAGCCATGTTTTTTATTTTAATTGTTACAATGAAACGTACTGTTAGTACGGCTATTTCAGTCAACTGAAGATAATCATCTTTTGTCCTGATTTTGCACCGTAAAAATGTGTTGCGAATTTAGTAAAAAAAAGTGTTGGTTGGTGATGGGGTGTTGGTTGATGGGGAAGTGTTTTGATTTCTGATTTCTCTACTGCCAACTGCTCACTGCCCACTAGCATTACTACCGTACAAGTGAGTGACACAACGGAAGCTTAATAGTAGCACTACCGCCGGTTCCATAAAAAAATAATCATGGATTTTTATGTTGCCAGAAATAGTATCATTTACTTATGAAAAGAGGGAATTATGTACCGGGCGATAGAATAAGCATTGAGCTTTACTTGCGTCGCACTCTTGTACATTTTATCGTTATTCGGCGCTGGAGTTAATTACTTACTGCCGGAAAATAAACCACACTTTCAACTCTCCACTATCTGTACATGGCTTCAATTTCGTGCTTATATCTTTCAAGTATAACGGCCCGTCTAATTTTTAAAGTGTTGGTAAGGGCGCCGTTTTCTATGGTAAATGGCGCCGGCAATAAAGTGAATTGTTTTATTTGCTCAAATGATGGTAATTGTTTTTGAAGCGCTTCAATTCTTTTGTGCATCATTTGCAGAATCACTTTTTTTGAAAGCAATTCTTCTCTATTATCGTATTTGATGCCGTTTTGTTTGGCATACTCTTCCAGTGTTTCATAAATGGGAACGATGAGTGCGCTTACAAATTTGCGCTGATCGCCAATTACAGCTACCTGGTCTATGAATTTATCTTCCACCATTTTGCTTTCAATGGCTTGCGGTGCGATGTATTTTCCGTTGGATGTTTTGTAAAGATCTTTCAGGCGTTCAGTAATTGTTATAACTCCATTTTTAATCGCAACCGCATCGCCGGTGCGAAAGAAACCATCATCGGTGAAGGCGGCAGCAGTTTCCAATGGTTTGTTGTAATAGCCGTGCATTACGGTTTTTCCTTTTACCAGTAGCTCATTGTTTTCGCCAAGTTTCATTTCTATTCCCGGCATAAGAAAACCCACTGAACCTATCTCTAAACTTTCTGCCGGTGGCACACATGCAACTGTAGCGGTAGTTTCCGTAAGGCCATAGCCGCTTAAAATGGGAATATTTACCGATAAAAGAAATTCGCATACAGTATTGGAAAGTGGCGCTCCGGCGGTGGGAAACATTCTGCCGTTTTCGATACCGATTGCTTTATGCAGCTTCTCGAAAACGAGTTTGTTGAATAAACGGAATTTCAATGCCAGACCTGCCGGCGCTTTTTTCCCGTTGTTTTTATAATCGATCAGGTATTTTTTCCCTGTTTTTATAGCGCTTTTAAATAACCACTTTTTTACGAAACCGGATGTTTCAATTTGTTTCTGAACACCTATGTACACTTTTTCCCAAAAGCGGGGCACGCTGCACATGATGGTAGGCCTGACTTCTTTTATGGTTTGCTGCACCAGTTTTGGATCGTGATTTAATACCACAATCATTTCTTTATAAAAAGCATAATAGGTCCATGCTTTTTCAAAAATGTGCGACAAAGGCAGGAAGCTAAATGAAATGTCATCTTTAGAAACATTGAGCCTTATATCGTGAATACGCATCGCTTCCAGGTAATTGGAGTGTTTTAAGATTACTCCTTTTGGTTCTCCTGTGGTGCCGGATGTGTACATGATTGTGGCTATATCATCTTCCTTCGCAGATCGTGTGCGAAGTGCGACTGTTTCCCGGTCGTTTGCATTGCCAAACTGAGCTAAGAAATCGTCAAAATATATGGATGTATTATCTTCTTTATGAAATTTTACTTTGCGGCTGTAAACAATGATTTTTTTAAGGTATTGCGAAGTTTGCTGTATTTCAAAAGCATTGTCGTATTGATATTGTTCGCCTGCAAAAATAAATTTAAGTTGAGTGTCATTTACTATGTATTGCACTTGTTCCACTGTGCTGGTGGCATACATAGGCACTACAATAGCTCTGTTGGCATAGGCTGCGTAATCGGCAATGAGGTGTTGCGGCATATTTTGAGAATAGTAACCGATGGGCTCGTGCTCTTTTACGCCAAGTGCAGATAATGCGGCGGCAGCTTTTAAAATATTTTCAGAAAACTCATTCCATGTAACTGATACCCAGTTGCCGGTAAGAAGGTCTTTATATTTAAAAGCGACTTTGTCGCAAAGGGTTTCCGCTTTTTTTTGAATGATCTGTGCGAAATGATAATATGCCATGATTCAAATTAGGGCGCAATGTTACATAAAAAGTACAGCATTGGCCTGTATTATAAGACACAATTTATATGCAATTTAAAAAACGAATGTTTTCAGTATCATGTTTTTAACCGGAAAAATTCCTAAAACATTGATTAGGCTTGAATTACAATTTGATTAATGTTTTCTTAAAGATATAAATCTTTTTTCTTGAAAAAAAGTAAAATGGGTAAAATAATAAGGTTGAAAATGAAATATGCCTGAAGCGGCTTGAATACTGATGTTAAACTCTTTTTAAGTCCGCGATTATTTGTTTTGGATTGTTCGATTTAAAAACCGCGTTACCTGCTACCAATACATGCGCTCCTGCCTCTACTATGGATTTCGCATTGAGAGGAGATATGCCGCCATCTACTTCAATTTTTGTGTTCAATCCGTTTTCGTCAATTAGCTTACGTAGGGCTTTGATTTTATTAAGCGTTTGCGGTATGAATTTTTGTCCGCCAAAACCGGGGTTCACACTCATTATTAATACCACGTCTATGTCATGCAAAACATCCTGTAATAATTCAATTGGTGTGTGAGGATTAAGTGCCACTCCTGCAAGCATGCCAAGGCTTTTTATTTGTTCAATGTTTCTGTGAAGGTGAGGGCAAGCTTCATAATGAACTGTAAGAATATCGGCTCCCGCGTTTTTGAAATCAAGAGCGTATTTTTCAGGTTCTTTGATCATTAAATGCACATCGCAAACTTTTGTAGTAGCAGTGCGTATTTGTTCAATAACCGGAAGTCCGAAACTTATGTTGGGCACAAATCTTCCATCCATTACATCAAGGTGAAACCATTCAGCTTCACTTTCATTCAGCATTTTGCATTCATCGGCAAGGTGTAAAAAATCGGATGCTAATAAGGAAGGTGCTATGATAGGCATTGGTGTATTAATTTATAGGCAAGATAAATGATTATACTATATGCGGTATAAATTTGTGCACGAATGTTTCGTAATGGGGAATAGAATTACTACTGTACAAGTGAGTGACACAACGATGCTTAATAGTAGCAATGCTGCCGGTTTCAAATATCCTTAATCTAAATTTTGAAGGTGTTTTATTCTTTCTTTAGCTTCCGTAAAATTTCGGTCAAGCGCGGCTGCTCTTAAATAATTGTTCAAAGCTTCCTGTTTGTTGCCTTCCAGTTCAAATGCTCTTCCAAGCCAGAAGTAAACATCCGGATCTGTGTTGGAAACCGTAGTAGCGAGCGTTAAAGTGCTTATCGCGTTTTTGCTGTCTTTTTGTTCAATATAAATAATTCCCTTTTCGAGGTAGGCTTCCGTAAATTTCCAGTCAAGTGTAATGCACCTGTTGAATTGATCAATGGCTTTTGAATAATCGTGAATGTTTGAATAATAAACGCCTTTCAGAAAAACAGCATCAATCAATGGTTCCGGAGATTCGGGTTTAGATAAAGCATCGCACAATTCAGGTGTTTTTTTATTTTTTGTTTCCGCGTACAAATTAGCCAGGGCCAATCCGGATAATTGTAATGGCTGGATGCGGAACGAGGTTTCAAGGCAGGAAATAGCCTGTGCTGTATCATTCAGGTGGGCAAGCAAAATTCCTTTTTCATACCATGCTTCATAATCGTTGCTATCCTGGCGTATCATGTCATCATAAATATTCCGGGCTTCATTTTTTTTTCCTTCATTTATGTATATGTCGGCTAATTTTTTTTTGAATCCGGTGTTGGCTGGATAGTGAGTTATACACTGCTTCAATAGTTCTGTAGCTTCGTCGCGCTTTCCAGTAATCATTAAATTGGACACATAAGATATTGCCGTTGTTTCATTGGGATTCAGTTCCCATGCTTTTTTATAATCATTTCCGGCAAGGTCGTGAAAACCATTTTGTGAAAGTAGAAGGGCTCGTTGTTCATACAGATCTGCATTACCTGGCAACAGGCGAATGCTGTCTGTTAGCACATCATAAGGCGGTAGTTTCAATATCTTTTCATTTTCGGAATTGTTATTTTTATCAAAAAAATTACAGCCCGCCAAAATGATAACGAGCAGAAACAAAGTAAAGATGTAATAGTTTCTTTCCATTGGTGAAAGGTAGGGAAAAGGTCTGAGTAAGTTGAGAATTGAGAGTTGAGAATTGAGAGTGCATTTAATTGAGGGTTGAGAATAATTACACACACTTTTCACTCAAAACTCATAACTTTTATGTAACCGGCGGTAGTGCTACTATTAAGCATCGTTGTGTCACTCACTTGTACGGTAGGAATGCTATTGGGCGAGTTGGCAGTAAGCAGTAGGCGGTTGGCAGTAGAGAGTTCAGAAATCAGAAGCCAGAGGTCAGAAGAAATTGTCTACTTTTTTCAGGACGTGACAGCTTTGTGACAGAAGGCTTTGTTAGAAATGAAAATTCTTTATTATAAGCATATTTGAAAATGTACACAAATCCCACACCGGCTTTGTGCACCTTGAGCCTTTTTCGTGTCCCTTGTGGTTAACCCCCCAGCAACCAAACTCCCAACGATTAAGGCAGTATTTCTCCTTTTTCCTAACACTGCACTTTTTCACTATTTTTGCGGCGCTTAAAATATAAATATAAAAAATATGCATCCTATACAAATGGTAGATACGCACCGGCAGTATTTGAAGATCAAGGAAAAAGTTGATGCGGCAGTGCTGGAAGTTATTAACAGTTCAATGTTTATAGGTGGCAAAACGGTTCAACAATTCTCTGATAATCTTGCGAAATATAATGGTTCCAAACATGTAATTACCTGTGCCAATGGCACTGATGCGCTTCAAATTGCCATGATGGCGCTTGATTTGCAGCCGGGTGATGAAGTGATTACGCCGTCCTTTACTTACATTGCCACTGTGGAAGTGGTGGCATTATTAAAGCTCACACCGGTTTTTGTGGAAGTGGATCCGCAAACATTTTGCATTGACCCAGCAGCCATTGAAAAAGCCATCACTCCTAAAACAAAAGCGATCGTGCCTGTTCATTTGTATGGCCATTCTTCATATATGGACGCCATTATGAAAATAGCCAAAAAATATGGCCTTTTTGTTATAGAAGATAATGCGCAGGCTATTGGAAGCGATTATATATTTAACGATGGAACGGTGAAAAAGACCGGCGCTATTGGAACGATTGGGTGTACATCGTTTTACCCTTCCAAAAATCTTGGCGCGTATGGCGATGGCGGCGCGATTTTTACAGATGATGACGCGTTGGCAGAAAAAATGCGGATGATCGCGAATCATGGTCAAAGCAAACGTTATTACCATGATGTGATTGGTTGTAATAGCAGGCTGGATGCTATTCAGGCTGCGATTTTGGATATTAAATTAAAAGAACTGGATAACTATATTGCTGCAAGAATTAAGGTGGCTGATTTTTATGATAATGCGTTTGCCGGTAACTCTGCAATAAAGGTTCCTTTCAGGGCATCGAACTGTAAGCACGTATTTCACCAGTACACACTTACACTGGAAGGGGTGGATAGGGATGGTTTATGCAAATACCTTGCGGAACACAAAATTCCGTCGATGCTTTATTACCCGGTGCCTGCGCACCGCCAAAAAATGTTTGCCGCTTTCAACAGTGAAGCCACACATTTGCCGGTAACTGATTATCTTACCGAAAGAGTGATCTCGCTTCCAATTCATACTGAAATGGAAGAAGATCAATTGCAGTATATAACAGAGAAAGTTCTATCATTTATAAAATAAATATTAAACCATAAAAACACTTTCCTAAAAATGAAAATTGCAGTAGTAGGAACAGGCTATGTTGGTCTTGTAACCGGTACTTGTTTTGCTGAAACGGGAAATGAAGTGACGTGCATAGATATTGATCAGAAAAAAGTACAAAAACTTAGTAATGGTGAAATCACCATTTACGAACCAGGATTGGAAAAATTATTCCTTCGTAATTTGAAGGAAGAGCGGCTTCGCTTTACTACAGACCTTGCTGAAGGTATAAAAGATGCGCAGGTGGTATTTCTTGCGCTGCCTACACCTCCGGGTGAAGACGGTTCCGCAGACTTACGCTATGTGTTGGGAGTTGCCGATAATTTGGGAAAACTGTTAACCGATTATAAAGTAATTGTTGACAAAAGTACTGTGCCTGTAGGCACTGCGGAAAAAGTACATGCGGCTATTGCTAAAAACGCTAAAGTGGAATTTGATGTGGTATCAAATCCTGAGTTTTTGCGTGAAGGCGTGGCTGTAGACGACTTTATGAAGCCCGACAGAGTGGTAATTGGTACAAGCTCAGAAAGAGCTAAAAAAGTAATGAGTGATCTGTATGCTCCATTTGTAAGATCCGGTAACCCGGTGATCTTTATGGATGAGCGTTCCGCGGAGCTTACAAAATATGCCGCGAACTCTTTTCTTGCTACAAAAATTTCCTTCATGAACGAGATCGCTCAGCTTTGCGAAAGGCTCAATGCTGATGTGGACATGGTTCGCCGCGGTATTGGCAGTGATGAAAGAATTGGCAAAAGATTTTTATTTCCAGGTATAGGATATGGAGGAAGCTGCTTCCCTAAAGATGTGCAGGCATTGGTAAAATCTTCCAACGAAGTGAGCTACGATTTCCAGATATTGAACGCTGTAATGGATGTGAATGAAAAACAAAAGCTTCACTTGCTTCCTAAGATCAAAAAATTCTTTAATAACGATCTGAAAGGAAAGCACTTCGCGTTGTGGGGACTTGCGTTCAAACCTAATACCGATGATATTCGTGAAGCACCGGCATTATACATTATTCGCGAATTGCTGAACGAAGGCGCGACTATATCTGCATACGATCCCGAAGCAATGAACAATGTGAAAGAATTGTTGGGTGATAAAATTAATTTTGCAGAGAACCAGTACGATTCATTGAATGGCGCAAACGCGTTGATTATTGCAACAGAATGGAACGAATTCAGAACTCCCGATTTTCTGAAAATAGTTTCCAGCCTGAAGAGCAAAGTTATCTTCGACGGTCGTAACCTTTTTGAAGTGGACTCCATAAAAGAATTGGGCTTCCATTATGAAAGCGTTGGAAGACCGGCAGCAATAAAAAAATAAATCAATTTGAGCTTTGAAATCCGGATCATCAAATTTCAAATTTCAAATTTCAAATTTTCCATGTCCCGTAAACGTGTATTGATCACCGGCGCAGCCGGGTTTTTAGGTTCGCATCTTTGCGATCGTTTTATAAAGGAAGGTTTTCATGTAATAGGAATGGATAATCTTATTACAGGCGATCTTCGCAATATTGAACATTTATTCAAGCTGGAGCAGTTTGAGTTTTACCATCATGATGTAAGTAAATTCATTCATGTTCCCGGCGAATTGCATTATATACTGCACTTCGCGTCTCCTGCAAGTCCTATCGATTATTTGAAAATTCCTATTCAAACTTTAAAAGTAGGTTCGTTGGGAACCCATAATTGCCTTGGCCTTGCAAAAGCGAAAAATGCCAGGATGCTTATTGCTTCCACATCTGAAGTATATGGCGATCCGCTGGTGCATCCGCAAACAGAAGAGTATTGGGGTAATGTAAATCCTATTGGGCCGCGTGGCGTGTATGATGAGGCTAAGCGCTTCCAGGAAGCCATCACCATGGCTTACCATACTTTTCATGGATTGGAAACAAGAATCGTGCGCATATTTAATACTTATGGCCCCCGCATGCGCCTCAATGATGGTCGCGCATTGCCCGCGTTCATTGGCCAGGCGCTTCGAGGGGAAGACCTAACTGTATTTGGCGACGGATCGCAAACCCGTTCTTTCTGTTATGTAGATGATCTTATAGACGGTATATACCGTTTGTTGCTGAGTGATTATGCTTACCCGGTAAACATTGGTAATCCCGATGAAATTTCGTTGAAGGATTTTGCTGAAGAGATTATTAAACTTACCGGCACTACACAGAAGATAGTGTATAAACCATTGCCAAAAGACGATCCTAAGCAACGCCAGCCGGATATTACCAAAGCACAGGAAATACTCGGTTGGGAGCCAAAAGTAAAACGTGCAGAAGGTGTTCGCATTACTTATGAATATTTTAAATCGTTGCCAAAAGAAGAGTTGGTGAAACTCCCGAAAGAGTTTCAAAGCGGTAAGTAATGTGGAAGTCGAATAATTTGAGAATTTGAGAATTTGAAAATGCTGAATGCGGGAATTGTATGAGTGATTAATATACTTTTAATTTATAGTAAACGAGAATGTACAGTTTCTATAATTCAATGATTCGATGATTCGATAATTGTTGTGGTACCGGCATCGGTTTTTCATGGCATCATCGTTGCGTCGCAATCACTTTATCGGTAGTATTTCATGGCAACTTTTTTTAGTTGAGAATGGAGAGTTGAGAATGCTTTATACACTGATTGCAAGTGAAAACAAAAGCACTCAATACTCAACACTCATAACTCATAACTTGCTGAATAGCATTACTACCGTACAAGTGAGTGACACAACGATGTTTAATAGTAGCAATATCGCTGGTCCCAAAAAAAATCGATACATAAAATATTTTTTTGAATTTTAACTTTTGAATTTTAATAGTATGAGCCAAACAAAAAAAAGTATAATGATAACCGGCGGCGCCGGCTTCATTGGATCGCATGTGGTAAGGCTGTTTGTAAATAAATACCCGGATTATAACATCGTAAATTTTGATGCGCTTACTTATGCAGGCAATCTCGAAAATCTTACTGATGTGGAAGGCAAACCAAATTATACTTTTGAAAAAGGCGATATAACTGATGAAACAAAAGTAGAAGCGCTTTTTGATAAGTATAAGTTTGATGCAGTAATTCACCTGGCGGCTGAAAGCCATGTGGATCGCAGTATTTTAGATCCTTTGGCATTTGTAAAAACAAATGTATTGGGAACGGTAACTTTATTGAACGCAGCTCGTAAACAATGGAAAAACAATATGGATGGAAAATTGTTTTACCATGTTTCTACAGATGAAGTGTATGGATCGCTTGGCGAAGAAGGCTTCTTTACCGAAGATACGGCTTATGATCCCCGGTCGCCATATTCCGCGTCTAAAGCGGCTTCAGATCATTTTGTGTTTGCATATTACCACACCTATAATATGCCTGTTGTTATGAGCAATTGTTCTAATAACTATGGCTCGCATCATTTTCCGGAAAAATTAATTCCGCTGATGATCAACAACATTAAGAACAATCAGCCATTGCCTGTGTATGGAAAAGGAGAAAATGTTCGCGACTGGTTATGGGTGAACGATCATGCAAGAGCAATTGATGAAATTTTCCATAACGGGAAAGTGGGTGAAAAATACAATGTTGGCGGATTTAACGAGTGGAAGAATATAGACCTGGTGCATACGCTTTGTAAAATAATGGATAAGAAATTAGGAAGAGCGGAAGGCGAATCTGTAAAGCTGATCACTTATGTTACAGACAGGCCCGGCCACGATTTGCGTTATGCCATTGATGCCACAAAACTAAACAAAGAGCTTGGCTGGCAGCCATCATTGCAATTTGAAGAAGGTTTGGAAAAAACTGTGGACTGGTATCTTGAAAATGAAAAATGGATCAACGACATAACAAGCGGCAGCTACCAGAAATATTATGAAGCGCAGTATGCGAAAAGATAATTGTAATTAATAATTAACAATTAATAATTAATAATTAATTGAATGGGTTTGGCTAACAACCATCAACCAACAACCATCAACAATATGCCTTTTATTAAAACAGAATTTCCCGATTTATTGATATTTGAACCGGCCGTGTATGGCGATGACAGAGGATATTTTTTTGAAAGCTACAATCAAAGCGTTTTTGAAAAGGAAGGCGTTGATATAAAGTTTGTGCAGGACAACCAGGCTCGCTCGGTATATGGCGTGGTGCGTGGTTTGCATTTTCAGAAAGATCCTTATGCGCAAACAAAACTCATTCGTGTATTGGAAGGAGCCATTCTCGATGTAGTGGTTGATCTTCGTGCGGGTTCGCCCACACAAGGAAAGGTTTTTGTGTTGGAACTTTCAGCCGAAAATAAAAAACAGTTACTGGTACCAAAAGGCTTTGCGCACGGGTATTCGGTGTTAACGGAAACTGCGGAAGTAATGTACAAGTGCGACAACTTTTACAACAAGCAAAGTGAAGGCGGTGTATTGTTTTGCGATCCTTCATTACACATAGATTGGAAAATACCTGCTGAAAAAATGATACTTTCAGAGAAAGATAAAGTATATCCCGTGTATGCGGATTGTGTGCACGGCTTTGAGTTTAAGGTGAAATAGCATTTCAGCAAAGTATTCAACACACAGAGCCTCTTTTGATTTTTGACTTTTGAATTATCATCCATGCAAAAAATTCTTGTAACCGGCGCGAATGGTCAATTGGGTAGTGAGTTGCAGCAGTTGGCCACCATTTATCCTGCATTCGAATTTATTTTTACCGATGTAAATGAATTATCAATTACTGACGAGGCAGCTGTCAATGCTTTTTTTGCAGCACATACACCGGCATACTGTATTAATTGCGCGGCTTACACGGCGGTAGATAAAGCTGAATCGGATGCCGCTACAGCGGAATTGGTGAACGCGACCGCAGTGGGATACCTGGCCGCCGCCTGCAAAAAATATGATACGAAGTTTGTGCACGTATCTACCGATTATGTGTTTGATGGTTCGGCCACTGAGCCTTATAAGGAATCCGATACGCCAAATCCTATTGGCGCTTACGGTATAACCAAATTGAAAGGCGAGCAACTTGCTTTGCAAAATGATCCGTCTGTGATCATTGTACGCACATCGTGGGTGTATTCATCGTATGGTAACAACTTTGTGAAAACCATGTTGCGTCTGATGAGTGAACGCGAATCGATTAATGTGGTAAGCGATCAGTTTGGTTCGCCCACCTATGCCGCGGATCTCGCGAAAGGGATATTGGAAATTTGCAAATGGTCGCTTGATAATAACCAATGGGTTGCGGGTATTTATAATTATTCAAACGAAGGAATTATTACCTGGTATGATTTTGCTGTTGCCATAAAAGAATTGACCAATAGCAAATGCGTGGTGAACCCCATTCCTACTTCAGCATATCCTACTCCTGCTAAACGCCCGGCCTATTCAGCGTTTGATAAAACAAAGATCAAAACAACATTTAATATTCACATACCGGAGTGGCGCGATAGTTTGCAGGCCTGCCTGTTGCAATTGATGCGATATATTGCGTAAGACGTACATAATATTGAACGATCCTATGATGTAGGGTTTTAATTTTTATGAAGTGGGCATTTGTGCTACTATTAAGCTTCTGTTGTGTCACTCACTTGTACGGTAGTAATTCTATTGGGCGGGTAATGAGTTTTGAGTGTATATTTTTTTATATAACGCCTACCATTTTAAAAAGCATCTCCATCTAAATAAAGAACAAACCCCACAAACAAGGCTATTGCACATGCAATTACTTTTTCGTGTCTCTTTCTTCGCAAAATGAAGTACAACATTGTTGTGATTGTCACAAATACCAATAGTGTTGGCATTAGATGAAGCAGATCGTATATAAGTTTAGGGAACATGATTGAATGATTTTTAAACTACCACGATTGTGCCGGGTGTGTGAATATATTTTTACCGGGGAATACGCCCTTTTTTTGAAAAGACAGTGACCGAAGGGGCTACCGTAAAAACAACTTTATACCTGGGAGGCGCGGTGTTTGAAAATGATGTGTTGCAGTTTGTGGCGCATGAGGAAGGAAGGATACGCATCGCTAAAGATGAAAACGGCCAGCCTGTTGGATTCGCATTTGATTACTTCCTCAAAGATCATCTGGGAAATGTGAGAATGGTACTCACAGATGAACAAAAGATAGACTATTATCCACCCGCCACATTGGAAGGCATTATTACCGGAACAGGAAGTCCTAA
>JAVBLN010000034.1:0-25594 GCA_031553495.1 Flavihumibacter sp.
TGCAAGAATGAAGTGGGCCAACTTGCAGCAATCATAGAGAAAACAGCGACCATTATACGTTGGTTAAGGGCGGGTCAGCATGCAGGAATGGTGGGTCAACATAAACAAGAATGGTGGGTCAACATGTGCAGGAATTTACAGTATCAAATTGCAGTTGGTATTTCTTTATGATGGCTCTGATTTGATAAATCCGGTTGCTATCATTTTCTTTCTGTAGCCTTGTGTAAATACCTTCTTTAGAAATTTCACCCTGTATAGAAGCGTATTTAATAAACTTCATTTTCTCATTTTCGATAGTTATTTTATAACCAAGATTTTCCATCAGTAAACGAAACTGCGCTTCGGTGCTGAACTTGTAGCTGAAGCATTTATGCAAGTCTGTTTGTAATTCTTTATTCGTGTTTCGGCTCAGCATTTTTTTAAGGATTTCAGCGGAACGTTTTTTTCCGAATGAATCATTAATCTTATTACCGTTTCTATCGATTCTTGTACTTACAATGTGTACATGGTTATTGGCTGTGTCGCTGTGACCGTAGATAAGCATTGGCTGCTCTTTGTAACCTAATTCTTCCATCATGAGCATGGCTTTGTTTTTTAATTCTTCATGCGAAAACTGGTAGCCTTTACAACTCATTACGGCATGAAACTGTTTATTCTTTGTTCTGCTGTTGGTGGATGAATAGTGTTCTAAATATTTTATAACTTCTTTCTCATTGGGCAGAACCCCACCGATGCCTAATGCACCAAAATTTTGGAAATGCACCATTTTAGCAACATTGTTCTTTTCTTTTTTGGTATTATAGTTAACGGAATGAAAGGTTGCAGATGCAGGTAGTATTTTAAAAACTAAATCACTCATATAAGGTAATAAGTTTTGTTTTGAAGTCGTCGATAAGTTTATTATAGATGGCTAATTCTTTATTAAAGGCATCAACCTGTCCGCTTTCTCTCAGCCCGGAAATCCTTAACTGGTGAATGGATACAGTGGCCTGGTTAATGTTATTGCCTACGTGGTTAATTGCCTTGGTTAGCAACTCAAATGCCTGTAGTATTTCGCTGTGTTTTTTTGAATCTCTAATTCTCACATTTCTTATACCGGCCAGAACCAGATCTGTTAAAGTGACACTGTTTCTTTTTGCAACCTCTTTTAGATGCACTTTCTCGGTATCATTTATCCTTATCCTGATGACAGATTGTTTGTTGTAACGATTGTCTTTGCTTTTAGTCATATGGTATTTGTTTTATAAAATTCGACTTGGGAGAATTTTTCTTTTCCGGTGACAACCGGCAGGGTAGTTTTTGTGGCAACAAAAACACATCCTGCAATTAAATTTTGAAAAATTTGTTAAAAAATGCTGCTGTAAGAGATGGGGGAAATCCTAAAAACAAAAAAGGCTGAAATAATTGAAAAACAATTAATTCAACCTTTAATTTTCTGCGTGGTGTGGGCCGGGATCGAACCGGCGACACAAGGATTTTCAGTCCTTTGCTCTACCGACTGAGCTACCGCACCTTCCTTTGCCTAACAATTTTGCGCTATTTATAATGTGTCTATCATTAAAGCGGGACGCAAAAATAGGGGTTTCTGTTAAATAAATATCATTCTCGCATAAAAAAATCTTCTTTTTTTTACATGCCGTATTTGGCAAGAAATTTAATACGCATTATTTTCAATTGCTCAGAATCAAGCCCCAAATCACTAAGTTCTTCCTGGGCCACTTGCAAGCTGCTTGTTTCGCAGCCTTTAAAATATTCCAATATATCCTGCTGGTCATCTTCATCTACCATTTCGTTAATGGCATAATCAAGATTAAGTTTTGTACCGCTTGCTACAATGGTTTCCATTTCATCCAGCAATTCTTCCAGCTTCATATCCTTATTCTTTGCAATGGTTTCCAAAGCTATTTTTTTATCTACCTGCTGTATGATGTATACTTTGATTCCGCTCTTATTCACCACGCTTTTCATCACAAAATCATCCGGTTTCACAATTTCATTTTCTTCCACATATTTTGCAATCAGCTCTATAAACGGCTTGCCATAGCGGATCGCTTTTCCTTTGCTTACACCCTGGCATTTTTCCAGCTCTTCAATAGTAGTTGGAAATAGTGTAGCCATATCCTGCAATGAGTTTTCCAGGAAAATCACAAATGGAGGCAATGATTTTTTCTTTCCTTCTTTCTGACGAAGATCTTTCAGCATTTCAAACAACTTTTCGTCTGATGCCGCTGCACTACTACCGGTTTCATTTTCATCATCATCTTCATTGGCATCCTCAAATAAATTGTTGAGTACAATTTTGAATGAAACGGGTTTTTTGTAGAATTTTTCACCCTTAGCCGTAAATTTCAATACGCCGTACTCTTCAATATCTTTCTTCAATAATCCTTCCAGCAACATCTGACGAATCAGTGAATTCCAATAGTGTTCAGGCTCGTCTTTTCCAATCGCGAATTCGGCTATTCCTTCATGCCTGAACATTTGTATTTGCGGAGTAAGCTTGCCTGTTATTATGTTGACAACATACTCAGAAGCGAAACGCTCATCAAGCGATTTGATTGTTTTCAACACTTTTACTGCATTGGCTTTCGCTTCTACCTTTTCTTTTGGATGCAGACAATTATCACAATTGCCGCAATTGTCTTCATTCCACTGCTCACCAAAGTAGCTCAACAATGTTTTGCGGCGGCAAACTCCGCTTTCTGCAAACGCAACGGTTTCGCCAACAAGTTGCGCACCCACTTCACGCTCGCTTAGCGGTTTATCGCGCATCAAATGCTCTATTTTGGAAACGTCTTTATGAGAGTAATAAAGTATACATTTCCCTTCCAATCCGTCGCGGCCTGCGCGACCGGTTTCCTGGTAATAGTTTTCAATTGATTTCGGAATGTTATAGTGTATTACAAAACGAATATCCGGCTTATCAATACCCATACCAAAGGCAATGGTAGCCACAATTACCTGCACATCTTCATTCAAAAACATATCCTGTCTTTCCGTACGGGTTTTGCTGTCTATACCCGCGTGGTAGGCCACTGCTTTAATATTGTTTGCAACAAGTATATCAGCCAGCTCTTCAGTTGTTTTACGATTGAGCGTATATATGATTCCGCTTTTACCTTTATTCTGAACTATGAATTTTACCATATTGCGTATGGTATCATCCTTTTTTATTTTGGGTTGTATTTCGTAATACAGGTTTTGCCGGTTGAAAGAAGAAATGAAAACATTCGGCTCACGCAAGCCCAGGTTCTTAACAATATCACTTTGTACTTTTGGGGTGGCCGTAGCCGTTAGCGCAATTACCGGAATGTCAGGATTTATCTGATCCATCATTTCGCGAAGCCTTCTATATTCGGGGCGGAAATCGTGACCCCATTCAGATATACAGTGCGCTTCATCTACCGCGAAAAAAGAAATGGTAAGTCCGTTAAACAATTCCAGGTTTTCCTGCTTGGTAAGTGTTTCCGGAGCCACATACAACAACTTTGTTTTACCTGTAAGCAGATCGTCATGCACTTCTCTTATTTCTTTTTTGTTAAGAGTTGAGTTTAGAAAATGCGCCACTTCATCATTACTACTATAGCCTCTTATCAAATCCACCTGGTTTTTCATAAGAGCGATCAAAGGAGAAACAATAATCGCAACACCTTCACTCATAATAGCAGGAAGCTGGTAACAAAGGCTTTTACCCCCACCGGTGGGCATTATTACAAATGTATCTTTACCTGCAAATAATGATTGGATGATCTCTTCCTGGTTGCCTTTGAAATTATCAAATCCAAAATTTTCGTGTAAGCATTCCTTTAGGTTGAGTGCAACCGCTGCTTTCTTTTCTGTTTTTGCTGAAGCCTTTTTTGAAGTAGCTTTTTTAGCTGTTGTGGCCATAATTTGTATTAAATTTTCATCCCTCACAAAGATTTTGTTTTCTCTTTCCCTCATAAAACACCTATACCCGGATGGCAAGTTGGTCTAAAAAAGATAAGGAAGTATAGGGTAGGATTTTTTAAGGTTGGCGAAGTTACAAAAAAAACATATCTGTTAAAATGATGTTTGCAAAAAGAAACTACAATCTTTAATTAGTGCTATCAAACAATGTATGAGCTATTTTTGCAACCATCATGACTAAAGAACAAATCAGGCAAACAGCTTTACACACCATAAGTCTTGAAACCGAATCAGTTGCAGGACTGGCTCAATTCATTAATGAGGATTTCATAAATGCAACAAATGCGATTTACAATTCCAAGGGACGATTGGTAATCAGCGGCATAGGAAAAAGCGCGGTGGTTGCACAAAAAATAGTAGCCACATTGAATTCTACAGGCACACCCAGTCTTTTCATGCATGCGGCAGATGCAATTCATGGCGACCTGGGAATGATACAACAAGATGATATTGTAATGATTATAAGCAAAAGCGGCGAAAGCCCGGAAATTAAAGTGCTTATACCGCTTGTGAAAAACTTTGGCAATACAATAATAGCCATGACAGGCAATGATAAATCCTATTTATCACAAAATGCGGGGTTTGTTTTAAACACTACCGTTCCACAAGAAGCATGTCCAAATAACCTGGCGCCTACCAGCAGTACTACAGCGCAAATGGTTATGGGCGATACACTTGCAGTATGCCTAATGGAAATGAAAGGTTTTACAGGTGAAGATTTTGCAAAATTTCATCCCGGAGGATTGCTGGGAAAAAAATTATACCTGCGTGTGCAGGATATGTATATAAACAATCCCAAACCTTGTATTTCCGCAAGTGATGGCATCAAAAAAATCATCATTTCAATTTCTGAAGGCAGAATGGGGATGACAGTTGTTATTAATGAAAACCACGAAATACAAGGTGTTATTACAGATGGCGATTTACGCAGAATGCTGGAAAAAGATATTAATATCAGTAATGTAAAAGCAAGTGATATTATGTCTGCAAATCCAAAAACAATTGAAGCCCATGCGCTGGCGGTGGATGCCTTGGATAAGCTGCGAAAACATGATATTACGCAATTGGTAGTGGCCGAAGCTAATAAATATCGCGGCATTATACATTTACACGATCTAGTAAGAGAAGGCTTGATATAGGCTTTCTATAAAGTGCAAATATTTCGCGCAGTTGTAAGCTGCGCGATTTTTTTTTGGGGGAATCAACTGTAGTGCTACTATTAAGCATCGTTGTGTCACTCACTTGTACGGTAGTAATGCTATTCAACAAGTTATGAGTAATGAGTGCTTTTGTTTTTGCTCGCAATTAGTGTAAAAAGCTGACACAGTCTTCTGACCTCTTATTTCTGATTTCCCTACTGCCCACCGCCCACTAGAATTACTGCCGTACAAGTGAGTGACACAACGATGATGCCATGAAAAACTACCGCCGGTTCCACAAAAAAACCTAGTATTTGCAGTATGCCCAAAGATTTTTTGTTTAACACATTTAACGTAAGGAATTTATATTCATCATTTTTTATTTCCTATCTTGCCGTTTTTATATAAGTACCTCATCTTAAGAAGAATTAGTAATGAATAAGCACCGTTATGTTGCAATTATGGCTGGCGGAATCGGTAGCCGGTTCTGGCCAAAAAGCAGAACTCAGCATCCAAAGCAGTTCCTCGATATTTTAAATACCGGAAAAACACTTATCCAATGGACGTTTGAGCGCTTTGCAGGTTTTATTCCCAAAGAAAATATTTTTGTAGTAACCTCACAGGAATATGCCGCTACGGTAAAGGAGCAACTTCCAGACATAAAGCAGGAAAACATTTTGGCGGAACCGTCAAGAAAAAATACCGCACCATGCATTGCTTATATTTCTTTTAAACTTTTGCAACAAGATCCCGAAGCTTCGCTAATTGTAGCGCCTTCCGATCACCTTATAATGGATGTAACGGCTTTTACAAAAGTTTCCCTGGAAGCATTGCGCTTTGTAGAAAAACATAATGCACTTGTTACACTTGGTATAAAACCAACTTATCCCAATACGGGTTACGGTTACATTCAGTATGAACAACATGCCGTTACCGACAACGTGTTCCAGGTAAAAACCTTTACGGAAAAACCTAATCTTGAGCTGGCTAAAACATTTATTACCAGCGGCGACTTTCTTTGGAATGCCGGCATATTTGTTTGGAAGGTTAAAAATATTCTTTCGGCTTTTGAGAAATATCTGCCTGAAATGTATGAAGTGTTCGCTGCCGAAAAAGACAACTTCAACACAAAAAAAGAAAAGAAAGCTATTGATAACATTTACCCGCAGTGTACAAATATTTCCATCGATTTTGGCATTATGGAAAAAGCGGATAATGTATATATCATACCGTCCTCTTTTGGCTGGAGCGACCTTGGAACCTGGAACAGCGCCTACGACAACCTTGAAAAAGATTACCTAGGCAACGCAGTTGCCGGCGATAATGTAATTGTAATTGACTCTACTAACTGTATGGTTCATGCGCCAAACGACAAGCTGGTGCTGCTGCAAGGGCTTGACGATTTTATTATGGTGGACACTGATGATGTTTTACTAGTTTGTAAAAAAGAAAAAGAACAGGATATAAAGGAATATGTAGCAGAGGTGAAACGCAAGAAAGGTGAAAAGTTTTTGTAACTCATATACGCAGGTTTTCTTTTTTGAGAAACTAATAATTATTGAGAAATGAAAACCTGCAGTTCATATATATTGTTAAATCCGCATATTAACACGATCAAACACTTGTCAAAACTTACTCATTGGATATTACACAAATTTTTTCTCAGTTTATTGAAGGCATAAAAAACACAGGCCCGCTCGAATTTATAGCAGTTGTTTTTGGTATCACTTCCGTAATATTTTCACGAAAAGAAAATATCCTGGTATATCCCACAGGTATTGTCAATACTGTTCTTTATGTGTATATATGTATTATAGCCGGGCTATATGCCGAATCGGCAGTTAATTTTTACTATACCGTTATGAGCATAGTAGGCTGGATAATGTGGGGTAAAAAAAATCAGGGCAAAACGGTTTTACACATTACCGGTAGCAATGCGAAAGAATGGATGCAAAGCTTGTTGTTCTTCGCAGGTTGTTGGGCAATTCTCTTTTTAGTATTGAAACATTTTACAAACAGTACCGTTCCCATTGCCGACAGCTTTGCTTCGGCTGCAGCTTATACAGGCATGTTGTTAATGGCTAAAAAGAAACTGGAAAACTGGATTTGGTGGATCATTACCAATATAGCTTCCATTCCGTTATACTTCGTCAAAGGGTTTGTATTTACCAGTTTTCAGTATATGGTTTTACTGTCATTGGCAATTGCAGGATATATTACATGGTCAAAGAAATTAAAGAATGCAGCAAGTTAAAAAGATAGTAATCATAGGCCCTGAAAGTACAGGAAAAAGCACATTATGCGAATCGCTGGCCAACCATTTCCAAACCATTTGGGTGCGTGAATATGCACGAGAATATTTATTGAAAAACGGCACGAATTATACTTATGAAAACCTGTTGACTATTGCCAAAGGACAGTTGAAACTGGAAGAAAAGGCATTGTTAACATTGCAAAACCAATCGGAAACCGGCAAGCCACCATTGTTATTTATTGATACGGATATGCATGTAATGAAAGTGTGGAGTGAATTTGTTTTTGGGAAATGCGATCCCTTTATTCTCAATGAAATTGTGCAACGTAAGTATGATCTTTATTTACTCTGCAATACAGATCTGCCGTGGATAAAAGATGAGCTGCGCGAATATCCCGACCTGGCAACCCGCGAAAAACTTTTCAATATTTATAAAGACATTCTTATCAATCAATCCGTACCGTGGAAGATTATTAGCGGCAACTACGAACAACGCCTGCAAGAGGCAATACAAATTATTGAATCGCCGAATCATTGAAAAGGCCCTTTTTGTATAGGCTATACTGCAGAACAATTGCAGGTTGTAGCATAGTCAGTTTTATTTTTTGGATACCGGCGGTTGTATTTCATGGCATCATCGTTGTGTCACTCACTTGTACGGTAGTAATGCTATTCAACAAGTTATGAGTAATGAGTTTTGAGTAATGAGTGCTTTTGTTTTTGCTTGCAATCAGTGTATAAAGCATTCTCAATTCATACAACAACCGGACGAGAAATCTCTAACCCGTTATCATAAAAAACTTTTGGAAGCAATGACAGTATCATGTACGGCTATGGTGCAGAGTTGCTGGTTGATGATTGTTTGTTAGAACACTTCATCACACACCAGCAAGCTTTCAGTAATTCAATGATTCGTAATGTTATTTTATTTCAACATTAGATTCAGGTATAAGGCTTTCGCCATGCAGTTTCAGAAAAACCTGGGCCACGGTGATTACATCTTTCTGGCAATAATTCGCAATGCGGCCAATATCCTGTGTTTTCCAATATACTTCACCCACCATGCTTCCGTCGATATCATCTTTAGGAGTGGGAATACCAAGGCTGTGCGCCATCAATTCAAGTGAAGTGTAATTTTTATAATCGCCAAACTTCCACATCTCCATTGTATCAAGATGCTTTATATCCCAAGGCTTTTTCCCCTGCATATTCAAACAGTTGGCAATGGGAAGTTCGTTTATAATAAGTCTGCGACATAAGTACGGAAAATCAAATTCTTTTCCATTATGAGCGCATAAATATTTGCTGTCGTCCTGCGACCAACGATTAAGCATATTGTTGAAATCAGTTAGCAACTGTTTTTCATCATCGCCATAAAAAGACTTTATGCAAATCTTCCTGCTATCCCCGTTTCCCAAAATAAAGCCGCAGGAAATACAAATGATTTTACCAAATTCGGCATATATACCGGCCCGCTGATAAACAGATTCAACAGTTTCTTCTTCTCTGTTTCTCAGTAAAATATCCGCTTTTTTCTTCCACAGGTATTGCCAGCTTTCAGGCAACTGATCATACGATGAATATTGCGAAACAGTTTCTATATCCAGAAATAGAATGTTTTGAACAGGAAAATTTGTAGGCATGCAATTGTTAATTGAGAGTCTGATGAAGAGAGTAGTTAAGACAACAATTATGTACGATGCACGAACTTTTACACAAGCTATAATAGTAAAGACATTTCATACACCGTACACAGAACAGTATAAATATTTATTCGTGTACTACCAGCCTGAAGCCATTTCCATGAATATTTACTATTTCAATTTTTTCATCATCCTTCAGGTATTTGCGAAGTTTTGCAATATACACATCCATACTTCTCCCATTGAAATAAGTATCGCTGCCCCATATTTTTTTCAGTGCCTGTTCCCTGGGCAAAAGATCATTTAAGTGCTCGCTCAACATTTTCAACAACTCATTTTCCTTTGGAGAAAGAGTTTGTGTTTTATTGTTATGAATAAGTTCGCGCAATTTCGGATTGAAATGATAAGACCCCAAAGTGTATTGTTTGCTTTCAAGCTCCCGGGTCAAATCTTCATTGCGCTTTAAAATAGCTTTAATTTTCAGCAACAGCACCTCACTGTCAAAAGGTTTTGTAATGTAATCGTCGGCACCCAATTTATACCCTTGTATAATATCCTCCTTCATTGTTTTTGCGCTTAAGAAAAACAAAGGAATATCAGGATCCACATCACGAATTGCTTCTGCAAGTGTAAAACCGTCCATATGAGGCATCATTACATCCAGCAGGCATAAATCAAATTTTTGTCTTTGAAAAGCTGCAAGACCCAGGCGGCCATCCCTTTCCAGGACAATATCATAATCGTTTAACTCCAGGTAATTTTTTAAGACCAATCCAAGGTTCTGATCATCTTCACATAATAATATCGTTGCTTTCTTTTCTTCCATGATTTATTATTTATTTAGTTGAACTAAAGTTAGTTTATTTTAATAAGGCATTGAAGCGGTTCAACTAATTTTTTGTTAAACCCCGCTACGCTTGAAAAAAATTGAACACCGGCAACCGTTCTAAGGCTTACCGCATCTCATTTGAATGTGTTAATTTTACACATAAAGTTTAAAAAGCAATCATGCATATTACTAACGACAATAGAATTAAAAAACTGATTGTAATAGGTGACCGCGTATTAATCCGTTTAACTAAGCCCAATGAACGCACGGAAAGCGGGTTGTATTTACCGCCCGGCATACAGGAAAAAGAAAAAGTTCAACAAGGATATATAATAAAAACCGGCCCCGGATACGCCATTCCAGTTCCTACTGAAGATGAACCCTGGAAACAGGATGATGATAAAGTAAAGTATATTCCATTACAAGCAAAAGAGGGCGACCTCGCCATTTTTTTATTAAGTGGCGCCACCGAAGTTATATATGAGGGCGACAAATACTATATAGTGCCGCAAAGTGCCATCTTGTTGCTGGAAAGAGAAGACGAGCTGTAATTAATAATTAATAATGAATAATTAATAATAGGGGTGCTGGTAGAGAAGTCAGATATCTGAAATCAGTATACAGATGTCCTACACCTTCGAGGTGTAGGACATCTGAACAACGACAAGCCTGGAATACTTTAACTGATGAGAAGAATTACTACCGATGAAGTGATTGCGACGCAACGATGATGCCATGAAATACCGCAGCCGGTATCATAACTATACTTGCGGTATTCATCAAGACTAAAAAACAATAATAGATACCTTAATAAAAGCTGTCGTCCGTACCATAAAAAGATCACAGCTTTCATTATGACCAAAATAAAATAATGGTTAATAGTTATTAGTTGTTGGTGCTTTTGTTTTGGCTTGCAATCAGTGTATAATGCATTCTCAACTCTCCATTCTCCACTTATTTAAGCACTTTCAATTTTCAGCTTTCCCCTTAATAGGCCGGAATACATCAAATATCCACCTATTATTAATTATTCATTATTAATTACTAATTTATCCAAAACCACTTTGGCCATCATATAAAATGCTTCATGGCTGTAGCCTGCAATGTGTGGGGTTATAATTACATTTGGCTGTTGTTGCAGCCAATCAAACTGTTCTTTTTGCTGAGCAGAATATGTATCCAGCTTTTCATTTTCCAGCACGTCCAAAGCCACTGCTGCAATTTTTTCATTTTTCAATGCGTTGATCACCGCATTGGTATCATGCACTTTACCTCGACTACAATTTAAAAAATAAGGTTTTTGTTGCAAGTTATTGAAGAACTCATCATTTGCCATATGATGGGTTTCATCTGTCAGCGGCACATGAAAGCTTACAACATCCGCATAGCGGCATATTTGCTCTAAGTTGGCTTCGTGTATATTTCCATTTGCAAAGCCATATTTATACTTATCATATGCCAATACCGTTACATCAAAAGATGACAGCACTTTTGCAAACGCCTGGCCCGTATTTCCAAAGCCAATGATGCCCACAGTTTTTCCTGTAAGTTCAATGCCGCGGTTCGCATCTCTTATCCATTTGCCTTCACGCACCTGCTGTTGGCTAAGTGTAATTTTGTTCATCAAATTCAGCAACATTCCCAGCGCATGTTCCGCCACAGCGTTACGATTGCCTTCCGGACTGCTTTCGCAACGTATTCCTTTAGATTCGGCATAATCTACATCAATCAGTTCCATGCCACTTCCCAATCTGCCAATCCATTTTAAATTCGGCGCGGCATCTATAATATCCTTATCAATTTTTAAACGAGTGGTAACAATCAGTCCATCCACATCACCCATAACGGTTTTCAACTCATCGTATGTAATTTGCGGAGCGTAGATAACTTCGTAACCTTTCTCTGTTAATCTTTCTTTTAAATAGTCGTGTACTTTAGCAGTTATTATAGCCTTCATTGTATAAAAGTTAAAAGCAAAAGTCAAAAATGCTGAATGTGTTGTAGGTTTTCGCCTTTTTAATTGGTTAAAAATGTCAACCGCGCAAAATCATCAATGGTTAGTTGTTCAGCGCGTTTATTAAAAATATCATCTTGCAATACTTCAGTACTAAACAATGGTTTTACGGCATTGCGCAACGTTTTACGGCGTTGGTTAAATGCAGTTTTCACAAGGTTAAAAAAAGCTTTTTCACTCTTCATTTCCGGCACATCATTTCTTGGCAAAAGTCTTATAACGCCGCTCATAACCTTAGGAGGCGGATTAAAACAATTTTGATGTACATCAAATAAATACTCCACTTTATAAAAAGCCTGCACCAGCACACTTGTCACCCCATACACTTTGCTGCCGGAAGATGCCGCCACACGCTGCGCCACTTCTTTTTGAAACATTCCCATCACCGCTTCCACATCCTCTTTCCACTCCAGTACTCTAAAAAGGATCTGTGTAGAAATGTTGTAAGGAAAATTGCCCACTATAGTAAATTTCCCTTCGAAGGGCTTATCAATATCCAAAAAGCTTTTGTGAATAATTTTATCATGTAAAACAGGATATGTCTGCAGCAAAAAATTCACCTTTTCATCATCCAGTTCCACTGCTTTAAAGTTAATACCGGAAATAGCAACCAGGTATTTAGTGAGTGCGCCGCCACCAGGACCTACTTCAAGTAATTGCTCAAACGGGTATTGTTGCAAAGCATTTACAATTTTTTTGCAAATGTTTTCATCTTTCAAAAAATGTTGTCCCAGCGATTTCTTCAGTGTGTACATGTGGCGCAAAATTAATTAAGTTACCGGAAAATTGAGAGTGAGAATTGAACACAAAAGTCAAAAAGTTCTTATGTTTCGCGGACAGGAAATTCTTATGTAGTGTTTTTTGGGGGTACCGGCGGTAGTGCTACTATTAAGCATCGTTGTGTCACTCACTTGTGCGGTAGGAATTCTATTCGGCAAGTTGTTGGTTACAAGTTGCAGGTTACAAGTTTCAAGTTGCAGGTGTTTCGCTACAGGCAAGCACTACAATAACAAAGCTGGCGCAGGTCTCCTGACCTGTGCCGATGCGTTACTTGATCTATTACTAAAAGCAGCAGCGAGTACACAGGTATCCTACACCTCGGAGGTGTATGATACCAGCATAACGACAGGCCTGAAATATTGTAGCCGATGAACAGCATTACTACCGATGAAGTGATTGCGACGCAACGATGATGCCATGAAATACTGATGTTCGTACCATAAAATATTAACCCAAACAGCATCAAATCAGTAGAGAGATCAGATGTCAGAAATCAGAAATCTCTTTGCGCTCTTTGCACATAATCTTTGCGGCTTTGCGTGAAATTACCGTTATCAGTAGAAAGTTCTGATGCCAGTTTTAGCATTCTCAATTCTCCACTCATAACTATTTTCTTACCTTTAAACCTTAAAACCTGTTTGAAAAACATGCACTCAAATCCATCAGAACAACATAAACCGATAATTGGTTTTTCCTGTGGCGATCTAAATGGCATTGGCATAGAACTGATTATTAAGGCTTTATCAGACGGCCGCATATTAGATCAATGCACTCCAATAGTTTTTGCTTCCAACAAATCGATAAATTTCTATCGCAAATCGCTTGCAGACATCAACTTCAATTATCAAAGTATAAAAGATTTTACCCGCATCAATACAAAACAGGTAAATATTCTCAACTGTTGGGAAGAAGAAGTTGCCATAACTCCCGGCCAACTGAATGAAACCGGGGGAAAGTATGCTGTAAAATCGCTGATTTCCGCAGTAGATGCTCTAAAAAACGGCCACCTTGCCGGATTGGTTACAGCGCCTATTCATAAGAAGAATGTACAATCGGAAAGTTTTAACTACACCGGGCATACGCCATACCTGAAAGCCGCCGCCGAAGCAAATGATGTATTAATGTTCATGGTAGCAGAAAATATTAAGGTGGGCCTTGTTACCGAGCACGTACCGGTTTCAGAAATTTCTAAACATATTACACAAGAAGTCATTATTTCAAAACTGGAAATCATGCATGAAAGTCTAATTAAAGACTTTGGCATCGACAAACCGCAAATCGCGGTATTGGCGCTTAATCCGCATGCAGGGGATGAAGGTTTACTGGGCAACGAAGAAGAAACAATTATTAAACCGGCCATCCAGGCGTTTAAGCAAAACAATAATGCGCTGGTATTTGGACCTTATAGCTCCGATGCATTTTTTGCAAGAGGCCTGTATGAAAAATTTGACGCAGTACTTGCCATGTATCACGACCAGGGGTTAATTCCTTTTAAATCGCTTGCAATTGGTGAAGGAGTGAACTACACGGCAGGCTTGCATTTTGTGCGCACCTCTCCGGATCATGGAACGGCTTTAGACATTGCAGGCAAAAGCAAAGCATCTGCAGCATCGTTCCTGGCTTCCATTTTTAACTGTATTGATATTGCAGCAAACCGGAAAGCATACGCTGACAGAAATAAAAATCCATTGAAGAAAATTACAGCTACCATCCTGGCTAACGCGGTAGATGAAAAAATTGAAGAATAGAGAGAGAGTTGAAAGTTTATTGAATGGAGAATTGAGAGTGGAGAATGGAGAATGCTGTATGTGTAAAATGTAAAAGAAAGCCAAAGCTTTCAAATAGGAAAGAGATCAGGAAAGGGTAGAATAATCTTAAATATGCTTTGTGCGCCTTGTGGTTTACATTATTGAAGAATTAGGGTAAATTTTTCACTTCGAGAATCTTAGTGTTGTCAGCAAGCGTTACCATCAGCCTTGCAGAAAGACTATGGTGAGGTGTTAAGATTATTAAGTATAGACCAAAGAAGATCAAATGGATAAAATTGACATAAATGGGTACAAATCTATAAAGGAGCTTAGCTTGGAACTCCGGCCCATCAACATTCTTATTGGTGCAAATGGCAGCGGTAAAAGTAATTTTTTATCCTTTTTTGATTTTCTAAAACAGGTATATAACCGTAATTTGCAAGAGTTTGTAGCATTAAAGGGAATTGACACTTTTTTACATAAAGGAGATAAAATAACAGAGGAGATTTCGACGAAACTGTATTTTCCTAATACAAATGCATACTCCTTTACTCTAAAAAAAGGTGAAGCAGGTTTCGTTTTTACTAAAGAGGGAATGTGGTATTACAATCCTCATTACGATAATCCAATTGAAATTGCATCCTTTGGTCCTGAATCAGTTTTACGTTTTCAAAGTATGTCAAGGGCTGAATATATCCGAAATTATTTAGATCAATTAGCAAAGTATCACTTCCATGATACGGGAGAAAACTCGCCATTCAACAAGGAATCAAACATAGATAATGATAAATATTATCTCTACGAAAAAGGTAATAATTTAGGAGCATATCTGTACAACATTCAAAAAGAGAAACCTATTGTTTACAATTTTATTGTAAAAACCATTCAAAGTATAGCTCCATATTTTTTAGACTTCTTCTTTCGCCCTGAGAATAACGGAAATCTAAAATTAAGATGGCAAAGCAAGTATAGTTCTACAGTGTATGGAGTAAATGATTTGTCGGATGGTACAATTCGATTCATTGCTTTATCAACGTTATTTCTACAACCAAATTTGCCAAAGACCATTATAATTGATGAACCTGAATTAGGCTTACATCCAACAGCAATTGCAAAGCTTGCAGGATTAGTTAAATCTGTGGCGGCAAAAAAGTGTCAGGTAATTATCGCAACTCAATCTACTGATTTAATTAGTCATTTTGAGCCTGAAGATGTGATAACTGTTGACCAGAAAAATGGAGAGAGCATCTTTGAAAGGTTGGATTCCGGGAAACTAAAATTATGGTTAGAGGATTACACGATAGACGATTTATGGAAAAGAAATATAATTACAACAGGTCAACCAAATTTTTAGTAAATGCTGATGAAAAGAATTATTATGATTTGTGAAGGGCCTACAGAGCAAGCATTTGCTAAAACTAATTTACTGGTTCCTTTTATCAATAGAAATATTTATTTACAGACACCTTTAATTAAAACATCACGAGGTGGAATTGTAAAATGGCAGAGATTAAAAGACCAAATTGAAACACATCTCAAAGCAGAGCAGGAGGCTTACGTAACCACCTTTATTGATTATTATGGTATATATACCAAGTGTCAGTTTCCAGGCTGGGATGCTGCCCACATGATTGCAGATAAAAGCAATCGTATGGATAGTTTGGAGCACTCTATGTTACAGAGTCTTGAGCCTCAATATCATTATAGATTTATACCTTACCTGCAATTGCATGAATTTGAAGGGTTGCTTTTCAATGATATTCATGTTATAAAAAGCCTGATTCCACCTGATGATTTAGTAGGCATCGCAGAACTTGAGAAAACATTTTCTGATTATCCCAATCCTGAAATGATAAACAACAATAAAAACACTTCCCCATCTCACAGATTAGAACGTATTATAAGGGGATACAATAAAATTGTTTATGGCGATATTATATCTGAAACAATTGGCCTGAAACGAATTCGGGAAAAGTCGCCAAGATTCAATAATTGGATTGCCCGCTTAGAAAATATTTAGTATTCAAACTACAAGATTAATATGCCCTGGTAATCGGTGGTTGCTTATCTGATATCTGAAGTTTACACTGCCAACCTGCTCCATAGCATTACTACTGCACAAGTGAGTGACACAACGATGCTTAATAGTAGCGCAAATGCCGGTTTCATAATAAAAAAGATCAACCGCGCACTATTTTTGTCATAAAAATTTTGGGATAAAAATTATTAATGCAATAATAAACGCGGTGATGGCGGCAACCAACACCCCACCCGCCGCCATATCTTTTATGCGCTTTACATTAAAGTGCTCTGATGGATGCAGATGATCCATCACTTTTTCAATAACAGTATTCACCATTTCTGCCGCCCATACAAAACCAATACACAATACTATCGCCATCCATTCGCCAGCGCTTATTTTCATAATAAACGATAACACAATTATCGCTACTGTTGATATTACATGCAGCCATGCATTATGTTCGTATTTTACAAAATCCATAATACCTGCAATGGCATAACGAAAACTTTTACCTCTTGCCATTATTGAAAATGGTTTGTGTTTCATAATGAAAAATTTATATGCAAATTATAATTTACTGCTGCTGCACTTACACACACAGCAAAAAACCATATCCACAACGCGGTTAATAATGAATTTGGTTGTTTCATTCTTTCGGAGCTTTAAAATTTTGTTCCATCAAATATTTTTTAGTCCGGCCGTCTGCGTAGTTCCAAGATAGCCATGAGTATTGTTCCTGCTCTTTCAGGTATCGGCCAATTCTGTATTGCAGCATGTCATCACCATTAACAAGCGTCGCATCTTTAAACAATTCCTTGTTTTGATGAATTACAGGAAGTGTTCTGTCTGAAAGAGAAAGCACAAAAGCGGTATCGAGCGTAATTTTATCTCTGTGTGCAATATTATATTTGGCTATTCTCACATCCCAATTAATGAACGATGCTGAAACCAGCAATACCACTGCAGCCCAGGCATTTACCCTGAACAAAAAATAGCCCGTTTTTTTTGCAGACACTTTTACAAACACGGTTATCAATCCAAACAATACCATTAATAAAAAGAATAAAACGCCAATTCTTTTATATGCTAATCCGTAGTGAGCAATGTAATAGTAATCGCGCAGCAAAACAGACAGCACCAGGAATCCATTTTGAAGTATCCATGCATAAGCGCCGTATTTCAACCATTTATTACGCTTATAAAAATTCAAATTTCCTTTGAAGAAAAACAATACCACCGACATCGCCAGAACTATGGAAACTATCAGCAACTCCGTGCCTTCATGCACTAGTTTGTAAATAGGCTTATCCGCACTAAACTCAAAATTTAGCCAAACAAAATCCACATCTATACAATTTACCACAAGCAGAATCATATTAAGCAACGTGAAACTTATAATACCCATGGTGTTTTCATTTTTCAATCCGGTATTTGAAAAGCGCCTTACCGGTTGCTGAATTACTTTGGAGGGCCTTCTTACAATTCTCCTTTTTCTCACCAGTTCATCGCTGTGGTTGATATCATTTACACTAAAATAATTTATTCTTGTTTTTGCCAGCAACGATCCTATTATGTAAAACCCAAACAATGTGAAGATGATCCGCTCCCAAATAAATACTGAAAACAGTTTTTGCAAATTAACTTCAATCCATGTTCCAACTTTTTCTGCAATGTCTGCCAATACCGCGTTGGCATTTGCGTAAATAACAAAAAAGATAAAAGCCAAAATAATAGGAATAATGGAAAGCATTAAATACTTCGACCATTTTGCAGAACGCTTTTTCTTTCCCCGCATCGAATCAATTAGCGTTTCGGCAAAGCTGCCCACAAACAGAATGAAATTCATCATCACCGAACCTCCGGCATACCACGCCGAACGGTGTTTGTATTCGCTAAATGCCGTGAGCAGCAAAAGTGTAATGATAAACGCGAATTTCGACAATACAGTATTGTGTAATAAAAGCGTGCCAAGGCACAGAATGTGCATTACAAATAACCACCGCACTATTGAATCGGTTTTGGCAGCAGGATACAAATAATACAGTGAGGAAAGCATAAACGCGTCGAAGATCACGGTATTTACCGCCATTTCTTCACGATAAAAAATTACATTAAACAAAAAAGCTCCTGCTATGTACAAGATCAGTCTTCTTAATTGTTCGTTCATAAATCGTTTTTTAGTTTATTAGAAAGCACTTTGAATTTCAAAGTATTGGTATAAAAAAAATTTATTCTATCGACCGGATCATTTTTTCCAACGCCTCCAAATGTAATTTGAACGCCTTCTCCCCCGCTTTTGTAATTGAATAAGTAGTGTTTGTTTTTCTTCCGATAAATCCTTTCTGCACTTTAATATAAGAATTTTCCTCCAGCGTTTTCATGTGCGATGCAAGATTGCCGTCGGTTATAGCCATCAGTTCTTTCAGCTCATTAAAATTCACTTCCTCATTCACCATCAGGGCGCTCATTATGCCCAGGCGAACGCGGCTGTCAAACACTTTATTTAAATTTTCAATCGGATTCTTCATTTTAAAGTTTTGAGTTATAAGTAATGAGTTATGAGTGGTCCGTTTATTATTGCACTCAATACTTACTACATTATTTCAGCAACTGTTTTTTTGTAACAATTTTTGAATACCGGCTTCAGCTTTTCATAGCATCATCGTTGCGTCGCAATCACTTCATCTGTTGTAATTCTATTCATCGGTTAAAATATTCCGGGCTTGTCGTTATCAAGATGTCCTACACCTCAAAGGTGTAGGACATCTGCGTACAATCTATGATTTCTGAACTCTAGCATCTGATTTTTGAAAGTTTGCTCGTTCTTAAACACCTGCAACCTGTGACCTGCAACTTGCAACTTGCTCCATAGCATTCCTACCGCACAAGTGAGTGACACAACGATGCTTAATAGTAGCACTACCGCCGGTTTCAAAAAAATAACACCGAATATTATACTGCCCGAAATATAAAGAACTTTTGATTTTTGAATTTCAATGAACGCTCTCCTTTTCCACTTTTCTTTCATACTTCCACCACATCATTAGCCCATATACTATATGCATTACACCAAAACCCAATGCCCACATGATAAGCCCCGAATGCGGCATTTGGCAATTAATAAATCCTAATAACAGTTGCGCATACCCTAAATACCTGATCTCGCCAATTGTATATTTACTTCCGTTGATGAGCGCTAAGCCATAAAATATTAAGCAGGCCGGCGCTATTAAGGTGTAGTAGTGCAGGTCAACCATTTTTAATATCAGAACCCCACCGGCAATTATTGGCAACAATGTATTCCACACCAGGCGGCGGGCACTGGTTCCCCAAATGGGAACACTATCTTTTTTACTACGCAAATAAGTAAATGCAAAGGCTAGCGCCAAAGCAGCCACGAACACGCCGGCTGCAATAAAAATGAGATCACACACAAGCCCGGTTGTTGTATAATACCTTTCTTCTATACTTAATTTCGTATAAGTGGCGAGCCTGCGGTGAGCCAGCCATGCACCCACAAGCGCACAAATGCCTGCACTTACGCCACTCCAACCGCTTAAACTTATAAAACGTCCGGAGCGTTCCATCATTTTTTTTATATCCTGTAATGCACCTAATGGTTCTGATGAAGAAGAATTCATAAAAAGCACTTTGAAATACAAAGTAATGAGAAAATATTATTATTTCCAATTTTTCTTTCCATTATTTGTTTTGTCGCATTTAAAGTGCTAGTTGCGAATTTCTGATGTATTTTTGGAGCATGTGTCCTTTGAAACGTATAGCCAATAGAGTTTTCATATTGATCGTGTCTTGCATTGTTACTTTGATAAGCTATTCACAACAAAAAGTTATTACAGGCTATATCAAAGACGGGCTAAGTGACGAGCGGATTCCTTTCGCATCTATCCGATTCATGACTTCTAATGTTGGCAAGCTAAGTGATTCATTAGGAACCTTTACATTCTACCTTGACAAATGGCCTTCAGATACACTTGAAGTTACTTATGTGGGTTATAAGGATTTCAAAGTATTTCTTAGCCCGGATTTTATTAATCAACACGCCAACGGAAATAAACTGGAACTGGTTGTTCCGATGGACAGGGGAAAACTACAGGCAGAAGTTGTTGTTAAAAGAAAAATAGACCGCGGATTGCTGCTCTGGCGCCGAATTGTGAAACACAAGCCGGAAAACGACAGATACCGTTTTAATAATTATGCTTACGAATTATATAACAAACTGGAACTTGACATCAACCGCATAAATACTGAAAAACTGAGAGAAATGAAGCTGTTGAAACCATTTGGCTTCGTTCTCGAAAATGCTGACACCGCTAATGGTACCACTTTTTTGCCGATTTACTTAACAGAAACTATTTCAGATTATTATGCACAAAAAAATCCTTTTAAAAGCAGGGAGATCATAAAAGCAAGTAAAACCGAAGGTGTAAAAAATGAAAGCATCACACAGTTTCTTGGCGGTACCGATCAGAACGTTAATATTTATGCCAATTTCATTCCGGTGTTTGATAAACAGTTTGTTAGTCCGCTGTCGGATAATGGAGATGCATATTATCATTACAAAATTCTTGATACACAATATGTAAACAAACGCCGGTTTATTCACTTTGCGTTTATTCCCAAACATAAAGGAGAAAACACTTTTGATGGCGATTGCTGGGTGCATGATACTACTTTCGCCATTCAGAAAATGAACCTTTTTCTGTCGAAAGACGCTAATATCAACTTTGTAGAAAGATTGAGCCTGGTGCAGGAATACGCCATGATCAGCGATACTTCATGGTTTATATGGAAAGATAAATTTGTGGTTGACCTTGCGCCTATCGGCAAAACGAAAATTGGTATGATTGGCAGAAAAACCACCACTTACCGGAATCCCAAATTCAATCTTCCAATTATTGACGATCAACTCAATCACAACAAAATAAAACAGGAAGTACTGATAGAACCAAATGCCCGTGAAAAAGTTGATTCCTTCTGGACACAAAGTCGCCACGAAGAACTTAATAAGAATGAGAAAGGCATTTATTCCATGATCGATACGCTTCAAAAAATGCCGCTGTTCCAAAGATATTCGGATGCCATTACATTTGTAGCCACAGGTTATAAAAGCATTGGCAACTGGGATATTGGTCCGTGGTACAACTGGTTTACTTATAATAGCCTGGAAGGCTTCAGAATGCGCTGGGACTTGAGCACCAATTATAATTTCAATAAAAACCTGATGCTGCACGGCTATCTTGCTTATGGCTTTACCGACAAGCAGTTCAAGTATAAAGCGGATGCCCTGTACCTGTTTAAACGCAACCCAAGATTGAGTGTGTATGGCTCTTATTCCAAAGATCTGGAAAACGGGCAGATAAATTACGGCGAAATAAGTCCGGATAATATTTTCGCCATTGCCATACGCAAACCCGGCGTACCGCTGAAGTTTATGAAAGTGGAAGAATACCGCCTGGATTTTACTAAAGAATGGCTAAATGGTTTTTCCATAACTCCATCCTTCATTCGTAAAACCTACGACCCAATAAAAAACCTGCCGCCTAAAAGCCTTTACATGGATGGCGGACCCGGTACGCCACTCAACAATTTCGAGGCTTCTGTGATGCTTCGATTTGCTTATATGGAAAAATTTCTTGAGGGCCATTTTTTTCGTGTAAGTGTGGGCAGCCAATATCCTATTGTGGAGCTAAAATATTCAAAGGGCATTTCCGGCATATTCAATAGTAATTATGATTATCATAAACTGTTTGCCAGCGTGTATGATAATGTAAAAATTCCTCCGTATGGCAATATTTATTATAACTTTTTCGGAGGCCGCACATTTGGCACATTGCCCTACATGATGCTGGATGTACTGCGGGGAAACGAAATGTATTATTACGACAAATACGCATTCAGCCTCATGAACCGTTTTCAGTATATACAAGACCGTTATGCCGGCGCTATTTTTGAGCACAATATTGGCACAGGCCTGTTTAAATTTATACCTATAACACGCAAATTAAAATTCAGACAGTTTTATAATGTGAAATTGATAACCGGAAATCTCAGCAAAGCCAATTACGACCTCAATTTTACAAATGCCGATAATACTTTTAAAACCCTGAATGGAACTACATATATGGAAGTTGGCACCGGCGTGGATAATATTTTAAAATTCCTCCGTCTCGATTTGGTTTGGAGAGTTTTGCCAACGCCAATACCGGAAGCGCGAATCGATAGATTTGGGGTGTTCGGTAGTTTCCGGTTAACTTTTTAGAAACAGTGTGTGCATGTCAAATTTCGCACAGCGTAAATTTCTGTAGTTATTATTATGATACCGGCAGTAAAGCCTTGATTGGGCTTCGGTTGTGTCACTCACTTGTACGGTAGGAATTCTATTGGGCAGCTAAAACCGTTTTGTATCCTCAGTTCTACTATCAATTTCTAAGTACAGCTTTCTTATTATACTATACGCTGTATGAATTTAGCCATGAATGTTTCCCCTCGCCCAACAGCATTCCTACCGTACAAGTGAGTGACACAACGATGCTTAATAGTAGCACTACGGCCGGTCCCAAAAAAAGTTTTGAGTGATGAGTCCTGAGTGACCTCTGATTTCTGCCAAATTTATACTTTAACCAGCGTTCCTACATTTTCGCCGGTAACAACTTTCAATAAATTGCCAGGCTCGTTAATATCAAATACAATTATAGGAAGCGAATTTTCCATGCATAAGGTAAAGGCCGTCATATCCATTACCCGAAGATTTTTTGTAATGCATTCCGCGAAAGTGATGGATTCATATTTCTTAGCGTCAGGATCTTTTTCAGGGTCGGCGGAGTAAATGCCATCTACCCGGGTACCTTTCAATATAACATCGGCCTTAATCTCAATAGCTCTAAGGGAACCAGCCGTATCTGTTGTAAAATAAGGGTTTCCCGTACCTGCTCCAAAAATTACCACTCTGCCTTTTTCGAGGTGGCGCATGGCTCTCCTGCGAATGTATGGCTCAGCAATCTGCTCCATTTTAATAGCGCTTTGCAAGCGGGTGTAAATTCCTTCCTTTTCAAGCGCGGCCTGTACTGCCATACCATTTATGACCGTAGCCAGCATTCCCATATAATCACCATGAGCCCTTTCAATACCGGTTTCAGCCTCATTCATTCCCCTGTAAATGTTGCCGCCGCCTATAACAAGCGCAACTTCCACACCCACATCCACAATCGATTTTATTTCATGCGCATAAGCTGAAAGCATGGCCGGATCCAATCCAAAATTCTTATCGCCCATTAATGATTCACCGGAAAGCTTGAGTAGAACTCGTTTGTAAATAGGTTGCATGTTGCGAAAATATGATTTTATGAAAATTGCTGAGAAATAATTATATAAGGTATGTGGTCGATTTGGGCTTGTAAAGATAATGGTGCAAAAGTATATTCCGGCTTCGGCATTACAAAATCATCTGTTTATTTTGTGTGATTGCACATTCAAAATCCACTCACTAAAGCTGAGGTTTTGCCAACTCATCCTTTTAATTTCCTCACTAAACAGTTAGCTTCAAGCCATCGTATGCCAATTGAATACCATTGGGTAATTCTGCATTTATAGCGCTATGCTTTCCTAACTGGTGACTAATATGAGTGAAATAAACCTGCGGCACACCTAATTCCTGCCCGAGGGCCACAGCTTCCTGCAAAGTAAAATGAGAAATGTGTTTTTCTTTTCGAAGTGCGTTTACTACCAGTATTTTACTACCTGTTATTTTAGCTTTTTCACTTTCGTCAATTCTGTTCGCATCAGTTATATAAGTAAAATCGCCAAAGCGAAACGCAAGTACCGGCATTTTTAAATGCCACACATAAATGGGTGTAACCGGAATATCTCCCACTATAAAAGGGGTATCGTCAATATTATTAAGCTGAATGTCGGGAATACCGGGATATTTAAAATCCGCAAACACATAAGGAAATTCACGAATGATCTCTTCCTGTGTAAGCTCATTTGCATACACCTGCATTGCTTGTTTAGAAAAATAATTATAAGCTCTCACATCATCCAGGCCTGCAATATGATCTTTATGCGGATGAGTAAATAAAACCGAATCGAGATGCATTATCTTTTCGCGGAGCATCTGGCTTCTAAAATCGGGAGTAGTGTCTACTACCAGTGTTGTTTTTTCAGACTGTACAAGAATGCTACTTCTGAATCTTTTGTCTCTTTCATCGGTTGAGCTACACACCGCACAACTACAGCCTATCATAGGAACACCAGTACTGGTGCCGGTGCCAAGAAATGTTATTGTAAGAGATGGGAAAGCCACAAGCGAAATTAGTTTTTTATGTCGAATGACGAAAATGCCTGTTGCGTTGTTGCATTAAAATTATCCAGGAATGTAATTGAGTGGGCAGCTGGCAGTGGGCAGTAGAGAAAATAGAGATCAGAAAACAGCGCCGAATGTTTTGTTTCTTCTACAACTTATACATATAGCATTCTAAATTCTCCGCTTTCAACTTTCAATTTTCAACTATCCGTGCGTGCTATTATTTCATCAAACAATTTCTTAGATTCGTTGCTAAGTATATCAGGGTTGATATTAAGTTGGGGAATAATATCCATCAGTGTATTAATACGGCCTTCCACTTGCAGAAATTTGTTGAGTACTACCACTTTTTTCGCTTCCAAAATACAGTATCCGCTTTGAAAAGTACCTCTCTCATACCGAACTATGTAATCATTTTCCAGTAATATTTTCTCTACTTTTTCTAAAGTGCTTTGTGTGTATTTCATACGCTCTGTTGCTTTATACTCAAATTCTTTCAATGACAAATCTAGAGAATAATTTGAAAGTGTGCTAATTTGAAAATGGTGAGGTATATACTTGCTTATAGACGTATAACAAACTTGTTAAAGAAGAAATATGAAAATGTAAAATACCTGACACACAACTCTGCCTACATTTAAAGTTTTTAGGATTAATTATTTAGTTCGCAAAGGAATATCGTTTACGGATTTCAACATTTCATTTACAAAGTCTTTTTCTTTTTGCTTGTGCAAAAAGAAACAAAAAGCACCCCCGCGATCGATGACGGCCCGATCGCGGGGGGCGCCCTGATTAAGCTTTTGTACTACTGTGACTTCAGCAAAAGGAATGCTATTCATCGCTTTAGCGGCTGCATACTTTACTATTGGCTACAGTGGGATTCCTTATTTTAA
>JAVBLN010000045.1:0-117207 GCA_031553495.1 Flavihumibacter sp.
ATTGCTTTTGTTGCCAGTAAAATATATAAGAATAGAGTATCAACTAAAAGGAGGATATTGTCAAAGGGGGATATCCTAACACTCTCCTTATTCAAATACAATCCAGTCAAGACTGCTCATTAGAACTGAAGAACAGCAAGAAATTGGAAAATTTTAAACCTTAAAATTTAGGCTGGGTGTCCCAGTGCACAAAACAGGAGCGCAACGAAGCAGCGGCGCGGCGAACCTTTCTTCTGCTACTGCCAATAGTATAACCAGAGAATGGTTGTAATTCAGGCATCATTGTGTGCCTTGTGCTTCCCTTTGTGGCCCTTGTGGTTAAAATACTATCAACCAACAACCCGCTCCATAGCATTACTGCCGTACAAGTGAGTGACACAACGATGCTTAATAGTAGCACTACCGCCGGTCTCCAAAAAAAATGTATGCTATTATACTGTGCCTAAGTATAATAGCATACATGTATTTATTGCGCTTTCAACTTTCAATTTTCAACTTTCAACTATCACGCGTGTTTCAGTTCAATAAGCGAACGTGTTTTTTTGAAGAATCTTACGCGTTTTCTCCTGGTCAGTTTGTGTTGAAGCGTATCAATTATATAATACATACATGGCACTACTACCAGCGTTAATAATAACGAACTTGTTAAGCCGCCTATGATTACCCATGCCATACCATTCTTTACTTCTGCGCCGGCGCCGGATGCAAGGGCAATGGGCATCATACCGGATATCATGGCGAGAGTTGTCATGATAATAGGACGGAAACGCTCGCGCCCCGCATCAATCAAAGCTTCTACAAGCGGCGCCCCTTCTGCCTTCCGGTGATTGGTAAAGTCTACCAGCAAAATACCATTCTTCGCTACAAGCCCCATCAGCATAATGATACCCACCATTGCAAAAATGGTCATATCCTGCATGCTTAGGGACAGGCCCAGGAAAGCGCCGATCATGGCCATTGGCAGTGCAAATAATACTACCAGCGGATACACCGCATTTTCGTACAAGGCTACCATAATAAGGTATACCAGCACTATACCCAAACCTAACGCCAGCAACAGACTTACAAATGATTCGGTTTGATTTTCAAGTGTACCTATATAATGCCATGAGGTACCTGCGGGCAATTGCATTTTATTGATCTGTTCTGTAATTTCACTACCTACGGTACCTACAGAACGCCCTACCACAGAGGCATTGATGGTTAGAGATGGCAGCCTGTCCATACGCTCCATTACCGTTTCGCCCATAGTTTCGTTGATATCGGCAAACTGCGACATTTGGAAAACCTGTCCCTGCGCATTCACAAACTGAAGTCTGCGCACATTGTCGATACTGGTTTTATCAAATTTATCACTGGTGACCATTATATCATATTCATTGCCCGACGATTTGAACTTAGCCGTATTATTGCCACTGAACGCGTATGCGATAGCCGTTCCCACCTCCGCTGCATTTAAGCCATAGTTGGTTATTTTTTCGCGATTCAATTTCACTTCCACTTCAGGCTTCGGATCATCTGCACTGAATTTTACATACTGCGTTCCGGCTGTTTTTTCCACTACATCTTTCAGCATATTTGCCGTTTTTCTTACATCTTCTCTTTTGGAGCCTTTCACCACAAGCTGTACGTCAATTTGCGAGTTACCTGTAATGCCCACTGGCGTTACAGTTACTTTTACGCCTGGTATTTCGGAAATTAATCTTCGCATGCGCAAACCAAATTCGTCATCAGAAACTTTTCTTTCTTCTTTATCAACCATCGTTACAGTAAGCTCACTATAGTTATTGTTGCCACTCATTCCCGGCAATACAAATCCTGCGGAACTGTTGTACCCCACATTTGAGAACACACTCACAACTTCCGGTTGCTCAAACAACATTTTTTCTACACGCTGTACAATTTTATTGTTTTCATAAACGGCAGTTTGCGGAGCCATTTCCAGCTTAATGTTTATTTCACCTCTATCGCTCTTACTCATAAATGAGGTACCTATAAAACCATTTGCCAGAAGGAGGAAAGACGAGAAAAACAATACGAAAGCACCTCCTAAAATCCAACGCTTATGTCCAAGCGACCAGCGTAATATATTGGCATATCCTTCTCTTATACTTGTCAACTGATTTTCAAACCATATATTGGCTTTTCCCCACCAGCTTTTCTTTGACAAGTGTACAATTCTTCCAAAATGCGATGCAAGCAGCGGCGTGATGGTAAAGCATACCAGCAAACTCATTAATGTGGAGCTTACTACCACCAATGCAAATTCGCGAAGGATCAAACCTATTATACCGCCTGACAATGCCACAGGAAGAAACACCACCACGTCAACAAGCGTAATAGCTATAGCGGTGAAACCGATTTCCGAACGTCCGTCAACAGTTGCTTTTACCTTGTTCTTGCCCATTTCCATGTGGCGCATAATATTTTCAAGAATCACAATGGAGTCGTCCACCAGGATACCCACCACGAGGGAAAGCCCCATCAGTGTCATCAGGTTCAACGACATACCAAAAAGATTCATGAATATGAACACCGGTATCATAGATGATGGCAATGCTACCATTACAAACATGGCACTCCGGAAACTGTGCAGGAAGAACAACATTACAATGGCCACAATAAACACCGCCAGTATAAGATCGTGCATTACCGCTGCAGAAGAATCGAGTGTGTAAACTGACTGGTCAGATGCGACATCAAATTTCAGGTCGATGTTCTTATACTGTTCTTCCACTTTTTTCAATCGCTCCCTCACAAGTTTGCTCACTTCCACAGCGTTGGCATCGCTTTGTTTTTGCACCTGCACACCCAACGAAGGCTTTCCGTTAAAGTGGTTAATAGTGGTAATATCCGTTTGCGCATCCACTACTTCAGCAATATCTTTCAGGTAAATTTTACTGCCGTTCGCATTTTGCCTGATAACCATATTGCGCATATCTTCAGGCTCGGTAAACTTCGCATCGAACTTTATGGAAAAAAGATTGCGCGGAGTTTCTACTGTACCGGCAGGTGTAGAAAGACTTGAAGCATTTATTATTTGCGAAACCTGCGTAATGGTTAATCCATAAGCTTCCAGTTTGTCTTTATCAACGTTTACATTTATCTGCCTTTCGTTGCCACCAATAAGCGTAACCTGTCCAACACCCTCAATGTTTGAGATCTGCGGCTTTATCTGCTTATCCATTAAATCATATAATGCAGCAGGACTCAATTTCGCAGTAGTTGCAAGACGGAGCACGGGTATGTCGTCCGATGAAAATTTACTTAAAATCGGTTGATCAATACCGGTAGGAAGCAAAGACGCAACCTGGTTCACTTTTCTTTGGGCATCGTTCAACGCATAGTTTACATCAGCGCCTTCTTTTAACTGAATAATTACGTTTGAAACACCTTCCCGCGACGAAGACATAATACGGTCAACCCCTTCCAATGCAGACACCGCATCCTCGATATTCCTGGTTACGGAGTTTTCAATTTCTTCGGCGGAAGCACCGCGATATGTGGTAAGCACCATCACCACATTCGCATCAAACTTCGGCAACAGGTTATAGTTAAGTTGTTTAAAACTTATTAAACCAAACAATATCAACGCAACAAATGCCACGGTTATAAGCAGTGGACGTTTTATGGCGAGTTCTGTAAGTTTTTTCATTATCTCCTTTTATTTCCCGGTAGTATGTATAATGTATATTATTTTAAGTGACCTGCTTTAAAACAATCATTGCATGCCTGCAACATCTGAGTATAGTACTCTGCCAGTTTTTTTGATCACTTAATACTTAGTACTTACCACTTTATTAATTAATAATTTTTACTGCTACACCTTCACTTAGGTTTATCTGTCCGTTTATAACTACAACGTCACCTTCACTTAACCCTTCCACTACTTCCACATCATTACCCACTTCGCGACCTGTTACAAGTTTTCTTACAGTAGCCTTATCGTTTACAATAATATATACGTAAGGGTTCTTCAAACTTTCAACCAACGCGGTACGAGGAATGAGAAGTGCGGGAGCATTGCTTTTACGTGCAAAATCAACATATACAAATGTGCCGGCCTTCAGCGGGTGCGTAGATGAATTTGGCATTTTTAGCTGTACCAGGTAATTGTGCATTGCATCACCTTTTTGGCTAATGAAACTTACCACTCCGGTAAACTTTTGGTCGGGATAAACTTCTGTAGTGATTGTAACACTTTGCCCCAACTTTAACGAATATGCATCCTTTTCGGAAATCATCACATCCACCTTAAGCGTGCTAACATCCACAACAGAACCCAATATAGCGCCTGGATTTACATAAGTGCCCGGCTCAAGTTTCTTGCTAACCACCTGCCCGCTAATAGGTGCTTTAATACTATTGTCCTCAATTTGCTGTTTAAGTTGACTTATCTGATTGACGGAGTTATCGTAGCTATACTTAATATCCTGAACATTTTGCTCAGTAGTAGCATCTCCCTGCAACAAAATTTTATTGCGATTATAATCACTTTCATATTTAGTTTTCGCCAACTCCGATGATTGCTTTTTAAGCTCAAGCATCTTATTATCAATTTGCGCTACCACCGCACCTTTACTAACATAACTTCCCAATTCAAAATTTACCATCACCAGCTTTCCACCGGCAGTTGCCATAATATCCGACTCAAGGTTGGGAACAAGCGTTCCTGTTTTGATCAATTCATTATTAGGAAAAGTTTTCTCCAGCTTTATTGTATTTACCGGAATCAATACATTACTATCAAGTACCGGCTTTTTCTTTTCATCAATCTGCTTTTTGTTACTAGCCAGCCGCCATCCCATAAGAACAACTAAACCTACTGCAACTAAAATGATCACTATCTTTTTCATGATTTTGGTTTTACAATTTTTCCAACGAATAAAGTATAAGCTTATAAATTAGTATAAAATTCCTGTAGCTTTCCTTGTGCGTTTGCCACATTCAGATTCGCTATGTAATAATTGATGAGCGACTGTATATAATTGTTTTGCGCTGAACTCCATGATGTCTCCGCGTTTAACAAATCGCTCAACGATGATGTACCTTGTTTATACTGAAGGCTCACGTTCTCATATAGCTCCTGTGCCATACTCATATTTTTTTTGTCGCTCGACAATGTAACTCTCGCCTGCTCACGCCGGCTATCAGCATTTATAAAAGCCAGGTTTTGCGAGATCTCATTAAGTTTTAAATTTTCCTGTGCATTACTGATACTTATTTTTGCTTGTTTATATTGCGCATTTTTTCTAAAGCCATCAAAAATTGGAATAGATAACTTTACACCTACCACAGAATAGTCAAACTGATTACTGAAAACCTCTCCGCCTTTTTGCCCGAAGCCATTGAATCCATAACGACCAAATAATGAAACCGTTGGTAAGTAGCCTGCCTTAATTGATTGCGCATTGATGTCATATAATTCCAACTGCTTTTCCTGAATTTTGTAAGAAGTAGTGTTCGCATAATTAAAGTCGCTGCTTATAGGCAAAAGCTGTTCTGTTTGCAACCAGCGTGCCGTGTCCGACAAAGCCACCATCGAATTCAAATCCATACCGGTAGCTCCTTTCAAAGAATTCAGCGCCAAAGTATAATTATTCTCCGCGTTAGATATTTGCGAATTAATATTGTTAAGATTCACCTCTACCTGTTTCGCGTTTATCTTTTTTGCAACACCTTGCTGAGCCTGCAACTTCATTACTTCCAGCAATTTTTCCGTTCGGCTTTTATTACTTTGCAACAATTGCAAATGCTTTTGAATAACAAGCACCTGGTAATAAGAGGAAGCGATGTTGTAAATAAGCTGCTCATTTGTTTGTACTTTTCCTAATTGCGCCAATTGCATATTTGGCTCATTGGCCCTGATACCCAGCAACAGCGACTGATTGTAAACCGGTTGATCCAACTGACCCACAAGCGTTGATGAATACCGGGATCCCATTGACATTTTTGTCGGCTCGGTTCCAAATACACCCGCAGGAATAATGGTGGTTGGCAGCTTCATGTTATAATCATACTCCCCGGTTACATTCACCTGGGGCAGGTAAGAAGATAATGCCTCCCGGCCCTGCTCTTTCGACTTCGCGATGTTGTTTTCCGCAATTTTCACAGCACGGTGATGTTGTAAGCCGTAAGCTATGCACTCCTTTAAGCTAATGTTTTGCTGAGCATATACTGTACCAATTGACAGTAAAATACCAGCGATCAAGATTCTTTTCATTTTATACGGCGATTTTAACATTTAGTTGATCTATCAATAGTTGACCTATCAACATTTATTATAAAAAAATTTATTTGACTTTTTCCTCTAATTTATCGGCAATGGCTTTGAATGTTTTCAATGTAGCGTCTCGATCTTCCACTGAAAAAACTTTTAATATTTCCTTTTCAACCTGCTTTACAATATTTTTTATCTTTTCTACAAGAGAATATGCATTTTTTGTAGGCAGAACTACATTTTTTCTTTTATCATGGTCATCCTGAAATACTTTAACAAATCCTTTCTTCTCTAATATAACAATAGTGCGCTGTACAGAAGATTTGTCTCTGCCGAGTATATCCGCTATTTCCTGCTGTGATAATTCTTTCTTAGCACAAACAATTACCAAAACCGGTATTTGTTCCATTTGCAATGGAATTTCCGCCTTTTGCATAAGATGGTTTCCATTACGAAACATCAGCTTGTTAATGCGCCCAAGCTGAAATGACCATGTATCTTGCAAATCCTGAAAAAAAGGACTCTCAGAAAAATTATGATTCAGTTTCATGGGCGCAAAGATACATTAGTTGACCTGTCAACCAAATTTATTTTTGACTTATCCCGCAGATTGTCCCTTTACTCCAAATTTGCTGTTGCCAGAATTTTGTTATATTTTTTTTTAACCGGCTTTGGAACCCTGATTGGACGGTGGTTGCGACGCTCCGTTCATCAGTAGTAATTCTAATCATCACCTATGAAATCGCATCCACAAAGTTTTAATTCACCAGTTGCAAAATGCAAATAGTATCAAAAAAATCATGTTAATCAAAAGTAAAAAAAAAGAAAAAAATTTATAAACTAAACCATTGCAAACGTTGATAAGGCTTCTCAAGATCATATCACTTCTAATACTAAGAAGCGTTTGAGTTATATGTGAAACTTGTTCGTAAAACCCAATGATGCCATGAAATACTACCGATAAAGTGATTGCGACGCAACAATGATGCCATGGAATACCACCGCCGGTACAAAAAAAATACTGACTCAAATAGTCTTATACATGCTAAACGATATTGCTATTTTTTTACTTCAACGTCAGCGCTATACTGATTAAACAATCGCATTGAATGATTATATACATCAAATCCGTAAGTTTGCGGCAGAAATCAAAACAGCTATACGAAACTATATTTGATTTATCATTAAACCAATTTGAAATTTTTCAATTAATTGTATCTATGAAAAAGATAATTTTCTCACTGTTGCTGCTGGTAATGGCAGTTACATTTTCACAAGCTCAAACTAAAGTTGATCTGGGCTTTAAACTTAATCCTACTTTTGGCTGGTTCAATAATGTAACAGGAACCGGCGTAAAATCTGACGGTATGCGCTTCGGTTATTCTTATGGAGTAATAGCCGATATTTATTTAAAGGAAAATTACGCGATTGGCACCGAGCTCGCCATCAGCAACATTTGCGGACGGCTAAACAGCACGGTGGACGCTGTTACTACATCGCAAAAAATACGCCTTACTTATATTGACATTCCCATAACACTGAAGTTAAAAACCAATGAAGTAAGTATGCCTTTTCCAGTAAAATATTACGGTCAGTTTGGCTTAACGCCCGGTTTTAAAATTGGTGGTAAAGTTAAATATGGCGACGAATCGCACAGTATTGGCAGCGATGTGCAGCTTGTAAGATATGGCCTGCTAATTGGTGGCGGTATTGAATACAACCTGGTTGACAATACCCGGATGGTGGTTGGGTTAACTTATAACAACGGCCTTAACAATGTTTTCAAAAGCAAATACCAAGCTTCTGCTAAACTATCTTACATTGCCCTTAATCTTGGCATTTTATTTTAACTAAAAAGTATTTTAATAAAACCAAAAGCCGGAAGTGTTTTCCGGCTTTTTGATTTTTTTAAACATTATTTTGGTAAAGTTCTCGCTTTGTTTCATTAAATCTTTTGCTGCAAAACTACACTACAAATCCAACGCCCACTGTATTATTAGTAAATTCATCTATTAAAATGAATGAGCCGTTCTGTTTGTTTTCTGCGTATTTATCTGCAAACACGGGTTGCGCCGTTTTAAGAGAAATAAAACCAATTTCGTTCAAACCCAGGCTGGTCACATCTTCTACCTGGTTGAAATCCTGCACATTAATACTGCTGAATAGATTACCAACTTTCGCTTTCACACGGTTAACGCCATGCTGTAACAGATAATTTTTTCCTGGTCGCAATGCTTCATGATCAAGCCAGCAAACCTGTGCCGACAACTCTTTTGATGCATGATACGGCTGTTCTTTCAACACAAGCATATCACCACGGCTTAAATCAATTTCATCCTCCAAAGTTACGGTTACACTATCGCCGCATTCTGCGTGATCAACCAATTCATTATATCGGAATATCTCTTTAATTTTTGATTCGCGCAGCGAAGGCAATGCAATTACAGCATCTCCTTTTTTCAACACGCCACTTATCAACTTTCCCGAAAAACCTCGAAAATCGTGATACTCATTGGATTTCGGACGAATCACATATTGTATGGGAAAACGAGCAGCCAGCTCATTTTCTTCTGTGTGCCATTCAAGGTTCTCCAAATATTCCAACAGCGCCGGGCCTTTATACCAAGGCATATTAGCCGATAGCTGCGCAATGTTATCACCAAATAAAGAAGCCAACGGAATAAATTGTAAATGTTGTTGTTTAAAATTTCCTTTTGCTGAAAGCTTCTGAAAATCTGCTTGTATTTTCTCAAACTGCTCTTGCGAATAGTTTACCAGATCCATTTTATTAACACAAATCACCACATTGGAAATGTGCAACAAGTTGGTTATATAAAAGTGGCGATACGTTTGTTCAAGTATACCGTTCCTTGCATCCACCAGTATTATGGCCACCTGCGCGTTACTTGCACCGGTAATCATATTTCTCGTGTACTCTACATGCCCCGGCGTATCGGCAATAATGTATTTTCTTTTTGGAGTGGAAAAATAAATATGCGCCACATCTATCGTAATGCCCTGCTCGCGTTCTGCGATCAATCCGTCAGTAAGCAGGCTAAGGTCAAGATAGTCAACACCCCTGCGTTTACTGGCTCTTTCTATAGCCTCCAGTTTATCGGTAGTAATGCTGTTTGTTTCATACAATAATCTTCCGATCAATGTACTTTTACCATCATCAACGCTTCCGGCTGTTGCAATTCTAAGTACTTCCATATTGTTATAATTAATAAAATTTTTTACTACACAATTTACATGTTTTTCTGAGACCAGAGGTCAGAGATCAGTTGTCAGAAATCAGAAGTCAGTAGTGTTTTTCTGACATCTGATCTCCCACTCAAAACTCATAACTCATAACTTTTTTGTTACAGGCGGTAGTGCTAATATTAAGCATCGTTGTGTCACTCACTTGTATGGTAGTAATGCTATTCAACAAGTTATGAGTTATGTGTTTTGAGTAATGAGTACTTTTGTTTTGGCTTGCAATCAGTGATTAAAGCACTTTTAATTCTTAACTCTCCATTCTCAATTTATTTAAGCACTTTCAACTAAAGAAGATGCCATGAAATACTACCGATGAACGAAATGCGACGCAACGATGATGCCATGAAATACAAATGCCGGTATCCAAAAAAAAATCTAAAACAGCTTCTCATAATATGTTCTCCGCTGTGCTCTGATCTCTTACATCTGATCTCTGCTTTCTCTACTGCCAACTGCCTCCTGCCAACTGCCTCCTGCCTAAAAAACCGATTTCACAATCAATCTCACACTCCAGATCATTACAATTGTACCTACACCAATCAGCATTGTTTTCCGAGGCAGCTTGCCTGCCAATTTAGCTGCAATAGGCGAAGCGACTACTCCGCCAATCAGTAATCCTACAATCACCGGCCAATGACTAATACCTGATGTGGCGAAAAAAGTAAAAGCACTAGCGAATGTTATAAAAAATTCAGTAAGGCTTACAGTTCCAATTGTGAACCGCGGACTGCGACCCTTAGAGATCAATGTACTGGTTACAATGGGGCCCCAACCGCCACCGCCAAATGAATCAAAAAAACCACCCGCAGCAGCAAGCCAGCCTACACGTTTAATTTTCTTATTTACAGCAACAACAATAAATGCTTTTCGCAAAATTTTTACACCCAGGAAAAAAGCATAACACGCGATGGCGGGCATCAACCATTTACCATACTTATCACCTAACCAAACCAACATCAATGCACCGGCCACCGCGCCTATAACACCTGGTATTACCAAATGCCGGAACAACTTTTTATTTACATTCCCAAATCTATAATGACTATAGCCGGAAGCGGCTGTGGTAAACATTTCCGCGGTATGAATACTGGCGCTTACCGAAACAGGATTTACACCCATAGAAATTAAACAGGTGGCAGATGTAACGCCATAGCCCATTCCCAAAGAACCATCTACCATTTGCGCTAAAAAACCGGCAAGTATAAACAATATAAAATGATAATCAAGCTGACTGTATAAATCGCTGAAAACCTCTTCCACCGCGGAGAAAGGAATAACACTAAAAACAGCATGACCTAATATCATAAATCCGAAAGCCGCTATACAGTAGGTGGCTACACGTTTCCAGTTGGGTTCTTTTTTTTGCGACGGATGATTGTTTACCAATACTTGCGTTATATGATCCAGCTTCTTTACTTTCTGTTGAAAGTTTCCATTTAGCCGGCTACGAATTGTGCTCATGTTTTCCAGCACATTATCCATTTCAGTAGGAATACTTTCATTCAATAATTCTTTGATACGCTTGGCCACAGTGGGCGATTTACCATTAGTACTAACCGCAATTTTTAAATGACCTTTATTTACAATACTGCTTAAATAAAAATCGCACAACTCAGGAGTATCAACTACATTAGCCAACACACCTTTTTTTTCTGCCGCTTTTTTTACTTCAGTATTTAATAGCGCATCTGCTGTAGCAGCGATTACCAAGTCTTTTCCGTTAAGATCTTCCGGTTCAAAAGGCTTTTGCAACAATAGAATATTTTTGTTATCAGCAGCCAGTTCTCTTATAGCTTCACTTATTTCTTTTGCTACCACAGTAACTCTTGCGCCAGGCGAACAGGTTATTACAGAGTGCATTTTTTCTGTACCCACCAAACCTCCACCCACTATCAACAGATGCAGATTTTCGAGCTTTAAAAAAACCGGGTATAAATTATTTCTAGTTTGTGTCATTCTTATTTTTGAATCATTGAATCATTGAATTATTTAATAAATACTGTCACTCATAACTCACCACTCATAACTCCTCACTCCTTCTCAGTTTCCCTGCAATAATCCATCTACAATAATTGTCGCATAATATAATCCTCCAATTGTTGGTCCGCCTGCGTATTGATAAAATCTTTTGTTCAACAAATTCGCTCCGCCAATTTTTATGCTGCTTCTCAACTTTGGAATGGTAAATGTTATTTGCGCATCAATTGTATTGTAAGCAGGCACCAAACCTGTTACCAGCGGGCTTTCCCAAAGGAAAGCATCCTGCCATTTCCACACTATATTAAAGCCGATGTTATCAATAACTTCTCTATTCCCAAGCGATATATTCGTCGTCCATTTAGGCGTATTGAATGCGGTGATAAATACATCGCTTGTAGCATTCGATTTTATATCGTTATAGTTTATATTTCCGGATATAGTGAATTTCCTGTAAAAATTATATGTCAGGCCCAATGATGAACCATAACTATGGTAAGTGTTTCTTGCATTTGTGTAAACCCTGTACCGGTCTTGCCCCTTACTTGCTGCATTTCCGCCACCGGCCGTAGTGGCGTCGCGGTTACGGTCTATCATTGCTATTACAGCCGCGTCAGTTCCAACTGTTTCTCCTTTTGGTACAAACACCTGCACCTGCCCCAAAAATCCATCATACACATTTGAATACGCGTCTACATCAAGGATCACTTTATTATTAAAGAGTACAGTTTTATAACCCACTTCAAATGAATTTATTCTTTCCGGACGAGCATCCGGCAAATTGGCTACTACCAACAGGTTTCTGTTAGCCAATGCGGCCTGATCGGTATTACCGGCAGCCTTAACCGACGCGTTAAAGTTAACAACCGAAGACTGGGTATAACTGTTATTAAGATAACCCAGGCCATCGTTGATATATGGAAGACTGCCAACACGCTTTACACGTCCGTTGTTCACGTAAGAAAGCGCTTCGAACAATGCAGGAAAACGATAGCCCTGCTGATAGGTAACACGAAAGTTATGAACTTTATTAAGCGTGTACACTGCGGCCACACGTGGTGTAAACTTTCCGGTAAATTCAGGATTATAATCATATCGCAACGAACCGAATAGTTTTAATTTTTCCTCAAAGAAAGTCTTTGTGATTTGCGCGAAAGCTCCAAACTTTTTATAATACACATTGCTTCCAAAGTTGCTTGAATCCGGCACTTTACCATCTACCTGCACAGGCTTGTTACGTTCATCAATGGGGCGGCTAAAGTCAACAAAATTATTTCCGTCGGGTATAATTTCATACACCCTGGCATCTGCCCCAACCAATAAATTAAAAAACTTTACTCTTCTTGTAATATCCCATTGACCTTCGGCATGATACATCCTGCTTTTCTGAATCAACGCCGCTCCACCGGTTACAGGCGCATCCGGTATAGAGCCGGATCTTATATCCCAATTATTTATGTGACGAATGGTGTTAACCAAATTGTTAAAACCCGCAGTACCGGGTTCCGCACGTCCGGCATCCGCTTGCCCGCAGGCAAATTGTGTAGCGGCAGCAAGATTTCCGGAAGTTAACGCGCCGCCATTTTGCGCGGCATAATTCAACAAAGCAGTTTTATATTTGTCACTCCAAGCACTAGCACTTCCTCCGCTATATAATTCAAGATTATCAGCCAAAGGTTTTACATTATAAGAATCGCCTGTATTTTCAAGCGATACATAAGTGCGTACAAGAAACTCATCACTCTTCAATTCCAGCTTATGATTTTGTACATGTACATTATCCAATTGTATTTTATTGCCGCGCTGAAATACTCCATCCATTTTGCCAAACCGATAGCTGTAGGAAATTTCAGTTTTTGGAGAAATCCTATAAAATAACGAAGCATCCAATTTTAAATTATCAATAACAGGACTCACAAGATCTTTTTCCCAATAACCAGTTCTTGCTACCGTTAAGGTTTGATTGTTTTGTCCGTTAATCGTCAGCCCTGTTATGGATACAGTATTACTACCTGCCAGCGCATCATCACCATATTTGTTCCATCCGTCATATACCGTATTGTTTGCACCATTTAATTCCGGGAAAGAGGGATTTGCCGATTTTAAATTATTAGGATTTTGATCAGCAGTATTATTAGATCTCCAATCAATACCATGCAAATAAGCGGCATTAATTTTAAATGCGAACTTGTTCTTAAACGCTTTAGCAAATCGAATAGCCGTCTCTGTTAGTATTGCCGGAGAATGATCAATTCCGTCCACATGATTCACTCCGGTTCTTTGATAAACGCTCAACCCCTGGTACTGAAATGGATTCTTTGTAATCAGGTTTGCCATACCATTAATTGCATTCATGCCATATAGCGCGGAGGCAGCGCCGGGAGTAATTTCCACGGTTTGAATATCAAGATCTGTGGGACCAATAGCGTTACCAAGCGGCACGCCAAGCGTAGCAGCCTGCATATCCACGCCATCTACCAACTGCATAAAGCGGAAATTATTCGGAATGTTAAATCCTCTTGTGTTCGGAACTTTAAACGTAAGTGAAGATGTAGTAAGCTGAACACCTTTTACATTACCCAAAGCATCATAAAAAGATGGCGAGGGTGTTTCCTTCAGCGCTCTGATATCCAGCTTTTCAATAGCCACCGGAGAACGTAATATTCTTTCGGACTGGCGGCTGGCGGTTACCACCACTTCATTTGCATAAAACGTTTGTGTAAATAGTTGTACGCGTATTTTATCGTTTACGGTTTTCACATTCACTTCTTTAGGCGCAAAGCCCACGCCGGTTATTACTAGTACAAATGGAAGTTGTTTTGCTGTTATTAATTTAAAATTTCCCAGGCTGTCAGTTGTTGTTCCGGTTTGTGCACCTCTTATTTGTACGGAAATTCCATCAATAGGCAATTGCCTGTCATCTACTACTTTGCCCGATACCTGGATGGCTCCATTAAGCTGAGCCTGAGCGTTGTTTAATATAAAATATGTCGATATTGTTATCAAGATAACAAATCTTGTTTTGTTAAGTATTAATAGTCGTTGCATGTAGAAAGCAGTTACTTTTGGAGAATATGTTCAATGAAAAAGCGATTGAATGTTTGAATCATCCTTGCGGAGATTTGCATGTACTAATAATTAGCCCTCACGGGCAACATTTATCGCTACAAGTGAATGCACATATAAAGGTTACTTTTTTCATAAATCTACTAAATAGATAGAGTATTTGGTATCACAAAAATAACAGACTATTTTTATTATCCTACTAAACTGATAGATTATTTTTTAAATTCATAAGTTAAAAAATCAACAAAAATAAATCTCAAAAAATAAACTGCCTGCTAAAACAATGAATCTATTGATTTTACCGTTCAATAGATATTCACTGTTGAACGGAGCGTCGCAACTGAAGCTCAATCGAGATTCTATAGCTGACATCCAAAATGAACTACCGGCAGTTCAGGTTTTGATTATCTACTTAAAAATATCCATCCTTTTTGCGTTGTTCCATGGCCGCTTCGCTGCGCTGATCGTCCATGCGAGCGCCACGCTCAGAAATTTTTGCAGCCAGAATTTCATGAATAATATCATCAATATTATCTGCAACGGATGCAACAGCCGCAGTGCAAGTCATATCGCCAACTGTACGAAAGCGAACCTTTTGAGAAAACGGAATCTCCTGTTCTGTGGTATTTAAAAAATCGGAGTATGGCCATAAATTACCATCTCGTGTAATCACCTGCCGCTCGTGAGAAAAATAAATAGACGGTATCTGCAAACCTTCTTCACGTATATACGTCCACACATCCAACTCAGTCCAGTTGCTAATTGGAAACACTCTCACATTTTCACCGCGGTTAATTTTTCCATTCAGCATGCCAAACAATTCCGGTCGTTGTTTTTTAGGATCCCATTGCCCGAAATCATTGCGTACGGAAAATATGCGTTCTTTGGCACGGGCTTTTTCTTCATCTCTCCTGGCGCCGCCAATACACGCATCAAACTTAAATTCTTCAATAGCATCAAGCAAGGTTACGGTTTGCAAGGCATTCCGGCTTGCGTATTTTCCTGTTTCTTCTTTCACTTTTCCTTCATTAATGCTATCCTGCACATAACGAACAATAAGTTCCGCGCCGGTTTCATTTATAAGCCAGTCGCGAAATTCAAGTGTTTCAAAAAAATTATGACCAGTATCCACATGCAATAAAGGGAACGGAATTTTTCCCGGCCAGAAAGCTTTTTGCGCCAGCCTCACAAGGGTTATAGAGTCTTTACCACCGCTAAACAACAATACAGGACGCTCAAATTGCGCAGCTACTTCTCTCATGATGTAGATACTTTCATCCTCAAGGCTGCGTGGAAAAGACGGAATTCTTTTTTCAGACATTCTTCTTCGTTTAATTTAAATCTCGTTTACTCAATTGATCAGTATTCATTACTGATGTATGTTTTCTAAAATTATTTTTATTGTCACTTTTTATTTTACCACTGTTTGCACACTATGCAATCCGCATTCTTTTTGCGATGTTTCCCACCACCACCTTCCGGCTCTTATGTCTTCTCCGGGTTGAATGGCACGAGTGCAAGGCTGGCAGCCAATACTCAAAAATCCCTTATCATGCAATGGATTATAAGGGATGTTATTGGTTGCAATGTATTGCAATAATTGCTCAAAAGTCCACTCGATTAGTGGATTAATTTTTACTAAGCCTCTTCCGCTATCCCATTCAGCCACCTGCATCTCATGCCTGTTGGCAGATTGATCTGCACGCAATCCTGTTATCCATATCTTCGCATTTTGCAATGCACGATTAAGCGGTTCCACCTTGCGTATATAACAACACTCTTTGCGGTTTTCAACAGACTCATAAAAACTATTCATTCCTTTCGTGTTCACCATTTCCTCTACTTTTGAAGCATCAGGAAAATAAGCCTTTACAGGAACTTTATATCTTGCCATTGTTTTGTCAATCAACTCATATGTTTCCTGGAAAAGCCGCCCCGTATCAAGCGTAAATATTTTTACGGGAAGTTGTTGCTTTGCAATCATGTGAGTAATAACCTGGTCTTCCTGTCCTAAAGATGTTGAAAAAACAACACCTTCCGGATAAAGCGAAACGATTTTTCTTAAACGCTCTTCCGCAGATAATGGTTGCAATGCCGTGATTACATCCTGCAAAATTTTAGCAAAGCTTTCATTCATGATCAATGTTTTTATTATAAACATCAAAATTAAAAACTAAAACAATCCCTCAATTGACAAATACCGCTCGCCGGTATCATAATTAAATGTAAGAACTGTACTGCCTTCCGGAATTTCATTTATCTTTTTTGCAACTGCGGCAAATGCCGCGCCGCTTGATATTCCAACAAACAATCCTTCTTCTTTGGCTGCACGCTGCGTAAAATCAAACGCTTCGTCTTTACTAATTTGAATTACGCCATCTAGCAATTCCATCTTTAAAATGGAAGGAACAAATCCCGCGCCTAAACCCTGTAATGGATGCGGGCCGGGACTTCCGCCACTTAATACAGGCGATAATTCCGGCTCCACAGCAAACACTTTCAGGTTTGGAAATTTTGATTTCAACACTTCAGCCACACCTGTAATATGGCCGCCTGTTCCTACACCTGTTATAAGATAATCAATACCACCCGGAAAATCATTAACTATTTCAAGCGCAGTTGTATTGCGGTGTATCTCAGTATTGGCCTCGTTATTAAACTGCTGCGGCATCCACGCATTCGGTATCAACTGTACTAATTCCGTAGCTTTTTCAATAGCCCCTTTCATACCTTTTTCCCGCGGTGTTAGCTCAAACGATGCGCCATACAACTGCATCAGCCTTCTGCGTTCAACACTCATACTTTCCGGCATTACCAAAATTATTTTATACCCTTTCACCGCTGCCACCATTGCAAGTCCAATGCCTGTGTTGCCCGATGTTGGTTCTATAATCACACTGTCTTTATGCAGCACTCCTTTCCTTTCAGCGTCTTCAATCATTGCAAGAGCAATGCGGTCTTTTATGCTTGCTCCCGGATTGCTGCGTTCAAGCTTTACATACACCTTATGTTTATCGCCAAACAATCTGTTGATCTTCACATGAGGTGTGTTTCCAATAGTTTCCAGAATGTTGTTAGCTACCATTTCACTAAATTTTAAATTCTCTTTTATTATTAATAAGCACAATAATCGGTTCGTGCTTTTTATTATGATACCGGCATTTGTGCTACTATTAAGCATCGTTGTGTCACTCACTTCAACTTTTAGTTCTTTAATCAGCTATACTACATGCAGCATAAGTTTATGCATGAATGCTATTGGGCAGCCTCATCCCCGGCCCTTCTCCAAAGGAAAAGGGAGCCCGGCGCACAAAGCGGATATTCGTGGTCACAACAATTCTTTCACCATTCATCCTTACCCGTTTTTAGTGGCTCATGCATCTCTCACTCATAACTCATAACTCACTACTCGATGAATAGCATTACTACCGTACAAGTGAGTGACACAACGATGCTTAATAGTAGCAATACCGCTGGTTCCCACACAAAAAATCTTTGCACATTTTCATGCTGTATAAAGTAAAAAATAAAGAACTAAATTCAATAGCAGCAGCTACTGCAGGAATTTTGTCAGCAATTTCTATATCACCCAGTTCAATGGTTCATTATAATCTTTTTTATCTTTCACTATTACCACAGGTTGATGATATGCCACACTATAAGCCGGCACACTGTATGTGATAAAACAGTTGCCGCCAATTACCGATTCGCGCCCAATTACAGTATCGCCGCCAAGTATAGTACTGTTGGCATAAATAATCACACCATCTTCAATAGTAGGATGGCGCTGCCCTGTGAGCGTTTTCTTTACAGCCAACGCACCAATGGTAACACCCTGATACAACTTCACATTCTTACCTATAACGGTTGTTTCACCAATCACTATACCGGTTCCGTGATCAATAATAAAAGGCACGCCAATAGTGGCACCGGGATGAATATCGATGCCTGTTACGGAGTGCGCCCATTCGGTAATAATGCGCGGCACTATGGGCAATTTTAACTGACATAATTTATGAGCGATCCTATATGCCGCCACCGCTAAAAAACCGGGATATGTAATGATCACTTCATCAATGCTTTTAGCTGCCGGATCAAACTCCAGTATAGCGTTTGCATCTTCTACCAGCTTTTCTTTTATCTCATTAAGTGATGCCAGGAACGGATCGCAAATATTTGCTTCGTAGTATTTACTTTTCTCATCGAATGAATACAATATATCCAGCAAGCTATTTTTTAATGCCTCGGCCTTGCGCTGATGCCGGTTTAAAAAAGCCTGCTCATTTTCCACGATCGGAAAAAGATAATTGATCACTTCCTGTGCAAATTGAATCACCGCCTCTTTTTGAGGAATGCTTTTACTTAATAAATATCCCGGATACTGACTGGCCATACTTTTTCAATTTATTTCAAGGACGACAAGTGTTGTTCAATACCATGTATTATTATTGTTTGCGCCATTGCTTCTGCAGTGGCTGCTTCGGCTTCCACTATTTGCGTGAAGCCCGCTTTTTGCAATGCTTTTGTTGTAGTGGGTCCGATGGAAAATACAACATTCGCTTTATTAAAATTCAATTTATTTTCCGCGATCAATTTTTGCGCGGCATCTACAGCCGAGGGACTTGCAAAGGTAATGGCATCAAACGGATATTGTAATTGTTGCAACTCACCTTCATCAAAATCCGGAGAGGTATTCTTATAAGCTTCCACCTGCACTACTGTTGCTCCAAGTTGTTTCAATTCTTCCGCCCAACCAACTAACGCTTTATCACTTGAAGGATGCAGTATGCGTAAGTCTGCAGGATTCTCATATTCGTTCAACAAAGTCTTTACCATTTCCCGGGCATTGTATACGGAAGGTGTTATATCACTTTCAATTCCATATTGCCTCAAAACAGCTTTCGTTTCTTTTCCTACAGTTACTACTTTACAAGTATGCAGATAACGTGAATCGACACACGAAATTTTAAGTTGTTTGAAAAATGAAAGCACACCGGCCACTGATGTAAATACCAGAATATTGTATGATTGTAATGCCTTTATTTGTTCCTGCAATGCCGGGTTTTCATCCGGCATATAAATATCAATTAACGGCAGATGCGTTACTGCTGCACCCTCTGCAGTGAGGCTTGAATACAAAGTCTTTAAAGATGCGGCAGCATGTGTAAGTAAAATTCGCTTATGTACCAACGGTTTATTCTCAAACCATTCCAAAGATTTATGATACTTCACCACTTCGCCAACAACTATCAACGCGGGCATACTTATCTGTTCTGACGCGATTTTACTTTCAATTGTATTCAAAGTGCCAGTAAATGTTCGTTGCAATGGCGTGGTGCCGTGCTCAATAATCGCTATGGGAGTATCAGCGCTTTTGCCATTTGTGGTAAGGTTTTGCACAATATGCGGCATATTTTTAACACCCATATAAAATACGATAGTACCATCAAACGCGGCAAGTAAAGGCCAGTTGAGCAATTGTTTATCCGGTGTTTCTTTCTGGTGCGCGGTTACAAACAGTACTCCCGCCGAAGCTTCACGATGTGTTACGGGAATTCCCGCATATGCGGGAACCGCGATTCCTGCTGTAACTCCGGGTATGATTTCAAAATCAATTCCATGAGCAGAAAGAAAATCAGCTTCTTCAGCGCCACGTCCGTACATTAGCGGATCGCCGCCTTTCAAGCGCACAACAATATTTCCCTCCACCGCGTATTCCAGCAGTTTTTGATGAATTACCTCCTGCCTGTTGGCGCAGGCAAATGGCAATTTGCCTACATATACTTTTTTAGCAAGTGGTTTGCAAAAATCGAGCAGGCGGCGATTAACGAGATTGTCGTACAGCACAACATCTGCTTTCTGCAATATGTCCTTCGCCTTAATAGTAAGCAATCCTTCATCTCCCGGACCGGCGCCGGCAATGTACACTTTAGATTTTATATTTTCAGGCGTGCTCATTATTGCAAAATTCTGATTTTATTTTAAGACGCTGCCAGAGTTATTTTTAAAATTTTGATCAGCAACCTAATGTCGCCATGAAATACTACCGTACAAGTGAGTGACACAACGATGATGCCATGAAAAGCTAATGCCGGCACCAAAAAAAATCAAATGATTTTTATGAATGCCACAAATCAAGTGTACAATAATACCTAATACAACTTCCTACCTGTGAAAATTTTCTGTCGCGCTTTTATACTCTATGATTTTCTTCCTTACCAAAAAATCTCCGAAATGTTCTTCACTATTTTTCTCAGTTGCGTATTGCGCAATGAGTGGACCCAGTGTTGTTAAAATTTCTTCCTCATTTAATGATTCCTTATATAATACATTCATCCTGTCTCCATTAAACGAAGCTCCCAAATACAGGTTGTACTTGCCGGGGGCACGCCCCACAAAACCTATTTCACCTAAATAGGGCCTTGCACAACCATTGGGACAGCCCGTCATTCGTATTGTTACAGGTTGCTTTTGCAAATTATGCATACCTAACAATGCTTCAATTTTATCAACCAGTTCGGGCAAATACCTTTCCCCTTCCGCATTTGCAAGCGGGCACACATTTAAAGCAACACAAGCCAAAGAATGCAAGCGCAATGGCGTTTTATCCTGCTGCTGATGAATATTGTACCGCAGCAATAATTGTTCTATCAGCTCTTTTTTCTGATCGCTGATATTTCCCAATACAACATTTTGGTTACCTGTCAATCGAAAATCACCATCACTGATCTTGGCAATTTCACGAAGCCCGGTCCTTAAAGGATATGCTTCAGTATCTTTTACTCTTCCACCTTCCACAAACAAAGTAATAAACCATTTTCCGTTCGCACCCTTCACCCATCCGTAGCTATCGCCGTTGGTAATAAAAGTAAACGGTTTCGCGGGTTCCAATTTGTAACCTATTCTCTTGTGTAATTCTTCAATTAAAAAATCCAACCCAATTCTTTCTATAGTATATTTCAATCTTGACAACCGCCTGTTTTCACGATTGCCATAATCGCGTTGTATTGTTAAAATTTTTTCACACACATCAACAGTTCTTTCTAACGGCACAAAGCCAATAACATTGCCGATTCGCGGATGTGTGGCGGTGTCACCAAAAGTCATTCCCATACCACCACCCACGCTAATATTGAAACCGGTTAATTTTTTGTTTTCTTCAATGGCTATCAATCCCAGGTCATGCGCAAACACATCCGTATCATTATATGGCGGTATCGCAAATGTTATCTTGAATTTGCGAGGCAGGTATACTTTCCCATATACCGGTTCTTCCACTTCTTCTGTTAGTCCGTTACCTCCTACTTCCTCATCGTTCAACCAAATTTTATAATAAGAAGTTGTTTTAGGATTCAGGTGATCGCTTACCTGCCGGGCTATGCGCTGCACATCATCATGAATATAACTTGTGTGCGGATTCACCGTATTCATCACATTCCGGTTCACATCGCCACAAGCGGCTATGGTACTTAAAAGCGCTTCATTAATTTCCTTTATTGTTGCCTTTAAATTATGCTTCAATATACCATGCAATTCAAACGCCTGGCGTGTAGTAAGCTTCAATGTAGGCATACCGTATTTACTAGCCAGCTCATCCAGTTGCAACCATTGCCCGGGTGTGGCAATACCACCCGGCACTCGCACCCGTATCATGAATGAGTACAACGGTTCCAGCTTTTGCGCTTTGCGTTCTTTATCCAACTCACGATCACTCTGCACATACGACCCATGAAATTTTATGAGTTGTTGATCCTGAGCAAACAAATTTCCCGTCACTTCATTCTGAAGACTCTCGGGCAGCGTACCACGCAGGTATTCGCTTTTCTCTTTTATATGTTCTACTTCAGAAAGTTTATTTTTATCCTCATTCATTTTAGACAAATCATTGAATTATTGAATCATTGATTTCCAAATTATGGCATCCATCACATTACCCTCATTTTCAAACGCATTTCTAAATTCATTTTCACATTTTCACATTACCAAAATTTGTTCAAACCAAATAAGCAAAGCCATTCACACTGCATTTTCAAATTTTCAAATCAGCACATTTTCAAATTCATTTCAACATTTCCACATTTTCACATTTCTACATTAATACACGTCTTCCTGCAACCTTCCTGCCTTTATCATTTCTTTCATAAAATGAACAGCCTCTTCGTGGCTGATGGCAGCATGCTTTTCTACAATTTCAATCAGCGTATTTCTTACATCTCTTGCCATTTGTTTTCCATCGCCGCATATATAAACATGAGCGCCATCCTTTATCCAACTGTATATTTCATCCGTATGTTGCGCCATTCTGTGTTGTACATATACTTTGTTCTCCGTATCACGTGAAAAAGCAGTGTTCATTTGCGTTAGTGTACCGATTTTTAAATGTCGTTGCCATTCGAGCTGATACAGAAAATCCGTAGTAAAATGACGATCTCCAAAAAACAACCAGCTTTTTCCTTTTGCGCCGGTAACGCTTCTTTCCTCTACAAAAGCACGGAACGGCGCTATGCCTGTTCCCGGACCAATCATTATAATAGGAGTACTGTCATCCTGCGGCAAACGAAACGATTCATTCTTTTCAATAAATAAATTAACGGTATCGCCCACACTAATTTCATCTGCTACAAAATTCGAGCAAACTCCTTTTCGCTCACGTCCCCGGTTTTCATACAATACCTTTCCGATTGTAAGGTGTACTTCTTCTTCATGCTCTTTTATGGATGAGGCAATGGAATACATTCTCGGCTGCAATGGAAGCGCTATATCTACAAATTCTTCAGCAGAAATGGCGGGAGCATATTCTTGTATAATATCCAACACGTCTTTTCCATATAATACAGATGTAAGCTCCTTCTTGTTTTCCAGTAACTTTTCCAAGGCTGCAGCGCTTTGTACAATCCTTTTTTCCTTAACATACTTCAGTACATTTTCAAGAAAAACACCGGACACGGTGGTAAGTTCTTTATGATGTATTAAAATCTCCTCCAGTGTCAGCAATTGATCTTTAAAGGCATGCATGGAGGAGGCATCCCATTTTGTAAATGACAAGATCTCTGCCACCAGCGCACTTGAATTCTTTGCATATACCCCAACCGTATCGCCGGGCTCATAGGTAAGTCCGCTTCCTTCCAGCGAAAACTCTACATGATAAGTTTGTTTTTGCGAACCTCGTCCATTTAATTGAATTTTCTCAAGTACTGTTGCCGCAAAAGGATTTTTCCGGCTGTACGAAATCTTTTTTGCAGCTTTTTCTACTCCTGCTATAGCAGGCTTTTTCGCAATACCATTTCCATTGCCGCTATTGATTTGCGATTGCAGTTTTGCGGAAATTTCCTCTATCCATTTTTCAGCGGTTTCTTCAAAGTCAACATCAGCGTCGGTTCTGTCCATCAGTCTTTCAGCGCCCAGCTCCGCGAAGCGCTTATCAAAATCTTTTCCGGTTTGGCAAAAGTTCACATAGCTCTGATCGCCAAGAGCAAGCACTGCATATTTCAGACCCGGAATAGCAGGAGACTTACGGTTATGAACAAACGCATGCAAATCTTCCGCAGCCGGTGGAGGATCACCTTCGCCATGCGTACTTACAATTACAAGCAGGTATTTTTCATTTTTTAGGGAAGCGCCGTTGTACTTGTTCATATCCTGGAGCGCCACCATAAAACCTTTAGCAGTAAGCTTTTCCTGCAACGATTGTGCAATGCTTTTACTATTACCGCTTTTTGATCCGAATAGGATGGTAACAGGAATCTGCGAAATATCACTTTTCTCTGCGGGTGCCGTAGCTTCCTGCACTCCGGGAAACTGGTTCAATAATTCAAGAAGTTGGCGATTCGCCTGGTTCAGGCCGGTTAAATAACCAGCCAGCCATTGCAATTGCGGAGGTTCAAAACTCCGCAATAACTGTTGCACCTGCTGTTTTTCGGAAGCGGTAAAAAGAGGCGACGTTATGGTGAATTGATCGTTACTCATGGCGTTCTTATAAAACGACCCTTCTTATGGAAGGGTCAACATTTACAAAAATGTAATTGCAACCGGAATTTTACCGTTTGCAACCGCATTTATTGTATGTACTAATGGTTAACATTATTTGATTTGTGAATACGAAAATAATTATTATTCCTATATTTCCTATAATTTTAATAGGAAATTATTATAAAAAATATATCCTGTTGATAATCAAATCGAAAAATCGGTAGGGAAACGCACTTCTTTATTCATAAGGTCACGCAACGATTTACCTTCCAGAACTTTTAACGTTACATCCCGTACCTCAAGAAACACCTGCCTTATAGCGCATGCAGGCTCGGGGTATGGACAAATATGGCAGGGTTCATAAAAAACTTTACTTACACATGGCAATAAAGCAATTGGGCCATCCATGGTACGCATAATCTGAACAAGCATAATTTCTTCCGGTGGTTTTGTAAGATAATAGCCACCGCCTTTCCCTGTACGGCTGCCCAAAATTCCCGCCTTCCGTAATTCCAATAAAATAGCTTCCAGAAATTTATAAGGTATTTTCCGGTCTTCCGCAATTTGGTTAATGGGCACATGGCCCTGTTTATACCGCTCTCCCAAATACGTTAATGCATGAATCGCATACTGTGCCTTATTTGATAACATATGCGGGTAAAATTAGCTTTTTTGTCCGTTTTACTTTAGGATTTTTATGGCAGAAAGATATTTGAAATGCTTCATAATGTTATGCTTCATAATTTTTTAAGATTTTTTTGGGAACCGGCTTTAGTGGTACTATTAAGCATCGTTGTGTCACTCACTTGTACGGTAGTAATGCTATTGGGCAGCCTCATCCCCGGCCCTTCTCCAAAGGAAAAGGGAGCCGACGCACAAAGCGGAAATTCGTGGTCACAATAATTCTTTCTCCATTCATCTTTACGCGTTTTAAGCGGCTCATGCATCTCTCACTCATAACTCATAACTCAAAACTCACTACTCAATGAATAGCATTCCTACTGTACAAGTGAGTGACACAACGATGCTTAATAGTAGCACTACCGCCCGTCCCAAAAAAATAAATCTCAATATAGTACAATGTTAAACACTCTAAAGCATCTCAAATTTCAAATCTGGCCAGCATTAGATTTTGCCTTTATTTTCTTACCAACTATTTAAAACCATCCAAACAAACAGACTCATTTTTTAAAAAAATTAAACGCAAAATCATTTTACTTAAAACATTTCTAAAAACTCCGCCCATTATTGTTTTACGTAAATTTCCTGATATTGGTCATCGATTTTCTGATAAGTTTTTCAAACATTAGCCAATATTTTTTTAAGAATCCTAAAACATGAGAAGTAATATCCAAATCTCAAGGGAAACATCCCTTCAAAACATCTATGAAATAGCTGCAAACGCCGGCATTCACGAAGACAATGTTATTCCGTTTGGCAAACACAAAGCGAAAATTTCACTTACTGAAATTGATGAAAAAAAAGTAAAGAAAGCCAACCTGATATTGGTTACAGCTATTACGCCAAATAAAGCGGGGGTAGGCAAAACCGTAACATCCGTAGGCCTTTCGCTGGGATTAAACAAACTTGGCAAAAAAGCTATAGTAGCATTACGCGAACCATCACTCGGACCTTGCTTTGGTATGAAAGGCGGCGCAACGGGCGGCGGACTTTCACAGGTTTTACCAATGGAAGATATTAACCTGCATTTCACCGGTGATTTTCATGCGATCACTTCGGCAAATAATATGATTGCCGCTTTGCTGGATAATTATCAATATCAAAACAGAAATAATGGACAAGCGCTGGCGCAAATAGTATGGCGCCGTGTGCTGGATGTTAACGATCGTTCTTTACGCAACATCGTTTCCGGCCTTGGTGGAAGCGCCAATGGTGTGCCGCAGGAAACAGGATTTGATATTACACCCGCTTCGGAAATTATGGCGCTGTTGTGCCTGGCCACAAGTTTTGAAGATCTTGAAAATCGTGTAAATAATGTTCTGCTGGGATACCGTGCAGATAAATCTCCTTTTTATGTAAAAGATCTTGGTATAGGCAGCGCAATTACAGTGCTGCTGAAAGACGCGCTGCTGCCCAATCTTGTGCAAACATCAGAAAATACGGCGGCATTTATACACGGCGGTCCGTTTGCCAATATAGCTCACGGCTGCAATTCCATACTGGCCACAAAAATGGCAATGAGCCACGCGGATTATGTAGTGACGGAAGCTGGCTTCGGCGCCGACCTGGGTGCAGAAAAATTTATAGATATCAAATGTCGTGCTGCCGGCCTGCAGCCCAAAGTAATTGTAATCGCGCTTACAACGCTTTCGCTGAAACTGCATGGCGGCGTGCCTGAGAAGGATATAAAACTGCCTAATATGCAGGCTTTAAAAGACGGCATGCCTAACCTTGTGCGGCATATTGAAAACCTGCAACAATTCGGACTGCCGATAATTGCGGCACTTAATCAGCACGCTACTGATACTAATGAAGAAATTGCTTTCATCAAAGAATGGTGCGCAAAAAACAAAGTGCATTTTGCAACAAACAATTGCTTTGCATTTGGAGGAGATGGCGCATTGGAACTGGCCGCGGAAGTAGTAAAAGCTGCTGACAATGCTGATGCTGCAACCCTGCGTTATATGTATGAAATGGAAGATGACACACTGGTAAAAATTGAAAAAATTGCAAAGCGCATATACAGAGCGGCCGATGTGAAATTAAGCAGCAAAGCCGAAAGCAAATTGCAAACCATTCGCAAAAACGGCTGGCACACGCTTCCGGTATGTATAGCTAAAACGCAATATTCATTTGCAGATGATCCGAAAATGGGCGCTGCTCCAAATGATTTCAGTATAACTATTCAAGACCTTGTAGTGAATACAGGTGCGGGATTCATAGTGGCCATTGCAGGCGACATAATGCGCATGCCCGGGCTTCCAAAAGAACCCGCAGCGCTTAAAATAAAAATGGAAAACGGCCTGATTGAAGGTTTAAGTTAAAGCATATCGAATCTTTATAAATTGCCAAAGGCACGAGTTTCTTCGTGCCTTTGCTTTTTTATACAATGCAATGTTATGATCTATGAAAAGAATATTTGTGGGCCGGGCGATAGAATAAGCATTAAGCTTTTCTTGCGTCGCACTCTTGTACGTTTGGTTCGCTATTCGGCGCTAATATGCAAATTAATATTTTCATACAATGGAATTAATATATAGCCGCAATCAAAGGTATAAAACGAAATAAGAATACTTATTTACAGTGTTTATTCAGGGTCTGCAAGACAACTTATTATTCTTTAAAACAACCTCTAAAATGCGAATTTCCGCTGCTGTCATTAATAAAGAATACTGCCCCTAAATCGTTGAATAGAATTCCCTTTGCTGAAGTCACAGTAGTGCAAAAGCTTAATCAGGGCGCTACCCGCAATCGGGCCGTCATCGATCGCGGGTGGGCTTTTTTGTTACTTTTTTGCCCAAACAAAAAAGTAAGAATACTTCTTATGAATGAAATTTCGAAACAAATCGAACGATTATTCAGAATAATTTTCTATCAAAAGTTTTTTATTTTTGCTGGCTGTTATACATCAACTCATAACCTTACATCAATATTTTCCTTCTAATTCGTCTTTTAATTTTTCAATGTAGATGCGCAAATAATCAGCATTTTTTTGAGCAAGCATTTTACCGGTTCGTGTGTTCATTAGTTCCGGCAGGCGCAGCAATTTCAATTCGAAATGATCAATAGCATACTTCGCATCATCCGGAGTGCGGGAAACCGCAAACGGATCCTCAGCATGAAAAAGTGATGACCTGTTAAGACCCGCAGTATAAAAAACCCGCGCCAGGCCAATGGCCCCAAGCGCTTCCATGCGATCGGCATCCTGCAAAATCTTCGCCTCAATTGTTACAGGGGCCACTCCCGCAGAAAAACTATGTGCATGTATTGCATGCGCCACATTATCTCTTTTACTCTTCGGAAATTCGGGAAACTCGTTTACTAATATCTCCAAAGCCTTATCAGCGCTAAGCTCTGAAGCTTTTTTTCTATCGGGGTGATTTTTAGGAATGGTAATAATATCATGAAAATAAGCAGCCGTCAAAAGCACCAGGTCATCTGCAATATTGCCTTCCGCGGCATTTATGTACCTGCAGGTTTTCCAAACCCTGCTGAAGTGTTTTATATCATGTGCCGCATCATCAGAAGTATGATATTGATACAGGTAATTTTTATAAGCGTTTTCCCAATCCGTTAAAGTTAATTCCATGTTGTACAAATATTAAGCCGGCATTTCTGCGCAACAGCCCAGCCAGCTCATAAATCCTATTCCAATTTCTATAGCGCTTTCATCCACATTAAAAGTTGGTGTATGCACACCGGAGATGATACCTTTTTCCATATTCATTACTCCCAACCTGTAAAAGCAACCGGGCACTAACTGTGAGTAATAACCGAAATCTTCCGCTCCCATTCTCATTTCAGTTTCCTCTACTTTTTCTTTAGGCAAATATTCTTCGGCAAGTGTACGGGCAAGAGTGTTCAAAGCTTCGTTGTTAAATACATGTGGATAGCCCACATCAATCAGCAACTCTAAAGAAGCCCCCATCGATTGCACAAGCTCTGTTGATATTTTGCGGATCAGCTCATGCGCTTCATAACGCCATTTTTCATCAACCGCCCTAAAAGTACCCATCAGCTTCACTTCGCTGGGAATTACATTTGTAGTATATCCACCCTGGAAAGATGTGATTGATAAAACCGAAGGATTAAGCGGATCTCTGTTTCTACTAATTATTTGCTGCAAAGCCGTTACAAGGTGAGAAGCCACCAAAATGGTATCGGTAGTTAAATGCGGCGCTGCGGCATGACCACCATTACTTCTTATGGTCATATACAGCTCATCAGCGCTGGCCATTACTTTGCCACCACGAAAACTCACTTTTCCAACTTCAAGTCCGGGATGCACATGCAACCCAAATATCGCCTGTGGCGTAGGGTTTTCCAGTACTCCATCCTTAATCATCAGGCTGGCGCCACCGGGATTTTTTTCTTCACCGGGCTGAAATATCAGCTTCACTGTGCCTTCCCATTCATCTTTCAATTCACTCAATATTCTAGCCGCGCCAAGCAAAATGGCAGTGTGCACATCGTGACCACAAGCATGCATTACTCCCGGAACCGTTGACTTGTAATCAACATTATTTTCTTCTTCAATTGGCAGCGCATCCATATCAGCACGCAACGCAATTATTCGCTTTGCGGGATTCTTCCCTTCAATTATTCCCACCACACCCGTTTCCGCCATTACTGTATAAGGTATGCCATAAGAAATGAGTTTTTCCTGCACAAGGCGGCAGGTTTCAAATTCTTTGTAACTCAATTCGGGATGGGCATGCAAATGCCTGCGGATATGTATAAACTCTTCTGCGTAAGTAGCAGCAAGATTTTTTATTTTGTTTTTAAGTAACATAAAATGTTTAAGCGAAAGAGGTTAGTCCAATGTGGGTAAAGTATCAGGTTTTATTTCAATAACATCTCTCACAATTAACAAACTTTCAAATTGATTTGCCATTTTTTTTTGATAAGCCGCCGCTTCTTCTCTTGTTTTAAAATTACCAACACGCAGTCTGAAATATGGCGCTTGATAAAGCAGGTAAGCTTTCAGCTCAGGGTACACTTTATAAACCTTTGTTTTTGCATCCAGCGCCTTATTCCGGTCGTTAGTATTGGCCACTTGTATACGAAAACCCGGCCCCGAACTTCTGGCTGCACGAGTGGTTACTTCATTTATTTGCGCTTGCTTTCTTATAAGCAAATCAATTCGCGGATCTTTTTTTATAATTACGCTGGTGGTATTTTGTGCTTTTAAGCTAAAAAAGAACCCACAAAAAAACATCATAAAAACAATTCTCATAGTACATTTTATAAGCTTCAAAAATCAATAACCTTTAGAATTGGAAGTTGGTTCTCCGGTAACTATGGCCACACCTGCACTACATCCCAATCTGTCTGCACCGGCATCCACAAGCTGTTTGGCAAACGCATAATCTCTTATTCCTCCCGATGCTTTAATTTTTACCGAAGCCGGCAAATGCTTCCGCATCAATTGAACAGCTTCCACAGTAGCACCTTTCTCTGCATATCCGGTAGATGTTTTCATAAAATCGATACCCTCGCTTCCAAGATTTTTACAGCAATCAATTATCTCTGTATCAGAAAGAATGCCACTTTCCACAATCAGTTTAAAAATTTTGCTTTTGTTATGAATTATTTCTGCCAGTAACCTTACTTCCCTTTTTAAAAATTCCCAATCATTCATTCGCAAAGCCACCAGGTTGATCACCACATCAATTTCGTCGGCGCCATCTACTAATGCAAGCACCGTTTCCGCAATTTTTGATTCCGTACAAGAATATCCAAATGGAAAACCCACCACTGTGGCCACTTTCACATTTGTGGGCTCCAAAATAGCGACAGCCCTCTTTACAAAAGGCGGAGGCACGCATACCGCTGCAAATTCATATTTCACAGCTTCGCTACAAAGTTTTTCAATTTCTGCCAATGTTGTAGTTGGCTTTAACACAGTGTGATCTATATATCCTGCTATATTCATGTACAATAAATTATCGCCGAAGTTAACTCATTTTGGCTAATCCCGGTTTAGAGATATGCTTTCCCAATTTTGAAATTATTAATATGGAACCGGCAGTTGAGCCCTGATCTGGCTTCTGTTGTGTCACTCACTTGTACTGTTGTAATTCTATTGAGCGAGTGAGGAGTTGGCAGCGGAGAAGCTAACAAGTAACTAAAATAAAAATCGAAGCTATATAAGACTACTGTCACCGGTTTAAGGAATTACTTCAAACAACAAAAACTGAGTTTTTCTATCCGGCAAAAAATCATTGTCTGAAACAAAAATGATGCTCTCATGTCCATTTGGCAACCGGGGACCGTAAGTAGCTCCTTCAACATTGTCAATATACCTGCTTACTTCGCTCATATCAAGTAATAACTTTTTTTCAACCAATTTTGCCGGCGGATTATTTATTAACGACGCAACACCATTTATATCAGTGTCGCTTTTAAAACTACATTTAAAAACCTTTATCACACAACCCACGCCACCATTGGAATACGAGCGTTCTGTAATTAAGAATTCATTATTACCGATGTCCAGAATATCAACAATTCCATTTACCATAAAGCTTCCTGCAGGTGCTGGTTCAAAAGCTACAGGTTCTAATTTATATGCATACTGAGCCAAAAGTCTCTTCTTCAAAAAATCATACTTCATAATGCGCACATAAGCCGTTGTATCACGCAAGCCCGCAGCAGGCCCATCTTCAAACAACGGAGATTCCATTGCTACATACATAAACCTCTTACCTGCAAAACAGATTCCTTCAAAAACACCGTTATGCCTTGGACCTTTATCAGCAGTTTTCATGGTAAACAATTCGGGTAATGGAAAAGCACCAACAAACCGGCCATTCATATCAGCAATATTAATAGCAGGATTTTGCAAGACCAAATTCCCATTATTTTCAGCACGCTCGCCTTCGCTGGTCCACACAAGTTTTCCGGTTATAGCATTAAACCTTATAGCTTCCGGATCGGGCGCACGCGCCGGATCAATTTTAATTCCGGGATATACTTCTCCGTTAGGTTGAAGCAGTTCTGTTTTCCCGGTAAAATAAACCGTATCAAATTCCATACCTTTCAATGCAATCTTTGTGGTATAAAACCGAACAGGATTTATTGCTGATCTATCATCCGAAATTATATAATACTCATCCGCCTTGGGGTTGTAATCTATTCCTGACAAACCACCAACTGTTGTATTTTGATATTGATAATTATAAGGAACCACAAACTCGCTTAAAAATCTTAGCCGGCTTATTGCTCCCGTATTTTCTTTTCTGCTTTGAGAAAATGAAACGCCGGCCAATAAAACCAATACAAAAATGTGCAAACAAACTCTCATCAATTTTTTCTGCAAAATAATTTATTCTTTTGATAGTGGGCAGTTGGCATCAGAGAGATGTCAGAGAACAGTGTCTTGCCGAATAGAATTACTTCAGCACAAGAGTGCGACGCAACGGCCGTTCCATAGTAATTCAAATGTTGGGCTCATAATAAAAACCTGATTAATTACAATTCCTATAAATAACTAATAGCTGCTATTGACTTTGCGCATAATACTCTCCGTTAGTTTCATTAACAGCCATTATTTGTTGCCGGTATACCTCAATATAGCGCTGCACTACGCACACAACAATGGAATGCTCCATTCACATTTCTCTAATCAATAAACACTTTTAATTTTCAACACCCAACTATTTAGCTTTCCCCTTCAACACAATAATCTGAAATTTTGTAAACAAATTTTGTATCTGCATTTCACTATTTGCCTTTATCATTTCATCAGTAAAAATATTCCTCCATTCATATGGAGCATCCTTTGGGAGATTTATTTTTATCGCATTCAAATCATTTTTCGAAACACCTCGCAAGCCTACCGGGGCCACTACAATTATCCAATTATGTTCTTTTCTTCTTGCATAAGCGATTACTTTGCATTTTTCGATAAAAGCCGTCAATGGTAAATACTCGCCTTCAATAAACAGGTTATTATTTTCCTTTCGTAAATGTGCCAACTTTCTTGTAACAAACATTTTTGCCGCCCCTTGCATGCGCTTTTCCATGGCCCATTTAAGAACCGTTTCAGCACCGTTGGTTTCCGCGATAAGCAATTCATTCAATAATTGTTTGCGAATTTCATAATTCACCTTCCCACGGTTATCAGGATCAACATAGCTCAAATCCCACAATTCACAACCCTGGTAAAAATCAGGAATACCCGGAGCAGTGGATTTTATCATTACCTGCAAAAGCGTATATGCATTAGTGTAAGGTATAATTGTTTTTACAAAATCAATCATCTTCTGTATAAAACTATGATTTGGATTAAAAAGATGGTCTATAAATTCACTACATGCCTGCTCATATGCGGTATGCGGATTTGTATGCGTACTAATATATTTCGCTTCCCGCAAAGCTTTTGTATACAAGTCTTTAAGTCGGTTCCTGCATTCATCCGTTACACAAAAATCTTCCGCTAACCCACCAACAATACTTTGATAAAGAAAATACTCATCGTTCACAACCGGCGACAGCACGCCATTTATCATTTTCTTAAATTGCCGGTTTTCATTCACAAATTGTTTCACCAATGTTATCCATTCATCAGCAAATTCACTCAAAACATTAATTCTAATTCTCGCATCCTCACCTCTCTTAGTATCATGTGTGGAAGTATTATTCAGCGACAAAGGATTCAATAACTGCCGCTGTGTCATTTTTTTATGAAATTCATCTATGGAAATTCCTAATACACACGGCAGATCGCCAACTTCATTGTGTGAGATAAGTGGATTGTATTGATAAAAAGTAGTATCCTCAACTCCCTTTGCAGCAAGCGGTCCGGTAAACTGCATTAACCTTTGCAGGAATTGTAATCGTTCATCTGTCTTCTTTTCATTCGCACAAAAAAGATTTTCCAATATATCAAAAGCCTTTGCCAGATCATGCCTTCTCATCCTGGCCACATCAAACGCTTTTGCTATAATTTCATTGCCATATTCATCAATTGGAAATTCATTTATATAAATACGATAAACCGGAAATGCAGCCATTAATACGCCTAAAGCCTGTTTTAAATCCTCATGGCATATTTCTCTTTCATCAATTATATTCAATGAAAACAACAATCTCAATAAGTTATTCCATTCTCCATGCATCGATTTATCCAGAAAAGAAAATTTATTCTTAAATACAGTATCATCATAATCTGCGAACTCAGGAACCAATTTTTTGTAAAATGAAAGCAGCTTCTCCGAACTATTCATTTTTGTAACTACCTGGTTGATGTATGAAAGAAATTCATAGCCGCTTGTACCCTGTATATCAAATGCCGCAGGAAGCTGTTCTTTAATCTCCAATATTTTCTCTGCTATTATATAACAATCATTTCCAAATAAATTTCGGAGGCTGTTGATGTATGCAACCGGATTTTTTAACCCATCTATATGATCAATGCGAAGTCCCTGAATTAAACCTTCATCATACAATTTCTTTATTAAGCTATGATAATCTTTAAACACCTTTTCGTCTTCCATGCGAAGGCAAATCAAACTGTTTATTGTGAAAAATCTTCTGTAATTAATCAGTTTGTCAGACACTTCATACCATTCTAGTTTATAATGCTGCTCATTAATAATGCCAGTTAAAAAACGTTTATCTGCATTGATTTTACTAAGTGCCGCTTGAATAGTAGAATCGTACTTCAGCAAATGCGTTACAAAAAACATTTTGCTTTTTCGCCAGGAGTTATAATCAAGTTCCTTCTGTGAAATTATTGTACATAAAGCATCTTCATACAAATGTCTTTCTACTCCACATTGCGCCAGAAGCAAATCATAAAGTTCAATTTTTACCGGATAAAAATTTTCATAATAGCACAATCCAAATCCTTTGTTCGTAAAACCAATCTCTATTTTATCATTAGCAATACACCAACTCAGTGTGGCTTCAAGAAATGGAAGCAAAATTTTATTCTTCAACTCCGGATGCTCCCAATCAATATCAAAGTAGTCCTGAAAAGGCGAAACCCGTCCACGCTCTAATACATCCCACAAACGATAATTCGTATCAATTACAGCCATATGATTGGGAACAATATCCTGAATCCACGTCATTCCTCTTTCCTTCAATTTCTTCGATAAATGTCTAAACTCATCCAATGTTCCAATTTCATCATTTATCATATGCGGATCCACCACATCATAACCATGATCACTTCCTTTTATGGCTTTAAAAAACGGAGAAGCATAAATAGTGGATATTCCCAGGTCGTACAGGTAATCTGTTATTTGCTCAAGATGTCTGAAAGTAAAATCTTTATTCAACTGCACACGATATGTGGATGATGGAACCATACCGGAATTTTGAATTATAAACTTTAATAAACAAAAACATAAAAGATTAAAGACACTTGTTAATAAAGCACTTTCAATTTTCAACTCACCTCAGTACACCATTTTCAACATTTAATTCTTTTAATAGTTCATCCAATATTTTTTCCTGTAGTACCAGTTTAGTATCTATAAAACCATGAGCCTGCAACCATACATTTATCATTACTTTATATCCATCCGGTTCTAATGATGATATTCCGATCCTGATATCAGGATCTTTCAATACATTCTTGTGCTCAGACAAAGTTCTTTGCAACACATCCTTCACTTTGCTATAAGCAATGCCATAATTGAATTTCATTTCCACATCCAGCCTTCGCTTCCCTTCCATGCTTGTATTCACAATCACTTCATTGGAAAGTTTGCTGTTTGGAATAATTACGGTTCTGTTATCAAAAGTTAATACTACAGTATAAAAAATTTGAATGGAGGTTACGATACCCGATTGTCCTTGAGCTGTAATATTATCACCAACACGATATGGTTTTAGGAGAAGTATAAGAATGCCACTCATGAAATTTTGTAAAGTACCCGACAACGCTAAACCCGCTGCTACACCAAATGCACCGATCAACGCTGTAAAGATAGTAACCTTCACGCCTACTATATCCATCAATGCGAAAATCATCAGAAGCTGCAACACAATACTAATAAGGCTCAGCAAAAAAGGTTGTAATGTAGCATCTACATCTTCCTTTATCATCAGCTTTCTAATCCACCTTCTCAATAAACGTATTAGCCACTGTGCGATAATAAATATAACAACAGCCAATAAAATTTTCCCGCCATGCAGTAATATCCAACTTTTAAAAACAACAAACATTTCATCCAATTTCATTTTATGCATTTTTAAAACTTTGCATAAAATATTGCGCCTTAAATTGTTTTAACCGAAACAATTAAATGATAAAATCGAGCATTATATCATTTGTAGAAATTTTGGGACAATTAAAAGAGTTAAAAATTGAAAGTTGAAAGTGCTGGTAATATCTAAATGAATTCACTCAAAACTCATTACTCATAACTTTTTTGAAACCGGCGATATTGCTACTATTAAGCATCGTTGTGTCACTCACTTGTGCGGTTGTAATACTATTGGGCAATTTGGTTGTTGGTTGTTGGCGTTTAACCACAAGGGACACGACAAGAGGCACAAAGGCCACAAGGATTGGTAGCAATTCAGCCTACCCTTGTGTGCCCTGTGCTTCCCTTTGTGGCCCTTGTGGTTAAAACACTCATAACTCAACTCATCTCTCATACTTTAAAAACAAAACTGCAAAATTTGAGATTAACACAAATTTTGCAGTTAAACTTTTCAGGGCTCAATAGCTATTCTACAGATGAACGGAGCGTCGCAACCGAAGCCTCATCAGGGCGCTACCGCCGGCCCCATAATAACAATTTTAAAACATCAGAGGCTATTTCAACACCTCTGCCAGTTTGTCCTCAAGATCTTTACCACGCAATGATTCAGCAATTACTTTCCCCTGCGGATCAATTAATATGTTATAAGGAATTCCTCTGAATTTATAAGTATTCACGGCAGCGCTCGCCCAAAATTTCAGGTCGCTCACATTTGTCCATTCCAATTTGTCATCTTTAATTGCCTGTTGCCATTGGTCTTTTTCTTTATCAAGAGATACACCCAGTATGGCAAAATTCTTTCCTTTGAATTTGTTATACGCGTCCACCACATTCGGATTTTCCGCACGGCACGGCCCGCACCAACTTGCCCAAAAATCTACTAACAAATATTTTCCTTTGAAATCCGAAAGAGATATCATTTTCCCATTGCCATCCGGCAATGATAATGAGGGAGCGCTCTTCCCAACCCATGAAGTCTCATCTTCTTGCATCTTACGCTCTTTTTCCGCGAGAATTTGCTGTTGGTCGTATGTGGCTTTCAACTGAGTAAGCGGCTTATACTCAGGAAATTTTTTCACTGTCGCCAGCAACGCTTTTTCAAATTCATCTTTTTGAAATGATCGGGAAGTATAGCTGAGAACAAACAAACTTACAACAGGATTTGAGGAACCTGTAAGCGAATTATTTAGGAAAGTATTTAGTGAATTAATTTCTTCGTTTTTCTTTTGTGTTGTAGCAATAATCAAACTATCGGATGCGGCATTCTTTTTTAAGCTGTCAACTGTGGCAAATGCTCTGTTAACAGCAAAGAGTTTTTCCGAATAAGATTTCATAAAATCATTTAATTGCTGACTGGCCACCGATTTGCTTACCTGGCAATAATTTGTATGCTGCGAAAAATCAATATTCACAGTCATTTCTTCCACATCATTCACTACCAGCACCATCGGACCATTTTCTACCAATATCTGGTAAAGGTTTTCCTGTGCGCTGCTTCCTTTCAATGTAAACGATCCTGAGGTTTCTTTTATCATTCCGCTATCCAGCAACACCGGCGTTTGTTCTTCACCGTAAGGTATTTCTTCCAGCGTTACTTTTAACGGAACGGCCTTGCGGGCACTATCTGAAAAGCTGCCTGCCTGCCATAGTTTATCGGCGTTTTTATAATTCACTGTTATCTTAAACGCGTCGCCTTTTTTGTGCTTGCACGCAATTGAAAACAGCATCACGAAAGAGGTAATTACAAGGATTGTTTTTTTTAGTAATTGCATTATTTTGTTTTATCGTTAAAGTTATTGATTCAATTTTTCAGTTAGCATTTGTGTGGCCACTTTAGGATCAGCTTTACCTTTCGACACTTTTTTCACTTCTCCCATAAACAAACCGATCAGGCCCTTTTTCCCTTTTTTATACTCAGCTACTTTATCCGGCATTTTTGCCAGCACTTCATCCACCCAGGCAGCTATATTGTCAACATTCGATTCCTGCAATAAGTTCAGCGACGTTGCAATTTCCAAGGCATTGGCTGCATTTCCACTTAACATTGCCGGAAATATTCTTGATGCCGCTATAGAAAAACTCACTTTCCCACTTTCTACCAATTCTATAACCTGGGCAAGTTTTTCAGGCTGCAAGGTAAAATCTTCAATGGTAATATTGTTTTCTTTCAGATTAGATTTTACAGGCCCCAGCAACCAGTTTGCCGCAGGCTTAATATGAGCTGTACATTGTATAAGCTTTTCAAAATATTGAATGGTTCCGCTATCATCGCAAATCACCCTCGCGTCATACTCTGAAAGGTTTAGATCCTTCATGTATTTGGCTACCAATGCTTCAGGCAAGGGCGGCATGGCCTGTTGCACTTTTAAAAGTTCTTCTTCACTTACAATGAATGGCGGCAAATCGGGGTCCGGAAAATACCTGTAATCATTTGCTTCCTCTTTCGTGCGAAGCGCAAAGGTAGTGTCATTAGTGGCATCAAAGCTACGTGTTTGTTGTATAATCTTTTCACCTTTTTCAACCAACTCAATCATTCTGTCTACTTCGTAATCAATGGCTTTTTTTACATTACGGATTGAATTAAGATTCTTGACCTCCACTTTGGTGCCAAGTTTTGTTTCGCCTCTTAATCTTATTGAAATATTTGCATCGCAGCGCAAACTGCCTTCCTCCATATTTCCATCGCACACATTAAGATAACGCACAAGTTTGCGCAGCTCGGTTACGTAAGCATACGCCTCTTCGCTGCTATGCAAATCAGGCTCTGACACAATTTCTACCAGGGGTACTCCGGCGCGGTTTAAATCGATACAGGTATTTTTTTCATCAAGGTCGTGAATACTTTTTCCGGCATCTTCTTCCAAATGAATGCGGTTTAGTTTTACATTTCTTTTCCCTTCGGAAGTGCGTATTTCCACGTAACCACCTTTACATATAGGCGTGGTATGCTGCGAGATCTGGTAACCTTTCGGCAAATCAGGATAGAAATAATTTTTCCGGGCAAAATAATTTGTGCGCTCAATTTCGCAACCACAAGCCAATCCCAGCTTTAAAGCGAGTTCCACAGCTTTGCGATTCAGCTTAGGCAATGAGCCGGGATAAGCCAGGGCAATAGGACTAATATGCGTATTGGGCTCACCGCCAAACGCAGCGCTGTCGCCACTAAAAAGTTTGCTCTCAGTAAGTAATTGAGCATGAACCTCTAATCCAATCACCACTTCGTACTTGTCTCTGCCTTGTATCATAATGAAACTTTCCTTTAAACAAATTACATTAAAAATAATTTGCAAAACTATCGAATAATCAAATTATTGAATCAATGAATTAATGAAAAGGCAAACATTAGCTTATACAGCCTGCTTCACTCATTCAATCATTTGTCCAACAGCATTACCACAGTTGAACGGAGCGTCGCAACCGGTGCGCAATCAGGGCTCTGCTGCCGGCTCCATTATCAAAAATCAAAAATTAGACATTGTATAAGCCTATGCAGTAAATCGCATTTTTTTTGGGGGACGAGCCGTTGTAATACTATTCAACATCGTTGTGTCACTCACTTCAACTGTAGTAATTCTATTCATCAATTTGTACATCCTCACTTATTGCAAACAACACAAAATTCTGAGCCCAATTATTCTATAATTCAATCATTCAATAATTGAAAAAGGGCCATGAGCAAATCAACTCATGACCCCAAAACGATAGGCTGATAAAAAAAATTAAAGCGTTGCTGTTTTTAATTTCTTAGGTATTTTAACTTCAAGGTTGTGTATTTTACCGTCCCGGTTTACTTTCACGGAAATCGAGCTTTTATCTCTGGCAGCCCGGGTCGCATTGATCAATTCATCAGTATTGGCAATCATTTTTCCGTCACAAGCAGTAATTATATCGCCTTCTTTAATACCCGCTTTTGCCGCATTTGATGAATCTTCTACATTTAAAACCTTAACACCTTTTCCTTCCTCCATATCTTGCGCTTTAATGCCCAGTCTGACGCCACCACCACCACGATACATAAAAGGCTTCATATCACCCAGGCCTCTCAATGCGTCTAGTCCATCCAGGTTTAAATCAAAAGCGCCTTCCGGAACATTATACCTGTACACATTTTCTACCTTTCTTTTACTCAATTCTGTAGTTACTCTTTGTTCTTTATTATTTCGTTTATACGTAATTGTTACTTTTTCTTCAGGTTTGTATGAACCAATAGTTTTACTTAAATCTTCCGGAGTATTAATAACCACATTATCAACTTTTGTAATAATGTCCCCCACTTTCAGACCGGCTTTTTCCGCTGCGGATCCGGGTACAACTTCGGCAATTTTTACACCTCCATCAACCTTTTCCGATTGCACGCCCAGAAAGCCTTTATTCTCATCTTCAAAATTGAACCTGAAATCTCTTTGTATGCGGAAAGGCGAATTAGAGCCACCGGGAGGAACAGTAAAAGCGAAATCGCCGCCTTCACCATGTATAATCACTTTTTTTCTGCGAATAGAAAGATCATCATCCTTGAACTCAGCCAGTGGCTTTCCATTTACTGTAACCACGCCATCATTTATTTCGATGGTTACCTTTTTGTTCTTGTCATCATCACTCTTTTTCTTAATGATGATTTCGTCATATTGGTTCAGCTTATCTTTATCCTTATCCGGGCTTTTTTGTTTTCCCTCTTGTGCGAAAACTGCGCCACCAATAAGAGCTGCCGCAAAAAGAGCGAAAGCCTTAGAAGTAAAATATTTCATAGATCAAAAATTTATATTAAACAAGTACGTTTTTTTTCGTAGATCAAATATAGTTCATTTTATGATATACGAAAGTTTTCGCAAATATTTTTTTCTTTTTAACTAATTTTTGGCTAATTAATAATTATCAATTAATAATTCTTACGAGTGATTGGCGGGTTGATAAGATATTTTAGAATATTTAGGATATGCATATATGTTAGTATTTCCAAGTATCCTACACCTTTGAGGTGTAGGATACTTGGACTTGGAAACCTATACTGATGCTAAAAGCAACAGTATAGTGCTGCAAGGCTGTAAGCCTTGCAGAGCGTAAAAATTAGTTGATAGTTGAAAGTGCTTTTTACACTAATTGCTAGCAAAAACAAAAGCACTCATTACTCAAAACTCAAAACTCATAACTTGTTGAATAGCATTACTACCGTACAAGTGAGTGACACAACAGAAGCTTAATAGTAGCACTTCTGCCGGCTCCATAAAAAAATAAAACTTCTGTGAGAACACGTCTCATCATTGTCATCTGTGTACCAAAACAAAAAAACGCGATTCTTATTTCACCTCCTGCATGTCCACCAGTTTCTTATAAAAACCGTTGTAAGCAATCAGTTCGTCATGTGTACCGCGTTCTACAATTTCGCCTTTTTGCAAAACAATAATTTCATCGGCATTACGAATGGTTGATAACCTATGTGCAATTACTATACTGGTGCGGCTTTGCATCATATTATTAATTGCATCCTGCACCAGCCTTTCACTTTCCGTATCAAGGGAAGATGTTGCTTCATCCAATATAAGTATTGGCGGATTTTTCAATACCGCCCTGGCGATGGTAAGTCTTTGCCTTTCACCACCGCTCAGTTTCATTCCCCTGTCACCAATATTTGTGTTGTAGCCTTCTTCTTTTTGTACAATAAATTTATGTGCATTGGCCACGGTAGCAGCGTTCACAATTTCATCGTGCGTGGCCTTCGGAGCGCCTAAAGCAATATTATTAGCAATGGAATCATTAAACAAAATGGGCTCTTGCGTAACTATGCTTATATGACTTCTGATTGAGGCCAAAGCATAATCTTTAATATTCACGCCATCAATGAGCACTTCACCTTCTGTGGCATCATGAAACCTGGGAACCAGATCGGCCAGGGTAGATTTTCCCGCACCGGAAGATCCAACCAGCGCCACCGTTTTTCCCTTCTTAATAGTCAGATTAATATTCTTTAAAATTGCCGCATCTTCATACGCAAAGCTCACATTGCGCAATTCGATGCAATCATTAAATGCAGGTAATTCTTTGCCGGAAGGGTTGTCATCAACTGTTACCGGCGCATTCAGCACTTCTTCCACACGTTCAATAGCTGCAGCGCCTCTTTGTATATTAAAAAAAGAAGTGGATATATTTTTTGCAGGATTAATAACCATTGCGAAAAGAGCGATATATGCCAGCAAACCCGAAGCGCTAAGGCTATTTCCGCCGCCGAGAACCAGTCGTCCACCAAAATAAAGAATAATACATAATACAATTACACCTAGCAATTCTGTAAGCGGTGATGCAAGATCGCGCCGTGCATTCATTTTTCTGCGGGTGTGAAAAAGAGCATTATTCACTTTAAAAAATCTTGTGCTTAATAATTTCTCCGCCAAAAACGCTTTGATTACACGCAATCCACTCAATGTTTCATCCATTATGGATAAACTTTCACCCAACAGTAAAGCGGCATCCTGCGATTGTGTTTTTAATTTGCGGCTTATTCTGCCAACAAGGAATCCTGTAAGTGGCAATAATATCAACAGAAAAAGAGATAACATTGGAGAAATTAACACAAGAGCGCCTAAATACCCGATTATAGTTATCGGATCTTTTATGAATCCTTCCATAGTGCCCACTATTGAAACTTCAATTTCACCGATATCATTCGTCATCCGCGACATGATATCGCCTTTTCTTTTTTCGGTAAAATAACCAATTGGCAGGGAAAGTATCTTGTTATATAAATCGCCCCTCATTTCTGTAACCACCGCACTTCTTATAGGAGCAGATAATAAGTTGGATAAATACAGAAATAAGTTTTTAAGAAAAGTGGCGCCAACCAAAAAGAAACAAATAATACTTAGCGCCGCTACACGCCCATTGGGCTGTTGAATAACTTTTTCAAGATAACCATTGATGAAAGACATCATACGGTTATCAGTTAAAATTTGGTTTACTGGTTGATCAGGTTTAAAGATCAAATCAAAAAAAGGCATTAACATGGAAATTGAAAACACTCCAAAACCCGTTGATAACAGTATAAACAAAAAATAAAGCAATATTTTGTCGCTATACTTCTTTATGTACTTAAAAATCCTTGAAAACTTCTTCATTGTGAATTTGCTACGTTGGTTTTATGCCGCTTCGGTATTAAAGCTGTAAATTTACAGCGAACAAAGGTAATATTATGGAAGAAGGAAAAAGACAAAAACAAGTGGCTGGTTTGCTAAATGAAGAACTAAATACTATTTTCCACAAATTAGGATTAAGCATGATGGATGGAGGAATGGTATCCATTTCATCAGTAAAAATTACACCCGACCTACACGAAGCGAGAATATACCTCAGCTTTTTTCAAATAAAAGACACCACAGCTACACTTAAAAAAATTACGGAGCGTGAGTGGGAAATTAAAAAAGAACTGGTTGCTAAAATAAAACACCAGTTGCGCACCATGCCCGAACTCAGGTTTTACATTGATGACACACTTGACTACGTTTTCAAAATGGAAGAACTGTTTAAAAAAATAAACCAGGGTGAAGAAGGGAAAGAATAGTTGATAGTGCTCACTTCTTCACTTTCATAAGCCTGTCATCAAATGAAATACCGGTTTCTTCAACAATCTTTATTTTAGAAAAATCCTTGTGATTGGGATTGATTAGATAATTGTTTTCATAAGGCTGCACTGCAGACGGCACGCTCATTACAAGAAATTTTCCTTCTTCAACAAACTTATCGCCAATTTTTTGAAGCATCGCCGGAGAAGGATATTTATTCCATTGCGCGGGTAGATCTTTTGCCTGTATATATAATATATCAGATGGCGAAATATCCAACTGTATTTTTATCATGCAAAACTGCGGCATACGTGCCACCGATGATATATGCACCAGCGTTTCCAGCATAGCCAGCGACGGGCTTCCGGCGGTATAAAGAATATATGTACCCTTACTGTTCCATCTACCCGGGTAATTCGCTGCGCCAAAGCCTGACAAGTCTCTGCAATATTTGCAGGAGGTGATTCTAAATACTTCCATTATCCAAAAATTCCGTGTTCAATACGACCTAATTCTTCCATTAAAATCTCAATTCCCAAAGATGTATCTAAAAATTCTTTAGGCTTTTTATTTCCTAAAGACAATACAGGATCATTCATCCATTCTTTGAAAGCATTAAGGCTGCCAAATACTTCTTCGCCATAGCTGTAAAGGCGGGTAAGCTCTACAATGCGTTCCGATTGTTCGGAATTCAGAAGGGTATTATCGTTATATCTTCTCAACGTGCGATCGGTAGTATGCAGTATTTGCGCCATTTCATCGGTAGAAATATCGGTAAGCTCCATCAAGCGGTCTAAAGATCTTTTCTCAATTCCTTTTTTTATAACGGTTATATAATCATGTTTGTTAGAAATACTTTTAAAAGGAAATGAACCCGAAAAATGTTGTACAAACATGCCCGGTCTTTTATTGTAGGAAACAGCCGCTTCTTTCACAATATTCTTCGATTCGGAATCTTCGGCGTTATACGTTTTCGTTTGTGTTACTTTTTTTGCCATCTCTTTTTATTTTCTGTCCCAAATTTACGGACAAATGTCCGGGTTTTTTCTTTTTTCCTAATATTTTTTTTCTGTCGCAAAATGTAATTGTTATTTAGACATAATTTATGTTCATGCGTTTTTTTATGGGGTCAGCGGCAATGCTACTATCAGCAGCCGTTGCCACGCTCGCTTGTACAATTGTAATGCTATTGGGCGCTGAATTTCGAACTTTCCTGCTAATTTTGGCAGTAAGCACTAATATTCTATTAATCTAATAAAACCGGTTTCACATTGAATTTTTTATTCGCCTGGCGTTATTTCAAATCAAAAAAATCGACCAATGCTATTAATGTAATAGCCTGGATCAGTGTGGTAGCCATTATGGTTGGAACCGCTTCTTTTATTGTAGTATTAAGTGTGTATAATGGCTTTGAAGACCTTGTAAAATCATTGTACGCAACATTTTATACCGATCTGAAAGTTACACCGGCGCAAGGAAAAACGTTCTATCTGTCTCCGGAAAAAATAGCCGAAATTAAATCTCTACCCGGTATCAAGTCTTATTCTTTAAATGTTGAGGAAAAAGCGCTAATGCGAAATGGCGAGTGGCAAAGCCTGGTATACCTGAAAGGTGTGGATACCAATTATACCAAAGTAACTGGTGTAAAAAAACAACTGCGACGCGGAAGTTATAATCTTGGCACGGCCGAAAAGCCTTCCGCCATTTTAGGAGTGGGAATTGAAAATGCCCTGGCTGTAGAATCGGACAAAGCATTACTGCCATTAACAGTGTATTTACCCAAAAAAGGAATAAGTATAGATGCTCTGGATCCGTTACAAAGCCTGGTTGCAGATAATATCAGCACATCTGGCGCTTTTGCCATTCAGGAAGATTTCGATAATAAATATGTAATCACCAACATAGGTTTTATGCAGCGCATGCTGAACTTGCAACCTAATGAGTACAGCGCTGTTGAAATTTCCATAACCTCTCCAGGCGATGAAAGCAATACTAAAAAAAGCTTGCAAAAATTGCTTGGGCAGCAGTTTAAAGTACAAACCCGTTATGAGCAAAACCAAACATTTTTCTCCGCGATGGAATTGGAAAAATGGATCATTTACGCGGTGCTGTCGCTAATATTAATTGTGGCCGCTTTCACCATGATCGGATCGCTCACTATGCTTGTTTTGGAAAAACAAAAAGATATTCAAATTCTGAAAGCCCTAGGAACACCTGACAACAAAATACAAAGCATTTTTTTAAGCGAAGGCCTGCTTCTTGCATTTATTGGAGGTGTAAGCGGCGTCCTGCTTGCATTACTCATTTGTTTTGCACAAGAAAAACTAAAGATCATTTCGCTTGAAGGTGGCAGTTTCATTATAGATCATTATCCGGTAAAGCTTAACGCCTCAGACGTTATACTGGTTTTAATAACAGTCATTGTAGTTGCCGCACTTGCATCGTGGTTCCCTTCACGCAAGGCCTCACTGCAGCCGGTAGAACTTAGGTAATGTGAGAAAATTTGCACTCACCCGGATGCAAGCTTGCAGCACCTTGCACCATTCGCAGTATATCTCGCCTTATTTGGGCAACCATATTCCTAAATTTGGCAAATTTCACCATACATATTCAAATTTTTCATATTAATTATAATTCATGTAAATAAATTATAATATTTCGATTATTAATATATTAAAATAAAAATCATTTAAATTTTTTGGTATTTAATTTGCAATTACTATTTTCCCTCAGAATAACCTAAATACGATTTTTTTTTGGAACAAACAATCATTTTTGAACAATGGTTATCCAACAGAAAGTATACTTTTGTACAGTAATCAATTAAACCTTATGTTTGATATAATTCTAAGTTTATCAATATCATTTGCAGTTTCTTATATGGCAATCCCCATTATTATTAAGGTTGCTAAAATAAAAAAGCTGTACGATGAACCTGATGAACGCAAGGTGCATGTTACCCCAATTCCTTCTTTAGGAGGTCTGGGAATTTTTGCAGGATTTGTCTTTGGTTCTATGTTGAGTATCAATTTTTCGCAATCCAATGAAATGCAATATTTCATTGCAGCTACACTTGTAATATTTTTTCTTGGTATAAAAGATGACATCCTCATTCTTTCGCCAATAAAAAAGTTTATTGGCCAGGTGCTGGCGGCTTTCATTGTAATTTATAAGGGAGGAATTCAAATAAGCAGCATGCACGGCTTTCTTGGCATTTATGAGTTGCCGGAAATGTATAGTTTGCTGCTCACCTACTTTACAATTCTCGTTATAATTAATTCTTTTAATCTTATCGATGGTATTGATGGGCTTGCCGGAAGCCTGGGGCTCATGGTATCCGCAATGGTAGGCATTTATATGTGGCAAATTGGCGAAATGGCTTATTCAATATTAGCATTTTCGCTCTCTGGTGCACTGGTTGCGTTTCTCTTATTCAATTTTCAACCGGCAAAAATATTTATGGGCGACACCGGATCATTGCTCATAGGGCTGCTATGTTCAATTTTGGTCATTAAGTTTATAAATATCGCCTCCACTTCAGTTATACCTATCAGCAGCACACCTGCAGTTGGTATAGCATTGTTATATATTCCACTGCTCGATACCTTAAGAGTATTTGCAATACGGATGTTTAACAGAAGATCACCGTTCAGCGCAGATAGAAATCACATACACCACCTGCTGCTGGACATGGGGCTTTCCCATAAAAACATTGTGCTATCACTGGTATCGGCAAATGTGGTGGTAATAATTTTAACCGCATTTCTGTCCAACTATATTAATTGTACTTTTTTAATATTCGGTTTGGTTGCCCTTTTCTTTACAGCCGTTGGTTTATTGTACAAACTCAAAAAACCGGTATTATCTGTGGCTGGTCCGCAAAATAAAAATCCAAATAACATTCAGCCCATTCCAACAAAAGTGGTGCCCTTAACCAAAGATGCGGTCTTAGAACAACAACTTAGCGACACCATTTAAGAACTGTTTTAGTAGGATATTTTGAATTCCGGCAGAAGCCTTTACCAGGATCACCGTTATTTTATTTTGATCCTGCTGATTACCACAGTTAATAATTGTTATACCGGCGGCGGTTTTTTATGGCATCATCGTTGCGTCGCATTCCGTTCATCGGTAGTATTTCATGGCATCGTTGGGCCGAAGACACAACATTTCGCCAACAACTCTAACAGCGTCGAAGCCTTAGTAACTTAATGATCGATACGATTTGTAAGCAACATTTTTGCTTTTATTTACAAAAAGACTCATTTTTTCACATTAATTTGCAATCCATTAACTTACGCAATTATGGCAGAAGAATTAACAATGATTATGGATGATACGGATGCTTCCATGACAAAAGCAATAAAACATCTTGAAACCGAATTATTAAAGATACGGGCCGGCAAAGCCAATCCGCAAATACTAGATGGTATATCTGTTGATTATTATGGCTCGCACACACCTCTTAACCAGGTGGCAAATGTTTCGGTACTGGATGCCCGCACATTAACCATTCAACCTTGGGAAAAAAACATGTTGCAGCCTATTGAAAGAGCAATTATAAACTCTAACATTGGGCTTACTCCACAAAACGATGGTGTTATTATTCGTCTTTTCCTGCCCCCGCTAACTGAGGAACGCCGCAAAGAATTTGTGAAAAAAGCGCATAATGAAGGCGAATTTTCAAAAGTTTCTATACGCAATATTAGAAGAGACGCCATCGAAATGATTAAGAAACTACAAAAAGACGGCCTTAGCGAAGATGTGGCCAAAGACGCAGAAAAAGATGTGCAGGTACTAACTGATAAATTTATTGCACAGGTTGAAAAACACCTTGCCGGCAAAGAGAAAGAAATCATGTCGGTGTAAAAGGCAACAGCCCCGTATTTTTATTTTATGTATTTATTATAAGTCTGTTTTTTAACACAATCCTTGTAACCACACTGTGAGCGAATAAAATTGAAACCGGCTTTGCGGCCGGTTTTATTTATAAAACCGATTTCATTATTTTTTTACTTGCCTATCCATTGTGATAGAACCTGTTAAATTGTACTGATGATTAGAATTACTACAGTACAAGTGAGTGACACAACCGGAGCATAATCAGGGCCCAGCCGCCGGTACCCAAATAATAATCGCCAATTAATACCGGACTGATACATGGCAACACCCAAAACATTATGCCTGCATTGATTTCGGGAACTCAGTAAAACACAACTTTTGAAAGGTTTTTGAGTTATTTGCAAATAGTTTGCTTAATGGCTATCATTGCCATGGAACAGATGCGGAGATTGTGCAACCGACCGGGAAGGCTGAAGTAAAATCAGAACTATTCAACAAAGATTTTGTAATATATAATTATTCTTAAACCAATTAAAACTAAACATGATGGGATTTATCAAAGAATTTAAAGAATTTGCCATGAAGGGCAATGTAATGGATCTGGCAATTGCCGTGATTATTGGTGGGGCATTTGGTAAAATTGTTGACTCAATTGTAAATGATCTGTTCATGCCGCTTATTTCAAAAATATTGCTCCGCGGTATAAGTTTTACCGACAAATTTATTTCGCTTGACGGCTCACATTATGAAACATATGCAGATGCCAAAAAAGCAGGTGCAGCAATTTTTGCCTGGGGAAATTTCATGCAGGTACTAATCAATTTCCTGATTATTGCCTTTGTGCTGTTTATGGTGGTAAAAGGCATGAATAAAGCAAGAAAACCCGCACCGGTGGCGCCTGCAGAACCATCTTCCACAGATAAATTGCTGATGGAAATAAGAGATTCCCTGAAAAAATAATTCAAGTAAGCTACAATATCACTAATTATATAAGCAACTTTTTTTAAAAGAAAACTCTCATAGGTTAAACACATAAATCATTATGAAAAAAATCATGGCGACCTGCTGCCTGGTTCTAATAACCGGCTGGCTCTTTGCACAAGATGAAACCATAAAAGGAATGCAGGCGGAAAGTAAAAGAACTGTAAGTAAAGATCCCAACGATACAACGAAGAAAACATGGAAAACAGGCGGATTGTTTGGAATAGATTTCGGGCAGACTTCATTAACAAACTGGGCAGCCGGCGGCGATAATCTTTCTCTCAATTTAAATTCCCTGTTAAGCCTGTATGCTTTTTATAAAAAGGAAAAACACACCTGGGATAATACACTAGACCTGGGCCTCGGATATGTAAAAACCACATCGCTGAGCACACGCAAAAGCAATGATAAAATTGACCTGTATTCAAAATATGGTTATCAAATTGCACCTAAATGGTATGTGAGCGGGTTGCTCAATTTCCGTAGCCAGTTTACCGTTGGGTATGAATATCCGACAAGCGATACCAAACAGAAGATCTCGAATTTCCTGTCGCCTGCAAACATTCTTCTTTCTCCCGGTATTGATTACAGGCCTAAGGATTATTTCACTATTTTCATATCGCCTATAACCGCACGGTGGATAGTGGTTACAGATGCCGATCTTTCTGCAAAAGGAGCATATGGTGTAGATTCCGGAAAACATGTGCGTTCGGAAATTGGCGCATTTTTAACTGTTAACTACATGCATGATATTATGAAAAATGTAACCTATAAAGGAAGGCTTGATCTCTTTTCGAATTACAAAAAAAATCCTCAAAACGTGGACTTATATATGACCAACCTGGTGGTAATGAAGATCAACAAATTTTTATCGGCTACTGTTGCGCTGGATCTGATTTATGACGATGACACCCGTATTTTTGGGCCAAACGAAAATGGCGCCCGCTTGCAAATACGTGAAAACGTGGGGGTTGGCCTCGCTTTAAAGTTTTAAGAAACTTACTTAGCAAAAACTCTATTTTTGTAAGCCTGTTGAAATTTTCAACAGGCTTTATTACTTAAAAAATACTACGTGAGTCAACAACCAACATATCAAATTAAACTGCCGCAGTTTGAAGGCCCTTTTGATCTTTTGTTGTTTTTCATTGAAAGAGATGAACTGGATATATACAATATTCCCATTACCAAAATAATTAACGACTTTCTCGATTTTATACATTCTCAAGAGTCACTCAACATAGAGCTTTCCAGCGAATTTATTTTGTTTATTTCCACACTCATGCGCATTAAGGCAAAAATGCTATTACCCAGAAAAGAGCTGGATGCGCAGGGAAATGAAATAGACCCGCGCCAGGAGCTTATTGATAAAATTCTTGAATACAAAAAATACAAACAGGCAGCCGCTGAAATGGCCGAAATGGAAGCCATCCGCATGCTGATGGTAAAGCGCGGCAACCTTCAAAAAGATCTATCAAGCATCGGCGAAGAAGCCGGCGAAGGCACCGAAATACAGGCAATTACACTTTTCAAACTAATGAAGGCTTTTGAAAAAGCCATGCAAAAAGTGTATGATCGTAATAATAAGCCTGTGCATACCGTGGAGCAATATAACTATACCATGGAGCGAAGCCGCGAATATATGCTGGAAACCGTTTCAAAGGAAAGAACCATGTCGTTTGAAAAAATATTTGAAATCTGCGAAAACCGCATTCACGCTATTTTTCTTTTCCTCAGTATGCTGGAACTCGTACAAATGAAATACATGACCATTCTTGCCGGAGAAGGCAGAAACAATTTTATTGTAGAATTCAACGAAAACCGCGAAGAAGAAGACAATAATATCAATTTTGAATTGTTGACATAGCAGGCAACTGGCAGCAAGCATTCGCACAGTATAAAATTGTGCAATTTTTTTTGGTATCAACGGTATTGCTACTATTTAGCATCGTTGTGTCACTCACTTGTGCGGTAGTAATTCTTTTCAGCAAGTTGAAGCATTCATGCGTAAATTTATACTGCGAATAGCATAGCGAGATCAATACATAAGAACACTACTGCATAATGTACAATAAAGAACAAACCGCTGAAGTGTGCGACGCAACAAAAGTTCAATAGTAGCAATGCAGCCGGGTCCATAAAAAAAACACCTAAAAAATAACCTGTTCAAATATATTATCAACTCCGGCATCATGAAAACGATTGGCAGATAATTACAACCATACATCATGATAAATATTCCTACTCACCTCCGGTTGCTGCTGTTATTGAGTGTTACGCTTTTACTCAACCAAGCCTGCAACAATAAGACTGCCGCGGTAACAATTACCATAGATGCGGAAAAAATTGAAAATCGCATTCCATCATTTTTATATGGCTCGTGCATTGAAGATGTAAACCACGAAATTTATGGTGGTTTGTACGATCAAAAAATATTCGGCGAAAGTTTTGAAGAACCGGAGCCTTCACCCGAAATTGAAAATTTTACAGTGCATGAAGGCGTTTGGAAAGCAACAAATAATGAAGTTTTTGTGCTAGCATTTTCAGGAGCTAAACTTATATACAACCCCACCGATGTAACTAAAGGATATGCTGAAACAGAAATAAAATTCAATTCGAAAAACGATGGTAATGCAGGCTTTATTACCCGTGTAACAAAGCCCGGCAAAGGTGCCGACAATTTTTACGGCTATGAAATAAGCTTAAAAGCCGACGGTAAAAAAATTGTATTCGCGAAACACAAAAACAATTTTGAACATATACAGGACATAGATGTAGATTGTAATCCGCTTCAGTGGAACCGTTTGAAAGCAATGATGGACAATGGAAAAATTGAACTGCTGTTAAATGATAAAAGTGTTTTTACTTATAGTGATAATGACACGTTGCTTACATCTGGTAAAGTTGGACTGCGCACATGGAATGCGGATGTTTCATTTAAAAACGTGAAAATAAAATCCGGCAAAGGAGAAGCAACACTTTCTTTCAAAACGCCGCTGGTACTCAATCTTAGCTCGCAATGGGATGCCATTCAAACCGGCGATAGCAAAGTGTTATTCGTACATGATACAAGAGATGCTTTTAACGGAAAGTGTTCTCAAACCGTTCAACTAATACCAAGCGATGGCAATGCGGGTGTAGCCAATAAAGGATTAAACCGCTGGGGCATTGCCGTTAGTAATGGTCAGCAATATAATGGAAGTATTTATTTAAAAAGCAACAGCCTGGAAGGCCCTGTAACAGTGGCTTTGCAAAGTGCGGACGGGCAAATGGAATATGCCGCTAAACAAATACAAAACATTTCGAGTAAATGGGAAAAATATACTTTTGAACTTACAGCAAACAGTAGTGATACAAATGCACGCTTTGCAGTGTATTTCAACCAACCGGGAAAACTTTGGATAGACCAGGTTACATTAATGAATACCCCAAAAGATCAATTTAAAGGTTTGCCATTTAGAAAAGATATTAGCGAAGCATTGGTAGCGCAAGGTCTTACATTTTTGCGTTACGGCGGTTCAATGATAAATGCGCCGGAATATAGGTTTAAAAAAATGATTGGCGATCCCGGTAAACGCCCGCCGTATAAAGGAACATGGTATAATTATTCGACAAATGGTTTTGGTATAGAAGACTTCCTGAAATTTTGTGAAGCTGCAGGTTTTACCGCATCGTTTGCTGTAAACATAGAAGAAACACCGGCGGACATGGCTGATATGGTAGAATACCTGAATGGCCCTGCCACATCAACGTGGGGAAAGAAAAGAGCTGAAAACGGGCATCCAGCGCCTTATAATGTGAAGTATATCGAAATAGGTAACGAAGAAGTTTTGGGTGGCGGAGATAATGCTGCGGGTTATGACCATTATATACAAAGATTCAACCTGCTTCACAATGCCATGAAAAGCAAAGACTCGTCTATTATGCTTATTAATGCTGCATGGTGGCGGCCGAAATCACCCAACATAGAAAAAGTGTTTAAAGCATTGGATGGCAAAGCCGCATATTGGGATTATCATCCGTGGGCCGAAAATCCCGCCTGCGGAAGATATGTTGAAAGAGAATTGAAACATATGCGTGAACTGTTCCTTAAATGGAATCCCAACACTACTATGAAATGTGCCATCTTTGAAGAAAACGGCAATATTCATAATATGCAAAGAGCGCTGGCGCACGTTAGCCTGCAAAATGCCGTTCGGAAAATGGGTGATTTTGTGTTAACATCTTGTGCTGCAAACGCGTTACAGCCCTATAAACAAAACGATAACGGCTGGGACCAGGGACAAATATTTTTTACACCAACACAGGTTTGGGGTATGCCGCCATTTTACGCACAAAAAATTGCATCTGAAAATCATTTGCCTTTAAGAGTATCATCTGCTGCAAGTAATGACACGCTGGATATTACAGCCACCCGCGATGAAAATGGGAACAAACTAATTCTCCATATTGCCAATATTCATGAAGCGCCAATTACGGCGAGCATTACTATCAAAGGATTTGAGAACATATCCTCCGCAAAAGCAGTTTACTTAACCGGCAAACCCGGCGATGTAAACTCCCCTGAAAAACCGGAATTTATTAGCCCAAAAACAAAAGAGCTAAAAGCGGGAAATACTGTTACGTTTGAATTTGAACCATATTCCTACACCATATTAATTTTTACAAAATAGCGAGCATTCTTTTCAATTACAGGCTGGTTACAAGTCACAAGTCGCAGGTGGCAGGTGTTTTAATGCAGGCAGGTGCTACATCATTTAGGCTGATTGTAAAAAATAGCAAGTACCTGACCCTTGCAACCTGCAACCTGTAGCTTGTAACCCCAACTCGCAACCAGGCAAAGAATTTGCCACAAGACATTGCGTTAAATTTATTAATTTCGATTGATTGGTTGTTTAACTAACCATTTACACTCATCAATTAATTTAACCAAATACAAAACCATCTTGCTATATGAAACGTACAATCAAAAAAGTAGCCGTATTAGGAAGTGGAGTTATGGGATCAAGAATTGCCTGTCTTTTTGGAGGAATTGGTGTACAGGTTTTGTTGCTTGATATTGTACCGAAAGATGCTGTTGATAGCACTAATAAAAATGCCCGCAACAAAATTGTTGATGAGGCGCTTGCCGCCACATTAAAAAGCAATCCGTCTCCTGTGTATAACAAAGATGCCATCAAAAAAATTACAACAGGCAACTTTGATGACAATATGAAAGATATTGCCGTTTGTGATTGGATCATTGAGGTAGTAGTTGAAAGACTTGATATCAAAAAACAGGTTTTTGAAAAAGTAGAGCAGTTCCGTAAACCGGGCACACTGGTCACTTCCAACACATCGGGCATTCCTGTTCACCTGATGACGGAAGGAAGGAGCGATGATTTTAAAGCACACTTCTGCGGATCGCATTTTTTTAATCCGCCACGCTACCTGCGTTTACTGGAAATTATTCCAACACCACACACATCGCAGGAAGTTATTGATTTTCTCATGCATTACGGAGATCTGTATTTGGGAAAAACAACCGTATTGTGTAAAGACACACCGGCATTTATTGCTAACCGGATTGGTGTTTACGGCATTATGGCCATTTTCAATTTAATAGAAAAATTGAACCTCAGCATTGACGAAGTAGAGGCGCTTACCGGTCCCATTATTGGCAGACCGAAATCTGCAACATTTCGCACAGCGGATGTTGTGGGTATAGATACGCTTATAAAAGTGGCAAAGGGTGTTGCAGAAAATTGCCCAAATGATGAACAAAAAGAAATCTTCAACATTCCTGTATGGCTAAATAAAATTGCAGAAAACAACTGGCTGGGAGATAAAACAGGACAAGGTTTTTTCAAAAAAACAAAAGGCACCGCCGGCGAGAAAGAAATATTGGTTTTGAATCTTTCAACAATGGAATATGAGCCGCGCAAAAAACCAAAGTTTGCCACAGTTGAAACTGCGAAACCAATAGATGATCTAAAAACCAGGCTTAAAGCTCTTGTAGCCGGAAACGATAAGGCCGGTGAGTTTTACAAACATTTTCATTATGGTCTCTTCTCCTACATATCGCATCGCATACCGGAAATAAGTAACGAACTATATCGAATAGATGACGCAATGATGGCCGGCTTTGGCTGGGAAACAGGCGCTTTTGAAAGCTGGGATATTTTAGGCGTTGCAAAAATGACGGAAGCAATGAAAGCCTCAGGATATGCAGTGGCAACCTGGGTAGAAGAAATGCTGCAAAAAGGTTTCACATCTTTTTACAAAGTGGAAAACGGCAAACGTTTTTATTATGACATTTCTACGCAATCATACAAAGCCCTGCCCGGAGGTGAAGCTTTCATTGTAATGAAGAATTTTGAAAACCAAACCGTGTGGAAAAACAGTGCCTGCAGAACTTATCACCTGGGCGATGATGTGCTGGGCCTTGAGTGGAATACCAAAATGGGAACCATTGGAGGTGAGGTGTTGGAAGGAATTCAAAAGTCAATAGCGCTTGCCGAAGAAAAATATAAAGGACTGGTTATAGCAAACGATGCACCTAATTTTTCAGCAGGGGCAAATGTAGGTATGATCTTCATGTTTGCAGTAGAACAGGAGTTCGATGAATTGGATATGGCAGTTCGCCAGTTTCAAAACACTATGATGCGCGCAAGATATTCATCTGTACCGGTAGTAGTAGCGCCACATGCGCTAACATTGGGCGGCGCTTGCGAATTGAGTTTGCATAGCGATAAAGTTTGCGCCGCGGCAGAAACCTACATTGGTCTTGTAGAGCTTGGTGTAGGCCTTATTCCCGGAGGTGGCGGTACAAAAGAGTTTGCACTGCGGGCCGCGGATGAAATGCACGAAGATGAACCCGAAACCATTACTTTAAAAAATCGTTTCCTTACAATAGCTACAGCAAAAGTGGCCACATCCGCCGCGGAAGCATTTGATATGGGCATACTTCGCAAAGGACAAGATGAGATAGTGATGAATACCAGCCGCCGTGTAGCCAATGCAAAAAACAGCGTGATTGAAATATTTGACCGTGGTTATACAATACCACAGTTACGAACAAACGTAAAAGTGTTAGGGCGCTCTGCTTTGGGAGCTTTATATGCGGGCATCAATGGCATGTGGCGTGCAAACTATGCCACCAGTCATGATGTGGTAGTTGCAAAAAAACTTGCCTTAGTAATGTGTGGCGGCGACCTTAGCGAGCCTTCGTTTGTAAGCGAGCAATATTTACTGGATCTTGAACGCGAAGCTTTCCTGAGCCTGGCCGGTGAAAAGAAAACACTTGAAAGAATTCAGAGTGTGTTGAAAGGAGGAAAACCAATAAGGAATTAGAGAAAATAGTGGAAAGTTGAAAATTGAAAGTTGTATAAATGGATTCTCACTCATAACTCACAACGCATAACTTTTTTGTAACCGGCGGTATTGCTACTATTAAGCATCGTTGTGTCACTCACTTGTACGGCAGGAATGCTATTGAGCGAGTTATGAGTTATGAGTTTTGCGTAATAAGTGCTTTTGTTTTTGCTTGCAATCAGTGCATAAAGCATTCTCAATTCTCAATTCTCCACTAAATAAGCACTTTCAACTTTCAATTCTCCATTTATTCAAAAACAATTAGATTTGATTCAGAAGAATCTTTACTATGGGAGAAGCATTTATTGATTATGATTTACAGGAACTAACAATTCATTCTGATTTCTTTTTTTACGGAGATGAAGCAAATGAGCCACTTGCAAAGCAAATTGCCGCCGATATACAAAACCAATGGAATGAAACAGAAAAAATAATTATAATAAAAAAAGTCCCATTTAAAGTTCGCTTTTTTATTGAAGGTTATTATACTCAAAATCTGCAACCTGAAGATGTTTGGTATAACGATAATCCGAAAAACAATTACTTCCGCATAGAAAAATATTCAAACATCGATATTTCGTTTGTTGATGACATAGGCTCCAACACAGGTTATTTTAAATTAGACAACATACTCAATCATTCTACCACAGCCGCGCATGAATATGGCCACACGCTTGGATTACTTCATCCTCAAATACTTGATATAAGAGGAGAAGGCATTCCCGGAATTATGTATCCACGGGGAACTATTTGCGACCCGCTGTTTCAGTATGATCCGAATGCGCAACCGAATGCCAGCGGCGGCACGCTTAATCCTTTGTTCAGAAAAGTATCGCAGATAGACGTTGACAACTTGCGACTGCATCGTTTATCATTTAAAAACGGAAGAGCTATTGTAGGAGAGTTCACCAGTATATTTCATGAAAGACACGGATAAATGATTGAATCATTGAAATTATGCAAAGCATTCTTTCGTGTATTGATGCTATACGCTGTATAAGTTTGCGCATGAATGTTTCACTTTGCTCAATAGCATTACTACCGCACAAGTGAGTGACACAACGATGCTTAATAGTAGCAATACCGTTGATGCCAAAAATAAAAATGCAGTTCTTCACACCGTGTGAAGTATAACACACTATGCTTTTCCATATTAACAAAGAATATTTCAATTCAATAAACGATCATTTACTTTCATTCTCAAATTTTCAAATCAACTCATTTTCAAATTAATTTTCACATTCCCTCATTTCCACATTATTTCACTATCTTCCTATAAAAATTAACGCATGCCTGTTTTAACAGTTAATCACATCTCTAAATCCTATGGAAGTATACGGGCATTGAATGACGTATCTTTTGAGGTACCGCGAGGCGCCATATTCGGCGTGCTTGGCCCAAATGGAAGTGGAAAAACTACGCTGCTAAGTATTATAGTTGATGTGCTTAGCGCCGATAACGGAAACTTTCAATGGTTTGGCAAACCCGGTTCTCCGGAAATCAGAAAACAAATTGGAACATTACTTGAAACGCCAAATTTCTACCATTATCTTTCCGCGGTTAACAACTTAAAAATTACTCAAAGCATAAGCGGCAGGGGCAACCCTGAAAATATTGATGACGTGCTATCAAAAGTAAAACTACTTGAAAGAAAGAAAAGCCGCTTCAGTACTTACAGTCTTGGTATGAAACAACGGCTTGCTATTGCCGCCGCATTGTTGGGAAATCCTACAATACTGGTACTTGATGAACCTACTAATGGCCTTGACCCTGTTGGCATTGCTGAAACACGCGAACTGATCAAAGAATTAAGCAAAGCGGGACATACCGTTATTATGGCGAGCCATTTGCTGGATGAAGTTGAAAAAGTTTGTACACATGTGGCTATATTAAAAAAAGGCACACTGCTTGCAACTGGCGGGGTTGATGATGTATTGGCCGATGAAGACGTGATAGAGCTTAGCGCCGGAGATAACAATACATTAATAAGTATTTTGCAATCCTACACAAATGCGATCCGTATTGAACAGCATGACATGTTTGTTCAATTGCATCTTCCTAAAGGCACTGCAAAAACGGAAGAGATCAATTCTTTTTGTTTTGGCAACGGCATTTCTTTACAACATCTTGTTGTAAAAAAGAAAAGACTGGAAGCTAAATTTTTCGAACTCACCAACAATCATTAATCACCGATTTATTATTCATATATGTTCAACCTTATTAAAACCGAATGGCTCAAAATAAAGCATTATCCGGCATTTTGGTGGCTCATGGGTATTACAGCGCTTTCCTATCCCGGCATAAATTATAGCTTTCTAAAAATTTACCAAAACATTACTCAGAACCAAAATATGCAAGGGCAGGTAATGAAAATGTTATTGGGAAATCCTTTTGCTTTTCCTGAGGCATGGCATTCGGTTGCTTACTTTTCATCTGTTTTTATTTTCATTCCTGCTATTGTGGTAATTATGCTTATCACAAACGAATACTCCTATAAAACACACAGGCAAAACATTATTGACGGTTGGAGCAGACAGCAATTCTTATGGAGTAAATTTATTAGCGTGGCAATCATTACAGTTATTGTTACCGCTATATATTTTGTGATCAGCATTATCATGGGAATATCCAACACCAAAGCTGAAGGCATAAAGATATGGCCGCAATTCCATTATGTATTTTTATTTGCGCTGCAAACATTTTCGCAGCTTTCCATTGCTTTTCTTGTTGGCATACTGGTTCGTAAATCTTTTATAGCATTAAGCATTTTCATATTTTACTTCATAATCCTGGAACCAATATTAGTTGGATTATTAAAATTTAAAGCGCACGATGCAGGACGTTTTCTTCCTTTGGAAGTATCGGATCGTTTAATTCCTGTTCCCGCATTCCTTGGCAAACTTGATGCTGATTCATATCAAAAATCTCTTGACGCAGTGCAACCTCATATTTTGTACACATTCATTTGCCTGGCCATTACATGGTCAATTTGTATGTATGTATACAAGAAAAGAGACCTGTAAATAAGTGGAGAGTGGAGAGTTGAGAATGGAGAGTTGAGAATGCTATAGATATTAGATAAAGCTGAAACAAAAACACTCATAACTCACAACCCGCTCAATAGCATTCCTACCGTACAAGTGAGTGACACAACAGAAGCCCCATCAGGGCTTTACTGTTGGTCACATAATAAAACCTCAAATAGTTTCAACTCTTTTCATCGGAAGCCGGAGGATTACTTTTATCACTCACAAACAAAACCGAGAAGCCTCCAATTACCATAGCCACACCGGCTACTACAAACATGTACACAGCATGCTTGTCAAATACCTGCGTAAGAATTATGCCGCCAAACAAGCCTGCAATAATTTGTGGAATAGTGATAGTGGCATTAAAGATACCCATATAAACGCCCATCTTACTCGCCGGCAACGACGCTGATAAGATGGCATAAGGCATCGCAAGAATGGCTGCCCAGGCTATTCCCAAGCCAATCATTGGTATAAGCAACATATATTTATCAGTAATAAAAAACATGGAGCAAAGCCCTATGCCGCCTGCAATTAGCGAACACATATACACCGCTTTCCTTCCAAATTTATTTGCAAGCGGAGTTAATACTAATGAATACAACGCAGCAAAAAAGCTGTATGCAGCAAAAATAATTCCTACCCAGTTGCCGGCTTCGTTGTATGCTTTTGAATGCGCATCGTCGGTATTCCAAACATTATTGGCCACACCTTCAGTTGTATATACCCAAACAATGAAAAGCGAAAACCATGAAAAGAACTGCACGATAGCCAGTTGATACATTGCCTGCGGCATGTTTGCAACCAAACGCCAGAATGATACTTTCACTTTCTCTTCCTCCTTCACGTTGTTGTATAATTCATACTCTTTAGGAGGATATTCTTTTGTAGTGAAGGAAGTCCACAACACTGTGAACAATAATATGGCGCCGCCAATATAAAACGACCAGACAACAGATTGCGCCACCTTTTCACCGGCACCGGGTTCATTTTTCACACCCCACCATGTTAATAAAAACGGCAGCATAGAACCCAACACAGCACCTACATTAATTAGAAAACTTTGAATAGAATACCCAAGGTTACGCTGTTTATCATTCACCATATCTCCCACCAAAGCCCTAAAAGGCTGCATGGTAACATTGAATGACGTATCCATAAATAACAACATGAACGCCCCAAAAAAAATTGGTGGCAATAGTTGCGCAAAGTGTTCTGAGTTAGGCATAAAGAACATGGCCAGTGCGGAAACTATTGCACCGCCCAATATAAATGGAACCCGCCGCCCCATACGTGTCCAGGTTTTATCGCTCGATAAACCAACTATTGGTTGCACCAGCAAACCCGCCAGGGGCGCGGCAAGCCAGAAGTAGCTTAGACTGTCGGTATCTGCCCCTAAAGCTTTCAATATACGGCTCGTGTTTCCGTTCTGCAGGGAATAACCAATTTGCACGCCTAAAAAACCAAAACTTAAATTCCATATCTGAAAAAAACTAAGCAGTGGTTTCTGAATTATTTGTTTCATACACAATATGTTTTCAATCGTTTACTTAACCACAAGGGTCACAATGGTTTTTCACAAGGGCACAAAAATTTTTGAAGTACCAAGGGAAATTCGTGATCACAACAATTCTTTTCAGCTTCCCTCTATATTTTCACTTGCAATTAGTGCATAAGGCACTCCCAACTCTCAATTCTCAACTCAATAAGGTTCGCTCCCATTGGTGGCACTTTAACTCTTATAGTATTTCCATTTACTTCCAGCTGTGTACCGCTTAATAATTCTTTAATACTTCTGATCTTTTTCTTAGCAAGAGATAACTGCTCAAGAGGTAAAGTAATTTCCTCATCATAATAATCCGTACGACTAAAGTTAGCAATTACTAAAGCAATAGTATTACCGGTATAGCGTATAAATGAAAAGACTTTGCTTTTATCATCCGTTGGCAATGCATAATACTCTCCATCTCTTAAAGCCTCGCAACTATTGCATGCGGTAAGCAACTTACAATAAAAACTTCTTAGATTTTTTTGCTCATCACTTAGTAATCCTCCATCAAATTTACCGCCATTCATCCATTGCTGATGAGCGGACACGCCCCAATAATCAAACATGGTAGTTCGATTATCATCTCCGCCAAACCCTTCTTTACCCTCAGCCTTCTCCCCTACTTCCTGTCCGAAATAAATCATCACCGGGCCTCGTGAAATGGTTGCTGAAATTGTCATTGCCGGAATTGCATACAAAGCGTTCCCAGCAAATCCTTTTGATGCGATCCGCTCTTCATCATGATTTTCCAAAAAACTTAACATGCGGTCATTAAATTCGCGTACGCTATCGTGAGCAGCTGTGATGCTTTGCACATAAGCGTTTGGCTCATTCTTAATAAGGCGTTTTAGGGTATCGTATAAGCCCACTTTGTCATACAGAAAATCAAACTTTCCTTCATTCAAATATTTCGCATATACATTAGGGTTATACGCTTCTGCAATAAAAATCAGCGCCGGGTTTATTTCTTTTACCTGTGGAATTACCCAATTCCAAAACTCTACAGGAACCATTTCAGCCATATCGCAGCGAAAACCATCGACATTTTTTTTAGTCCAAAACATTAAAATATCACGCATCTTCAGCCACACCGGCGGTACAGGATCAAAATATTTTTTTTCGTTGTTCTTATAGTCAACTCCATAATTAAGCTTTACTGTCTCATACCAGTCATCTATTGAAGGCGATTCGACAAACACATTATTGCCGGTGGCTTTTGCAGGACTCTCATTAAATTTTCCATCTTTTAAAACGCTTTTAAATTCATCGCCGCCGGCATTTATACCTTTTGGTGCAATGAAATTTTTTCCCGTTATATAGTAAAAATCATTAGTAGCAAAGAATGCTTTGCTCTTGTCATCAAATTCGCCGAAATTCTTTACCCCCGCGGGTTTCACATCAGAACGATACTTTCGCGCCACGTGATTTGGAATAAAATCAATCAGCACTTTCAGCTTATGCGCATGCGTTCTTTTAACCAATGCTTCAAACTCACCCATCCTGTTTTTTACATCAACTGCCAGGTCAGGATCAACATCATAATAATCTTTTACGGCATAAGGCGAGCCGGCTCTTCCTTTCACAACATCAGGATCATCGGCTTCTATTCCCTGCGTAGAATAATCATTCATAGTGGCATGCTCAATAACACCGGTGTACCAGACATGCGTAATGCCCAGTGTTTTCAATGAGTCTAGCGCTTTGTCATTAATGTCATTAAACTTTCCGCAACCATTTTCGCCTATAGAACCATAATATTTATTTGTGGAATTTGTATTGCCAAAAAGGCGGGTCATCATTTGATATATAACAAGCTTTTCCTTATAGGCAGAATCTGTATTTGCAGCTTGTTTTCCTGAAGGTCCGGAATTGCAGGCGGCCAGCGCTGCAATCAATAACAATAATAAATAAGCTTGTTTCATATAGTTCGTTTTCTTACATAGTGTTTACAGATTTAATCATATCTCCGCGGCTTCGGCATCTTATACCACATGCCTGTTTATTATATTAATGCAGTAAAAAATGCGCAGTTATTTTTTATTGAACCAGCGGTATTGCTACTATTAAGCATCGTTGTGTCACTCACTTGTGCGGTTGAATTTCTATTCAGCCATGTGAAACATTCATGCCAAATTTATACAGCGTTTAGTACAGCATGCTAAACAAATAAAACGCATTCCGCATTATGCACAATAGCGAACAAACCGCTGAAGAGTGCGACGCAACGGCTGCTTAATAGTAGCACTACCGCCCGGCTCATAATAAAAAACAATTTACGTTATACTGTTCATAAATTATAATCTTGCCACTTTTATTCTTTGTATGTTGCTGCCATATTTTACAATAAAAACATACATGCCTGACGATTGGTATAATAATACATTTTTCGCCGCGTCTTTCACATAGCTAAAACTGCCGGTATATCCTGCTATTTTGCTTCCATCCATGGTAAACACTTCCAACCCAATTTTTTCAGTTCCATTAAAGAAATAGTTTGATAGCACCTCTACTGAACTTCTTACAGGATTAGGTTTCACCATTATCATATTAGCCGGTTGCAGGTTTGTAATCACTTCAATTATTTTATGATTGCTAACACGACCATCATTATCCACCTGCTGAAGTCTGTAATACAATTTCGATGTATTTATATCATCATCAGTAAACGAGTAATTTTTTATAGTAGTATTTTCCTCTTTATCCGCATCTACAAAGCCTATTTCAAGAAAAGTTTTCCCATCTTCCGAACGAAGAACCTTAAACCCTTTATTGTTGTATTCAGATGTAGTAGTCCATTTCAGTTCCACCACATTATTTTTATATAGTCCTGTAAAGCCGGTTAATGTTACAGGCAGTACAACATTATCACTATACACAGCAAATACATGAAACGAAGGAATGTTATTCTCCGATTTTAAATAGGGCCCGGATCCTGTGGCGCCTGTTACTGAAGAAACGTTTGTCCAGCCTGCGACAGCATTCGAATACATTACTTTAGCGAGGCTGTTAACAAAGTCGCCTGACTGATCAGAAGCGTTCCACTGAAATGTAGCATTAACATTTACTCCACTTGCAATTTCCGGTTCTATAATCCAACTTTTGTTTACAACACCTGTCGATACAGGGCTTCCGGAAGTTCCACCAGATAATACACTTTCAAAAACACGAATATTAAAATTGGTTAAAGTGCCCGAATTACTTATAATCACAGGCGTATAAGTAGAATTACCAACCGGAAATAATTTGCTTTCGCTTCCTACCTGTTGTTCTACACTACCCGCTCCTGCTGCAACATCCAGGGTTTGAATGTATGAGGAATTGCTGCCCCCTGTAATTGCTGTAGCAGGGGATAATTGTAAATTATAATTTCCAAGCTGCAGTTTTCCGTTCGTTAATATTAATTCATCATTCACTTTAATAGAAGCATTTAATTGAACATTGTTCGCATTGGCAATTTCGAGTTTGTTAAAAGCGATGGCACCTGTAATGTTCTGCAATGCGTTTCCCGCCAGTATTACAGAACCTTCTCCGCTAAAAGTGCCACTGCCGCTTATGGTTTCGCCATTTACAAGTATGTTGACACCGGAATTAATTGTTGCAGTTGTCCCATCTTCAATCCATAAATCATTACACTGTATAGTATTTGTGAAAACAGGTGCAGGCTTAGCATTTGCGGGAATTATAAGATTATATGCAGCACCCGGCATTTGACCTTCTTCCCAATTGCCGCAATCTGTAATATCGGATGAACCTTTATTGCCAGTCCATATTGCTGCTTTCAAAGAAGTACTATTTTCTGGTGCAAGTGTATTAACCACCTGGGGCGCAGTGTATGTTACATTTATCCAACATTTTTGTTCGGACTGTGTGTTGGTGGTGTTCCTTATTTTTACTGTTATCCAGCCATCAGCAGAAGAAGTGAACACACCGGTTAAAGGAGATGCAGTTGAGGTAACACCACTCATTTCATGCAATTTGGTTCCATCCAAATTCCATATGGAAGTGGTGACATTGGTATTATTAACTTCAGGAAAAACTTTATAGGTAATTGTTTCTCCACCTGCTACAAATATTTTTCCGGCAACCCGCTGATTTGTGGAACTGGCAGGTAACTTACCGCCTTGTCCTAACGACTGACAATGACTATCTCCTAAATCATCAGCCATTTCCCACTCCTGCGTGGTTTCCGCACTGCGCGAAGGTGAATAAGTTGCTAAATGATCATACAAATCCTGAACACTTGTTACGGTCACGCCTTCCGGAGCAGGCGCCCAAATAGAATATCCATGACCGTTAGCATCTGCTATTGTATGACCAACACAAGCCGTTTTAATTAACACCCTTCTATCATTATAAACTTCAGAAGTAGAAATTCCATGAGCACCAGAATAATCGTATAATGTTTTACCCACCCACGAGTCATCTACTGTAACCCACACTTCCTGGTCGGTATCATAAGAATCGCTAATACCAATTATAGCTTTCCCAATACGGTCAATTACCAAATGATCACCCAAATCACCTGTCACAAGGTAAACATCCGCCAGGGACGAGGGAACCGCATAACTACCATTTTTAAAATCCAATTTCTGATGGGCCTGCAAAATATTTTGCAGATCACTTCTTACTGGTAAATCACTGGTACTGGAAGGAAGGTGTGTCCATCGTTTTCCTGTGGTACCTATATCAAAAATATCTTCAAAAAAGAAAGCCGGATTGCCATCAATAGCGCAAATGGCAGCATAAGCCGCCGCAAGCCTTGGTTCGCGTGGATCTATGTGCTGTCCGTTTCCACCAAGCTCATTGCCGGTATCCCATCCCGAAGCGTCTCCTAAAGGCTTTGAAAAGTTTCCGTCTGCATCCAATTTAGGACGATACGTATCATGGCTGTTTACAAAAGGCACAGTACGGTACACCCGCTTTCCACCAGGATAATCCATGTATCGCCTGTCTTGTTGCTCACCGGGAATATTTTGCATATTGTAGCCGCCCATTCCTAACACCATGCTATATAAACCGCCATTATACCCATACCCGCGCATACTAAAATCGAATGTTCCGGTACTTAGTTCGTTAGTAACACCATTTGGCGCAGTGCCGGTACGCACATTCCACATGTAGTTATCTAATTCTGTTTTATTGCCAATCCATTCTCCCACACAAAACATATTCTGATCGCCATTTGCAAAGTCTGCAACATATTTTGAGTTATAAATAAAATCTTCCTGTACGTTGATATCAAAATGCTTTACTGCGTCCCATCGCCAGCCATCAACTCCTGTTTGTTTTTTTAACCACACAATCCATTGGCGTGCATTATCACGCATATAATTATTTGCCTGTACAGGATTATAATATGGTCTTACCGTAGCACCAATTGTTGCATTTCCGGTGGAAGGAATATTAGAGCTTTGCCCTGCCGATCCGCTTAAGTAGCTGATATCCGGCCCCCAGTAGCTTTCACAAATATCACCACTCACACAATTGTCGGAGGCATTAGGATGAAAATTCCAATAGTTTTTACTCCATCTTCCGGAGCGTGTCCAGTAATCATCCGATGATTCATCAATTAAAGGTGTAGCGTATGAAACATAACGAAAGTTTTTATACCCACTCGCGGTTTGCATGGAATAAGTCGCTTCAGGATCCTGTCCGCCGGTACCGCTATTAGTGCCTGCATCAGTAGTGTGATTTAGCACCACATCCTGGATTACTTCAAGGCCATTGGCATGCATCACCGCAATCATGCGCAGGTATTCATCTTTGGTACCCATTCTTGTTTTCACATTTATGGTGCCGCCGCCTTTTTGAAATTTGTCGCCTAAATCATACTGATCAAATGGTGCATACCCTACAGAACCTGTAGATGAATTTTTATAACTCGGTGGTATCCATACCGCATCAAAACCTGCCGCTTTAAGGCGCGGCGCCAATTCACATAAATAATTACTCCAGCCATTCGGATAATTCGCATTCCAATAGTCCCACCAGAATGCCTGAAAGACAGCTTTCTTTACTGTGGAATTTTGCCCATAACCAATAGTATGCAGCATCAAAAAACAGCATACCAAAAAGAGTAAGATTTTTGCAGATGAGTACTTTAACATTTTCATAGTAAGGCAATTTATAATTACAACATTTTGAAAATCTAATTTGTTTCAAAACTTCAATCATTCTACATTATAGTGTTGTTCTTAAAACGGCTATGATTTAGTTGCCTGGAGATTTAATAAAACTACATCATCACGAAAGATGAATTCATATTATGAGCCCAACGGTATTGATACTATTAAGCATCGTTGCGTCGCACTCTTCAGCTTTTGATTCTTTATTGGGCAATGACTAATAAAATTCAAAAGTCAAACAAAGAGCAGTCCGGTGTTGAAATTATGATTTACTAATAAGAACAACATTTAGTGCCTTATTATTAATTGCCGAATAGAATTACTTCAGCACAAGAGTGCGACGCAACGGCTGTTCCATAGTAATTCAAATGCCGGGCTCATAATAAAACCAAATCTTAAATACAGTTCATATTAATAACCAGTTATTGGATTATTGGATTATGTTTTGCTGTTATCTCTAACACAGATTTCTGATATCTGATCTCTTTACCGCCTACTGTCAACTGCCAACTACTTACTTCACAAATCGCTCTTCATTATTCACCATCACTACAATGCCGTTGCCTGCACGCCTTTGAAAGCGTACATCATTTTTATCAATATACACATTCAATATAGTTCCTCTAAAAGTAATGTTGAATGAAAATGATTTCCAATTGTCAGGCACAAAAGGATTAAATGACAACTTGCCATCTTGCACCCGCATGCCTGCAAAACCCTGTACCACACTCATCCACGTGCCAGCCATGGAGGTAATATGTAAGCCGTCTTCCGTATCGTTATTATAATCATCAAGATCGAGCCGTGCAGTGCGCAAATACATTTCGTAAGCTTTCTCCTGGTAACCTAATTTAGCGGCAAGTATAGAATGCACACATGGCGATAAAGAGCTTTCGTGTACTGTGCGTGGCTCATAAAAATCGAAATTGCTGCGAATGGTTTCAACATCAAACCTGTCTTCAAAAAAATAAAGTCCCTGCAAAACATCCGCCTGCTTAATAAAACAAGAACGCAAAATGCGGTCCCAGCTCCACTTTTGATTGAGCGGCCTTTGCGATGAAGGCAAATCTTTTACTAATATCTGTTCCTTATCCATGTATCCATCCTGCTGCAAGAAAATTTCCAATTCTTCATCTTCCGGCAAATACATGTTTACAATTATATCATGCCATTTTTTTAATTCCAACTCCTCATTAAAATGAATTTTCTTAATAAGCAGATCATACTTTTCCGGCGCTGAGTGTCTTACAATATCAATAGCTTCCATTGCATACTGCAGACACCATTTTGCAATGTAATTTGTGTACCAATTATTATTTACATTGTTTTCATACTCATTAGGGCCGGTTACACCAAGCATCACATACATGTTTTTTTCATTGCTGCGATTTACACGTTGTGCCCAAAACCGTGCAATACCTATCAGCACTTCCAATCCATAATTGTGCAGATATTGCGCATCACCTGTATAGCGTATATAATTATAAATGGCGTAAGCAATAGCGCCATTGCGATGAATTTCTTCAAACGTTATCTCCCATTCGTTATGGCATTCTTCGCCATTCATGGTAACCATCGGGTATAATGCGGCACCGCTATTAAACCCAAGCTTTTCAGCATTTTCAATAGCTTTAGGTAATTGCTGATAACGATATAATAAAAGATTTTTTGTTACGTGTTGTTCTGCAGTAGATAAATAGAATGGCACACAATATGCTTCCGTATCCCAATACGTGGAACCGCCATACTTCTCTCCTGTAAAGCCTTTGGGGCCAATGTTGAGCCGGGCATCTTCGCCGGTATAAGTTTGATTAAGCTGAAAAATATTAAACCTGATCGCTTGTTGCGCAGCTACGTCGCCATCAATTATAATATCGCTCTCCTCCCATTTTTGATGCCACGCTTCCTGCTGCGCTTTAAACATGTTTTCAAATCCAATTGCAAAAATACTGCTGATAACCTCTTTACAATTTCGCGTCAAATTTTCCACATCGTGATTTTGTGAAGAAAGATTTGCTGCAAACTTATACAGCACCACTTCGTCATTTTGCTTTGCAGCTACAGAAAATATATGACCGACTTTTCTCTCTTCATAAAATGATTTCGGCTGCGCATCAATGGTCTTTCCATTTTGCTGCGCATAAAATTTCATACCTGTGCAAACTTCAAAGTTCGTCTTCTTTGTTCGCAATGTTATAAAAGCTTCATCGTCGCCTAATTCATGACTTACTTCATCCCAAAACTTTTCATCATAGTTTGAATCCTGGTTTTTAATATTGCCGTCAATGTAGGGTTTCAAAGTAATAGTTCCGCTAAAATTCAAAGGCGTAATGGCGTAGCGTATCACTCCGGCTTCATCATTTGAAATGCTGCAAAAACGCACAGACCGCACAGCCACTTGTTTTCCATCTTTTAAAGTGGCAACAAAAGTTCGCTCAAGATAACCCTCCTTCATGTGTAGCACTCTTCTAAATTGCTGTACCGAGCATGTATGCAGATCCAGTGTTTCATTGTCTATCTGCAGATCAATACCAATCCAGTTGGCCGCATTCAGCACTTTTGCAAAGTATTCAGGATAACCGTTCTTCCACCAGCCAACTCTTGTTTTATCAGGATAATAAACGCCGGCAACGTAATTCCCTTGCAGCGTTTCGCCTGTATATGTTTCCTCAAAATTGGCACGCTGCCCCATTCTGCCATTGCCAATACTAAATATACTTTCCGAAACCCTGTTTAATGCTGAATTAAATCCTTCTTCAATAATCAGCCATTCATCTTTTATTATGTAGTCTTTCATCTTGATTCTTTTTTTGTGCTCTTACAAGTACAGTTTAATTTTAAGGTCAAAGTAATTCCTATAACTTACCAGCCATTACTCATAGAAGCCGCATGAGTAAGCATTTCCAGATATCCGCAGAAGTTTTTATTTTGGTTCTTGTTATTTAATTTAGCTATAATGAAAGCAGAGAGTTTTCATGGCACAAACGACAACTTTTATCAAGGTGTTTATACTCTATTTTTTTCTTGATGAATACCGCAGTTGATAATTATTGTACCGGCTTCAGTTTTTCATGGCATCATCGTTGTGTCACTCACTTGTACAGTAGTATTTCATGGGAACATTGGGTTGCACAAATAAAACTTTACTAACAATTCAATCAGCCTTTTAAAAAACTATTTCCTTTAGTGATGGCAAAATAAAATCCGCCGCTTTAAGAATATTTGCATCACCAATACCTATAACATACATTCCTCCATTTTTCGCGGCTTCCACTCCGGCTTCAGCATCTTCAAACACCATACACGAAGCCGGTGAAACCCGCAACAATCCCGCTGCTTTCAAAAACACTTGCGGATCAGGTTTAGAGGCCGTTACCAAATTACCATCAACAATCGCATCAAAAAAATCAAGCACACCCGTTTTCTCCACAATGAGCCTGGCATTTTTACTGGCAGATCCTAAAGCAATTTTATAATTGTTGGCTTGCAGATATGTCAACAATTCCAATGCACCAGGCAACAAATTTTCTTTTGTCATCTTGTTGATCATTTCCAAATAGTCATCGTTCTTTTTTGCAGCAAGTGTTAATATCTCATCTTCTGATTTTGTAACATTTCCCCAACCTAAGATCAGCTTTAGCGAATCGATACGACTAACTCCCTTTAGCTTTTCATTTTGTGAAACAGAAAAATCAAATCCCAATTCATTTGCCATTTTTCGCCAGGCCATGTAATGATATTCAGCAGTATTCACTAATACTCCATCTAAATCAAAAATGCATGCATGAATATTTAATAATTTGAAATTTGAAACTCGAAATTGCCCGACAGAATTGTTCATATCTATCTATACATTTTTAAATTGAAGCAATATAACATAATAATATACACGAAATTATTTCAACTCCAGCACCCATGCGGTTTTGGCCGGCATTGTAATATTTCCTGTAACATCAACCACTGCATTCGTAATAATATTTTGTCCTTTTGTAAAGCTTTTAATACGTTCATCAAAGCGTTTGGCCGTCAGGGTCGTCTCCTTATCATTGCTATTCACAATTATCATTACAGTTTCACTCTCATTATACCGGAAGCTTACATACACACCATTTTCCGGAACGTATTGCATAAGTTTTCCTGTTTGCAGCGCTTCGCTTTGTTTCCTATAATTTGCCAGTTTTCTAAAGTAATTAAAAGCATCGTTTTCTTTTGCGGTCCTTCCGCTTGCATCAAATTTGTTTACTTTATCTTCTGCCCATCCGCCTTTGAAATCTTCGCGCACTTTGCCATCAGGATCAGAAAAATTCTTCATTAAAATTTCGGTGCCATAATATATTTGCGGTATACCGCGGGTAGTGAGCAATAACGCCAGCCCGCTTTTGTATTTATCAATATCTTCCTGCACCATCGAGTAATAGCGGTTCATGTCGTGGTTATCCATAAACACAACATTCCTGGAAGGATCTTTATACACAATATCCTGCGAAAGCACATCATAAAATCTTGCCACGCCATCCATCCAGCCAAACTTTCCGTTCAGCGATTCATAAATAGCATTCTTTACCTGCACATCCGTTACACCGGGAAGCCTGGTATCGAAGCCTTGCTTAAACACATCCCCTTCGCAATAAAAGGCCTGGCTAACAACAGAATTTACAAGTGTTTCACCAAAAATGGAGAAGTTTGGATATTCATACTTTACGGCGGTCATCCAATTAGCCATAAATTTTAAATCGTTATAAGGATATGTATCAATTCTAAAACCATCTACACCGGCATATTCAATCCACCAGATATAATTCTGTGTAAGATACTTTTCAACCAGCGGATTGCTTTGATTCACATCGGGCATGGTAGGTACAAACCAGCCATCAACCTGTAATTTCCAATCCATAACGGCCCTGTAAGGATCCATTGCCGGTTGATCTTTGTAAGTAGTTTGCGTATACCGCGGCCATTGATGTACCCAGTTTTTCATAGGAAGATCACGCATAAACCAATGCTCGCTGCCCCAATGGTTGGGAACCACATCTTTTATAACTTTCAAACCCTTTTCATGGCACTTTGCTACATAAGTTTTATACAATTCATTGGTCCCGTAACGCGGATCAATTTTGTAAAAATCAGTAGCGGCATAACCGTGATAAGAAGCCTGCTTCATATCATTTTCCACTTCGGGAGTCATCCATATAGCAGTAACGCCAAGATCTTTTAAATAATCCAAATGATTAATCACTCCTTGTATATCGCCACCGTGCCTGTAATACATGGAATCGCGGTTAACCGTTGTTTCGCGCATGCCGGTAACTATATCGTTGGATCTATCCCCGTTTGAAAAACGATCAGGCATTATAAGATAGATCAGATCTTTGCTGGTAACTCCTTGTGCTTTTACCCGTGCATGTTCCCGTGCTTTTAACTCATAGTTGTAAACAAGAGCTTTATCTTTTTTTGCAGCAGGCAGAAAAGTAATGGCAAAAGTTCCGGGTTGTGTGGTAGCGTCAATCTTTAAATCGAGAAACAAATAATTAGGATTCTCCGTTTTACATACCTTTTCAAGTATAACACCGGGATAATTTAATTGCACATTTCGCTCTGCAATTTTATCGCCATATACCAGCAATTGCAAATTCGGGTCCTTCATACCCACCCACCAGTTAAGCGGCTCCACGCGGTCTAAAGAAGATTTCGGTTGTGCCATTACGTTAGTAATGGTAAAAAGGCAAAGCGAAAACGCTAAAATCAAGGCTTTCATATAATGAGTGGTTTATTATTTTTATACGGGAGCAGGCAATACTGATCATTCATAATGTTAATTCCCCCTTCAACATCTTCACAGTATTACCTGCATTTCATTTGATCGTAGGTACATAGTGTTTGCAATAATTATTTCTGTTACACGTTGCCGAATAGTATTACTACCGTACAAGTGAGTGACACAACGATGCTTAATAGTAGCAATACCGCCGGTTCCATAACATACTCCTTCATTGGTTTACTGCCGGAAATATCTCAGCCATTTCAATTCAACACATTGCTGCTGAACACATGAAATTCACCAGGAGCAAGTGTGGCATTGTAGTTTCCGGTTATAGAAATAGTAGTATTATTATTTAACGCATCGTACCATGTGCCAACCGATGGAAACGCAATATTCGCGGTTTGATTGACTACATCGAAATTGCCCACCACCACTACATTTGCGGATCCACTCATTAGCTTGATCCATTTAATTGTTCCGCCTAAATCATATTGGAAATTTGTGGTTGCAAACACCGCATTGTTTTTCTTCAACGCAATCATTTTTGCAAATACATTATATAATGCCGCTCGATTAGGCTCTGTTCTGTAATTCCATAAAATTGGCTTTTCGCCGGTTCTTCCATTTTCATCAATGGATTTATCGTAACCCAATTCGCCAAATTGCCAGATCATTTTTGGACCGGGAATGGAGAACAAAAACGCCGCTGCCATTTTTTGCCTGTTCAACGCGGTGGCCAGGTCTTTTATGCTATAAGACCCGTACGAATTTCCATACTGAAGGTTTTTAAACATCAGCCTTTCTTCATCATGACTTTCCATATACGAAACCAAATTGTTGGCTTCCGCGAAACCATGCGTAGTATAAAAACCGCGTGAAAAATCAGAACCATCCATATAACCCATGGTAGACTGATTCATGTTGTAGTTAAGATTATTCCACAACATCATACCGGATGCCGATAATTCTTTCTCTTCCCTGTCTTCGGCAAAGTGCTCGAGTATGACGTAAAAATTATTGTTGTCAATACTCTTCATGTAATTGTTGTAATCGTTCCAAATAGCTATGCGGCTTGCATCATATTGGCTCCATGCATCCACATCGGAACCGGTATTTTTTTGTGTAAATCCTTTGGATAGATCGAAACGGAAACCATCTACTTTATACTCCTGCATCCAGAATTTCATAACGTTCTTGGAGAAATATTTTGTTGCCTGGCTTTCGTGATTAAAGTCATATCCAACACTATAAGGATGCGTTGCCACCTGGTTGAACCACGGACTGCTTGCGGCAGGTTTGCCATTTTCAAAATACAACTGCACCATTGGCGATTGCCCGTAAGAATGATTCAGCACCAGGTCCAGCACCACTGCAATTCCTTTTTGATGGCATTTATCAATTAAAGTTTTCAGTTCATTTTTAGTGCCATAATATTTATCGGGAGCAAAATAAAAATCGGGATTATAGCCCCAGCTTGAATTGCCTTCAAACTCATTCACGGGCATCAATTCAATAGCATTAACACCAAGGCGTGATAAATAGCTCAAGGTATCTTCCAGCGTTTTGTAATTATGCGCGGCTATAAAATCGCGCATGAGCAATTCATAAATTACCAGGTTTTGTTTTTGCGGACGGGTGAAGTTTGCCACCTGCCATGTGTATTGCGGCGCATTTCCCTGTATTACACTTACAATACCTTTTGTTTTTCCTGTGGGATATGCTTTAAGGTTAGGATATGTAGAGGGATCAATGTATTTATCATTATCCGGATCAAGTATCTTTTCACTATACGGATCGGCTATTTGCAAATCGCCATCCACCATATACTGGTAAGCATATTCTTTGGCAGGATCAAGTCCATCAATTTGTACCCACCAGTTATTCCCATCGGGTGTGCGCTTAGCAAGATATTTTACATCGGCTTTCCAATCGCTGAAATCGCCGATAACATACACAAATTTCTTTCCGGGCGCATACAAGTTAAAAATCGCGGAAGCACCATTGTTGGTGAACGTTACCCCGTCTTTTGCATTTGAAGGAAGAGCCGCGGTTTCAACATTTCCCGCTACAACGAAAGAAAAGCTTTGTTCCGCCTGCCCGTTATTTGCATTTATTTTTACAGTTTGTGTTCCACCGGTGGTAAGTTTCACTTTACCCAAAACAGATGTAGCATTGGATGCGGTTGCAAAAGACACATCATTAAGCGAGATTGTAAGATTAGCTTTTTGCGAAGCGATACCGGAAACAGAAAGCTCATCGCCAATGATCTTGGCGCCAACTACCGGCGCCTGCACAAAAGTAGGTTCAGATGGCGGTGTCGTAAATTTCACAGCCAGTTGCCCTGCTTCATACACAGGAATGTACATATCGGAGCCATCGGAATTTTTTGCAACCAGCGTGCCGCTACCATTTTTAAAAAGAATTGCGATCTTCAGAATTTTTTCTCCTTCCGGAACTTTATAAAAAGTAGCAGGTGTTAATTTAAACTGAAATTTGCCTTCACCTACGTAAGTGGCTTTAGTAGCGGGATCCGGAGTATTAAAAGAAGAACTGGTTACATATTTCCAATCGGTTGCACTGCTACTTTTATCAGTTATCACACCTGTATAAGCATACACATCACCTACATAACCTGCTAATCCTTTGTTACCTTCGGAAGGATCAACAGTAATGGTAATATTATCATTAGCTGTAGGAAAAGCCGGAGACCAAACCAATAAACCGGAATCAGATGAAACATAATTATCCGGCGGCGGCGCTGGAGCATCATTTTTCTTACACATCGATAAAGAAAAAATGACAAACAGCAACGTAAATATTGAATAGGCTTTTTTCATATGATAACTGTTATTTGCTTTAAGAAATTTAATAAACTTATCGTTATAGCATTTTTATTTTTATGAGCCGGGCATTAGTACTACTATGAAGCTTCTGTTGCGTCGCACTCTTGTACTGTTGTAATTCTATTGAACATTGTGCGGTAGTTCTTACAATTTATTAACGCTCAAAAACTCCAAAAGAAAAAAGCTCATTTTTTTCTACATCCCATACCCTAAACTATAGATTTGAAATTTGAAATTTGAAATTCTTTTATACAGAATTTGCAATAAAACATTGCCAGTATTCATTCAAGAAAGCTCAAAGTAAAGCATCTCAAATCTCAAATCTCAAATTTCAAATCTATCCTATTGTTTCTTGATCATGTATGAATAGTTTTTAGGGCCTGCACTGCTGAGGTCAAGAACAACCTGGTATTTAGCCGCTTCGGTAATTTTAATATTCTCTCCTTTGAACTCAGGAATACCATCTGAATTATTGTCTCCAAAATTTGGATTAGGATCATCCCAGGAGTGATTGGCTCTAAATTTAAACTCGCCCGGTTGCATATCCAAAGTAACACTCCAGGTAAGAGAGGCGGGATCAAATACCATATCCACATCACTATCCCAACCTGTTCCAGGTATAGCATTACCGATTATACCCCATGTTGTTTTCAAATATGACCAAGTCATGGCATCAGGCCCTGTAGCCTTGTCGGTATTTCCTTTCAGCAGGTAAAATCCAACACCGGTGGTAATTTTTAAATTATCCCCGCCATTGGTTAATTTACCACCACCGCCATCACCATAGTCGCCAAAAGACCAGTCATTACCCTTTACCATTTTAAATTCCGGATTGGCATCATTAAAGTAAATGTAGCCTTCATATCTGCCATCATCCTTTTCGGAAGCGATGGTTGGAGCAGTAGAAGGAGACCATCCCTGGAAGTTTCCTGCAATCCAAAGGCTTGGATAAGGAATTAAAACCTTGTATGGGGTAGCCGTAAACGTTAGTACGTTAGAATAGGTAACAGCTTTTCTTACTCCCACATAAGTCAAAACCCGGGCTGCAACAACAGCTTCTTTATTATACGGCAGAATTTTTACAAGCTCCCTGTTCAGCTCTTCTACTGTAAAAGTTCTGGAACCATTTACCACAGACACTTCTGTAGTGTTCGCTGTTGTTGTAAAATTGCTATCCTTTTGAGATATCTGCAACACATATGAAACTACAGCATCATACCCATAGTTAACTGAAGTCCAATTAAAACCAATGGCATCAGAGGTAGGACTGGCCGGATTAAGATTAGCCGCAGTGGTGCTTGCTGTTAATTTCGGACTACTATCAGGTTCTGCATACACTTTCACTTCATCCTTCTTGCATGCACTCAAAGACAATAGAGCAACACCAAATGCCAGTAATATTTTGAAATTATTTTTCATGACAATTTTTTATGATCGTTTTGAAATTTTATTAGTATCCCGGATTTTGTGTTAAGTTTGGATTAGCCATTTGATCTGCAGAAGGGATCGGAAATATTTTATACTTCGGATCTACAGATGTTCCATCTTTCATACCGCCTTTCCATGGCCACAGATATGAGCTTTCCACAAATTTGTTGTACCTGATCAAATCCGTACGACGAAATCCTTCCCAGTATAATTCCCTGGCTCTTTCGTCAAGTATAAAATCAACAGTAAGCTCTCCTTGCCCTATCCTGGTTGCATTTGCCCTATCCTTTAACTTGTTAATATAATCCAATGCTTTTGACTTATCGCCACCGCCGCCGCGCAATACAGCTTCTGCATACACCAGGTACATTTCAGCAAACCTGAATATTGGCATATCCACATCAGAATAAGTAGGATCACTACCGGCAGTACCATCATATTTTACATTCTTAAATTTGGTTATTGCATAGCCTTCCTGGAATTTGGTTATATCATTTATTTCCAACGATTGGCCCGATGTATAAAATTGTGCTCTCTGATCCTTTGAATCTGTGAAAAGATTTACAAGTGCCTTTGTAGTGCGTACACCGCCCCAGCCACTTGACACTCCAAAATCTCTTGCAGGCATCGAACCACCTAAAGGTGCGCATACAAGAAAAGTAGTACCACCCCAAAGACGTGTACGGGTTCCATCATAATTAATAGTAAGTATAAATTCGCTTCTGTTGTGCTTATCATTATCAGCACGCATCAGTTTTGTATAATCTGCTATAAGCGAAAATTTATTACTGGTGATCACCTTATCAGAATAAGTAACCGCATCAGTATATCTTTGAGTTCCGGTATAAACTTCCGCATTCAGGTACAACCGTGCTAAAAGCGCCCAGCAAGCAGCCCTGTCCGCTCTTCCGTATTCGTTGGTAGCAGGTTCTTTCAATGCACCTTCAATAGCTTTCAATTCAGATTCTACATAATTGAACAGGTCTGCACGTTTTATTTGCTTTGGCAATGGTCCACCCACAGGATCGTTTTCCGTTACAAAAGGAGGATTGCCAAACAAATCCATCAATACCCAATATTGATAAGCCCTCAAGAATCTTGCTTCAGGAATAAACTGTCTTACTTCATCAGCATCTTTTCCGGTGATACCTCTTGATGACAATTTACTATCTGTGCTTTCTCTCATGAACTCATTGCATAATGTAATTTGGTAAATGGATCTGTAATACAATCCTGTTAGGAAAGGATTGTTGGAAGACCACTCCATTCTGTGCAGATCCGGCACACCCGGATCACCCCAGTTACAAACAGCCTCATCGGTTGTAAATTCCTGCATTAACCAAAAACTTCGTAAAAAGTCAGCATTACTTCCTTCATCAAGCCCCTGCACATCAGGCTTGTCAGAAGGGCCTTGGTTTCCTGTTAATGCATAGCTCCCATATACTTTGGCAAATGCCTGGCGATAGCCGTCTATAGAACTATACACCTCATCGGCAGTAACCTCATTAGTGGGTGTAAGATTCAGATCCTTTTCACACGACACCATAAATAGTGTGGCAGCGGCTATGATTGAGTTGAGATATTTTGATTTCATTTCTTTTTAATTTTTGTAGTTAACACTTCACTTAAAACGAAAGACTAAAACCGGCTGTAAATATTCTTGGCCGTGGATAGAAATTCCTGTCAACACCATCTTTATTTTCCGGATCAATACCTTTGTATTTTGTGATCACGAATACGTTCTGACAGTTGGCGTTTACTCTTAATGAAGCCGTTTTAAATATTCTTCCTATATCATAACCTACATTTATATAATCCATTCTAAGGAATGAAGCGTTCTGCACATAATAATCCGATAAATAAACATTCGACTGGTCTCCATTAAAACCGGTACTCAACACATTGGGTGAGCCATTGGTGAGATATCCCAGTTTATTATAAATGGTATTCCAGTTACCTGTAGAAGAAAACGGGTTATTGTATAAATAATTGCCGATATTGGCACGCATGGAGAAACCGGCGTTGAATCTTTTGTATGTTACACTTGAATTAACACCCAAAAACATACTTGGATCAGAGCCTTTGTAACGGTAACGATCCTGGTCGTTGATCAAACCATCCTTATTACGATCTATAAAAGCGTTTTCAAGAGGTTGCCCTCTTTGGGGATCATACACTTGTTGAAACACATAAAACGCGCCTCTTTGATAGCCTTCCGAATGTATTTGTACTTTATTGTTTGTACCTCCGTCAATATCGCCATATATAACGCCCGGATAAGTACTATCTGGCGCTATTGTCAGCTTGGTGATCTTGTTTTCATTATATGTAATATTGAAACCAAAATCCCATGTTACATTGTTGTTTTCAACAGGCCTTGTATTAAGTGTCAGCTCCACACCTTTGTTTTCCATGTCACCAATGTTAGCAACTATCCTGTTAACAAAATTAGTTCCTGCAGCCTGGCTCGCATCATTCAACAGATATTTTGTTTTCTTGTAATAAGCATCTATCGTACCTGTTATGCGATTATTAAGAAACCCGAAATCCAATCCGATGTTTGTAGTAGCTGTTTGCTCCCATCTGCGCGGGTAGTAACCGCCCGGCCTGTACATATTATAAAACTTATCGCCAAGCTGGTATTGGGCGGTATTCTCACTTAGCTGATAATAGGACACATAATCGTAATTACCAAGACCATCCTGCTGACCTGTAACACCATAACCAATACGAAGTTTTAAATCAGAAACCGTATTGCTTTCCTTAAGAAAATTCTCATCTTTTAATCTCCAGGCAAAAGCTCCTGATGGATATATACCCCATCTGTTATCAGGACTAAATCTTGAGGAGCCATCACGGCGAACAGTTCCTGTTAAGAAGTATTTTCCTTTATAGGAATAGTTCAGCCTGCCATAGTATGAAATAAGTATATACTGCGGATAATCAATAAAATATGTATACGTTGATTTCACAAGTCCATCTGCAGTATAAGGATCAAAACTATTATTTGTATTTAAAAAATCCTGATAGGCATATCCTGCAACAAATTCAATACGGCTGTCAATCTTCTCCAGTTCTTTTGTATAGTTCAAATAAAACTCAAGCAGCTTACTTTCCTTTTTTTGACGGGCTTCAGTTGCAGAACCTCCATGCATTGTTCCAGTAACCGGATCTTTGTATGAATAATAATCGCTGCCGGCAAGGCTGTCAGAAATAATTTTAGTACCCCAGCCTAATGAACCATCATAAGCCAAATTCAGGTTCAGTCTTAAATCGGGGAAAAAATGTAGTTTATAATCCAGTTGCACATTTCCAATAAACCTCTTGGCACTGCCTATATCCCTGGTAAGATCAAGCATCGCTACAGGATTCTTTGGTGCCAGGCCTCTCAAACCTGTTGCCGCTCCGGGATCCAGGTATGCTGTATATCCATTAAATCTTGGCACACCGGAATAAATAGGTTGTGTAGGATCAAAGCTAACGGAATTACCTATGGCTTCTTTATTAGCATAGCGACTGTTTGTCCTGGTAGCTTTTAAATTGAGATCCACTTTTAAATGGTCGTCAAAAAACCTCGGGTTAATATTCAACGCACCTGAAAATCTTTCCAGGTATCCTGTTTTTAAAATCGCTCCCTGGTTCAAATATCCGAGCGATAAACGGTAAGGCAGCTTTTTAATTCCACCACTAACGTTAATATTGTTATCTGTACCAAAGGCTGTTCTGTAAATCTGATCCTGCCAGTCCGTATTAGCAGTTCCCAATTGACTGATATAATCATTTTTACCACTGGCGTTCACCATTTCCCTATACTCTTCGGCGCCAAAAACTTTTACCCTTGCATAAGGATCAGATGCGGTAAACTGGCTGCTAAAATTAACATTCAATTTTCCGCCTTTACCTTTTTTGGTGGTGATTATAATAACTCCGTTTGATGCCCTCGAACCATAAATTGCAGTAGCGGAGGCATCTTTTAAGATATTCATACTCTCAATATCATTCGGATTAATGAGACTAAGGGGATTAGGTGAATAACTCAGGCTCCCTCCATTAGCATTCTCCAGTGGCACACCATCAATTACAATAAGCGGATCGTTACTGACACTCAGCGAAGCGCCGCCCCTTATACGAATGGCGCTTCCGCCACCGGGCTGACCATCGTTTGAAATAATAGATACACCCGCCACTTTACCGGCAACTAATTGTTCCGGAGTGGTAATGCTTCCTTTGTTAAAATCTTTCGAAGAAATAGCGGTTACCGCCCCGGTCAAATCTCTTTTCCTGGCTGTTCCATAACCAATCACAATAGCTTCTGTTAAATCAACTGCACTGCGTTTAATGGTAAAATCTGCAACTGCTTCCCCGCCGGCGACACGCACAACTTTTTCCATCTGCGTAAAACCCACGGCGTTTACTACAATTGTATAAGAACCATCAGAAAGACCAGGTAATTTATAGCGGCCATTTTCATCAGCCGAAGCGCCCCGGCTGGTACCCTTTACGGTTACAGATGCGAAAGGAACGGGCTGACCAACATCATCTAAAACTTGCCCGGAAATGCTCCCCGTTTGGGCATATACGAAAACGTATAAGAATGTGAAGAGCGAAAGGAACATTGTCCTCAACATGTTGTTTTTTTTCATTAGGCTCTATTTTTTAGTTAGGCAATCAAAAAATGAAAGCATGACCAAAATTAATCGGGAACGTTCCCGAAAACAAAAATTTTTTGCATTTTTTTAATATATTTTTTTTATCTATTTATAATAGATAGATTTATAGACATATGTATTTTATCAATAAAAAAGCAGTTTCCAAGCCAATTGGCTCAATATTTTACTCTTTTCAAAAGTAGCAGCCTGGAAATGATATCAGCAGAGAAGGAAATAAAACCAATTCCAAAGAGTTGTCAGGCCTGTATAAAGGAGATAAAACCCTGGTAAAATACATGACTTGAATAGATGATATCCATCATGTTTTAACGTTATACTAACATTAACTAACAGTTGTTGCTATATTGGGATGAATAAACTGAAACCCTATATTTTTTATTTTTTCATTACTCACTGTCGCGCTTTTCAACACCTCAATACTCATCTCACCCAACACAATTTTTAGTATAAATGACGGCACATATATGGGTATAAAAAATCTGCCACGTTGTTTTTTCGCGATTGTTTCTATCAGGGTTTTATTGCTAACAGGCACAGAAGCTACAGCATTATACACACCCTGCATATTATCATTTTGCAGGGCAAACATGTATATTCTGCAAAGATCATCCATATGTATCCAGCTCACACGCTGGCTTCCGGTTCCAAGAATGGTTGCCAGTCCCAATCGCAACGGTTTTTTAAACTCCACCAATGCGCCGCCATCGCCGCTCAATACAATTCCGGTGCGCAGTTTCACTAATCGTATATTCATTTCCGTTACACTATCTATACTGTTCTCCCACTCCAGGCAAGTATTGCCCAGGTAATCATTAGATACTTTATCAGTTTCTACAAAAGGATGTTGATTGGGTATTACAGGATCAGGGCCATACCATCCAATTGCAGAAGCGCTTACTACAGCCTTTACTTTGTTAGCGTTTTCTTTCAATGCCTTTACAAGCAACCGGCTACTTTCCACCCTGCTATCCACTATTTCCTTTTTCCGTTTTTTCGTCCAGCGCTTTTCAGACACGCCCGCGCCTGCCAGATGAACAATATAGTCTGCTTCACGTATAGCAGCCATATCAATAGTTTGCGCCTTTACATTCCATTCTGCAAAAGACAAATTCTTATACCCTGTTATTTGCGCTTTACTCAGTTCCCAGTTATCCACTGCTTCAATTTTATTTCTCGTAAGAATTATTACATGGTATCCCTGTTGCAGCAACAATACTGTAAGCGCTTTTCCAATAAAGCCCGTTCCACCGGCAATAAGAACCGTTTCCATCTGATTGTGTTTAAATAATAAGAATGTAAAAATACACGTTCCCTAATTATTGTATCATTGAATCATTAAGAGAGGTTTTCTTTCAATTTATATTTTGGTTATAGTACAAATGTTTTTTTGGGGGACCGGCGGTAGTGCTACTATTGAGCTCCGGTTGTGTCACTCACTTGTGCGGTTGGAATGCTATTCAACAAGTTATGAGTTTTGAGTAATGAGTGCTTTTGTTTTTGCTTGCAATCAGTGTTTAAAGCATTCTCCATTCTCCACTCTCAATTCTCTATTTATTCAACGTAATCTCAACAATTTTTCTCAACTTTCTGCTTTAATCGCTTCAGCGGCTCATGTATAAAGCATTTCTCAATTCTCTATTTATTCACGCTCGAAATGACGTGCAGGAACGCTTTTTATAATTGTCTGAATTTGGATTTATCAGATTATTGGATTGTTGAATTTTTTCCCTAGCGCAGGTCTCCTGACCTGTGCTTAGTCGTTACTTATTTTATTTTATTGATAATATTCGAATCAATAAGTTTTTTTTATGTGAGCACAAGTAACGTGCAGGCACAGGTCAGGAGACCTGCGCCAGGAAAGGGCACAGGAATTTGATGTTGCATAAAATGAAATATTGCAACTTCTAATAAACCAAACCGTGCGAGAAATCTCCACAGCAACTGAAACCTTGAATGTTGCTAAAAGCAACAGTATAGGACTGCAAGGCTGCAAGCCTTACAGAGCGTTAATAAATGGAGAATTGAGAGTGGAGAATTGAGAATGCTTTAATCACCAATTGCAAGCCAAAACAAAAGCACCAACAACCAACAACTAACAACTCAGAACCACCTTGCTCAATAGCATTCCTGCCGTACAAGTGAGTGACACAACGATGATGCCATGAAAAACCACTGCCGGCGCACAAAAAATAATTATTGATTTATTGAATCATTGAATCATTGAAAGGGAAGTCGGCATTTTTCAAATTCATTTCCACATTTCTCACATTTCCACATTAAAAACGTTTGTTCAAAACAAATAAACAAACTCATTTACAATGCATTTTCAAATTTTCAAATCAGCACATTTTCAAATTCATTTCCACGTTTCCACATTTCCGTATTAGCACATTAAAAAAGTTTGTTCAAAACAAATAAACAAACCCATTCAAAATGCATTTTCAAATTTTCAAATCAGCACATTTTCAAATTCATTTCCACATTAGCACATTTTCAAAAAAAATCCCCTTAATAAAAATCAAGGGGACACAACTAAAAACAAACAGGTAGCTTAGCTAACCTAATTAATCGGGTTTATCACCATCCAAAAAAGTATTGATCGTACTAATTTTTGTGTTATTGTTCGCATCAGTATTTACAGTGAGGTTGCTGTAAAAATTCTCCACCGGATTTGTATTATTATACAGTTCCAGGTTGCGGCGAACATATGCCGGCACGGTTTCATATTCATTGTTAGGATCGGCAGTATTAACATTGAACGACAGGTTACGCAGTTTCTGTATCCTTTCTACCGCCCTGCGCCGTTGCTCTTCTGCTTCATCCAGCGGAGGCTCCTCAACAAAATTGTTTTCAGTGCCTTTTATTGCTGGCTCTGTTGGCGGCACATTCGCTACCGGCGTTTCATCTTTAATTACCAATTGCATGTCCATAGAAGGTTCCTCTTCTTTCGGCGCCGGTTTAACTTCCGGTTGTTGAGGAATATTTGGCCTTACCGAAGGAGCTGCCTGTACCGGATTTACACCGTGATCTGCACGCGGTTCGGCATAAATATTGGATGGCTTGGCAAGGTATCCGCCGGATGCGGCAGCAGATGGAAAATTATTCTGAGGAACTTGGGGCTGCTGGTATGGCGCAGGATGTTGCTCTTTCATTTCCTGCTTTGCAGGTTGTGAATTTACCAACTGAAAATATTCAGGACCATTTTCCTTGCTTTCTTTTTTATCTACGATATTTTTCTCTTTATTATCATCTGTAAAAAACACAATGGAATTTGCCTGGGGCTGTATTTCTACTAAAGTTGGCATCAACTCTTCCCGCAAATCATCCTGATCCTCGGCTACGAAAGAAACAATTCCCTGATTTTCTGCTTCATTAACTGCAGGTAGCTCATTAGCTTTTTCAGCAGTTTGCAAGGGAAAGGAGGCTTGCACATACACCCGGGACTCCTCCTTCTGCGGCTCTAGCGTCATGACTATTTTTTCTTCTTTCTTTGGCTCAGGAGTTACGTTTTCTTCCTTCTTCACAAACGGATCTTTGTATTCAAAACCGGTAGCGATAAGTGTTATGCCTATCTTTTTTTCTAAAGAATTATCATAACCCAAACCGAGTATTACATCGGTATTCTCGCCTGCCTGACTCAACAGGTAGTTCTGAATAATATCTACTTCATCCATAGTGAACTCATGGTCACCTTCGGAAGAATTAATATTAATAAGGATCCATCTTGCACCTTTAATTTCGTTATCATTCAGCAACGGAGAATTTAATGCTTCTTCAATTGCTTTCTGCGCACGGCATTCGCCTTCAACAGCCGCATTGCCCAATATGGCAACACCACCATTACGCATAACGGTGCACACATCTGCAAAATCCACATTGATCTGGCCGGTGCTATTGATAACATCTGTGATACATTTTGCAGCGGTGGCCAGCACATTGTCAGCTTTTGCAAAAGCATCTTTCATTTTCAGGTTACCAAACTGGTGACGCAGTTTATCGTTGCTGATCACAAGCAGGGTATCCACATATTCCTTCATTTGCTGAATACCATCTTCAGCCTGTATCTGTCTTTTCTTACCTTCATAAGAGAACGGCGTAGTAACAATACCAACAGTAAGAATACCAAGATCTTTACAAATTTTTGAAATGATCGGAGCGCCGCCGGTTCCGGTTCCGCCACCCATACCGGCAGTAATGAAAGCCATTTTGGTATTAACTTCTAAAATGCGTTTTATTTCTTCAAGGCTTTCTTCAGTAGCCTGTTTTCCAATTTCGGGATTTGCTCCTGCACCCAGCCCTTGCGTAAGATGCGGCCCCAATTGTATTTTATTGGGAACACTGCTTTGCGAAATAGCCTGAGCATCGGTATTGCAAATAATAAAGTTCACGCCTTCAATACTTTGACTGAACATGTGGTTAACAGCATTGCTGCCACCACCACCCACACCTATCACTTTAATGATGGATGATTTTTCCTTCGGTAGATCAAAGTGAATCATAGTTAAAAAAATTTCGCCAGACACAATCAAAAATTAAACCCTGTTAACTATGCCGGCTGTGAATAAATGGATTAGTGTTAGTTAGTTGTTGGTTGATGGTTGTTAGCCATTAGTTGTTAGTTGATTTTTTTGAGCTATTTCTCAACTACTAACCACCATCAACTAACAACTCATAATGCTTTATCTTCTTCTTCCTGGAACAGATCGATCAGGCTATGCTTAAACTTGCCCCAGATATTTTTCAATCCGTTAGGACGGGTTCCTGTTTTTGGTGTTTTTACAGGTTCGGGATCAACTACTATCGGTTCAGGAACCGCCTCTGTTTTCCTTAGAACTTCAGGAACTGCTATTTTCTTAAAATCCTGCTCGAACACTTTTAGATTATTTTCATAATCATCATATCCCTTAAGTATCAAACCAAGACAAGTCGCATACATGGGCTTGGCTAGCTCTTCAATATGTCCGGAAGCCAAATGCTCGGTAGGATAACCAATTCTTGCGTTCACACCTGTCATATATTCTGTAAGCTGAATAAGGTGTTTTAGCTGAGAACCTCCGCCTGTTAATACAATACCACCATTCAGCATTTTGTTATCCATACCCACTTGTTTCAAATGGAAAGTAACAAAATCCATGATCTCACACATACGGGCCTGTATAATGTTAGCGAGGTTTTTCACACTTATTTCCTTTGGAGGCATTCCACGCAAACCGGGAATGGTAATGAAGGCATTGGCTTTTGCTTCATTGGTTAAAGCACTACCAAACTGCACTTTCATTTGCTCGGCTTGAGTTTTTAGAACACCCAATCCTATTTTTATATCGTTTGTAATATTCTCCCCTCCAAACGGAATTACGGCAGTGTGCCTCAATATGCCATCGCAGAAAATAGCCAGATCGGTTGTACCGCCACCTATATCCACTATGGCCACACCGGCTTCCATATCTTCATAGCCCATAACGGCCGCAGCAGAAGCCAACGGTTGCAAAACAAGATCTTTTGTATGCAAGCCGCTTTTTTCCACCGCCCGGTTTATGTTGCGAATCGCATTCTTATCACCGGTAATGATGTGGAAATTCGCACCAACTTTTACTCCGCCGTATCCTATCGGATTGGGAATATTTTGAAAATTGTCTACAGTAAATTCCTGTGGTATCACATCAATGATCTGATCACCGGCAGGTATATATGTTTTATACTGATCCGCAATCAATTGGTCTATTTCACGCTGACTTATTTCGTCGGTATTATCATGACGCACAATATCTCCACGGGTTTGCAAACTTTTAATGTGGTGTCCGGCAATGCCAACATACACCTCATTAATTTCAAGATTGGGATTGCTTGCATAGCAATTGTCTAATGCAGTGCGAATCGCTTTGATGGTTTCATCGATATTCAACACCTGCCCGTGCTTAACGCCATTAGAGTTAGCCCTGCCGAAACCTAAAATTTCCAGCTTTCCAAACTCATTTTTTCTTCCTGCAATGGCGGCTATTTTTGTAGTGCCAATGTCGAGTCCGACAATAATGGGTTGATCGTTGTTCATAATATATGTTTGTTTATAGTTGTTCTGTTTATTATTTTTAAGTCTATTGTTTTCCTTTTGGTTTGCTGCCAGGCTTTGGTGTATTTACAGGCGGCTTTCCGGCAGGTTTTGTCTGCTTACGCGTTGTTTCCGGTGGCTTCACCTGTTTGGCAGGTTTCGGCGTAATCTTTGTTGTACTGCTATCTGTATCAATAAGAGACAATGTTGAATCTCTTAATGTTTCCGGCTGCAATTGCCTCGCAGGCATTTGCATAGCAGCCAGGCTGTCCGATTGCATTCGTTTCGCAGCCAGCAGCATTTGCTGAATATTTTTCAAGGCCTGTAATGAATCGATCCTGCTATCTTCTCCTTTTCTTGTTCCAATTACCTGTTTTTCGTATTGCACATTTATATACGCATATTTATTAAAGCCGACTTTGGGTAAAATTCTCTTATAAAAAATCATCAGCCTGTTAAACTTAGCTTCACAGTTTTCGCCATCTCCAAATTGTATAATGTGTGTTCCCACAACCGGAATCATTTCGAAAGTTTTGAGAGGCGTAATATCTATTTGCGCTATCTGAGCTGTCCAAAAAGTATCCTTTGCAATAAATAAACTAATTTGTTTGATTTGCTGCAACAGCATACTATCGTCTTTGTTCAATTTTTGCGCATTAGTCGGAAATCCGGTAAATACAGGTAGTTTCACACTCGCTTTATTGCTAACAGGCAGTTTCTTGATCGCACTGTCAATATAAAATGTATTTCCTCCCACAGTAAACACTCTTGCTATTGGAATCCTTTCATCTACCCTAACATTCAAGATGGATTTATTATCAAAGAACAGTTCCACATCTTTAATCCAGGTATTTTGTCCTAATGTTTCTTCTATTTTTCTTAAATCAAATTCGGTAATTGATTTGCCATTAATAGAAGATCCATCCGGAGAAATTACATTCATCACATCTTTCTTGTTCACAAAATAATTCTCACCTGCTGCATTTATATCAATTTCAATACCCTTACATTGCCCGTTATTCTTTTTACCAATAGCCGCCACAAGCAATACCACAACGCCGCCCACCATAGCTATCCACAATATGGCCAACAATACACGTCTGATATTTTTTTTCTTTACCACTCAGTTATATTAAAAATTAGAAACGAACCTATCCCTTAAACCTCACACCTTCTTCTAATTGCCCTCGCCACCGGCTCAACCAATGCGTCTATATCTCCGGCACCCGCCAGAATAATTGCTTTATCTTTCACATCAACCTCTTCCACCCATTTTAAAAAATCTTCTTTACTCAATACCCGCTTCTGCTTATTCTGCATTTTGTTCAATATCATCTCGCTATTTACACCGGGTATTGGTAATTCTCTTGCCGGATAAACAGGTAACAATATCACTTCATCTGCCACATCAAGACTTTCACCAAATTCATTCGCGAAGTCATTTGTTCTTGTGTATAAATGTGGTTGAAAAACCACTACACACCGTTTTTCCGGAAATAAACTTTTTGCTCCGTTTAGCAACGCTTTCAACTCTTCCGGGTGATGCGCATAATCATCAATTACTACCAGTTCCCTTTCCTTTATAACATATTCAAATCTTCTCTTTACACCCTTGAAAGATTTCAACGCCTCTTTTATTTTTTCCTTTTCAATTCCTAACTCAAATGCAACAGTAATTGCAGCTATGGCGTTTTCCACATTATGCAACCCGCCCATATTAAGAGTAAATCCTTCTATAACCCGGCCTTTCATCATAACATCAAAAAAATAACTTCCATTATCCATTTTGATGTTTACCGGATAAACATCAGCACCGTTATCATGTAAGCTATAGCGCAGATTCCTGCTTATCGTAAAATCATTTTCCCTCTTCAATCCGCACTTACTAATCAGCAAACCACCGGCCTTTATTCGATTACTAAATTGTACAAACGCATCCTGCAATGCCTCTTCGGTGCCATAAATATCCAAATGATCCGCATCCATTGAGGTTATTATAGCCACATCCGGACTTAACCTCAAAAAGCTTCTGTCATATTCGTCAGCTTCTATTACACAAACATTTCTTTCATTACTCCAAAAGTTCGTATTATAGTTAACAGAAATTCCACCTAAAAAAGCATTACAACCATAGCCGCTATCACGCAACAAATGCGCTACCATAGTGGTAGTGGTAGTTTTACCATGTGTTCCTGCAATACAAATATTGAAAGAGCCTTCACTTATAATTTGCAAAACTTCACTACGCTTTCTTACTTCAAACCCGTTTTGCATGTAAAACACCAGCTCCGCATGTTCTGCAGGTATTGCCGGAGTGTACACCACCAGTTGCACGTCTTTTGGAATACTATTTACATCTTCCGTATAATGTATTGCAATGCCTGCTTCTTCCAATGCTTTAGTAAGCGGTGTGGCAGTTCTGTCATATCCGCTCACTTCAATATTTTGTGAATGGAAATAACGGGCCAGCGCACTCATACCAATGCCTCCGATTCCAATGAAATAAACTTTCCTTATATCTTTTAATGCAACCATTTTCTAATTATTGATTGATTGAATTATTGAAGCTGAAGTACAATGTAATTTCATTTACTTAGGCATTCAATAATTCTATTATTGTCCCGGCTATTACTTCATCTGCGTTTTTCACACCCAGCCTTCCAATATTCTCTTTTAGTTCATTTTGCAAAATCTCATCTTTTGCAAGAGTTACAATTGCTTCAACGAGTTTATCTTTTGCTTCGCTGTCCTTAATCATCAATCCAGCATGTTTTGCAACAAGATTTTGCGCATTCACTGTTTGATGATCTTCCGCTGCAAAAGGATATGGCACAAATACCACAGCTTTTTTAGATATACACAGTTCAGCAATTGTCATTGCTCCGGCCCTTGATATTACCACGTCCGCAGCGGCAAATGCATATTCCATACGGTCGATAAACGCATTAGCCCACACGTCCCTGTTTTCAACTGCCACTTCCGCGCCTCGCTGCGCATAGGGTTTTCCGGTTTGCCAAATCAATTGCAAATTATTTTTTACCAAAGTGCCTATGCCTTTATCTACCGCAGTATTAATGCCCTGCGCACCCAGGCTTCCTCCAATTGAAAGCACCGTTTTTTTGGCAGGATCCAGATCAAAAAACCTTATCCCTTCTTCTCTTGAAATCATTGAGTTCGCAATGTTCCACCTCACCGGATTTCCTGTTATCATAATTTTCGCCGCCGGAAAAAACTTTTCCATACCATCGCTTGCTACAAAAATTCTTGTTGCTTTTCTTCCCAACATCACATTTGCTTTTCCTGCAAACGAGTTTGATTCATGAATGAATGTTGGAATATTTCTCTGCTGCGCAAAGCGCAGTACAGGATAACTGGAATATCCGCCCACACCAATCACTGCATCCGGTTGAAATGCATTTATAATTTTTCTTACCTGCAAAAAACTTTTGATAAGCTTAAAGGGCAAGCCGATATTTTTAATCAAAGAACTTCTGTTAAAACCGGCAATATCCAAACCCTCAATTTTGTAGCCTGCTGCCGGCACTTTCTCCATTTCCATTTTTCCCTTTGCACCTACAAACAAAATGTCAATAGCCGGATCTGATTTTTTTAATGCATTAGCAATAGCAATGGCCGGGAATATATGTCCGCCGGTTCCGCCACCGGCTATAATGATCCTTTTATTTTCATTATTGTTTTTCATATAAAAATTAGAATTGCCTATACTGTTCCATAGTGTTTACATTCGCTCAATAAAGATCAAAATGTACAAGAGTGCGACGCAACGGCAGCTTAATAGTTATTCCTCCGCCCGGCCCACAAAAAAAATCCCTAATTGAACAACACTGAATACTATTTTGCATACTAATTATCGCCTTTAATTAGTTCGTGTATTTTTTTATGGAACCAACTATTGTGCTACTATTGAGCATCGTTGTGTCACTCACTTCAACAATTTGTTCGCTATTCAGCTACAATAAAAACAAGAACTTTACAATGAATCAATCACGCACTCAACCCTATTATTAATTATTAATTACTAATTATTAATTGTTCTTTGGCGCTTCCAGTTTTTCCACGTTCCTGGCTACACTTAGAATAATACCTATTGCCAAACATGTGAACAGGAACGAACTTCCGCCCATACTGATCAGCGGCAGCGTTACACCCGTTACCGGAAACAGGTTTACATTCACAGCCATGTTAGCCATTGCCTGTATTACCAGTGTAAAGCTTAGGCCCAGTGCGAGGAAAGCGCCAAACGCATAGGGACACTTCCGGAAAAGTTGTATACTTCGAAACAAAAAGATCAGGTACACAAACAAAATAAATGCCCCTCCTACCAGGCCGTATTCTTCAATTATTATTGCATAAATAAAATCGGAATAAGGGTGCGGTAAAAAATTTCTTTGTTCGCTGTTACCCGGCCCAAGCCCAAGCACGCCGCCTTTAGCAATGGCTATTTTAGCCTGGTTGATCTGGTAATTATCTTCGTTGTCGATGTCTTTTCCTCCATACATAAAATTCTCCACCCTGCTCACCCATGTGCTTACCCGCACAAACAATTTCGACTTACTTTCTGCACGCACATTTCGCACATTTGTACTGCTGTTGCTGTTGTGCTGAAACACCGCGGCCATTATCAACAACATAAGTGGTATTAATGCAACGCCAATCACCAGCAATAAATGTTTTGTGCTCACTCTTCCAATAAACATAAGCAGCATCGCGGTGGCGCCAATCAATAACGCGGTTGATAAATTTGCGGGCATTATTAAAATGCAAATGATACCCACAGGAATTATCAATGGCAAAAAGCCTTTATGAAAATCTTTTATCACATCCTGCCGTTTACTTAATAACCGGCTCATGTACATGATCAGCGCAAGCTTTGCCAGGTCCGAGGTTTGCATGGTGAGCCTGATAACAGGCAACTGAATCCACCGGCTTCCCTGGTTAAGCGTTTTACCAAAAAACAAAGTATATATCAACAAGGGCACGGAAATAATAAATAATATTTTCGCCACTTTTGAATACACCGTATAGTTCACTCTGTGTGCAAAATAAATCACCAGCATACCCAGCGTAATAAATGCTATCTGCTGAAACAAATACACTTCCGTGCTTTTGCTACGCTTGAAAGCCAGCGATCCGGTTGAGCTATATACCACCAACAAAGACACGAGGGCAAGCAACACCACAATGGCCCAAATAACTTTGTCGCCTTTTGTTTTAATGTTTAAGCCTTTAAACGTGTTTTGTTCTATGTTAGTAAAATCACTCATTCTTCATTTACACTTATCGTGTTATAAATTTTTTACAGCTTCTTTAAACTGTCTTCCTCTGTCTTCATAATTTTTAAACAGGTCGAAGCTGGCACAAGCGGGACTTAACAAAACCACATCGCCTTTATTAGCCAGGTGAAACGCCGAATGCACCGCCTCCTCCGCACCGGATGTACTTACCATTACCGGCACATCATTTTTAAAAGCCTCCTGAATTTTATGATTATCTACTCCCATGCACACAATTGCCTTTACTTTTTCTTTTACCAGTTCACGTATGGAATCGTAATCGTTGCCTTTGTCAAAACCACCTAAAATCAAAATGGTTGGTTTCTCCATGCTTTCCAATGCATACCATGTACTGTTGATATTAGTGGCCTTACTGTCATTAATAAAGTCTACGCCTCTTATAGTAGCCACAAACTCCATCCGGTGTTCAAGCGCTTCGAATGACTGAATGGCGTCCCTGATCTTTTCTTTTCGCAGCCCTAATGAAGCCGCGGCCAGTCCTGCTGCCATAGTGTTGTATTGATTGTGTTTTCCCTTTAATGCAAAATCGTATACACTCATTTGCAATTCTTCTTCTTCTGTTATCATTATGACTTCTCCATCCTTAATGTATGCGCCTTTGTACAGTTCATTTCTCATGGTGAATGGTAATAAGTTAGAGTTTATTGAATACTTGTTTATGTTTTGCATTGTTACTTCATCATCTTTACAATAAATAAAAATATCTCCCTGCTGTTGATTCATTATAATCCTGAATTTGCTGTCAATATAATTCTGGAACTTATAATCATATCTATCCAAATGATCTTCCGTTATATTGGTCAGTATAGCTACATTAGGTCTGAATGTTATAATATCATCTAATTGGAAACTGCTTATTTCAGCTATATACCATTGCTTCGGATCTTCCGCCACCTGCTTCGCAAACGAATAACCTATATTTCCTACCAGCGCACAATCCAGGCCCGCCGTTTTACAAATATGAAAAATGAGCGAAGTGGTAGTTGTCTTTCCATTACTGCCCGTTATACCAATAATCCTGCTATCACCTTTATATCTATATGCCAGTTCTATTTCGCTTATTACCTGTATTCCCTTCGCTCTTATTTTTTTAACGATATCCGCCTTTTCAGGAATGCCCGGACTTTTCATCACCTCGTCTGCATTCAGTATTTTTTCTTCAGTATGCTTTCCTTCCTCATACTCAATGCCCTGTTTTTCCAGTTCTCTTTTATAATCGTCTTTAATGGGGCCTCCGTCAGATACAAATACATTGTATCCTTTTTGTTTTGCCAGTATGGCTGCACCTATCCCGCTTTCACCTGCTCCAAGAATGACGATTCGTTTACTCATAATATTAACTTCACTAACGGATCTTTGGGTTTTTCAAAGATTGATCGATTTTAAAATAACGTCTCACGGTTAAGAATAACTGCATTAGCGTATTTTCAATGTTACAATTGAAAACACAACACACAGTATGGTCACAATCCAAAACCTGGTTACTATTTTACTTTCATGATAACCCAGCTTTTGATAATGGTGATGCAAAGGGCTCATTAAAAATATCCTTCTGCCTTCACCATATTTCTTTTTGGTGTATTTGAAATAGGAGACCTGAATTACTACACTTATATTCTCTACAAGAAATACTCCGCAAAAAATCGGGATCAATAATTCTTTGCGCACTATAATCGCCAGAGCCGCTATAATACCGCCCAATGTTAAGCTTCCGGTATCGCCCATAAACACCTGCGCCGGGAAAGCGTTATACCAAAGGAATCCGACACAAGCACCAATCAGGGCGCCAATAAAAATGGACAATTCACCGAGATTTGGTATATACATGATATTCAGATAATCGGCCAGCCTAAGGTTGCCGCTCGCATATGCAAATATGCCCAGGCACACGCCAATCAATGCCGATACCCCGGTTGCCAATCCATCTATTCCATCAGTTATATTTGCCCCGTTCGAAACCGCGATCACTATAAAAATCACAATCACCATATAAAGCAACCATGTATATTCCCTTAAGGCCGATGGTAATAGTTTGGCATAATTAAATTCATGATTCTTTACAAACGGAATAGTTGTAACAGGATCACCCGCTTCCACAAAATATCTTTCAGTACTACCTGTTTTAATCGTCTTCACTTCTTTTACACTTGTTACATCCCCGGTATATTCACGCCACACTTTCACATTATTATTAAACAACAACGTGCTTGCAATAATAATTCCCAATCCTACCTGCCCTAAAATTTTGAACCAACCGGCCAGGCCGTCTTTATCTCCTTTTTTATAAGCTATTCCTTGTTTTTGTGCAATGCGTTTTGCACGCAGTTTTAAATAATCATCAATAAAGCCAATAATACCCAGCCAAATAGTACTCAAAATCATCAATCGCACATACGCTTTGTTCAGATCGGCTAGCAATAAGGTGGGTATCAAAATAGCCAGTATAATAATAATACCCCCCATTGTTGGCGTTCCCTTTTTTTGTTTTTCTCCTGCCAGTCCCAGGTCGCGAACAGTTTCTCCCACCTGCCTGCGACGCAGATAATTGATCAGCGATTTTCCAATCAGGGTTGTAATTACCAACGACAATATGATTGCCAGCATCACACGAAATGTAATAAACTGGAACAATTGTCCTCCGGGAATTTTCCACCCTTCATCCTTAAACCATTCAAATAAGTGATACAACATTTATAATAATCGAATAATTGAATTATTGAATCATTGACACAAGCTCTTATACATCCGGCAGTTTAATGATTCTGCATGTTTTTTTGATACCGGCGGTATTGCTACTATTAGGCATCGTTGTGTCACTCACTTGTGCTGAAGTAATCCTATTCAGCAAGTTGAAACACTCATACAAAATTTAAACGGTGTTAAACAATGCCATTAATTTAAGCGCCGCCTAGCGAACCAAACGTACAAGTGTGCGACGCAACTAAAGCCCAATCCTTATTCTTAGCCCGGCCCATAATCTTTCCTTTTCTTACATCAATGATATTGTTGTGCTAAGTATAGTTGCCTTTTCACCTCACTTTCCCAGCAAATCAAACATTTCCCACAGCACCTCTTTATCATCAAAGTGATATTTCACACCATTTATTTCCTGGTATTTTTCATGGCCTTTTCCTGCAACCAAAATGATATCTTCCGGCTTTGCCAAAGTCAATGCTGTTTTAATTGCTTCTTTCCTGTCTGTTATGGAAATATATTTTCTCCTGGCCGCAGTGTTTAGCTGCGCTTCCATTTGTTTAATAATTTCTGCCGGATCTTCGCCTCTCGGATTATCAGAAGTGAAGATCACTTTATCACTATAGTTGCACGCCTCCTGTCCCATCACCGGACGTTTAGCCGTATCTCTGTCGCCACCGCATCCCACTACTGTTATGATCTGTTCGTTTCCCTTTCTCAGTTTCTGAATTGTAGTCAGCACATTCACCAAAGCGTCGGGGGAGTGTGCATAGTCAACAATACCAATTATTTTTTCTCTTGGAGACACTACATAATCAAATCTTCCTTCCGCACCTGTTAATACACTCAGGTTTTGCAACACTTCCTGGCTGTCTTCATGCAGGCAAATGGCTGCCGCATATGTAGCCAGCAAATTATAAGCATTGAATTCTCCTATCAATCTGAAATGTACTTCCTGATCATTTACCAGCATCACAAGTCCAAGCAATCCATTCTCAAGTATCTTTCCTTTAAAGTCGGCCATAGTGCGCAGGCTGTAATAATACTTTTGCGCATTTGTATTTTGCAACATCACCGGTCCGTTCTTATCATCCAGATTGGCAATGGCAAAAGCGTTTTCCGGCAAGCCATCAAAAAAAGTTTTCTTTACACGTATATATTCGTTAAACGTTTTATGATAATCCAGGTGATCATGCGTAATGTTACTAAAAACACCGCCTCTGAATTCAAGTCCTTCTATTCTATACTGGTGAATGGCGTGAGAGCTTACTTCCATAAAAGCATGTGTGCAACCGGCATCTACCATTTGCTTTAGCAACGCGTTTACACTAATTGCGTCAGGCGTGGTATGCGTTGCAGGCAGCGTTATTGGACCTACAAGGTTTTGAACCGTGCTTAGCAAACCACATTTATACCCCAACTTTTCAAATAACTTATATAACAACGTGGCAATAGTCGTTTTTCCATTTGTTCCTGTAACACCTACCAGCACAAGCTTTTCAGAGGGTTGTCCAAAAAAGTTATGTGCTAATTGACCCGCTGCCTTTCCGCTATTCTCCACTTGCACATAAGTAACGTTTCCGCGCATGCGCAGAGGAAATTGTTCGCATATAACTGCAACCGCTCCTTTATCAATAGCCGCATCAATGAACTGATGTCCATCGGCATGAACACCTTTAATAGCAATGAAAGCCGTTCCGGCATTCACCTTGCGCGAGTCTATCTGCAGGTTGTTTATTTGCACCTGAAGATTTCCCTGCACTGAGCGAATGTTCACCTTATATAATATGTCTTGCAATAATGCCATTAACCTAATTGTATTAATACTGTTGCACCTTTTGTTATTGCTGTTCCCGGATCAAGCGATTGCGTTACCACTTTACCTTTTCCTGAAACAACCACTTTTAAATTTATACTTTCCAATAAATACAATGCATCCTTTAAACCCATTCCCTTTACATTTGGCATTGTATTCTTTTGTATGGTTCTTGTTGTCAGCACAGACTTTTTAGGATCAGAAACAACAACGCTATAATCATTTTTCCCTTTTCCTGAATCCACAAACTGCAATCCCAAAGTATTGAACACGCATTTTACTTCATCAGTGCCTGCCGCATATGTAAATGCCGTACTATCTTTCCTTATTGCATTTAGCGTGATGTTATAAGAACTTTTATCAACATTCATCGCATACAGCTTATCAGCTATTTCTTTAAACACCGGGCCTGCCACAGATGCACCGTAAAATTTTCTTGCAAACGGTTTATTTTTTATAACCACAATGCAGGAATATTTAGGATTATTCGCCGGAAAATATCCTGCAAATGATGATTGATATATTCTATCAGCATATCCACGACTTCCATTAGCTACCAAAGCAGTTCCTGTTTTTCCGGCGGTACGGTAGTATGGCGAACGTAAACTTCTGCCTGTCCCTTCTATCATCACTCCTTCAAGGCATAGTTTCAATTGTTTCAATGTTTGCTCGCTACAAATTTTTTCTTCCAGCACTTCCGGCTTATTTTCCTTAATCACTATCCCATCTTTCTGAATGGAATTAACCAGGTAAGGCTTCATCATTTTTCCATCATTGGCCACTGCATTGTAAAGCATCAACGTTTGCAACGGACTAATCAGCACTTCATATCCAAAAGCCATCCACGGCAATGATGTAGCACTCCATGTTTTAGATTTTGGCGATTTGATTACGGGACTTGTTTCCCCTACAAGATCAATACCGGCCAGTTGATTTAATCTTAATTTTTTCAAATGATTTATAAACTGTTCCGGATTTTTAGAATAATGTGTGACAGCAAGTTTTGCCATTCCAACATTCGAACTTTCTTCAAACGCGTCTTTTACAGTTACATCATAACGTCCATGCTTTTCACTATCAAATACCGTTCTTCGTCCATACTGCCAGCGGCCGCCTTCAAGATTCACACGAGTGCTCAGTGTAACGTGTTTATCCTCCAGCACAGAAAGCAAGGTAGCAAGCTTAAAAGTAGATCCGGGCTCCGATGCGCGAATAGCATAGTTCAGATCTTCCCAATAACCTCCCTGTGCTGTTCTTCCAAGATTCGCAATAGCCTTAATTTTTCCGGTGGCCACTTCCATTACTATACATGTGCCGTGATCACACTCATTTTCAACCATCATTCGAAGTAAGGCGTTCTCTGCAATGTCCTGCATATTTACATCAAGTGTAGTACAGATATCGTTTCCATTTTCTGCCTCCACTTCAAATCCTTCCACCGGAACCGCTACACCACCTGCTATAAAACGAACCAGTTTTTTCCCGCTTTCACCTTTTAGCAGACTATCGTATGTTCTTTCCAGGCCAACATTCTGCGCATTCTCTCTTGCTAAACCAATCGTTCTGTTGGCCAGCAATCCAAAAGGATTAAGTCTTTTAGATTGTACTTCTGCAATAAAGCCGCTTTTATTTCGTCCTAACCGCACCAAAGGAAACTGACGCATTTGTTTATAATCCTCGAACGAAATATTTCTTTTCAATAAAAAGAAACGGTCTTTTGCTTTATAACCCTGCTGTAATAATTTTTTATACTCAGATGTACTGGCATCTTTGAAAAGACGTGCCAGGCACAGGCTGAGCGAATCAACATTTTCCTTAAAACGTTTACCGTTCTTATCACGCAAACCTTCCGCAGCAAAATCTATATAGATGTTAAAATACGGAATGGAAGTGCTGAGCATACTTCCATCTTCGCTATATATGGTGCCTCGTTCGGCATCAAGATTAATAATTTTAGTATGCAAACTATCACTCTTGCTTCTCCAATAATTGCCTTCCATATTTTGAATGTAAAACGCACGGCCAATTATGGTAATGCCCAGGAAAAGTATTCCCAGGAAACATAGATACACCCTCCATAATATGTCACGTTTTACTTCCATAAAAAATTACAATCATTGTTGCATTGCACTATCATTAAGTATTACAGGAGGCGCCGATAATTCTTTAAGTCCCAATGGCCCCACTGCTTTCGATAGTTCACTTTGTTTGCTGCGAAACATCACTTCACTCTTCAACGTCTTAAACTCATACTGCAGCTCTTTTAATTCTTTGCTGGTTCTGTTAATTTCTTTAATTGTTTTATCGGAATAATGCCCGTTATATATGTAAATGATCGCCAACACGCTCAGGAAAAGAAAAAAAGGAATATTCTTTACAACCCAGGCATATTTGAACCACTTGCGCCAGGATGTTTTCTGCACCTTCATTCCCATTTCCTTATTTTCCTCCATCACTGAATTAATTATTGATTTATTGAATTATCGAATCATTGAATTCTACAATCTTGTTTTGCTTTCTCATTTATCACGCACTCTCTCTGCAATTCTCAATTTCGCGCTTCTCGATCTTGAATTCATCCTCATTTCATCGTTGGTTGGAAGTATTGGTTTTTTCGTAACAGGCTTCAGTGGTTGTTCTATTTTTTTTGTTTCAAAAGGGTTTTCATCTTCAGTTTCTTCAAAAAAACCCTTTTTAAAAAAGCTCTTTACAATCCTGTCTTCCAAAGAATGGAAAGTAATAATAGCCGCACGTCCTCCGGGTTTCAGTGCTACAGGCAGTTGTTGCAACATTTCTTTCAAGGCTCCAAGCTCATCGTTCACCTCTATTCTTAATGCCTGGAACACCTGGGCAAAATATTTGTTGGGATTCCCTTTTACTACACCCTGTAAGGCATTTTTAAAATTGTGAATCGTTCTAAGCGATATAGCTTTTCGTACTTCCACAATTTTTTTTGCCAGCGTTTTCGCATTGGTCACTTCACCATATTGCTCAAACAATTTGTGCAACCGGTGTTCGTTATAAGTACCAACCACATCAAAAGCCGTGGTGGTTTGCCGTTGATCCATACGCATATCCATGTCAGCGTCAAAACGTATAGAAAATCCTCTTTCAGCCTCATCAAACTGGTGGCTGCTTACTCCAAGATCTGCCAGCACGCCATCAACTTCAGTTATTTTATGCAATCGCAAAAAACGCTGCAGGTGACGAAAATTATGTGGTACAAACAATACGCGTTCATCATCCGGCAAATTTTTCCTCGCATCCGCATCCTGGTCAAAAGCAATCAGCTTTCCTTCCAGGCCAAGCTTTGACAAAATACCTTTTGAATGTCCACCTCCACCAAACGTACAATCCACATATATTCCCGACGGATCAATATTCAAGCCTTCCAACACTTCATTATACAGCACCGGTATATGATAATCATTACCAGTTTGCTGTACTTCATTTCCGGTTATTTCCTTTTTCTCTTTTTTCATCGTTGCCTGGTTAACTACATTAAGAAATACCGTTATTGATTGAAGGTGCCATCACTTGCTGCGCCAGGCTACTGAAAGCTTCCGGCGAAACCGTGTCAAAGAACTGTTGATATTTATTTTTATCCCAGATTTCAATTTTATTAAACGCCGCCACCAGCACGATATCTTTTTCAAGTTCAGCATGCGTTTTTAAGTTTGAAGGAAGCAACAATCTGCCAGCCGAATCTAACTCAAGAATGGTAGCCCCATTCAAAAAATACCTGCGAAATTCCCGTACTTTTGGGTCAAAATCATTCAACTTGCTTAATTCCGCAAACACAGGTTCCCAATTTTTTATTGGGTATAATGTCAAACACTTTTCAAATCCCCGGTTTACCACAAAACGGCCATCACCCTCATCTGGCAATTGCTTTTTAAAGCCTGCCGGAAGAAGAAAACGCCCTTTCGCGTCTAACGTAGCTTCATATTCACCTAAAAAACCGTTCATTTACAAGATTTTGACTCCATTTTCACATTTATTACCACAAAATAACACTTTTTCCCACTTTCAAGACAAATTTTGAATTCTAAATTTTTTCCACATAACGAAAATCCAGTACAGGAAAGCGTTTTATAGCGAAAAAAGGCGTCCGTACCCTAAAAAATGTGAATACCAAGTGAATAACCTGTGGATAACACGTTGTTTTTTGTGGGTAAAATATTCTACTTAACCAAATAAAGTTGAGTTTCAACTCTCAAAACTCTTTTAAATTCCAAATTTTGAATTTTCTAATCTTTCATTTCTACCATCCGGCTTCGTGAAGGTTTTACCTTTTTATTTTTATGGGGTCAGCGGAGGTGCTACTATCAACTTCCGTTGCGTCGCACTCTTGTACAGCAGGAATTCCAAGGAGCAGTTGGCAGCCGGCAGTCGGCAATTGGCTGTAGAGAGGTCAGAAATCAAAAATCAGCGGCTATTGCCCGATGTCATGTAATTGAGCGTGATGTATAATATTGAGTAGTTCTAAAATTGTGGCTGTTATGCTATATGCAGTATAAATTTGTGCATGAATGTCGCAATATGGCGAATAGCATTACTACCGTACAAGTGAGTGACACAACGATGCTTAATAGTAGCACTACCGCCGGTCCCAAAAAAAATTAAATTAGAAGTCAAATATCAGAGGTCAGATGACAAGACAAGATTCTTTCTGCTTTCTCGCTACTGTTTACTGCCCACTGCCTACTTCCGCAGGATATAACTTTTCAAATTTTCAAATTCGCCGTTTTCAACATTGAATTTACTTTTGCAAAAAAATCGAATTATACACATGCATCCCAAAAATATATCCATTGAAGATTTTACATACTCACTTCCCGAAGAGCGCATAGCCAGGTTTCCGGTATCTCCCAGAGATACTTCAAAACTATTGGTATATAAAAATGAAACAATTGAACAATCGGTTTATAATAAGATAGCTGAATACATACCGGACAACAGCCTGCTTATTTTCAACAACACCAAAGTGGTGGAAGCCAGAATTTTATTTCAAAAACCTACAGGCGGAGTGATAGAAATATTCTGCCTGGAACCGGGAAACATTTACCCGGATCTTACAACAGCCATGCTTCAAAAAGGAACAGTGCAATGGCAGTGCCTGATAGGCGGCGCCAGCAAATGGAAGCACGGAATGATACTGGAAAAAACAATCTTACATAACGGAAATAAACATACGCTTTATGCGAAAATGAAGGAGCGCTTACCTGGTTGTTTTCTTTTGGAAATTTCATGGCAACCGGCAGATGTGAGTTTCGCAGAAGTACTGCATATTTTTGGCATTATACCCATACCACCATATTTAAAAAGAGAAACCGTTAAGGAGGATGGCAGCAACTATCAAACCATATATGCAAAACACGATGGCTCTGTGGCTGCGCCTACAGCCGGTTTGCATTTTACAACTGCAATTTTTGAATCACTAAAAACAAAAAATATTGAACACAATTTTGTTACACTACACGTAGGAGCCGGAACATTTAAACCTGTAAAGGCCGGTCGGATGCTCGATCACGAAATGCATGCCGAATTTATTGATGTATCAAAATCTGTAATAGAACAGTTGATACAAAATCATAATCGTGTAATTGCAGTAGGTACTACTTCATTACGCACATTGGAAACCCTTTACTGGATGGGCGTTAAAGCGGCTTCACATCCCGGCATTTCACTTCACGACATTGAAATTCAGCAATGGGATGTATATAACGACTATTTAAAAAACACTTCGATTACAGTGGAACAATCGCTGTCGGCATTACTTGCATGGATGGGAAAAAACAACCTGGAAAAAATATTATCCAAAACTCAAATTTTAATTGCTCCCGGTTATAAAATAAAAATGATCAATGCGCTGATCACTAATTTTCATCAGCCGCAATCGACATTACTTTTATTGGTTGCCGCACTTATTGGAAACGATTGGAAACGCATATATAATTATGCGTTACAAAATGATTTCCGCTTTTTGAGTTATGGGGATGGCTGCCTGCTATGGAAGAGAGATAACGATTAGATTTTTTTATCCACGAATTGCACGAATTAGCACGAATATCAGCCTTCGGCGGTTTATGGTTAATGTAGTGAACAAAATAATTCGTACGTTTAGTGTAATTTGTGGACAAAAATCTTATCCACAAATTGCACCAATTAGCACGAATACCAACCATCAGCGGTTATAGTTAATGTATTGAACATAAATAATTCGTGCGTTTAGTGTAATTCGTGGACAAAAATCTCAAATTTATTCTCTGCTATTCCGCTTCTTCCTGCTCATTGTTTTCCAACGGGAGATCAATTGTGAAAGTGGTGCCCTTACCCAGAACACTATCTACTTTTATTTTACCATTATGCGCATCCACAATTGTTTTCACATAGCTCAGTCCTAATCCGAACCCTTTTACATTATGCACATTTCCGGTATGAGCGCGATAAAATTTTTCAAATATTTTCTTTAACGATTCTTTACTCATACCAATTCCGTTATCCTCAATTTTAATTTGCACGGAATGGCCTATATTACTGGTACTGACACGCAAAACAAGATTCTTATCAGAATACTTAACAGCATTATCAACAAGGTTTGAAATCAGGTTTGTAAAATGAACTTCATCTGCAACGATATCATCGTTTTCAGCATTCAGTTCTTTATATACCACACCATTTTTGTCCTGGAATTGCAAATTAAAATTATCAAGCACATGGCAGATTACATCATGCACATGAATAGGCTTTTTGTTAAGTCTGATCTCCTGCTTTTCCATTAATGCCGCCTGCAGTATGGTTTCCACCTGTTTATTCATACGCTTGTTCTCTTCTTTAATAATGTCGCTGAAATATTTCATCTTCTCACGACTCTGAATCACTTTTTCATTTTTCAAGGCGTCTACCGCCAGCGAGATCGTAGCAAGAGGCGTCTTAAATTCATGCGTCATATTATTAATAAAATCATTCTTTATTTCGCTTAATTTTTTCTGCCGCAACATAACACGTACGGTAATAAAGAATGTACTGATGAGAATTAAAGTGAACAGGAGAGAAGCCGGTAACATCCACCGAAGCTCACGCCATGCCATATTTTTAATATCAGGCACAATTACCACCAGCGTTTCATTGGGTGTAAAAGCCTGTTGCAGGCTAACATTTTCCGCATTTTGAAAAAAAGGATAAATGAATCGCTTATTGCGAACAGTATCTTTTGTTACTTCTAAAAAATTCTTTGATTTTATTTCCAGGTTATAAAATCCGAATGTAGAAATGATCGCGAACTCGAAATGGCTTGATAAATTTGCGTTCTTAAACGCATTGGATATTTTTTCATTGATCTCAAAATCAGTAAACTTTTCCGCAACAGTTGGCGGCTTCATAAGCTCCTTCATTACCTGATCTGAAGGAAAGGAAAAAGACGGACGTAATCGCGGGTTACGCAGTGAAGGCAATGTTCCTTTTTGTTCGGAGAGTTCAGCACCTACCCTACTGATCGCATCAATTATTTTTCGTTCCAGTTCTTCTTCCTTGTTTTCCATCATCGATCTAAACCAGGAAACCTGGATAACGATAATGCCGGTCAGAGATAAAGTCACCAAAAAAATAATAACAGGAAAAATTTTTTTCATCTGCAAAATTATTCAGCAAATAAATTTTTAACCAGCAATATAACGAATTAGTACTTGTTTTAACGAAGGTTTTGCAAAAATGACGGTTGAAATTCAAACTATTTGAAACTAAGACTTTTGTAAAGCCCCAAAAACAGCTCTCATGAAAATTTATTATATTTCTAAAAAATTTTCTATTACTAAATTATTAGCTTAATTTGATAGTATGATAGATCTAAGTGCAGGCATATTATTAGTTGCGGATCCGTTTTTAAAAGATCCTAACTTCATGAGAACAGTTGTGCTGATATGCGAGCACAATGAAGATGGCAGCTTTGGATTTGTGATTAACCGCTCTTATGAATACAAGCTTAGCGAACTAATTGAAGATGCAGCAGGCATTGAAGTACCCGTATATTACGGCGGCCCGGTACAAATGAACACTATTCATTTCTTACACCAGTATCCGGAAAAAATTGAAGGTGGCATAATGGTGGGTGAAGGAATTTACTGGGGTGGCAATTTCGCAAATGCTTTGAATTATATCAAAAATGGAGAAATTGATCCGGGCAACCTAAGATTTTTTATCGGTTATTCGGGTTGGTCACAAGGACAACTTGAAGATGAATGCAAAGAAAATTCGTGGCTAACAGTAAAAGCTATACGAAAAATTGTTTTTCATAACGACACTTCCGAAATATGGAAAGACTCGCTGCGACATATGGGCGGCAAATATGAAATGATGATCAACTTTCCGATAGATCCGCAATTGAATTGAAGGGCGGCTATTAATAAGAACCGCTTTAAAGATTTGCTTTTATTATGAGCCCAGCATTTGAACTACTATGGAACAGCCGTTGCGTCGCACTCTTGTGCTGAAGTAATTCTATTCAACACTTTAAGTGCAGCTTGTATTCTTAAATTTAACAGCGGAAACCGTGATTCTCAAAAGTCCAAAAACAATAGCGAATTTTCCTGCATACACTAATTATCGCAATATTAAACCTATTAAAAACAGCACTGTTAATACATACATAACCGGAGATACCTGGCGAAAACGACCACATAATATTTTCAGTGCAACATAAGAAAGCATTCCAAATACAATTCCTTCGGCAATGCTATAGCTATAAGGCATCATTACAATAGCCAGAAATGCAGGAACAGCCTCTGTTATATCCGAGAAATCAATTTCCTTAACAGCGCTCATCATCAACATGCCCACAATTATTAAAGCCGGCGCGGTGGCGGCGGCAGGAATTGCAACAAAAACAGGCGCAAAAAATAACGAAAGGAAAAACATACATGCCACTGTAAGCGACGTTAAACCCGTGCGACCTCCGCTTGCTATACCACTGGCGCTTTCTACATAAGCCGCCACCACACTGGTGCCCACCAATGCGCCACATGTTGTACCTATAGCATCTGCAAGCAATGCTTTTTTGGCATTGGGAATTTTACCTTTGTCATCAAGCAAGCCGGCCTTACTACACAAGCCAATTAACGTACCAACAGTATCAAACAAATTGACCATTAAAAGTGTAAACAGTATTACCAACATATCTACACTAAAAATTTTGTTGAACTCAAGCTTCATAAAAGTGGAAGATATGGATGGAGGCAAACTTATAAGATGTCCGTTTTCCGGAAGCTTTGTTATACCCAAAGGAATACCGGCAAGCGCTGCCACTATTATACCAATCAGCAATGCGGCATTTACTTTTCTAAACATAAGGGTAGCGCTCACCAATAAACCGATCATCGCTATTACAGGCCCGGCAGATTTTATGTTTCCGAGTTTTACTATAGCGCCATCCAGTTGATTATTTCCAATATGCGTCATACCGGTTTCTATAATACCTGCATTTACCATTCCAATAAGTGTTATGAATAAACCTATACCTACCGAAATAGCATGTTTCAGGTTAATAGGAATACTGTCAATTATGGCTTCGCGGATACGGAAGAGAGATAAAAAAATAAATAGAATACCTTCAAGAAATACAGCGGTTAATGCGAATTGCCAGCTATATCCCATACCTAATACAATGGTGTAAGCGAAGAAAGCGTTCAAACCCATGCCTGGCGCCAGCGCAATGGGAAGTTTTGCATACAGCGCCATTACCAGCGTTCCTGCAATGGCGGCCAATGCTGTGGCTACAATCTGCGCATCAAAAGGCATTCCGGCTTTGGCAAGTATTACAGGATTCACGATCAGTATATAAGCCATTGTGGAGAAAGTAGTGAGTCCGGCCAATACTTCTTTTTTTACATTGGTGTTATTTTCTTTTAATCGAAAAAAAGATGTCAGCATTTGATAGTCGAAATAATTGAAAGTTTAGAGGCAGTTGTACATACTTTACGCAGTATAAATTTGCGCATGAATATTTCAACTTGCTGAATAGAATTACTATTGTACAAGTGAGTGACACAACGATGCTTAATAGTAGCAATACCGCCGGTTACAAAAAAATCAATGCATAAAAAATTATCCTGTTTGATGTATAATTATTTTTATGAACCGCTTCGGTTACTCATAACGCAAAGCTTCTATGGGATTTAGTCGCGACGCTTTCAGCGCAGGATATAAACCGGCTAGTAACCCTACGGCACTACAAATAATTATACCCAGTATAACCCAAAACCAGGGTACAACAAAACCTGTTTTCATTAAAATACTTACTATGTTGCCAATTATTACACCGGCCAAAATGCCAAAAACAGCACCCAGCAAACTGATAATAATTGATTCATACAAAAACTGTTGACGCACATTTTTCTGTTTTCCACCAATAGCTTTAATAAGGCCCACTTCTTTTGTTCGCTCTGTTACTGCCACCAGCATTATGTTCATAAGTCCGATTGCGGCTCCTATGAGCGTTATAAATCCGATGATTACGGCTGCTCCGGTAAGCCATCCCAATTGTTTCATCAGCATTTCCGCAAATACATCGCTCTTATCTATTGCGAAATTATCTTCTTCCTGTATATCAACTTTTCTAATAGCCCTGAATAAGCCTTCGGCCTCGCCAATGGCCATTTCCATTGTGTTGGCATCGACAACTTTTACCCCAATTAAAAACGAGGAATTTGCGCCGGTATTAAAAAAGCGCCGGACATTTTTATAAGATGTAACAATACGATTATCGAGGCTTTGCCCGAATGTAGCGCCTCTTGGTTCCATTGTGCCCACCACACGATATTGTATTCCGTTTACACTGATTATTTTTTCCAATGCAAATTCTTCCCTGCCATTAAATAAATTATCTACAATATCTTTCCCAATAATACACACGTTCCTGGCCGACTGAACATCCAGCGTATTCAGATTGCGACCGGTTGCCAGCGTGTAACCATTCATACTGAGGAAGTTCTCATCGCCACCATTAATACGAACTGTCGGATTTGTTTTCTGGCTTCTGTAACTCACTATATTACCACCGCCGCCGCCAATGGAAATCCCTACCTCGGCAGGAAAAGGATACATTTTTTTGAACATTTCCGCTTCATCAATATTTATTACTTTATAAGCGTTTGAAGTTCTTATTCTCCTCTTGGTCTTACTTTCTTTTTGTACACCGCCGCGGCCAAATTGCATATTCATCTGCCTGTAACGAATAGTGAACCCATTTGCTCCCATCGAAGAAAAGCTTTCCTGGAATTTTTGAGCCATTGCCTGTATGGCGGTATTAATGCCGATCAACGCGGCTATACCCAGTGCTATAATTGCCACTGTAATGCCCGTACGCAAAGGGTTGCTTCTGATGGTACGAAATGATAATGAAATGGTATCACTCAGTTTCATGAGCCTAAAAGTAAGAAATGATTAATTGATTTCAGTAAAATTATGTCAAAGAAGTTAGAAGGCAGTGGGCAGAAGGCAGTGGGCAGTAGAGAGATCAGAGGTCAGAGGTCAGAAATCAGAGGTCAGAAGACAGCCACATCTGGCGCAGGCCTCCCGGCCTGTGCCTAGTCGTTACTTATTTTATCTGAAAGTAACGATGTTGTCAATGAACTTTTTTTTATTAGTCAAGTAACGCGTGATCTGCTACCTGTGGCAGCTTCCGATCTTCCCCTTTGAAAAGCCCGTCAAATAACTTATTTTTATAATATCAATTTTTCATTTAACCACCATTAAAACCTTTCGTATGAAGTGCACAATTTTATTCATTGCCGCTATTTTTATTATTTCCTTTCATACTTCTTCCCAACAAAAAAGCAACTATGCTTATATAATAACATCTCCCGGCAATAGCACAACTGTTGGCTGGACCGAAGTAAAACTTGTTGACCTTGCCACAGGAAAACTTGTTCAAAATGTTTACGAAAGCAAAAGTGTATATTCAATTTTTGATGCCCGCAACAAAAAGCCTTTGGATGCCGTATCTGCAACAAAAAATGCAGCGAACTCCTTACCGGTTAGTACTACCATGCGGCAACCTTTTGACACATACTGCGCCGCTGCCGCATTTGATGCCGTTCATCGAAGATTATACTACACGCCTATGGGTATTAATCAGTTGCGGTATATAGAATTATCAACCAATAAGATCTTTTATTTTAACGATGATGCTTTTGGCATTTCAAATGACCTGACCACTTTAGCCAATCATATTACAAGAATGGTATTTAATGCTAACGGTACAGGGTATGCGCTATCTAATGACGCGAACCATTTCATTCGCTTTACAACCAATAAAGCACCTGTAATCACTGATCTTGGCAGCCTGTATGATGCACTATCAAACAAAGAGGTTTCTATACATCAGCAAAAAAGTTGGGGCGGCGATATGGTAGCTGACAGATTCGGGAACCTGTTTTTGATTTCTGCCCAGCATGCGATATTTAAAATAAACATTCAAACAAAAGAAGCAAAGTTCCTGGGTAATATAAGCGGCTTTCCTCAAAACTTTTCGGTGAATGGCGCCGCGGTGAATGCAAACGGCGATTTGATTGTAAGCAGCGCCGGGTCTGCCTCAGGTTATTATGTGGTGGATATGTCCACGCTCTGTGCAGGAAAATATAGCAGCAGCGATTCCGTATTTATTGGGTCCGATCTTGCCAATAGCAATTTTCTATTCGATAAAAAAACAGCAGCTACACCTGCGCCTTCTTTGAAAGACAGAGTAATAGTATATCCAAATCCTGTAACTAACGGAATAGTACACACTAATTTTAATAATTTGCCTGCAGGAAATTATATACTTCAGCTTTTGGATGAAACCGGGAAACTATTAATGCAAAAAAATTCAAACGTCCGTTTCGCCGGGCAGATTGAAAAACTTACTATCAAAAACAATACAGCTAAAGGAACTTATTTTCTTAAAATCACTTCACAGCAAACAAAAGAAAGTACTGTAAAAAAAGTAGCGATTGAATAAGTTGTTGGCAGAAGGCAAGTTGCCGGTTACCGGTGTTGAAGTACAGGCAATACGATAATTTGTTAGTACACTACTGCCAACCTGCTAAAAAATAACTGTCTACTTTTTTCAGGGCGTGACATATTACAAAACAGCCCCGCGTGAACGCGGGGCTGTTTTTAAAACCTTATTGCCTAACTTTAAATTCAACTCTTCTGTTTTGGGTTCTACCCTCTTTTGTGTTATTATCTGCAATAGGATTATCCTGGCCATAGCCATTAGTAGATATTCTCTCAGCGCTAATACCTTTTGCTACCAGGTAATTCTTTGCCGACATAGCACGCTTTTCAGAAAGCTTTTGATTGCTTTCCGGTTTTCCCGTATTATCAGTGTAGCCATCTATTTCAACTTTCGTTTCCGGATACTTCTTCAAATATTCGGCCAACCGGTTCAATGCTGTATTGGCTCCTTTGGTAAGTGTTGCGCTGCCCGTTACAAATTGTACATTTTGGGCATTGAACTTTTCAATAACCGGGCAGCCGTTGTTTTCACGTGCCCCGGCAATAGTCGGACAATTATCTTCTTCATCATTCACGCCATCGCCATCGCTGTCCGGTACCGGACAACCGCCATACCTGTCCACACCTACCTGGTTCGGACATTTATCTTCTTCATCGTTCACACCATCACCATCACTATCGGGTATGGGGCAACCGTAATATTTAGCCACACCTGGCTGATTCGGGCATACATCTCCTTCATCGTTTATACCATCACCATCACTGTCCGGTACCGGACAGCCCGCGTATTTAGCCACGCCGGGCTGGTTGGGACATTTATCTTCCACATCAGGAACACCATCGCCGTCGCTGTCAATTGGTGCGGACGGAGGCGGCAGCGGAGGTGGTGGTGGTGCAGACGCAGTAATGTGTCTCCCAAACAGTTTAAATTTCAACCCGGCCTGTATGCCCTGGTTATACACTTCTGAAGTGGAAAAAGAGGAGCTTTCCCATACTTTATTAAAACCGTGAAAATACCTGGCATAAAATGTTATTCTATTCCGTGGAAATAATTCAAAACCCGCAGTTACCGCTATATCGTTTTCCTTCAGTTCGTTTTTTATATCCTCATCATTGTTGTCTTTATCTTTTGCCGACATCAAAAAATCAAACTGTGGACCAACGAAAAAATTCACATAGCGACCTGCGTGTAGTTTAACTAATACAGGCACTGATAAATAATCCAATTGATTGTCAGTATCAATATTTGATATTGCAAGCTTTCCGCCTACACGTGAAAACAATACCTGTGGTTCTATTGAAACAACTTTACCAATAGGGAACCCGGCATACAAACCGGCCGCCCAACCCCATTTCCATTCAACATCAAGGGTTGACGGCTTATCCGTTATCCTAAAACGGGAGTAGTTGGCGCCACCCAAAAGCCCGCCATATACAGTGTACCTGTCACTTTTCGTTTGTGCTTCCAACAATAATGAGCATATAAGCATGCTGCATGTTACCAGTAAAAGTTTTCTTTTCATAAACGATCATTTAATTTTTGGATTATCATTCTACAGATTGAATACCGGATGAAACAGGGTTTACAGGTTATAATTCGTATATTATACAGTTTTCAGTACTAAACATCTTACATGAACATAAGTTTTATAAACCCGTTATAAAATTTATACTGAGCAATGTTTCAATCCAAACTGTTATAGTAATATATAAAAAATCATACCCAGCCTTTAATTAGTTGAGTGTGGAGAATTGAGAATGCTGAGTGATTAATAGTGCTTCTAAATTTTTACTTTCCAATAATTGTTAGTTTTTATTTTTTGGTACCGGCGGCGGTTTTTCATGGCATCATCGTTGCGTCGCAATCACTTCATCGATTGTAATGCTGTTCATCGGCTACAATATTTCAGGCCTGTCGTTATGCAGGTATCCTACACCTCGGAGGTGTAGGATACCTGTGTACTCGCTGCTGCTTTTAGGAATAGATCAAGTAACGCATCGGCACAGGTCAGGAGACCTGCGCCAGCTTTGTTATTGTAGTGCTTGCCTGTAGCGAAACACCTGCAACTTGAAACTTGTAACCTGCAACTTGTAACCAACAACTTGCTCAATAGTATTCCTACCGCACAAGTGAGTGACACAACGATGCTTAATAGTAGCACTACCGCCCACACCCAAAAAAATAGCACAAAAACTTATAGTGCCTCCGCATAATTATTTGCTACAAAAACCACAGGTAGAAGCCTCTGAGATAAAAGAGCCCGGAATATTTCTGTAAAATTTATGTTAATAAAACGGTTCTTCATTTAAATGAAAACTGCATAAGCCGGTTGCCCGGTTTTTATAACAAAGAGTGTTGAATTCTTTTTCGCAATGCATAGAAATAATATTAAAGGCCCTATTTAACAAGGGTTTCATGCGTATGATCACATGTTCATGTTAATCACAATTACCCAATTTATTTCTCGCAATACGCCCTGATAGCCGGGCCGGAATCTCCATTGCAAATGGAATTTTGAAAATAGAGTGCAAAAAAGTTATACCTTAACCCCTCAATTTCATCTCCAACTCAAATGCACAAAACAATGAAAACAGGAAAAAAGATTATTCCGCTTATGGCTACCGCAGGAATGATAGCAATGATGGCTTGTAATAATTCCGCGTCAACCGACAAGACCAGTGCAAACGATAGCACAACTGCTTCGCTGGACAAAAAAGCATTCCAAAGCACTGTGGATGGCAAACAAACAGATTTGTACTATTTGAAAAATGCAAAAGGCATGACCGCCGCAATTACCAATTACGGAGGCAGGGTTGTGGGGCTATGGGTTCCGGGCAAGGACGGCAAAAGCACTGATGTGGTTCTTGGAATGGGCAGTGTGGCTCAGTATCAGGCGCCTTCCGATTCGTATTATGGCGGATTGATTGGACGGTATGGCAACAGAATTGGTAAGGCAAAATTTCCGCTGGATGGGAAAAGCTATCAGTTAGCCGCAAACAACGGCCCAAACACATTGCACGGAGGCAAAAAAGGTTTTAGCGCATGCGTGTGGGATGCAAAACTGCTGAATGATTCAACGCTTGAACTAACATACTCATCGAAAGATATGGAAGAAGGTTTTCCTGGCAATTTGAATGCAAAAGTGACTTATACTTTGGCAAATGATGACCTGAAAATAGATTACGAAGCTACCACGGATAAGAAAACTATCTGCAACCTTACCAACCACACGTACTTTAACCTGAATGGTGAAGGAAGCGGCACAATTAACGATCACATAATACAAATAAACGCTGCTACATACACTCCTGTTGACGCGACATTAATCCCTACAGGAAAGATTGATGCCGTTGCAGGCACACCTTTCGATTTCAACACGCCGGCTACTATTGCCGCAAAATTGGATACTAACAATATACAATTGAAATATGGCAAAGGCTTTGACCACAACTATTGCATCAATTTAGAAAAGAACCAGGCAGGTTTATTCCAGGCTGCTACTGTAACCGGCGATAAATCAGGTATAGTGATGGATGTGCTGACAACCGAACCCGGTTTGCAGTTCTATGGTGGCAACTTTATGGAAGGTTTAAACACATTGAAAGGCGGCGCAAAGGACGATTACAGAACGGGTTTTTGCATGGAAACACAGCATTTCCCTGATTCGCCCAATAAGCCCCAGTTCCCATCTACAACACTTGAGCCGGGAAAAACTTATAAAACAAACACCGTATATAGGTTTTCAGTGAAATAAATTGGTTGGTAGTTATTAGTTGATGGTTGTTGGTATTAGAACTTTCACCAACAACCATCAACCATCAGCCAATTCTATAATTTGATTTAAAACAGTACCTGCATTTTATTGCATGTATTGGGCAATACAAGAACATCATTAAAAGTGGAAGTATCTTCATCGCAAACAATCTGTACGCTATAAAGTCCGGCGGGCAGAGTGAAATTAGCGGCGCCAGCCGTACCACACTCCGGTGCATCCGGTGTAAATGTTGAGATAAAATCTTTTTCACTGTTTATTATAACTTCAACAGGATCGTTAAAATTGCAGCTTGCCTGCGACCATACAGTCAGGTTTCCTGTAGGAATGGTACCAATGGTACCTTTTTTAAGCGGAGAAGAAAATTTTCCGTTGGTTATAGTCACTTCCACGCCATTACCATCCATTACTTTTCCGCTAAAGGTGCCGGAAACACTAGCGGTATCAATATCTGTTATATTAACGGAAAAATCGGTTTTGTTGGCATCACTCTCATAAATCACTTTATTATTCTGCACATAAGTGATAAATGCCTTTGGCGATACATAAGTGGCGCTGTTGATTGTGGTTCCATAAACCGCAAGTGTCAGTTTATCTGTGCCATTATCAGCAGTTCCGTCAATGTATAGAAAAATAATATTAGTCAGCGTATCCAGGTAAGCAGAGTCGACCTTGCCCTTAAAGGAATTTCCCGCTTCACTAAACGACCAGCTTGAAACCAAAACCGGGTTGCTCTTTTCATAACTGTGTTCTTTGGAACAGCCGCTAATTATGGCAAATATTACAGTTACTGCTAAAAGAATATATGCAAATGATTTCATAAACGCTTATTTATAATTTCAGTATAACCTGCCTGTTTTGCTTTAAAAAACTTTTTGATTACCGGTTATTTTCAGCCGGTTATACACAGGCAAATATTGCTTACTAAATACAGTTAAACGTTTTAAGGATCAAAATATTGTGAAGCTATTATTTAAACAGCTTTTACATCATCATTAACAAGCGGCTTTTCAGATATAATGGCTGGCTCATTTCCCGGATGATGGCGAAAAAACTTTTTCTGGAACAACAGAATTATAATTACCCCCACAGAAATTGAAGCATCCGCAATGTTGAATACCGGGCTAAAAAACTCGAATTCCTGCCCGCCTACAAATGGAAACCATTGTGGATAATGCGACTGAATAATGGGGAAATAGAACATATCAACAACTTTGCCATGCAAAAAACCGGCATAGCCTTCTTTCGGAAACATTTTTGCTACTGATGTAAAGGTGCTTTCTTCAAAAATCAAGCCATAGAACATACTGTCTATCAGGTTGCCCAAAGCCCCGGCAAAAATTAATCCGACACAAATAATAAATCCTTTGTGATATTGCTTTTTGATAATATGGAAAATATAGAACACGCCAAATATTACAGCAAACAAACGGAATAGTGTGAGCAACATTTTACCCCATTCACCACCAAATTTCCAGCCCCAGGCCATCCCTTCATTTTCAACAAAATAGATCTGGCACCAGGTGGCATCAGGCCCAAATGGACGAATGCCCCTGTCGTACTTAGTTAATGGTATATGAGAAAGATCCCAGTTGTAGCTGAGAGGCATATTTGTTTTAATCCAAATTTTAAGTACCTGGTCAATAATGATAATCACTAAGATGAATAAAAATAAGTTCCGCGCCTTCACTTGTATTAAAAATTTAGTGGCAAAGATAGGAGGAAATATGAGAAATGAGGAACCGGCTGTACTAGTTGAAAGTTGAAAATTGAAAGTTGAAAGTGCCAAACGATTAAAGATGCTGCCATAATTGTCGCTTGTATTATACTTTGATCAGTAATTTTTTTGTTACCGGCGGTAGTGCTACTATTAAGCATCGTTGTGTCACTCACTTGTACGGTAGAAATGCTATTGAGCAAGTTATGAGTTGTGAGTTATGAGTTGTGAGTAGGCGAACTTTGTATTCTTTGCGTGAAATAAAAAAACGTTCAATATATATTCAACCGATGAAGTGATTGCGACGCAACGATGATGCCATGAAAAAC
>JAVBLN010000007.1:0-398555 GCA_031553495.1 Flavihumibacter sp.
AGCGGCTGCATACTTTACTATTGGCTACAGTGGGATTCCTTATTTTAAGGTGTTTAAGTAAATAACAGGTTTTCTAGCAAATACATTTTTATAACGGAAAGGCTAATCCCGTAATGCTCGTATAGAGTTTGCGAACTAAATAATTAATCCTATTATTAATTATTCATTATTCATTATTCATTATTAATTATTAATTACCACCCCATATATATTCTACCGCTGAACGGAGCGTCGCAACCAAAGCCCCATCAAGGCTCTACGGCTGACCTTATAAAAAAATAACACTTTGAAATTGTACTATTCCTGTGTAGTATAACAAAATTGCGCATTGAAAATTTAATGGTAATTTTTGGGAACAAGCCACAGAATCCTGATGGGGCGCCGGTTGCGACGCTCCGTTCAACTATAGTAATTCTATTGAGCGGTGCACACATGCATACGCCTTGCTTCTTTTTGCTAATTTGCAATAATTAATATTTCGCACATCATGAAGAAATTAACGATTTGGGTACTAACTTTTTTTTATATAGGTAAATTGGCAGCACAAACCGATGCAGCGGATAAATGGGTGGACAGCGTTTTTAATTCGCTTGATAATGAAGAAAAAATCGCTCAATTAATGGTGGTACGTTTGTCAAGCATTGCAGGTAATAAGGTTACATTTTTTGATGATGAAGTGGAAGCGCTTATTCGCAAATACAATGTAGGCGGTGTATGTCTTTTCCAGGGCGGACCGGCCAAACAGGCTGCGCTTGTAAATCACTTACAATCTATAGCTAAAACACCTGTGCTTATGTGCATTGATGGTGAAACCGGGTTGGGCATGCGCATGTTGGATAGCGTGATAAATTTTCCGCGGCAAATTATGCTTGGCGCAGTGCAGGACCCTTCTATCGTATATAAGTTTGGAGCGGCGGTGGCGGCGCAATGCAAGCGGGCCGGAATACAGGTAAACTATGCACCGGTGGTTGATATAAATAACAATCCCGACAACCCGGTTATTAATGATCGCTCGTTTGGTGAGAACAAATATAAAGTGGCTCAGTATGGAATTCAATACATGAAGGCTATGCAAGATAATGGCGTAATGGCTTGTGCCAAGCACTTCCCGGGTCATGGCGATGTGGCGGTTGACTCTCATTATGATTTGCCGGTTATAAACAAAACGCGGGCGCAGTTGGATTCGCTTGAACTATACCCGTTTCGTGAAATAATCAAAGCCGGTGTGGGCAGTGTAATGATCGGCCATTTGTCGGTACCGGCAATTGATAACCGTGCGAACAGGCCCACTTCCATTTCAGATAAAGCAATTACTCAATTGTTAAAAAAGGAAATGGGTTTCAACGGGCTCACTTTTACTGATGCATTGGAAATGAAAGGTGTGACAAAATATTATCCCGGTGGCGCCGCGTCGGTTGAATCCTTAATTGCCGGAAATGATATGCTCTGCCTTCCCGGTGATGTAAAAACGGTTATTGAAAAAGTAAAACAGGCCATTAGAGCAAAACGACTTTCGTGGGATGATATTGAGGAGCACGTGAAAAAAGTGTTGTATGCAAAATACCGGTATGGATTAGCTGACTGGCAACCTGTAACAATAGACAGCATCGCAGGCGATCTAAACCGGGATGCAGCTAATGTGTGGCAGCTCGTTTCCGAAAACGCGTTGACACTTCTTAGAAATGACAACCCATCTATTTTTCCATTACCTGCCAATGTGAACAGAAAAATAGCTTATGTGGCTATTGGAACACGAAAAGACAATGCCATTACAGAAAAAATGCGTAATGATTTTAATGCTCATGTTTACTTTTTCGATTATAATCAGCCCGCGGAAAAAGTGCAGGCGTTATCGCAACTTATAAAAAAACAATACGATGTAGTTATTATTGGCGTTCATAATTATAACCGTTATCCAAGAAATAATTTTGGTATTAGCTATACTTCCGTCAAGCTTATAAAACAATTGCAGCTTGACAATAAAACTATAATAATGGCATTCGGTAATCCATATGCGGTAAAAAATTTTTGCGATGCTAAAGTGCTTGTTGCCTGTTATGATGATAACGAATACGTGCACAATGCCGCCATCGATCTGCTGGAAGGAAAAATCAATCCCAAAGGAAAATTGCCTGTAAGCGTTTGCAGCGACTTTCCATATGGATCGGGCATTACACAAGATGAATCGCTACTTTTTGTGCAGCCTTCAGAAGTTGGTATAAACGACAGCGTAAGCTACCGGATCGACAGCATTGTTGCCGACGGCCTAAACGCCAATGCTTATCCCGGAGCTGTGGTACTGGTTGCCAAAGATGACAAGATCATTTATCATAAAGCGTTCGGAAAATATTCGTTTCAACGTGACACAATTTCCGTGCAGCTTTCCACTATATATGATCTGGCTTCCATTACAAAAGTTTGCGCCACCACACTGGCTGTTATGAAATTGTATGAAGAAAAAAAGCTGGATATTAACAAACCGCTTGTTACTTATCTGCCATCTGCCCGGCGCACCAACAAACAAAATATTCTTACCAGGAATTTGCTGCTACACCAGGCCGGCCTTAAAGCATTTATCCCTTTTTATAAGGAAACGCTTAACACCAGCCACCAGCCCTCAGGCTATTATTATTCTGATGTTTACTCAGATAATTATCGCACCAGGGTGGCGGAAAGTCTTTACCTGCGCAACGATTTCCAGGACACCGTTTTCAAGCGTATTTTGCAAAGCCCTATAGTTTCGCCGGGCCGGTACTTGTATAGTGATAATGATTTTATTTTCCTGGGAAAAATAGTGGAATCCATTTCCGGGAAATCGTTGGATCAATATGTGAAAGAAAATTTTTACGATCCCCTGCATTTAAAAAACACCGGCTTTATGCCGTACCGGTTTTCACCGCTTGACAGTATAGCGCCTACTGAAGACGAAAAAATCTTTCGCAACCGTTTATTGCATGGCGATGTGCACGATCCCGGGGCGGCTATAATGGGAGGCGTTGCCGGACACGCGGGCTTATTCGGCAACGCACACGATCTTGCGATTATAGCCCAAATGCTTTTGAATGGCGGCATGCTTAACGGACGACGTTATTTTAGAAAAGAAACTATTGATTTCTTTACCTCTTATCAAAGCAATGTAAGCCGCCGAGGGCTTGGCTTTGACAAACCTGAAAAAGATAATGCCACTTTAAAAACTCCTTACCCGTGTTTATCTGCTTCTCCGCAAACCTTCGGGCACACAGGCTTCACAGGAATTAGCTGGTGGGTTGATCCTAAGTATAATCTTACTTTTATTTTCTTATCAAACCGTGTAAATGCTTCTGCACCAAATTTCAACAAACTAACTTCAATGGATATACGCGGAAAAATACAGGAAGCCATTTATAATGCGATCATTAATCCGTAAGCCCGTATGCGGAAATGAAGAGCTGAATAGAATTACTACAGTACAAGTGAGTGACACAACGATGCTTAATCAGGGTTCTAATGCTGGTTCAATAATAATAACTTCAAAATTAATTCTACTTCAAAATCCGGAATAAGAATTAATTGTTCTGTTGTTGTTGATTGCAACTGAATATTAATGGAGAGCTAAAAGCTTTGGAGGGCACTGTACATTGGGATGCCAGTGCAATTGTGAAGTTCTAAATATGTCATTCTTTTTAGTTAAATTATTTTAAGTTTATAGATATTTTGCAAATAGTATAAACATTTTGCTCTAATTTTAAAAAACAAACATCACTATTACGTAATAAACGTATCCTAATCAGGCCCATTTTTGCAACTCCCCGTAGGCAGATTTATAATCAAACAAGTATCTTATAAATTTTAGGAAACGTTCACTTATGCCTTACTATATTTCTTTGAGAAAACATTTCGAAAAGCTTATTTCACTTACTGATGACGAATTTCATTACATCTGCTCATTTTTCAAACCGAAGAAACTTCGAAAGCATCAGTTTCTTGTGCAGGAAGGCGAAACGGTACATCACGAATATTTTGTAGTAAAAGGCTGCCTGAAAGCTTATAAGCTTGATATGAACGACCGGGAACACGTATTGCAGTTTGCTATGGAAGATTGGTGGATCACTGATTTTCAGGCTTATTTTTACAGAAAGTCTGCCATTGTGTGCATTGACTGTATTGAAAACAGCATACTGCTTGGGTTGTCTTACTCCAATCGCGAAAAACTATGTGCTGAAATACCCAAGGTTGAACACTTTTTCAGAATGAGATTAACCGCTTCATTTATTGAGCAACAACAACGCATACTTAATTCTATGTTATATTCCACGCAACAGCGCTACGAACAATTATTACGGCAACATCCATTACTGTTTCAAAAAGTGCCCAAGCAATATATAGCTTCATACCTTGGCGTAACAAGAGAAACACTTAGTCGCATAAAACTCGTCGGACAATAATGTGATGTCCATCACATTTTAATTTTGATTTAACCCGTTTTTATTTCATAGAAATATCTTCAACTTTGCTGAGCCTTGGAAAATGTCTTTACATACAATTTGGAAAATTTAATATTATATGCTGATCTGTGGCCATGAGTTTCACACTTACCTATTCATTCCTGGAAAACGTTAAAAAATAAGAATCCCGAAGCGGCCTAAAGTTTGGAAATTTAACTTAAAAAAATTGCTGGAGTTATGAGCATTCTATCTTATATCCTGCCTAAGACGGGCTTACATTTTTATAATTCGAAACAGTACTATTACGAGCAAAAAATCACCATATCTGCTGACATCCAGGAAGTTCTTTCCCTTTATAATAATGTTGATAGTGTTATAAAAGTTCAAAATAACATCCAGGCTTTTGATATTCCTATGGGAAGTTCACTTGGCTTCGTTCGTCGGCAAATGGGTTCTCCTATTCTTGAATATAAGTGCGAATCTATAAAGGAAAGAAAGATATTGATCTACAAGAGCAGATTCGTTAAAACCAAAGTTCTCACGCAGTTTCACTTTTTTAATAATAAGCTGTTCATAGTGGAAAATCATTTCCATAAATTGAACGACGCGGAACATAATATTTTGCAAAAAATATTTTCAAAAAAATACAACCTGCCTCTTAATCATGTTTTTGATTCTTACAAATTGATTGACACAAAAGGTAATCGGTTGCTTGTATCAAAAGACATTTACACAAGTATGGTTTACTTGCATAACAACGCTGAAATCCTACAGGCGCTAGAAGAAAAACATATTAACAAATCACTTAAGAATTTGAACCAGTACCAGCTTCACCTTTCAGACTGGTTTAGAAGATTGTAAAAAGCAAAATTAGTAGTGAGTTCATATCTGTGTTAAGCCGATCGCTTATTCTATGCGCAGTATAAATTTGTGCATGAATGTTTCACCTAGCTCAATAGAATTACTACAGTACAAGTGAGTGACACAACGATGCTTAATAGTAGCACTACGGCTGACATCAAAAAAAATACTGCTTTATCATTCAGCTTAAAATATAAGAGATTCTTACTTTTGACTTTCCTCTACTTTTATTATCTTTAATTCCCTTATCTGCAAACAATTTCAATTATCCCAGGATATTCATCTAAAAAAAACAATTATGATTCGTAATGCAACAGCCGTTTGGAGCGGTTCCGGTAAAGAAGGCAAAGGCACGCTTACTACGCAAAGCACTGTGCTAAATCAAACGCAATACAGCTTCAATACTCGATTTGCCGATGGTGTGGGCACAAACCCCGAAGAATTGGTGGCTGCGGCACATGCAGGCTGTTTTACCATGAAGCTAAGCTTTGTATTGAACGAAGCCGGATTCACTGCCGACTCGCTGGAAACCAAATGTGAAATCACTTTTGAAAATGGCGCCATCACCAAATCGCACCTTATATTAAAAGCCAAAGTGCCGGGTATTGGTAAAGAGCAATTTTTAGCAAGCGTGGAAAATGCTGAAAAAAACTGCCCGATATCAAAACTGTTAAATACCGCCATCACTACCGAAGCGGAACTTTTATAAATAAATTATTGAATGATTGAATAATTGATGTTTTTTTATAAGCGCTCCAATTAGGATTTCAGGTTACAAATTTTTTTAGTAATTATTATGGAGTGTGCGGCGTAACCCTGATTGGGCTTGGGTTGCGTCGCACACTTCAACTATAGTAATTCTAATCATCACATTTCAAAGCTCGGTTCAATTATTCAATCATTCAATTATTCGACTATTGTTCTTACTTCATTCATTACTTCATCTGTAAGCAGGTTAACTACTTCAAGAGATCTCATGTTTTCCTCCAACTGGCTTGTTTTTGTTGCTCCCAGTATCGCCGTTGTTACGTGGGGATTTTTAATACACCATGCAATAGAAAATGTTGCCAGCGACACATTCAGTTGTTGTGCCACTTTGTTCAAAGCCCGCACTTTTTGCATTTTGTCTTCTTGCATCCAACGGTCTTTAAGCCAGTCGAAGCCTTGCATTCCAAGGCGGGTGCCTTCGGGTATGCCATTCAAATATTTTCCTGTTAAAAAGCCTGCCGCCAGCGGACTCCAGATGGTTGTTCCAAGTCCTATACTGTCATATAAAGGCAGGTACTCTACTTCAATTTTCTGACGTTCAAACAGGTTGTATTCCGGCTGCTCCATGGTGGGGCCAATAAGGTTATGAGCCTGCGCCACTTTGTGCGCCTGCATTATACTTTCCGCACTCCACATACTGGTACCCCAGTATAGGATTTTTCCCTGCTGAACCAGGTTGTGCATCGTCCACACAATTTCTTCAACAGGCACATTCGGATCGGGCCTGTGGCAAAAGAAAAGATCGAGATAATTTACATGCAACCGCTGAAGGGATTCATGACAGGCTTCCGTTATATGTTTGCGGCTAAGCCCTGTTTGATTGGGTTTGTTCTCCTTTCCGCGTGATCCGAAAAAAACTTTAGATGATACTACAAAAGAAGATCTGTCCCATTGCTTGTGTCTTAAAATTCTTCCCATCATTTTTTCACTTTCTCCTAAAGCGTACACTTCAGCATTGTCGAAAAAATTAATTCCATTGTCGTAAGCAAAGCTCATCAACTCGTCGGCAAGTCCATCATCAATTTGTTTGTGAAAAGTAACCCAGCTTCCGAAACTTAAAACACTGAGCTGTAAGCCTGATTTTCCTAAGTAACGGTATTCCATATTAAAATGATTTATGTTAGCAATCAAGAGGTTCGGTGTAGTACAGCTAAATTACGTCAGAAATATGAACGACTCTTGCCTGCAAACGGTCAAATTAAAATGATTTCCGGTCATAGTTTAAATATTGAATTTGATTTTCGCCGTTTGTTAATTGTTTAGCACAGAAGACGTCGATATAAAACATCCGGCACATGCTTTTATAGCCATATTCTTATACAGTACAGTCCTTATTATGTGCAGCATGCTTCATTACATTTATCAATGAGAACTTAATTTCGAGGTGTCCTTAAAATATAATGAAATCAATAGCATGCAAAGCGGAGCGCTTTAAGTAATAACGTGATAGTTAATTGTTGTAGCTATTTATCAATAAAAACTACTTTTTACGGCAAGCTGTCATTAGTCACCATCACCATACCCGATGAGCTGAACAATGTTATGCTCTTAAGATCCTGCGTGGCTTCCATTCCATCGTTGCCTTTGTAAATGTCTTTCTTTTTGAGTATCTCCACATACTTGTCAGTATAAAATATTCCCTTATGCTGATCCCACCAAAGCTCCATACAATGCAAAGTATCGCCAAGATTATTTATAATCACAACACTATCTTTCAAAAAAACCTTACTCTCGTTTTCTTTGTATTTGCCATATTTCGCATCCAACCTGCTGTCAATCATTAAGGAGTCGTTATAGAAATCAACATGAAGCGAATTAGGAAATTCAATATAAGCGGTATCAATATCGTATCGTTTCAAAACAGGTGCGGTAAGCTTCGCACGCATTTTTCCATCCTGGCTGTAATAGCTAATGATATCGCGTCCCTGCTCTACCGCCGTTGTTCTTTTAGTAAGCGCACGCACTTCATTGATGTCATTTTCACAAGCCATCAAAACAAATACGGCTAAAGTCAACACTGCCATCATTTTCATAAAACCAGGTATATTCATAATACATTTTGGCAGCCAAATATCGCACAATCAAATTGTAATCGTAAATTTTTGTGTAAAAAATAGCATTTTATAAGGAATGCTTAGCACTGTGTAAAAATGTGCAATATTTTTTTGGGAACCGGCGGTAGTGCTACTATTAAGCATCGTTGTGTCACTCACTTGTACGGTAGGAACTTTAGTGGGCGGTAGAGAAGTCAGATGTCAGAAGGACAACCACGCTGCGTTCGCTGCATCGTTGCGTTCGCCGCGAGAAAAAGAAGTTCCTTCAGAATGGTGCCGGAATTTGTAAACCAAGCTCAACCTAAGCATTTCAAATTTCAAATTTCAAATCTCAAATTTTAAACCCAGTTCTTTTATTTTTGGGAAAATTTTGCACATTGCTGAAAGCATATCATCATGAAAGTTTGTTGGAAGCCGGTTGCGATGAGGCAGGACGCGGATGCTATGCCGGTCCGGTTTTCGCCGCCGCAGTCATTTTGCCAAAAAACTTTTTTCATCCTTTACTAAACGACTCCAAGCAACTTAAGGAACAAGTGCGGGATGAGCTTCGATTGTATATAGAAGAAAATGCACTTTGCTATGCTGTAGCTAAAGTGGAAGTGGAAGAAATAGACCGGATCAATATTTTAAACGCCTCTTTTAAAGCAATGCACCTTGCCATAAAAAAACTGTCGATGATGCCCGGGCAGCTTTTAATTGATGGCAACCGTTTTAAACCGTACAAAGAAATTCCTCATCACTGCATTATCAAAGGCGACGGCATTTATGCATCCATTGCGGCCGCGAGTATTTTGGCCAAAACCTACCGCGATGCTTATATGAAAGATCTGCACAACCAGTTTCCGCATTACAACTGGAAAAGCAATAAAGGCTATGGTACCGAAGAACACCGCAATGCAATTGTGCAATTCGGCTTGTGCGAACATCACAGGAAAAGCTTTAATATTGTGCCGGTTCAGTTAAATATGTTTTAATAAATCAAAAGTGGCAGTATAACATTACGGTAATCTGCTTTTGATTTTCTATTTTTATCATTTGTGCATAGTTTTTGATTTTAAAACCAAATATCAACTCAATTGAGTTTTCGATTTGAACATATCATTTTTCTGAGTGGACTTGCAGTTATTCCGCTGCTGATATTTTTATTCTGGCGCTTACTGAAATGGAAAGGGAAAATGTCGGCAGCTATTGGTGATCCGTTATTAGTAAAAGAGTTGCTGAAAAATTATTCCGCTTCAAAATTTAGAGTAAAGTTCCTGTTGTCAATCGTTGGATTAACAGCGGTTATATTTGCCTTGGCTAATTTGCAGCGAAAAGGGAAAATGGATAACCTTAATCGTAAAGGTGTGGATGTAATGATTGTGATGGATGTGAGCAAAAGCATGCTTGCGGAAGATATAAAACCAAACAGGCTGGAGCGTGCAAAACAATTGGTAAACAAAATAATAGACCAACAGGAAAACAATCGTGTGGGACTGGTTCTTTTTGCAGGAAGGGCTTATATGCAAATGCCCTTAACCATTGATCACGCCGCATCTAAAATGTATGTGCAAAATGCCGGCCCGGAAGTGGTTCCCACCCAGGGAACCGTTATTGGGGAAGCCTTAAAGATAGCTAACAATGCATTCAACAGCACTGAAAAAAAATATAAATCCATAGTATTGATCAGCGATGGCGAGGATCATGATCCTGAAGCGATGAATGTGGTAAAAACTTTACAACAAAACGGCGTGATGATTAATACTGTTGGCATGGGCTCGCCGGAAGGCTCGCCAATTATTGATCCGGAAACCAATGATTTCAAAAAGGATACCCAGGGAAATAATGTGATCACAAAATTGAACGAAGCTGAACTTCAACAACTTGCACAATCGGCAAACGGAACGTATGTAAGATTTGAGGATCCTGCAAAAACAGCGAATGCTATTATTAAACAATTAAATACCGTTGAAAAAAAGGCAATGACAGACAAATCGTTCATCAATTATATCAGCTACTTTTATTGGTTTATAGCGCTGGCTGTTGTATTACTTATTGCTGAACTTTTTGTGTCTGAAAAGAAACAATCAACCGCAACATTTTGATTTTTTATTTGCAACAATGAAAAAGTATTTGCTACATATATTTCTTGGCGCCACCACTCTGCTAGTGTTGCAGGCGCATGCACAACAATCTCCCGGCAAATTGACGCGTGAAGCAAATAAATTTTACAAAGAAAAAAAATTTGACCGGGCGCTTAATGCTTATAACCAGGCGATTTCCGCCACGCCGAATAATGCCACATTGAACTATAATGCGGGTAACGCCAATTTTCGCAATAACAAATTTGAAGACGCGGTGAATGCTTATGATAATTCCATTTCCAACGCTAAGAACAAAGCGCTTAAAGAAAATGCTTATTACAATAAAGGCGTTTCCATGAGCAAACAAAAGAAACTGCAGGAAAGCATAGACGCATATAAAGAAGCGCTTAAGCTAAATGGTAACAATCAGGAAGCAAGAGAAAATCTTCAAAAAGCTTTAATGGAACAGAAACAACAACAGCAGCAACAACAGAACAATAAGCAGGATAATAAAAAAGAAGACAAAAAAGATCAGAACAAGCCAAAGGAGCAGGATAAAAAACAACAGGAACAACCTAAAGAAAAACAAAGTAAACTGACCAAACAGCAAGTTGAACAGCTTTTGCAAGCCTTACAACAAAAAGAAAAGGAAGTGCAGAAGAAAATGCAGACAAAAGAGGCAAACCCCACACAACCTGCAAAAGACTGGTAGCGGGTAAAGGGCAGTTGACAGTATGAACAGGGCAATTTTCTCGAACGGCTTAGTTTATTATGGGTTGTAATAATTCATTTTGCAGGATTAGGTATTTAGTTCGCAAAGGGATATTGTTTAAATTAGACCTACATTATTTCACATTTCAAATTATTTGGCCCGATCGCGGGAAGCGCCCTGATTAAGCTGAGGCACTACTGTGACATCAACAGCGCTCAATAGCATTACTGCCGTACAAGAGTGCGACGCAAGTAAAGCTTAATAGTACCACTAATGCCCGGCCCATAAAAATGTGGCGCATTGCTACAAAGAGTCTGTAAATAATGAAGTATGGTTTTTCTTGTACTCTTGCGGTGAATGGCCGGTGTGCCGCTTGAATACTTTTCTAAAGAAACTAAAATCTTCATAACCTGTTTTAAGGCATACCTGCTTTACTTCATTTCCTTTTTCCAGCAATCTTTTAGCAGCTTCAATACGCACCCGCTGAATATACTCCAGCGGCGTATTTCCTGTGGCATTTGAAAATCGGCGGATCAGGGAACGGTTGGAGAGGTTGAATTTGTTGGCGATTTTTTGGATGCTTAGTTTTTTCGCATATTGTTTTTCAATGTAATCCTGTATGCTTTTAATTTCATTGTCTTCGTGATTGTGCTGCAGATTGAAAATTGGAAAACCGTTTTGGTTTACATTATTGGTTTGCATTAATAAAGTTTTGGTGGCTATAACTGCCAGATCGTGACCTGCAAATTTTTCGACCAGGTAGATCATAAATGAAGCGAATGAAAATCCTGTTCCACAAGAGTATATGCGGTGTTCGTCAATTATAATTTTATCTTCTACCAATATCACAGAAGGGAACATTTTTTTAAAGAGGTCTGTGCCAATCCAGTGTGTGGTAATTCTGTGATTGTCTAAAACTCCGGTGGCTGCCAGCAAAAAGGCACCCATACCAAGCGTAACAACTTCTGCACCCAAGGTATATTGTTTTTTCAGCCAGCGGATGAGTTGTTTTTCATTTTCAACAGTTTCCTGTACATTATTAAAATGTATAGAAGGGACTATGATAAGATCGTAGATTTTTTTTCTTGCCGAAATTTTTTTTCCTTGAATTGTTACAGGTGAGGTTCCGTTTAGTTCTCCAAAGTTTACTATCTCCACCTCAAAGTAAATGGTGTTTTGAAGGTTCTTAATAGTATCGGAAAGTGCGTTGGTTTGTGTAAGAATGTCGTAGGGGCCGGTTACACTTGTACTTACAACATTATCAAAGTTTAATATCGCTACTTTCATGAAATGAGTTTTGAAAAGGAAATGATTAAAATCAGCCGTGGCAAAAGTACCATCTATAATTGGCATTTTTGCCAAGTCGGAATATTAATTTTTTTATTCTTTTTGTCTCCGGGAACAATTATAAAACATGCGCTATTACTTGAGCGCAGCGCTTATTTGTTGTTTTCGAAAATTATTTCTCTTTAGAAAACAACATTTGTCAGTGATAATTTTAAGTCATTTTTTTTAACGATAATATTGCCTTTATGAAAAACAAACATCCATCTTTACAAAAAGAAATTACGTAGTGTATCTACAGTGTCTTATACACAAACCAAATAAGTTTACCAGTTAGCAGAATAGTTATTTATAAAAGATATTTTTTTGACCGGGTCAGTTTAATTATATATATAATGAGGTTGGTTAGCATGAATATTGTTTAGGTTGATTAAGTTTATTAAATATATATGAACGCCGAAAATACCGGCATTTAAGTATTATACCTGTTTCCCCAAATACGCTGTTAGTAACATCAGCTGAATCTGCCAATTTAAACGAAAGAGCTTGCTTCTCCGGTATATGCATGAGAATCAGGCTCGTCATTTCAACAAAATAAAATTTTAATAAACTCAATTTTTTTGATCATGAAAAAATTGTTGCTTGGGTTTATGGCTTTGTCCATATGCTCGATTGCGCTTGCACAGGAAAAAGAAAACCCCGATACCACCGTAAGGCTTAATCAATATGGGGTGAAGGTATCACGTCATCCGTTGCTTGCAGAAGAACGCGATGGCATTTTAGTATTTGAAAGCAAAAACAAAGACTATAAGTTTTGGCTTGACAACCGGTTGGAGCTGGATGGTTATATTTTTTCAAAGAATACTTTTAATCCAATCGGAAATGGCGTAATGCTGCGTCGTACACGCTTTGCCGTTAAGGCGGATCTGCCGATGGGATTTTATGGTGAAGTGGATATGAACATCGCTAACAGTAAGCTTGAAATGGAAGACGCTTACATTGGTTATAATGGTATAAAGAATTTTGCAATAAAGGCCGGTAACTTCAAAGAAGGATTTTCAATGGAGGAAACTACCACATCTCGTTATGTACCTTTCATGGAACGGCCGATGATAGTGAGCGCATTTGCACCGGGCCGCACAATCGGTATACAGGCTGCTTATCAGTACAAATGGTTGCTGGCTATAGGTGGGGTTCACTTTAATGCGGTGGGCGACCCTGAAGAAACTGATTCTACTCAAACACGTAATAAAGGCTGGGGAACAAACGAAGGATATTCGCTGACAGGAAGGCTGGTGTTTACACCACTTTGCACAACCGAATATGGACTGCATTTCGGAGGTGCCACTTCATTCAGAACTCCTAAAACTTCTGATGTTGACGGCTTAAAAGTTACACGCTACAGCACACGTTCTGAAAGCGGTGTGAATCGTAAAAAATATTTGGATACCGGCAAAAAAATACTCACAAATACTCATCACAACTTACTGCTCAATGCTGAATTTGCCGGATATTATAAAGGCTTGCGCTGGCAGGGAGAATATATTCAAACAACTACGAAACGTGATTTGACAACAAATGAAAAAGCAGGAAAAACTCCGGATAAATACACTTTTAATGGTTTTTATGCGCAGGCAGGATATGTGCTTTTTGGAGGTCGGCAACAATATGACAGAAGTGCCGGTGAATTTACACAACCAAGCCGTGGTAAAAAATGGGGTGATATTGAATTAATGGCACGTTATGATTTCATTAATATGAATGATCAAAACTGTTATGGCGGTTCTGCATCAGGAACAACATTTGGTATTAACTATTATGTTTCCAACAACGTGAAGATTGTATTCAATTATGGTTACATGAATCATGATCGTTATGCCACCGGCAATGGTAAACTTTTTGTTGGCCACGATGCAAGTGGAGCGCTAACTACAGATTATACCAAAGTGGTAGAAGCAAAGGGTAAAGCCGGTGAAAAATACAGCCAGTTTGGTCTTCGCTTTGAAATAGATTTCTAACATAAACATTCAAAAATATTTTATGAAACGATTTTTCATATTAAGCTTTCTGTTCGCTTTTGCGGCAATGACCGGTTGCGTAAAAGATAAAATGTGGGTAGGACCCGCTACTTTATCTGGCACTGCCGTTTCTCCTAAAGCTCCTACATCTTCCGATGATGTATTGGTCTCAACGAAAATTTCCGATTTGAAGGGCGTTACATCTGCCAAAGTATTTTATACTATCGGGGGTAAACAATTAACTGTGGATATGGTGAAAGGAGCCGATTCTGTGTATAAAGCCACTATCCCTTCACAGGTAGGTAATACTGTTGTAGATTATTATATTGCTGTAGTAAATAAAGATAACCTTACCACATATTATCCAACCACAGCGCCAACTACACCTGCCACATATACTGTGAAAGCTGTAGGCGCACCTACTATTTCCAATTTTAAAATTACTCCTTCTTCCCCCACAAGCTCTGACGACGTAGTAGTATCGGCAACAATAACTGCCACCAAAACCATTTCAGCTACTAAATTAATTTATACTGTAAATGGCGGAGCCCCTACTACCCTAAACCTTACCGCATCCGGTTCCACCTATTCTGCCACAATTCCTAAACAAGCATTAAACGCAGTGGTGAGTTATTACATCCAGGCAGATGGTGATGGATCTTCCACTTATGCACCAACTACAGCCCCGGCCACGCCAGCTTCTTATAAAGTGAATGCGGCAGGCGCTCCTACAGTTTCTAATGTAGTATTAAACCCTGCGGTGCCACTTGCTGGTGCAACCGTAACCGTAACAGCAACTATTGCGCAAACACAAGGAGCTGGTGTAGGTACCGTTACATTAAAATATGGTACTTCAACTGCTTGCGGCACAAACCTTACAATGACTGCTTCCGGTGGCACATACACAGCTACTATTCCGGCTAATGCCGCAGGTACAACTGTGTATTATTATATTGACGCGAAAAACGCGGATCAGAGTTCAAGCTCGCAATACCCCGCTACAGCGCCTGCAACGCCTGCAAGCTATACTGTTACCGCCGCAGCGCCTGATTATACAAAACTTAAATTCAATGAGTTTGCGCCTAATGCCACTAACAAATCTTTGGAATTATATAATGGTGGAAGCGCTACATTGGACCTGACCGGTGTTTATATTGAGAAGATTGATGAAGCAAATAAAACTACTACCCAAACAGTATCGTTAGCCGGGGAATCAATAGCTGCCGGAACATTTAAAGTGTTTTCTAATGGAGGCACCGCGCCTTATACTTTGGCAAACGGCATGTCCGCAACAAAACAGTTTACTTACATATTGAGAGATCCTTCGGGCAACCAACTGGATATATTCAGTAACTGTGGTAACGCGGCATCTCCAAAAGATGGAACAGTTGTTCCTGTAGCTAGTCCTTCTGTGTACGGAAGGGCAACCGATGGTTCAGGCAACTGGTTTGTAATGCCAACTGCCACTTTAGGTTCATCAAATAACGGCCAAAGCACAGGAGCCGCTGTTACCTGGTAATATAAATAATCATAAAGCCCCAATAAAACGGGGCTTTATGTAGAACTTTTTAATATCCTATGTTTCGTTTTTTGCAAATAGCACTTATATCCATGCTTGCCGGCTTAATGGGGTTTTGTGGAAACAAGTCTGCAGAATTGCCCGGTAATGGCAATCACGATGATACACCTGTTACACCACCGGCCAAAAAACTGGAAATAGCATATTATACCGGTACACCAATGCCTGCTGTAATTAAGGAGCCGTCAGATCTTTGCTATGGTTTTTCAGGTAATAGTTTATTTACCGTTGACGATAATTCAGGAAAAATATTTGAACTTGATTTGAAAGGAAATCTTGTAAAAACTTTCCCTTACAGCTTTGGTGATCTTGAAGGTATATGCATTGATGAAAAAACGAAAAACATTTATATATCGGAAGAGCGCTCGCGCTTTATCATTCGACTTGATCAGAACGGCGCGCCCCTTGATACAATTCGCGGTACTAAAAGCGGAGTGCCTGCAGATGATGAAAACCACGGATTTGAAGGCATTACCTTACATGGCGATACCTTGTATATAGTGAACCAGGAAAATCCCGGAATGTATCTTAAATATAACCGGACTACAGAAGATTGGATAGCCGGGAATTTATCCGTGGGTAAACAAAGCAACGGAAAAGAAGGCAGCTATTCCGGGTTGTATTACGACACCGCTGATAACACGCTTTGGCTGCTTTGCAGCAAATCTCAAAAAATAATTCACTGCGATCTCAATTTTAATGTATTGGATACTGTAGTGCTGCCCGCTGAAATTGAAAAACCTGAAGGCATTACCGTATCCGGGGATCACACAACAATTTGGCTTGTAACCGACAACAAGCCGAATAGTAAATTTTATACAGTCATTTTAAAATAGAAATACATGAGTAAAGAAAAAATGGAAATTGGCGCGATTTCAAAACCACGTTTCGAGTATCGCACATTTGGACAAGATTTTTGTGAAGCGCATAAGCGCATGGCACGCTTCTCAGTGCCGGTTCCTGAGAAAGTGTGGGAACGCCATAGTGATGAAATCTATATCATGTCACGCACCAACGATATTAACAATACTAAAATACGCGATGGCAAAATGGATATTAAAACCTACGTGCAAACCGTAGATGGTATGGAACAATGGAATCCTTTAATGAAAGGCGAATTTCCGATTGCTGCCGAAGTGTTGACTAAAGAAGTATTTCCCGCATTCCAGGTTGAAATGCCCGCACTTACAAAAGACGCTTATACTTATGACGAATTTATAGCCATGATTGAAGCGCACCCGGATCTGCAGGCAGTTCGCGTGCATAAGCAACGTTTTGGGTACATGGTGAACGATACCATTTGCGAAGTGGGTAATGTACTTATCAACGGCGCAAAACTGGTAACTATTAATTCGGAAAGTACGGAAGTGGAAGATATTAAGAAAACCGTTGAGCAGGTTGGTCTTGCAGGCGTTGAAAATATTAATTACCTGCAGGCAATCAAGCGTGTGATCGGTATGATTAATAAGCCGCTGGCAAATTAGTGAGAAGATAAAAGTGTGTAAGATTTTTTGTGGTAACCGGCGGTAGTGCTACTATTAAGCATCGTTGTGTCACTCACTTGTACGGTAGGAATGCTATTGAGCGGGTGATGAGTTATGAGAGCATCTGGGCAGGTATAAAGTGAGGTTGAAAATACTTATTAAGTGGAGAGTTGAGAATGGAGAATGCTTAATCACTGATTGCAAGCCAATACAAAAACACTCATTACTCATTACTCAAAACTCAAAACTCATTGTATAGCATTACAACCGTACAAGTGTGCGACGCAACGATGCTTAATAGTAGCAATGCGGCCGGGCTCATAAAAAAATATATCTTAAAGAAAGACTTTATTACTAATTACATTGAATTTGCAGTTAATAAAATTTTCGTAATTATTAAGAACCCCCTAAACTTTTAATATTTAACAATTAACTAAAAAACATGGCACAAGAAATAGAACGTAAGTTTTTGGTAAAAAATGATTCTTATAAAACGGAAGCAACAAAACAAACCCGCATCACACAGGGTTATTTGTCTTCTGTTCCGGAGCGCACCGTGCGTGTTCGTATTAAAGGCGATAAAGGCTTTATAACCATTAAAGGTATAGGTAATGCGTCGGGTGCAAGCCGCTACGAATGGGAAAAGGAAATTCCTGTGACGGAAGTGGAAGAGCTTCTGAAAATTTGTGAACCGGGTGTAATTGATAAAACACGTTACCAGGTTAAAGCCGGTGAATTTACTTATGAAATTGATGAATTCTACGGCGACAATGAAGGGCTTACCGTGGCTGAAATTGAATTAAAATCAGAAGCGGATTCTTTTGAACGCAAAGACTGGTTGGGAGAAGAAGTGACAGGTGATGCCCGTTTTTACAATTCAATGTTGATGAAAAATCCCTATAAAAACTGGAAGTAGGTTTTGGTACAATTTTAATGTGATGTATTGAACCGCTAAGACATCGGTATTGCAGTAAAGATTTTGTGAGTTAAGATCCGGTTGTTTTAGTGGTTCAATTTAAAGCCAATACTACACATAAGCTATTGCAATTTTGAGAATATTTTTTGGTGAAAACTAAAGCGATTTTGACATATGGAAACTAAATCTGTTGCCTTCGACCCGCTGGATATGAACAATTACAAAATTGAGAAATTACCAAGCAGGGAAAAATCGGGTTTTGAAAAATGGATGGCGAGGCTCGGCGGCCCTATTGCAATTATTATATTTCTTGTAGTTTATTTTTCGCGCAATATTGAATTTATCAATCACTTCGATCAGCATATGCTGGGCGCTACCGCATTGAAGCGACTTAATGAACTGGGCGAAGCAAAATTTATTCATATCAATTATGCAATGCTGGCCATTTTTCTTGGGGCTATTGTGTTATGGATCACCGAGGCTATTCCAAATTATCTCACATCGCTTATTCTCATACTGGCAATGGTACTTACCGGTATTACCAGTGAAAAAGTGGCGTATGCGCAGCTTGGCCACCCGGTAATGTGGTTAAATATTTTGTCTTTCGTATTGGCGAGCATGTTAGTGAAAACCAGGGTGGCTAAGCGTTTTGCACTGTGGTTTGTAATAAGGTTTGGTAAAAACGCTACCTGGATATTTTTTAGTTTCATTGTAATCAATGTTGTTTTATCGGCGTTCATTTCTGCAACAACCGCGAAGGCGGCTATTTTATTACCCATTTTTATGGTTGTGGCAGCTATTTACGGCGCCACCGGCGGCGATAATCGAAATAACTTCGGCCGCAACCTTGTGCTGCAAAATTTATTTCAAATAAATATTGGCGCAAGCGGTTTCCTAACAGGTTCCGGCGCCAATTTGTTTGCTGCCGCTCTAATACTTGGCGCGTTGGGAGCTAATGCCACATTCCCTACTTATATGGATTGGTTTCAAGCTGCATTTCCATTATGCTTGTTACTGATTATTATCGGCTGGTTTGTGGGTGTAAAAATTATTTTCCCTATAAAAAAAGAAGAGCGTGTAGCACAACTTGAAGGAGGTATGGACAGGTTGAAGGCGGAATTGAAATCGCTCGGAAAAATGACGTTTGACGAATACAAAGCCATTTTTATTTTCCTGTCTGTGTTGATCTTATGGTCAACCAGGGTAGCCGGGGGCGACGAAGGTGGCGCCACTGCGCAGGCAATGGCGGAGAAGGTTTCCACGCATCATTGGTGGAACCATAATATAAGCGAAACCGCTGTCGCATTTATCGGAGCTGTTATTGCATTACTGCCACGCATTGGTGTTTTAAAATGGAATGAAGTGGATATACCCTGGCACTTACTTATGTTTTCCGCTGGTGCGTATACGTTAGGAGCCGGATTGGAAGCAACAGGTTTCCCGGCGCTTGCGGTGAACGCGTTGTTTGATCACCTGGGAATTACAAAGGCCACTCCGTTTTGGGTAATTTACCTGCTGTTGACCGGAGCCATGTTGTTCAGCGCATTGTTGTTTCAATCAAAAACCATGCGTACAATTATTTTTATACCAATGGCAATAGGAGTGGCTAACAAGTTCGGATACCCGATTGTAAGCCTGGCTTTTCCTTTAGCTTTATTGATAGAGCATGTATATGTGCTGCCGTTTAATAGTAAACCCGCGGCATTGTTATATACCACGGATCAATACAGTTGGTCCGATACGTTTAAATACGGAATAACCATGATGATCATCAGTTGGATAATGATCATCATTTGGGGCGAAACAGTTCTCAGGTTTTTGGGATATACTCCAAATGGCGTATTCTTCCAGTAAACTATTTGGAATAGTTATTGTGAAAAAGTGAATACCCATGCGGGGTTCACTTTTTTGGTGTTAATCGATTTTCGACAATTCTTATTGTCGTGTAATTTATCAAATGTGTAAAGAAAGATGATTGAAGATAAAGTAAAGATACATGATAAATTTTCGCTCGAATTCAAACTGACTTTCGCTGCAAGGAAGAAACAGGAGACCGGCGATTTTGAAATGAATGCATGGATTTTTATACCCAATAGCCTGGATATAAACAGATTTACTTATTCAAAACAGGATTTTTACAGGGATATGAAAGCGTATGTACGCCTTATTACTCCTGTGTTCCTGCTTCGCAATATAGCGTGTGATAAAGAACAACCGCTTACACTTCTTGAAAAGGCGTTTAATGAAGTGGCTGCCAATGCTACACGCACCAATATACAGGAATATGAATACCAGATAAAAATGTTTCAATCCATATTCAAAAGCGCTTTGCGTGATGAAATAGCGCACATTTTGAGTAATGGCATTGATGGAGATATGGATTACCTGATCAATACTTTTATTGAAAATTCAAGACTTATAGCTTCCAAATACAGGGCTTTGCGCAGAATTATCAATGCCCCTACCATTTCAAAAGATGTATTCGCATGCTTTTTTTATGGTGATGAATTTATGAGCAACATTATTGAGCTTCATGCATTCAAGCTTTTAAGCGGACTCAAAAAAGGACATTCTGATATATACAAGCTTAAAAAGGATGAAATTCTTGGCCTGATTGAAGAAGAGCGCCATTATAAAACTCGTAGCCATTATCCCATTGTGGAAAAAGGTATTAATGGCAGGGAAATTATCTGGCGTATGGGCGCATTGAAAAAGTATATCGAAAGCCAATTGTTCCTGACAGTAAGAAAAAAGAGGGAAGGTGTTTTGATAGAACAACTTTTCTTCAGCGTGGCTGCCGGTCTTTCCATGATATTCGCAACTATCGTGGCTTTTATAGTGCAACGCAAGTATGGCAATTTTACATCAGAACTGTTTCTTGCGCTGGTAATTGGTTATATGTTGAAAGACAGGATCAAGGAGCTTTCGCGTTTATATTTTGCACATAAGTTGAGTAAAAGATTTTTCGATCATAAATCATTGTTAAGCATTAGCAATGCCGAAATCGGATGGTATAAGGAAAGCATGGATTACATTGCCGAAGAAAAAATTCCGCGTGAAGTGAAAGCCTTGCGTAAGCGGGCTTCCATCATTGAAGCGGATAGTCGCATCAACGATGAAAAAATTATTCAGTACCGCATATTGCTACAGTATTCCCGCAAGCAAATACGCAACGAAGAAAACAGGTATTTCATTTCCGGCGTGAATAATATTATTCGTTTTAATGTAGCACACCTTATTACAAAAATGGACAACCCTGAAAGTCCTCTATACGTGCCCGATGAGGAGAGAGATTACAAAATCATCAGCGGCGAAAAGGTTTATTTCCTGAATTTCATAATGCAGTACAAATACGAAGAGCAGCTTGAATTTAAGCGATATCGCGTTTCATTCAACCGCGATGGAATTAAAACGATTGAAATGATATGATTTTTTAATGTGGGTATCGGCAGTATAGCTACTATTAAGCATCGTTGTGTCACTCACTTGTGCGGTAGTAATTCTATTCGGCAAGTTGAAACACTCCACACAAATTTATACTGCTTATAGTATATACACGGAATTCACATGGTGTTTAAGATAAAAATGAGAATGAAAAATATTGGTTGGATAGTTTGTATGTGTTTATTTGGATGTATGTATAAATTGCAGGCACAGGATTATGATCTTTCGTTTATGCCGGCAATGAAGTCGGGCATAAAAATTTCATTCCCATTATCCGCAAAGTTTTCCGGTGAAATAGATGTGTTAAATGCCAGGCAGGATAATCGCGCCGGAGCTAATTTTTTTAAGTATGATAAATATTTGATGGGCAATTTTTGGCTTACTTATGCCGGTGTAAAAAATGTAAAGCTTTCGGTAATTTATTCCAATAAGGAAAAGTTTGAAGTGCCTGAAGTTGCGTCTTCCCGTAAGAATGAAAGCCGGTTTACTTTACTTGGCGCTTTTACACAACCGTTTAAACAGTTAAGTGTTTTTGAACAATTAAGGATTGAAACGCGTTTTTTTGAAGACGGGAAGGGTGTCAGCAGGTCGTTTCCCAGGGTGAGGTTAAGGTTAGGCTCGGCCCGGCAGTTTAATGCGGGATCGTTGTTGCACTCACAGGCCATTACGTATTATAGCGAAGTGAGTATTAAGTTTCCGCCAAAAGATTTTGCTGCCAATCATTTCGACTTTTTTACACAAACCTGCTATTATACCGCGGGTATAAGTAAAAGTATCGCCATTGATGCCGGCGCGTTTGGCCAGCTTCAGCTAAAGCCCAACGGCAAAAAGTTTTATATGAACTATGGACCGCAACTGTATTTAAAATATAGCATTGCTAAAACAAATCAAAAACGATTGTAACAGATACAGATAAACGAATATGATTTTACATTTATAAATTTTGAATTATGCTTACATGGGAGGAAATATTATTACGATTAGCAGTTGCCTCTGTTTTGGGAGGACTCGTTGGAATTGAAAGACAACGTTATGATTGGGCTGCGGGCCTGCGTACGCATATGCTGGTATGCCTTGGTTCCGCTTTAATGATGATTGTTTCATCATTCGGGTTTATGGATGTTTTAAGTTTAGGCCATTCAAATATAAGTCTCGATGTGTCGCGGGTGGCGGCGCAGGTTGTGAGTGGTATTGGTTTTCTTGGTGCCGGTACCATCATGTTTTTAAAACGTGAGGAGGTAAAAGGATTAACAACTGCCGCGGGTTTGTGGGCGGTTGCCGGTGTTGGATTAGCCATTGGCGGCGGTTTGTATTTTGCCGGAGGTGTTACTACTGCTTTGATTTTAATAATATTGGTATTAATAAAACCTGCCAAGAAAAAAATATCCGCATTTTATCATCCGCGTGAAGTGCATTTGCTGGTAAACAGAAGTGCTCGCAGTATCCGGCAAATTGAGGCGCTGGCTAGTGAAAATCATTTGAAGTTTGACCAGGTTGCCATTTTGCATACCGACAAAGATGATAATGATCTTTTGCAACTGAGGTTTGAGAAACATGTTTCTACAGACGCGTTGCTTGGCTTTATGGATTCGCTGAAGCAACTTCAAGGCATTAATGAAGTAAAGTTAAGAATGGATTAAGTGTGTAATAGGCCATAAACAGTAGCTGTCTACTGCAACAATTTAAAACAATTTGGAATCACTTTTATTTCAAATGATGATGCGGTTTCTTTTGGCTCGCCGTCAATGTGGAGCGGCGCCATCGATGTGTTTTTAATAAGCAGGTTGTTTGTTTGAAAATATGCGATCCCCGTTTTCTTTATTACTACTTCCGATGTTACCTTTCCCCCGGTTATTTGTTGCAGCATGGCTATTGTTAACACCGCTTTATTCATTCCCGGTACAATTACAATATCCAGCAAACCATCATTCAGACTGGCTTTGGGCGCTATTGTAAATTGATTGCCAAACTGGTTACTGTTGGCTATACTTATGAAAAACGCCTGAGTACTAAAAGTTGTTTTATTTATTGTTATGTCAAAATCATGAGGCTTTGCAATAAAGAAATTTTTAAAAGATTGCTTCGCATAGGTTAACAATCCACGTGTTTTTTGCTTCGCAAAATCATGTGCTATTTTAGCATCAAACCCTATACCGCAAAGCATACAGGCAAACTGATTGTTGATTGTAAAAGCATCGGTAGGGTTTGCTTTCCCTTTAAAAATTATATCCAGCGCTTTTGCAATATCTTTAGGAATTTTCGCGGTATTGGCCAGCCCGTTTCCCGAGCCGAGCGGTATAATGCCGAAGTTCACATTTGTTTTATATAACTGCTGTGTAACAGTGTTAACGGTGCCATCGCCGCCACAAATAATAATATCGGTAACGTATTCTTCTTCTATTTTTTGTTTTACAAACTTGTAATCGCCACTGGCAACAGTTGGTAGTATTTCAAAATCAATATTTGCTGCTTTAGTTTTTGCTGAAATCAATTCCGGCAACTTCTTTTTGCTGGCCGTGCCTGAAATGGGATTTATTAAGTAGATAAGTTTCCGATGCATCAGGCAAAAATAATGTAATATAGATTGCCGATTAATAATCCGGAAATTTGCGATGCATAACATTTTTTTATGGGCCCGGCGGTAGTGCCACTATTAAGCATCGTTGTGTCACTCACTTGTACGGCAGTAATGCTATTCAGCAAGTTATGAGTTATGAGTTATGAGTTTTGAGTGCTTTTGTTTTGGCTTGCAATCAGTGTAAAAAGCATTCTCAATTTATTTTAACTACAAGGTTCACCAGGAAAGCACAAGGCACACAAGGCGTGGTAACAATTCAGCAAACCCTTGCGTACCTTGAGCCTCTATTGTGCCCCTTGTGGTTAAACAACGGTTCTGTTCTGCATGTTAGCGCCAGGTGTGTGATAAACAACTAAAAGAATTGTCTGCTTTTTTCAGGACGAGACTGAGTGTCTTATGACGTTGCTTAAAAAAGATTTCGCTACTCATAATGAACCAAACTGTGCGAGAGATCTCTATGCGATCAGCGGCTCTGAGATCTGATTTCCGATCTCTTTACTTATAAACCCATTGCTGCCATGAAATACTACAGATGAACGAAATGCGACGCAACGATGATGCCATGAAAAACTACTGCCGGTACCCAAAAAATAACTCACTCCGCTTCCTAATATTTAACCCGGCAATTGCTTTTTTGTAACCAATAACCGATCTTTGATATTGCTCATAAATATTGCTCGTAAAATTTGATTACAATCATTCATTTGTGGTGAATGTTAAAGCTGTAAGCAAGCTATTCTCAGGTGTTAACTTGTATAGAAATATGATTTTTGCACGCTTGCCAAAAATCAAAGTTCATATTTATAATTAACAATAAATGACAGCATCTGATTCTCCTGAAGTGCTAACTGATAAATTGATATTGGCAAGAAAAATGGACTTGTTGCTTCGAACAGGGCAAATGCTTATGCAGAGTGGTGCCGATAGCAACCGGATTGATCGTAACCTTAGGCGCATTGCTGCATACATGGGTATTTCTGCCGATAAATTTCACATGCATATTACTTACACTACGCTTATGTTAAGCATTAGCGATGGTGTTAATTCCATTACCAAATTCCGCAAATGTACCGGGCATGGTGTTAATATGACCACCGTATCTGCCATATCGCGGTTAACCTGGCATGCGTTGGAAAATGAATATACTATAGATCAATATGAAAAAGAGCTTGATCGTATTGCAGGTATTGGGCATCACTACCCGCGGTGGCTTATTGTTTTGTCTGTGGGGCTTGCCTGCGGCGGCTTCTGTATGTTGTTTGGATGTGATGAGGCGGCGGCCTTAACCACATGGGTGGCGGCTTCTGTTGCTTTATTTATAAGGCAGGAATTGCACAAAAGACGCTTGAACAATTATATGGTGGTGGCAGTAAGCGCATTTGTTGCTACCATGATCAGTACGCTGGCCGCTAGTTTTCAATTCAGTACTACTCCCAATCATCCCATCTTCGCATCGGTATTATTCTTAATTCCTGGGGTTCCGCTGATCAATTCGCTGGATGATATGATTGACGGGTTCACTATAGTGGGCTTGACGCGGGCGATTGTAGGGTTTCTAATTATTATTTCAATTTCGTTTGGTATGACGGTGGCGTTTAAGGCTTTACAAATTCAGGAATACGCCGCATCGTTCACTATGCCCAGCCTTTGGCATACTGCTTTAGCCGGAGCAATTGCTGCAGGCGGTTTTGCCATATTATTTAATGTGCCGGTGCGAACGCTGGCTTTGTGCGCCATAGGGGGCGCCATTGCACTGGTTACCAGGAATTTGCTTACATCGGTTGAAATCAGCTTGCCAATGGCGTCGTTTTGCGGCTCACTAGCAGCAGGCATCTGGACTATATACTGGGTGCATAAAGTGCACACTCCCGGTCACGTTATTTCCATACCTCCGGTTATTCCAATGGTTCCAGGTGTGCTTGCGTATAAAGCCATGATAGGAATGTTTTCATTTACAGCTTTTAAATCCACAGTAGTAGAGCCGGAAAAAATTCACGCATTTATACAAATGTTTGAACCGGCTATAAAATCAATTTTAACTGTACTGGGCATTTCTCTTGGTGTGGCCATCCCCAACATTATTGACAGGTTTTATTCTGCAAAAAATAAACAGAGGAGAATTGAGAATGCCTTGCAATTACGAAGATTTCAGATATAGTAATGTTGCCATAATTTTACAAGAATAAAAGTAACCGGCCAATCGGCCTGTTTGGTATAAATTTTGTCCTCTAACAACCAAATTGCTGTCCATGTTGTGGCCTCCGTCCGGATTCTGATAGATCTCAAAAGAAAGATATTATTTCCGGACGGCAAGGCCACTTTTAATTTTCAACTGTCTCCTGCTATTGAATGCTGTTGAGCAGATCGATAACTTTTTCGCGTTTTAGTATAAGGTAACCGAGGCGGTCATTGCTGATGCCATCAAGAAGTTTGTAACTGAAAACGAGCTTGTCGTTGGTTACATTGGTTTCAAAATACCGGAAAATAATATTGGGATAGGCTCTGAGCTCTTCACCAATTTCATAAAGGTGAGTAGATAGTATAAACAGTGAATTGGGAATGCGGATAAGACCTTTAATAACGGTGCTGGAGCATTTCATGGCATCTTGCACATTTGTTCCTTTGAAAAGCTCATCTATGAGTACCAGCCATTTTTTACCATTATTAATGGTTTGAATGGTGTTTTTTATACGCTGCACCTCGTTGTAAAAATAACTTTCGCCTTTGGCAACATTATCTGTTACATTAATATTGCTCAGAATACCATCGAAAAGGCTAAGATTGAAACTTGTGGCGGGCACACCCATTCCCAGGTGGGCAAGGTAAACAGCGGCGCCTACCGATTTAATAAGCGTGCTTTTCCCGGCCATATTGGCTCCTGTTAAAAAGAGAAAATTTTTATTGGTATCAAGTACCACATCGTAAGCTACGGCTTCCGGTAACAAGGGATGGAACAAATCTTTTGCATCAAGGTATGCATGTATGGAAGATTCAAAAGCAGGGAAAACAAGATTGAATTTTTTTACGGCGGTAGCCATAGAATACCAGGCATCCAGCCGGCCATAAATATTTATTAATTCATTTACCTGCGATTTGAAATGATTGCGCAAGTAATATCCATAAAAAACGGTTTCCCTGGGAGAGAATTTTGCGTTACCTTCTCTTTGTACCAGCTTGGTAATAGCTATGGGTTTTAGCAGGTCCTTTGCACGTGATACAAAAGAGCGCAACAGCCGTGGCGTATCGTCGTTGTCAAAAAGATCAATCAATTTGGCGAAGCCTTTTACAATGTCTGCAAAATGTGTTATGGAATAGCGTGTAAGCGAAAAATCGGGTGCGTGTAAAAGCCGGTAGGTTACTACATTGAACGCGTTGGCGCTGTCAGGTAAGGGATCAATGCCATAATCGTAAAATTTCTCGATTACCATGAGTGTTCCATTGGTAATTTGGGTAGGCCAGTGATCAATATTTTTCATTATGGCCTGTATTACTTTTTGTGTTTCCGTTATGCGGTTGATATCATCGAAGGGTTCTGAAAAAAACTTAGTAAGCCAATACTTGCCATCAGCGGTTTTAGTAAAATTAAACTTGTGAAAAAGAGAATACTCTTCTTCATGATGAAAAATAGAAAGGTCGTTGAATGTAACTCTGTCAATGTTCATCGATTAGCAAATAATTGGATTATTGAATCATTGAATTATAGAATAATGGAACGTCGTTGTGTTGCTCATAATTTGCCCAATTCATATTCTACAGTTGAACGGAGCGTCGCAACTGGAGCTCCATCAGGGCTCAAATGCTGACTACCAAAATATATCTTCAAAATTTATTTTACTACAAATACGAAAGGGCCCCATTCCTCTCATCTGTCAAACTTCAGCCTTATACCTTTACCTGATTCATTCCATATGCCATTTCCATAAACCAAATTTCCATTTACAAAAGTATGTGTAATAGTAGCGGGAAAGGTAAAATTTTCCAGCGGACTCCAGCCGCATTTATATAAAATGTTTGATTTGGAAACTGTTGAAGGGCTGTTCATATCTACTATCACCAAATCGGCAAAATAGCCTTCACGTATATATCCGCGGTTTTCAATCTGAAAACATTCCGCAACGGCATGGCTCATTTTTTCCACCACTTTTTCTATGGTTATTTTTCCTTCTTTCACATAATGCAACATTAATGAAAGCGAGTGCTGCACTAGCGGCAAGCCCGAATGTGCTTTTTCGTAGGGTTCGTTTTTTTCCTGCCAGGTGTGTGGCGCATGATCGGTGGCAATAATATCAAGCCTGTCGTCCAGCATGGCCTGCCAAAGCGCTTGCCTGTTGTGCGGCGCTTTTATGGCGGGATTGCATTTTATTTGATTGCCCAGCCGGGCATAATCGTCGCTGGTAAAATGTAGGTGGTGAACACATACTTCCGTTGTGATCCGTTTTTCTTTCAAAGGGATCATATTGGTGAAAAGCTGCAATTCCTTTTCTGTACTTATATGCAGGATGTGCAAGCGGCTGTTGTGTTTTTTGGCAAACTGCACCGCGGCGAATGATGATTCAAAACAATTGATATCGTCGCGGATAATAGGGTGGTCGGCTGCGGTGAGCGGCCTGTTTTCGGAATGGAGGCGCTCGAGGTTTTCTTTAATGATCTTTTCATTTTCGCAATGCGTGGCAATGAGCACTTCGCTTTCGCGAAAAATTTTATCCAGGGTGAGATAATTATCTACCAGCATATTGCCGGTAGAAGAGCCCATAAAAATTTTCACACCGCATACATCTCTTTTTTTGTCATTTGTTTTAAGCACTTCATCGCTGTTGTCGTTGCCCGTTCCCATAAAAAACGAATAATTGGCCAGCGATGTATTAGCGGCAATTGCATATTTTTCTTCCAGTAAATCTTGCGTTAAGGTATTAGGAATGGTATTTGGCATGTCCATAAAAGATGTAACACCCCCGGCCACGGCCGCTTTGGACTCGGTATAAATATTGGCTTTATGTGTAAGTCCGGGTTCGCGGAAGTGTACCTGGTCGTCAATTGCACCGGGCAATAGAAATTTATTTTCGCCGTTTATTTCTTTAACTGAGCCATTGGTATTAATATTGCCTGCGATTTTTTCTATCCGGCCGTTATTGATCAATACATCTCCTGGCAAAGATTTTCCGTCATTAACGATAGTTATGTTTTTGATCAGGAATTTTTGCATATTTTAAGTAAATAAAATTTAATTAATTAATCGTACCGGCATGCAATTTATAAAAACACTTATTAGGGTGGCCATCTTTATTTGTCCATCCGTAGCAATTGCCCAATCCACACTATTGCCTCAGTCTTCCAAACACCAGCAATTGCTGGAAAGGCTTGAGATTAAGGCTCAAAGGGACTCGGTTTTGAATTTTTCGTTTGTAAAGCCACAAAACAGGAAAATGCTGGTGCAAAGGGCGGAATTGCTTTTGCAAAACGACTCTGCCAACCAATTGAAACTTTCGGAAGTGGACAGGGCAAACCTGCAAAGTTTTTTTGCCAATAACCTGGAATGGGTGAGTGACGATAAATCGGCCCATAATAGCAAACACCCCATTTGGAAAACTTTTTATAATACGAAAGCGAATTTGTTCCAGGTAGATAAAAAAGATTTTTTCCTGGCCGTAAACCCGGTATTGCAATTTCAATTCTCGAAAGAGCAGGATAACAGTTCAAAACTTTTTGTGAACACCCGTGGTATAACGGGCCGTGGCCTTATAGCTAAAAGGGTGGGATTTGATTTTTACCTTACTGAAAACCAGGAGCGTACGCCATATTTTGTGCAGAACTGGGTAGATAGTTTTCATGCGGTGCCGGGGGCCGGATTTTACAAGCCGTTTAAAACAACTGCATATGATTATTTAGATGGCCGCGGCTCCATCTATTTTAATGTGGCCAAATATATAGATGTACAATTTGGATACGATAAAAACTTTTATGGAAATGGCTATCGCAGCCTTTTCCTTAGCGATTTTGCCAATAGTTGCCTGTTCTTAAAATTGAGTACCCGCGTTTGGAAACTGGATTATGAAAATCTGTATATGGAGCTGGTTCCGCAGGATAGAACGAATAATGCCGGCGATAAAGTACTTGATAAAAAATACGCCGTTATACACCGCTTGGGTATGAATGTGACCAAATGGCTGAATGTGGGCGTTTTTGAAAGCGTAAGTTTTGGCAGAACCAATCATTTTGAGTTCGCGTACCTGAACCCGATCATATTCCTTCGTCCGGCGGAGCAGGAAAATGGAAGTGGCGACAATGCCATGGTGGGTATAGATTTGAAAGCGAATATCGCGAAACGCGTTCAGCTATATTCCCAAATATTGTTCGATGAATTTAAGTTAGATCATCTTAAAAATGCCGATGGCTGGTGGGGAAATAAGTTTGGCATACAAGGCGGGTTCAAATACATAGACGCGTTTGGAATAAAAAATCTTGATCTGCAGGGCGAAGTCAATGTGGTAAGGCCGTTCACGTACACGCACTCCGATTCGGTGGCCAATTATACCCATTACAATCAGCCGCTTGCGCATCCGTTTGGCGCCAACTTTATGGAAGGTATAGGTATAATCCGTTACCAGCCTTTAAAAAAATTATCGATACAAGCCAAACTAATGGCTTGGCGCCAGGGATTGGATACAGCCGGACTTAATTTTGGCGGAAATATTTTCAAAGATTACAGAGTGCGTCCATTTGATGAAGGGTATAAAATTGGCGCCGGGGCAAAAGGTACAGGCGTGAACGGATCTTTGTGGGTGGGTTACGAATTGCTGGAAAATCTTTTTATCGACGCATCGGTAATGTATCGTAAACTAAATGTGCCCGATTGTCCGGCGTACAATAATAAGTGCACCATGTTCACACTTGGCTTGCGGCTAAATATGTTCCGAAGAGAATACGATTATTAATTTTTTTTTGGGGGACCGGCGGTAGTGCTACTATTAAGCATCGTTGTGTCACTCACTTGTACCGTAGGAACTTTAGTGGGCGGTTGAGAAATCAGATGGCAGTTGGCGGTTAGCAGTAGAGAAATCAGAGTTCAGAGGTCGGAAGACACGTCGTACGCAGATGTCCTACACCTTAAAGGTGTAGGACATCTGGATAAAACGACAAGCCTGAAATATTTTAACCGACGACAAGAATTACTACCGATGAAGTGATTGCGACGCAACGATGATGCCATGAAATACCGCAGCCAGTACCATAAAATATTAACTCAAACAGCATCTAAATCGTAAAAAGAAACTTTTAGAAGTAATCACAAAATTTTGAACGGCAGTAATGCTATTGAACAATGTTTTTAATCTATAAAACAATTACAGTATGCGCCTTTTGTTGATAAGCAACTCTACAAACGCGGGAGAAAAATACCTTGAATATCCAAAGGAAAATATCGCGCAATTTCTAGCGAAAGATAATATTAAGGAAGTGCTATTTGTTCCTTACGCGGCGGTAACATTTTCTTTTGATGAGTATGAACGCAGAGTGCAGGAACGCTTTAGCGAGTTTGATGTTAAGGTGAACTCCATTCACAAAGCTGCGAATGCCATTGATGCTGTTGCCACAGCTACAGCCATTGTTGTGGGCGGCGGTAATACATTTCATTTATTAAAGTATTTGCAGGAGCAGCATCTTATTGAAGCGATCCGCAACAAAGTGTTGAGCGGCACTCCATACATTGGTTGGAGCGCCGGCAGCAATATAACCTGTCCTACTATTTGTACCACCAACGATATGCCTATAGTACAGCCGCCAAGTTTCCGGGCATTGAATTTAATTCCGTTTCAAATTAATCCGCATTACCTGGATGCGCATCCCGAACATCACGCCGGTGAAACCCGTGAGCAAAGATTGCTGGAATACATACAGGCCAACCGGCACATGCATGTAGCAGGCTTGCGTGAAGGTTGCATGTTCCTCATCGAAGATGGAAGTATAACGTTGATGGGCAACCGACCTGTGCGATTATTTAAGTACGCAGAGGAAATAAGAGAATTGCAACCATCGGATGATTTTAGCTTTTTATTGAAGTAGCTGTTTCACGCAAAGGAAATCAGAGGTCAGTGGACAGTAGGCAGTAGAGAAAACAGCATCAATAATAGTGCAAGTGACTTCTCTACTGCCCGCTGCCAACTGTTTACTGCCTACTGACTTCTGATTTCTCCCCCTCTCCCCCAGGAAAAACACCCGCTTTGAATATTCCCCTTTTACCTGTATCTTACTTCTACCTATGATTCAGAGATCGACCATACAACTGCTGCGTTTTCATTTCTCATTTTTTTTGTTGCCGGTATTTTTATTTGCGATCAGCCAGGTGGAGATGGTAAATTGGCGGCATGTTTTTTTTGTATTTATAATACTTCATTTGCTGGTATATCCCGCAAGTAACGGGTATAACTCTTACGTAGATAAAGATACCAAGGCTATTGGCGGACTGGCTAATCCAATGATGCCAACGAAGCAGTTGTATTACGTTACAATTGTTATGGATGTGGCGGCGGTTTTACTGGCTTTATTTACTATAGATGTTTGGTTTGCTTTTGGCATAATGTTGTATATAGTGACCTCAAGAGCTTATAGCTACAGAGATATTCGGTTTAAGAAATACCCGGTTACAGGGTACTTAACTGTAATTGTTTTCCAGGGTGCATTTATGTTTGCAATAGTGTATTATGCGTGTAGTGTAAGCACGCAACTGCATGTACCCTGGTTGTGTATGCTTGCTGCCGCGTGTTTAATTGGAGGCTATTATCCGCTCACACAAGTTTATCAGCACGCGGAAGATAAACGGGATGGTGTTTATACCATCAGTATGTTGTTAGGAATAAGGTGGACGTTTGCTTTTTGCAGTATCATATTCGCGCTGGCCGCAACCTGTTTTTGGTATTTAGCGTATATAAAACAAGATAAGAGGATATTTCATTTGTTTATGATATGCATGTTGCCTGTTTTCCTGTTTTTTTTATGGTGGATGCAACAGGTTTGGCGCGATGCCGAAAAAGCAAATTTTAAAAATAGTTTATGGATGAACGTGACCGCATCCTTTTGTGCAAGTGCTTATTTCTTAACACTTATTTTTTTATAAAATGAGTAAAATAGTAACCATAGGAACCGCCTTACCTGCTTATAAACACAGCCAGGAAGATATACTGAGTTTTATGCAGTGTGTGTACGCGTTAGATGCAACTGAGTGCCGCAAGTTAAAATTTCTTTACCATCACAGCAGGATTGATTCAAGATATTCGGTAATTCCTGATTATGGTAGAACTGCGGCCGGTTGGGAGTTCTATTCACAAACTGAAAACCTGGAACCATTTCCTTCGCTGGAAAAAAGAATGGATTGGTTCAATAAACTTGCGCCACCACTTTCAGTAAGTGCAATTGAAAACTGCCTGCATAAATCAAAATTGACTGTACCGGAAATTACTCATCTAATTACTGTAAGCTGCACGGGTATGAGCGCTCCGGGCCTTGAATTGCAGGTGATGAAAATGTTACGGTTGCCGCCAAATATTTTTCGGACGTCTGTAAATTTTATGGGTTGTTATGCAGCTATTCATGCGTTGAAGATGGCTGATAACATTTGCAAAGCAGAACCTAATGCCAAAGTAATGATTGTGTGTACTGAATTGTGTACGCTGCATTTTCAAAAGGATGCAGATACTGATAATGTGGCTGCCGGCTTATTGTTTGCAGATGGCGCGGCTGCGGCGCTGGTTACCGGTGATGAATATTGCGAAGATGGTTTGAAAATAAACGGATTTTATGCTGAAGTTTTAACAAAAGGTTGCCATGATATGAGCTGGCAGATATCTTCAAAAGGATTTTTAATGACATTAAGCAGTTATATACCCAACCTTATTGAAGAAGACTTTGAAATGTTTGTGAACCGTGCGATGGAGCATTACCATTTTTCGAAAAATGATATTCATAATTGGTGTATTCATCCGGGTGGGAAGCGCATTTTGGAAGCAGTGTGCAAAAGCCTTCAGTTGCCTGCTGAAGCTCTTCAGGTTAGTTTCGAAATATTGAAAAACTATGGCAATATGTCTTCCCCAACCATTTTATTTGTACTTAATGAAATGATGAATAAAGAAGTAAGATCTAACGAAATGATATTTGGCGCGGCGTTTGGCCCCGGCCTTTCTTTGGAAACAATGCTACTGAATGGATGTTAATTTAATCATTATAGCTACATGAACTTTACTACCAGGTCACAGCAAAGCGAATTACTCGACCGGCACGATATACCATTTGTTGATATTATACGCAATATGCAGGAGCTTGAATTTATCAATACGTATTTGGGAGGGCATCATATTACAATTGCAGGTATAAAGGAATTCGCTGATGACAACGAATTAATAGTGTGTGAAATAGGTTGTGGTGGCGGCGATAATCTCGCTGTTGTGTATAAATGGTGTGTGAAAAATAAAATCAAAGTGAGACTTATTGGAATTGATATCAACTATAACTGTATTGAATATGCGAAGATTAGAAATGGTAAATTACTGTGTCAATGGATTGTTTCAGATTATGCGACTGTTATATTCAAAGAGAAGCCTCATGTTATTTTCTCTTCTCTTTTTTGCCATCATTTTACTGATGATCAATTAATGAGCATGCTTAACTGGATGAGGAACAATAGTACAAATGGTTTTTTTGTTAATGACCTGCATCGCCATGCTTTGGCTTATTATTCTATAAGAATGCTGACAGCTTGTTTTTCCGGATCATACCTTGTAAGGCACGATGCGCCGTTGTCGGTTTTGCGCGGCTTTAAAAGAAGTGAAATAATTTTTTTGCTTAAGAAATCGGGCATAAATAGTGCTTCATTAAAATGGAGATGGGCTTTCAGGTGGCTTTTAGTAGTGAAGAATTTGAAAAGAGAAGTTGAATTATGACCAATACCAACATAGATATTAACGATAAGATCGGTGAAACATTGTATGATGTAGCCATTGTTGGCGGCGGGTTAGCCGGTTTGTCGCTTTCTATACAAGCAGCAAAGGCCGGCTATAAAACGATTTTGATGGAAAAAGAACAATACCCATTTCACAGAGTATGCGGTGAGTATATTAGTCTTGAAAGTTTCAATTTTATTGAATCATTAGGATTGCCAATTTCACAAATGAATTTACCGTTAATAAAAAAGCTTGAAGTATCGGCACCGGGTGGAAATGTAATTCATCATAACCTACCGCTTGGCGGTATAGGCATTAGCAGGTTTACTATTGATAATGAACTGGCGAAAATTGCGAAAAGGGAAGGAGTGGTTCTGCTGGAAAATAACAAAGTAAACGCCGTAAGTTATGAAGAGAACATGTTTGTTATTACACATGCGGAGGGTTCCATTCGAAGCAAAGTGGCCATTGGTGCCTTCGGTAAAAGAAGTAACCTGGATATCAAATGGAAACGACATTTTGTGTTGCAGCGTAGTAATAAACTGAACAATTACATTGGTGTAAAGTATCATATTATAACTGATCAGCCTGCCGATACTATTTCGTTACACAATTTTGAGAATGGTTATTGTGGCATATCGCGGATTGAAGATGACAAGTATTGCCTTTGTTATTTAACGACTGCAGATAACCTGAGAAAAAACGGCAACTCATTTAAAAGTCTTGAAAGAAATGTATTGGGAAAAAATCCTCGCCTTAAAGAAATCTTTTCCCGAACGCGGTTTTTATTTGAAGATCCGGTGGTAATTTCTCATATCTCATTTGAAAAAAAGTCGTTGGTGGAAAATCACATTTTAATGTGTGGCGATGCGGCCGGCATGATTACTTCGATTTGCGGAAATGGCATGAGCATGGCAATGCACGCCGGTAAAATCGCGTTTGATTACATTCATCGATTTTTGCAGAATGAAATCAGCAGAAATGAAATGGAACTTGGTTATGAAAAAGCATGGAACAAAGCATTTGCAAAACGCTTGAAAGCGGGGCGCTTTGTACAAGCCTTTTTTGGCAGGCACTGGAAAGCGGATCTTTTTATAAAAATCATTAAACCTTTTCCGAAGTTCATTTCATATTTAATTCGTCAAACACATGGGAAACCGTTTTGAAATATTCATAACAGTGTTGCTTTTACCGGCGTGATCATTGCAGCGAAATAAATTCTCGTGGCTCATTTTTCATTTTTTAATTTTTTTTGGACCAAACATTTGTTCGCTATTTGGCATTGTTGCGTCGCATTACGTTCATCGGTAGCAATGCTATGGAGCGGTGGTTTGTATTTCTTGCACTTGGCAAAACCTCGTACAATGTTGTTGATAAAACTAATGTATAAGTATATGCGCAATATTGATAGTAGCGCAAAAATTAATTCAATGATTCGCTCAATAGCATTCCTACCGCACAAGTGAGTGACACAACGATGCTTAATAGTAGTACTGCCGCTTGTCCCCCCAAAGAACCACTATATAATATTATCTTGCACGAAACACAAATAACTGCGTTAAATTCAATGATTCAATAATTCGATTATGATAACAGCCAATATTGTAAACATTATAGAACGCCAAATTTTTAAGGGAACCGTTCATGTAGAAAACGGTATTATTCAGAAAATAGAAAAAAATTTACCGGAGCCGGAAAAAGGGTTGCCATACTTGCTGCCGGGCTTTACAGATGCGCATGTGCATGTGGAAAGCTCCATGCTGGTGCCTTCGGAATTTGCAAAGCTGGCAGTGGTGCATGGTACTGTAGCAACTATTAGCGATCCGCACGAAATAGCCAATGTGTGCGGTGTGGAAGGGGTGAAATTTATGATTGAGAATGGGAAAACAGTTTCTTTTAAATTCAATTTTGGGGCGCCCAGTTGTGTTCCGGCTACTACTTTTGAAACTGCCGGCGCGGAGGTTACTGTATCTGAAGTGGAAGATTTGCTGAAAAGCGATGATATCAAATATCTTTCGGAGATGATGAATTTTCCCGGGGTGTTGCAAAAGAATAGTGAAGTGATGGCGAAAATTGAAGCCGCGAAAAAATTGGGAAAACCTGTGGATGGCCATGCGCCGGGATTGCGAGGAGATGCGGCCAGGCAGTATATTGAAGCGGGCATCAGTACCGATCACGAATGCTTTACAAAAGAAGAGGCGCTGGATAAACTGAAGTATGGAATGAAAATTCTTATTCGTGAGGGAAGCGCCGCTAAGAACTTTGAAGCATTGGTTGATTTGCTGCATGAATACAGCGACCATATAATGTTTTGCAGTGATGATAAGCATCCCGACAGCCTTGCGGAAAGCCACATAAACGCGCTGTGCGCAAGAGCCGTGGCTAAAGGAATTGATGTGTTCAATGTATTGAAGGCCGCTTGTATTAACCCGGTTTTGCATTATAAACTGAATGTCGGTTTATTGAAACCCGGTGATGCTGCGGATTTTATAGTAGTTGAGGATCTTGTATCGTTTAAAGTTTTAAAGACTTTTATTAACGGAATATTGGTTGCGGAAAATGGCAAATCGAATATCTTACCAAAGCCCTCCACGGTTATTAATAATTTTAACTGCGAGCCAAAAATTGCTTCTGATTTTTTTGTGAAATGGAATGAGGAAAAAGAGATGGTAATAATAGAAGCGCTGGATGGACAACTGATCACAAACAAAATAATATTACCTCCGGTTGTACAAAATGGCAACATTGTTTGCGACACTGAAAATGATATTTTAAAAATAGTAGTGGTCAACCGTTATAGTAACGCGCCGGTTGCAAAGGCGTTTATCAAAAACTTCGGATTGAAAAATGGAGCGATTGCTTCTACAGTAGCGCATGATAGTCATAATATAGTTGCGGTGGGTGTTGACGATGAATCAATTTGTAAAGCTGTAAATCTTGTGATTGACACACAAGGCGGTGTAAGCTGTGTTGGCGATGGTACCCAAATGGTGTTGGCTTTACCGGTGGCCGGTTTAATGAGCAATGAAGATGGTTATAAAATTGCTGATGAATATGCCGCTATCGACAAAGCCGCTAAAGCGCTGGGCGCAACGCTTGCGTCACCTTTCATGACGCTTTCCTTTATGGCTTTATTGGTTATACCACATGTGAAACTTAGTGATAAGGGTTTGTTTGACGGCGATAGTTTTTCGTTTTTTTGAAGGCGAAGGTGAGGTGTAAATGAGTTGAAAATTGAAAGTGGGTTTTATAATGGAGTCTCTATTTATTAGTATGACATTGTTGTTTATTAGCGTTCTTTATTATGGGCCGGGCGGTAGTGCTACTATTAAACTTTAGTTGCGTCGCACACTTCAACTGTAGTAATTCTATTCATCGTGTTGCAGTTACAATATCATTCCTTCATTCTATTATTTATTGTTGCGGTTGTTTATCTATCAGCATCTCAAATTTCAAAATTATAAAGTACGCCGGGCATAGACATGCCCGGCCGAATGATCGTACCCTTTAAAACTATTCGTTCTTAATAAATTGGTATAATCAACTTCTAAAAGACTTTGTTGGATTTTTTTTATGATAATGCTGTTAGAATTAGTAGTAAAAACCTTATGTATGCAGCCCAATGTTGCCATGAAATACTACCGACGAACGAAATGCGACGCAACGTTGATGCCATGAAAAACTGAAGCCGGTATCCAAAAACATTTACTGCATTATTTATTTTTAATCGGATTTTATAAAGCGTTGCAAAAACTCTTCATTCACACAATTTGCTTTTAATAAGTATTTGCCATTGTCAAGGTCTTTCACTATTAAAACCTCCCGCTTAATGGCGCTGTCTTGCTGCCAGTTTTTTATATGATCTCCCACCGCGTTGTAGAGATCATAAGTGATCTTTTGGTTTTGCCAGTTTTTGGGAATCGTTAAAACAAGCGAATCGGTAATGGTATTTATGTAAGGACTCGAAATTTTTCTTGTTTTCATATTTGCCAGCTTCAAAGCACGTACTTCTGACAGTTGGTATTTTTGCGTACTATCAACTATGCGTAACCGGTAGTAAACGACAGAATGTTTTTTGTCGGAAATAATATCATTAAAAAGGTAAGCATGCTTTATCGTATTGCCCGGTGCAGCAAAAATAATTGCTGCGTCTTTATACGTTTTTCCATCTGTACTTTTTTCTACAACAAAATAGCTGATGTCCGCTTGCTGTTGCAAACTCCACTGAATCAGTATGGAATTATTGTTTTGATGAATGGTAAATTTATCTAGGGCATTATTTGCAGATGGTGTGTAAGCCTGTGCATTTATTGAAAAAATAATAACCAGTCCGGCGAGGAAAATAACGCGACGGTTCTTTGAGAACAAATTGACATGAAGAACTTTTAGTGGCCTGGAAAATGGGTACAAAGTTTTCATAATAAAAAAATTAATCATTGTGTAATGATTGGACGAATGCCATAGGTGTTGAAGTTTGTTGTTTTCTGTAGGAGCGGAAATTCCTGAATTATATTGAGTGCGGTTATTTCTTCGGGGCATTGGAAAGGTATACAAAGATTAAAAGCGTTTTTTGATAATGCAAGCTTTTTGTTCTTTATTTTTTCGGTAATGTTTGGAACAGTATCCGCCTATCTTGGGGTTTGTCTACCGCCTACTACTATCTGCCCGCCGCTTCTTATCTTTGCTTTATGACAGCAGGTTCTTCGAGAAAAAAAATTTTTGATTTTGCATTACTAAAAAGAGTATTTCAAATAGCAGCTCCTTACAAAAAGAAGATTTATTTATCTGTTTTTCTTGCTATTGTGCTTGCTGTATTTTCGCCCATACGGCCTTATTTAATTCAGCTTACAGTAAATGATTACATTAAGAACGGGTTGGTTAATTTAATTGTACAAATTACTGTTATACAAATTGTACTATTACTTGCCGAAACATCCATACGATTCTTTTTTTCATTTATAACTGCCTGGCTCGGACAAACGGTAGTAAAAGATCTCCGTGTGAAGGTGTATGACAAGATTCTCGGGCTTAATTTATCGCAATTTGATAAAACGCCAATTGGCACACTTACTACACGCACTATTAACGACATAGAATCCATCAACGATATATTTTCTGACGGTCTTATTCCCATCATCGCCGATCTGCTTTCCATATTGTCTATATTGGGCGTTATGTTTTGGGTTGACTGGAAGCTGGCACTGATAAGTCTTTCGCCGTTTCCGTTCATTATTATAGCTACTTATTTTTTCAAAGAAAGCGTTAATAAATCGTTCATTATGGTGCGCAACGCGGTGGCCGCGCTTAACGCTTTTGTGCAGGAACATTTAACAGGCATTAGTATTGTGCAGGCATTTGCCGCTGAAGACAGGGAGTTTTCAAAATTCAGGAAAATAAATCGCGATCATCGCAATGCCAATATCAAAGCCATTTTCGCATATTCAGTTTTTTTTCCTGTGGTCGAGATCATTCTTGCCATATCAATAGGTTTATTGGTTTGGTGGGCCGCTACACAAGCCATGAGCCTGCCCGAGGAAGAAGCTGTAACGCTTACGGGAAAAATGATTGCCTTCATTTTATACCTCAATCTTTTGTTCAGGCCGCTACGCGTAATTGCCGATAAATTCAATGTATTGCAAATGGGAATGGTGGCCAGCGAGCGAGTGTTCAAAGTGTTGGATAATGATGATTATATAAAGCAACAAGGCAATTATTCGCCACATGAAGTAAAGGGAAAAGTGGCTTTCGAAAACGTTTGGTTTGCTTATGCGAATAATAAGTATGTATTAAAAAACATTGATTTTACTATTCAGCCGGGAGAAACAGTGGCGCTGGTGGGCCACACCGGAAGCGGAAAAACTTCCATCATCAGTTTGCTTAACAGGTTGTACGACATACAAAAAGGCGCTATTAAAATAGACGACGTTAACATCAGGGATTATTCTTTGGAAGCGCTTCGCGGCAAGATAGGTATAGTATTGCAGGATGTTTTCCTGTTTTCCGGTTCGGTATTGGAAAACATCACGCTGCGCAATAAGGATATTCCGTTCCAAAAAGTGGAAGAGGCCGCCAGGCTCATTGGTGTGCACGATTTTATAATGCAACTGCCCGGTGGATATAACTACAACGTAATGGAGCGTGGCAGCACATTATCAATGGGACAGCGGCAATTGATCTCTTTTATACGGGCATTGTTGTATGATCCTTCCATTTTAGTGCTGGACGAAGCTACTTCCAGTATTGATACGGAAAGCGAACAACTTATTCAGCATGCCATTGATACATTGATCACCGGCCGCACGGCTATCGTAATCGCTCACAGGCTTTCAACCATTCGCAAAGCCAACAAAATAATTGTGCTGGATAAAGGCGAAATAAAGGAAATGGGTACGCATGATGAGCTATTGAGTCTTGGTGGATTTTATGCTAAATTGCATAGTATGCAGTTTGAAAAACAGCGGCAGGAAAAGGTGGTAAATAAATTTTGAGAAGCTGTTTGAGAAATTTTTTATGGTACGAGCTACAGTATTTCATGGCATCATCGTTGCGTCGCATTTCGTTCATCTGTAGTATTTCATGGCATCATTGGGTTTTATAAACAAGCTGTTAAATTAATTTATACCGCTTCTGCGTTCTGAAAATAAATGAGTGAAAAAAAATTACATAATACCCATAAAGATAATCAGGGAGCAAATGATAAAAACTCAGGTACGCCCGGAAAGAAAAGACTGGTTCCTAAAAGCCCTGACGAAAAACTGCTGGAAGATATTTATCGTCCCGACATGGAAAAATTTCTGCTCTTTACCAGCATGCTTAGGCGTAACAAAATGTTTAATAAAGCTACAATCACACATAAAGATTAATTATGGATGTTTTGGATGAAGCGCTTTTAAACTTCTGGCGTGTTCTAAATAAAAATAATGTCCGCTATTTAATGGTGGGAGGTTTTGCCATACGGTTCCACGGGTATAACAGGAATACCGATGATTTGGATATGTGGTTGGAGGATTCGTTGGAAAACAGGAAAAATTTACGACAGGCGTTTATTGAACTGCAGTATGGTGATTATGAAAACATTGAAACTATTCAGTTCATTCCAGGATGGACAAACTTTTATATTGATAATGGAATTGAGCTTGATATATTGACAGAAATGAAAGGTATTAAACAAACTTTCCAGGAGTGTTTGGAGTTGGCTTCAAAGGCAGAATTGGAAGGAGTTGAGGTTCCATTTTTACACATTAACCACTTAATTGATAATAAAAAAGCCCTCAACAGATCCAAAGATCAACTGGATGTAGAAAATCTTGAAAAGATTCGCGAAGCAAGAAAGAAAAGGGGAGGTTGATTCAGTCTTTTTGTTATCCGGTTGTTAACTAGTTAGTGAAATAAAATCAGTAGGAATACAAATAATTTTTTTTCAGGGTTAAATTATCATTTTTTCCCATTTTTAGTCTGTCCCTCCTTATCTTTGCCGCAAATTTCTCGAAAAGTATGACTAATAAAAGTGCCAAAACTTTACTGGTAGCGGTTTTTAGCCTACTCAGTATTTTTTTTTATAAAGATATAAGTGCACAGGACACTCACACTTCCGATAAAGATCACGTAGCCGCCGAAAAGAATGAAGGTCATACAGGGGAATTTAATGCCGGCGAAGCAATTTTACACCACATTGCAGACTCTCACGAGTTCCATTTTTTTTCAATTGGTGATAAGCATATTAGTATGCCGTTGCCGGTAATTGTTTATTCACCGCAGCGTGGTTTATCGTTTTTTTCATCATCAAGGGTGGCACATGGAGAAATGTATAATGGCTATAAACTGGAACACGATAAAATAGTACCCGTGGATGCTGGTGGTAATGTAGACGAAACAGTAAAAGCTTACGATTTTTCCATCACAAAAAATGTTTTCCAAATGTTTCTGGCAGTTATACTGCTCGTTTGGGTAATGGTAAGCATAGCGAAAAAATACAAAAAACAAGGGCCGAATGTAGCCCCATCCGGTTTTCAAAATGCTGTGGAGCCTGTAATCACTTTCGTTCGCGATGATGTGGCAAAACCAAATCTCGGCCATAAGTATGAAAAATACATGCCTTATTTACTAAGCGTATTTTTTTTCATTCTTATAAATAATTTAATAGGGCTTATACCCGGCTCAGCCAATGTAACGGGTAATATCGCATTTACCGCATTGCTTGCGTTAATTTCATTTATTGTTATTATGTTCAGTTCAAATGGTCATTTTTGGAAGCACATTTTCTGGCCTCCGGGAGTGCCATTACCTGTTAAGTTTATTTTGATACCGGTTGAATTGTTGAGTATGTTCATAAAGCCCGCCGCGTTAATGATCCGTCTTTTTGCAAATATGACCGCCGGGCACATTGTTATACTCAGCTTTGTTTCACTAATTTTTATTTTCGGGCAAATGACCACGGTGGCCGGATGGGGCTTTTCTCCCGTATCTATGGTATTTTCCGTTTTCATTTACCTGATCGAATTGCTGGTAGTATTTATCCAGGCATATATATTCACAAATCTTACCGCTGTATTTATTGGGCAGGCTATAGAAGGCGAGCATCATGAAGAGGCGCATGCCCATTAGTAAAAACGGTAGTAAGAAACATAAACATGAACACACATCACTTTAAAACGTATAGTTAACTGAAGACTTTTTTATAAATCTCAAAATCAAATTGTATGTCAATGATGGTTTTATTAGAAGCTGGTATAGCACAATGCGGTGGCGCAATTGGTGCGGGTTTGGCAGCTATTGGTGCTGGTATCGGTATTGGACAGATCGGTAAAGGCGCTGTAGAAGCAATCGCACGCCAACCGGAAGCTTCTAACGACATTCGTGCAAACATGATCCTGACAGCAGCGTTTGTAGAAGGGGTTGCCCTTTTTGCAGTAATCGCAGGTCTGTTGGCTGTTTTGGCAAAGTAATGCACGTAAAAAGATTCTGCACTCGAAGCACAGGGCGGAGAGTGCAGAATTATTAGTATGGCTGAAAAACAGGATGTATGCTGCACAATGCACAATAGCGAACAAACCGTTGAAGTGTGCGACGCAACTAAAGTGTAATAGTAGCAATGCAGCCCGGCCCATAATAAAAATACATCCTGAAAAAATAACCCGAATAATAGTTAGGATCTTCAAACCGGAAGTTAGTAATTGTGTGCGGCAGCGTGGCAATGGTAGGAGGGGATTATGAACCCGGCTATAGAATAAGAATTAAGCATCGTTGCGTCGCACACTTGTGCGGCAGTAATGCTTATCAGCCAATTAACATTTTTGACTTTTGAATTTATAACCAGAATTTTAAAAACTTTCAAACAGTTCATATATGGAATTATTAATGCCGGCATTAGGCTTTTTCTTTTGGACATTGGTAGCGTTTTTAATTGTGTTTCTCATCTTAAAGAAATTCGCGTGGAAACCAATTTTGTCGATGTTGAATGACAGGGAGAAAGGCATTGCCGAATCAATAGCCACCGCAGAAAAAGTGAAGAACGAAATGGCGCAAATGAAAAACGAGAATGAAGCCTTGATGGCCCAGGCTCGTGAAGAAAGAGCGCTTATGCTGAAAGAAGCCCGCGAAACACGCGACAAAATTGTGAGCGAAGCAAAGGAAAAAGCAAAGACTGAGGCTGCAAAAATTGTAGCGGATGCGCAAGCGGTGATCAATCAGCAAAAAATGGCTACATTAGTTGATCTTAAAAACCAGGTGGGAATACTTGTACTGGATGTTGCAGAAAAAGTATTGCGTAAAGAACTGGGTAATAATGCTGAACAAGAGCAGTTTATAAAGCTGATGGCAGACGATATAAAATTGAATTAATGGCCGGAGTTTTTTGTGAGCTACAATTAACCACCAAAAATCAACAACAGAAGTAAATGCAAAACTTACGTTTAGCATCAAGATATGCAAAATCGCTGTTCGACCTGGCAGTAGAAAAAGGCCTGGTAGAAGCAGTGTATAATGATATGCTTTTTTTACAAGAGCTATGCACCCAGAGCCGCGAATTTAAGGGATTGCTGCGCAGCCCTGTTATAAAGGCAGATAAAAAGAAGAGCATTATAGATGCCGTTATAGGTGGAAAAGTAAACGAATTGACCGCATCTTTTGCCCGGCTGCTGGTACAAAAGACGCGGGAAAATGAAATGCCCGATATTATTGTGGCGTTTATAAAGGAATATAAAGATTATAAAGGAATTAAAGTGTTGAAGCTAACAACTGCGGTGCCGGTTAGCGAGAATGTGAAACAGGAATTGATACAAAAAATAAAGGAGAAAACATCTATTAAGAATATTGAGCTTCTTGAAAAAGTAGATGAGGGCATTATTGGTGGGTTTGTTTTACAAATAGACGATTTGCAAATTGATGCAAGTATCAGTTACGATCTGAATAAATTGAGAAAGCAGTTTTTGAATAACGACTTTATATACAGGATCAGGTAAAGAAAGTAAAAAAGAAAAATACATTAAAACAATATAAACAATCAATATGGCAGAGATTAAGCCCGATGAAATATCGGCGATATTGAGGCAGCAATTGAGCAACTTCACTACTGCTGCAGACCTGGAAGAAATGGGAACCGTTTTACAGGTAGGCGACGGTATTGCCCGCGTATATGGATTGGGTAATGTGCGTAGTGGTGAACTGGTGGAGTTTGATAACGGGGTACAGGCAATTGCGCTAAACCTGGAAGAGGATAATGTGGGCGTGGTATTGATGGGTGAAACCGGCGAAATTATGGAAGGTGCTAAAGTACACCGTACCGGCAAAATTGCTTCCATAAATGTGGGAGAAGGGATGCTTGGCCGTGTGGTAAATACATTGGGGCAGCCTTTAGATGGTAAAGGCCCTATAACCGGCGAACGTTTTGAAATGCCATTGGAGCGTAAGGCGCCAGGTGTTATTTTCCGCGAACCGGTAAAAGAACCTCTGCAAACCGGTATCAAAGCCATTGACGCCATGATCCCTATTGGCCGCGGACAACGTGAGCTGATAATTGGCGACCGCCAAACCGGTAAAACAGCTATCGCTATTGATACCATCATCAACCAGAGAGAATTTTATAAAGCAGGCAATCCTGTTTATTGTATATATGTAGCAGTAGGGCAAAAATCATCAACCATAGCCGGTGTGATGAAAACACTGGTTGATAACGGCGCCATGGATTATACCGTAATCGTATCGGCTTCCGCATCGGATCCCGCTCCATTGCAGTTCTATGCACCGTTTGCAGGCGCTGCTATTGGCGAGTTTTTCCGCGACACAGGCCGTTCCGCTCTTATCATTTACGATGATCTGTCCAAGCAGGCTGTAGCATATCGTGAGGTATCGCTGTTACTGCGCCGCCCTCCTGGCCGTGAAGCTTATCCCGGTGATGTATTTTACCTGCACAGCCGTTTGCTGGAAAGAGCAGCGAAAATAATCGGTAAAGATGAAGTAGCTAAAAAAATGAACGATTTGCCGGAGTCTATAAAACATATGGTAAAAGGTGGAGGTTCATTAACCGCTTTGCCCATTATTGAAACGCAGGCTGGCGACGTATCGGCATATATTCCCACAAACGTGATCTCTATTACCGACGGACAAATATTCCTGGAAGGCAACCTGTTCAATGCAGGTATTCGTCCGGCTATTAACGTGGGTATATCCGTAAGCCGCGTGGGAGGAAATGCTCAAATTAAATCCATGAAAAAAGTGGCCGGCACATTAAAGCTGGACCAGGCGCTTTACCGCGAAATGGAAGCCTTCTCTAAATTCGGCGGCGACCTCGATGCGGCCACAAAACTGGTTCTGGACAAAGGCGCCCGCAACGTGGAAATCCTGAAACAACCACAGTACACGCCATTTACCGTAGAAAGACAAGTGGCAATTATTTACCTGGGTACACAAGGCTTGTTACGTGATGTACCCGTAAAAAAAGTGAAAGAGTTTGAAGACCATTTCTTGTCGGAAATGGAAACCAAACTTCCTGATGTGCTGGAAGAGCTCAGAAAAGGTAATCTTCCGGAAGAGGGAATTAGCAAAATGGTGGAACTTGTAAAACAGTTGACACCTCAGTATAAGTAAATTATTGAACTAATAAGATAAAAGAGCAGCTTCACAAGAGCTGCTCTTTTTAGTTGAAAGTGGAAAGTTGAAAGTGCTTAATCACTGATTGCAAGCCAAAACAAAAGCACTTATTACTCAAATTCGCAACTCATAACTTGCTCCATAGCATTCCTGCCGCACAAGTGAGTGACACAACGATGCTTAATAGTAGCACTACAGCCGGTTACCCCCAAAAAATTTCTACAAATTTTTACGTTGTGTAAAGTATAATGGCAAAAACAAATTAGAACTAAAGGAAAACCATTAAAAAACATTAAGTGTTTTTTTAATGTATGCAAACGTACACATTTAAAAAAAATCTATTTATTCGCATTTTGCTACTTGTAAAATTTGATAAAACCAAATTTTTAAAAATAATTTATCTCATACTTTGGAATGATTAACATTTTATTATTTTTGAATTTACCCATTTTTGTTAACTAAATACCAAATACTCATGAGAAAACATCAGCTTATGCTGCTAGGCTTTCTTTTGCTTAGCTCGTTAGCAATCGCACAATCCCGCCAAATTTCGGGTCAGGTGAAGGATGAAAAGGGACAACCGATTCCTTACGCCACTGTAAAAGTTAAGGGTTCCAAAGTTGGAGTTTCCGCAGACCAGGATGGAAAGTTTCAAATACAGATTTCAGATTCTAAAAGTACACTGGTAGTTAGTGCTGCCGGTTTCGATGCTTCTGAAATTGCTGTGACTGATGCATCTGTTGTAGGTGCGGTGCTTCATGCTCAAAATTCTATGGATGAGGTGGTGGTAACGGCGCTGGGCATTCGCAGAAATAGAAATGTGCTGCCTTATGCCGCCCAGCAAATTGCCGGAGACCAGGTAAGCCAATCGCGGAACAACAACTTTGTTACCGGGTTGTCCGGAAAAATTTCGGGTCTTGAAATAAGACAAGGTAACGCGATGGGAGCTTCCACAAATGTGGTTATCCGTGGCGCAAAATCATTTCTTATGAACAACCAGGCATTGTTTGTAATTGACGGTGTGCCTGTTGATAACTCCAACAACAACTCCAGCAACAAGGGTGTTACCACATCAAACGATCAAACCAGCGGTCGTGGCGGGTATGATTATGGTAATGCCGCCGCAGATATTAACCCTGATGACATTGAATCTGTCACCGTGCTGAAAGGTGCCGCATCTACTGCGTTGTACGGTTCCCGTGCCGGTAACGGCGTGATAATGATCACTACCAAAAAAGCAAAGAGAGGATTAGGCATTGTGGTGAATTCCGGTGTTACTGTTGGCAAAGTTGATAAAAGCACTTTTGCCAGGTATCAGAAGGAATATGGCGCAGGTTATCAGCAAGGCGGTTATAGTAAAACCGCTGACGGTTCTCCAAATACGTCTTTCTGGTGGAAAGACGCGTTTGGAACAGGTACAAACAGCTTGATTGTTCCCACGACTGAAGATGCCTCATATGGCGCCAGGTTTGATCCCAGCCTGATGGTGTATCATTGGGATGCGTTTGATACTACTTCGGCTTATTACAAAACGCAACGGCCCTGGGTTGCCGCGGATAATGATCCTGTTACATTCTTCGAAAATTCGGTTAGTACCAACAACAGCATTTTTGTGGATGGAGGAAATGATGTGGCCAGCTTTAAAATGGGCTACACCCGTAATGATGAGAAAGGTATTCTGCCGAACAGCCGGTTATTAAAAAATCTGGTGAACCTGGCTGCTTCGTATAAAATAACCAGTAAAATAACGGTGGCCGGTGCTGTCAATTTTTCGAAAATTGATGGAAAGGGCAGGTATGGTACGGGTTATAGCAAGTATAATGTGAACCAGGCCTTCCGCCAGTGGTGGGAAACTAATGTGGATGTGCAGGAGTTGAAAGACGCCTATTTCAGAACTGGCCGAAATATAACCTGGAACTGGGCCGACCCTACAAAACCGACGGGACTTCAACCTATTTATTCTGATAATCCTTATTTTATTCGTTATAAGAATTATCAAACGGATAGCCGTTTCCGTTATTTCGGTAATTTTTCATTGAGTTATGATGTAACTGACTGGCTGAACCTGCTGGGCCGCATTTCTCTTGATTCGTATGATGAATTGGAAGAGGAAAGGATAGCGGTTGGTAGTGTGGCTGTTCCTTCTTACAGCCGTTTCAACAGAACTTTCAGAGAGTTTAACTATGATCTTATGGCTTCTTTTAATAAGGATCTGAGTTCTTCATTGAATCTTAAAGCCATTGCGGGTATGAATTTTAGAAGAAACTATACTAACTCTGTATATGCCACCACCAATGGGGGCCTGGTAATGCCGGATATGTATTTTTTAGGCAATTCGGTAAGTCCGATTGCGGCGCCTGTTGAAACAGATGATAAAATTTTCATTGATGGTTATTATGCCAATGCTACATTGACATATAAGGAGATTCTCTCTTTGGATGCCTCTATCAGAAGAGATATAGCCTCTACACTTCCAAAGGCTAATAATGCTTATAATTATCCGTCAGTTTCAGGTAGCTTTTTGTTTTCAAAACTTTTGCCAGAAGCAAGATGGATATCTAATGGTAAGTTGAGAGTAAACTATGCAGAGCTGGGTAATGGAGCGCCTTTCGGCAGATTGCAGGATGTATATGATAAACCGACACCATTCGGATCGGCCATATTCTTTTCTTTACCAAATACCAAGAACAATGCGGATCTAAAACCGGAAAGAACGAAAAGTGTGGAAGCCGGTTTGGAAATGGCGTTCTTTCAAAATCGTTTAGGTTTCGACGTTACCTTTTATGAGGCAAAAAGTTTTGACCAAATTATGCCGGTTGCGGTATCTACGGCAACTGGTTATAGCAGCAAATTCGTGAATGCGGGTACCATGCGCAATCGCGGTGTAGAAGTAGCGCTGTACGCCACTCCTGTAAGAACACAAAACTTTTCGTGGACAATAAATTTAAACTGGACTGCTAACAGAAATAAGGTATTGTCGTTGTATGACAGCAGCAAAAACCTGCAAATCAACCAGGCCAATCTGCAAGGCGGTGTATCCGTTAATGCTACATTGGGTGAGCCTTATGGTACCATTCAGGGTAAAACATGGAACTATGTAGGTGATCAGAAACTGGTTGATAGCAGAGGTTATTATTCTATGACTTCAACAACCAATAATGTGATTGGGAATATAAACCCCGATTGGATTGGAGGTATGTACAATACCTTCCGTTACAAAAATGTTTCATTAGGATTTTTGATAGATGTTCGCAAAGGCGGAGATGTGTTTTCACTTGATCTGTACTATGGCCTTGCTACAGGGCTTTACCCGGAAACTGTGGGTGACAACGATTTGGGAAATCCGAAACGCAGCCCGATTGCAGATGGAGGTGGTCTTATTGTTCCAGGTGTTACTGCCGATGGTAAAGAGAATACTAAGCGTGTTGAAAATACTTCGTATGGATATTACGGTTATGCTTATAATCCTGCCGCCGCATTTGTGTACGATGCCAGCTATGTAAAACTGAGAGAGTTGAATATAACCTATTCGTTGCCTCAATCAATTATTACAAAGTTCAAAGTATTTAAGGGCATAGATTTTTCAGTGATTGGTAGAAATTTATGGCTCATTCACAAGAATCTTCCATACTCCGATCCTGAAGAAAATCTTTCAGCGGGTAATGTGCAGGGTTATCAGAGCGGTGCTTATCCGACTACCAGGAGCATCGGTGTAAATCTTAAATTGAAATTTTAAATTGAAAACAATGAAGAAGTACTTACTGATATTTATAGCCTCATCATCGATTGTAGCGTGTACTAAGAACATAGAAGACTACAACGATCAAACTAAAATGGCGTCTACAGCGCCGCCGCCGGCTCTTTTCTCCAACGCTGTGAGAAATTTAACTGATGTGCTTACCAGCACAAATGTTAATACCAATGTGTTCAGGCTTGTAGAACAACACTGGACTACTACTACATATGCCGATGAGCCAAATTATGATTTCTTTACAAGAAATATTCCCCAGAACTGGTGGACAATATTGTATAAAGATGTATTGTCCGACCTGGCAGAATGCAAGCGTTTATTGCCTTCTTATGCAGGCCCCACACAGGGTGCAAAAATGAACCAGGCTGCCATAGCCGACATTATGGAAGTGTACACCTATTCAGTATTGGTTAACACTTTTGGAAACGTTCCTTATTCAAAAGCGTTGGATTATAGCAACCTGTTTCCTGCATATGATGATGCGAAAACAATTTATGATGATTTGTTGAAACGCCTTGATGCGGATATCGCGGCATTGAATGTGGCCGAAAAAGGCTTTGATGCCAGCCAGGATTTATTGTATGGCGGAAATGTGGCTGCGTGGGCGAAATTTGCCAACTCGCTTAAATTAAGAATGGCAATGACTTTGGCCGATGTAGATGCGGCTAAAGCAAAAAGCGCGGTGGAAGCGGCGGATGGCAAAGCTTTTACGAGCGCCAGTGATAATGCTTTATTTAAATACGAGTCCCTCACACCTAATAATAATCCGATATGGACTGATATTATTCAAAGTAAGCGTCAGGATTTTATTGCAGCAAATTCATTAGTTGATAAGCTGAAAGAATTAAATGATCCGCGTCTTACAAAATACTTTCAGCCCAATGATGCCGGAGCGTATGTTGGAGGAACACCGGGTACAACCAATACATTTTCTCTTTTCGCAAAAGCCGCTGCAAAAATATCCACAATGGATTTTCCTGCTTTGCTGTTAGATTATGTAGAGATTGAATTTTACAGAGCGGAGGCCATTGAGCGGGGTTTTAATATTTCAGGAACCGCGGAGCAGCATTATAATAATGCCATCACTGCTTCAATTATTTACTGGGGCGGAACTTCAGCAGAAGCTGCTGCTTATTTAGCTAATAACGCTGTAGCATACACTAGTGCTTCAGGAGATTATAAGCAAAAAATCGGTATTCAAAAATGGATTGCTTTGTACAACAGAGGTTATGAAACCTGGACGGAAAACCGGAGGCTGAACTACCCGGTGTTAAAACCACCTGCCTCACCCAGGACAGGATTTCCAAATCGTTTTACATATCCTGCAAATGAACAGACGTTGAATGGCCTGCATTATACAGATGCAGCAAAGGCTATCGGTGGTGACGAAGTGGAAACCAAAATTTTCTGGGATTTGAATTAGAGCTTCGTGTGTTGCAATAGGGTGTTATGTATAGTGGCCGGCAGTTTAGCCGGCCTTTTTTATTATACTTCAGCTCGCATAAAAGCGCATTTTTTTTTGGGGACCGGCGGTAGTGCTACTATTAAGCTCCGGTTGTGTCACTCACTTGTGCGGTAGTAATGCTATTCAAAAAGTTATGAGTTATGAGTTTTGAGTAATTAGTGCTTTTGTTTTGGCATGCAATCAGAGTATAAAGCATTCTCAATTCTCCACTCTCAATTCTCCATTTATTCACGCTCTGCAAGGCTTGTAGCCTTGCAGCCCTATACTGTTGCTTTTAGCAACACTCGTGCTCCACTCTGGCACTCTGGTGCAGGTCTCCAAACCTGCGCCTTCCCGTTACTTGTTTGATCATAGAAACCAATAGAACGACTGATACCAAACGCACCAATAATTTATAAACTTAAAAAAATCATAAATGCAATATCTATTTCTAACTTGCGCAATATGAGCAGTAAATACAAATTCTCTGATGCTGAAGCAAAATATTTTGTCACTGCCACAGTTGTAGGCTGGATTGATGTTTTTACAAGAGACGTTTATAGAGATATTCTATTAGACAGCTTTCGCTTTTGTCAGAAAAATCAAGGTTTGAAAATCCATGCTTGGGTTTTAATGCCTAATCATTTTCATATGATTTGTTCATCTACAAATGGTAGTGATCCCGGAGTTGTATTAAAGAACATCAAAAGTTTTACAGCAATAAAAATTATAGATGCAATTATCAACAATACTAAAGAAAGCAGACAGAAATGGATACTCGATTTACTTGAAAAGTTTGGCAAAACAAATAAAAGCAATTATCGTTTTCAATTCTGGCAACATGAAAATCATCCGATTTTATTAGAAAACATTCAGATGTACACCCAACGTCTTCATTATTTACACAATAATCCTGTTAGAGCAGGTTTTGTTTCTAATCCTGAAGACTGGGTGTATAGCAGTGCAATAGATTATTGTACCAACCAAAATGGAAAATTGGAAATACAACACGTTCTATAGTCATTTCCTGACCAGTAATTAAATAATTCTGGATTTAGCTAAAACTTTACAAGATTAATTAAGTATTAAGATAAGTAACGGCTAGGCACAGGCCCGGAGGCCTGCGCCAGGATAGGCAAACCTTCAGAGGTCACTGAAATATTGAATTAATAAACAATTCCATCATAACGAATTTTCAAATTGGCACATTTTCAAATTCATTTTCACATTTCCACATTTGTCACATTTCCACATTACATCAGCCTTGCAGCCCTATACTGTTGCTTTTAACAACATACCAGTGTGTTGCATAATTAATTCCCTCTGGCGCAGGCCTCCGGGCCTGTGCCTAGCCGTTACTTATCTTAATCTTGTAAAGTTTTAGTAACGCTCTGGCACTGGCCCGGAGGCCTGCGCCAGGATAGAATCTTTGCGATTGCCCTTGTGATCTTGTGCTTAAAATACTTTGCAAAGAATACGGTGCCTTTATTATTAGTTGCCGAATAGAATTACTTCAGTACAAGAGTGCGACGCAACGGCTGTTCCATAGTAATTCAAATGACGGGCCCATAATAAAAGCAGATCTTAAATGCAGCCCTTATTAAATAAGTTGGTAGAAATTGTTACAGGTTCCGGCGACCTGCAACATAACCAACAACCAAACAAGTGAGCTTTTGCAGTTGTGGAAAATTGGTAGGTATTCTTTATTTCGCATTTAAAAAAACACTTTCAATTATCAATTAATGTTTTTACATTAGTACTGTATTCTTAGCCCTATTTTTAACTCCTAATTCTGATATTCATTTTCCGTTTTCCAATCTCCTTCTATCAAAGCCAGGAACTCTAAACTCCAGTTTCCTTCCATTCTGAAACTACTTTTCTGAAAACAAAACTTATTACTATGACACAAATCTACCTATGGTGCAAGGCACTATTTATCTCCTCGTTGTTCTTATTTATCGCGCATTCGGGCAAAGCGAATATCTTTCTTGTAACAAATACGAATGCTGCCGGAGCGGGATCGCTCAGCGACGCGATCTTTAATGCTAACTACACGCATCCCGGCAGGGATACTATTAACTTTAATATTCCCGGTGGCGGACCATTTATAATAAAGCCCGGAGTTAATGGTTTTACCGCTATTGAGGATGCATTGTTTATTAACGGTTATTCACAACCGGGTTCAGTTCCCGGTTCTTTTGCAATGCGTACAATATTAATAGTGCTGGATGGCGGCGGGCTTCCGCCTTATCTGAGTGGTTTATACCTGACATCCGGAAATGTTGAAATTGCCGGACTGAATATCAGGAATTTCGGTGAGTCGGGTATTATTATTGGCGGCAATCTTCAAAACATACATGTTTGGGGTTCTTTTATAGGAACCAATGAAACCGGTACAGCCGCTGCGTTTAATGGTAGAAATGGTATAGCCACAGCGCCATTGATAAGCGATAGTTGTAGAAATATTACCATTGGTACAAATGGAGATGGCGTAAATGATGAATGGGAAGGGAATGTCATCAGCGGCAACCGTGATAATGGTATAGCGTTTCACCTTGTAAGGAATTCCGTAATTGCAGGCAATTATATTGGTGTTGGCGTGAATGGAACTGAAGCTATTGGAAATGCTACCGCCGGCATTGTGCTGAACGAGCGTTCGAAAAATAACATTATTGGTACAAATGCTGATGGAGTGAGCGATTCGTTCGAAACAAATGTAATTGGGAATAATTCGCTATATGGAATTTGGCTGTATAATTCGTCTGATTCAAATACTGTAGCAGGAAATAGAGTAGGTATTAACGTTAGTAATAATGCAGCTCCAAATACAATGGGTATTATTGTATGGAATGCCAGCCATAATGTGATTGGTGTTACTACCCATCTTTCGCAGGCGAATATTATCGGCTCTAATGCAAAATACGGGATCAAGCTGCAGGCCGGCGATTATTTTGCTGTACTAGGTGGCGCCACCACACAGCAAAACAGAATTTCGGGCAACTTTATCGGCACTTATCCGCCCGGAATTGCTGCAAGAGGTAATGGAATTTTTGGCGTATATGCGGAATCGTTAAGTGGATATGATGTTATTAATAATGTGGTGGGAAGCAATAACGACGGATCGAATGATATTTTAGAAGGTAATGTGATTGCGTTTAACCAACAATCCGGCGTTTCTACTTACACGGGTTTTGCAGGTACGGGAAAACTAACAGGGTTAAGCATTTCGAAAAATAGAATGTATGGCAATGTAGAGCTTGGTATAGATCTGAAAACCGATTTGACCGCAGGCCGCGGAGTAAGTCCCAACCATAATACTCCTTTAACAGGGCCTAATAATTTTGTGAATGCACCGGTTCTTACAAACATTTTAGAAAGCGGCGACAATTTTATAATAAATGGTTTTAGTGACGCGGGCGCTACAATCGAATTATTTAAAGCTGATGGCAAGCATCCGTCAAACCCTTTGCCTGCCGGCTTTACAAAGAGCTTTGGTGAAGGTATTGTGTTTTATTTTCGCTTAAAAGAGGGGGGAATTCTTGATGGTTATAATGATAATAATAATACAGTAGGAACTTATGATAGAATTGTTGAAGGAAATAATAATCCCAATATGATAAATGCAAACAGGTTTTCCTTTACCATTCCCAAAGTGTTGTTCCCTGGATTAACTACAATTACAGGATTGACCGCCACAGCAACTGATGCTGATGGTAATACATCTGAATTTAGCGGCGTGGTAATGCCTCCAATTGATGCGCCGTTGCCGGTTGATTTCATTTCGTTTAAAGGTGTTTATTCTAATGGGAAAGTTACCCTGCTATGGGCTACAGAAAATGAAACGGATAACAGCCACTTTGATGTGGAAAGAAGTAATGATGGCCGCACGTTTGCTGCATTGGGCAGTGTAGCCGCTTCTCACAACAGTTCGGGAAATTATTCTTACATAGATGCCGCTCCGTTAAGTAATAATTTTTACCGGTTGAAACAAGTTGATATAAACGGTGATTTTAAGTATAGTAAAATTATTTCGCTAAATACAAAGGCAATCAGGATACTGGTAAGTCCTAATCCATTTGTAGATCATTTGAATGTGTCGTACCAACTGGAAACAGAAGGTGCTGTCGAAGTATTTATTTACGATGTAATTGGGCGGCTAATTAAAAAGCATAGCCTGAAAGGTATAAAAGGCTATAACTTCCAGTCGATATCCGATCTGAATCAGTTACCTTCCGGACAATATTTTATCAGGCTGATAGGAGATAACGTTCATGAACAAGTGAAAATTGTTAAGTAGTTGAGTAGTTAAAAATTGAAAGTTGAAAGTGCTGAGCATAAAGCACTTTCAACTTTCAATTTTCAACTCCCCACTCCTCATGCGGTTATACTTTTTCTTTCACCGATTTGCTGCCGCCACATGGCATAGTATAAACCTTTTTGTTTCAGCAAATACTCGTGGCTGCCCGTTTCAATCACGTTTCCCTGTTCCAGTACATAAATTCTGTCGGCATGCATAATTGTAGAAAGCCTGTGCGCTATCAGGATGGTGATTTGATTTCCCTGCGATGAAACGGCTCTTATGGTTGATGTGATCTCTTCCTCTGTTATGGAGTCAAGCGCGGAAGTAGCTTCGTCAAAAATCAAAATATTAGGTTTGCGCAAAAGTGCACGTGCAATAGAAAGACGTTGTTTTTCGCCACCGCTTAATTTCAATCCGCCTTCGCCAATCATTGTATCCAGGCCATTTTCGGCACGGTTTAAGAGTTTTTGGCAAGATGCTTTATTCATCACATCCATTAAATCATCATCGGAAGCTGTGGGGTTAACGAACAATAAATTTTCTTTAATAGTACCGGAAAACAATTGTGTATCCTGAGTTACAAAACCAATCTGATTGCGCAGGTCGTTGAAATCAATTGAATTTTCATCCACGCCGTTGTATAATATTTTCCCTTCTTTGGGTCTGTATAACCCTACAAGAAGTTTCATCAGCGTGGTTTTTCCTGAACCGGAAGGCCCGACAAATGCGACAGTTTCGCCTTTGCTAACAGTAAAGCTAATATCTTCGATTGCCCTGTACTGCGCAGTTTGGTGCTTAAAGCCAACTTCATTAAAACTGAGTGTTTTAATTTCTCCCAGTGGAAAGGCATTGGAAGGTTGTTTTTCCGGTTCTTTCTGCATCAGGTTATGAAAATTATTAAGCGATGCCTCTGCTTCGCGGTATGCCAAAATGATATTGCCAATTTCCTGCAACGGCCCGAAAATAAAGAATGAGTAAAAGGTAAGTGTTAGCACCTGGCCGGGTGTAATAATATCTTTAAACACCAGCATCGCCAATACAAATACAATTAACTGGCGTAAAAAATTTACAAACGTTCCCTGTATAAAACTTAAAGCACGAATGCTTTTAACCTTGGTCAGCTCCAGACCTAAAATTTTATAAGTATTACTGTTTAATCTTTTTATTTCCTGCCCGGTAAGTCCAAGACTTATAAGTAATTCAATATTGCGTAACGATTCAGTTGTAGAACCTGCCAGTGCGGTAGTTTCCGTAACGATCCTTTTTTGTATGAATTTTATTTTTCTGCTTAAAATGCTTGTAAGCACGCCAAGTATTGCAGCGCCGCCTACATAAATGGGCATTATAGACCAATGCAAACTGAATGAGTATATGGTTACAAACACTATACCAACAATGATCCCAAAAAGTACGTTAATGAAAAGTGTAATGAGTTTTTCAGTATCGGCACGCACTTTGGTAAGTATGGATAATGTTTCGCCGCTGCGTTGATCTTCGAATTCCTGGTAGGGCAGTTTCATAGAATGCTGTAACCCGTCTGTAAAAATTTTGGCGCCAAACTTTTGTACAATTACATTCGCGAAATAATCCTGGAAGGCTTTCGCGACTCTTGAAACCATCGCTACACCAATAAGCATTCCAAGGTATTTTAATACAACCAGGATGAAGTCGTTTTGTGTACGTACCCCTTCCGCATGAAATTGTTTTTTACTATCAAGATAACCGTGTTCCTGTGCGTGAAAGAGTAGATTATCGAACAGCTTACCAAATATTAAAGGATCGAACAGGGAGAAAACCTGGTTGATAGTAGCCAATAGCAAAGCAAGTGCAACTAGCCCTTTATACGGTTTTAAGTATTGAAGTAGTATTCGCATGGTTATCTAAATTATAAAATATTGTTTGGGGTAATAGATAAAATTGCAAAGTAAAGCAATTTGAAGGAACGGGTTTTGAATGTTGCAAGCTTTATAGTTGAAAGTTGAGAATTGAAAGTTGAAAGCGGTTGAATAAATGGAGAATTGAGAATGCTTTAAACGTTGGTTGAAAGCAAAAACAAAAGCACTCATTACTCAAAACTCAAAACTCACAACTTGCTGAATAGCATTCCTGCCGTACAAGTGAGTGACACAACGATGCTTAATAGTAGCACTACAGCCGGTTACATAAAAGTTATGAGTTGTGAGTTGTGAGTAATAATTATCTTCGCGGCCATGTATCCATTAATCAGAAGTATCTTTTTTTGTTTTTCTCCGGAAGCTGTACACCATTTTTCAATGAACGCGTTGAGAATGATGTGTTCCATTCCTGTTGTTAAAAAAATAATGCGCTCTGCTTTTGCTCCGGAAGGCGCAGAAACAAAAGAGTTTTTGGGCCTGCGTTTCAAAAATATTGTGGGTCTGGCGGCAGGCTTTGATAAAAACGCGGTGTATTTAAGAGAGCTTGAAACGCTTGGTTTTGGTTACGTGGAAATTGGAACGGTAACGCCCAAACCACAGCCCGGCAACGACAAGCCGCGTCTTTTTCGTTTGCCAAAGGATAAAGCCATTATTAACAGGATGGGTTTTAATAACGATGGAGTGGAAGCTGTTGCAAAGCGCCTGCAAAAATGGAAGCGCCGCAACAGCGATATGATCATTGGCGGAAATATTGGAAAAAATAAAGTAACTCCAAATGAAGATGCGTGGAAGGATTATGAAATTTGTTTCAATGCGCTTTTTGATCATGTGGATTATTTTGTGGTTAATGTGAGTTCGCCGAATACGCCGGGCTTGCGTGAATTGCAGGAAAAAGATTCTTTGAGAAAAATATTATCTCATCTGCAAAATATTAATAAACAGAAAAACCAATCGAAACCATTATTGTTGAAAATAGCGCCAGACCTTACCTGGTCGCAAATTGATGATGTGATAGACCTGGCTTTGGAAATCCAATTAGATGGATTGGTAGCATGCAATACTACTATTAGTCGCGACAATCTTACTACCGATAAGGCGGCTGTAGAAGCAATGGGAATGGGCGGTCTTAGCGGCAAGCCGGTTACCAAAAGATCTACTGAAATTGTAAAATACATCCATGAAAAATCATCCGGTAAAATTCCCATTATGGCAAGCGGTGGTATTTTTAATGCCGGTGATGTAAATGAGAAACTAAGCGCAGGTGCGGGTTTAGTGCAGGTATGGACCGGTTTTATTTATGAAGGACCCGCGATTGTGAAAAAAATTTTTGACAAAAACAAAAAGTAAAAAAGGTTGTTTTTTTAGGAAATGAGATTTGCAGCAAAATTCAATTCAGGTAATTTCATGTTGCCATTAGTTAATAACCAACTCCCTCTATATGGAATATTTATTTACTATTGATTCATTAATTAGTTTACTTACACTTACCGTACTTGAAGTAGTATTGGGCATCGACAATGTAATTTTTGTATCAATTATTATGGGTCGCCTGCCCCAAAAACAACAGTTAAAAGCCCGCCGTTTATGGATGATCACCGGAATAGCAGTGCGTGTATTATTATTGCTTTTACTTGGCTGGCTGGTGCAGCAAAAAGGCAAACCTGTGTTTGAGCTGTGGGGTAAAGGGTTTGATCTTGCAAGCATTGTAATGTTGGCCGGCGGATTGTTCCTAATTTACAAAACCGTAAAAGAAATTCACCACAAACTGGAAGGGTATGATGAAGGAGGAAGCATGAAGGCGGCTTCAGGTTTTGGCGCTGCCATGGGTCAGATCATCCTGGTAGATATGGTGTTTTCGTTTGACAGTATAATAACCGCTGTGGGTATTGCCAAGCATGTGCCCATTATGATTATAGCTGTGGTCATTGCCATGATCATTATGTTTTTGTTTAGTCAAAAAATTGCAGACTTTATTGGAAAGCATCCTACACTTAAAATGCTTGCATTGTCGTTCCTGGTAATGGTTGGCGTGGTGCTTATTATAGAAGGTTGGGATAGTGAACGAGCGCACAATATGCACTTAAAGAATTATGTTTATTTCGCAATGGCATTTTCATTTGCGGTTGAATTGCTGAATATGAAGATGCGTAAAAAAGCGGATCCTGTTGAGCTGCACAAGCCGGAAGAAAAAGCAAAATGATCTGAGATTTGAGATGCTTTCTCACTCATAACTCATCACTCATAACTTTTATGTAACCGGCGGTAGTGCTACTATTAAGCATCGTTGTGTCACTCACTTGTACGGTAGTAATGCTATTCAACAAGTTATGAGTTATGAGTTTTGAGTTATGAGTGCTTTTGTTTTTGCTTGTAATCAGTGTACAAAGCATTCTCAATTCTTCATTTATTTCAACCACAATTGACACAAAGAAAAGCGCAAGGGATGATTGAATTACAATCATCCCTTGTGTGCCTTGTGCCTCCCATAGTGCCACTTGTGGTTAAAATTTCCGCATAGCCGGTTAATAATTGGGTAGTATTTACCATAGATGTAATTTTGCAGGCAATCTTTTCTTCTTGAATTGTGACTTTGACTTCATTGCCGGTATGCTTAAGAAATGTATCATTTTAAAATTGTGGTTTTTTTTGTTTTTGTGTAATTTTTTACAGGCACAACAAAAGCCGAATATCATCTTCATTTTAGCTGATGATTTGGGCTATGGCGATATAAGCGCATATGGAAGTAAAATTGTGCAAACACCTAATATTGACGCCCTTGCCAACAGCGGTGCCAAAATGATAAATGGTTATTGCACTTCACCCATTTGCAGCCCGTCAAGGGCCGCTATGCTTACCGGCAGATACCAGCAGCGGTTTGGGTTTGAATACCAGGAAAAAGATGCTCCAATTGGCAGAATGACACTGCTGCAAAAAAGAAAATTTCTTAGAAGAGCTAAAAAAGAAGGCGATATCATTGATTTGTCGCGGGATTCTATAACAGTGCCGAATGGGTTGCCGGCAAATGAAACTACCATAGCTCAGTTGCTACAAAAGCATGGCTACAAAACCGGCGTTATTGGCAAATGGAATTTAGGCGTCGCTAAGTATCAACTGCCTGATGCCAAAGGCTTTGATTATTTCTATGGTTTTTACACCGCTGCTTCATTATATGCTGCTAAAAAAGATGCCGGTATAATTGATAAGACCACTCCCAGCATACTTGACAGACCCACATGGTATCGCGAAGGTTTAAGCGCCATCAGGCGAAACGGAACCATAATTAAAGAAAAAGAATATTTAACCTACAGCATCGCCAATGAAGCGGTATCGTTTATAGAAGAGAACAAACATGCACCGTTTTTCCTGTATGTGCCATTCAGTGCGCCACATACGCCTTTGCAGGCGCCAAGAGAACTGGTCAAAAAGTTTGAAGATGAGCCCGATCCTATAAAACAAGTGTATTATGCCATGATTGTTGCATTGGATGAAGCAATAGGCAAAATAATGGATAAAGTGAAAAAAGAAGGATTGGAGGAAAATACGCTGATCATATTTACAAGTGATAATGGCGGTGCGGTGTATACTACGGCCACAAATAATGAGCCTTTGAAAGGCGGCAAAATGAGCGAGTTTGACGGTGGGCTGAAAGTGCCTTATATTATGAGTTTTCCGGGAAGAATTCCGGCAGGAAAAATGTATGGATATCCTGTGAGCACCCTGGATATATTTGCTACCATAACTGCCTCTGTTGATATTGAACCCGGTGACGAAAAAAAGCGGGATGGGGTTAACATAATTCCTTATCTGACCGGTGAAAATGCCTCCAGGCCGCATGAAGTATTGTATTGGCGAAACGGCTACTCGAAAGCGGTAAGAAAAGGAGATTACAAGTTGTATGTGAATGATAAGGAGAAAGTGACTTATTTGTACGATTTGTCGATAGATCCGGGAGAGTATAATGATATATCGGCAGCCAATCCCGGAAAATTACAGGAACTGAAAGCTGAATTAGCTGCATGGGAAGCCACTTTGATAAAACCCATGTGGAAATCGCGCTTTCATTACCGGCAAAAGATCCGCGACCGGTATTATATTTTCCCCACATAAAAGCGTTATAATCAAAGGAAGACCGGAAGTGATTTAAAAAAAGTTTTTGATCTGTTTTTGGATTGTATCAAATGAAATCTTTACTTTTGCCTCCCTCCCGATCGTTGAATCGGGACAGGATGGTGAGGTGCCTGAGTGGCCGAAAGGGCCGGTTTGCTAAACCGTTGTACGGGCTTAAACCTGTACCGAGGGTTCGAATCCCTCCCTCACCGCTGAGGATCATTTAATAATATTTAAAGCCTGCAAACATACATTTGCAGGCTTTTTTTGTTTTTTTTATAGCTATAAAAACGATTCAAAAACTGTTTGAGTTGATTTTTTTTGACACTCCCCCTATACCTTCTTCTCATAATAAGGCACCTCAACATTTGATACAGCTTCTTTTTGCTGCCAGTATGCCAATGAAACTACGTGGCCGTCTTTTGTATGAAGCTGCCGCCCATAAACAGCCATTACAGCGCTAAAGGTAACATCGGTAACGCCAACAATATAACTAGCCGGGGCGGCAGGCGAACCTTCTGCCGGTGCTGGTGCTGCTTTGGGCGGAGGCGCAGGCGCCACTATTACCGTATATCCGTTATATTCAAGAAGCGCTTTCAAAAAATCTGCACGCTCCTGCAAAACGTTCTTTTCTACTATTGCACACTTCACCCCCTGCAAGTCATCAAACTCATGATTTTTATTAATAGCCATTGTGGAATTCAAATTTTAAAAGTGAAATAATTTTCACGCACTTTACTAATGTGCTATCAGCGAATAAATATAATCGTATACCGGGCTTGCTACACCTGCTATCACAACACCTGCAATACATACGGCAAATGCCAGCTTCGACATAAGCGGTATCTTTACCGGCTGAAGCGGCGCAGGGTTCGCATCCATAAAGATTGCTTTTACTACACGCAAATAGTAATAAAGCGAAATCACGATATTTATTGCAGCAATGCTTATCAGCACATAATTTCCTTTACCTGCTCCTGCTATCAGCAAAAAGAATTTACCGAAAAATCCTGCTGTTGGCGGAACTCCGGCCAGTGAAAACAAACCAACCGCCAGCACCCACGATAAAGCAGTATTGGTTTTATAAAGCCCTTTGTAATCGCTGATATTTTCTTTTCCCGTAGCAGCGCTTATTAATGATACCACTCCAAAAGCGGCCAGGTTGGAAAAAACATAGATCAGCACAAAGTATATAACAGACGTGGTTGAAACATCCGACCCTCCTGAAATACCTACCAATATAAAACCTACCTGGGCAATGGATGAAAACGCGAGAAAGCGTTTGAAATTCTCCTGCCGTATGGCAAACAAATTTCCTGTAATAATGGTGAGCAGCGACAAGATGAACAACATATTATACCAAACTTCTTCCAGCGGACTGAACACATTGTATAACACTGATACAAATACAAAAAGCACCGCGCCTTTTGATACCACCGATAAAAATGATGTTACGGCTACCGGCGCGCCCTCATATACATCTGCTGTCCATAAATGAAAAGGCACTACAGATATCTTAAACGCAAAGCCGGCAATGATCAATATGAAAGCAAATAATTGCAGCGGATTATTGTTTATAAGGGCCGGTAGTTCAGAAAATATCAATGTGCCTGTAGTACCGTACAGCAAAGAAATTCCAAACAACAAACATGCTGATGAAAAAGCTGATGAAAAGATCAGCTTCATCGCTCCTTCGGATGAGCGCCGCTTTGTTAAATCGAAATTGGCCGCTGCCGCCAGCGGTATGGTGGACATTTCCAAACCCAGGTAAAACATGAGCAGGTTGCCCGACGAGATCATAAAAAACATACCCAGCAATGATGATAGCAACAGTATATAAAACTCCGGCACATGCTTATGCGTTTTAAGCCACGAGTAAGATTGCAGCGAAACGATCAGCATTGCCAGGTTAAGAATACTTTTCTCAAGCACTATCAGCCTGTTGGTCCGGAACATTTCATTAAACAACATGCCCTCATGGTTGCATACAAAACCCAAAATCAAATTCAGCAACAGCAGCACATTCATCGTGTTCATAAAACTTTCGTTGCTTCTGTCCCTACCCAGTTTCATAAACAGCAGTATAAAGATCATGGCAATTACCGCCATTTCCTGTTTCATGAGTAGCAAAAAATCAGTCCACATTGTTTACTCGTTTACGTTATTTAGTTTTTAATTTTTTGTGAGCCCGGCGGTATTGCTACTATTAAGCAGCCGTTGCGTCGCACTCTTGTACAGTTGTAATGCTATTGAGCAATATAATGCCTTGCCAATTAATATTATCACCATACAAGTTCCGGTTACATTTTGTATCGTACATCCCTGCGAAAAAAATTGAAACCGGAAAGTTCCATCTCTTTGGTTCAATGTAGTGTGTTGATTGTTCTTTATACTTTACGCAGCATACATTTGCGCATGGATGCTTCCATTTGCCGAATAGCATTACTACCGCACAAGTGAGTGACACAACGATGCTTAATAGTAGCAATACTGCCCGTCCCCAAAAGATCATAGCCCAATATTCACCCTGCCATAAGTATAACAACATTCCATACACACTATTATTTATTTTACTATCGTCAATACTTTATTCATAATAACATCCGTTGAAGGTGTTATCAGTTTCGTAATTAAGAACGGAGCAACGCCCATTATTACAATTCCTGTAATCAATAAACCGGCAGCCAGCTTTTCGTTCCATGTTGCATCGGTCAATTGATTGTAAGATGCGTTCAAAGGCCCCATAATTGATTTTCCGGTTGCTCTTAAAATATATACTGCCGTAACTACTATGGAGGCGCATGCCAGTATAGTAGCAAAACGGTACCATGCATCAGGGTTTTCCCAGGAACCCATGAACACGGTCATTTCGGCCACAAAGCCGCTGAAGCCCGGAAGTCCCAGCGAACATAGACCTGCAATTACAAATACGGTGGAAATAAACGGCATTACCTTCAGCAGGCCGCCTAACTGCGCCACTTGCCTTGTATGTGTGCGGCTGTAGATCATGCCGATGGCGGCAAAGAAAAGGGCCGTCATTAAACCGTGTGATACCATTTGCATTACGGCGCCATTAATAGCGGTCTTCGTAAGCATACCAATACCCAGCAAAACAAAACCACAATGGCTTACGGATGAATATGCGTTGATGTATTTTAAATCCGTTTGCATCATTGTGGCGAAGGCGCCATATATAATAGCGATGGTGGCTAGTATAATAATTATCCATGCAAAGCTATGTGCCGCGTCGGGCATTAAATACGTAGCCACACGCAAGCAACCGTAGCCGCCCAGCTTCATGGATATGCCTGCTAAAAACATGGAAGCTGCTGTTGGCGCGGAGGAGTGGCCATCGGGTACCCATGTATGAAACGGGAACAGGGCCGTAAAAATACCAAAGCCGATAAATGCAAACGGAAAAAATGTTTTTTGAATGGATAAGGGAATATTCATGCCGGCAATTTCCAGGACGTCAAATGAGTTTGCATGATAATAAATGCCCAGGAGCCCCACAAATACCAATGCGGAACCACCCATGAGCATTAATGCCAGCTTCATAGCGCTGTACTCTTTTTTGCCGCTTCCCCAAATGCCAATTAATAAAAATTTTGGAATAACCGCGACTTCCAAAAAAAAGAACATGGTAAACAAATCGAGCGAAATAAAAAATCCATAAGCACCCATGCTTAACAGTGCCAGCAAAAAGAAAAATTCTTTACTCAGGGTGTCTACATTCCACGAAACAAGTGTTCCGGCAAGCACCACTAAAGATGTGAGAACGATCATGGCCAGCGATATTCCGTCTACACCCACATGATAATTAATATGGAGCGGCTTAAACCACATAACATTCGATTCAAACAAAAACGGACTACTGCCGGATGCGCTCTGTTGCCAATATGCTGCCAGCAGAAACAATACCAACGCCAATTGTGCCACGGCGCCCACCAGCGATACCGCTCTTACTTGCTTAAATCCTTTGCAAAAAAGAATAGCAATTGCTGTAAGAAAAGGCGCTACAATAAGAAGTGTTAGATTCATATACTAATTATTTCCAGAAATAGATAAATATAATAGCCAACCCCACAATGCCGGAGAAAAAGTACAAAGCGTATGTTTGTAATTTGCCCGACTGCCATCCTTTAATAAGGCCGGAAACAGAAGCCGTAGTTGCGGCCACACCATTTACTAAACCATCGATTATATTCCTGTCGATCCAGGCTGCCGGCTTGCCTATTAAATTAAAAATGATTTTTTGGGTGATGAAAAGATAAATTTCATCAATATAAAATTTCTTTGTGGCCGCTTTGTAAAAGTTACCAAAAGCGGTTGCCATTTTATCGGCAGATCCGTTTTCTTTTTTATACATGCGGGCAGCTATAAAAATAGCTATCAACACAAGCGCTATAGGCACTAAGGAAAATAATAGATCCATGTGTGTTTCCAGCGGCGCTCCGTCTGTGGTAACCAGTTTTGTAAAGGGAACAAAGCCTGCGCCTATAGAACAGATCATTAAAATAATCAATGGGATTTTCATGGATGCCGTTCCATCTGCATGATGGGTTTCATGTGCTGTAGCTTCTTTTCTCCAGAAAATTGAAAAGTATAGCCGGAACATATAAAATGCTGTAAGTACGGCTGTAAACAATGCAATGGCATAAATTATTTTATTGGAATGGAACGATGCCATAAGGATCTCTTCCTTACTGAAAAATCCTGCAAATGGCGGCACACCTGCAATGGCCAAGCAAGCCACCAGGAATGCGATATGCGTAACAGGCATAAGCTTGCGCAAACCACCCATATCTTTTAAATCGTTGCTATGCACAAAATGGATAATTACACCAGCTCCCAGGAACAATAATGATTTGAAGAACGCGTGTGTAAACAGGTGAAACATGGATGCAGTATAACCTAAGCCGTTTTCTCCGCCATAACCAGCAACGCCCAAGGCAAACATCATGTAGCCTATTTGCGACATGGTAGAGTAGGCGAGTACCCTTTTAATATCGGTTTGCGTGCAGGCAATAATAGCCGCGATCAATGCGGAAATAGCGCCTACCCAAGTAACAATTTGCAAGGCCGATTCATCAATGGCGAAAATAGGAAATAATCTTGCTACGAGATAAACACCGGCTACCACCATTGTTGCAGCATGTATTAATGCGGATACCGGCGTAGGACCTTCCATGGCATCCGGCAGCCAAATGTGCAGCGGAAACATGGCTGATTTTCCGGCTCCTCCGATAAACACCAGGCTTAACCCCCAGGTAAGCACAGAGATACCCAAAAAAGATGCTGTGGTAATACCTATATATTCGGCGGATTGCGGTGTAGTGAGCCGTTGTATGAGTGTGTTAAAATCCAGTGTGTTACCATAAAAGCTAAGTACCAAAATACCAATTAAAAATCCGAAGTCGGCAAAACGGGTAACAATAAATGCTTTTTTGGAAGCGGCAACTGCTGAAGGCTTGCTATAATAGAAACCGATCAACAGGTATGAAGACACACCCACCAACTCCCAGAATATATATATCTGGAAAATATTGGAGGAAAGTACCAGGCCCAACATAGAGAAGGTAAATAAAGACAGGTATGCGTAATAAGTTGCAAACCGCTCTTCCCCCTTCATATATCCAAGACTGAATATGTGCACCATCAGCGATACGAAACTAACCACCACTATCATCATCATTGATATTGGATCTACAACGGCGCCCATATCAATGGACATGGTTGGCGAAAATGACAACCAGCTATAGTTGTATGCAATTAATTGCTGATACACTCCATTCACTTTTCCATACGAAAAAAAATACAGGCCGGCTACCAGCACAGAAATTATCGTAACAGCAAACATGGAAGCTGTGCCTATAATTCCGGATACATTTTTTAAATACTTTTTTCCAAACAGGCCAAGCATTAAAAAACATGCCAGCGGAAGTAAAAGGACCGGTAAAAGATATTGTTGATAGTTCATAAACCTCACCCGCACTCTTACATGAATTAGTGCCGGGACTTTGTTTTAATTTTTTATAATAAGATCATTCACCATTATAGTTGCTACCATTTTAGCTCTGTTGCATCATCCACATCAATGGATTTGTGCGTTCTGTATAAATTGATAACAATGGCAATAGCCACAGCCGCTTCTGCTGCTGCAATTGTTATAATGAATATGGTAAAAAATATTCCATCCATTTTTTGAGGATATAAATATTTATTGAACGCAACAAAATTGATGTTTACGCTATTAAGAATTAATTCTATCGACATCAGAATGGTGATCATATTGCGGCGTGTAAACATGCCATACATTCCTATAAAGAACAAAGCTGTGCTTACAAACAAAATATGTGTCAGTGGTACTGCGCTCATTTAAACCTCCTTTGTAATTAATGGTTCTGGAATATTTGCATTTACATTTTCCTTATCCGCACCGGTCGTTTCTTTATTCTCTTTTGGTGGTTTAATGGCAATAACAATACAACCAACCATTGCGGATAACAGCAACAAGCTTACCACCTCGAAAGGCAGAATATAACCATGTTCCGTTGTGCTTAACATTTGTGTGCCTATATCGCTTACCGATACGTTGAAATGTTGCGAACCGGCATTGCTAAAGCCATAATGATTAATAAGGTTAAAAGAAAAAGCCAGTCCGAAAAGCGCAGCCAATGCAGAAGCAAAAATGCGCTTTCGCGTGGGCTTAGGCATTTTTGTACCCGCCTGCTGCGTTAAGAAAATGGAGAAAATAATTAAAACAACAATGCCGCCAACATATACAATGATCTGAATGGCCGCAATAAATTCCACCTCCATCCAAAAATAAATAGCGGCAATACCCACCAGCGACAGTAAAAGCCAAATGGCCGATCTGAAAATTTTAGATGATGTTACTGCCATCAAACCCATTGCGAGTGTAAAAGCTGAGATGGCATAAAATATAATTGCTGAAGTATCCATTATTCAACTCCCTCCCTGATTTTTGAACCGGGTTTATTTAATGTTTTTGTTAATGTACTGCGGTCGTACACACTATGCTCAAAATTTTGTCCCATCTGAATAGCGCCTGTAGGGCAAGCATCCACGCATAAGCCGCAAAGCGTACACATATCCAGGTGATACACAAAAGTGTCCAGCGCTTTTTTCTTTTTGTTTTCCGGCGTCAGTTCAAATTTGGTGATCACTTTAATGGTAGCGTTGGGGCAGGCAAGTTCGCAAGCCGTACATCCTGTGCAGGCATGCAGGTTTTGTTCATCGTGCGGCATGGTAACTTCACCTCGAAACCGGTCTGCCATTATCAGTGTGTCGCGGTTGTCGGGATATTCCTGCGTAATAATTGTTTTTGGCCGTACAAAATAATGCCCCGTAATCTTCATGCCGGTCCACAGTGATTTTGTAGCCTTTGCGATTTCCGATATGTATTCTTTAATGAACATTTATAATGTTTAAATATTTTCTAAATTGTAACTAACAGGGTTATAGTTCAACCTGTTTTTTTGTTTGTCAGCGGTATTGCTACTATTGAGCTTCTGTTGTGTCACTCACTTGTACGGTAATAATACTATTCGGCAATGTGCATCACAGCTCAGTAGCGTTACTACCGCACAAGTGTGCGACGCAACGGATGCTTAATTACTGCACTACAGCCGGGTTCATAATTAACACTATACTTTCGCACGATGCTTATCAATTGTTTACATTCTAAAAATGCCAGTTCATAATGGCTATTATTGTTCCTAACAGCAAATTGAAAAGGCTGATTGGCAATAAATATTTCCATTCCAGGTTCAACAACTGGTCAACCCTCAACCTCGGAAATGTCCACCTGAACCACATTATTAGAAAAATTAAAAAGAATGTTTTTCCGAAAAACCACACGGATGAGGGTATATAATCCATAATATGGTTAAACCCTGTCCAACTGCCAATATGAAAAGGCATCCAGCCACCCAGGAAAAGCGTAGTTCCAATGGCGCACACAATAAATATATTAATGTACTCTGCCAGGAAAAACAATGCGAACCTCATTCCCGAATACTCGGTATGGAAGCCTGCCGTGAGTTCCGATTCCGCTTCTGCCAAATCGAACGGCGCCCTGTTTGTTTCTGCGGTTGCCGCAATTATAAATATGATGAACGCTATAAAGGCCGGTATGTGTCCCTTAAATATCCACCAGCCATTTTGCTGCGCATGAATAATATCGGTTATTTGCAGGCTACCCGTAAATACTACAATTGTAAGAATGGAAAGCCCCGCCGAAAGCTCGTAGCTTACAATTTGCGCTCCGCTGCGCATGGCGCCAAGCAATGAATATTTGTTGTTACTCGCCCATCCCGCTATGAGAATACCAATTACGGAAAGGGAAGATATGGCGGATATATAAAGCACGCCTATGTTTATATTCCATATTTGAAAGCCATCAGCAAATGCAATGGGGGCAAGCATCAGCATGGCCACTATCATTACTACAAACGGTGCGAAGTTGAATAGTAATCTGTCTGCTCCATCTGGTGTTAATCCTTCTTTTAAGATAAGTTTCAGGGTATCAGCCGATGTTTGGAAAATACCGGCAGGCCCCAAACGGTTAGGTCCTAGACGGATCTGCATGTGTGCCGCCACTTTGCGTTCCAGCCAAACCAGTATTAAACCTAAAACAGCAAACAAAGCGATGGCAAGTACAATTACAATAAGGCTTTCTATTATCAATACCCATACAGGACTTAACCTGGCATTCAACCAGGTTTGTATGGAATTTGTTATGGCATGAAAACTAAACATAAAGCAGGCTTATATCAAAATTCAAAAGTTAAATGTCAATATGATTTCTATCCGGCATCGGGCTGTTACCCGCTACCGGTCAATATCCGGTATTACCAAATCCAGCGTTCCCATTGTTGCCATCAGGTCGCCAATTTTGCCGCCTTTCACCATTTGGCCCAGGGCGGAAAGATTAGAAAAACCCGGTGAACGGAACTTAATTCTGTAAGGTGTTGTAGCGCCTTCGCTGACAATGTACACGCCCAGTTCGCCCCTGGCTGTTTCTACCCTTGTGTAGTAGTCGCCTTTCGGCAATTTTAATACGGCCTTGGTTTTTGCCTGGTAATCGCCTTCGGGAATGTTATCGATCAATTGCTCAATAATTTTTATCGACTCTTTCATTTCACGCATGCGTACCATATACCTGGCAAATGAATCGCCTTCTGTTTCCAGAATTTCATCAAAGGTTACTTTGTCGTATATATCGTAGGGAGATAATTTCCTGATGTCGCAAGGTAAGCCGCTGGCCCGGGCCACAGCTCCTGTACAACCATAAGATATGGCGTCTTCTTTCGATAAATGACCAACCCCCTTCATACGATTCTGGAAAATAACATTACCTGTTACCAGCTCATCATATTCATCAATATTCGATTTAAAGAGTTGAATAAACTCTTTAACCTTTTTTTGAAAATCGGGGTGAATATCTGTCATTACTCCACCTGGCACCATGTAATTCATGGTAAGCCGTGCACCACAAGTGTCTTCCATTATTTCGGTAATCACTTCCCGTTCCCTGAAAGCGTAAAAGAAGGGTGTTAAGGCCCCCAGATCCATAGCCATGGCCCCCCACCACAATTCGTGCGAAGCAATACGGGTAAGCTCGTCCATAATAACTCGTATATACTGCGCTCTTTGCGGCACTTCTAATTGTAAGCCCTTTTCTACAGCTAATGCACATGCGTGATTGTTGATGTGGGCAGAAAGGTAATCCATACGGCTGGTGGCATAGATGAATTGCCTGTAGGTAAGACTTTCGCACATTTTTTCAATAGAGCGATGGATATAACCCAGGTGCGGTTCTACCTTTTTTATCGTTTCTCCCTGTAGTGTAATCACGAGGTGCAACACGCCATGTGTGGCCGGGTGTTGTGGGCCAACATTTACCACCAGCTCGTCGTTGCGACTCTTAATAATCTGTGTTTCTATATTCATAATGGCTCAAGTACGCCTGCATTTGCAGGATGAAGCTTTATAATTTTATCATATTAACAGGGTCTTCAAAGTCTTTACGCAAAGGATAACCTTCAAAGTCGTCTGTTAAGATCAATCTTCTTAAGTCGGGATGATTAATAAACTGGACGCCAAATAGTTCAAAAACTTCCCGTTCGTGAAAGTTTGCTGTTTTCCATATATCCGAAACGGTTTCTATTTGCGGATCGTTTCTGTCAACTTTTGCTTTAACAACAATTGGAAGCCTGTGACCGGTAGATGTTAAATGATACACAGTTGTAAAATGTGTTTTCCAGTCTACACAGGTCAGGCAAAACAAATAATCAAAGTTGTAAGGTTCGCTACGCAGCAATGTGGCCAGAGGCTTCCATTGCGCCGCTTCAACCTGGATGTTAAGCCATTCTCCGCTTTCATCAAAGGTTGCGGAAGGCAGGGCGCCGGATACCAACTCTTTTATTACTTCGTTTGTCATAGCTGAATTGGTTTTGCTTTAATTTGTTCTCTTGTCAATCCGCTTTTTATTTTTCCTTGTAATGTGATTAGTGCATGAAGCAGGGCTTCGGGGCGGGGCGGACAGCCCGGTATATATACGTCAACAGGTATCACATGATCTGCACCCTTTACTACGGAATAGGTATTATAAAAAAACGGTCCTCCGCTAATGGCGCAGGCACCCATTGCTATAACGTATTTGGGATCGGGCATTTGATCATACAGTCTTTTTAGCACCGGTGCCATCTTTTGAACTATTGTTCCTGCTATAATGATCACATCTGCCTGGCGGGGCGAGGCTCTCGCTACTTCAAAGCCAAACCGGGAGAAATCGTATTTGGCGGATGCCACACTCATCATTTCAATGCCACAGCAACTGGTTGCGAATGTGAGTGGCCACAATGAATTTGAACGGGCCCAGTTAATAACATCTTGAATTGTGGAAGTAATTATACCGCCACCCTGAGTAGGAATCACACGGCCGGGGAAGGCTTCCTGCTGTTTAGCCTGCGGCTCATCTGTAAATTCAGTTACATCCATTTCAACGCTCCTTTTTTGTGGGCGTATAGAAAGCCCATAAATAAAATGAAAATAAAAATGAGTATTTCAAATAATGCAGTTAGTCCTACTTTTTTTACTACTACAGCCCAGGGATACATAAACACCATTTCCACATCAAAAATCAGGAACAGCAGTGCAAACAAATAATACCCTACATTGAACTGGTGCCATGGCGAAGTTTCCGTAGGTATACCGCATTCGTAAGGTTGACCTTTCTGTAAGTTCTTACTCCCTTTCGTAAATAATTTACCAACCAAAATGCCGCCCGCTGAAAAAGCTATAGCTGCAACTGTTAATACTATTAGTGAAAAAGCACCCATGCGAGTTATGTGTTTTAAGTTTTGAGTTATGGGTTATGAGTATGGAGTTATAAGGCATGTTACACACGCATGCAACTCACTACTCATAACTCACTATTCTGAGCTTCCTATTGTCCATGTTTTTTCTCCGGACAATATCTTATCCAGCGGTATTCGTCCTTTAGCAGTATGAATGGTTTCAATTTGTGCCGAAAGCATTTCCTCATACACCGGCCTTTCCTGTGAATAAATTACACCAAATGGCCGTGGGAAAGCGATGCCGTTAAATGTTGTATCAAAAAATTGTGAAATGAAACCTGCTTTGGTTCTATCATTTTCGTCGTGGATCCATAAATCATCAACGCTAATGTTTTGCTCTTGTAAGTTTACAATTACAGGGGTCAATCCATCCAGTTTGATTCCTTTTTCATTATTGTTTCCAAACACAAGCGGCTTTCCATGTTCTAACCGGATCGCTTCCTCGTTTTTAGTTTCCTTATCGGAAAAAGAAAAGAATGCACCATCATTAAACACCGGGCAGTTTTGGTACACTTCCACAAAAGAAGTTCCCTTATGCGCATGCGCTCTTTTTAATATGCTTTGCATATGCTTCGGATCACGATCCAGTGTGCGGGCTACAAAAGACGCTTTAGCGCCTAATGCCAGCTCTACAGAATTGAAAGGTTCTTCAATGGTTCCGTAAGGAGAGGTCTTTGTTATTTTTCCTTTTTCTGATGTGGGTGAGTATTGTCCTTTGGTGAGGCTGTAAATCTGGTTATTGAACATAATATAGTTTATGTCAAAATTCTTCCTCATCAAATGAATGAAATGGTTTCCGCCAATAGACAGCGAATCGCCATCGCCGGAAATTACCCATACGCTTAATTCCGGATTGGCAGCTTTTACGCCGGATGCGATGGCTGCGGCACGACCGTGAATAGAGTGCATGCCATAGGTATCCATATAATAAGTGAAGCGTGATGAGCAACCTATACCGGAAATAAAAACGAAGTTTTCTTTAGGTACACCTAAGTCCGGAAAAACGGTTTGTACTTGTTTCAATATAGAATAATCACCGCAACCGGGGCACCATTTTACCTCCGCTTCCGGTGTAAAGTCTTTAGCTGTGAGCTTTATATTTTCATCTGCTGCAATCATATCCATCACTATGAATTTAGAATTTCAAGTATTTTTTCTTTAATCTCCACTGTGGTAAAAGGCATTCCCTGTACTTTGGAAAAACCGGTTGCGGGCACAAGGTATTTTGCTCTTATCAGTTGTAATAATTGTCCGCCGTTCATTTCGGGAATTAAAACCTTCTCGGAGCCGTTGAGTAATTCACCCAGATTTTTCGGGAAGGGATTAATATAACGGAGATGAAGATGTGCTACATCATAACCTTCCGCGAGTAACTCTTTTATTGCTGTTTTAATGGCTCCGTAAGTGGAGCCCCATCCTAATACCAATAGCTTGGCATTTATGTTACCGCTTTCTGGCTTTGCCAAAGGAAGAGAGTCCGTTATTTTTTCTACCTTTTCCGCTCTGAGACGGATCATTTTTTCATGGTTCACCGGTTCGTAGGAAATGGTTCCTGCTCCATCCTGTTTTTCCAAACCGCCTATGCGGTGAACAAGTCCTTTTGTTCCGGGTTTAATCCAGGGGCGCACTAGGTTTTCGTTTCGCTTATATGGCAATATCGATCCGTTTTCTCCATTGGGTTTATCCAAAAAAGAAACCTTGATGTTTTCCACTTCAGATGCTTTAGGAAATTTCCACGGCTCCGAGCCGTTGGCTATATAACCATCACTTAAGAAGATAGCCGGAGTCATGTGTTCTACCGAAAGCTTGCAGGCTTCAAATACGGTCTCAAAGCAATCGGAAGGCGATGAGGCCGCTAGCACTATTAAAGGCGCTTCGCCATGACGGCCATGCATGGCCATCAATAAATCCGCTTGCTCGGTTTTTGTAGGCAAGCCGGTAGAAGGTCCGCCGCGCTGTACATCTATTATTACCAAAGGCTGTTCCAGCATGGTAGCAAGCCCCAGCGCTTCAGTTTTTAAAGACATTCCAGGACCGGAAGTGGTGGTAACGGCAAGGTTGCCTGCATAGGAGGCTCCTATTGCAGAACAGATACCTGCAATTTCGTCTTCGGCCTGGAAGGTTTTTACCCCGTTGGCTTTGTATTTTGAAAGCTCCTGCAATATATCCGTTGCGGGAGTAATAGGGTATGAACCTAAAAATAAAGGCAACCCTGATTTTTCAGATGCGGTTATTAATCCTATGGCTGTGGCATGATTGCCGGTTATGTTGCGGTATGTACCGGCAGGTAGTTTTGCCGGAGCTACTTTATATTGTGTTACAAAAATTTCCGTGTTTTCGCCATAGTTCCATCCGGCTTGTAACGCTTTGGTATTGGCGTTCGCTATTTCAGGCTTTTTACCGAATTTTTCTTTGATGAAGCTCAATGTATAGTCCAACGGTTTATCAAACATCCAGAATAATAAGCCGAGCACAAACATATTTTTGGACCTGTCTATTTCCTTAAGATTTAAACCCAGGTCTGCCAGGCATTCTTTCGTGAGCTTTGTAATGTCTACTTTGTGCACTACATACTCATCAGTTATGCTGCCAGAAAGCGGATCGGAACCTTCCGGGTATTTGGCAAGCGACAAATTTTTATGATCGAAGCCTTGAGTGTTGGCAATAATAACGCCCCCTTTTCTTAAGCGGGGCAGATCCACTTTTAATGCAGCAGCATTCATAGCCACCAGCACATCATATTTGTCGCCCGGAGTATAGATCTCAGTACTTCCAAAATTGATCTGAAAGCCGGAAACACCGGCCACAGTTCCCATTGGGGCACGTATTTCTGACGGGAAATCAGGAAAGGTGCTTAGGTCATTTCCAAACCATGCGGCAGTATCTGTAAATTGCATGCCGGTTAGCTGCATTCCATCGCCGGAATCTCCAGCAAAGCGTACAACAATTTTATCTACCTCTTTTATCGAAACATTTTTCTTTATTTCTTTTTCTGAAGCATCCATATTCAGAAGTTGTTTGTATTAATTTAGATATTCACGATTACCATCTGCTTCTATAACAAACTACAAATGAAGTGATTGCTCATAATGAAGAAGACGTCATGAAGTCCTGTTGCAGGTATTCAAATACTTAATTTATATTATGCACCGATTTTTTTGATACCGGCGGTATTGCTACTATTAAACATCGTTGTGTCACTCACTTGTGCTGTAGTAATGCTATTCACCATGTTTAAGCATTTATGCACAAATTTATGCAGCATAAAGCAATGTCATTAACTAAAGCGCTGAATAGCGAACAAAATGTACAAGAGTGCGATGCAAGTAAAGCTTAATGCTTATTCTGTCGCCCGGTACATAATTGCCTTCGTTCCTTAAGTCAATGGCACTGCTGCAAAAAGTCTAAAAGCATTTATCAGGCGTGCAATAAATCTTTCTTTGCCAACAATTGTTCTACAGTTTCTACGTAGGTTTCATCCGATACGCAACAGTCTACCGGGCAAACTGAAGCGCATTGCGGCTCTTCATGAAACCCCTGGCATTCTGTACATTTTTCGGACACTATATAATAAAAGTCGGCTGAAATTGGTGCTTGTCGATCTTCTACCTGTATCGTAGTTCCGTTCTTAAGTGTGAAACTGCCTTTTATTGTAGTGCCATCTGCTATTGCCCACTCGGCACCGGCTTCATAAATCGCATTATTAGGACATTCGGGCTCGCATGCACCACAATTGATGCAATCTTCGGTTATTTTAATAGCCATAAAAAAAATGAAATGTTTTAGGCGTTAATATTTTTTTGCCCGATAAAGAAACCCGCATTTTCGGAAGTATTAAATGAGGAAAGTTTTATTTATGTCTGACATTAATCAGGTTTTTAATATGCAGCCCTAAATAGCTTGCTTAATTTTAATTCAAATCTTAATTCAGTATGCAGCCCAATTTAGATTCGCAAGGAGGTGATGCCTCATCAGCAAAAAAGAAATTTTCCATTATGGATGGCAATGAAGCTGCTGCCTATATTGCGTATAAGTGCAGTGAGGTATGTGCTATTTATCCCATTACTCCTTCCTCATCTATGGGGGAATGGAGCGATGAATGGAGCAGCGATGGAAGAACCAATATTTACGGTCAGGTGCCTAAAGTAATTGAAATGCAAAGCGAGGCCGGTGCCGCGGGAGCTCTTCACGGAGCGCTGCAGGGAGGGGCTTTGGCTACCACCTTTACCTGCTCGCAAGGATTATTGCTAATGATTCCCAATATGTATAAAATTGCAGGTGAGCTGACTCCGACAGTTTTTCATATTGCGGCAAGAGCATTGGCTACTCACGCTTTGTCTATTTTTGGAGATCATAGCGATGTGATGGCTGTTCGTTCTACAGGCTTCGCACAGTTGTTTGGAGCAGATCCGCAACAAGCGCATGATATGGCTATGATTGCAACAGCCGCTTCTTTACATTCAAGTATTCCTTTTTTGAATGTATTTGATGGCTTCCGTACCTCTCATGAAATTAATGAAGTGGACGTTTTAACTGATGACATCATCAGGCAAATGATAAATGAAGAGGATGTTTTAAGACACAGAAACCGTTCGCTTAATCCGTCTAATCCTTTTATTCGCGGTACCGCGCAGAACCCCGACGTTTATTTCCAAAGCAGGGAGGCTGCGAACCAATATTACAAGAATGTTCCGGGTATTGTAGAAGAAACTATGAAAAAGTTTGCTTCTCTTACAGGCCGTTCTTATAAATTGTTTGAATATCATGGCGATCCCCAGGCTGAAAGTGTTATAATTATTATGGGTTCCGGCGCCGGAGCAGTGGAAGAAACTGTGGATTACCTGAACAGCCAGGGTAAAAAAGTCGGGTTCCTGCAAGTACATCTTTATCGTCCGTTTTCTGTGGAGCACTTTCTACATGTACTGCCTAAAACAGTTAAAAAAATCGCAGTGCTGGATCGTTGTAAAGATAGTGGTGCCATTGGCGAACCTCTCTTTATGGATGTTGTAAACGCAATGCATGCACAATGGGAGTATGATATGCCTGTGATTATTGGAGGCCGCTACGGGCTTGCTTCTAAAGAGTTTAATCCCGGTATGGTGAAAAGTATTTTTGATGAACTTGATAAACAGCATCCGAAACGCCAGTTTACCATAGGTATTAATGATGATGTAACGTTTACAAGCCTGGATTACGATAAAAATTTCTCACTGGAAGATCAACATCTTTTCCGCGGATTATTCTTTGGGCTGGGTGCCGATGGTACTGTGAGCGCCAATAAAAATACGATCAAAATTATAGGCGATGTTACAGATAATCATGTGCAGGCCTACTTTGTGTACGACTCCAAAAAGTCAGGTTCCCTAACAACGTCGCACCTGCGTTTTAGCAACAAGCCTATCAGGTCTACTTATCTTATCAACTCTGCAAATTTTATTGCCTGCCATCACTTCAACTATCTTGAAAAGTACGATATACTGAAAGATGCGGAGAAAAATGCAACGCTTCTGCTCAATTCTCCTTTTGATAAAGAAGAGACATGGAATCAATTGCCTCAGAAAGTACAGAAAGAAATTATTGAAAAGAATTTGAAATTCTATGTGATCAATGCATCAAAAGTAGCAAGGGAAACAGGTATGGGGTCACGCATTAATTCCATTTTGCAAACCTGTTTTTTTGCTATCAGTAATACAATGCCGAAAGATGAAGCCATTGATTATATCAAAAAGAGCATCAGGAAATCGTATGGCCGTAAAGGCGAAGCTGTGGTGCAGAAAAATTTTGATGCTATAGATAAAACGCTGGCAAATCTTTTTGAAATTGATTATACTGGTTATAAACCCGGCAATAAGGAAATAGAAGGCCTTGAAGTAAGGAATGCATCTGATTTTGTGAAAAACATTCTTACAAAAGTTATTGCAGGAAATGGCGACGAGCTGCCCGTGAGCGCATTCCCGGTGGATGGCACATACCCTTCGGCCACTACCCGTTATGAAAAAAGAAATATTGCGGATGAGGTTCCTGTTTGGGATGCATCGCTTTGTTCACAATGTGGTAAATGTTTCTTTGTGTGCCCTCATGCAGCTATTCGTCCTAAAGTGTATAGTAAGGAATTGCTCAGTAATGCACCAGAAACATTTAAACACGTAGCGCCAATAGGCAAAGAGTTCTTTAAAGACCAGGAAGCTTATACGTTACAGGTAGCCGTTGAAGACTGTACCGGTTGTAATTTATGCTACGAAGTATGTCCTGTGGAAAGTAAAACACAACCGGGACACAGAGCCATAAATATGCAAGACGTAATTCCGCTGAAAGAAACAGAAAAGAAAAACTGGGACTTTTTTCTTTCCCTGCCTGATATTGATCGTACGAGGGTTAACCGTAATACGGTAAAAGGTTCACAACTGTTAGAGCCATTATTTGAATTCTCCGGTGCTTGTAGCGGATGCGGTGAAACGCCCTATCTTAAACTGCTTACACAGTTGTTTGGCGATCGTATGCTGGTAGCGAATGCTACAGGATGTTCTTCCATTTTTGGTGGTAATCTGCCAACTACCCCCTGGTCTAAAAACGGAGAAGGTTGCGGACCGGCATGGGCTAATTCCCTGTTTGAGGATAATGCCGAGTTTGGGTTGGGTATTAAACTGGCGAGTGATCAAAAAAGAGATTATGCCAAAAGCCTGCTCAGTCAATTAAAATCTGAAGTAGGTGAAGATCTCGCCAACGCTATTTTAAATAACCCTGAAAGCCAGGAAGCGGAACTAATACAGCAACGTAAAGATGTAAACGAATTAAAAGGACGATTAAGAACACTTACAAATCCTTTGGCAAATCAATTGCTGCATATAGCCGACTTTTTGCAACGCAAATCACTGTGGATCGTGGGCGGCGACGGATGGGCCTATGATATTGGTTTCAGTGGGTTAGATCATGTATTGTCAACCGGTGAAAATGTGAATATTCTTGTATTGGATACGGAAGTATATTCGAATACCGGCGGACAAAAATCAAAATCAACGCCAATAGGAGCAAGCGCCAAGTTTTCCATAAAAGGAAAAACAACCGGTAAAAAAGATCTTGCCATGCAAGCCATAGCACATGGTAACGCCTATGTTGCCGAAATTGCCATGGGAGCAAATGATGTTCACGCGTTAAAAACCATATTGGAAGCGGAAGCCTATCCGGGCCCTTCTATTATTATTGCATATAGTCATTGTATTGCACATGGCTATGATATGCGCCAGGGTATTGACCAGCAAAATCTGGCTGTTAAAACCGGCTACTGGCCTTTGTTCCGTTATAATCCTTCGAAGGAAAAAGGACAAAGATTTACCATAGATAGCAAGGAGCCAAGCGTTACGCTGGATAACTTCCTGTATCACGAGAACCGTTTTACAATCGTAAAAAACAGTTCTCCTGAAAAAGCCCAGGAGGTACTTGATGCGGCAAAAGCAGCGGTACAAAGTCGCTGGGAGAAAATAGAAGCATTAAAAACTTTGTAAAATAATATACACAGCATAAAAGGTCAGGCGGAGTTAATCTTGCCTGGCCTTTTATATTATACTTCGGACAAGGTAATTGTATATATTGATTTTTTTGAACCGGCGGTAGTGCTACTATTAAGCATCGTTGTGTCACTCACTTGTACGGTAGGAATGTTATTGAGCTGCCTAATTCCCGGCCCTTCTCCAAAAGAGAATGGAGTCCCGCGCACAAAGCGGATATTCATAATCTCAGCAATCTTTTCAACTTTCAACTATACAGCATTCTCAATTCTCAACTCTCCATTCTCAATTTATTTTAACCACAAGGGGCACCAAGAAAGCACACAAGGTTGGTAATAATTCAGCAAACCCTTGTGTACCTTGAGCCTCTATTGTGTCCCTTGTGGTTAAACAACGGTGCAGCACAAAGTATACATAATTAATTTGTCAGTACAGTAGCTTATGGACTCTCATGAAAAATATACTTCTTGATTATATAATCTGTTATGGGCTTTAATCTTAATTGCAGGTCTACCGGATGAAAGCCGTCTGAAGTATAAAATTCTATTTCGCCTTTTATTTTAGTGTACCACACATGCCCCTTTGCTTTTAGCGTGATTGTATCTGGCCGGGTAATTTTTTTAAAGTTGTTAAGCTTTACAGAGTCAAACGCGATGATAATTTTGTTTTGTATTTTTTGATTACAGGAAATCTGCTCATAATGGTCGTCTGCCCAGTACATACATTTTTCCTGCCCTGTTAAGTGAGCAGAGGAATTCTTATAATGAAACAACCAATACACGTTTCCGCCAATAAGCAGCGATATTACAATTGCCCAAAGGCCGGTTTTTTTAAAATTGACCTTTCGCGTATCCGGGGCTTCGGGTGCAGTAGTTTGTAAGGGTTCATTAATTGTTTTGTGCTCAACACCCGAAGTGGGCATATGTGTTTCCGCTTCCTGTTCTATAATGTCCTCATATTTATTTGTGTCATATTTCTTACCAAACTCATAAGGCCTGAGGTCAAAATCAATCAGCCAGGCCAATAATTCAATATACTTCTTATCCGGATCGAATGTTTTGCCTTTAAGAAAATTTACCAACGGTTTGAACTTATCTGTTTCACATTTCGCGATGGCTTTCAGGCAGCCGGCTTTGTCGTCGTATTGCCCAAGAAAACCTTTAAGGCTTTTTTCATCCTTCTTATCATATCGTAATTCGCATACGGCTTTGCATTCGGCTTTGAGGCCGGCAGAGGTTGGATTAATAAGATTTAAAGAAATGGCGTTTGCCAGTTTTTTTTTCTGATAATCCTGAAAAACTAAATTCTTGTAATCAATAAACATATCCGAGTAACTATTCAGTAAAATTATTGATTTTGGGAAATTGACGATGTGCGGGAAATTTTCATGGGTGAAGTCAGAGATCAGGGCATTTATACTTCACACAGCATAAAATGTGTAATGGTATTTGGGTATCAACTGCATTGCTACTATTAAGCATCGTTGTGTCACTCACTTGTACGGTAGTAATGCTATTCGGCAAGTTATGAGTTATGAGTAATGAGTGCTTTTGTTTTGGCTTACAATCAGTGATTACAGCATTCTCAATTCTCAACTCTCAATTCTCAACTGACACTGACCTCTGATTTCTGACTTCTCTACTGCCAACTGTTCACTTGCCCATTAGCATTACTACCGCACAAGTGAGTGACACAACGATGATGCCATGAAATACTGAAGCCGATAAACAAAATATTCGTTCAAACTATTGAATCGCGAAAACGGAAATTGAAGATTGCTATACTGCAAGGTTCCGAAGTGCCTGAATTATTGGAATAGCCGGAATTTCGGAAAGAATTATCGGAATTGTCGGAACGACTTAGTAATCAGCCTTTTGCGGCACTATATTTTTGCCCCTGAAATCAAATGATACCTCAATAGCTAAGAGGAACTGTACAGATTTGATTTTACAGAGCTGTGAAAGCGGCAGTTTATAACCGGCCTGGGAAGCGTTTATAGGCTTCCGCAAACACGCTCATTCTTCCCAAAAAACAAGAAGCGCTTCTGATTAAATCTATCGCGGCGCCGGGGCTCTGTCTCCTGCTGCTGCCATTATTAACATTCAAATTTTTTAAAAATGTTCACATTAATATTTTCAATTTTCATGGCATTGACATGCCCAACCCATACTAATATTACTAATACAGATGAGGCAAGAGTAGCCGCTTACGCTCAGGCTCCATCAATGGAAGATACCGGCGGAGAAACGGAACATCTTCCTAACAGGCCCTAGCTATTGGGGATAACTATTTTAACCTAAGGCAGGAAAGCTTGCTTTAGGTTAACTTAAATCAATAATATCAATGTGAGTGATTTTCTATCTTAGCCGTATGCTTTTTTTAAGAAAGATATCCATTCTATTATTGATTGCCATATGTTGCGCTTGTAACAAGCAGCAAAATGTTGTTTCCATAAAAACAAATTCGGATTATGAAAAAGCGGAGTCGTTCTTAAACAAAAGAAATGATTCTGCTTTTTATTATTTTAATAAGGTAGCTACAGGTTCTGCCGACAGTTTGTTAATAGCCAGGGCTTATAATAGCATGGCAGCCATCCAATCAGATGCCGGCGATTATTTTGGTAGTCAGCAAAGCTTATTGTTATCACTAAAATTTTTGAACGACCATAAAGAGGAAGATCGTTATTGCTTGTCATCAAATTACAATGAACTCGGAAACACAAGTTTGAATTTAAGGAATTATGATGCGGCTATAAACTATTATGATCTTGCACTTACATTTTCGCCCAACGAAGATTTTGAAATAGTTACATTAAATAATAAGGCTGTCGCTTATCAGAAAACGAAGCAATATAGCGAAGCGATCACTATTTACAAATCAATTATAAACGACAGTAGAAAAAATACAAAAAGATATGCCAGGATATTATCCAATTTAGCCAGGGTTAAATGGTTGCAGGATTCCGGTTACAACGCCGCTCCTGAATTATTAGCCGCTCTTCATATTCGTGAAGAAGAAAAAGATAACTGGGGATTAAACGCAAGTTATGCGCATCTGTCGGATTATTATTCTGCATCTCAACCGGAATTAGCTTTACTGTATGCAGGAAAAATGTATGGCATGGCACAGCAACTTTGCAGTCCGGATGATGAATTGGAAGCACTACAAAAACTAATATTATTAAGTTCACCCAAAAACACAAAACAATATTTTGTTCGCTATCAATATTTGAGCGATAGTCTACAGGCCAGCCGAAATGCCGCAAAAAATCAATTCGCGTTAATTCATTTTGATGTTGAAAAAAACAAAGTTGATAATCTTCGGCTGCAAAAGGAAAACGCGGAAAAGGAAAATTATATAATACTTCTTGCTTTGGCCATACTGGTTTTAACGGCACTAACGGTTATTATTATTATCCTTAATCGAAAACGAAAACAACGAACTCAGTTGGAAGCCCAAAACGCCATAAGAGAATCCAAGCTTATAACATCCAAAAAAGTACACGATGTGGTAGCAAACGGATTATACCGGATAATTGTGGAAATAGAGCACAGCAATACTATTAACAAAGAGGAATTGCTTGACAAAATAGAAATACTTTATGAAAAATCGAGAGACATATCGTACGAACAACCATTCACGAATCAAATTGAATTTACGGATGAAATAAAACATCTGCTGACATCTTTCTCAACTTCTGATATAAAGGTACTTCTGGCAGGCAATGAAAAAGAATTGTGGAACAGCGTAAACGAAAAAATAAAAAATGAATTAAAGCATGTACTGCAAGAACTGATGGTGAATATGAGAAAACACAGTAACGCGCAGAACGTAGTCATAAAATTTGAACAACAAAATAAAATGCTGCATATTCAATACACCGACGACGGTATAGGACTACAGCCCGGATTTAGGAAAGGAAATGGTTTAATAAATACGGGAAACCGGATTAATGATATCGGCGGCGAGCTTACTTTTGATGCGAACTTAGCTAAAGGACTAAAAATCCATATTCGTATTCCAATCGCATAAATTTTGTATGATTAAAAAAGTACTAATAGCAGAAGATCACGAAAGCACCAATATTTCGTTGCAAAAAACGCTGGATGAGCTTGGCATAACTAACGTAGACTACGTATATTATTGCGATGACGCTTTTGACAGCATTCAAAAAAACAAACAGAGCAATCAATCTTACGATCTTTTAATTACCGATCTTTCTTTTGAGGAAGACGATCGGGTGCAAAAAATAGCTGACGGAAAAGCCCTTATAGAAGCGGCACGGCAAATACAACCTGAGCTTAAAATTTTAGTGTTCTCCGCAAGCCGGGAGGTAGCCACCATTGAAGTAATGGATAAAGTATTGGGAATAGACGGTTATGTGCGCAAAGCCAGAAACGATGCAAGGGAGCTCAGGGAAGCTATTGTAAAAATATCGAACAACCAACGGCACTTTCCGCGCCACCTGGTAGATATGGTGAAGCAAAAGAACGCACATGATTTTACCAGGTTTGATATAACGATCATATCGTTACTGGCACAAGGAACGTTACAAAAAGACATTCCGTTTTATCTTCATAAAAATGGCATCAAACCTTCCGGCTTAAGTAGCGTGGAAAAGCGCCTCAGCGTTATTAAGGAAGCTTTTAATTTCGCAAAAAACGAGCAATTGGTGGCTTATTGTAAAGACATGGGCATTATTTAATTTCTGCCACATTTTGTTCTCGCCATTTTTAGGAGTGAATGATAACATCATGCATCAAACAGTATAGAGCATTTTTTTTGGGGGGACCGGCGGTAGCACTACTATTAAGCATCGTTGTGTCACTCACTTGTACGGTAGGAATTCTATGGAGCGGGTTATGAGTAATGAGTGCTTTTTGCCGGTTGCCAGTAGCCGGTGTTGTAGTACAGGCCGTGCAAAAATTCTATGAGATTTCTCGCCCCACTATCTGAATTATGAACTATCCATTTTAATTCATACACACTGCTATGCCATAACTCGAAATGACGGAGGAGCATGCTAAACTGATTTCAATCATTCCGCAACCACAATTGTCTCCGTTATTTCGAGCCTGTTTATTTCAACATATTTGCGATTATGCATTAAGTTGCATCTTATACCACCGGGCGAGAAATCTCATTGAACCGTGTACTAACAAACTAATTATACCACATGGCGAATAAATATTAATTTACGCAAATGCCGGGGTTTGAAAAGGTATATGATTTCTTTAACGATCGGAAAATAGGATTGCCATGAAATATTTTTTTGTTTTTATAGTACCAATTTGCTTGTGTGCATGCGGGTCGCAAACACATACAGACTGTTTAGTATTAGAAGAGAAAGTAGCAATTCTGGAAGCAAGAATAGATTCTTTGGTATCAGTTTTAGATACTAAGAAAATACCAACTCAAAAGAAGAAGAACGGAACGGGAAAAAATTCCGGTGAAAATATTTTTGTTGAAAGTGGTTCCGGTGAAAAGAGTTATAGGGAGAATAATTATGGAGCTTCTTATTCAAACCCTCAACAATCAATTAAAAAGGCGCAGTATAGCAGGCGGTGCCAGGCACTAACTAAAAAAGGATATCAGTGTTCCCGAAATGCAAGAAGCGGAGGTTATTGTTGGCAACATGGTGGATAGCCTGCATTTTATTAGAGGGCATAGGATAAACCTACAAAAAATATTTAGATTTTAAAATAGTTGTCAGACAATATTTATTGTGAAAACGCCTGTAAATATTGATCGAAAACAAAAATACGGTTACGGGATTGGCCGGTAATTTCAATTAATATTTTATCTTTTACAAGCGTCATTATCAAATCATTTGCAGCTTTATAACTTACGCCGGTCATTGTTATGGCATCTTCTACCTGGATAACCGGTTTTTGTAGCAACTGATTAATCAGCCTTAGTCCTGACGGAGCCCGTCGACCATAATGCTCCTGGATATATCCTTCAGTATCTTCTTTAATTTTTATTACTTTTTGTAATGTAGCAGTTGCTTGTGAGGCGGTTTGTTCCACACCCACAAGAAAATACTTAATCCATTGCAGCAAATCATTATGAGTACGCACACGCATCAGGTTGTCGTAATACAGGGATTTGTTTTTTTCAAAAAATGCTGATAGGTATAATAATGGTTTTTCCAGTATTTTCCTGTCAACCATGTACAGTGTTATTAATAACCTTCCTATTCTTCCATTACCATCTAAGAATGGGTGTATTGTTTCAAACTGATAATGCGCAATGGCTATTCTTATTAAGTCGGGAACATTAATTTGCTCATTGTGCAAAAAGTATTCTAAATCTCCCATCAGTTCTTGCACCAGGCTATGATATGGAGGAATAAAAACCGCGTCTTTTAGTGAAGCGCCTCCAATCCAGTTTTGACTGGTTCGATAATGGCCCGGAAGCTTATGTTCACACCGTACATCCTGTAATAATTTCTCATGAGTCATTCTTAAAAGGCGTCCCGAAAGTGGCAGCTTTTCTAATTTTGCAATTGCCATATTCATGGCTTTCACATAATTGTTTACTTCTTTCCAGTCATTTCTTTTTTCAGGATTGATTTCTGCCTCCCGCAATAATGCTTCACTCATATTTGTTTGAGTGCCTTCTATTTTGCTTGAAACCACAGCCTCTTTGGTTACATGTAGTTGAATAAAAAGGTTGATATTGGGTACAAACCTGGAGAAGGAATTAAGTTCACCTAATTTAATAGCTGCTTTTTCCAGTAGATTATTGATCTCTGAATGATTCCAAATCCACTCAAAATTTATTTTTTCAGGAACGAAATATTGATATTCAATACTTTTTTCCCATTTTCCGGCCTGAAAGTCTTCAATTTGCAGCATGATTCAAAAGTAAAATAAAAATTCCGTTATTTTACTTTTATGCGGCAAAGTAAAATAAGAATTCCGTTATTTTATTTTGGGAATTTTTATGTCTTAACAAACAGTTCGAAAATAACATGTGTGGAAAGGAGATATTTAGCATAGCTTTTTTAGTATTGATTAAGCTTGAAGCATATATTGTAAGCCAAAACAAAAGCACTCAAAACTCATAACTCAAAACTTGCCCCATAGCCTTCCTGCCGTACAAGTGAGTGACACAACCGGAGTTGAATAGAATTACTGTAGCCCGTCTCCAAAAAATATAGCACGTTAAAATTTATGCATGTATGAGATCGGATGGATTGTTTTTATTTTTCTGCAACAACAAATCCTGGTTTAGTACATAACTAAGCGCATTGTATAGCTCGGGTAATTCACTGTGTAATTGTTCCGGTTTTTCAAAAAAAGTTTCTATACATACCGCCCAGAACTCGTTGTAATTGGTAGTGGCATAGTTGTCGAGAAAAGTGTCATTTTGCTTTTGTAGGCGATTGAATATTGGCCTGGCTGTTTTTGAAAATGAATGAAAGCGTTTTACAAAATCATAGTCCATATCTTCCTGCGCAACAAAATTGGTATAAGCCAGCGCATGCGCCATTTCGTGCAGGCCCACATTTTGCGCATCATCGCAATACCTGTAACCCTGCAGGAAATTATTCCAGGATAAGTAAATTCCATTTGTGTTGACGTGACCCTGGTAAATTTCTTGGTTCAGCCCATAATAATAATCGCTGCCTATTACATAAATTTTTCTGAAGAAATCCAGCAGGTAATGCTCCAGGCCAAAAGTTAACTGTATGGCTGCGGCGGATATTAGTACCCGTATTTCCGGTTGCGGATCAATACTTATATATTGAAAGCTTTTTGTGAATTGAAAATGCAATAACCTGCTTACAAATTTTGTGCGCTTTTCTATATCTAAATTTCTGTAGAAACAATTATTGGTGCAAAGCAGCTCATCGTAGAATTGCCAGTTTTTGAGCATTTCTTTTTCTACAAAAGAGAAACTGCGTTTTTTCTCTAAATGCTTTTGTATAGATGGTTTTACCAGGTATCTGACGAGTATTATACCAAATGTAAACAATGCTATTGCTTCAAGTATACCGGCAGAGTTATCATTCATTGCAAGCGATCAAAAAGTTAAAGGTTAAAAGCAGATGTTTTAAAATCGAATATACAGTTTCTATTGATAGCTTTATGAATTCAATTACCTTTGCGCCTCTGATTTCAGTGATATTTGACCTGTTTACTATAATTATATTAATCAAAATCTCATGTATAGAACGCACACTTGTGGAGAATTACGATTAGAAAATGTAAATGTTGAAGTGACATTGGCCGGCTGGGTGCAAACGATCCGAAAATTTGGCAGTATTACTTTTATTGATCTTCGCGATCGTTATGGCATTACCCAGTTGCTATTTGGTGAGGAATTGAACAAACAGCTTGATGAAAATCCGTTGGGCCGCGAATTTGTTTTGCAGGTGAAAGGTATGGTAAATGAAAGAAGCAATAAGAATGCCTATTTGCCAACCGGCGATATTGAAATTTTGGTAAAGGATTTTACGATACTTAACAAATCTGCTGTACCGCCATTTACCATTCAGGACGATACTGATGGTGGCGACGATCTGCGGATGAAATACCGTTTTCTTGACTTGCGTCGTAATGCGGTGAAAAAAAATCTTGAGCTGAGGTATGCCGTAAACCGTGCGGCCCGCAACTATTTGCATGAAAACAATTTCATGGATATAGAAACTCCCTTTCTTATAAAATCCACTCCGGAAGGTGCAAGAGATTTTGTTGTGCCTTCGAGAATGAATCCCGGTCAGTTTTACGCTCTGCCACAATCGCCACAAACGTTTAAGCAATTATTGATGGTAAGCGGATACGACAGATATTACCAGATTGTAAAATGCTTTCGTGATGAGGATTTAAGGGCGGACAGACAGCCGGAGTTTACACAGATTGATTGTGAAATGTGTTTTGTGGAGCAGGAAGATATTCTCAATATGTTTGAAGGAATGATCAAATACATTTTTAAATCGGTAAAAGGTATAGATATAACGGAAAAAGTGGAGCGCATGTCGTGGGAAGAAGCCATGTGGACATATGGGAACGACAAGCCGGATATACGTTTTGGAATGAAGATTGCCAACCTCAAATTTCCACAACATACATTTCCTGCCAAAACAAAAGCTGCCGGTAATGTGCTGGAAGGTGCAAATTTCGGAGTGTTCGATAATGCCGAAACAGTAGTGGCTATTGCTGTTCCGGGTATTGCGGATTATACCCGCAAGCAAATTGACGAACTAACGGAGTGGGTTAAACGTCCGCAAATTGGTATGCAGGGTTTGGTAAATATTAAGTGTAATGCGGATGGCACATTTAAAAGCAGTGTCGATAAATTTTATGGTGAGGATAAATTAAAAACCATCGCGGAAGCAACCGGAGCAAATGCCGGTGATCTTATTCTGGTGCTGGCCGGGGCGGAGGAAAGAACACGCAAAGCCATGAGTGAATTGCGCCTCGAAATGGGTCGCCGGCTTGGCTTGCGCAGGGAAGATGAGTTTAAACTTTTGTGGGTGCTGGATTTCCCATTGTTTGAATACGCGGAAGAAGATAACCGCTGGGTGGCGCGTCACCACCCGTTTACAGCGCCTAAGCCTTCGGATATAACTGCCATGATCAATAATGATCCACGTATTGAAAACGCTTCGGAATATTTAAAACATCCTTATGCCAACATCAAGGCAAATGCTTATGATATGGTGCTGAATGGAAATGAAATAGGCGGTGGATCCATTCGTATTTTCCAGCGCGAACTCCAGGAAAAAATGTTTGAAGCGCTTGGTATGGACAAAGAAGAACAGCAACATAAATTCGGCTTCCTGTTAGGCGCATTTGAATACGGCGCGCCACCGCATGGTGGTATTGCCTTTGGCTTCGACAGATTGTGCTCTATACTCGGAGGCAGTGAAAGCATTCGTGATTTTATCGCGTTCCCCAAAAACAATAGTGGCCGCGATGTAATGCTTGATGCGCCTGCTACTATAGATGAAAAACAGTTGAAAGAGCTTTCTATAAGAACGGTGTAGCGAAGTCAGAGATCAGAAAACATTTACTTCTGACCTCTGATTTCTGACCTTTAATTCATAACCTGTTTAAAACCTTTATAAATGAAAAGTGCATTAAGATTAACAGGCGTGTTATCCTGGATCAATTTAGCAATTGCGTGTTTCTTTGTTTTCTTTGGATTCATGGGATCAATGATAATGGGAAATATCGGAATGGGATTGATAGCGGTGGTGTTTTTTGGTGCTATCGGTTTGCATAGTTATGCGGCATTGCAATTGCGTAAGAGCATTTTGTATGGATATGAACTGGATAGAAAAACTCCCGGCGGAATCCAGATAATGGGTTTCATTTCTATGTTTATTGCATTTGTGAGTATTACTAATGGTTTCACTTTGTTGCGCCATACGGATGAAGTGATAAAAGAATTGGAAAAAAACTTCTCTTCGCAGCTTTATCAGAATATTGATCTTTCGGTTCTTTATATGGGTGTCGGATATTTTGTTATTGTATTTGGTTTGTTGGTATTGATAAACGTACTGATAAATTTATCGTTGCTGCGTTGGTATCGTAACAGGCAGAATAATTAATTTTCATAAACATACACACCACATCAGCAAATCTTACAATAGTGTGATTGCATTTCTTACAGCAATATTCTTTGCAGTGGATTTCATTATTACTTGTTAACGGGTCGTTATTTAAAACATATTTTTATTATGAGCCCGGCAGCAGTGCTACTATTAAACTTTCGTTGCGTCGCACACTTCAACGGTTTGTTCGCTATTGGGCGCGGTATAAAATGCTTCCTGTAAATCGTAGAAATATGATTTTGTAAACACGTGTACATTTTGTCAGTCTGTCATTTCTGTAGTAAAGTGTCAATCTAACAGGAACGGACAACCTTTTTTTAATAAAGAGATTGGTTTTTTATAAAAAGAGATTTTGCTTCATGAAATTTTTTCATTGACATAGTAGAATAAAATTCCATAACATGATGATATGACAATAAATATGACAATGTTTTCTACGATTTGGCTGTTTGCAACTTTTGGTGTTGAATTTGCTTCTTATGGAGCAAATAAATTTTTATTTATGAAAAAATTACTATTGGCTGCATTCGTAATGGCAGGAATTGGCTTCTCGGCACAAGCACAACAAGGAAGTGTTTTATTGTATGGTAATCTTGGTTTGGAAACTCAGAACAAGCATTCTAAAGAAGGTAAGGTTACTGCCTTCACAATTGCTCCGGGTGTAGGTTATCAGTTTAATGACAACTGGACTGCAGGTGGAGAAATTAGTTTTGCAACAGCTAAATTTGAAGACGAAAAAGCAATGAACGAATTTAAAGTAGGACCTTTCGTTCGTTACTCTTATCCTATTTCTAACATCTTTAGCATATTCGGTCAGTTAGGTGCCGGATACCAGGGAGCAAAACAAGGAGATTATAAAGCAAGTGGCGCTTACGCTTATGTTACTCCGGCTATTTCCCTGAATGTTAAAAATGGTTTTGGATTCTCCGTAGCGTTCGGAGGAATCGATTTCCAAACAGTGAAACCTAAAGGTGGAGACGCTGCTTCTTCATTTGGTTTAACATTTGGACAAACCGCTACAATCGGTATTTCTAAAAATTTTGGTGGAAAGAAATAAGCAGACTTTTATTAAAACTAACGCGACCCGGCAATTTTGCCGGGTTTTTTTATGTAGGAATATTATTAAGGTCTCTGACATCTGACCTCTGATTTCTCGACTGCCCGCTGCCCACCGCCCACTAAAGTTCCTACCGTACAAGTGAGTGACACAACGATGATGCCATGAAAAACAAATGCCGGTTCCAAAAATATTTCCTGTAATTTATTATACACCCTGTCTTCAATTAAAATAGTTTTTGCTGCCGAAATCGTAAATTGAATATGCAAGTAGCATGACTTGGTTATAATCATTATTATTGCAGGTAGCATTTGCATGAACAACAAACTATTGCGCCGGATTTAAATTTTGAAACTTTATATATAACGTATTATGCAAGCAGAATCTATTCCCCTGGCAGAGCGATTGCGCCCTAATACTTTGGAAGCGTTGGCCGGACAAAAACACCTGACCGGTAAGAGCAGTATTTTACGTACTGCTATTGAACAAGGCAAAGTGCCAAGTATGATTTTGTGGGGACCGCCGGGTGTGGGTAAAACTACTATTGCTAACATTATAGCACACACGCTAAATGTGCCGTTCTATACCTTAAGCGCCATTAGCAGTGGCGTGAAGGAAGTGCGTGAAGTAATTGAGGATGCTAGAAAAAAAGAACGTGCTATTCTTTTTATTGATGAAATTCACCGGTTTAATAAGGGCCAGCAGGATGCATTGCTTGGCGCAGTTGAAAAGGGTACTATTACATTAATTGGCGCTACTACTGAAAACCCTTCGTTTGAAGTGAATAGCGCTTTGCTTAGCAGGTGCCAGGTATATGTTTTAAAGCCGCTGGAAGAAGCGGATCTTGTACATTTACTACAGTATGCCATCCAAAACGATGAGGTGCTTAAGCGAAAAAAAATTACGCTGAAAGAAACGGAAGCGATGATAAATATTTCGGGAGGCGATGCCAGAAAATTACTAAACCTGCTGGAACTTGTTACCGACACATTGGGTGATGACGCGGTGATTACTGATGATAATGTAATGCAGATTGCCCAACAACGTATCGCCTTGTATGATAAGAAAGGTGAACAGCATTATGATATTATTTCTGCTTTCATTAAATCTATTCGTGGTAGCGATCCCAATGGCGCCGTGTACTGGCTTGCAAGAATGGTGGAAGGCGGTGAGGATGTAAAGTTCATTGCCCGCAGAATGTTGATACTTGCAAGTGAGGATATTGGTAACGCAAATCCGAATGCGCTACTGCTTGCCAACACTACTTTTGAGGCTGTTAACAAAATCGGTTATCCTGAATCCAGAATTATATTATCGCAATGCGCAGTTTACCTTGCTACCTCTCCTAAAAGCAACGCTTCTTATATGGCTATAGACGCCGCTATTGGCGCGGTGCACCAGCTTGGCGATTTGCCGGTGCCGCTTCATATTCGTAATGCGCCCACAAAGCTTATGAAGAATCTTGATTATGGTAAAGACTACAAGTACTCACATAGTTTTGAAAATAATTTTGCCACCCAGGAATATCTGCCTTCTGAACTAAGCGGTAATAAATTTTATGATCCCGGACAAAACGCCAGAGAAAACGAAATCAGAAAATTTTTAAAAGATCGTTGGAAAGAAAAGTATAATTATTGAAAAGATCGTTTTAATAGTGAAAGATTGAAAATTGAAAGTGTTGACAGCGCTTGATGTATGTAAAAACATGAGAACTGTTAACTGTCTGCTGCTAATTGTTAGATGCCTGCCGCTTTATGTCAATTCGCTGAACAGTATTACTACCGTACAAGGGAGTGACACAACGATGATGCCATGAAAAACAAATGCCGGTATCCAAAATATTTCTTACAATTTTTTATACGTCACAACGAATGGACTCGCTGCTATTCCTGCACTTATAAAATTTTGCGTAATTTTATAGCTTGTTTTGTGTGAAACAATAATAATCTTTCACCCTTTAAATAACTCAATATGCAACTTACCTGGAGCATTAAAAAATTTAATGAACTAACCCCAAATGAATTATATCATATACTTCGTCTGCGCAGTGAGGTTTTTGTGGTAGAACAACAATGTGTTTTTCTTGATGCTGATAATAAGGATCAGGTGTCCCATCACTGTATGTGTTGGAAAGATGACAGCCTTTTTGCATACAGCCGGTTGGTGCCGCCGGGCTTTGCTTATGAAGAGGCATCCATTGGCAGGGTAGTAACGGCGCCGGTGGCACGCAGGCTGGGTATTGGAAAAATGCTTATGAAAAGATCAGTAGAAACATGTAAGCGTTTGTTTAATACTTCTACTATTAGAATTGGAGCGCAACTGCATCTTAAGAAATTTTACAGCGCTTTCGATTTTGAATCTGCCAGCGAAATATATATGGAAGATGGCATTGAGCACATTGAAATGTTACTAAACTCATAGTATTATTGCGATTTCCGGGAATTTTAAAAATAACCTGAACGGGCACACACTAAAAATTGATTTTCGCCGTTTATTGGCAGGGTACACCTTTATAAACCGAAAACCAAAACCGTTAGTATGAACCAAACTATACTCATTACCGTTCGTTATTCTCACTCTGCAGTTTTTCAGTGCAAAAGTTATTTCAAATTAGCATTGTATAAGTTAATATAAGTATCAACAGCTGCCGTGCTGTTGCCATGCCATATTTACTCCAATATTTTTTTGCGAAAAACTTAATTCATTGCACATGAAAAACCATGTACACACTATGGTGTGCTGGTGCATATTACTTATATGTACATTATGCATTACCGTTAGTGTTCCCGCGCAAATGCGTTTGTTTGAAAATCTTGAAGCGGGTATTACCGTTGGTCCGTCAAATTTTTTGGGTGATCTTGGCGGCAATGCCGGAAAAGGCACAACCTTTTTGAAGGATAATAATTTCCCAATGATGAGATTTACCGGAGGTGTTCACGTCACGCTTAATCCCAGTCCGCTGTTGGGTTTCAGGATTGCACTTAACTACGGTTCGCTTGCCGGTGATGATGCCGTTATAAAAGCGAAAGGCGGCTACGAAGATGCCAGGAAAAATCGTGACCAGCGTTTCAAGTCTTCTTTACTCGAAGGCTTTGTAGCGGCTGAAGTATTTCCTACCGTTTTGTTTGAAGAAAATCCTCATGATGTAAATCACAAGCTTCGTCCCTATGGCTTAATTGGAGTGGGCTTTTTTCATTTCAATCCGCAGGGCCGCGATCCTGCAACCGGCGATTGGGTTTATTTGAAACCATTGCACACAGAAGGCGAAGGCTTTGCAGAGTATCCCGGTAGAAAGCCTTATAAGCTTACACAACTGAACATTCCTATGGGGGTTGGTTTGAAGTTTTATGTCAGCGAAAAGTTTGCACTGGGATTGGAAGTTATTTACCGCAAAACTTTTACGGATTATATAGATGATGTAAGTACTACTTATATTGATCCGGCATTGTTTGACAAGTATTTTGGCCATAACAGCGCAAATGCGCAAATGGCAAAACGGATATATGATCAGCGTATCAATGTGTCTGCTACTGATCAGAAGCGTGGCACGGCTACTAATAATGACGCGTATTATACAATAGGATTCAAATTGAGTTTCAGGTTAAACAGTGGCAATCCGTGGGAGAATTCAACTCGCTGCCCTACGTTTCATTTTTAGTGGCGGCACAAAAAATATTGCTTAAGCAAATGTTGCAGTAAGAAGATTATCGAGAAGTATTTGTGAACCGGCATTTGAGCCCTGATTAAGCTCCGGTTGTGTCACTCACTTCAACTGTAGTAATTCTTATGATCAATGTGAAGTAGATGATGCGAAAAATAAATTTAAAAACCTTATTCCATGTAAGCGGGCAGGGAAATTAGTAGAATCTCAATATCCGGTTATTGCAACCTGATCCGTTCTCTATTGTTTTCGTTTGTACCCTGTAGTGCAGATTTTATTGAATGATCCCTGTTTTGCTTACCGGAAAATTAATTTGAAAGTTTAAAAATTCGTTGGAACAGCATTGTTTACTAAAAGCGGACATTTTTTTTGAATGTGAAAAATGTAGAAATTTGAAGGAGGTTTTACTAAATGATGAACCTTCCGTGATACAATAATTCGCTACCATACATTTCTGGGGCACCAGTCGCCAAACTTATTACCAAGTAAAAAGCCGAGCACAATTTCGTGAGTGCCTTTGCTGATTGTATTAAGACCGGAAGTTGTACGATCGTAAGAATAGCTGATATTGAAAGTGTGCGAAATATTTAATCCGACCATAGCGGCAAAACCATCGTCCTGCCTGTAACTGCCGCCAATCCACATTAGATCGCGGTATTGCAGTTTCATATTCAGATCGAATTGTACAGGTAGCGGGGCTACATACTTCAACACAGCGGAAGGCAATGCGGAAACATCATCATTCAGGAAAAAACGATAACCTGCCGATGCAAATAAGTGCGGTACAGTTTCAGATGGATACTTTGTGAGCTGATTGTTTGCAAAGTATATTTTTTGCGGAATGATTTGCTGAATGGATAGTCCCACAAAATAATTGGAAGAATACAGATATAAACCTGCATTGAGATCGGGTTTTATTTTGTTGATAAATTGAGCGGAACCAACAGCGGGATCGATAGCACCGGGAATGTTCGGATCAAAAACCAGCTTGTCTGCCTGCAGGCTTAAATTATTCATACCGAAATCAAAACCCGCGGCCAGGCTGGTTTTTACACCTATGCCAATATGGTAGGCATAAGTAGCAAAAGCACTGAACCTGTTAAGTGGCCCGGTTTTGTCATTAATTATTTTCAGTCCTATTCCATGATGTGGCCTTGCGCTGGTATAGTTGTCCCAGTATTGTTGTCCCCTTGGGTTTTCGCCTACCATATCAAATGAAGTGGCGGTGGTTCTGTAATCTTTTTTTCCTATAGGTGCTTGTACGGTAAAGTAAGTTGTTACAGGCGCATCCTGCACACCCACCCATTGATGCCGGTGGCTTAGCTTAACATCAGTATAGTTTTCAATACCTGCGATAGCAGGGTTTAATATATATCCGTTGATGATGTATTGAGTATAATGCGGTAGCTGCTGCGCTTTGGTTATGATTCCAAGCACAGTTAAAAAAAACATTAATGTTATTCTCTTCTTCATATTCAGCATGTGTGGCGTATAGTGTGCAATATTTAATATTTATTAAAGAGGCCAATAACCGGAACGTGTTTTTGCATAATGCCCAATAGCGAACAACCCGTTGAAGAGTGCGACGCAACTAAAGCTTAATAGTAGCAATGCCGCCCGGTTCATAATAAAAAACTACACTCTAAGCGCTGACCTGAATAATATAAGCCGTAAAATATTTATTGCACACATACACATTTTCAACTTTTGGTTTTCAATTATCTTATAATAGTTACGGATCCGTTTATTGGTTGCCTGCCGTTATGTGGTTTTATGATCCAATAATAGGTTCCTACCGGTAATATATACCCGTTATAGGATCCATCCCACGGTTTTTCATAACCATTGGAACGGAAAACTATTTGTCCATACCTGTTATACACTTCCACTTCGCAACCGGGATAATCGGCAAGCGAAGTAATGATCCATGTGTCGTAAATGCCATCTCCGTTTGGTGAAAAGGCATTGGGCACTTTTATATATTTAAGCACTTTTACATAAACGTTTGCTGATGCTTTACAACCATCAGAGGAGGTGGCCGTAAGGGTGTAGGTAGTATTGTCGGATGGAGAAATGGCCGGTGTTAGTATGCGGTTGTTGTCGATGAATGAATTAGGAACCCATTCGTAAGTTAAATTTTTGCCGGCTGCTGTAGCCCGCAAAATTGTGGATCCTCCTTCAAGTGACAATACTGTGGGCGGTACATTTATAACCGGTGTTGGGTTTACTGTTATATACCGTGTAGAATCTGCTTTGCAGCCATTATCTGCATAGTATGTGTAAGTAATGGGGAAAGTTCCCGGCCCTGCTTTTTGCGGATCAAATGTGTTATTTGCTGCAATGCCGGTTCCGGTATAGGCGCCGGTTCCCAGGAAATTGTTGATATCCCAGGCTGAGTTCAACGTAAATGGAAGCGCTTCCTGGCATACCTGTGGAATGGAATCAAAAGCCAGTTGCGGACTTTGCTTTAAAATGACTGTCGAATTGTAATCATCAATACAGGCGGTTCCGGAATAAGCTTTGTAATAAATTTCGAATGGTTTAGTACCGCTTGGGTTTATAAAACTGCCATACAAGTGAGAGTATTTTTTTCCTTTGTGAGGATTGTCGTCTGTAGTTTTTATAGCAGGATCATTCAGGTAATCCCACCAGATCTCCAGTTTTACTATATCGCCAAAAAATACTTCTGAAGTATTTGTGATAGTCAGCAATTGATTACTGCAGAGATCGGTATTGTCAAGCGTGAATTTCGCTTCTTTCATGGCTCCGTTTATCGCAAAGCTTTTTACTGTATCCGCTATACAACCCTTATCTGATGTTACAGTGAGTTTAGCCTGGTAATTGCCAATTGATGTATAGTGCCATTGAGCATCTTTTAAATTATACAGGTATGGCGTTCCGGAATTATAATTCAAATCCCAATTATAGATTAATGATCCGTTTGCTATGTGGGATGAATCGGTGAAGTATGCATAATAATCATCAATACAGGCTTTGGGTACGCCAAAATTTGCAAATGGCTGATCGTGCACTATAATTGGTTGTGTTAACACACTGCTGCGGCAACCCTTGTCCGATTCTGCCATCAGCGTAACATCGTAAGATCCGGCTTTCGTATATGCGTGAGCGGGGCTTCCGGTAAATAAACTGTCGGAATTGTCACCAAAGCTCCAGTGCCATTTTGTTACGTTGCCTTTTGCAATAGTGGACTGATCGGTAAATGTTACTGCTTTGGTTTCGCATGCCGGCAGCGATGTTGAAAATTTTGCCTTGGGCACAGGGTTGACGGAAATAGTTTTTACCGCGGTATCCGACATACAGCCGATATCTGTAACATAAAAGTATTTTACAACAGAATCGCCAATCGCTTTATAAGTGTAGGAGGGGTTAGTGGTGTTTAGCAGTATGCCATTATCCACATCCCAATTTGTAGCGACTATTTTTCTTGTGTTGTTTGGATCCGTTTTTGCCGTAAAAGTTATTTTGTCATTCAGGCAGCCTGTAAAATCAACGTTGAAATCCGCTTTGGGTTTATCAAATACTTCGAGGTCGTAATCAATTTCCTGTTCGCCGGAGCAGCCGTCTGTGGCGGTTGGGTTATTTACTATCAATGTTATCGGATAAGTACCGGGTTGGGCCACAGTATAATAACGATTCAGTTTGTAACGGTAAAGCGTTCTGTTGTTTACCACCCATGTAGAATCGTACACCGGATTATTTACTGTTGTATCATTGAACAATCCTTTGAATTTGTATTGAATACTTAGCGGTTGGTACGGAAATATATTGTAAAAAATAAATGGCGATCCTTTGCAAGCTGCCGGAAATTCAATCACAGCATGAGTGTTTTTTATAGCCATGTATTGATAAAGGTCTTTAAGATTTGTACCGGCGGAATATCCGTAGGTTTCATAATCTCCCATGCCATATGCAATGGCATTAAAGCCGGAATCGCAAACCAGGTTATGGGTACCTGCATTTACCGAAACCTGTGCATATGAATAATTCTGATCTTCCGGCAATGGTGAAAAAGAACTGCTGATGGAATTACCATCCAGCATCATACTGCTTAAAGCTGTTCCGGCATTTTTCACCACTATATTGATATAATGGTCCTTTATCAGATAGTGGTTGGTAGAGTTAAGTGTTACATGGTCAATGGTTTGTTCCACCGGGTTTATGAAGATCATTTCAGGATCGTTAGGAAGGTCTGCCGTTCCGCCACAACTTTGGGTAGGAAAGTACTGCGCTACCATAATGGGTTTGTCAGATTCTATAACATTGGTCGTTTTGTTACTAAACTCGTAATAGAGATTGTTTACAAAACTGCCAGCAGGTATTAGCGATCCATTTACGTATACCTGTGCGGAAGGTTCTGATTTTATTACACGATAAATGTTTAAAGGCCGTCTGCTGCTGGGTACGGTTATGTATTTTTTGCCCCAGGTATTTGTAGGATAGATCTGTTGATACAAGTTGTCAGATGAATTGCAGCCAAGGTTTTCGTTAGTGTGTATGTACACTTTTCCGCTGCCACTGAAAACCGCGATTCGTTTGCATGTACCTGTGGCATTAGCTATTGATTTGATAGTGGATCCTGTAAGATCGCTATTGGCTAAAACCTGGTATAACTGGCCTTTGTTAAGCGTAACAGATTGTGTGGAGCCCGCCGGCCAGCCTGCCACTGTACCGGAAGCCGGCGTAATTTCCACAGTTGTATTATCTTCCGTGGCAATTACTACAAAAAATGAATAAGCAGGATTTTCGTTACTTAATTGTTTGTAATTAATAGAATAATATTCTTTGCCTAATGTATTTGTGGGCAGGCAAACAGTGGCGCCGGATACATTCTGTGCGTAAATATGAGAATATACTACAACCGGTTTTTCGGAAGTAACATGAATGCCATAATTTGAAATGCCGTCATTTGTCAGGCGGGCTCTTTTGTCTATAGGAATTTCAGTGATCTGATTGGCCGTTACCGTAAAATTTGTAGAACCGATCCCATTAATTGTGACCGTTCCACTTGTATTAACGTCCGATGTTATATACAGAGCCATCGATTCTTGTTGCCTCGCATCGGAATTGTACATCCTCACATGGTTTGCATAAGGAATCCAAAAGTCTTTTCCTTTATTAGAAAAATCCTGTGCTTTTGTAATCAAAGCAAACAGCATCCAGAGAGTTAACGGTAATAATGTTCTTTTCATAAAGATGATAAAGGATGTTCGGCAATTGATCCATATAACAGACAGGTCCTATGGAGATTAGTATTTGTTAACAATCGTTTTTTTTATCCGTGTTATTGGTCATCAGGAAAGCGAAAAAAGCTGCTATTGTTGACAGCAGCTATGCAATTTACAAATTAATTCCTATTAAGCTGGTAGAGAAATTGAAGAGTAAGGGTCTTAAAACAACCGGTTTCGGATCAAATTTTGCTCGATTCAGCTTGAGGGAATTCTGAATATTTTTTTTGGGACCGGCGGTAGTATTTCATGGCATCATCGTTGTGTCACTCACTTGTACGGTAGTAATGCTATTCAACAAGTTATGAGTTATGAGTTTTGAGTAATGAGTGCTTTTGTTTTGGCTTGCAATATATGCTTCAAGCGCTTTCAACTTTCAATTTTCAACTATAAGGCATTCTCAATTCTCAACTCTCAATTCTCCATTTATTCCCGCTCTGCAAGGCTTGTAGCCTTGCAGTCCTATACTGTTGCTTTTAGCAACATTGGCGCTGTTCGACATGTGCTGCGCTAACATACCAAACATTGCCGCTGTCTTCAATTTCTGATCTCTGTTTTCTCTACTGCCAACCGCCCACTGCCTTCAATAATCCAATTATTCAACTTGCGCCAGCGCTTGTGTAATGTCGTTCAGAATATCATCGGCATTTTCAAGTCCTACGGAAATGCGGATCAATCCCGGAGTGATGCCCACATTGGCACGTTCTTCATTCGTTAGTTTCGAGTGAGTGGTGCTCGCCGGATGCGAAGCTATACTTTTCGTATCGCCAAGGTTAGAAGTGAGCGAAAGCATTTGCAACGCGTCCATAAATTTGCGACCGCTTTCTATACCGCCTTTCAATTCGAAACATACCAGTCCGCCACCGTTTTTCATTTGTTTTTTTGCAATGGCATAGTGCGGGTGCGAAGGCAGGAACGGATATTTTACAAAGCTGATCTTCGGGTGTTTTTCCAGTGCGCCTGCAATTTTGAATGCGCTGGCAGCATGGCGTTCCATGCGTACTTCAAGGGTTTCAAGGCTTTTACTTAATATCCACGCGTTGAACGGAGAAAGTGTAGGCCCGGTGCTACGCAAAAACCAGTACAGATCGGTTATTAATTCCTTGCGGCCAAGCACGGCGCCACCCATTACACGGCCCTGCCCGTCGAGCCATTTAGTGGCGGAATGTATTATAAGATCAGCGCCAAACTCAGCCGGACGTTGCACTATAGGTGTGGCAAAGCAATTATCCACCACCAAAAGTAAATTATGTTTTTTTGCCAGTGAGTTTACCGCTTCAAGGTCTATTACTTCCAACGCCGGGTTGGTAGGCGTTTCCAGGAAGATCATTTTTGTATTGGGCTTAATAGCAGCTTCCCAATCGCTTATATTTCCTGCTTCTGCATAAGAGTATTCAATACCATATTTTGGAAGATATTTTGTAACAATGGTATGTGTGCTTCCAAATATGGAACGGCAGGAAAGCAGGTGATCGCCCTGCTTCATGAATGTTAAAAATGTTGCGAAAATGGCGCTCATGCCGGTGGCGGAGGCTATGCCGGCTTCCACACCTTCCAGGATCGCCATCCTGTTTACAAATTCATCCACATTCGGATTACTGAACCTGCTGTAAATGTTGTCATCGGTTTCATCTGCAAAGGCGGCACGCATTTCTTCAGAGCTGTCAAACACAAAACTGCTTGTTAAAAACATAGGCGCAGAGTGTTCCATTTCATCTGTGCGCTGAATCTGATTATGAATCAGTTTGGTGATAGGATGTTGAGACATGATATTACTATTTAAGAACAGGCTAAAGTAACCCTTTTTTATGGAGTCGGCAGAAGTGCTGCTATTAAGCATCGTTGTGTCACTCACTTGTACTGTAGTAATTCTATTGAGCAGTAAGCAACATTAATCTATATGCACCTCTACTAATTATTAATTATTCATTATTAATTATTAATTACCCTCTCAGTCCACCATTCTTACTTCCCAATCTATTAGGCAGTCGGCTTTACGCAAAGTTTCTGCCACAGAGCAATATTTTTCCATCGACAACTGTACTGCACGCTTCGCTTTATCTTCATCAATTCCCTTATCAAATTCAAAAATAATTTTTGCGCTTTCCCATAATGCAAGGTCTTTGCCGGTTTCTCTTTCTGCTTCCACCAACATTTTGAAGTGTGTTATCGTTTGGCGTTGTTTTTTCAAAATACTCACTATATCTATACCGCTACATCCGCCAAGCGCCATCAAAACCACCTGCATTGGGCGGGCGCCGTAATTGTTTCCACCTGTTTCGGGGCTTGTGTCCATTTTTACAACATGACCCATACTGTCTTTGGCTTCAAAGCCAAACTCCGGCTCTGAAAGATCTATTTCTATTTTTACCATGGCTAATATATTTATTGCAAAAAATTTTTATCAAAGGTAACATCGCAGACCTTTACTTTGCAGCTTAATTATCTTTCATTTTTTTACATGCTGCATACGCTACATATAAAAAACAGGTTTGAATTGGAATGCGGGCAATACCTGCCCGAGCTTACCATCGGTTATCATACATATGGAAAGCTAAACGCCCGCAAAGACAACGTGGTGTGGGTTTGCCACGCTTTAACCGCCAACAGCGACGCCGCAGACTGGTGGAAAGGCGTAGTGGGCAAAAACTGTGCTATTGATCCTGATTTGCATTTTATCGTTTGCGCCAATATACTCGGTTCATGTTATGGCAGCACCGGTCCGGCTTCGGTAAACCCGCAAACCGGCGAGCCGTACTATGCCGCATTTCCATTAATTACCATTCGCGATATGGTGAAAGCCCATATTTTGCTGAGAGAGCATCTTGGCCTTTCCTCCATCAGCCTTTTAATGGGTGGCAGTATGGGCGGTTACCAGGTGCTGGAGTGGGCTTTAATGGAACCCGAAATTGTAAAAAGTATTTTTCTCATAACCACTTCTCCAGCCGAAAGCGCCTGGGGAATTGCCATTCATGCCGCCCAACGGCTGGCCATAGAGGCCGATTGCACCTGGCGCGAAAAGCGCCCCGGCGCCGGCGAAAAAGGGCTGAAAGCCGCACGGGCCATTGGTATGCTCACATATCGCAATTATGAAATGATGGTGCTTGCGCAAAATGATCCCGACACCGAGAAAGTTGATAATTTTAAAGCCGCTTCTTATATCAATTACCAGGGCGACAAACTGGTAAAACGCTTTTCCGCACAAACTTATTGGGTACTTAGCAAAAGCATGGATTCGCATAATATAGCCCGCGGCCGCGGCGGCGATATGGCAAAAGTGTTATCCGGCATAAAGCAAAAAACGCTCATAATGGGTATTGCCAGCGATATATTGTGCCCGCCCAAAGAACAGCAGTTCATTGCCGCGCATGTGCCCAATGCCACTTATATTGAAATAGATTCTTCTTACGGCCACGACGGTTTTTTAGTGGAGCATAAAATAATTTCCGAAGCGCTGCGGAAATGGATGAGTGAAGCCTGATGAAATGTTGCTTTTTTTTGCACTTACAAGTGATTTGAGATTTGAAATTTGAGATTTGAAATGCTGGAGGTTAAGCTTGGTTTATAATGTTGCAAAGCACTCCAATGGAGGTTGTAAAATTAGAATTCAATCCATCACAGAAACACATAATTCTAAAACCCATAGCTCAATAGTAGCACTACCGATGAACGGAATGCGACGCAACGATGCTTAACCGGAGTTACCAATGCCGGTACAAAAAAATGGCGGGGCGCTTTGTTAATGAAAAATGAATTTCCAAATAGCTGCTGATACTTTTTTTACTTTTACGATCGTAATTAACCTGATCATTATTTTAGGTGTTTTTTGTGAGCCCGGCGGTATTGCTACTATGAAGCTTCCGTTGCGTCGCACTCTTCGACTTTTTGTTCTTTATTGGGCAATAAGGTAGAATGCTGCAAATATTAGCTCACTTATATTTTCTGCCGCTAAGTATTGGTCGGGATATTGCTTGTTGTGTTACTATAAACTTAAAAGCTATTATGAAATACCATCTTATAGGCAGGAGCATTGCAGGTTGCGCTATGGCATTATTATTTTCATTTGCAGTAACGGCGCAAGACCTGGACTATCCTGATTTTCGCCAGAAAAGGGATAACTTTTCCAAAATGGCTGAGAAAGACATAAAGGCAGAAGTTGCCGCTTTTTCAATGGCCGGTATTGAAGAAAGTATTAATAAAAAGCCACTGGAAAAACTGCCGCTGAAAGACATTGGCGGCAACTATGTGAAATATGAAAATGATCATATTCAGGTGTACATCAAAACCGGCGTATTTTTTCCTACAAAGCATAAGATCACTTCTATGGAAAATCATGTGGTGAAAATTGATGGCCGTCCTTTTTATGGTTGTTATGGTACCATGCCTAAAACCACCATCGATTCCGTTTCTGTTATTATTGATAAAGACACTGTGGTAATTCCTGCCGTGGCATACAAAGATATTTACAACCCCGCATTTACATTTTCAAAAGAAGGCGAACAGAAAACCCGCAACAACGTTTACCTCTCTCCGGATAAAAGAAGAATCTACATTTACATGCTGGGTATGGGTGATAACGGAACCGAGTATACATGGATTATTCAGGATAAAAAATATTTGCGGCGTGTGCTGGATTTTGGAGTACTGAGGTAATGTGAAAATTAATTTGAAAATGTGCTAATTTGAAAATTTGAAAATGATGATGTAACTGGGTTTGCTTATGAAATTAAAACAGGGTGTTTATTATGGAAAATGTTATCAATGTGTGCTAATGTGTTAATGTGAAAAATGTGGTAGGGGCCACATGCATAACATTTATTTCATTTTCAAATTCGATAATACAATCATCTCAAAATTTTGTCAAGTAATCTTTATAACTACCGCATTTTCAAATTAGCACATTTTCAAATTTTCAAATTATTCTCACAGGTTTGTTTTTAATTCTAGCAGGAAGGCTTTTAATTTTTGAAGTGAAACGGTGATTTCAAATTGCTGGTCGGCTTTTTTCTTTTGATTTTTTATATAATCTTTCGCGCCTTCCATGGTGTATTTTTTTTCACGCAGGAGGTGATAAATAAGGTGTAAATTTTTTACATCTACAGGGCGAAAAAAGCGGTCTCCTTTTCTGTTTTTTTTGGGTTGTAAAAATCCGTCAAATTCATTTGTCCACAAGCGCAGAAGCGAATAGTTTACATTAAACATTGCGGCCACTTCTCCAATGGTATAGTACTGTTTTTGAAAAAGCGTTTCATCGTCGGGAATGTTAATAAGATCGGCTTCGGCGGCCATTTCCTTAAACGATTTACGTCCGCGTTTGCCGGGTTGTTTGGGAAGCGTTATGGTATTTTTTGGTTTTCTGCCGCGGGTGCTTTTTGGTAATGTAACATGAACTGCAGAAACTGTTGCAACAGGCGGCTCTACTATTTCAGCGGTAGTTTGTGCAGGCTCCGGCGCAGCTTGTTCTGTTTCGGGAATAGGGCTTTCTGTTCCATTTCCTGTAAAATCTTCAGCCGGGGGTGTAAAAACGGGAACAGGCGTAATTGCAAGCGCCGGAGGAGGTGCCTTCACCTTTGGTGCTGGTTCTTCAAAACCAAAGTCTAAAACTCCTTGTGTTAATTCTGTACCCATATGATGGGTAAAGATACAATGTGGAAACGAATTTGAAAATGTGGGAAATGAATTTGAAAATGTGCTAATTTGAAAATTTGAAAATGCGTTAGTACAGCTTGCGCTTCTTTCATAATAACACTTTCAACTTTCAATTTTCAACTGAATAGCATTCCTACCGTACAAGTGAGTGACACAACGATGCTTAATAGTAGCACTACCGCCGGTTCCCCCTTTAAAAAACATTGAATATTTTAAAGCCCATATAATTTCAGCCACCCCCACATTTTCACATTTCCACATTATTAACAGGCAGTTCAAAACAAACAAGCAATACCCGAACTACCGCATTTTCAAATTAGCATATTTTCAAATTTCCAAATTAATCAAAGCTCTGATTGCTTGCTGCTGCCATTTTCAGCAAACGGTCAAATTGTTCGGGTGTAAGATCGTTATAGAAGAAATAAACGGGATCGAGCGGTTTGCCGTTTTTATGCACTTCATAATGGCAGTGTGGTCCGGTTGATTTGCCTGTACTTCCCACATAGCCTATTACCTGGCCGCGTTTCACCTTTTCGCCGCGATGGCTTTTTACACGCACCATATGGCCGTAAAGCGTTTCATAGCCATAGCCGTGGTTTATAATTACATGATTGCCATATCCGTTGCCACTATTGCCGGAGGTAGTAACCGTGCCATTTGCGGTGGCATAAATAGGAGTGCCCTGGGGTGCTGTAAAATCAAGACCGGCGTGCATTTTTACAGTTTTGTATACCGGATCTATGCGGTAACCGAAGCCTGATGCTATGCGGTTAAGATCTTTGTTGCTCACCGGCTGAATGGCAGGCGTGGCGGCCAGCATCACCTCCTTATTCTTTACCAGTTCTTCAATTTCGTTGTACGATCTATCTTCGTAAGCCGTGCGCATTATAAGGTTATTAAGCGAGGTGGCAATAGATTTTGTAAGATCGTTATCATCCATTCCTGCAATCAGATCCAGTTCTTTTTTGTTTTCCATTTCTTTAATGCGGGCACTGTCCGGCACAGGATCTGCTTCAAATATGGAGCGGTAAATATTATTGTCTCTTTTTTCAAGCTCGTTCATTTGCTGCTGAAGTTTTTGCAAACGTTCATTTAGTACAGCATAATTGTTATGCAAAGCGTCAAACCGGCCGCTCATTATTTTATCCTTCGGCGAAGGTATATACCGGAATGCAATGGAAACAATAATAAGCGATGTAACAAGGCTGGCTGCAATAAAACCCAAAACACGCAAAAGCTTTACTCGCAATGGAGTTTCAAGCTTTTCATATCGAAGAGTATTGGTATTATAAAAATATTTAATTTTTTTCATGGCCCAGCGAAAAAATCTCGGTTAAAGTCAGGTTTAAACTGAGTTTTTTATAGGATGAATTACATTTTTTTAAAAATTCAGGCGCTAAGATACTTCTATTAAGCATTAGAAATTAAGATTTAAATATTAAATGTTCTGAATAATCACCCTTTGAAACCGTGTATTTTGCCAAAACGACAAACCTCTGAAACTATTATTCGCCGATTACTTAAAAGGCTGTGAAAATTTTGTTTGCATAAGCATATTTATATACCGAATCGCTGTTTGGTTTTGGTTCATTATAGTATAGAAAAGGTAAAAATGTAAATTTTCCTTCCAGCTATTTTTCAGGCGGCTTATGCCCAAAACGCACATTTATTTTGTAAACGCCCCAAACTTTTAATTCTTTTTTTCAGGGTACACAACGTTTTTTTTATGTATCGGGCCGCATTGCTACTATTAAGCATCGTTGTGTCACTCACTTGTACTGCAGGAATGCTATTGTGCAAATTGGAGCATTCCTGCAAATGTTATACATTACTCCATCCATAATCCCATATTTCTAACTCCCTATTTTCTATCTTTGCACTCATTTTTTCTATCAGAGTATTCATAAATATGGTTTTCTGAAGATCTACTAACAACCAAAGATTGTTCCAGTTATGCTAACAAGTGCTGAAATAAGACAAAAATTTTTAGATTTTTTTGTTTCCAAAGGTCACACAATCGTGCCTTCTGCTCCTATTGTAGTAAAGAACGACCCTACTTTACTATTCACCAATGCGGGTATGAACCAGTTTAAAGATTATTTTCTAGGAAATAAAAAAACGCCATCATCCCGCATTGCCGATACGCAAAAATGCCTTCGGGTAAGCGGCAAGCACAATGATCTTGAAGAAGTTGGCGTGGACACGTACCACCACACTATGTTCGAAATGCTGGGCAACTGGAGCTTTGGCGATTATTTTAAAAAAGAAGCCATTGCCTGGAGCTGGGAATTGCTTACCGAAGTATATAACATACCCAAAGACAGGCTTTATGTAACCGTATTTGAAGGCGATGCCGCTGAAAATCTCCCAAAAGATGATGAAGCGCTTAATGAATGGGCAAAGTGGGTGGATAAAGACAGGATTTTACTGGGAAACAAAAAAGACAATTTTTGGGAAATGGGCGACACCGGCCCTTGCGGTCCCTGTACGGAAGTGCACGTGGATTGCCGCCCCGATGAAGAAAGAAAAAAGGTAGATGGAAAAACGCGGGTGAACAATGACGACCCACAGGTAATTGAAATATGGAACAACGTATTTATCCAGTTTAACAGGCTTAAAGATGGCACATTAGAACAATTGCCTGCAAAGCATGTGGATACCGGCTTGGGACTTGAGCGTCTTGTGCGTGTTTTGCAGCAAAAAACTTCTAATTATGATACTGATGTATTCACAGGTACCATAAGTGCTACAGAAGATCTTACCGGAAAAAAATACGATTACTCCGATAGTAAACAGGCTGTTGCGTTTCGCGTAATTGCCGACCATATTCGTGCCATCGCATTCACAATTGCGGATGGGCAGTTGCCTTCCAACACAGGCGCCGGTTATGTGATCAGGAGAATCTTACGCCGTGCGGTTCGTTACTATTTTTCTTACCTGGATATGAAGGAACCCCTGCTGTACAGGTTAATGCCGGTTTTGGCGGAACAGTTTAAAACCGTGTTCCCGGAACTATACCAACAGCTTGATTTTGTGAGCAAAGTGGTGAAGGAAGAAGAAGAGGCTTTTTTAAGAACACTTGATAAAGGCCTGAAAAAAATAGATGAAATAATAGCTCAAACAATTTCCGCAAAGGCCACGGCCATCAATGGCGAAGCGGCTTTTGAACTGTACGACACATTCGGTTTTCCAATAGATTTAACAAGACTGATTGCCCAGGAAAATAAACTGGAAGTAGATGAGCCGGGATTTGAAAATGCTATGCAGCAGCAAAAGAATCGTTCACGGGCAGCCACAGCTTTGGATACGGAAGACTGGGTGGTTTTGAAAGAAAACGGAACCACGGCTTTTTCAGGATATACATCGTTGCAAACAGAAACCACCGTGGTTAAATACCGCAAGGTAAAAGCAAAAGGAAAAGAATCGTTTCAACTGGTTTTGGAGGAAACGCCCTTTTATGCAGAGAGTGGCGGACAAGTGGGTGATACCGGCGTATTAAATTTTGACGGAGAAGAAATTACTGTAACCGATACTAAAAAGGAAAATGACCTGATCGTTCATTTCGCAGATAAACTTCCGGTATCCATAGCCGCAACGGTGAAAGCCTGTGTAAATGTGGACAAGCGCAAAAAGACCGCCGTGCATCACTCCGCGACGCATTTACTGCACGCGGCATTACGCCAGGTTTTGGGCACACATGTTGCTCAAAAAGGATCGCTGGTAAATGAAGAACATTTGCGCTTCGATTTTTCTCATTTCGCAAAAGTGACTGATGAAGAAATTGCGAAGATTGAAACTGTTGTAAACAAAAAGATCCGCGAAAATATACCTGTAGTAATAAAAGAACTGCCAAAGGAAGAAGCCGTACAAATGGGCGCTATGGCGCTGTTTGGCGAAAAGTATGGCGATGTGGTGCGGGTGGTGATAATTGATCCGTCGTACTCCATAGAGCTTTGCGGAGGCACGCATGTTGGCTTCACAGGTGAGTTGGGATTCTTTAAAGTAAAGCACGAAACGGCGGTAGCTGCCGGCGTTCGCCGCATTGAGGCTGTAAGTGGCAGCGCTGCCGAACAATTTGTGAACGAGCATTTGCAAACGCTTGCTTTTATTAAAGAAACCTTCAAAAACCCAAAAGACCTGTCTAAGGCTATAGAAAGTACTTTGGTGGAAACAGCAGAGCTTAGAAAAAAAATAGAGCAACTGGAAGGTCGTTTTCTTGCGGGTATAAAAGATGGCTTAGTTAAGAAAGCTGAAGTTATAAACGGAATTAGCTTTATTGGAGAAATTACCGAAGTGAGCAGTGCCGATGCCTTAAAAAAATTGTGTTTCGACCTGAAGCCGCATTTTGAGGAATATGTGGCAGTACTGTGCGCAAATATTGATGGTAAAGCTTCTGTGGCGGTGGGCATAGGCGACAAGGTAGTAACGGCCAAGGGTTTTGATGCCGGGAAGATTATAAAGGAACATATAGCTCCAATTATTAAAGGCGGTGGTGGTGGCCAAAAAAATCTTGCGACTGCGGGCGGCCAGGATGCCGGCAATTTGCAGATTGTAATTGCTAAAGTGAAGCAGTTGATAGTAGGAAGTGGACAGTAGGCAGTTGGCAGTAGAGAAAACAGAGATTAGAGGTTGAAGTCAAGTGTGCCGGTTGCGTGTTTGTATATTGCGATAAATATCCCTTTTATCTTTGTTCGACATGCGCTGCGCTAATATGTCGAACAGTGCCAATGTTGCTAAAAGCAACAGTATAGGACTGCAAGGCTGCAAGCCTTGCAGAGCGTGAAGATGAGTTGAAAGTTGAAAATTGAAAGTTGAAAGTGCTTTAAGCATATATTGCAAGCCAAAACAAAAGCACTCAGCACTCATTACTCAAAACTTATAACCCGCTTAACCACAAGAGTAGGCTGAACTGTCACCAATCCTTGTGTTCCTCGTGCCTCCTATTGTGCCCCTTGTGGTTAAAATAAATGGTGAATTGAGAGTGGAGAATTGAGAATGCTTTAATCACTGATTGCAAGCAAAACAAAAGTACTCATTACTCAAAACTCATTACTCAAAACTTGTTGAATAGATTGCTTTTGTTTTCTATTATTTTTTACACACTGTATTCTCAATTCTCCATTCAATAAGGTTCAGCAAAATCCCGTAACTTAACGCTTCAATTCTTATCCATATAAATAGAATAGCATGAAACAACTACTTCTTATTGCCTTAGTGGCTTTTCTTATCATGGAAACCTCGTGTACACAATTACAATATCCGAAAACAAAAAAAGTTGAGCAGACTGATAATTATTTTGGCACTCAGGTGTCCGATCCTTACCGTTGGCTGGAGGACGACAATAGTGAAGAAACAAAAGCCTGGGTGAATAGTGAAAATGAAGTGACATCAGCTTATTTGGAAAAAATTCCTTTTAGGGCCGATGTAAAAAAACGTCTCGAAGAATTATGGAACTATCCGAAATACAGCTCTACTTTCAAGAAAGGTAAGTACTATTATTTTTTTAAAAATGACGGATTACAGAATCAAAGCGTTTTATACAGGCAGGATGCTTTGCAGGCAACGCCTGAAGTTTTCCTGGATCCCAATAAATTATCAGCCGATGGTACCGCAGCATTGGGAGGCCTGGCATTTTCAAAAAATGGTAAATATCTCTGTTATACTGTAGCGCAGTCTGGTAGCGACTGGCAGGTGGCATATGTGATGGATGCGGAAACCAAACAATTGCTAAGCGATAAAATAGAGTTTATAAAATTTGGTGGCTTTTCCTGGAAAGGTGAAGATGGTTTTTATTACAGCAGGTATCCGCAACCTGATGAAAAAACAAAGCTGAGTAAACAAAATGAATTTCAAAAAGTATATTATCACAAACTTGGTACGCCACAAAGCAACGATGCATTAATATGGGAAGATCAGCAGCATCCGCTGAGATATTTTAACGCACAGCTTACCGATGACGGAAGGTTTTTATTTATACACGTTACAGAAGGAACAAGCGGTGGCGAAGTGCTGTATAAAGATTTAAAAAATACTGCGCAGAAAGAGTTTAAAGTGCTGGTAAAAGGTTTTGACACAGAGCCTGATGTAATTGATAATAGTGGCAACAGAATTTTGCTGAAAACAAATGATGGTGCGCCCAATTATAGAGTTGTGTCTGTAGATCCGCAAAAACCTTCGAAGGAAAATTGGAACGTAATTATTCCAGAACAAAAGGAGGCGTTGCAAGGTGTATCTACCGCAGGCGGTTATCTGTTTGCAAGTTATTTGAAAGACGCGTCAACAAAAGTGTGCCAGTATAAATATGACGGTACACTTGTAAGAGAAATTGAATTACCCGGAATAGGCACTGCATCCGGGTTTGGCGCCGATAAGCAACAAAAGGAATTGTTCTATACATACACTTCTTTCACATCTCCTTCCACCATATTTCATTACAATATTGAAACCGGAAAATCAGAAGTGTTCCGCAAAGCCGAAGTAAAATTCAATACTGATGGGTATGAAACAAAACAGGTGTTTTTTACTTCAAAAGATGGCGCTAAAGTACCAATGTTCCTTACTTATAAAAAAGGACTTGAGCTGAATGGCAACAACCCGGTAATGATTTATGGTTATGGTGGATTCAACATTGCGGTGACACCTTCCTTCAGTGTATCCAATATGTTTTTCATTGAGCAGGGTGGCATTTATGCACAGGTAACACTTCGTGGAGGCAGTGAGTATGGCGAAGAATGGCACAAAGCCGGTATGCTGTTGAATAAGCAAAATGTATTTAACGACCTTATTGCTTCTGCCGAATGGCTGATAGAAAATAAATACACCAATAAAGATAAAATTGCCGTTCGAGGCGGTAGTAATGGCGGCTTGCTTGTTGGCGCGGTAATGACGCAACGTCCTGATTTGTTTAAAGTGGCCATACCTCAAGTTGGCGTAATGGATATGCTGCGGTTTCATAAGTTTACCGTTGGTTGGGGCTGGGCGGTAGAGTATGGCAATGCAGAAAAAAATGAAGCTGATTTTAAAAATTTGTTCAGCTATTCGCCATTGCACAATTTGAAAAAAGGAGTTTGTTACCCGGCAACTTTAATTACCACTGCCGATCATGATGACAGGGTGGTGCCTGCTCACTCCTTCAAATTTGCAGCTACGCTTCAGGAGTGCCAAGGTTGTAAAAATCCTGCGTTGATCCGTATAGAAACCAAAGCCGGTCATGGGGCAGGAAAACCCACTGGCAAGCAAATTGATGAAGCTACAGATATCTGGAGCTTTGTAATGTATAACCTGGGAATGCAGTTTAAGAAATAATTTTTAATTAATAATTAGTAATTAATAATTAATAGGGTGGAGTGTCGTGTATGGCTTATTAATATAGAAACTGTTTGTAAGATATGTTTTTATTATGGGCCAAGCATTTGAATTACTATGGCGCAGCCGTTGCGTCGCACTCTTGTGCGGTAGTAATTCTATTCGGCAATGCCCTTATTAAAAAGTATTTTAACCACAAGGGGCACAAAGGGAAGCACTAGGCACACAAGGCAGCTTGAAATTCAATCATCCCTTGCGTCCTTTGTGCCTCCTATGGTGCCCTTGTGGTTAAATACCAACAACCCGCCCAATAGCATTACTGCCGCACAAGTGAGTGACACAACGATGCTTAATAGTAGCACTACCGCCGGTCAACAAAAAATAGTAGCTTAATACAATACGAAGTAAAACTATCTAAAGCATCTCAAATCTTCCTGCTTTAACTTTATATAACGGAAAAGCACAAACGCTATTATAAAATGTTGACTTTCCGCTATAAAATTTTGCCTTAACAATAGTATGATACGAATTGTTCATGTAAAATAATATTGCTAAATTTTTCCACTACTTTTTCAATTCCACGATTTTACTTTTACATTTGGACTTTATTATGTGATTTGAACGTAGAATAATTTTAAACAGAGCAATGTTTATAAAACTTTTTACTGAAATAGGAAAGTACTTGTTGATGCTTAAAGGCATGTTTTCCAAGCCTGAAAATGGTAAGATGTATTGGAAGGAATTCATGCATCAATGTTCGGATATAGGGGTCGGTTCATTGGGCATTGTGCTGATCATTTCTTTTTTCATGGGTGCGGTTTCTACATTGCAAACGGCTTATCAGTTGGTAAGCCCTATTATACCAAGAAGCACCATAGCGCAAATAGTTCGCGATACCGTTATACTTGAGTTTGCACCCACATTAATTTGTATTGTGCTGGCAGGTGTGGTGGGTAGTAAAATTGCAAGTGAGCTGGGCAACATGCGTGTGAGCGAACAAATAGATGCGCTTGAAATTATGGGCATTAATAGCAAAGCATATCTTGTGTTGCCAAAAATACTTGCAGCGCTTTTGGTGATTCCAATGCTGGTGGTAATTTCCGCCGGTGTAGGTATTATTGGCGGGCGCATTGCAGGCACTGCGTCCGGAATTATTAGCGCTGCTGATTATACCAAAGGATTATTACAAAATTTTACACCTTATAATGTGTTTTTTGCATTGGCAAAATCTTACACATTCGCGTTTTTTATATCCAGTGTCCCGGCTTTTTATGGATATACTGTAAATGGTGGCGCTTTGGAAATTGGCCGTTCCAGTACAAAAAGCGTAGTGGTAAGTTGTGTGCTTATTCTGCTTGCTGATTATGTATTATCGGCATTGTTATTGTAAAAGTTGTAAGTAACACAAATAACTTACCGCTCAAACTAAATCATCATTATGATTGAAGTAAAAAATTTACGCAAAGGTTTTAATGACAGGATTATAATAGAGGATGTGAGTGCAGTAATGCAATCAGGTAAATGCAATTTGATTATAGGATCGAGTGGCAGTGGCAAAACGGTTTTCATGAAATGCCTTGTAGGCCTGTTTCACCCGGATGCCGGAGAAATACTTTATGATGGTCTCGAATTTATAGCCATGAATAATGAAGAGAAAAAGGAAATACGCAAACAAATCGGTATGCTTTTTCAAGGCTCTGCATTATTTGACAGCTTAACAGTTGAGCAGAATATCATGTTCCCCCTTGATATGTTTACCAACGATACGTACTCGAAAAAATTGAAGCGGGTGAATGAAGTGCTGGAAAGAGTAAACATGAAAGATGTAAATAAAAAATTTCCTGCGGAAATAAGTGGCGGTATGAAAAAGCGTGTGGGAATTGCACGTGCCATTGTGCTCAATCCAAAATATTTATTTTGCGACGAACCCAATTCCGGCCTGGATCCGCAAACATCTTTGGTGATTGATAAACTGATTAAAGAATTAACAACCGAGTATGATATAACCACTGTAATCAACACGCATGATATGAACAGTGTAATGGAAATTGGCGATAGCATCATCTATATGTATGAAGGCCATAAAGAATGGGAGGGCAACAACAAAGAAATCATTTATAGCAAAAATGAAAAGCTCAATGCCTTCATATTCGCGTCAGAATTTTTGCAGGATGCGAAGGCCATGCGAATGATGGAAATAGAAAATGATAAGCACGGCAATGATAAGCGCAATTAACAGAGGTAATGCATAATTGTTTGAATATTTTTTTGGATACCGGCGATAGCTTTTCATGGCATCATCGTTGCGTCGCAATCCGTTCATCGGTTGAATATCTATTGGGCGATGAAAAAACCCGGCTTCAAAATATTATCATGAATCTACCTAAATCTTCAGCATCTGCGTGCCGAAAAAAATTATCCCTTATTTTTGACTTACATAAAATATAGACCAATATAAAAACAGCGTATGAGTATTTTAGTAGATAAAAATTCTAAGATCCTGGTTCAGGGTTTTACGGGCACAGAAGGAACTTTTCATGCTACCCAAATGATTGAATATGGGAGCCATGTAGTGGGTGGCGTAACGCCCGGAAAAGGCGGATCTTCTCATCTCGACCGGCCGGTATTTAATACCGTGGCTGAGGCCGTGAAAACTACCGGCGCTAATGTTTCCATCATTTTTGTGCCACCGGCATTCGCGGCGGATGCCATTATGGAATCCGCTGAAGCAGGCATTGAGCTCATTGTGTGTATAACCGAAGGCATCCCGGTGCAGGATATGGTGAAAGCAAAAAATTATTTACCGGGAAAAAAATCCAGGCTGATAGGGCCTAACTGTCCGGGTGTGATAACCGCAGGAGAATGCAAGGTTGGTATAATGCCGGGCTTTGTGTTCAAAAAAGGAAGAATCGGAATAGTATCAAAATCGGGTACATTAACTTATGAGGCCGCCGACCAGGTGGCCAAAGCGGGATTGGGAATTTCAACTGCTGTGGGAATTGGCGGCGATCCTATTATTGGTACTACCACTAAAGATGTTGTGGAGTTGCTAATGAATGATCCCGAAACGGATGGCATAGTAATGATTGGTGAAATAGGTGGAAGTATGGAAGCGGAGGCAGCACGCTGGATTAAAGATAACGGCACCAAACCAGTGGTCGGTTTTATTGCCGGGCAAACAGCACCTCCGGGCCGCCGCATGGGCCATGCCGGAGCCATTATTGGTGGCGCTGATGATACTGCTGCTGCTAAAATGAAAATCATGTCCGAATGCGGAATCCATGTGGTGCAAAGCCCTGCGGACATAGGAAAGAAAATGGCGGAAGTAGTGGAAAAGGGTTGATAGTTGTTGGTTGTTAGTGTTTAACCACAAGGGGCACAATAGGAGGCACAAGCACACAAGGGATAGCTACAATTCGGCCATCCCTTGTGTGTTTATTCCGCTTCATTTTTAGATTGTCTCATTTTCAAACTGCTATGATCTTTTTTTTATCTCAGTTATTAGGCTCCCCAATTTCCACATTTCCACATTATTAACGTTTGTTCAAAACAAATAAGCAAAACCTGAACCACAGCATTTTCAAATTCATTCCCACGTTCTTTCTTCTGCAAAATTTAGGTTAAAACTATACTTGTGTCGTGCAATTAGCCCTTCTCTTGCATCATACAAAGGAAATTCTAAAAGCAAGTTTGTTTTGCTTTTGAATTTTGAATTGCCAATACTCTTACAGATTTATATAACTTGTATAAAATTTCATTACATGAACTATAGAAATTTTTTCGCATTGGTTTTTATACTTTTTATAACCAGTATATCCTTATCTATGAAAGCTCAAGACAAATCCGGCTATGATGTTTTGTGGAAAAAAGTTGATTCGTTGTATGGTAAAAAAGGCCTAACAGAATCTGCCCTGGAAGAAGTAAATAAAATTTACGACCGGGCAAAGAAAGAAAATAATCAGCCGCAGTTAATAAAAACGCTGATTTTTCAAGCCGGCCTGCAGCAGCCAACTCAGGAAAATGCGGATGTTAAAAGTATTCAGCGTTTTGAAGAGGAGATTGCAAAGGCGGATCAGCCTTTAAGTAAAGCGTTGCTCAATAGTATAACCGCAGGTTTGTATTACAGGTATTTTCAAAATAACAGGTGGAAATTTTACAACAGAACCGCTACGGAAAACTTTAAGAAAGATGACCTTGCTACCTGGAGCCTCGCTGATTTTCAGCAAAAGATTTCCGCTTTGTATTTCGAATCGCTAAAAGATGAAAAAAAATTGCAGCAAACCGAGATTGAAGATTATGAGCCTTTGATTATAGCAGGAACTGTTCGATACCTGCGCCCTACATTATACGATCTGCTGGCAAATCGTGCCCTTGAATATTTTTCAAGCGCCGAAAGGTATATAACAAAACCATCTTATGCGTTTGAAATAAACGAGGCATCCGCGTTTGACCCCGCCGCCAATTTCATTCATGCCAAATTTGAAACAAAAGATACTGCTTCGCTTCATTATAAAGCATTGTTGATTTATCAGAAATTAATCGCGTTCCATTTAAACGACAAGAAGCCTGATGCTTTGATTGACGTGGATTTGCAACGTATTCAGTTTGTAAATAATTATGCAGTTCATGAAAATAAAAATGAGCTGTATTATAATGTTATAAATCATATGGCACAGCAGTATGGCGATATGCCCGCCGCCGCGCAGGCATGGTATTTACTGGCGCAATGGCATGCAGGTAAAGCTTCGGAATATGATCCTTTGAATGATACTGCTAACAGGTACGAATATGTAAAGGCTAAAGAGATATGTGAAAAAATTTTGCAGCAAAAAGAAAAGAGTGAAGGTTACCATAATTGCTCCGGTTTGCTGGAACAAATAAAAAGCTCGCAAATTAACCTTGCTACGGAAAAAGTAAACATTCCCGGAAAGCCTTTCAGAACACTGGTTGGTTATAAAAATGTACCCTCGCTTAATTTTCGTGTTATACAGTTAACCACCGAAATGAAAGCGCAGTTGGAAGACAAGAATGATGAAGATACGTTTTGGAAGATGGTTGCCGGGTTTAAGTATGTAAAAAACTGGAAACAACAATTGCCTGATACAAAGGATTATCAAACTCATAATGTAGAGATAAAAGTTGACGCGCTACCGGTGGGTGAGTATATTTTATTAGGAAGTGTGGATGAAGGTTTTTCACGTGCAAAAAATTTATTAGTGGCACAGCGGTTCTATGTGTCGAACATTAGTTATGTGAGCAATGATAACGATTATTTCGTTCTTCACCGTGAAACAGGCAAGCCTTTAGAGAGCGCGGCGGTACAGGTTTGGTATTCAGCATATGATTACCAAAAGAGAAAGTATATTGACAAAAAAGGCGAATTGTTGGTGACAGATAAAATGGGACATTTTACATTTAAGTATAACAGAAAAAGAGAAACGCGGGCTTTTCAATTGGAGTTGAAACACAAGAACGATCATTTGTATGTTAGGGACAATAGTTATATTTATTATACCTATAACGATGATGAAAAGCCTGCATTAAGTGAGAGGCAATATGAAGAGGAAAATTCCAGGGTTTTTCTGTTTACCGACAGATCAATTTACAGACCCGGCCAAACCATTTATTTTAAAGGAATAGCGATAACAAAAGATTTTGCAACAAAAACAAACAAAGTAATTGCGGACAAAAAAACAACAGTGGCATTGTACAATGCTAACCATGAAGTAATAGATTCAATAAAGCTAATTACAAATGAGTATGGCTCCTACTCAGGAAAGTTCAAATTGCCGGAAAGTATGTTGAACGGATACTTCAGGATAAAAGATGAAGATATAAATGGCGAGACTGGTTTTTCTGTAGAAGAATATAAGCGTCCTTCCTTTTCTGTTGAATATGATACATTAAAAACAGCTTATAAAGTAAATGATAGCGTACTTATTACCGGCAATGCAAAAGCGTTTGCAGGAAATAGTATTGATGGAGCTGAAGTAAAATACAGGGTAGTACGCGTACCAAGATTTTTGCCATGGAGATTTTCAAGAACAATTTGGCCGCGTACCAGTGAAATGGAAATAACCAATGGTGTTACAAAAACTGATGCGGAAGGTAAATTTTATATCAGGTTCAAAGCCATTCCGGACCTGCAAATCAAAAAAGCGCTTGATCCGCTATTTGATTATAGGGTGATTGCTGATGTAACGGACAACAGTGGTGAAACCAGAAGCGGAGAAATGACGGTAACGGTTTCTTATAAAGCCATGCAATTGCAAATCGCGCTTGAAAATGATGCCACGCTTTCTGTGGATAGCCTGAAAAGTATAGCCGTTATGGCTAAGAACTTTAATGATCAGAAAACCGCGGCACGTGTTCATTTGCAGTTGTGTAAGTTGAAGCATCCCGGGCGCTTAATTAATAAACGCTATTGGAGGCAACCGGATCTGTTTGTAATGAGTTATAATGAATATGTGAAGTATTTTCCCAATGATGAATACAGCAACGAAAGCGAAAAGGAAACGTGGGAAAATGAAAAAATTGTGGCTACTGTTGATGGTAATGCGAATGAAAAAATTGATATAAAAACTGAAAAGCCGGAAACGGGTTGGTATAAGCTTATAGCTACCGCCACCGATACGGAAGGTAGTGAGGTAAAAGATATAAAATATGTTTTACTGGAAAACGACAAGAGCGATAAATTACCAATTCCTGAATACCTAGCTGTTACACAAACAAGGGAAACGCTGGAACCAGGTGAAAGAACGAAGCAAACAATCGCTTCTTCTGCACATGATGTAACAATTATTCAACAGGTATCTAAGCGAAATGTGCAAACCGACAAACAAGTTTCTACTTACAATTTGTTATCATTAAATAACGGAAAGAAAAGTGTTGATATAGCAGCTACAGAAGCCGACCGCGGAGGTATTGGAGTTAATTATTTTTTGGTAAAAAATAACAGGTTTTATATCCGGGGGAGTAATGTAAATGTGCCCTGGACAAATAAGGAATTGACTATAAGTTATGAAACATGGCGCGATAAAACACTACCCGGCAGCGAAGAAAAATGGACTGTAAAGATTAGCGGCAGCAAGAAAGAAAAAGTGGCAGCGGAACTGTTGGCAGGCATGTATGATGCTTCGTTGGATCAATTTCAATACCACAAATGGAATATTCCTAACGTGTGGCCGGTAAATGCAATGGGGGGTGATTGGAGAAGTGCAATCTGTTTTGAAGATGTTTCTTCACGGCGTAATTATTGGAGCGACGGGACCAGGACATTTATGGATAAAAGATACGATGAATTGATAAGCTTTGAAAATAACCGCAGACTTATGTATAGTATGGCCGGTGCTGCTCCGGTAAATTTGGCACGGGCTAAAGGTGAGGTACAGAATAAAGTGAAGCAAGCGACTTCTGATGAGATGTTTATTTTGGCTGACGCGGGATCTAAAGAAATGGTTCAATTTGCTCCTCCTACAGTGGCCGATTCTCTTGATGTGGCATCTGCAAGTCAAGTATCAAAACCTGGGGAACCTTCTGAGCAAATTCAGCTTCGCAAAAATTTCAATGAAACTGCTTTCTTCTTCCCCGATTTGAGAACTGATGCAGATGGTAATATCAGTTTTAGCTTCACCATGCCGGAGGCTTTAACAAAATGGAAATTCCAGGCGTTGGCGCATACTAAGGATTTGTCTTTTGGGTATTCAACAGTAAATATGATTACGCAAAAAGATCTGATGGTTCAGCCTAATGCGCCACGGTTTTTACGTGAAGGTGATAAAATAGAAATGAGTGCCAGGATAGTGAATATGACAGATAAAGAAATTACGGGAACCGTACAACTGGAACTGCTGAATGCTGCTACCATGCAATCTGTTGATGGTTGGTTTCAAAATATACAACCTGTGCAATACTTTACCGTAGCTGCTTTGCAGAGTGCTCCCGTTAAGTTTGATGTGACTATTCCGTATAATTACAATAGTGCTATAGTATACCGCTTTAAAGCCGTTGCCGGTAATAATAGTGATGGCGAAGAAAAATCGTTGCCTGTGCTTACCAACAGCATGCTCGTAACGGAAAGTATGCCTTTGAATGTTCGTAATACCAATAGCAAGAATTTTAAGTTTGATAAACTGCTGCAATCAGGTAATAGTGAAACTTTACAGCAGTATGCATTGACAGTAGAGTATACTTCAAATCCGGCCTGGTATGCGGTGCAGGCATTGCCTTATCTTACCGATTTTCCGTATGAATGTGCTGAACAGACTTTCAATCGTTATTATGCGAACGCGTTGGCCGGTATGATTGCTAATAAAGCGCCGCGACTGAAAGCGATAGTACAAAAATGGAACAGTGAAGATTCATCCGCGCTGTTGAGTAGCCTTCAAAAAAATGAAGAGTTGAAATCCGTATTGCTTGAAGAAACGCCGTGGGTGTTACAGGCTAAAAACGAAGCGCAGCAAAAGAAAAATATCGCTTTGCTGTTTGATATGGTGCGCATGAATAATGGTTTGCAAAATGCTTATGAACGGTTGAAACAATTGCAAAGCAGTAATGGCGGATTCGTATGGTTTAAAGGTGGCCCGGATAATCGCTATGTAACACAATACATTGCTAGTGGCATCGGGCATTTAAAAAAATTAGGTGCATTAACAGGCTTAAAACAATCTTGGAACACAATAGCGAAAAGCGCAGTTGATTATCTTGATGAAAGGATCACAGACGACTATAATGAACTGATAAAAAGTAAAACCGATCTAAAGAAAAACAATCTAAGTTACATGGCGGTGCAGTATTTATATATGCGCAGCTTCTATAGTGATATTGAAATTCCGGCAAAGTCAGCTACGGCAATCAAATATTTTACAGCGCAAGCCAAACAATACTGGTTGCAACAATCTGTATACAGCAAGGCAATGATCGCGTTGGCCTTAAACAGAAGTGGGGATAAAGCCACTGCAAATAATATTTTGAAATCACTGAAGCAAAATGCTGTTAACAATGATGAGCTGGGTATGTATTGGAAAGATGTCAGAGCCGGATATTTTTGGTACGAGGCGCCAATAGAAACACAGGCAGTATTAATAGAAGCGTTTTCTGAAATTGGCAATGATGTACACACGGTGAATGATCTGAAAACATGGTTGTTGAAAAATAAACAAACTAATAACTGGAAAACAACCAAAGCCACTGCCGACGCGTGTTATGCATTACTATTGCAAGGCAGCGACTGGTTGAGCGCCACTCCAACTGTGGAAATAAAATTGGGGAACAAAACAATAAGCTCAACTGATAATAAAACAGAAGCAGGCACAGGATATTTTAAGAATACAATTAGCGGCGATTTTGTTAAACCCGAAATGGGAAATATATCTGTAAAAATTTCCGGCGCCAATACGCAAATAACATCATGGGGAAGTGTGTACTGGCAGTATTTTGAAAGACTGGAAAATATAACGCCTGCGGCCACTCCACTGCAACTTACAAAGAAATTGTTTGTGGAAAAAAATACGGATCGCGGTCCGGTGTTGACGCCCGTAAATGCGAATGATGTATTGAAAGTGGGCGATAAAATAAAAGTGCGTATAGAACTGCGTGTTGATCGTGATATGGAATTTGTGCACATGAAAGACATGCGTGCAAGCTGCATGGAGCCGGTAAATGTAATTAGCAGTTATAAATGGCAAGGCGGACTTGGCTATTATGAAACCACTAAAGATGCAGGCACCAATTTCTTTTTTGATTACTTACGTAAAGGCACATACGTTTTTGAATATCCGTTGTTTGTAACGCACCAGGGGAATTTCAGTAATGGCATCACCACTATTCAATGCATGTATGCACCGGAATTCAGCAGCCATAGCGAAGGTGTGAGAGTGACTGTAGAGTAAAAAGTTAATGGTAATGTGATAAAGTTTTTTTATTTGGAGACCGGCTTTTGCGCCTTGATGGAGCTTTGCTTGCGACGCTCCGTTCAACAGTGGAATATGAATTGAGCGAATGTATCATAAGGTTATGCTAAAATAAATGTCCTGCACTTCAAAAGTGCAGGACATTTATTTTAGTATTATGTTGGCTGCCCGGTATGTTAGTGCAGCGCTAAAAATAAACTTGCTTAGCATCTGACCTCTCTACTGCCTGCTGTCTACTGCCAACTGCCAACTCGCTCAATAGTATTCCTGCCGTACAAGTGAGTGACACAACGATGCTTAATAGTTGCACTATCGCCGGTTTTCCACAAAGAAAAAATTTGATAATTGCCATGTGAATGATAGTAAGAAATGCTTTTATAAATATTTTGTTGTAGTTTTTAGATAGGATTTAAAATCATAAAAATCTCCTTCTTTTTCCACTTATCTTCGTGGCATGCAAACAGATTTTATTATTGTAGGGCAAGGGCTTGCGGGCACTTTCCTAAGTTGGGAATTGCATAAAGCCAAAAAAACTTTTGTAGTAATTGATGATGACGCGCCATTTTCTGCGGCCAAAGTGGCGGCAGGCATTATTAATCCTGTTACCGGAAGGCGAATTGTAAAGACGTGGTTGATTGATGAGCTTTTGGCCTGCTCCTGGAAAACATATCATGAACTGGGAGCATTATTGCAAATTGATTGTATTCAACTGAAAAGTATTATCGACTTTTATCCTACGCTTCAAATGAGAAACGCGTTTGAAGCGCGGTACGAAAATGATAAACAATATCTCTCGCTGCCCCAGGATGAGAATGACTGGAAGCATCTTGTACACTACGATTTGGGCTACGGCATAATTGAACCTGCTCACTGGATGGATCTGCAATTGTTGCTGCCATCATACCGCGAATGGCTGGAGCAAAATAATTTACTTGTTACGGCTCATTTTGAAATGAGTGATTTTCGAATAGAGGAAACCAAAGTGTGTTATAATGATATTATCGCTGAGAAAATAATTTTCTGTGATGGATTGAACGGATTTTCAAATCCATATTTTAAGAACCTTCCTTTTGCGCCCAATAAAGGCGAGGCTTTGCTGGTGGAAGTAAAAGATTTTCCCACAACTCATGTGTTGAAAAAAGGCTTCAAATTTGTTCCGTGGAAAGATGATATTTTTTGGGTTGGCGCTCCTTACTTATGGGAGTTTGATGATGATAATCCTACAGAAGGATTTTATCAGTTCGCTAAAAATTGGATGACACAAACTATTAAAGCTCCTTTTAGAATTGTTGATCATCTTGCATCTGTGCGCCCGGCAACCCTTGAAAGACGGCCATTTGTGGGCATGCATCCTGCATATGAGAACATCGGAATTTTTAACGGATTAGGCTCCAAAGGTTGTTCACTGGCTCCATATTTTGCCAATCAACTAGTACAAAATATTATCAACGGAAAAGCAATAGAACCTGAAGCTTCTATTGAGAGATTTACAAAAGTGTTGAGTAGAGAATAGTTGCTAGATAAGATCCGGTCTCCTTTTTTCTGTTCTGGCTACAGCTTGTTCGTGACGCCAGTCATCAATTTTTTTTGGATCGCCGCTCAATAAAATGGGCGGTACTTCCCAACCGCGAAAATTTGCGGGACGTGTGTAAACAGGCGGCGCCAGCAAATCGTCCTGAAAGGAATCGGTAAGCGCGGAAGTTTCATCATTCAGTACGCCGGGTATAATGCGGCCAATTGCATCTACAATAACGGCTGCGGCAAGCTCACCACCGCTCAACACATAATCGCCAATTGAGATTTCCAATGTTACAAAATGTTCGCGGATGCGCTCATCAATACCTTTATAGTGGCCGCAAATGATTAGCAGATTATCATACAACGAAAGCCGGTTCGCTATTTTTTGTTCAAAGCGTCGGCCATCAGGAGTCATGTATATGATCTCATCATATTTTCTTTCGCTCTGCAAATTCTCAATTGCATTCGCCAGCGGCTCGCACATCATCACCATTCCTGCTCCGCCACCATACTGGTAATCATCCACCTGCCCATATTCATTTACCGCCCATTTTCTTAAATGATGCACATGCACTTCCAGCAAACCCTTTGCCTGCGCTCTTTTCATAATAGAATGAGCAAAAGGACTTTCCAGTAATTCAGGTAAAACAGTAATGATATCAATTCGCATGATGCAAATATAGTGAACAGAAGATATGCCAGGGTCAGATGTCAGTAGTTGGAAGTTTTCTGATATCTGAAATTTTATTGAACACCAGTCAATGCTGTTCTAAAAGTCACTTCCATTTCTCAATTCCTCTCATTATCTTGTTAACATAAAAACCTCTAGCCAAATGCTTTTTTTGCAAATGCTTTTTTGGATTTGTATCTGTATTGTTTTTTATGCTTACATCGGATATGGAATACTAATAGCTTTTCTTGTTAGTATGAAAAGAATATTTTTCAAAAAGAAAACTGTTGAAATGCACTGCCGGCCAACTGTAGCGCTGATCATTCCTGCATATAATGAAGAAGATTTTATTCTTCATAAATTAAATAATACCGCTGAGCTTGATTATCCTGCTGATAAACTGCGTGTAATTTTTGTAACAGACGGATCCACTGATAGTACTCCGGAGTTAATTAGAGAAAACAGTAATTATGAATTACTCCATACAAATGGAAGAAGAGGAAAAGCCTTTGCTATGAACAGGGCTGTTCAATTTGCAGAAGAAGAAGTTTTGATATTCAGCGATGCCAATACACTTTTGAACAAAGCTTGTATAAAAGAGTTGGCGAAGCATTATGAATCACCAAAAGTTGGCGGGGTGGCCGGAGAAAAAAAGATTATCAAACAGGCAAGCGATAAGGCTTCTGCAGCAGGTGAAGGAATTTACTGGAAGTATGAATCGACTTTAAAAAAACTTGACTCGGCACTGAATACAATTGTTGGTGCTGCGGGGGAATTATTTTCTGTAAGGCGCGCATTATATGAACCTGTGCAGGAAGGTGTTATTATCGAAGATTTTGTGTTGTCGATGCATATTTGTATGAAAGGATTTTCGTTTAAGTATGAGCCTGGTGCGTATGCGATAGAAACCGCTTCTTCATCTATGAAGGAAGAACAAAAACGAAAGGTGCGCATTTGCGCGGGCGGCTTCCAGGCTATGTATTTGTTGGGCGATGTGCTTAATGTGTTTAAGTACGGATTGCTTTCATTTCAATACATATCACATCGTGTGTTAAGATGGGCGATTTGTCCGTTATGTTTGGTGCTTATTTTTTTTAGCAATACGCTTATTGTGCTGTTGACTATTTCTGTTTTGTATGAAGTTTTATTGATGGCACAAATTGTATTTTATATAATGGCTTTTGCAGGATGGCAATTTGCGAATAAGAATATAAAGATCAAAAGTCTGTATGTGCCGTATTATTTTGTGTTTATGAATGCCGCTGCTTTTCTTGGATTTCGCAGGTATTTAAAAGGCAATCAAAGTGTGATTTGGGAGAAGGCCGGCAGGGAGAAGCTGGCGTAAGAAAGCCGGCCTTTCTACTACCAACCCGCTGAATAGCATTACTGCAGTACAAGTGAGTGACACAACAAATGCTTAATAGTAGCAATATCGCCGGTATCAAAAAGCATTGTATAAAATTATTAAAGCTTAAAATATAACAGTAATCAACACACTAATATTATAGTTAATAGCTTTTGCTTCCGTTAGTTTTATAACAATATTCATTGGCTTTATACCCGCATCATCGGTTAAGCTAGTTCCGGTGGCGAATGAAATACTTTGAAAATCATTGACTGTAAAGGAGAATGGCAATTGCAGTTCCCGTTTGCATGACAATAATGTAAAATTTCGTGCTAATGCATTTGCTTTATTGATTTTTGTTTTTATTTTTATAATGCGATTGTCAGTTTCTAAATAGCGATTTTATTCAATTCCTTTTGAAAATCAGGCTATAAAAAAAAGTTTGAGATCTTCCACCCCTAATATCCTTAGATAAATACCTTTTTAGTTTTATTATTATACTTCGGACAGTGTAAAATTATGCATGGATTTTTTTGATACCGGCGATATTGCTACTATTAAGCATTCGTTGTGTCACTCACTTGTACTGCAGTAATGCTACTCGGCGGGTTGAAGTATTCATGCACGAATTTGCTATGCATTGTTAAATAGTATAATTGCCGGTTTCGATCCTTTCCAAAACCATTTTGTTTCTGTCGATCCTATACCCTGATGTGAGCTTAAACAAATTCTATTGCTAGTCTCATGAAAAGGATTGAGTTTGTTCAAACTTAATGATTCAACAAAATGAAAAGAACGATTTTAGCGATTGATGGAAGCAAAGCGATCAGGTTTCTTCTTCAAAATGTTTTTGAAAAAAGCTACCGGGTTATAACTGCTGCAGATGCTGCGTCTGCAATGTATTGGCTTTCGCACAATGATTTGCCGCACGCTATTATCGCTGATCCCCAGTTGCCTGATACGGATAATTGGGAATTGATTGCACATCTAACCAGTAGTGGTTTATACGGTCATATTCCTCTTATTGTTCTGTCTTCATTAAGTAAATCTGAGATTGCTTCCAAGTGTAAGGAAATGGGGGTGTTACAATATTTTCAACAACCCTTCAATCCTGTTGATCTGGTAAATTTTATTGAGAATGTGTTTGCCGGCATGCAACAATCAACGACAAAGCTTAAAGCTGTATAGTTAAAGAAAACACCAGGATATAAACAACATTAATCATTAAACTCTTACCTGAATGGAACTTGCAATTTTACCAGACATTTCATCACCTGCAATCGAAAGAATTTATGGGAACCTTGTTCAAACTTCTAAAGCGGATCTTGCGCTAAAAGATGTAGAGATCGCGCCACTAACAGAATTTTTTTACCTGGGGAAGAAAAACGTGAAAATTGACCGCATTATCACTCTTTTTGAAGGAGGCTATGCGGCGGAAACGGTTGACAACGCCATCTCAATTCTTTCAAGAATTATTTCCAGGAACGGGAAGCCGCCGGGAGTTGTTATTGCAGACGCGACTACAAGTTATACGGCAATTGTAAAGCTGGCAAAATTTATGGCCTCACATGACGATCTTTCTAACGTGCCCATTGTGCTTGACTCTTCTGATATAAGTGCAGCGCAGCTTGCACAATTTAAAAATTGCAGATTTATTGATGATATTATTTCTATTGATGATCTCGGAGAGAAATTTATTCAGCGTGTTCTTTTTTTGAGGAAGATAAAAGATAAAAAACATCATGCCTCTTTTCGAAAAAGTATTCAGACTAAAGTGCCACGAAAGACAGATTACAATTATGTATTGAAAAGAAGCCTTGATATAACTGTCGCAATGGCCTCGCTTTTATTATTAAGCCCTGTGTTTCTTTTTATTTCAATTGCTATAAAATTAGAATCAAGAGGTCCGGTATTATATATTTCAAAGAGAGCGGGAAGAGGTTACAGGATTTTTAATTTTTATAAATTCCGCACCATGGAAATGAATGCGGATCAAAAGGTGAATGAGATGGGGCATTTGAATCAATACAATGTTTCTGATTCAGGACCAGTGTTCTTTAAGGTTAGTAACGATCCGCGTATTTCAAAGTTGGGCACATTTCTAAGAAACACAAGCCTTGATGAATTACCGCAGCTTTTTAACGTGTTGCTGGGAGATATGTCGCTGGTGGGCAACAGACCATTGCCATTGTACGAAGCGGCTACCCTTACTACTGATGAATGGGCACCTCGTTTTCTTGCACCCGCAGGTATGACGGGATTGTGGCAAATTAAAAAAAGAGGGCATGGTAACATGTCGGCTGAAGAAAGAATTAATCTTGATATCAGTTATGCAGACAAGCATAGCTTCATGTATGATCTTTGGATTATGGCCAATACACCAACGGCTGTGTTTCAAAAATCGAATGTGTAACAAGTAAACTAAATGTAGAGAGTCGAAATTCAAAACGCGAACATTGCTGGATTTTGACTTTTGAGTTAAAAACTCAATATTGTGCAACTACCTCTTGTATCTATAATAACGTTGAATTATAACCAACTGGCTGTAACATGTGAGTTTCTTGAATCAACGCGGCATTTGACTTATGGCAATTATGAAGTATTGGTTTGCGATATGGCTTCTGCTGATGATCCCACGGAAACTATACAAACCGCCGGTTATCCAAATGTAAAGGTGTTGAGATGCCAGCAGAATCTTGGTTATGCGGGTGGTAATAATTGGGGTATGTTATTTGCCAAAGGCCACTTTATTTTTATTGTGAATAACGATACCGAATTGCCGCCGGATGTGATAGAGTTATTGCTACAGCCATTCAAACAAAATTCAACGATCGGTGTGGTGTGCCCGAAAATTAAATTTTATTTCGCACCTAATGTTATCCAGTATGCGGGATTTAATCCTATGAATCCTTATACCGGAAGAACTTCCGAACGGGGTAATAAAGAAGAAGATAACGGGCAGTATGATATGTCGGGATTTACAAATGGAGCACACGGCTGCGCTATGATGGTGAAAAGGGAAGTGGTTGAAAAAGTAGGTAAGTTCCCTGAAAAATTTTTTCTGTACTATGAAGAATGGGACTGGAGCGCAAGAATGATAAAAGCCGGATACAAAATATGGTACAATGCGGAAGCGGTGGTATACCACAAAGAATCGGTTAGTGTGGGAAAACACAATCCTGTAAAAGTATATTATCACACACGCAACAGGATTTTGTATATGAGAAGGAATGTGGGAAAAATGCAATTGTTGTCATTTTTCTTTTTCTTCTTTTTCTTTAGTGCTCCTAAAACACTAGCCATGTATATAAGATACAGGCAGTTTGCGCATTTAAAGTTTTTTATGAAGGGAGTAGTATGGAATTTGTATTCATCAAGCTATTCACCGGTATAATGCAAGTGTAAATTATAAGCTATTGTATGTTTCAACTATTAATAAATGGCATTTTCTTACTGCTTTTTTTATACCTGGCAACAAGTGTTTTGTATCTGCTGATGCTTGCAGTTGCAGGACGATTATGTAAGAAAAAATTGTATGATCCGGTAAATGAGAAAAAGAGTATTGCAGTATTTATTCCTTCTTACCGTGAGGATGAAATTATTGTGGATACTGCTATGCAGGCCGCTAAGCATAATTATCCTTCAGATAAATTTGCGGTAATTGTAATAGCGGATCAACTTATGAAAGAAACAATAAATACGCTTGAAAAGTTGCCCGTCAATGTGGTGGAGGTTGAATTTGATGTGAGTATGAAATCAAAATCATTACAGGCTGCATTAAATACTTTTTCCTGTAAAAAATTTGATATTGCAATGGTGCTGGATGCCGATAATGTAATGGAAAAAGATTGCCTGGAAAAGGTGAATGCGGCTTTTCATGATGGTTATAGAGTAGCGCAATGTCATCGTACTGCAAAAAATCAGCACACACCTGTGGCGCTGCTCGATGCGGTGAGTGAAGAAATAAATAATCATATTTTCAGGAAAGGACAGAGAGCGCTTCAATTGCCATCATCGCTTATTGGCTCCGGTATCGCGTTTGATTATGAATTGCTAAATGATATTTTTAATGACCCTGTTATTTTAAATAATCCCGGCGAAGACCGTGAAATTGATATACAGTTGGTAATGCGGGATATTGATGTAGAATACATTGAAGACGCTTTTGTGTATGATGAAAAGGTTGCCGGAAAGGCAGTTTTTGAAAAGCAGCGTGTGCGTTGGCTCGAGGCGCAATTAACTCATGCTAAAAGTTTTTTGCAAGAAAGATTAAAACCCCAAAGGTTATCGCGGGTTTTTTTGCATAAATTTTTTCAATGTTTTTTACTGCCGCGACTATTGTATATCACAGTGTTCGCGATCGTTTTAATACTATTGGTATTTCAATATTTTACCGTCCCATTTGTATATCCGCAGGCAAGGCTTTGGCTAATGCTTATTGGCGTGTATGTTTATGCTTTGCTTATTTCCATACCTCGCAGGTTTTATACAGCGGCTGTTCTCAGGGCTGTATTGCATATTCCTTTACTTGCGATAGCCATGATAAACGCTATTTTGAAAATGAAAGCAAACAGGCGTTATTTTATCCACACCCCTAAAACATATTCAACCAAATAGTTGTTCAACATGATAGGAAAAGAGTGAGTTGCGATAAGTATTTAGCAGGTCGTTATGTTGAATTTTTTTATTATGGGCCGGGCTGTATTGCTACTATTTAACTTTTGTTGCGTCGCACTCTTCAGCAGTTTGTTCGCTATTGTGCATTATGCAGCACTTTGTCTTATTGGTCACACTAATAATTGTTATTGATCTTCCCACTGAAAGCCGGTGTATAAAAATTTCTTCTGTTCATTAATGGCGTTCCTTCCGAAAACATGAAGTCTCTATTCTCGTCAGCTTCTTTTAATTCTATTAAAAAATTAAAACATGAAGTCGTTCTTACTTGTTTCCATAATTGTTCTTCTTTCTGCAAGCGCAGTAAATGCACAGCTTACATCACACAGGATTACAGTGCCCGGGCACGAAGAAGATCCTATAGGTTTTTATGATTTCAAACCTGCTGATTACTCTTCCGATCCTTCTAAGAAGCATCCGTTAATAATTGTACTGCACGGCCAGGGTGAACGTGGTAATGGCACTACTGAGCTGGACAGGGTGTTTTATATTGGTATCGGAAAAATGGTTAAAGAAGGTGCTACCATGCAGTTTAATTTTCCAAATGGAGTAAAAGGTTCTTTTGTTGTGTTGTTTCCACAATTAGGAAATGCCTTTAGTGATTGGGAAGATTTTTATATTGACGCGATGGTCAGTTGGGCAAACGGTAATCTCAATATAGATCCTGATCGCATATTCATAACCGGCTATAGTTTAGGCGGGGGCGGCGTGTGGGTGTATCCTGCATCTTCCGCGGCGAATGCAGCCAAAATTGCAGGCATCATTCCTATGTCCGGTTCCGGATTGTATGCCGGCGATACTTGTAATATAGCTGCCGGAGGAACTGCTGTGTGGGCTATACATACTCACGATGATGCCGCAGTGGATTCATCAATTACAAGAACAATACTTTCCAAAATTGAAGATTGTGGCCCGCTGGCCCCCGTCAGAGGCTGGTTTCCGGAAGGCTCGCATTTTATATATCTCGAATTATTTCCTGATACGGCAAACACTGTTATTTATCCCAACATATATCAATGGATGCTTGGCGTGAACAGAAAAAATCTGACCCGGCCTAATGTAGCTCCTGTAGCGCTGGCGGGTGCTGCAGATACTACAGTTGTTGTAACTGATCATTCCCGCTATGTGCAGTTGCCTTTGTCGGGCGAGCTTTCATACGATCCCAACGATGTGATCATTCACTACAATTGGAGTTTGGTTTCAACGGCTTTGGCTTCTCAAATCTTTTACCCCAGCCAGTTTCAGCCGGTAAATTTTAGCAACAATCAATGGCCGCCTCCAAATATTTACTCGAAAAATTTAACATGGCCCGTGCAAAATTTTGAATATCACGCCTTAGGAAATTATCAATTCAAACTAACGGTTACGGATATGTTCGGATTAAGCAGTGAAGTGGTAAAAACTATTCGCATTACAGATCAGGGTAATAATACCGCACCTTATGTAAACATCGGAAGCGATGTTATACTGCCCGACGATCCAACCAAAACATCTGTACCTATAAACGCCTCCGTGTTCGACTGGCAAACGGCTTCCGGCGCTTTAAGTTATACGCTCACGCAGCTATCGGGACCTAAAACCATTTCAACTATTAACTGGTTTCAAACTACTTTAACAGGAATTGATGAGCCAGGCGATTATTCATTTAAATTGCTTGCAAGAGATGCCGATGGACTTGAAGGCACCGATACTATAAATATTACAAAACTCGACGGGCCGTTGCCTGTAACATATCTCTATTTTACCGGTAAAAATTTTGATGGAAAAAACATTTTGACATGGGCTACTTCCAACGAAGTGAATAATAGTCATTTTGAAGTATTAAAAAGCGGTGACGGCCTATCATTTAATGTGGCGGGTACTATTCCGGCATTGAATAATGCTTCGGATGTGCGTGAATACTCGTTTTCAGATCCCGAGCCCTATACTGGAAAAAGTTATTACAGGCTGGCACAGTATGATATTAACGGTGCCTGTAAATTATCGGAAGTTATCAGCATAGATGCTGATAACAGTGTTGCAATACAGTTGTATCCAAATCCTGTAAAAGATGTACTTAATGTGTCGGTTAGTGGAAACATAAAGGGATTGATAAAGCTTAGGGTGCTTGATGTTACGGGAAAAGTGTTGAAACAGCATGAATTCCTTCGATCCGGAAACACTTTGATAACGCCTGTCTCATTAAACAACCTGCAAAGCGGATTATATATTTTGGAAATTACAACCGCAAATAATTCGCGCTATACGAAGCGGTTTTTAAAATAGCAGTGTATATTTTTTGTTTTAAGAATGCTTTGACTGATTTTCATTACCGTGTAATTGTTCATTTATTATTGAGCCGGCATCTGAACCCTGGTTGAGCTTTGGTTGCGACGCTCCGTTCAACGGTAGAATATCTATGGATCTTATGTATTACAACGAAAGCATTTTTCTTCCCCTCCTTGGAGGGGTAGGGGTGGGTAACCGTTACACACAAAGCAGTTGGTGATGTAATCGGCTATCTCGAATTCGATAGCTCAATAGAATTACTGCCGTACAAGTGAGTGACACAACAGAAGCCCAATCAGGGATCTACCGTTGGTCCCATAAAATAAAATTTTTTAACAGTTACAAGTTTGAAATTAAATATCACATAATACTCTGTTACCCGGCTACCAATCTGATGTTTATGAAAATCATGATGCCGAAATTTTTTTAAAAAATTAAATGGACTATTATGAAAAGAATGCTATTACTCTTCAGTTTATTTTTTTCGTGTATTTCATATAGCCAGCAGGTGGCGAAATCTTTAACAGCGGCCAATGGCCAAAAAATCGGATTTTATCAATACACTCCTACAGACTATAACGCTTCTGTAAAGTATCCGTTAATTATTTTTTTGCACGGTTCCGGTGAAGTTGGCAATGGTACTTCAGACCTTTCTAAAGTGCTGAACCAGGGCATTCCACGACTTATTAACCAGGGTGCAAATATGAAATTTACCAATCCGAACAATGGAGTGCAAAGTACTTTTTTAGTATTGTCGCCTCAGCTGAGCACGCAGTATGGCAACTGGCAGGATTTTTATACAGATGAAATGCTTAAGTATGCAAAAGCAAATCTCAGTATAGATGAAAACCGCATTTACCTTACAGGACTTAGCCTTGGCGGTGGCGGCACGTGGCGCTATGCCAGCAGCGATTCTAATCATTCGAAAACGCTGGCAGCGATTTCCCCTATTGCAGGCACTGGCGAAACGCAACAATACTTTTGCTGGATAGCTTATAACAGAACTGCGGTATGGGCCTTTCATGATATGGATGACGGAACAGTGCCGGTTGGAAATACTCAGTATGCGCAAATTCAACTTGATAATTGCGATCCCAATAAAACAGAAGTGCGTCAGTTCACTTATTATCCAAACGGTGGACACAATGCGTGGGACAGAGCTTACGACATGGGACATGGTGTGCAAAATCCCAACTTGTATGAATGGTTTTTGATGAACCCGCGAAAAGGACCTGATGCGCAAAAACCCGTAGCGAATGCCGGTTCTGATGTAGTGCTTAACTATCCCGCCAATACCACAACACTGGATGGTAGTGCATCTTACGATCCCGGCGGAGGCAAGATCATTTCATACCATTGGGGGCCGTGGGAAAGAGCTAATAGCGGAGATATCGTATCGCCTAACAGCGCTAAAACAACAGTGAAAAATATGAGCACGGGGCTTCATGCATATATTTTGGAAGTAACAAATGATAAAGGTGTTTCAGGATTTGATGTGGTGCTGGTGGAAGTGAAAGGCGATCCCGCTGCTAACAAACCGCCTGTATCTAATGCCGGTCGCGATACTACCATAAAGCAACCAAGTGACAGCGCATATCTTGATGGTGTTGATTCTTATGATCCTGATGGAATCATCGCTTCGTACAGGTGGAAAAAATTATCAGGCCCCGCAGGTGAAACAATTATTGATACTACCAAACGAAGAACATTGGTTAGAGGCTTGAAGGCGGGAACCTATTGGTTCAGGCTTACTACCACCGATATTTATAATGCGGCTTCAACCGACTCGGTAAAGATTACAGTGGAGCCTCCGCCATCTAACAACAAACCGCCTGTGGCCAATGCCGGCAATGATTTTAGTACTTCGGATAATTTTGCGTATTTAAGTGCCGGTGCTTCATATGATCCTGATGGTTCCATTACGGCCTTTAGCTGGACACAGGTTTCCGGGCCAAATACAGCAACGCTGCTTTCGTCAAACACCATGTTCCCAACTGCCCAGGGACTTATTGGAGGAACCTATTTGTTCCGGCTGGTGGTAACGGATAACTTTGGCGCTACTGCTGCCGACACGGTTTCTCTACAAGTGCTCGGCGCTAATAAACCGCCGGTGGCCAATGCCGGCAGCGATCAAACTATTATACTGCCCACTAATACCGCTACACTTGATGGCAGCAAATCAAGCGATCCGGATGGCTCTATTACCAAGTACGAGTGGACGAAAGTAAGTGGGCCTTCAGGCGGCAGTATCACTTCGCCAGGCAGCGCTAAAACACAGGTAAGCGGACTGGTAAGCGGCACTTATATGTATCAGCTAAAAGTTACTGATAATAAAGGCGCAACGTCCTCAGCTCAGGTAAAAATTACTGTGAGTGCAGGTAATAATAAACCGCCTGTGGCTAACGCCGGAAATGATTTTACTACGAAGGAAAATTATGCGTATCTCAGTGCCGGCGCTTCTTATGACCCTGATGGTAAAATAGCCACTTTTGCATGGACGAGAGTTAGCGGGCCTAATAATCCCACCGTGCTTTCGGCCAATACAATGTTCCCAACCGTGCAGGGCATTATACCGGGAACGTACGTTTATAAATTAGTGGTAACGGATAATGGTGGCGCTTCCAGTAGCGATGAAGTATCGTTTACCGTATTGGTGAATGAACCTCCGGTTATTATGCTTCCGTCTAAGTTAATAGTTACGTTACCACTCACTTCGGTTTCAATTGACGGCTCTTTCTCCTTTGATCCTGATGGCGAAATTGTATCATACAAATGGACGGTAGAAAAAGGCTCGGCACATATTGACTTCCCGAATGTAAGCAGGGTGAATGTAAGCGGATTGCATGCAGGTACATTTGAAGTGAAGCTAACAGTAACAGACAATCGTGGAACATCTGTTAGTAAAATTGTTGAGATACTCGTAACTACAAATAAGCCTCCTGTTGCTAAAGCCGGATTTGATTTTGTATCCGCCAATGATTATGTTTACCTGAGTGGTGCCGGTTCTTATGATCCTGACGGACAAATAGTTTCTTACAAATGGACGCAGGCTCTCGGGCCCAACACCGCGAACATAATGTTTGACAATACCATGTTCCCGATTGTGTCCAACCTCGTTCCCGGATTTTATATTTTCGTTTTAACTGTTACGGATAATGAGGGCTTTACATCGAGTGATTTTGTAAGGGTAACCGTTATACCGCGTACAACAGAAACTGTTGTAACCCCAAATACGTTGATCACTACTACTTTACAGAAAGACGCGCCTTCATTGAAAGTCAACAGTACTCTTAGTTTATATCCTAATCCCGCTGCGGGATTCATTCAGTTGGCACTTGATAATGTGAAAACAGGAAAGATGCGTGTAGCGGTATTTGATGTTTCCGGTAAAGTTCGGCTTTTAGGAAATTATGAAAAATCGGGTGTAGGTTTTCAAAAACAATTGGATGTGTCGAAGTTGAGCCGGGGCGTTTATTATGTGCAGGTATTTATTGATGGCCAGTTGGTGGCGCCTGTAAAACAGTTTATTAAACTATAAAATAATTTCATAAAATCATAACGAAGGGGCCGGTAAGGCCCCTTTTACTTTTGGTAAGGCTTGTTGAAAAATGAATTTTACGTATGTTTATTAACGTTATAATATGCTGTTTGTTCCCGTGCACTTTTATTTTTATGCATTTTTTTTGGGGAATCAGCGGTAGTGCTACTATTAAGCATCGTTGTGTCACTCACTTGTGCGGTAGGAATACTATGGAGCGGGTAATGAGTCGTGAGTTATGAGTTATGAGTTTTGAGTTATGAGTGTTTTTGTTTTGGCTTGCGATCAGTGTATAAAGCACTCAAAACTCAAAACTCACGCTCTGCAAGGCTTGTAGCCTTGCAGTACTATACTGTTGCTTTTAGCAACACTATGGGAGTTTATTTGCTATTGAGATTTCTCTATAGCTGTCCTACACCTCAAAGGTGTAGGACAGCTATGTACACGGGTTTCATGCGCCTGTTATTCTTTCAAACAATTCAGAAGTTGTAGTGTTTGCTTGTACCAAAACACCAAGAACCAACACCAACAACTAACAGCAAAGCCGCTCAATAGCATTCCTACCGTACAAGTGAGTGACACAACGATGATGCCATGAAAAACCGCAGCCGGTATCAAAAATATTTTTTGAAGTAAAAAGAAATTAGTTGTCCGGTAGAATCTTTTTTGAAATAAAAAAATTGGCATTTACTGCATTTTATTGTTTTTGGTATAAATATTGCTTTTAAAAAACTTCATGAATTGAACGTGGAATTTCTAGTTCCGTTGTTTCTTTCAATTGCCTTTGATAATGTATATCAAAGTGCGGCTTACTCTCTATCACCTGTATTTCTGCTACCCGGCGCGAAAGCTTATTCAATTATTATTTTATGTAAAAAGGGCACGAGAACCGGTTTGGTTGCTTTTGTTTTCTGTCTTAGAAAAGCGACGTAGGGATTTTTTGTGTCATTACATGTTATTAGAAAAATTTAAAAATCTGATTGCAATGAGATTCTTATTGTGTATTCTCATCATCGTTTTATGCTGTGTGGAATCAGGAGCGCAGCAAATTGCAAGGTCGATGACTTCCTCCGCGGGATTATTTGTTGGGTTTTATGAATTTAAACCGCCAACATATAATTCAGATCCAAATAAAAAATTCCCTCTTATTATATTTCTTCATGGTGTAGGCGAACGCGGCAACGGAACCACAGAACTTAACAGAGTTACTGCAAACGGCATACCACGCAATATTTATTACGGTTCTACAATGACGTTTACTATAAACGGCATTACTGAAAGTTTTTTGGTGTTATCTCCACAATTAAGTGCGAGTTATAGCGGATGGGTAAACGGATATGTGGATGCTATGCTTGAATATGCGAAAGCTAATTTGAGGTACGACCCTGACCGGGTTTATCTCACTGGTCTTAGTGCTGGGGGTGGAGGCACATGGGATTATGTTTCATCAAAGGCCGGCAATGCAAATATTTTCGCGGCTATTGCTCCTGTATGTGGCTCAAGCTATACCGCTTATGGTATGTGTTATATTGCCCAGTCGCATTTGCCTGTTTGGGCTTTTCATGCGATGGACGATGGTGTTGTGCCGGTCGGGCTCACGCAGGATGCTTTAAAGTTGATCAACACTTGTACGCCTGCTCCTAATCCTGCGCCAAAGGTAACTTATTATCCTTCGGGTGGACACGGAATTTGGGGTACATGTTATGATGAATCGCACGCCTATCATAATCCGAATTTGTATGAATGGTTTTTATCAAAACGCAAAAGCACTAATGGCGCCGATCAAAACCAGGCGCCTGTGGTGCAGTTGAGTAGTGATGTATCGCTTGTGTTGCCAAACAATTCAGCGAGACTTGATGGAAGCAAATCCTATGATTTTGATGGTACGCTTACATCATACAACTGGACGAAAATTTCAGGGCCATCTTCATACACAATGGCTTCGCAATCATCTGCGGCAACGGCTGTCAGCAATCTTACCCAGGGAGTATATGTGTTTCAGCTTAAAGTTACGGACAACAAAGGAGCCTCTATGACCGGGCAAATAAAAGTTTTGGTGCAAACAGCATATGAAGCTGATAAACCGCCTGTGGCCAAAGCCGGTAATGATTTTGCATCATCCAATTCAACAGTATATTTAAGTGGAGCCGGTTCCTTTGATCCGGATGGCACGATCAGTTCTTATAAATGGACACAAATTTCCGGACCATCAACTGCGACTGTTGTTGGCGGTACTACTACTTTTCCAACTATAAGTCAACTGGTTTCAGGTGTCTATAAATTTCGCTTGCTTGTTACTGATAATCTGGGAAAAAGCGCAGACGATACTGTCGCGTTTACTATATCAAATGGAACTGTTGTTAATAATCCGCCGGTTGCAAAAATTTCCGGAACTACTTCTATTACGCTTCCGGTAAATTCTACAACACTTGATGGAAGCGGATCTACAGACGGTGATGGTAAAATAAGCAAATATGCGTGGTCTGAAGTTGCCGGTCCAAATACTGCAAAAATTTCATCTGATACAGCTAAAGCCACGAATATTACCGGCTTAATTGCAGGAACCTATAATTTTCAACTGAAGGTTACAGACAACTTGGGAGCTACTGCTTCATCCAGTGTGTCTGTAACCGTTAAGTCCTCAACCTTAAACAATAAGCCGCCGGTTGCTAATGCAGGCAGTGATTTTACCACTCCTTATAAAGATTACGCCTACTTAAGCGCCGGCGCATCCTATGATCCTGATGGCAGTATTGTAAAATATTTCTGGACGCAGATAAGTGGTCCGAACACTGCTGCGCTTACTGGCAATAGTACCATGTTTGCAACAGTTGCCAACATGATTGCAGGCACTTATGTATTTAGATTGACTGTAACTGATAACCTTGGCCTTGCAGCTTCTGATGATGTAAATGTGCGACTTGGTAGTGTAGGAAAACCGCCGGTTGCTAATGCCGGGAATGATTTTACGACAACAGCGGACTATGCTTACTTAAGTGCCGGTGCATCATACGATCCTGATGGTATGATTACTGCCTATAGCTGGTTGCAGGTTAGCGGGCCGAATATCGCTGCGCTTATTTCCGGTACTACGATGTTTCCCACTATAAGAAATCTGCTTGCCGGTTCATATACATTTCGCTTGAAAGTAACTGATAATAGTGGCGCCACCGCTACTGATGATATAATAGTAACAGTGCGATCAAAAATAGCGGCAAGTGCGAGTATGTTGCCGGAAAGCGTTTTAATTGATGATGCACTACCGGAAGGTAAATCTCAATTATATCCTAATCCGGCTCAAGCCAACATTACGCTTGCATTTAATAATAGTTATGCGGGTGCTTACAAAATAGTCATATATGACGCAACCGGCCGACAGGCATTGGAGGAAAATTATTTGAAGCCAAATGGTGCTGTAAAACAACCGGTGAATATTTCAAAATTATCACAAGGGCTGCATTATGTTAAAATCGTATGTGGTAATCAACAACCGGTTGTGCAAAAGTTTATCAAACTGTAATAAAGCAGTTATGGTTTCGGATCGGATTTGGTTAATTGCATTTGTAACTAAACCCAAAATTCTCTTTTGGCTTACTTCTGGAAATAGTTTTTCCGGCTTTATATAAAGCCGGAAAAACTAAAAAATATCATTTCAACTGTATGGTATGATAGCTGGCAAATGAACGCCGGTACTGTTATGCTATGCGCAGGTATAAATTTATGCGCGAATGTTTTGCATTGCTGAATAGAATTACTATTGTACAAGTGAGTGACACAACGGAAGCTTAATAGTAGCAAAGCCGCCGGTATCAGAAAAATAAATGCATTATTTAGTAGCCTGCTTGAAACCATATCTAAAAAATGTTTTAGTGTATTCGTAAATGTTATATAATAATTATGCCGAACAATTGTATTATACACGTTTAAAATAAAATTAGTAGTAACCCATTTTTCAAGACCCCTGAATTTTTTTTGTATGAAAAATCTTATACTCTTAGTAGGCATAGTATGCCTGTCAATGATTGCTAAAGCCCAACAAACGGCCCGCAGTGTAGTAGCTTCCAACGGAGTGAAAATTGGTTTTTATGAATACAAACCAAAGGATTACGTTGCTTCAAAAAAGTATCCGCTCATTATTTTCCTGCATGGTATAGGCGAGCGTGGAAACGGCACCACCGATCTTTCCCGGGTTTGCGCCAATGCCATACCACGTTTAATAAACGCGGGAAATACTATGACGTTCACCAATCCTAACACAGGAAAACAGGAAACATTCCTGGTGTTATCTCCTCAATTGGACGTAATGTATGGAAGTTGGGAAACATTTTATGTGGATGAAATGCTGAAGTATGCAAAGAAAAATCTGAGCGTGGATGAAAAGCGTGTGTTTTTAACCGGTTTAAGTCTTGGCGGGGGCGGCGTTTGGAAATACGCTACCACGTCATTTAAGAATGCATCGCAATTTGCCGGAATCATTCCCTGCTGTGGCACCGGAGAAGGAACTTATTATTGTAACCTGTCAGAAGCGAATGTTGCTGTTTGGGCCTTTCATGCTATGGACGATGGTGTAGTTGGAGTAGGCAACACGCAGTATGCACAAATTAAAATGGGATTATGCAGTCCTGATATAAAACCAAAATTTACTTATTACCCATATGGAGGGCATGGAGTATGGGAGTGGGCTTTTGATCCCGGACATGGACTTCAAAATCCTAATGTGTACGAATGGATGCTTTCTCTTTCCAAGAAAACCGAAAGAGAAAATAATGACATTGATGAAGATGACGACAGTGATGATAAGGGGAAAGCGCCGGTAAATATGTCGCCGGTTGCCGATGCCGGAGACAATTTTTCCACCACTCAAAATTTTGCTTATTTAAGTGCCGGCGCATCTTATGACCCTGATGGAAGTATAAAGAGTTTTCAATGGACAGAACTGTCCGGGCCTAATGCTGCTGAAATGATTGGGGCGAATACAATGTTTGCGACTGTTAAGGATCTGGTAACCGGTACATACGTTTTCAAAGTTGTGGTTACAGATAATAGTGGCGCTTCGTCATCAGCAACCGTTAAGCTTAGCGTGAAAACAACGCCCAATAAAGCGCCGGTAGCAGATGCCGGAAAGGAGGTAAATCTTATATTGCCAAATAGCGCTACTATACTCGATGGAAGTGCATCTTATGATCCTGATGGCAGCATAGTTAGTTTTGAATGGAAGAAGCTGTCCGGCCCTTCGGCGGGATCGATCGTTTCGCCTTCGGCAAAAAGCACACAGTTGACAAACCTTACTACAGGCGTGTATGTTTATCAATTAACGGTAACAGATGAAGACGGCAGAAAGGATTCGGATGAAGTGAAAGTAATTGTTATAGGGCGCAATAGTAATAACAGGCCTCCATACTGTTATGCGGGCGATGATTTTACATCTTCCGGGAATTATGTGTATTTAAGCGCCGGTGCTTCCTACGATTTGGATGGTAAAATAGTTTCTTATGCATGGTCGCAGTTATCGGGGCCCAATAAACCAACGGTAATATTTGGTAATACCATGTTCCCGATTGTAGAAAATGTGGAGCCCGGCACTTATGTGTACAAACTGGTAGTTACGGATGATGAAGGCGCTTCCGCTGCATCGCAGGTTACATTCAAAATAATTGCCGGTAAAAATGTGAAGCAATCGGATGCTATTACCAAATCAAAAATCTCGGGAGAGGTATCTGTCATATCGGAAGCTGTAAGTATAACCCCAAACCCGGCGTTGATTTACATTAATGTTAATGTAAGCGCTGCGCAAACAGGGAAAGTTAAACTGACAATTTATGATGCGCAAGGCAAAACTCAAAAGTCGGTTGAGTACAATAAAGAACAATTTGATTTTCAGCAACAGGTGAATGTGTCAGGATTCGCGCAAGGCATGTATTACCTGCAAGTACAAATTGATGGAAGAATAATTTCCGAGGCGAAGAGGTTTGTGAAAATGTAGAGAGCCGGTTGCCAGTATGAGGAGCCAGAGCGCTACTAAACCAAGGCTGCATAATAGTATGATCATTTTTTTGGGGTCAGCGGTAGTAATGCTATTAAGCGGCCGTTGCGTCGCACTCTTGTGCTGTAGTAATTCTTCTGTGCAACTAAAGTTTTACCGGTGGGTATATTGAATCAATGTTTTTATTTCTCGCGGCGAGCGCCACGATGTTGTAATGCAAGTATTTTTTTTATAAATTTTTAATCACTACCCGTTATTTGGTTTATACAAATAGTTTGTCAGACAAATTGTGCGCTTAATTCTTATTCAACTGATGAAAGGAGCGTCGCAACAATGCTTAATCAAGGCTCAAATGATGATTTCAAAATAAAAACCATAGGATTAATTATTTAGTTCGCAAACTCTATACGAGCAATATGGGATTAGCTTTCCGGTTATAAAAATGTATATGCAAGAAAACCCGCTATTTTACTTAAACACCTGAAATTAAGGAATCCCACTGCAGCCAATAGTAAAGTATGCAGCCGCTAAAGCGATGAATAGCATTCCTTTTGCTGAAGTCACAGTAGTACAAAAGCTTAATCAGGGCGCCCCCCGCGATCGGGCCGTCATCGATCGTGGGTGTGCTTTTTGTTTCTTTTTGCACAAGCAAAAAGAAAAAGACTTTGATAAATGAAATGTTGGAACCCGTAAACGATATTCCTTTGCGAACTAACTACTTAATCCTAAAAAACCAAATAGCGGATAGTCATTAAATTTCTTATAGGGTTAGTTATATAGTTACTTAATCCTAATTTCTAAATATGCATTATAAATAAACCACATAGTGTGTCATCTTGATCGCCGCGTCGCTACTCCATTGCGTTCGTCGCGAGAAACTAGGTACCGCCACCAATAACCAGCCCACTTTTTAAAAACTTTATTGCTACTTTAAACTATTCTTCCTACTTTTGCCAACTATTTATTTTGGGTTTAATGGGTAGCTTCTCCTGTTTTTTATTGACAAATAATTGATTATAAAGCCATTTTGAAAGTTTCAATTTGGTTGATGGTTAGTTATTGTAAATCAGGGAAGTCTGTTAAATCAGGAACATAAACACAATCTGCAGATTAATTTATGGCTATTAAAAAAGAAAATCGTCCCAAGGCTACATTTTCCAAAATTACAATTGGCCTGGCCTCTCCGGATTCTATTCTTGAAAGAAGTTATGGCGAAGTGCTGAAACCCGAAACTATTAACTATCGTACCTACAAGCCTGAAAGAGATGGTTTGTTCTGCGAAAGGATTTTCGGACCTGTTAAAGATTACGAATGCGCCTGCGGCAAGTATAAGCGTATCCGTTACAAAGGAATAGTATGTGATCGTTGCGGAGTGGAAGTGACTGAAAAGAAAGTACGCCGTGAGCGTATGGGCCACATCAAACTGGTGGTGCCAGTGGTACATATTTGGTATTTTAAAAGCCTTCCCAATAAAATTGGTTACTTGCTGGGCATGAGCTCTAAAAAGCTGGAAACCATTATTTATTACGAGCGTTTTGTGGTTATTCAGCCTGGTATTAGAACAGACAAAGGCCAAAACTACGGCGATTTGCTTACCGAGGAAGAATACTTGGAAATATTGGATACCCTTCCAAAAGATAACCAATATTTGCCGGACGAAGATCCTAATAAGTTTATAGCCAAAATGGGTGCCGAAGCAGTGCATGATCTGCTACAACGAATTGATCTTGACCAATTGTCTTTCGATCTTCGTAATGCCGCTGCAAATGAAACTTCTCAACAACGTAAAGCCGACGCTTTGAAACGTCTTAGCGTAGTAGAGGCTTTCCGTGATGCTAATACAAGAATTACCAACCGCCCTGAGTGGATGGTAATGCAGTATATTCCGGTTATTCCGCCGGAACTGCGTCCGCTTGTTCCTTTGGATGGCGGTCGTTTCGCGTCTTCCGACCTGAACGATCTTTACCGTCGTGTAATTATCCGTAACAACCGTTTGAAACGCCTGTTGGAGATCAAAGCTCCGGAAGTGATTTTGCGTAACGAAAAACGTATGTTGCAGGAAGCTATCGACTCATTGTTTGACAATAGCCGTAAATCAAATGCTGTAAAAGCCGAAGGCGGACGTGCATTGAAATCTTTGAGCGATGTATTGAAAGGTAAACAAGGCCGTTTCCGTCAAAATCTGCTTGGTAAACGTGTTGATTATTCCGGTCGTTCTGTAATCGTGGTAGGTCCCGAACTTAAAATACACGAGTGCGGGCTTCCGAAAGATATGGCTGCGGAACTGTTCAAACCCTTCGTTATTCGCAAGCTTATTGAAAGAGGCATAGTAAAAACAGTAAAGAGTGCCCGTAAACTGGTAGATAAAAAAGAAGCTATCATTTGGGATATTCTTGAAAACATATTAAAAGGCCACCCGGTATTGCTAAACCGTGCTCCAACACTGCACAGGTTGTCAATTCAGGCGTTCCAGCCAAAATTGGTAGAAGGTAAAGCTATTCAGTTACACCCGCTGGTAACATCCGCGTTCAACGCCGACTTTGATGGTGACCAGATGGCGGTTCACGTTCCGTTAAGCAATGCTGCGGTTCTGGAAGCGCAATTGCTGATGCTTTCTTCTCATAACATTCTTAACCCACAAAATGGTACTCCAATTACGCTTCCTTCACAGGACATGGTGCTTGGTTTGTACTATATAACTAAAGGCAAGAAAACCAATCAGACCGAAACTATCCGTGGAGAAGGTATGGCCTTCTATTCTCCGGATGAAGTGATGATTGCCTTCAATGAAAACCGCATTGATCTGCATGCATGGATCAAAGTGAGAGTAAATGTGCGGAACGAAAACAATGAACTGCAAAAGAAACTGATCGAAACAACAGTTGGTCGTGTATTGTTCAATCAGTTTGTTCCGGTTGAAGTTGGATTTATTAATGCGCTGCTCACTAAAAAATCGTTGCGTGAGATCATTGGTGATATTATAGAAATTACCAATGTGCCGAAAACAGCTAAATTCCTGGATGATATCAAACAACTTGGTTTCCGAATGGCATTCCGTGGCGGATTGTCATTCAACCCGCAGGATTTGATCATCCCGGATGCGAAAGAAGAATTGCTTGAACAAGCCAAAACCGAAGTGGAAGAGGTTTGGGATAACTATAATATGGGGCTTATCACCAATAACGAGCGTTATAACCAAATCGTTGACATTTGGTCAAGGGTGGATACCCGCATTACTGAATCGCTGATCCGTGAAATGCAGAATGACAAACAAGGTTTCAACTCCGTTTACATGATGCTTGATTCCGGCGCCCGTGGTTCTAAGCAACAGGTAAAACAGCTTGCAGGTATCAGGGGATTGATGGCTAAACCAAGAAAATCAGGATCTACGGGTTCTGAAATCATTGAAAACCCGATCCTTTCCAACTTTAAAGGAGGCCTGAACGTATTGGATTACTTCATCTCTACGCACGGTGCCCGTAAGGGTCTGGCAGATACCGCGTTGAAAACGGCAGATGCCGGTTACTTAACCCGTCGTTTGGTTGACGTTGCACAAGATGTGGTAATTACTGAAGAAGATTGTGGAACACTTCGTGGTATTGCCACTTCCGCATTGAAAGATAATGAAGATGTAATTGAACCATTAAGCGATAGAATTGAAGGCCGTACATCATTACATGATGTATATGATCCTACCACCGAAGAATTGATTGTAAGCGCCGGTGAAGAAATTACCGCAGTGCTTGCACAAAGAATTGAAGAAGCAGGAATAGAAACAGTTGAAATCCGTTCTGTATTAACCTGCGAAAGCAAACGCGGATGCTGCGTGAAGTGTTACGGTAAAAACCTGGCAACAGGTTACCTGGCTCAAAATGGTGACGCAGTTGGTATCATTGCAGCACAATCCATTGGTGAGCCTGGTACACAGTTGACGCTGCGTACCTTCCACGTGGGTGGTGTTGCCGGTTCTGCTTCGGTAGAATCCACTCTGAACGCTAAGTTTGAAGGCACTATCCAGTTCGATGGTCTGCGTTCTGTAACCACAGAAAATAAAGAAGGCGAAAAAGTTCAACTTGTTATCGGACGTACTGGTGAGGTTCGTATCATGGATTTGAAAAACGATCGTTTGTTGATCACCAACAACGTTCCTTATGGTGCTACTTTAATGGTGAAGGATGGTCAAAAAGTTAGTAAAGGTGATGCCATCTGCTCATGGGATCCATATAATAATGTAATTGTTTCCGAAATTAATGGTTTTGTGAAGTTTGATAATGTTCTTGAAGGCTTTACTTACCGTGAAGAAGCGGATGAGCAAACCGGTCACCGCGAAAAAGTAGTTATCGAAACAAAAGATAAAACTAAACTGCCTTCTATCTCAATTGAAGGTAAAGAGATCAAAACATACAACCTGCCGGTAGGTTCTCACATCGCTATTGATGAAGGCGATGAAGTGAAAGCCGGACAGGTATTGGTAAAAATACCGCGTGTGTTAGGAAAACTGAGAGATATCACGGGTGGTCTGCCACGTGTTACCGAGTTGTTCGAAGCCCGTAATCCTGCAAATCCTGCTGTTGTTTCCGAAATTGATGGTGTGGTATCATTTGGTAGCATCAAACGCGGTAACCGCGAAATGATCGTGGAAGCCAGAGATGGTGTTATAAAAAAATACCTGGTACCTCTTACACGCCAGATCCTTGCACAGGATGGCGACTTTGTAAAAGCAGGTACGCCGCTTTCCGACGGACAGGTTGCGCCTTATGACATCCTTAATATCAAAGGCCCTTATGCAGTTCAGGAATATGTGGTAAATGAAATTCAGGAAGTTTACCGCTTGCAAGGTGTGCGTATCAATGATAAACATATTGAGGTGATCGTTCGTCAAATGATGCGTAAAGTAACAATTGTTGATCCGGGTGATACCAAATTCCTCGAAGATGATACAGTAGATAAATTCGACTTTATGGAAGAAAACGACTGGATCTTCGATAAAAAAGTGGTTACCGAACCTGGTGAAAGTAATAAATTAAGAGCCGGTCAGATTGTGAGCCTGCGTGATGTGAGAGAAGAAAATTCCATACTACGCCGTGCCGACAAAAAACTGGTGGAGTTCCGCGATGCAAATCCTGCAACTTCTCAACCTTTGTTGTTGGGTATCACTAAAGCGTCCCTGGGTGTACAAAGCTGGATTTCAGCCGCATCATTCCAGGAAACTACAAAAGTGTTGTCATCAGCAGCTATTATGGGTAAAACCGATGAAATGCTTGGCTTAAAAGAAAATGTAATTACCGGTCATGCAATTCCTGCGGGTACCGGCTTACGCGACTTTGAAAACATGATTGTTGGCAGCAAGGAAGAATATGAACTGCTGCAAACAACACGTGAAGCCATGACATTTGATGATGAAGAATAATTGTAATAATTATATCAATTTTAAAGGTAGGAAGTGTTAAAACTTCCTACCTTTTTTTAGTGGATGGTTGCCGAATTTTAGGGTTCCTTTACAAAATAGCGGTTTGGTTATTGATGATTTTTATAGGAAACTTGTATACATTGTTATTCAATAATGTATCTTCGGCCACTGATTTCTAAAGAAGAAACATAAATCCGTTTACCTATTTTAATATTAGGGCTAAAATAGATATCGAAAGAAACTAATTTTAAAACTATTATGAAGTATCTCTCTACAATTTTAAGTGTAATTGCTCTTGTTCTTATTGGTGTTCTTTTTTATAAAACAACAGATAAGAATAGTAAAACCCCACCCCAGTCTGGTACTGAAAAGGCAAATCGTGAGTTCAAAATGGCATATTTTGACATAGACTCCTTAGAAAGTAATTACCAATATTACAAAGACGCGTTGGCTGAATTGAAAGCCAAGGAACAATCAATGAATAATGAACTGGCCTCACTTGAAAAATCCTACCAGAAAAAAATTCAGGATTGGCAACAAAGAGGAGCTTCAATGAGTCAGTCTGAAGCTGAGGCTGCGAACAGGGAGTACCAGCAAATGCAGGCTACTTTTCAACAACGCAAAAATGCGCTGGAACAACAAATGGGCAGTATGCAAATGGACTATAAAAAGAACATAAAAGACAGAATTGAAACTTTCTTAAAAGAATATAATAAAGACAAAAGATTCGCATACATCATTTCTTACGAGCCCGAGCTAATGTTTTACAGAGACTCTGTTTATGATATTACCAGCGATCTGATCAAAGGATTAAATGCTACATATCAGAAAAAGCAGCCGTAAACCAGGGCGTAATTCAACAAACATATAATTGAATAATTGAGATTTGCATTTCAAGCTCAGGCTCTGCGGTAATGTAGTATTTATATTATGGAACCGGCTGTAGGGCCTTGATTGAGCTTCGGTTGTGTCACTCACTTGTACGGCAGTAATTCAATGGGGCAGCCTCATCCCCGGCCCTTCTCCCAAGGAGAAGGGAGTCCTGCGCACAAAGCGGATATTTGTGGTCACAATAATTCTTACAACATTCATCTTTACACGTTTTCAGTGGCTCATGCATAAAGCACTTTCAACTTTCAATTTTCAACTTGACCCTCACCTCTAATTTCTGCCCCTACTCCCCACAGCCTGTTGTCTTTTATTCCCAAATAAAATTTGCACAACTTCAATGAAATGTTATGATTTATCGGCTAACTTTAAGCCGGCCTTTGAGAATTATTTTGGTAAAGTTTTTAATTCGAACAGTATATGCTTGGAGTGACAATTTTGGGTAATAATTCTGCATTGCCTGCATTTGACAGGCACCCTACAGCCCAGGTAGTTATAATGGAAGATCAGCTTTTTCTGATTGATTGCGGAGAAGGAACACAAGTGCAATTAACGAAATACAAAGTGCGTCGCAGCAAAATTCAGCATATTTTTATTTCACATCTTCATGGCGACCACTATTTTGGTTTAATTGGTTTATTGACCAGTATGGCCTTGCTTGGCAGAACTCAGGATATTCATTTGTTTGCCCCGGCGCCTTTAAAGCCTATACTTGATATGCAGTTTGCTGTGGCTGATACTACATTGCCTTATAATTTGATATTTCACCCCCTTAATGAAAGTGAAGTGATATGGCAGGAGGAGAAAATCAAAATAAGTTGTTTCAAAGTTTCTCATAGAATCGATTGCTGGGGTTTCCGGTTTGACCAGGTAAGAGCGCCAAGGAAAATAAACCTTGAGAGCGTTAAAAAATTTGCTATACCTACAGATTATTATGAAAAGCTACAATGGGGTGAAGACTATTTAATGCCTTCCGGAGAAGTATTAAAAAATGAATTGCTAACGGAGGCTGCACCGAAACCAAAGTCTTATGCTTATTCCAGCGATACACTTTTTGATGAGAGGGTGATTGAAAAAGTATATGGGGTGGATGTGTTGTATCATGAAACAACTTATCTAAAGGGGCTTGAGGAAAAAGCCGCTATGCGGTTTCACTGCACTACTACACAGGCCGCTACGGTTGCACAACGTGCTAATGTAAACAAATTGCTCATTGGCCATTTTAGCTCTAAATACGAAACTCTGGAGCAGTTTGAGGCTGAAGCGAAAGAAGTTTTTCCCAACACATTTTTGGCGGAAGAAGGTGTGACTTATAAGTTTTAGTATCTGAGGATTGAAACGTTAAGAAGTTTGGGAGAGGGTTGCTTAATTGAAATCTGGGATTTCGAATTGTGACAATTGTTGCTATGAAATACTACAGATGAAGTGATTGCGACGCAACGATGACGCCATGAAAAACTGCCGCCGGTACCACAAAAAAAGCCTCGGCTTTTAACCAGTACTAAAATGCACGGTATCCTCTTAATTATCATTAATTACTACGCATGTTTTTTTACATCGCTGGGGTAAACATTAAAGGCGTCTTTGAAACGCCTGGAGAAATACTGCACGTTTTTATAACCCAGGCTGTGTGCCACGTCGTGTATTGTAACAGCTTTCTTTTCTCTTAGAATTTCATACGCTTTTTTCAAACGTTCACCGTTATAAAAGTCGATGTAGTTTGATTTAAAGTATTTTTTTAGATTGCGTTGAAATGTGGATTCTGTAATGTGAAATTGCCTGCATAGTTTATTTAAGCAAATATTTTTCTTATTTAAAATATTCTCTTTCACATAGTCCCTCATTTCAATGATTTTCGCCAGTTCAGGAATATTTACCTGGAAATCAAATCCATGATCTATACTAAGTCTTTCTTTTAAAAAGTAAGAGATCAATTCATTGGCATAGGCGTTTAAATCAAAAAAGCGGGCAGGATCGGGTGTTTTGTCAAATGGATAATCGATTATCTTTTTTGCGGCTTTTATTTCATTTAAAGTCAGATTGCCCTGATCGAAAAAATTATCGAAATTGAAAAAATGTGTTGCCTGTTCATAGGCTTCCGGAGACATGAATTTTGTTTTTGCAACAAACCAGTCTTTATCCATAACAAGCCAAAGGCGTTTATTTACAGCGTTGAGCGATGGTTGAATTATAAATCGCATAGCATTGCTAAAAATGAACACTTTGTTTATTATATCCGAAGCGCCGATTATTTGCTTGTTATTATTGATTGCATATTCACTTCCGGGTGTGGAGAGATCGAATAACAATACAAGTTTGTTATTTGCTCCGCATTCCTTAATAAAGCTTACTGGTTGAAATAGTTCTTGTGACGAAACCACAACAGAAAGGCCTTTTGCAAGTTGGTAATACCTTATAAACCCATTGCCGAGCGCAGAAGCCAGGGTGATTTTTTGTTCGGATGCTTTGTACCCAAAAAACTTTAGCGCAGAGTTATGGCGTAGCGCATCCAGGTTACTTGTATCGCAATTAAGCGAAAATGGAATTTTGATAAGCATAGATAAGTTATAATGTTCACAACTATCAACACATTTGTTTATACAATTCTACCGTATTCTTTTTTTTAAGCGAATTAAATTACAGTATGATTATAACCAACATGTGCTATTTAGTTTCCAAAATACCTCTGTCGTAATTATCATCATGCAAACCATGTAGTAATTTTGAAAACTTACTTTTTACACTGAAAGCATGATAATAAACTAAATTCTCAAAATGCAGCCCATTTTGGGCTGTATTTTGAAATACAAAGAAAAAATATGTAGTCCATAAAAAAATGCAGAATCGGTCATCAAAATGTTTGATAAAGTCCATAATTGCAAAATGTAAATCTACATTGATAGTTTTAGCTCAATTATATAATATAAAAGGTTCAAAATATCTATTTTTCATTGAACAGAGCATAGACTAGAGCACCTTTGCATTAGGTAAGTATTTGGTCATAGGTTACTAATGGGAACCCTCCTTGTCTAAGGAGGGTTTATTTTTATGCATAATATTCATTATTAGTTACTTAGAGAATGAAAAAAATTGTAATAAATGGAAAAATTTATAATTCTCAACATTGTCCTCTTTGTACAAACAAAATAATTTTTAAACCGCATCTTTAAAAAATACTCCTCAATATCCTGAAAACTTACATATCGCCAGCTTAATTGTGATCTGAATTGTTGTTTAGAAAAACAAACTGCACATATTACTATCAATTCAAAAATAGAATTGTAAGACAAATTGCATTTAACATGATTTCAAATAGTGGGTTTCCGCAGGCTGACTGAAGTGTTTGCAGCCCAATGTTGCCATGAAATACTACAGCACAAGTGAGTGACACAACGATGACGCCATAAAAAACTTATGCCCGTATCCACAAAAAAAATCCTGCAATTAGTTACAAGCCCAAAAATAGTGAGTTGTAACAAATAATTCAAATAGTCTACAAAATAACCAGAGTAATAATATTTGGCAAACCTATATGAGATGCGGTATTGGGCAATCATACTTTATGATATATGCTGAAGCAATAATCTTACACCTACGATTATCAGGGAAACTGCAAGTGCTTTAATAATAGCTGTACCTTTTATTTTGTGTGAAAGCAAGGCTCCTAGCTGCGCTCCGGCTATTACGCCAATTGATAGATAGATCACCATTCTTACAACTGCAGGATCGCTGTAGCTTCCCTGGAAGTAATGGGTGACTACACTAATTATAGACATAACTGCCAGTATAAAATGCGAAGTGGCTGTGGCTATATGTACCGGAAAATGAAGCCAGTGCACCATTGCAGGCACATGCACAATGCCTCCGCCAATGCCAAGTATAGGAGATATAAACCCTACAAAAATGCTGATGACAATACCAATGGTTTGATTGTAGGCGTATGAATAAGTTTCGCCTTCTTTATCAGTAAGCGTATGATGCTTCCAACTTCTTTTCAGCGATTTCGGGATCACATTCTTAATGCCGTTTCGCCTGCTTAGGAAAAGAAATAATCCTACGGCAATTAATATGCAGCCAAATGCGAGCGTGAAAGCTTTTAATGAAATATATTGCGTGGCGCGCACTCCTAAAATAGAACCCGGTATGGTGAACAGGGCGAATAACAAACCTGCTTTAAAATCGATCCTGCCCGAACGTGCGTAAGCAATAGACCCCGAAATGGCATTGCAGGCAACAATAACAATTGAAATAGCTGTAACTATATCCGGCGGCAAGTGCGGCTGCGCCAGCAACAGAAGCGGCACCAGTATAAAACCGCCTCCTGCGCCAATTAGCGTGCCTATGGTTCCTATTACAAACCCGCAAAGAATGAGTACTATAAAGTTATCCATCGTAAATTTTGATCGCCGGTTACTATTTTGTTTTAGAATTAATTCTATGTTGAGGTTGCTATACTACACTTTATGCAGCGTAAAAATTTGTAAAGGTATTTTTTGTAAACCGGCGGTATTGCTACTATTAAGCATCGTTGTGTCACTCACTTGTACGGTAGTAATGCTATTCACCGGGTTGAAACATTCTTGAACAAATTCATACTGCATATAGTATGAGTGTGAAACTAAAACATTTTAAGTGAATATGAAATAGTGGAGAGTTGAAAATTGAAGCCTTTCAACTTTCAACTTTCAACTCTCTACTAATAAAAGCTACAATGCTTTTAGCGGCGTTGGCAGACGCGTCTCCGCCTTTTGTAAGAATATTTTTTAATTCTGCATAATCATTCTGCAGGTTAGCTTTTCGTGTATCGTCGTAAAGTAATAAGCTTAATTCTTCCTTTATTTTTTCAACGTTCATTTCCGCTTGTATCAATTCCTTAACCACTTCTCTGTTCATAATAAGATTAACAAGGCAAATAAATTTTACTTTGATCAGTTTGCGGGCAATTATATAAGAAACGGGATTTCCTTTATAACATATTACTTCCGGCACCCGGAACAGGGCGGTTTCCAAAGTGGCCGTTCCGGAAGTTACAAGTGCGGCGCTGCTTTGCATGAGCAAAGGATATGTTTGTCCGCTCACGGTACTCACATTAGGATATCGATCTATAAACCCGGAAAAGAATTCATCTGAAAGGCTCGGCGCTTTGGCTATAATAAACTGGTATTCGGGAAAGTGTTTGCTTACTTCCAGCATTACAGGCAGTTTTTTTGTTACTTCCTGTTTGCGGCTGCCGGGTAGTAAGGCAACTACTTTTTTATTGCTAAGTGGTGTGGGGTCTTTCATTTTTTCCTGTGCCTGTTCTATTACCTGCACCAGCGGATGCCCTACATATTCTACATTCCAGTTCCATTTGCTTGCATAATAGTCTTTTTCAAAAGGAAGAATAACCAGCATTTTGTCGATGTACTTCTTCATTTTTTTTACGCGGCTTTCCTTCCATGCCCACACTTGTGGCGATATGTAGTATACGATTTTGTAACCTTGTTTTTTGCCCCATTCTGCAATGCGCAAATTAAATCCGGGATAATCGATCAATACCAGTGCATCGGGGTTGTACTGATGAATATCTTCTTTACAAAAGCGAAGATTCTTCAAAATGGTAGATAGGTTTGCCACTACTTCCACAAAGCCCATAAAGGCCAGATCACGATAATGCTTCACAAGGGTGGCACCGGCATTTTGCATAAGATCGCCACCCCAGCAGCGTATATCTGCACTGGTGTCTTGTAATCTTAATTCTTTTACCAGGTTGCTGCCGTGTAAATCACCCGAGGCCTCTCCGGCTATGATGTAGTATTTCATTTCGCTGCAAGATAAGGAATGTTGCGGAGCGGGTTGCCAGTTGCCGGTTGCCGGTTGCCGGTGTATAAGTTTATGGGAGTTTGAGATGTTTTAAACGGATTGTTGTTATAAGGAGTTTGTATGTAGTTCGCAAAGAAAGATTGTTTATATGTTTCGAAGTTTCATTAATAAAAAGTAAGAAAAAAGCCCACCCTTATATAGTGGAGAGTTGAAAGTTGAAAGTGCTGTATGAGGAAGGCTCTCCGGAAAAGTAAAGTTCAATAATTAGTAACATGGCTGAAATCTATAAACCCAACCCGACCTACAGCATTTCAAATCTCAAATCTCAAATTTTACATCGCCGCATAGCATTCCAACCGTACAAGTGTGCGACGCAACGATGCTTAATAGTAGCACTACCGCCTGGCCCATAAAAATAAAATCATAATAAAAAATGTTCTAAATGATTATGGCGGCCTTCATCTTAAAGCAATTATAACCGGCAACCGGTAACCTGCTCTCCCTCTTCCACAATTAATTTGTTTTGCGTAATTTCATCGCTCGATTGCTTTCCCTTGTATTTACTATAAACTTTTATTATTCAAACTAAGCGGATTCATGGATACCCAATCTTCGACCCTTACATTATTTAAAAATCAGGTAGGTCTAAAGTTTCAATTGTATAACAGTTTGTTTACCTCATTGCCTTTTCATCGCATTGAGAAAACAGGCATATTGCTTTCTCTTTTTCTGACTGTTTGCGAGGATGGTTATAAAAAGAAGCAAAGTCCCATGAAGATCATTGAAGATTTTTTTGAGAAGCAAACCACCTGCGCTACTGAAGCTGAGAAAGTGGATCTGATGTTTCGCTTTGTGCAATATGTGGAAAGGCAGGTTGTGTTGTTTGACGCGTTGGAGGATGCGGCTTTCAGAGATACGCATGATATGAACGGAGTGGGTACGCTTCGCCATTTGGTGTCGGAAGTGCTGGAAGAAAATAAAGAGCAGGAGCTTGCAAAATTGTTAACGGATTTTGGTGTTCGGTTTGTGCTGACAGCCCACCCCACGCAATTCTATCCCGGACCGGTGTTGGCTATCATTAATGATCTTGCCGATGCGGTGATTGAAAATGATTCGCGGCATATTAATATGTATTTGCAGCAACTGGGGAAAACCCCTTTTTTCAAAAAAACAAAACCATCTCCATATGATGAAGCGCTGAGCCTGATATGGTATATGGAAAATGTTTTTTATCCTGCGTCGGGTCGCATTTTGTCTTATATAAAAACGCAGTTTCCTAACCTGGTAGCGGAAGATCACCAGCTCATTCAAATGGGATTTTGGCCTGGTGGCGACAGGGATGGCAATCCGTTTGTAACCGCAGATACTACACTTAAAGTTGCGGAAGCATTGCGTGCCGGTATAATAAAATGTTATTACCAGGATGTGCGCCGCATAAAGCGCAGACTTACTTTTAAAGATGTGGAAAATGTGCTGGCCGAACTGGAAACAAAATTGTACAACAATATATTTGTGCCGGGTGAGCAGGCGAACATTACCGCGAAAGACATTTTAACCACGTTAAAGCAAATTAAAGAGACGATCGTTTACCAGCACAACGGATTGTTTGTGCAAATGGTGGAAAACCTGATTAATAAAGTAGAGATTTTCGGTTTGCATTTTGCTTCGTTGGATGTGCGCCAGGAATCGACGGTGCATAGTAAAGTGCTGGCGGAAATTGCTGAACACACAAAAGCGCTACCTGCCAATTATGCTTTACTGAATGAGGGGGAAAAAATTGAAGCATTATCGCAGTTGAGTGCGACTGTTACCGGCGATGATTTGAAAACCGACATCGCGAAAGATACCATTAATACCGCTGCGGCTATTAGGCAAATTCAACTTTTAAATGGTGAGCACGGTTGTAATCGCTACATCATCAGCCAGTGTAATAGCGCATTGAATGCTATGGAAGTGTTTGGAGTGTTGTTATTGTCGGGTTGGAAAAAAGACGCGATGAAAGTAGATATCGTTCCACTTTTTGAAACGATTGATGATTTGAAGAACGCTGCTGCGGTTATGAAACAATTATACGATCATCCGGTGTATCGTAAGCATTTGAAGAAAAGACATAACAAGCAAACCATTATGCTCGGCTTTTCCGATGGCACAAAAGACGGTGGTTACCTGATGGCCAACTGGAGCATTTACAAAGCGAAAGAAGAGCTTACGCGTTTATCGAAGCCATATGAAATTGAAGTGATATTTTTTGACGGACGAGGCGGTCCACCTGCGAGAGGTGGCGGAAAAACCCATAAGTTCTATGCTTCTATGGGTAAAAATATTTCCAATAAATCAATTCAGCTCACAATACAAGGACAAACCGTAAGTTCAAATTTTGGTACGGTAGATGCCGCCCAATTCAATATAGAACAATTGATTCATGCAGGTATATCGAACAGTATATTTTCAAAACGAGAATTTACATTGGAGAAGAGAGAGGAAGAACTGTTGCAGAAACTGGCTGAATTAAGTTTTGAATCATTTACAGAGTTGAAAAATCATCCGGAGTTTCTCACTTATCTTTTGCAGATCAGTCCGCTGCGGTTTTACAGTGAAACCAATATCGGAAGCCGTCCCGCAAAACGCGGTGCAGGCTCAAAAATGACATTAAAAGATCTGAGGGCGATTCCGTTTGTGGGTGCGTGGAGCCAGCTAAAGCAAAATGTAACCGGCTATTATGGTGTGGGCAGCGCATTGAAGGAATATGACGAAAAAGGCAAATGGACGGAAGTGAAATCGTTGTACGAAAATTCGCTTTTTGTAAAAACGCTTATTGATAACTGTGAGATGAGTATGAAAAAATGTTATTTCCCGCTTACCATGCATTTGGCTAACCATCCTGTGTTTGGTGAAATATGGAATATGATTTATAGTGAGTATGAGCTTACAGAAAAGTATTTGTTTAAGCTTACCGGTAAAACCGAACTGATGTCTGATTATCCGGTGGAGCAATTATCTATACAGGTACGTGAAAGGATTGTGCTGCCGCTGCTTACTATTCAGCAATTTGCTATAAATCGTGTTCGCGAAATTGAGGAGCGGCGCATCAATACTCCAATTAAAGCAACTTATGAAAAACTGATTATGCGCTGTTCGTTTGGCATTATCAATGCCGGAAGAAACTCAGCTTAATAGTTGAAAGTTATGAAAGCGCTGTATAAATGGATTATAACTCAAAACTCACTACTCATCACTCATAACTTTTATGTAACCGGCGGTAGTGCTACTATTAAGCATCGTTGTGTCACTCACTTGTGCGGTAGGAATGCTATTGAGCAAGTGATGAGTTATGAGTTATGAGTGCTTTTGTTTTGGCTTGAAATCAGTGTTTAAAGCACTCTTCATTTTCCATTTATTTTAACCACAAGGTGCATAATAGGAGGCACGAGGAGTACAAGGATTGGTGGTAGTTCAGCCTACCCTTGTGTGCCTTGCGCTTTCCTTTGCGGCCCTTGTGGTTAAAAAAGCACTCATAACTCTTCAGTGCCGGTATCAAAAATGATAAATGGCCGCTACTAAAAAACTGGTTGTGCTTTTAGTGCTGGTACCATCGTGTTTAATAAACATTTTTTCACCGGAGTTATCAAACCTGATTTCGGGAATGATGATTAGTCCGTCTATTTTGAAATTTGCAGAAAATGTTGTTTCAAAAAAATCGGTGTTAAATGCTCCGCTGCTTACGCCTTTTTTATCATCAAAATATTCACTTCTTAATGTGAGGCCCAACCAGGGTTTAGGATCAATATTCAGGTATAATGCGGATCCCCACCAGCTTTTCAAGTCTGAATATTTGCCGGTATTATCTTTTGCCTTTATCATTTGTATAGTTCCGTTGTAGCCCACACTGAGTATAGTGTTGATCGTTCCTGTTACAACCGCATCCAATTGGTGCATTTTCGTGTTGCCATCAGCGTTACCCCCCTGGTAGTTTACATATATTTTAACCGCATCATTTTTTGCTAATGCTACGCTATATTGTGCAATTAGGAATTTTCGTGAAAAATCAGCATACTTCAGATCCGAAGGATCGGCTATACCCAGCATCAAAGTATTTTTGCCGAAAGCCATTTCTCCCTTTAAACCGGTATGAAAGAAAGGCCCGTAAGAAAACATGTATGACATGCTGTAGTTGCGATTCAGGTATGCATCAACCAGTTCGTAACCAATGTGAGTGGTCCAGCTACCTGCTGTAAACTTTATGTTATTCCAGGGGGTATAATTGATATAAGCTTGTTTCACAATGAAATTGCTTTTGGTGTCATTATACGAAAAATCTTCGGCACGTTTGCCATAGCCGAGATCTATAACGCCACTCACTTTTCCGAAGGTATGCTCCAGCTTTACGGATGCCATGTTGAAAGTGAATGAATTCTGCGAATTAGTGAAACTGGTATAGTTATTAAAAGTTTCGGCTTCTTTAGAAGGGTTGCTTAAGTTGTACCTGTAAAATACATCGAATGAACCTGAAACTTTCAGTGAAGATTTTTTTTCTTCGCGAATTGTGCTGGTTGAATCTTGCGAAAAAGCAGCAGAAAATCCGGCCAATAATATGGCGGATGAAAATAATTTTCTTATCATTGTTTTGGTTTTTTAGTGTTAATAAAAGGTACAGCTATAAAGAGCTTGGTCAGAAGCTCTGGTAAAAGCTGTACCTTTCTTTTTATATTTCAGCAGGCGTTTCTTTCATAACTCCGTTGTTACTAACAAGTAGTGTTCCTTGCAAATACTTCTCATTGTGTTGCGTTTCGTCAAGGCCCTTTTCCTCTTCTTCGGTGGTTACGCGAATAGGAAGGATCAGGTTGATAAATTTGAAAATACCGTATGACACAATGAAGCTATAACCTACCACCATGCCAAGCGCTTTTAATTGTGTAAGGAAGAACGAAGGATTGCCATAAAACAAACCATCATTACCTGCTGAGTTAATAGCTTTTGTGGCAAAAACACCGGTAAGCAGCATACCTATCATACCGCCTATACCGTGGCATGGGAAAACATCCAAAGTATCGTCTAAATTGGATTTTGTTTTGTAATAAACCGCCGCATTTGAAATGATGGCCGCAACCACACCAATGAATATGCTTTGCGGGATGGCTACAAAACCGGCGGCAGGAGTGATGGCCACAAGGCCAACAACCGCGCCAATGCAAAAACCCAGAACAGATGGTTTTTTGCCACGCAACACATCAAAGAACATCCATGATAAACCCGCGGCGGCCGCGGCAGTATTTGTAGTGCCAAACGCGGAAACCGCTAAAGCGTTTGCACCCAGCGCGGAACCGGCATTAAAGCCAAACCAGCCGAACCACAACAAGCCTGTACCAATCAGCACATACGGTATATTGGCCGGCGGAATTTCCCGGTGTTCCATATGCACCTGCCTGCGTTTCAGGACAAGTGCTCCGGCAAGTGCCGCACAGCCTGCGGAAATATGTACTACCGTGCCGCCTGCAAAATCAAGAACACCCATTTTAAACAGGAAACCTTCGGGATGCCAGGTCCAGTGGGCAATGGGCGCATATACCAACAAGCTGAAAAGGGCTATAAATAAAATATAAGAGGTAAAACGAATGCGCTCCGCCACTGCGCCTACCACGAGGCCGGGTGTAATAATGGCGAACATAAGCTGGAACAATGCAAAAAGTGTTAGAGGTATAGAAGGCGCCAGGCTCCAGGGTGCACCGGAATTTACACCTTTGAAAAACAAGTATGTAGTGGGATCGCCAATAATGCCTCCGATAGATTGCCCAAAGCACAGGCTGAAACCAACTGCCACCCAAAGAATACTTACCACACCGGCAGCTACCATGCTTTTTATCATGGTAGAAATAACGTTTTTTCTATGCACCATACCGCCATAGAAAAACGCCAGGCCGGGTGTCATCAAAAAAACCAGGGCCGTGGCCACAATTATCCAGGCAATATCGGCAGTGTTATACCTGCCCCCATCGTTGAAATTGGGAAGAGTGGGTATGAAAATGGAACAGGCTGCTATAAAGGCGAGAATTAGAAAAGGAAGAATTTGTTTGGCTGTCAATTTAGTCATGGTGTAAGTAGTTTTAAATATTAGGAAATATTATATACGAATATTTATTAACTAATTTACACATATGAATAAAGAAATGCTAATAAAATTATATATATTTTTATTTTTAATTTGTTTATTATAGTAGTATGCTCATGTTCTTTTGTTGATTTAGACAACAAAATATAAGATAATTTATTGATATATAATGAATAAATATGAAATTGCAAAATTCTAAACCTTTAATTGTTTTAATACATAATAAATTATAATTTTTTATATAAGTATTATTTTGCAAAAATGATAAAATAAATTTCACGAAATAATATATATTTTACATATTGCGATTATTTATATTTTGTTATATGATGGTTGTTATTTTTTGTAAACCGGCAGTTGAGCTCTGATGGAGCATCCGTTGCGACGCTCCGTTCATCTGAAGGAATGCTAATCAACAGGTAATTTGAGATCTGGAATTAAAGGTTTGAAATGCAAGCAGAAATCAGTTGGCAGTGGGCAGTAGGCGGTTGGCAGTAGAGAAGCTGTATTAAACAGGAATGGTTGGGAGTTGCCGTTGTTGCGTGTGTAGGGTGGCTATCGTGCGAAGGCACACCAACAACCAATGAAGAAGTAATTTGCCGGTAAGGCACAAGCTTGGCTATACACTTGGCTCAGCCACCACGCTTGCGCCAGGTGCGTGATAATCAACTAAAAAACTGTCTACTTTTTTCAGGACGTGACACTGAGTTTGATTTATAACATTGAACGACCAAAAAAAGAAAAGGCAAGCTTTCAAAGCTTGCCTTTTCTTTTTTATGGTTCTCGAAAATGTTCAATCATATTCTACCGTTGAACGGAGCGTCGCAACAAATGCCCCATCAGGGCTCAAATGCCGGTTACATAAACAATGCATTCAAAATGTAGCTTGTCAAAAATTGTATAGCGCTACTTAAGCGTAGCCAGCAATTTTTCGTTAAGCGCTACATAATCGGCATTATTAGCAGCTTTGGCAAGCTCAATGGATTGAAGCGCAGTTGATTTAGCTTCTTCATTTTTTCCTGCTTTGGCCAATGCTTTTGCTTTTTGATAGTATATGTAAAATGCTTTCGGATTTTGTTCAATTGCTTTATCAAACCATGCTAAGGCCTGGTTGATGTCGCGATCGGATTGCACATAATACATCGCTGCCTGGAAGTAATTTGGCTTGTCGGATTTTATATTTTCATTGATCTGCGCCATAATTTTTCCATCAATATCTGCGCTTACAGGAATGCTAACCTGTGTTTTATCCCAGCTAATGTTGATGTTGGCGGTATTGAATTTTACATCGGCCACTTCAATGGTAAACGACTCCACAGAAGTTTTCAGTTTAAGCGGTTTTACTTTAAATCTTGCAACATCTTCCGACTCTTTATAGCCAACAATGCCGCTGTTTTTGACGCCGGTATTAATGATAATTTCCCATTCAGATGCATTGGGAATGGTGTACAACGCGTATTCTCCCGCTTTTACTTTTTGGCCGCCTATAGTTACGTCTTCGCCAAATTTTATTTTGGTAGCGGCATTAGCGCCGGTGCGCCATAATTTGCCGTAAGGCACAAGATCTCCGAATATTTTTCTTCCGCTAACTGCGGGTCTTGAATAGGTAATTTCAATGGCCGAAAGCGCAAAATCCTGCTTTACGGTTTGCGCGGGTGATGGCGCAGGTATCTTAATGCCTTGGGAGAAAACATCACACTGCAGTGCGCTGATTAAACAGCAGGCAATAAAAAGTTTTTTCATGGTTGATAAATTTTGCAACAATAATACTGAATGTAATTGATAATAGGGAGAAGTTGAAAATTGAAAATTGAAAGTTGAAAGTGCTTGTATTCGCAAGATGTAGAAGCAAACAAAAGTTTCTAAAAGGAAAGAAAGTTATGTACACACAAAATGATCACGAATATGCTTTGCACTCCTTTGTGTGGTACCTATGATTTAAATAGTAAGGAACAGAAAAATTCCGGGTGATATCCAATCACTCTTTGCGCCTTAGCGTGAAACTTGCCTGGCATCTCTACTCCGCCTGCCAGCTAATCTTCTTTCCAAACCCCAATTTGTTATTGGTAAATTTCATTTGGGTTAATTGAATTACCCATATGTCTCCGTTCATCGCCAGCGCGAAGGGAAACTTGCTGTGGTAAATGTTTTTAGCTGATTTGAATTCTTCGGTGGCCTCTACTGCCTTGCCTGAAAACTGGATCCCCTGTATGGTGCCAACGCTGGATTTGTCAGGTAAAATGGAACCTGCCACCAGCGGATTGCAAAGGATATCTTCAATGTGTTTAGTTTGTGGTGACGACTTGAATATTAGCCATGCCTTCTGCGGATCAAATGCATAATAGCAGGAAGCGCAATAGGGTTGTTTATTGGCTACGGTTGCTATTGTCATTACTGTTTGATTACTGATAAACGTTATAATAGAATCGTCAATTGGTTGCATAGCCGCAAATGTATAGCGAAGAATTTAAACAATGGATGCTGAAAATCATTTAGGATGAATCTCAAGTTTTCGTGCAGTTATTATTTAGTTGAAAATTGAGAGTGAGATACTTGCTTTATAATATTTATTAATAAGAACCCTGTTTACGGCCTGCTTTTATTATGGGCCCAACATTTGAATTACTATGAAACAGCCGTTGCGTCGCACTCTTGTGCTGTAGTAATTTTCTTCGGCAATAAATTATAAGGCCCTAAATGATGTTCTTATTACTAATATTTAAAAGAAAGGGCCCCTGATTTCATATTGGTCATGAATGTTAATAACAGTCGCAATTTTTTTTGTGCAAAAAAGTCAGACAGAGTAACTGTTTGGTTAGGATTTAAAATTGCATGTACCTGATTTTAGTTTTTTTTAATAATTAAATGCATGGGTTTATATACTTGTTTGCATGTTTAGATTATATTCGCACTTCGTTAAAAAGCTCCAACCTATACTTTCCCCTTTTTTAATCTTAAATCTGTAACATGAAAATGAAAACTCCAGTTATTATCTGTGGATTATTGTCTCTAATTGTGTTGTTTGCGGCTTGCAAGAAAGATAAGGATAAACCGGTTCTTAGTTCTCAAAAGCAAATAACATCATTCTCTTTTGATAAGCTATCGCCTAAATTAACATCTGTAATAGATGAAACAGCCAAAACTATTACATCAATTGCATCATTTGGCACAAACGTTACGGCACTCGTACCTACTATTAAAATTTCAGAAAAGGCAACCGTATCTCCGGCTTCCGGAATTGCACAGAATTTTACCTCTCCGGTTAAATATACGGTAACGGCAGAAGACGGTACAACGCAGGAATATACAGTAACTGTACTGACAGGTAAAAATAACCAGAGCCAGGTAGCGCTATTTAATATCGATGTTACTGGTGCCATTATAAACATCGATCATACTGCAAAAACAATTGCAATTGATGTTCCTGCAGGAACTGCTGTAACAAGTCTTAAACCGGTAATTGAAGTGTCTACCAAAGCTACTGTAACGCCGGCATCGGGAGTGGTACAGAATTTTACTAATCCCGTTAAATACTCTGTAACGGCGGAAGATGGTAGCAAAACCGATTATACTGTAACAGTAAATGTTGCAAAATATACATTAACAGAAATGGTTAGGTTTAAGTTTGATAAACTGACCCCTGTTGTGGCAGGAACTATTGATCATGGAGCAGGTACAATAAATCTAACGGTACCTTTCGGTACAGATATTACCAGCATTAAACCTACGATTGAATTGCCGGCAGGCGCATCGGTTTCTCCTACTACGGCACAAAACTTTTCAAGTGCAGTAAAATATACGGTAACCGCTCAAAGCGGAGCTACCAAACAATACACCGTTACTGTTAAGGTAGCTACTAATCCTGATAAGCCTGTTATAACCGCTGTTAACAAAACGAAAATAGAAGTAGGCCAGGAACTGATCATTACCGGAACCAAACTAACCGGAAGTATAGGATTTATGCCTGTAGGGGGTGGTACAACCCAGTTGCGCAGCGGTTCTTTAAATACTGCATACACACAAGTTAATTACATTGTTGCCAATGATATACCGGTTGGTAAATACACAATTTATATTGATGGCGGATCCAAAGGCACATCTGATAATTTTGAACAGGAAATAGAAATTGTTGCTTCTACACAAGCTGCTGCGACAGTAACAAGTATTAGTGGCACTACTTTTGACATAGGAGATATCATTACAATAAATGGTACCAACTTTGCTTCCAATGCAACTGTTGCACTTCAGGGTGTTTTTGCTGTTCCATTGGAAATTGTTTCGATAACTTCTACACAGATTAAGGCTAAAATACCTTCTACTGTAAGCTATACAACTTCAACCTGGCCTTACGATCTGATAATAAAATCAGGAGGAAAAGAAATTACGTGGAACCAGAAAATTAATATTGAGAAAGCGCCTGCTGTAATTACCGGCATTAACAAAACCTCATTTAAAGCCGGAGATAAATTAATAATAAGCGGTAATAATTTATCGGCAAGCGGTACGAGTACGCTGAAGATTTTCTTCAAAACAAAAAGTGGAAGCACTTATGTTACTTCAATCATAGAATATCTTTTCGGAAATGTAAGTAACACGTCTGTTGAATTCACATTCCCGGCGGACTGGAATGAAAGTGGGGTATATTATGTTTCCATTAAGATTGATAATATGGATGAAACATCAGTATTTGCTACTCCGTTTACTTTTACTAACTAGCATACATTATTTTTGAAGATAAAACCACTTCATGTATTTGAAGTGGTTTTATTTTTTAAACAATGTTTTGCCTTTGCGTAAAGTTCGCCGCCATATTCTTCATAGGATAACATTTTGTAATGATTTTTTGGGAACCGGCGGTATTGCTACTATTAAACTTCGGTTGTGTCACTCACTTGTACGGCAGTAATGCTATGGAGCAAATGTGAAAAGATGTAAAATGAGTTTAAATGGAAATTCATTTATTCAGTTATTTGGAGAACGCTGCTTTATGAACTTTTCACACTTCGAGGGCAGAGGATAGCGCTCTGATTTCGCTTTGCAATCTGCGGCTTCCGTGAAATAGTTATTCAACCAAATTATTCTTAACCGCGTAAAATACAAGCCCCGCTGTATTCCTAGATCCAAAGCGATCCATCAGTCTGTCTTTTATGGCTTCTACAGTACGTGGACTCATATCCATTTTTTTTGCAATTTCCGCAGCGGTAAATTCCATGCAAATGTATTTGATTACATCACGTTCACGATCCTTAAGTGTAATGTCGGCGTTGAGATTGGGAATGGGTTTTTGTTTAGTGTGTGCCTTTTTCAGTAAAATGCGATTTACAAAATTGTTGAGGTAATAGCCTTTACTCATTACTTCCATAATAGCTCTGCGAATTTCAGAAGGATCGGTACTTTTCAATAAATAACCGTTAGCGCCAATTTCCATCATATGATTTACGAAGCGCTCATCTTCAAACATAGTGAGTGCGACTATATGAATATGCGGGTGATTTTTGGTAATATACTTTGTGGCTTCAATGCCGTCTTTTTGCGGCATTCGCAAGTCCATGAGCACCACATCGGGTTGGGCCTGTAGCAGGCCTTTGATGAGCTCTTCACCATTTTCGGCTTCCTGCACAAACTTCAGATTGGTATAGGAACGAAGCGAAAGAATAACGCCTTTGCGAAAAATTTTATGGTCATCGGCAATGGCTACTTTAATTGTTCTCATTGGTCAATTTGAATGGGTGTTGGCTACTAATTTGATTCTTAAAGGTACATATTAATCAGTTTTCGCTCTGCCTTTTTTACTTACAGATCAGCGCAAATGCATCTGAAATTTTTTGTTAACGAGTTATACTAAGCGCACGAAAAAATAATTAGAATTAGGCGTTTAAATCGTGCAATGCTTTTTGAACCACAAAAGGCGCGGAGGCACAAAGAAGCACAAAGTAAATTCTAAAATACCTTATTGATGGCAGCATGCCTTTGTTAGTAAAGAATATTACACAGACTTTGTGCCTCCTGGTTCTAATTTTTGAAAGGTCAATCTGTAAACACTCTTCACCACCTAAGTGCCTAATGCTAAAAAATTATTGCAACTTGTAGTAAACCAAACCGTGCGAGAACCCATAACTCATAACCCATAACTCAAAACTCATTACCCGATGAATAGCATTACAACTGTACAAGTGAGTGACACAACGATGCTTAATAGTAGCAATACCGCCGGTCAACAAAAAAAATGCACATTTCTACGCCGTGTAAAGTATAACTGAAGCAGTTGTTCTTTTACTGAAATATGTTTGATATTTTCGTTTAACCAATGGTAAAAGTATTTAGCGAAAGCTAAAAAAATTCCTATTAGTAATACCTAAACTAAAAACACTTTCCTTATGACTTCACAACCGGATATAAGAGTAGCCATTGCGGACGACCATAAAATTTTTCGTGAGGGTATGAAGATGACCCTTAAAGGGAAAGATTATTTGAAGATACTTTGGGAGGCTGAAAACGGGAAGGACCTGATGCACAAAATGCAAATCAAAAAACCTGATGTACTGCTTATGGACATTAGTATGCCCGAAGTAGATGGTGTAAATGCGATTTCCTTATTGCGCAAAGAGTACGATGATGTGCGCATTGTAGTGCTAACCATGTATGACGATCAGGAAATGATTACAAAGATGATGGAAATGGGCGCCAATGCTTACTTAACGAAAGCCACGGATCCCGAAGAAATTTACCGGGCAATTCTCACCTGCATGCAAGAAGATTTTTATTTTAACGATATGGTGAATAAAGCAATGTTGTCACGGTTGCAAACGCGGCGTTCCATGCGGCAGTTTTATTCTAATCCTGTAAAATTTTCAGAAAAGGAAATACATATATTGCAGTTGCTGGCAGAAGATAAAACGACTGATGATATTTCGAAAGAAGTTTTTTTGAGTCCGCGCACCATTGAAACCATACGTCAAAACATGAAAACAAAAGTGGGAGCAAAAACTATTGCAGGGCTTATCATGTATGGCGTGAGGAATAATTTGATTGAATAATGCGGGAATTGAATTTGAAAATGTGCTAGATGTTGTAGACTATTCAAAATTGTTAGCAGTGTGAATTTTGGATTTATTTTTATTGTGAGACCTGCGGTTGAACCCTGATAGGGCATTGGTTGCGACGCTCCGTTCATCGGTTGAATATCTATTGGGCTGTGATGAAATACAACCGCAAATTTGAGTGTATAAGTTTACAATTTTTGAACTCTTATTTTTGAGCAAGCGTTATTTTTGTTTATAGCTTAAACGAACTCCTTATTTTACTACTCATGAAAAAATTATTTTTTTTACTGTTGGTGATTGTTGCGTTTTCTGCAAAAGCACAACAGCATTATGTTACGGAAAAGAATATTCGTTATTACGATGATTCTGTGAGTAAGGGCAATGAATACATGACTTCTCAATGTACGCTGGATGTGTATTATCCGAAGGATAAGAAAAATGTTCCGGCCATTGTGTGGTTTCATGGGGGTGGCATAACCGGCGGCAGTAAGGAAATTCCAAAGGCGTTGATGGAGAAGGGTTATATTGTAATTGGAGTTGGATACCGGTTGTCGCCAAAAGTGAAAGCGCCGGCATATATAGAAGATGCGGCGGCGGCAGTGGCCTGGGCGTTCAGGCATGTGAGCGCATATGGTGGAAATCCTGATCTGATCTTTGTTTCGGGGCATTCGGCCGGCGGTTATTTGGTAATGATGATAACGCTTGATAAAAAGTACTTAAGCAAGTATAAAATTGATGCTAATAAAATAGCGGCATTAATTCCTTTTAGCGGACAAACCATAACGCACTTTACTGTTCGTGCAGAAAAAGGTATAAAACCCACACAGCCTATAATTGATGAATATGCACCATTGTATTTTGTGCGTGCGGATGCGCCGCCTATGCTGCTTATTACCGGAGATCGCGAAATGGAATTGTTTGGACGATATGAGGAAAACGCTTACCTGTGGCGCATGATGCAACTTGCAGGACATAAACAAACTACATTGTATGAGCTTCAGGGTTTTGATCATGGCGCTATGGCTGAACCTGCATTTCCCTTGTTGCTGAAGAAGGTAGAGGAAGTGAGGAAAAGGGTTTTGAGTGATGGGTTATAAGTTATGAGTGCTTTAGTTTTTACGACATTCTGTGTTTACAGCGCTTTCAATTTTCAACTTCTCTCCTAAGTTCTGAAAGGCTTATAAAAAGCGATACTGCCAAGTTCAAGCATGGGCGTATCTCCGGAGGTGTCGCCATAGCAGTATATTTCATTGTATTCATGCAGGTTATAGTGTTGCTTTATAAGTGATACTTTTTCATTTCCGTAGCAATTTTTGCCAATGAGCCTGCCGGTAATTTTGTTGTTGTCGATTTCCAAAACAGAGCTGATAATTTTAATGTTGTATTCATTGCTCCATTGGCGAAACCAATTACTTGCGGAGGCTGTAACTATCACAATTTCCGAACCCAGCGCCAGGTGTTTTTTTATTTCATGCAGCGCTTTAGTGCGAATAAGTGCCGGAAGTTTTTCTGCGGCAAATGAATCGCAAGCTAGCTGAAATTTTTTTTCATCAGTTCCGCCAAAGAAGTATTTCAGTACTTTTTCTTTTGCACTTTGGTTGGAAATAAGTTTGAACTTATAGGCTATGATATATGGACTGATAATAAGCAAACCTATGTAAAACCATAAGGTGCCTTTTTGAAATTTTATGATTTCAAGTAGCGTGTCTTTAGAAGTAATTGTTCCGTCAAAATCGAAAAAAGCGATACGTTTCATAAGAGTTTGTTTGAGATAATGAATTGCTCACATCTTCATTTTCTTATAAATAAATTCCGGAATATTTTTAATGATTAACATTAAATAGCGCCATATCCATTTTACATACACTACATTCTTCTTTTTAATAACGGCGTTGTAAATGCTTTTAGCAACTTCCTGCGGTTGAGCTGTAAGTGGTTTGGGCAAAGGTAGATTTTCCGTCATTTTGGTATAAACAAAGCCCGGCTTTACAGATATTACATGAACGCCTTCTGCAAACAATTTATTGCGCAGGCCTGAAAGATAAGCGCTGAAAGCCGCCTTGGTACTACCGTATATTAGTTTGCTGCCTCTGCCGCGTTCACCGGCAACAGAGCTGATACCCACAATTGTTCCTTTTTTTTGTGTGGAATAGTATTTGGCAGCCGTGTTTAAAATGGAAACCGCCCCGGTATAATTGGTGTCAATCATGCGTTGTGTGAGTTGCCAGTTGCTCCATGCATCGTCTTCTTCATACATTACTCCAAAAACACAGATGGTGACATCGGGTTTTGCCGGAAGACTATCAAAAAAGTGTTGGTGACTGCTAACATTCAACGCGTCAAACGCGTGTATGCTGCATGTAACATTATACCTTGTTTGCAAATCGGCTTGCATGGGTATAAGCGGTTCTGTATTTCTTGCAGCTAATTGAATTGAAAAACCATGTTCTCCAAATTTTCTGGCTAAGGCTACGGACATATCAGAGGTGGCTCCTAATAATAGTACAGTTGGCATTGATATAGATGTTTAATAGTTGTTAGTTGCTGCTTGTTGGTTATTAGCAAAGGCAACTTCCTGATTTGAATTTTGAACTTTAACTTTTGACTTCTCTTCTTTTGTCAGTAGCAATCTGTCGGATTGAATGGACCTAAACTTGAAATCCTGATTATATTTTTTAATGAGTTCTTTAAATTTATTAAGATGCGGATAACCGGCCTCTAATATCTCCGGATTCATTCGTGCATCCTTCGACATGTATAATCGTCCTCCGTATTGCAGCACAATTTGATCGAGTTCATCAAGAAAGCTGAATAAATTTTTTCTAACAGGAAAATCTAACGCTAATGTATATCCTTCTTTTGGGAATGATATAAGGCTTTCCTGTTTGCCGAATACTTTTAATACAGCTAAGAATGAACCAAGCCCTTTATCGCTTATGCGTTGTAAAATATCAATTAGACCCTGTTTTGCATCTAGCGGCAATACAAACTGGTATTGCACAAATCCCTTTTTCCCATAACCCCGATTCCAATGAAGAATTGCATCGAGCGGATAGAAAAAAGGTTCGTACGAAACGATATTGTTAATTTCCTTTTTGAAATTTTTTTCGTAGTAAAGGAAGTTGAATGCCTTAACTGTAAAGCTGTTTAATACCCATGAAGGTAAACTGAATGGGAAAGTAATTTGTTTTTTAGGAGGTAGATGTAAGGGGTTATTTTTTTGTTTAACCGGCAGATCTTTTTTCATCGCATGCTCACCGAGTATAAGAATACTTCTGCCAAAATTTTTTCCTTTTTTCAAACAATCGATCCATGCCACGGAATAAGTATAATGACTGTATGTTTCAAAAAGTTGTAGAACTTCTTCGAGGTTTTCCGCCTTAATTTGTTTTTGTTTTATGTATGCGGTTTCAATTTTTTTTAAGTCAAATATTACCTTGGTAATAATACCGGTAAGCCCCATACCGCCGCAAGTTGCTTCAAACAAATCGTTGTTTTGTGTTGGTGAACAGGTAATGGTTTCACCATTTGCAAGCAGTACATCCATTTCCAATACATGATTTGAAAATGCGCCATCCACATGGTGATTTTTGCCATGTACATCGCTTGCTATGGCGCCACCTACAGTAATATATTTTGTGCCCGGAGTTACAGGCAGAAACCAGCCTTTGGGAACTATAATTTCCAACACCTGGTCCAGCGTAATGCCGCTTTGACATTCGAAAATTCCATTTTCGGTATCAAAGCGTAATGCCTTATCATACTTAAGTGTGGTAATGGTATTATTGGCGAGAGAGGCATCTCCATAGCATCTTCCGTTACCTCTTGCTATGAGCGATTTTGAATGTAAAACCATCTGCCTGAGTTCATCAGTGAATGAAAACATTTTCTCATCGCTGTTTACAACAGGATAATTTCCCCAGTTCGCGATTGGCTTTTTCATAATGAAAGTTTTAGTGTGTATGAAGAATCAACTTTAATTAGCAGAGTTATTGTTTTAGCATACTTCTCGCATTGCTCAATAAAGAACAAAAAGCTGAAGAGTGCGACGCAACGGCTGTTTAATAGTAGTAATACCGCCCGGTTCACAAATAAAAATGAACTAAGCGATAACCTGCTTAAATAACTTTAGTTATACTTCATATTTTAATTTCCGGTTTTAAAAAATGTTAGTTCTTTCAGGTACACGATCATGTAAAAACTGGTTATCCACAGTAATAATGTGATTTGTATAAAATGGTCTTTATAAAGGATTTCAGTGGGAGAGCCTGCTTTGTTGCGTACTAATGTTAACTGCAAATATCGCATCAAACCTGCAATTACAAAAATGGATGTATAGTATAGCTGGTAAGTTCCCAGCCTTTCAATGGTGAATGGTGATACGCAATACATTATGTACGTGACAATAATAATGGCGCTGAAGAGACCAAGCATGGTGTTCAAAAAATCAAGATTATAACCTTTAATTGATTTTCGCATATCCGTTCCCGTTTCCATTTTTAATAAAATGTCATCTCTCCGTTTTGCAATGGCCATAAATAGCGAAAGCAGGAATACCATCAGGTTGAGCCATAGTGATAAATTGATGTGAGCGATTAATCCTCCGGCTTTTACACGCAATACGAATCCTGCCGCGATAATCATTATGTCAAGTATGGAAATGTTTTTCGCGCCAAATGAATACGCCAGGTTCATTAAAAAATAAAATGTCAAAACCGCCATAAAAAGCAGGCTTTTGTCTGCAAAATAGGAAAGCGTAAATCCCGCAATGGTTAGTAAAATTACAATCAGCACCGCCGCCTGCCTGCTTATGACGCCGCTTGCAAGCGGACGCTTATACTTCACCGGATGCTTTCGGTCGTCTTCTATATCGCGGTAATCGTTAATTATATAAATTGAGCTTGCTACAAAACTGAAAGCGAAAAAACCAATTACGAGCTGTAACAGGTTATTTGTGGTTCCTGAAAACCCCGAAAAAATCAGTGGTAGGAATAAGAATAAATTCTTTGCCCAATCCTTTGGCCGCAACAACTTTAAGTATTTGCCCATCAGTACGAATTTTGGTGGTTGTTTAAAAAACTCCGGGAAGCTTTGTCCTTTATACTTTTACATACTTATCGAATTATTTTTTTGGGAACGGGCAATAGTAATTCTATTCATCTTCTGTTGTGTCACTCACTTGTACTGTTGCAACTTTGCTCATCGCTTTGCGCCGGCATTCTTCCGGAAAATATAAATGCTTTTGTAGGTATTGGATTAATAAGATTCCTGGTAAATACATAGAAAATCCGGAAACAAGATAGTATATAAAGGTAGTTTATGCAATACTTTGTAATGAGATAACCAAGTAGTAATTTTCACTACCAATGACCAACTCTCACATTATGAAGAAAATATTCCCCTGGGCCGAAATTTTATTGATTGTAATTGCTGCCATTATTCCCGTTTTTGGTATGTTTCCTTACCGGTTAAATATTTTTTTGGCTTACGAAGGCGCATACCGTTTGTATTTGGGACAAGTTCCTTTTAAAGATTTTGGAATTCCAACAGGTTTCATGTTTTGGGTAGTGCCGGCCATTTTCTTTAAAATTTTCGGACCGCAACTAATCACCCTGGTCAAAGCGCAAGTGTTTATCAATATATTATCCGGACTGGCTTTCAGATCTATTCTAAAAACACTTTCTGTTCCTTATGGAGTTAAATTTATTAGTGTGTTCTTATACGTTATATCGTTTTCATTTCTTAATTATTGGCCTTGGTATAATCACACAGTAATGGTTTATGAATTTATTGGGATTGCTTTTATATTGAAATTTCTATTTGATACAAAGTGTAAATGGCGTTATACAAATATGATTGCAGGAGTGTTTTTTATTCTTTGTTCTTTTTTTACAAAACAGGATGGCGGCGGAATGGGTTATCTCGTTTGTTTAGTATTGATTTGCTATAACTCATATGTAGAAAGAGATTGGAAGCAGCCTTTTGTTTTTGTTATCGCTACAATAGTTATTGGAAGCTTGTTTGTGTTGCCATTTTTGAGATATGGTTTTGGGTATTGGTTTAATCATGGTCAACCGCCGCATACGTCAAGGGTATCGGCTATGGATATCGCGGATGATTTTTTTAGCGCTTCTCAATGGATAAAATTTTATCTTATTGTCATTATACTTTTACTTATCGCGCAGTATAATCGAATTAAAGACGCCACAGTTTTTTTTGCAAATAAAAGACTGATTGTTTTTGCTTTGCTGGTTATTGGTATACTGGTGGAAGCCGCTATTTACCAGGTTACAAGCTATGTGCCGCAGGATAATAATATTTTCTTTCACAGTTTTGCTATCGCTTTTATACTGGTGTTGATGATGGATTTTCTTCCTGTAGATTTTAATGCGCCAGGTACCATTATCATTTGTTCAATGGCTGTAATGCTTTGGTGGAGCCAGGTGTATTGGCGTTATGTTGCAAAATACGCTTCAGTTGTTTTGGGAAAAAAGAAAACAGATCCGTCGGTTGTGAATAAGAATACATATATCATTTTGCCGGTGGATAGTACTGATGTGCCGTTAAGTAACTGGCGCGAAATGGAGTTGTATTCATTTGAAGGAATGCTGCTGCCAGGGCCGACGGTTGACGGAATTCATCGCCTTATGCGAATGAGTGAATTTAAAAAGAAGGATGCTAAAGTGCTGAATATGACAGAGCTTACTCCGCTCGCCAATGATCTTCACTTCCGGCTTGAAGCGGGGAGTGATTATCCGCTATGGTTTCATAAAGGTGTGGGTATGTTTGAGACGCAAATACAAATGTTTTGCAACAGGATAAAAAGCAATTATTATGATGTTGTATTGTTTGAATACATTCCATACCTCAACAATTTTTATCCGTTTGAAATTCGGGATACGCTTCAGCGGTATTATAAACGTGTCGATTGCTTCACTGCTCCGCGAAAGCCTTCAAATCAGGCTTGGGTGGAAGTGTATGTAAGGAGAATTAATAATTAATTACTCAAAGAGAGCTTGAAGCGTTTGGTGAAAGCTGCCCAAACTCCACCTTGTTCGATTAGTCTTCTGTCGCTTGTCCAGGCCAGGGCTTTATTGGAAGTTACTTTATGAAGTTTTCCGAAATGCGTGCGGAGCTTATATCCCAAGTAACCATCTTCATTGGCGCCGGGTGGGTGTTCAAACGCGTTCACTGCTAATGCCTGATGTTTTCTATAGCATGAACTGCAGCCGTATACAAACATGGCTTCTTCTTTTGTTTTGGCCAGCCACCACTTGTAAGGATCACTTGCAGTTTCGTACAGGAAATGTAAAAAGCGCGGTGTTCCATTTTCTGAGAAAAACGCGAATTTTCCGTATGCCATTGAAATGCTCGCGTCTTGTAGGGGTTTGGATAAATGATTTACCCAGTAAGGACTGTAAATAGTATCAGCATCGGCGTTAATGATGAGTTTGCTTTTTGCGGCCAGCAATCCGGTTGTGCGTGCATGTTGTACTCCAGGTTTTGTTTCGGTTATTACGGAGGCGCCCGCCAATTGCGCCAGCTCTTTTGTTTTATCGGTAGAGTTATTATCAATCACCAGTATTTCCACAGCAAGTTCTGTTTGTGTTGCAGCCAGCGAAGCCAGTGTGCGCAATATTTTTTCTTCTTCGTTATAGGCAGGTATCACCACGCTTACATCAGTATAGTGATGTTTAGCGAGGTTTTGAATTCCTCTTTTTATTTCATCAATATGTTGAATATGAAAATCAAAATCTTGCCGGTGCAAGGCAATATAAGAAGGTATTATAATTGGTCGCATAGTTTAATGATGAAACAAGATAGGAGAAATGTGTGGAATGTGGAAATGTAAGGAATGCTGATTTTTAAATGATTACAATGCTTCGTGTTGCACTGTCATTCACTTGAGGAAAGTAGTAATTATGGGCCGGGCGATAGAATAAGCATTGAGCTTCGGTTGCGTCGCACACTTGTACTGTTGGAATGCTATTGAGCGATTTGGATGGTAGATATTAGTTGGCAGTTGGCAGTAGGCAGTAGAGAAGTCGGAGATCAAAAGAAATTGTGAACCTTGTGGTTAATTTCTTCTTCTGATATCTGAATTTTGACATCTGATCTCTCTACTGCCCGCTGTTTGCTGCCTACTGCCAACCGCCCACTAAAGTTCCTGCCTACAAGTGAGTGACACAACGATGCTTAATAGTAGCACTACCGCCGGTCCCCATAAAATCGTTGCTCAATATCATACGGCCCGAAGCATTATTGCAAAGGAATTAGGTCGTTAGTATTTTCGCATTTACCACATTTATTGCATTTCTCTTAGTTTTGTCGCTAAATGATTATTTATTAGTAAGATTAATTCCATATTAACTAACCCGATCGAATACCTGAAAGGTGTGGGGCCTTTGCGTGCGGATATTTTAAAGAAAGAATTAAATATTTTTACTTTTAAAGATCTGCTGGAACATTTCCCTTTCAGGCATGTGGATAAAACGCAGGTGCAACTGATTGGTGATATTAATTATCAGACGGAATATGTGCAGGTTGCGGGTAAGCTGATGAGCATTGAAGTGTTGGGAGAAAAGCGTGGAAAACGATTAGTGGCGGAAATAAAAGATGCTTCCGGTGTGTTGGAACTTGTTTGGTTCCAGGGTATTAACTGGGTGCAAAAAACGCTTGAGGTGGGCAGGGAATATCTTGTGTATGGTAAGGCAGGTTTTTTTAATGGGGTGGTGCAAATAACCCATCCTGAAATTGAAGCTTTTAGTGCGGAAAAATCTGATGGTAAAAGTTTTTTGGAACCCGTTTATCCTACTACGGAAAAGTTAAAAACAAGAGGATTGGGTGGCAGGCAAATAGGAAAGCTGACCTGGAACCTTTTAACAGCGTTACAACCCGCTGATATACCCGAAAATCTTCCTGGTACAATTTTACAATCACTTAACTTAATCTCAAGGTTCAAAGCGTACAATGATATTCATTTTCCGCCGAATTTTAAGGCTTACCAGGATGCCTTAAACAGGCTTAAATTTGAAGAATTGTTTTTGGCGCAGGTAAGATTAGGGCTGATCAAATCTGAAAGACACCGGTTTTCGCATGGTGTTATTTTCAAACATGTGGGTGAATTATTCAATTCTTTTTATAAGCATAGCCTGCCGTTTGCCCTTACCGGCGCTCAAAAAAGAGTGATACGAGAAATAAGGCAGGATACCGCGCATGGAAGGCAAATGAATCGGCTTTTGCAAGGTGATGTGGGTAGTGGAAAAACAATTGTGGCATTGCTAACTATGTTGCTTGCTGTTGATAATGGCTTTCAAAGCTGTATGATGGCGCCTACTGAGATATTGGCAAATCAACATTATACCGGTATAAAGGAATTATTGAAGGATCTGCCTGTGGGTGTGAGATTATTAACCGGTTCCACAAAAGCCAGGGAACGGCGGGAAATTTTAGGCGAACTGGAAAGCGGCGAATTGCACTTGATTATAGGCACACATGCTTTATTGGAAGATAATGTACAGTTTAAGGATCTTGGGCTCGCAATAATTGATGAACAACATCGTTTTGGAGTAGAGCAGCGGTCAAAATTGTGGAAAAAATCGAACATACCGCCACATGTACTTGTTATGACTGCAACACCCATTCCCCGAACACTTGCCATGACTGCTTATGGAGATCTTGATTACAGTGTAATTGATGAATTGCCGCCGGGCAGGCAACCTGTTACCACTGTTCATCGTTTTGAACAATCAAGGGGATCTGTAATGGATTTCATGAAACAGGAAATTGCTAAGGACCGGCAGGCTTATGTTATTTTCCCACTAATAGAAGAATCTGAAAAAGTAAACTATGAAAACCTGATGCGCGGGTATGAAAATGTGAAAGCGTTTTTTCCCGAACCTAAATACTGGATTAGTATGGTGCATGGAAAACAGCCGTCTGAACAGAAAGATACCAATATGCAACGTTTTGTTACCAATGATACTCAAATCATGGTATCCACTACTGTTATAGAAGTGGGTGTGAATGTGCCGAATGCGTCTGTGATGGTAATAGAAAGCGCTGAAAAGTTCGGGTTGTCGCAGTTACATCAGTTAAGGGGAAGAGTTGGCAGGGGAAGTGATAAAAGCTATTGTATTCTGCTTACCGGCAATAAACTGTCAAATGAAGCCAGGGAACGGTTAAAAATAATGTGCGCCACCAATGATGGATTCAGGATAGCCGAAAAGGATATGGAACTGCGTGGGCCGGGTGATATTGAAGGAACAAGACAAAGTGGCATGCTTAATTTTAAATTGGCGAGCCTGTTGCAGGATAAGCAATGGTTAAATGCCGCAAAGGAAATGGCACAAAAGATTTTAGAAGAAGACCCCGATCTAAATCTGGAAGAAAATGTACAGCTAAAGCATTTTTTGCAATCACAAAAAGGCAAAACGGCTTGGAGTAAAATTTCGTAAATTAGAGCATAAGCTAAAAACTTGATGAAAACTAGACTTATAATACTATACCTCCTGCTAAGTGGTTTACAACTGTTTGCTCAGTCGGGAGGTAATTTTAATAGCCTGGAATTTGTGGAAAATAAAGGTCAGTGGGATAAACAGGTTTTATACCAGGCCGATTTTGGGACCGGAGCTTTCTTTCTACGCAAAAATGGCATCGCGGTACTTCAACGCGATGTTAAAGACATGCAAAATTTAGGGCACATCAGAGGCGGGGTAGAAGACTCCATTCGCAACAGGCCTGAACGCAATACTACTTCATCCAAAATAGCAATTGTTAATAATAACCGAAATACAGATGTTGAGAGTACAGAAAAAGTGCTGCATTCTCACATTTATTTTATGGATTTTATAGGTGCTAATGAGAACGTGCAGATCATTGGCGAAAAGTCCCAGGAAAATTATTACAACTATTTTATTGGTGATGATAAATCCAAATGGGCAGGGGGCTGCAAAATTTATCAATCTGTTTTATACAAGAATATTTATCCGGGCATTGATGTACGTTATTTTACCAACGACGGTTTAATGAAATATGAATTTATTGTAAACCCCGGTGGCGACCCTTCTAAGATCGTTATGCAATTTCGGGGAGTGGATAAGTTAAGTACAAACAAAAACAACGAGCTTGTTATAAACACTTCTGTTGGCAACGTTACAGAGCTTTCTCCTTACACATATCAGTTTCAAAACGGCACACGTGTGAAAATTGATTGCAGGTATAATATCAGCGGAAATAATGTAACATTTAAGCTGAAGAACTTTGATAAGAATGAAACATTGATTATAGACCCCGCATTGATCTTTGCAAGCTTTACAGGCAGCCGGGCCGATAACTGGGGTTATACCGCTACTTATGGCGCTGATGGTACTTTTTATGCGGGTGGAATTGTTTTTGGAAATGGATTTGTAACTACTCCCGGTGCTTTTCAATCAACATATACTGGTCGCGGGCAACAGATGTTTAACATGGGAATTATGCGTTTCTCATCTAACGGTACACAGCGTCTTTTTGGTACTTACATTGGCGGTAACAGTAGTGAGCAACCGCATAGCATGTTTGTTGATCTCTCAGGGAACCTGGTAATAGCAGGAAGAACAAAATCTACCGATTATCCGTCTACTATAAAAATGCTGCCAACTAAATCCGGGGGAGACTGGGATATTGTTATTACAAAAATTTCCTCAGACGGCACTCAATTATTAGGTTCTCTTCTAATTGGAGGCAGTGGCGACGACGGACAAAATATTGGTGACAGTCACAGCAGCATTCAAACAAATTCAAGCCTTGTGAATTTTTATGGAGATGATGCGCGAAGCGAAGTGATATTAGATAAAAACAATAACATATACCTGGCGTCTTGCACCCGGTCTTCTAATTTCCCAACTACTTCCAATGCTGTTCAATCTGGTAATAAAGGGAAACAGGATGGTGTATTTATTAAGGTAAATGCTGCGTTCTCTACCGTTTTGAACAGTACCTATATTGGAGGAAGCGGCGATGATGCTTTATTTGTATTAGCCCTTGATCCGGCAACCCAAGATATATATTTGGCAGGCGGTACTACCAGTTCGGATCTTGCTACTACAGCCGGTGTTATTCAGCCTGCTTATGGCGGTGGCGTAAGCGATGGATTTATTGTGGTACTTTCTAACGATGGAAGTAAAATATTAAAAGAAACTTACCTGGGCACCGCATCTACTGATGTTATTTACGGAATACAATTTGATAAATTTAACTATCCATATGTAATGGGAATAAGCAATGGCGACTGGCGCAGATTGAATGCGGCATGGGGGCAGAATGGATCGCAATTTGTGGGAAAGCTGAAAGAAGATCTCTCTGCCTGGGAATTCAGAACGCATTTTGGTACTTCACTGGTTAAGCCTAATATGTCGCCGGTTGCATTCCTGGTAGATCGTTGCGAAAATATGTACATCTCAGGATGGGGCAGGGGATATGGAAGTTTCAATATGCAGGGGGTTAGCGGAATGTCGGTCACGCCGGATGCTATAAAAAGTGTGAGTGGCGATAACTCTGATTTTTATTTTATAGTAATAAAAAGAAATGCTGACGCGCAGTTGTATGGTACATTCTTCGGACAAAATGGAGGCGCATACGACCACGTGGATGGCGGTACGAGCCGCTTTGATCAAAACGGAATTATTTACCAGGCCATGTGTGCAAATTGTCTTGCATCCTCCAGTGGCGCTCGTCCGCAGTTTCCTGTAACGCCGGGTGTGGTTTGCTGCTCCAACAAATATAGCGGCGCCAATGGTAGCGGTAGCGGTGCGGAATGCAATCTGGCAGCAGTTAAAATTGTATTCAATTACGCCGGTGTTGGCAGTGGTGTAAAAGCTACTATTGATGGCAAAGCACGAAACAAAGGCTGTGTGCCGGCTACGTTTGATTTTACCGATACTGTTTTAAATGCCAAAAGTTATATATGGGATTTTGGTGATGGATCAGCGCAGGTAAACACAACCAGTTATAAAATGTCGCATACATTTAATAGTGTTGGTGATTACCGGGTAATGCTTGTTGGTATTGATTCCGGTAGTTGCAATATTCGTGATACTGCTTATACCATAGTGCGTGTGGGCAACGACAGGGTGATCTTTGATTTTGATTTTGAAAAACTAATGCCATGCGAAGCGCTTGATTATAATTTCGTAAATAATTCTTCGGTAGTTACAGGACAACCGTTTACCAACAACTCATTTGTTTGGGATTTTGGTGATGGCTCGCCACGCATAACAAGTGGATTAGGAAATCAGCAACATACATATGCAGCGGCTGGAACGTATAACGTGAAGCTGGTATTGGTCGATACCGGTTATTGTAATTCGCCAGATTCTTTGATGAAGCCGCTACGTGTATCGCCATTGGTAAAAGCGCAGTTTGAAACACCTGCGGAAGGCTGCTCTCCTTATACTGCCACATTCATCAACACATCATTGGGCGGACAAACTTTCGATTGGGACTTTGGTGACGGCTCACCGGTTTCGCACGATGTAAATCCCGTACACGCCTATCCGCCAGGTCCTAATGTATATACCGTTAAGCTTATTGCTTATGATGACAACACTTGTAATAAGCAACACGACACAACTTTTACCATAACCATACATACTAGTCCAACGGCGGCATTTACATTCGCGCCAATAGTGCCGCTTGAAAACAAGCCAACATTTTTTACCAATAATTCATCCATCGATGCCATACAGTTTGTTTGGCACTTTGGCGACGGTGATTCGCTGGTAACTGCCGACCGTAGCGATATATCGCATCAGTATAATATTACGGGCACTTATGAGGCTTGTCTTGATGTTGTAAATACGTTTGGCTGCCACGATGATACCTGTCAGAATATTGAAGCTATAGTAGTTCCCAAACTGGATGTTCCCAACGCATTTACTCCGTTAGGTCCATCTGCCACAAACATAGTATATGTACACGGCTTTGGAATCAACACCATGAAGTGGATAATATACAATCGCTGGGGACAAAAAGTATTTGAAACCACCGACAGAAGGCGAGGCTGGGATGGAAGATTTAATGGCGTAGTACAGCCAATGGATGTGTATGGCTACACACTTGAAGTGGAATTTGTAAACGGAGAAAAGCTAAGTAAGAAAGGCGATATAACGCTGGTCAGGTAATTAATAATTAATAATGAATAATTAATAATAGCTGATGGCAAAGGGTGTTTAAGTTTTTGATACGGGCCGTTATTAGTTTTATTTTTTTGGGGGAACTGGCGGTAGTGCTACTATTAAGCATCGTTGTGTCACTCACTTGTACAATTGTAATTCTATTCAGCGATGTGGTTAATAAATTAATAATTAATAATAGTTAATAGAATAGGAGGTGAAGAAGAATGAACAGGTTTTTTTACGTAATTAAGGTGTTATAAACCGGTAAAAGTGCTGCATAATGCACAATAGCGAATAAACCGTTGAAGAGTGCGACGCAACTAAAGTTTAATAGTAGCAATGCAGTTCGGCTCATAATAAAAATGCCTTTTTTAGTAGAGTGATAGGGGCCGATTAAGAATGAAGAATTAATAATGAATAATTAATAATAGTTGAGGGTTTAAGATGTTGAGAAAATATTGAAATAGTGATAATAGGAATTAGAATCCGGTTTATAGTTTTGCACTTATTCATAACAGTAACCCGCTATTATTAATTATTAATTATTAATTGTAAATTATCTAAGATGAAACAATTAATAAACATATTATGCCTGACTGTTTGTTTGGGGCTGTTTGTAAAAAGGGCCTCAGCACAGGATCTGCATTATTCTCAATGGTTCAGTTCTCCGTTATTGGTAAACCCTGCTAACACGGGTTTTATACCGGATGCGGATTACAGGCTTGGAGCAAATTACAGAAGCCAGTATATGAATGTGCTTTCGTCGCCTTACAAAACAATGAGCATTTGGGGCGATGCGCAGGTAATGCGTGAGCGCTTTGATAATGCGTGGCTGGGCGTGGGAGGAGTGATATTGCGTGACCAGGCGGGAAGCGGCAATTTAACATCTACCAAGGTATATGGTTCGCTTGCATACCACCAGATGCTTGGGTTTTCCAGTTTGCTTACGGCGGGTTTTAATGTTGGTTGGGCGCAAAAAAGAATTGACCCCACGAAACTCACTTTCCCGGATCAGTTTAATGATGCCACAGGTTTTTTTGAATCGGGAATGCCTACCAGCGTGGTGTTTAACACTACGTCAATTAACTATATGGACGTTCAGTTTGGCGTGAATTACGCGTATTTTCCAACCTCGAATATTTATATAAACGGCGGCGTTTCCGTGCAGCATATCAACCGTCCGAAGGAGGGTTTCTTTTTAGAAAGTTCGGCGTATGACAACAGGTTGGACCCTCGATATATAGGCTTTGTAAATGCAAGTATTAAACTCAATGATTTTATTATCATCAACCCGATGGCTTATTATACCAACCAGGCAAAAGCATCGGAATTTACAGGAGGTTTAAGTTTTGATTATAATCTTTCAGGTGATGGAACTACGGTTCTCTCGGGCGGCGTATTCGTTCGTCCGGGTGATGCGATAATACCGCAACTCGGATTTGAAATAAGCGATTTTCGCCTCAATTTTACTTACGACATCACCAACTCCGATCTTAAGGCATATAACAACGGAAGAGGCGCTATAGAATTTTCTCTTATTAAAAAAGGTCTGTTTCCAAACAAAGAAGCAAGGCAATCATTGTGTCCTACCTTTAAAATGTAAGAACAAATTTTATTATTGGCCGCAGTGAAACTTAATTTCATGCTGTTCTTGAATAATTATAACAGCGTCTGCGAACTAAAAACAATCCTAAAACTAATTTTATCACAGCCATACTTAGATTTCTCGCACAGTTTGATGGGAATGATTTATCCCAATGCTTCCAATATTGATGACAGCAGATGACAGAAAAAAACATCTGCCATCTGACCTTTGTTATCTATTTTTAAAAAAACTTAATTTTTTTTCACCTTATTAAAAAAAATAAGTCTCTTTATAGTATAGAAATATGTCATTCAATCAAGACTATACGGAGCATCTTATTGTTCAAAAACTTTTGGGAAGGATTTCCTTAAAAGAAGATGAAGAATTAAAACTATTGATTCAGATAAATGAATCTGCAAAAAACTTGTGGGAGGAACTAAACGAAGCATATGCAATATATGAGGCCGGCGTATTTTCACAAAACCTCCGGGAGAAGCAAGCCTGGGATATTGTTAGTTCCCAACTCACCCCATCTCAGCCTGTCATTAAAAAATCCGGAGAGCTTTCTTTTTTAACCAGGAAGCGGGCAATATTAATGGCCGCTATTTTATTTGTAGCCACTGTGGCGGGCGGTCTTCTTATATATAATCATAATAATAATACCACCCCATCCAAAAATTCATTCACGGCAAATCCAAATAATGGAGTGATTTTGAAAATGGCCAACGGGAAGACAATTGATATTCCCGAAAGCCAGGAAAATATGAGTGTTGACAGGCAAACCGGTGCCGCCATTACACTTACAGATGGCAGCGTTGTAGCAGACGCCAATAAGGAAGGATTTAATAAAGAAGAATTTAATACACTATATGTTCCCGCAGGAAAAGACTATCATTTGGTTCTTTCCGACGGGTCCGAGGTTTGGTTGAATGCTGAATCTGAGCTTAAGTTTCCACTAACTTTTACCCGGGAAACCAGAACGGTAAGTATAAAAGGGGAAGCGTATTTTAAGATTGCCCGCGGGAGCAAAAAGCCGTTTATTGTAAAGACGCCTTTTATGGATGTGAAAGTGCTCGGAACCGAGTTCAATGTGAAATGCTATGAAAATGAACCAGCTAAAACCTCACTCGTAACCGGAAAAGTAGCTTTGCAGGCCCTTAATGGAAAGGATACGGTACTCATTCCCGGAAAAGAAGCCATGATTACTGAAAATGGAAAGTTTCAGATAAGCGATTTTGATGAAGACGTGGCTTTGTCCTGGATGAAAGGAGTATATGTATTTAACAACCTTGAATTACGCCATCTGCAGTCGGTTATAAAGAGATGGTATGATATGGAAGTGATCATTGCAGAAGAAACCGTTGCAGACCAACGATTTACCGGAGCTATACATAAGAACAAACCAATTGATGAGTTACTCAATTCTCTCACAAAAAGCTCCGATATTCAATATAAAATAAGAAATCGCCAAATTGTGTTTCATTTGAGGTAAGAAGTCGGCATATTGCTACAAAAGCTGACAGTTTCAGTTTCATTATATTTTTTTTGGTACCAACGGCAGTGCTACTATTAAGCTCCGGTTGTGTCACTCACTTGTGCGGTAGGAATGCTATTGAGCTGCCTCATCCCCGGCCCTTTTCCAAAGGAGAAGGGAGTCCCGCTCACAAAGCGGATATTCGAAGTCTCAACAATTCTTTTCAACTTTCATCTCCAATCGTTTTCAGTGATTCATGCATACAGCACTTTCAACTAATTTTCACGCTCTGCATGGCTGCAAGCCTTGCAGTCCTATACTGTTGCTTTTAGCAACATCCAAAGGTGCAGTTACAATTGAGATTTCTCGCACGGTTGTTGAATGAATCGGATGGTTTGAAAATCATATATTTTCCACCTCCTCTGGGCTCGAAATGACGTGCGGGAACGCATTCTATAATTGATGTACATTCTCCGAAAGCTTTCTGATTTTTGTGGATGAAGTAAATAATTGTATAATAAGCAATCTTGCCCGTCATTTCGAGTACGGTTTTTCACGTTGTTTAAAAAATTATTGTAACCTATTTTAGGACAAAACACTTATTACTCAAAACTCAAAACTCAAAACTCATAACTTGCTGAATAGCATTACTACCGCACAAGTGAGTGACACAACGATGCTTAATAGTAGCACTACCGCCGGACCCCCAAATATTGATGCGCAAAAAATTATTCTGTATTAGATAAAGGCGCAAATCCATAATATCATTAGCATAAGGAATACTATTTCATCATCTGCCGGTATGATGCTTACAACCGGGTCTGTATTTTAACAGATCAGCCTGTTTTCAACTCACAAACGCCTTTATTCCAGGCTGTAATACCCTGTTTCTGCGGATTTCCACCAATTCGTTGCTATCTTGATAATCACCTTTTCGGTTTGGCCGCAAACAAACATTCGTATGTTTCTTTGCAAAAATTTTAAAATTTCTTTAAAAAAAGTTAACTATTTCTTCACCCGTTTTGCCTTAAAGGTATTCTTATAAGCGTGAATAATTTTTTAACAAAGTTTCAACTGCTATGGGGTATATAATGAAGAAAGGGCTTCTTCGAAGAAATCTTGGAAAAGCATCATTAGTTTTTTGCCTGCTATCTTTTATATTCCTTACAGAACCTTTGTTTGCTCATGTTCAACAAGAGTATAAAGTAACTATTGTTGCACGGAATATTACAATAGCAAAGGTTTTCAAGGAAATACAAAAGCAAACAGGATTATATGCATTCTATAATAATGATTTATTGAATGATAAGGAGGTTATTAATGTGAACCTGGATAATATGCAGCTTGAAAAAGCTTTGAGTGTGATTTTGAAGGGCAAAGGTTTGATTTTCAGTATTTCAGGGAGTAACATTGTTATTTCAAAGGATAAAACAAGTGCCCCTGTAATTCAGGAAATATCTCCAACGAAAAGTTTAGCAGATACCATCCGGACAAAAAGAATTTCCGGAAAAGTAATGAGCGCGGAAGACAACGCGCCTCTTGCATTTGCATCTGTAATAATCGTAAATTCTAAAAGAGGTACACACACCAGCAATGCTGGTGATTTTTCGCTTGAGGTAAGAACAGGAGATAGCTTAATGATTTCTTATACCGGTAAAACCAGTAAAACAATTGCTGTAGGCAGCGCCTCTTTCTACAATATTTCGTTGGTAAATTCTGATGAAGCAACCAATCCGGAAGTTGTTGTTACAGGTTTTCAGAAAATTGATAAAAGAAAATTCACCGGTTCATCTGCCAAAATAAAAATGGATGAGATCAAGCAGGATGGCGTTATGGATGTCGGAAGAATGCTGGAAGGAAAAGTTGCCGGGGTTTCCGTAGAAAATGTATCAGGAACGTTTGGGGCTGCTCCGAAGATCCGCATTCGCGGCGCTACTTCTATTTCGGGTTCCAACAAACCCTTGTGGGTTGTAGATGGAATTGTGTTGGAGGATATTGTAAACATAACTAACGATCAGCTTTCAAGTGGCGACCCAACTACCATGTTGGGCTCTTCTGTTGCAGGAATTAATGTAAATGATATTGAAACGTTCGACATATTGAGAGATGCATCCGCCACAGCATTGTATGGTGCACGGGCTATGAATGGTGTTATTGTAATTACAACTAAGAAAGGCCGGGCCGGTAAAACGCAAGTAAATTATAGTGGTACTTTCTCCAGCATTTTGCGTCCTACTTATAATAAGTTTAATATAATGAACTCTGCCCAGCAAATGAGTGTTGACCTTGAATTGATGCAGAAAGGCTGGTTAAATTTTGGAGATGTTTCACGTAATGCTAACGGAGGCGTTTTTACAAAACTTGCCGATCAGGTTTCACTTTGGGATGAAACTGAGGGAAAATTTGGTGTGCTAAATACTCCTGATAGCATCGGGGAATTTTTAAGAAGATATGCGATGGCAAATACCGACTGGTTTAAAGTGTTGTTCAGGAATTCGTTTACGCAGGAGCATAACCTGAGCATGTCTTTTGGTTCTGATAAATCGCAATCTTATTTTTCTACTAACTTTTATCAGGATAATGGTTGGACGATTGGCGACAAAGTAAACAGATATACTGCCAACTTCCGCAATACTTATACTCCAAATAGCAAAGTCAATCTAGGGTTTCTTATAAATGGCTCTTACAGGCAGCAGGTTGCTCCGGGAACTGTTGATAGAACCAGTAACAAAGTAACAGGTGGTTTTGACAGGGATTTTGATATCAACCCATTCAGCTATGCTTTAAATACAAGTCGAATTATTACTCCATACGATGAAAATGGCAACCTGGAATATTTTAAAGAGAATTTCGCTCCATTTAACATCATTAACGAACTAAACAATAATACACTACATGTAGATGTTCTGGATGTGAAATTGCAGACTGATTTTGGATATAAACTAACAAAAGATCTAAAATTTGATTTTACCGGTGCTTTACGCATTGTACAAACATCTTTGGAACATGAAATAACAGAGGCTTCAAATATGGCGCAGGCTTACCGTGCCGCTGATAATTCCTATGTTAAAGAAAATAACAGGTTTCTTTATCGGGATCCTGAACATCCTGATGATGAACCTCAGGTGGTTTTACCAAAAGGCGGTTTTTATAATCGTACCAACAACAAAATGCTTAACTGGAGTATCAGAGCTTTGTTGAATTATACAAAGGATTTTAATGCCAATAATTCATTAAACTTAATGGGTGGAATTGAGTTGAAAGCCACCGACAGAAGAGTTTCCAATTTTACAGGTTATGGTTATCAATATAAAAGTGGTGGAATTCCCTTTGTTGATTACAGGGCTGTAAAACAATTGTTGGAAGCTAATTTCGATTATTATGGATTAAATAATACCTACGATCGTTTTGCCGCATTTTTTGGAAATGGTAGCTATACCTATAGAAAGAGATATACTGTTAACGCCACTGTTCGTGTTGACGGATCCAATAGTGTAGGTCAATCCTCTTCTTCAAGATGGCTTCCCACATGGACAGTGGGTGGTGCATGGAATATTTATATGGAACCGGCAGTGCGGGACTTTTTTGCTGATCATAATATCAATCGCGTAAATCTTCGGGCCAGTTATGGTTTGAACGCCGATTTTGGTCCTGCTAATAACTCGTCTGTAATTCTTAAAATGCAAACTACAGACAGGCCAACACTTCCGGAGCAGGAAGGAGGAATTGGTCTGGTAAGTTTGGAAAATAAAGATCTTACATGGGAGAAAAAATATGAGAGTAACATTGGATTAGATCTGGGTTTTTTTAGGGACAGGTTAACTTTTGTAGCCGAGGTATATAACAGGAATAGCTTTGATCTTATAAGTATGATACCAACTGCAGGTATTGGCGGCCAGGTATTTAAACCGGCAAACTATGCAGACATGAAATCTCATGGAATTGAATTGACGCTTGGTGGTAAGGTGATAGCGGAGAAAGATTTTTCGTGGAATGTAAATGCAACTTTTGGATATAACATCACAAAAATTACAAAGCTTAGAAGTCTTTCGCAAATTGCAGACCTTGTGGCGCCACAAGGAGGGGCAACAGTGGGATATCCTGTTAGATCTCTTTTCTCCATACGCTTTCAGGGGCTTGATCATTACAGCGGTGTTCCTCTCTTTACTGATGAATCAGGTAATCAGAATACTGATGTGTTTCTGCAAAGCTCAAATACAAGTAACCTGAAATATGAAGGTTCTGCTGATCCTTTATATACAGGTGGGTTAACAAATATGTTCACTTATAAGAATGTTTCTTTAAATATACTTTTTGTGTATCAGGCAGGAAATAAAATACGTTTATCGCCTGTGTTTGGTTCATATTACAGCGATTTGAACGCTATGTCAAAAGACTTTATTAATCGTTGGGAGGTGCCTGGTGATGAATTGAAAACGAATATTCCGTCAATCAGCGATTCACGTATTGTTTATTTTCTGGGTTCATCTTCTCCATATGGCAATTATAATTACTCCGATATACGGGTAGCACTTGGTGGCTTTGTGAGGCTTAAAACGGTTGCGCTTACTTATAATCTGCCTGAGAGAATCATTAAAAAAGCTAATCTTACTAACTCTTCATTCACTTTAACTGGAAATAACCTCTGGCTGATGTTTGCAGATAAAAAGCTGAAAGGGCAGGATCCGGAGTTTTCTAATTCAGGTGGAGTGGGTGCGCCTGTTTATACGCAATTTTCATTGGCTTTGAAGTTGGGTATTTAAGATTAAAAAAATTACGGACTAATGGATGAAGAATTGTCCGGATCACAAGTAAATGAACAATTATAAAAAAATGAAAAGATTAATAATAAACGGATTTCTCATCATGTTGAGTAGTATTTTACTATTTGGCTGCAAGAAATTTTTGGAAACATTGCCAGATAACAGGATTGATATGAACGATCCGTCTAACATTACCGTGGAAAATGTAGCTGCATTATTAGTAAATGCCTATCCAAAAGCAAACTATATGGGTTTTTGCGAAGCTATGTCTGATAATGTGGAAGATAAGCAAAGTGGTTCTCTTGCTTTATCTAATTATTTGCCATATCAATATGGTGATGCTCAAAACAATCACTCGCAGGATATGCCAACTAGTTATTGGGATGAATGCTACAAAGCTATTGCTTTGAGTAATCAGGCTTTGACTGCGATAGATAAAGCTATTACCCCTAAAGATTTTTCCGCATTAAAAGGAGAGGCACTTGTCGCCCGTGCATATGCGCATTTTATGTTGGTAAATCTTTTTGCAAAAACATACGATCCGGCAACTGCATCTTCGGATCCGGGGATTCCTTATGTAACTTCTCCCGAAAATGTAGTGTATGGACAATATAGTAGAGGAACTGTAGAAAGCACTTACGATTTAATTAAGAAAGATCTATTAAGCGGATTAGCATTGATCAACGACGAAATATATTCAGTGCCTAAATACCATTTCAACAAAACTGCTGCAAACGCTTTTGCATGCCGCTTTTATCTTTTTAGGAAGCAATACGACAGTGCAGTTTACTATGCTTCTAAAGTGTTCCCAAATAATGATTTTGCTTCCAACATGCGTCCCTGGCTTACTACGTATAGGTCGCTAACTTATTATGATTTGCAGCAACAGTATTCGCAGATCAATCAAAAGGCAAATCTTTTACTTGTAGAAACCTTATCCAATTGGGCTTACGGGTATTACTCTTATCGTTTTGGCTTTACTTCGTCATTGCAATCCTCAATTTTCGGATCTAATATTGCCAAAGGTTCATATGCATATATGATTTATGGCAACTCCCGATCTTTGAATATTCCTAAGTTCTATCCGCATTTTGTACAAAGTAGCCTGAATGCGACTACTGGTTTTTATTATACAACTATTCCTCTGTTTACTTCAGAAGAAGTGTTATTGAACAGGGCCGAATCATATGTTCAATTGGCAAAATTTAATGAGGCGGTTACAGACCTCAATACATTTGCTAGTCAACGTATTTTTAATGGTTTTGATGATAGCGGTAACATAATTCCTTATACGGAAGCTAAAAATAATATCACCTTGGATTCGTTGAAGAGTTTTTACAAAACAACAGATGCTAAGCAATGTATAATGAAAGCAGTGTTGGATTTTAAACGTGCGGAGTTTTGTTTCGAAGGTATGAGGTGGTTTGATATATTAAGACATAATATACCGGTGACTCACAGGTATTATATCGGCAATAGCAAAGTTGATTCAACAGTGTTGGAAGTTGGCGACAAACGCAGGTTATTGCAATTGCCTGATGCTGCCACTCTTTCCGGATTGCAGCTCAACCCAAGGGACTCATTATAAAAACTGCCGGGCTTTAGATTGAATCAAAAATGTATGAACAAATAAAAAGGAACCAACAAATGAAAATGAAATATATCCATATAATAACGTTATTGATTGCATTTTTATCATGTTTCTCCTGTACGAAGAAGGAGGATCTGTTAGCGGATCTTCCGGACATGAAGTCTCCTGAAACACAACCGTTACCGCACGATATCTGGATAATGGACTCATTGACCATTCCTTATAATATTGCGGTGAAATATAAGTGGGATGCAATGGAACTGGATCTTTACAGAACATTAGTGCCGCCAAGAGAATCCGCTATAATACCCGCGCTGAAAATCGTTAAAGCAATATGGATTGATACATATGTAAAAGAAGCAGGGCTTAAATTTTTCAGAGATCTTTCTCCAAAGCAGTTTTTACTAGTGGGTAGTGCGAATTATGAAACAGATGGATCTCTTATTCTTGGCACTGCTGAAGCCGGAAGAAAAGTTGTTTTATATGATATTAATAATCTAGACAAAACCAAGGTATCATCAGTTCTTAAACTTATGCACGTAATTGAGCATGAATTTACGCACATCCTGCATTCCAATGTAAGATATCCAACTGAGTTTAAAAAACTTACTCCCAACTACACAAGTACGTGGCTTAATTTTTCTACAGCGCAGGCAAATAACCAGGGTTTTATAACTCCTTATGCAATGAACTCGTCTGATGAGGATTTCGCGGAAATGGTTTCTACTATGGTTACAACTAGCAGAAGCGAATGGGAAACTTTAATCAACAGCATAACTTCAGCAAGTGGGAAAGCTGCTTTAAGAGCTAAGGAAACCATTGTAGTGAATTACTTCAATGATATTTATGATATAGATTTCTATGCTTTGCAAGCCAGAACAGTGGCAGCAATAAATTATGTAACAACACACTAAATCAACAGAAGATTGAAAGAGATAGCTGAGACCGGCTGCATTTTGAATTTTCAGTTTTAAATATGGCGAAATATATGAGAATAGCTTTTCAAATAATATGCTTGGTTGTTGTATTAACGGTATTCGCAGGTTGTAAAAAAGATTACGACAAATCTGTGTTTGAGGAACTGCCGCAGGAGCGTACAGCGCAAATGCTAAAAGAATACAAATCTATGCTTGCTTCCGCGCCTTATGGGTGGATGGCGTATGCTTATACCGGTGCAGGTAATATAGCCAGCACGTTCTTCTTCAGGTTTGATAGCACCAATAGGGTGCTTACCAATTGCGACATTAGTACCACTACTATTACTACGCCTCAGGAAAGTAGTTATCGAATTCAGGCATTGCAGATGCCCACTTTGATTTTTGATACATACTCCTATTTACATTTATTAGCTGATCCAAATTCATCCACAGCTGGTGGGGCTTCTGGTTCTGGGTATACATCCGATTTTGAGTTTTATTTTGTACAAATGTCAAAAGATAAAGACACCTTGTATATGCAGGGAGCTCAAAAGGGTATGCCGCTTACTCTTATAAAAATTTCTGAAGATAGTAAGGGGCTTATATATGATGGGTTTCTAAAGAATGGTGGAAAAGATATGGCTGATATGAAAAGCAAGTTTCAGTATTATTTCTATTACAATACTTTCATTAATCTGAAAATGCAGGATGGAAAACAGATGACTGTTTCTTCTCCTATTTCGCTTTCATCTCCTGTTGTATCTAATGGAATTTATTTCCGCTATCTGGATGAGAATAACAAGCTGGTAAGCCAGGGTACTTTGTATAGCTATACTGCAACCGGTGTTCATTTGCGCGATACCATCTGGTATAAAGGAACAGCAATTACCGATCTTGTTTGGAATAAGGGATCTAATAATAATTTCTATATTGACGGGATATTCAATAATTCACAGACGATCAATACACCGGATTTCTCTTTGTCTTCATTGTTTGGTAACGGCTACACAGGATTATACCAGCCATCCGGTATTCCTGATGCGAGTTCTGCTGCAACATCTTTATCGTACAGAACATTATTCAAAGATATTTCCGATTCCATCAGAGGAAGGGGTTATACCCTGCGTGAATATTCATTCCTTTTCAATCCATCTGCAAAGCAAATGGTAATTTATGTTTCCGTTAGCAAAGGCACTTCAACTTTTTTCGGCACATACACTTACGACTACCAGCTTTCTTCTGATGGAAAAACATACACTTTTACTTATAAAGAGCAAACATCAGGAGGCCAGGGATTAAGGTATGCGATGGATCCTTTATTGAAGTACTTTAATAATAAACAACTTGAATTAAATTACTTTATATCGACTTCGCAAGGTATGATGGGACAGTTTAAAAGTATTAGCGATGCTGATTTTTATTTTACAGCATTACTATTTTAATTCATAGCTGAATATGATTGATTCAAAGAACATTAACAGGTTACAACAACTATAAAATAGATTTTAAATGGGATTGAGGAATTTATTTATAATGTGCGCGGTAATGTTATTTCTTACCAAAGAAACCAGGGCGCAATGGACAAGTGAACCTTACATCAATACTAAAACTACAACAGCCTCTCTTATCGCTGGTGATAAGCCGGATATTGTGGCATCCTTAACTGATGGCAGTTACTTTGTGAGATGGGTACAGCATGACAATAAGGGCCGTTACAAATATGCTATGTATGTGCAGAAGTTCGACAAAAAAGGTCACAGGTTATGGGGTGATCTGGGCATACGTTTTGATACCCTGATCGGTGATTCGCGTTTTAAGGATGGAATGATCCTGGATAATAACGGCAACCTTGTTGTGGGCACTCAAAACACACGGTTAGATCATTACAAACAATTCCCCGTTATTTATAAAATTGACGGCAATACCGGTGATGTTATTTGGAAAGCGGAAATTGATACTGTAGCAGGCGCAAATGATTATCAGGGTTTGGCTCCAACCATGGCAGTTACACCATCCAATGATGTGATTGTATGTTGGAATAACAGCGTTGCAAGAGGTAATGATGAACTGGGTTATTTGTACATGCAAAAGATCAATGGCGCTACTGGTAATTTTATGTGGCCGCAACGTAAAACAATCTGGAGTAGTAATGACCGCAGCACACTGTTCCCTCAACCCATTGTTCTTAACAACACCAATTTTATTGTAACTTGGGAATACAGGCCGGCCGGGAGTGCAGGATCCACCCCTTTCAATATCGTTGCCCAAAAATTCAGAATAGATGATGCTGAACCGGTTTGGAGCAATCCCACTGAAATATCTCCGGCAAACCCTATTGCGCCAGGTGGCCCATCAAAATATTTTGAGGATAAACAGGGCGGGATAATTATATATTATGGTAAATCCGGCTCACGTGGAATGGAATTGTATGCGCAACGTATTGATACAGCTACAGGTGCTACCAAATGGGGAACAGAATCAAAACTGGTTTCAAAAAATACTATAGGAGCTTCCAGTAATGATGCAGGAGCCGTATACGATTATGATAACAGAAAATTATGGGTCGCGATTTTGCAGGATATTCCTTCAGCAGGCTTAAATTCAAACAGAATATATTTGCAGGCATTGGATCTTAACGGAAATCGTTTGCTGGCTGGTGGCGACAGTACACGTGGCCCGGAAATATTGCCGATAACTAACGGAGGTGCCGCAGAAGTAAGGCAAACCATCGGCATGAGAAATACCGGAGATGGTCTATTGCTGGTTTACGCTCAGGGTATAGCTCCCGCCAGAACTTTAGTAAAAGCTACAAAAGTAGATTATACTACAGCAGAAAATTCCTGGAAGAAACTTGATGCTGATTCTATTATTACTGTTTCTTCTGTAAAGGGAATTTCCTCCGGTGTTCTTAGTGAATATGTGCCTGTAGACAGCCAGGTTGTAATAGCCATGAGAGCCTCTACAACTTTAGGTGATGTTGAACTGGCGCAAAATATCAAAAGCACAAAAACCGCAGGGGGTACTTTAGGTAATGGTATTTTAAAACAGGAAATTAGTTTTGATACCACTACGCTTTATCTCACTTACGGAGATGCTGTTCCTTATCTTGGCGGTACATGTACTGCCGGTACTTCGCCTACTTATTCAGTGGATGACGAATCAATTGCATATGTTGATGATCAGGGTGAGATACAGATATTAAAAGCCGGAGTTTTTCGCGTGTATGCTTATTTCCCCGGCACCGAGTTGTATATTTCCAGAACCAGCCTGCCAAAAAGAATTGTAGTATCAAAACGGCATATAACTGTAACAGCAGAAAGTAAATCTATTGAATACGGGCATTCCGTTCCCACACTTACAATGCAATTCAATGATTTTATCAACGGAGATGATATTATGAGCTTTACAAAATTGCCCACCATTACAACTCCGGCTGTTTATAAATCGCCCATTGGCGTTTACCCCATCAATTTGCAAGGTGGCGTTTCTCCAAAATATGAACCGGTACTGGTGAATGGTACTTTAACGATTTATCCTTTGTCCGGTAGCGAAAAAGATAAGCTGGAAGCTTATTGCAGCAGCCCCGGCACATTGCAGGTAAATATTTATTCTACACAGGAACAAAGCGGCGTACTGCAGTTAATTGATATGACAGGAAAAATTGTGTACACACAAAAACTGCAATTATCAAATACTACTACCAATATTCAGATACCGGTTTACACACTGGCCCCGGCTATTTATATAGCAAGGTTTGCCGGTACATCGGTGCTTGATCAAAAAGTGAAAATTAAATAAGTATTAATGAACATGAGTTATGAGTTGAAGATGTTCTTTCAGTCTGAAGTTCAGTTGAAGCGTGCAATTCATGGTTCATATTTTCAAGAGCTAATTATGAGATACACACATAAAGATCTGATGAAAAAAATATATGTTGTTGCTGCGTTAATGATGGTAAATGTGTTGGCATTGAATGCGCAAGCACCCACACAAATTACCACTACAGGTGTTCCATTCCTGCAAATAACACCTGATACACGTGCAGGCGGAATGGGCAATATTGGGTTAGCTACCAGTGCCGATGCGGATGCTATATTTCATAATCTGTCAAAGACTGCTTTCATGGATGAAAAAGCAGGTATTTCAGCCAATTATACTCCCTGGCTCCGAAAGGCAACATCAGGAATGTCGTTTGTAAGCTTATCCGGATTTTGCAAAAAAGACGAACTGCAGGCTTTTTCCGCCTCACTTCGCTATTTCAACATGGGAGATGTACCCGTAAATGACTATGCAGGTAAATACCTCGGAACTTATAAACCAAATGAATTCGCTATTGATCTGGGATATTCAAGAAAGCTGGGACAAAAAATTTCATTGGGTTTAACAGCACGATACATTTATTCAAAACTGGCCGATGGCACAGTAAACAATATAGCCTACTCAGCAGGTCACGCGTTTGCCGCCGATCTATCCGCGTATTATAACGGGATAAATAAAGAAGGAAATGGCTGGACTGCCGGTGTGGCCTTAACAAATTTAGGGTCAAAGATCAGCTATACAAAAGATGATCTCAACAAAGCGTTTTTACCTGCAACTGCAGGTGCCGGTGTAGCATACACAAAGAAGTTTGATGAAGTAAACAAGCTGACTATTGGCATCGAAGGCGGTAAACTGCTGGTGCCTGCAGTATCGTACGATGAAGCGGCAATGAAGGATTATAACCGGATGGGTGTGTTTGAAAGCTGGACCAAATCATTTTCCAACAATGCATTCAACATAAGCGGAGGAGCGGAATATACATATAATGATATGGTGAACCTGCGTGCCGGATATTATTTTGAAAACAGTGAGCAGGGCACCAGTGGCAGAAAGTATGTAACAGCCGGGGTAGGCCTGCATTATAGCGATTTCGAAATTCATTTTGCTTACCTGGTGCCAACAGGCATGAGCACCACAGAAAGCACCATGACCAACACATTGCGCTTTGGCGTAGTGTACAATATACGTAGTAAATAAAATTTGTTTAACCCAAAATACATGAAAGGATTTTTTTATGGAGTCGGCAGTTGAGCCCTGGTTGAGCTTCGGTTGCGACGCTCCGTTCAACGGTAGAATATCTATTGAACAATGAAAAAATCCACTTCAAAATTTGTATTCAAAATCTTCATAGAATAATCATTAAAAAAACTGACAACATGCGAAAATCGATCTTTAAAGGTATGTTACCCATATTGGGTTTGATAATGGCTTTGCTGACAGTTGGTGAGGCAAACGCGCAAATAAAGGCTGTGGGAATGTTCACTTCCAGCTCAACATCTCCTATACTCACAAAAACAGAGGGAACATCTTTTGCTAACAATGATTTGACTGTTAAGTTTGATAAAGAAGTTTCAGGAATGGGAACTGCAACCGTCATATGGCGAAGAAATGGAGATTCAATTGGCATAACATCCACATCTGCTTCAACAATTACGTTTCGAGTTACTTTAGGCTCCTCCCAGTATAATCTTCCTGTTTCAATGTCAGATGCGGGTGTTTATACCGCAACAGTGAGGTATTATTACAGTTCAGATCCTTCTAAAGTATGGGAAATGTCAACGTCTGAGGCTTCAGGTTCAACATTGAAGGAAAATGGAGTTAAATCTATTACGCTGGTGGTAACTCCTCTTCCTGTAACTATGGCGCCATTCAAACCTGAGGTAACATTGGGAGTGCCCGGGTCTCAATCAAAAGTCACTTTTTCAGAGGGTTTAAAAACAACTGTTACAAGAACTAATTCAATGCCAAAACTTACAGCCACTGATACCGCAGCTAAAAATGGAAGAACTGTGGCGAGGACAACTTCTGTAAAATGGTATCGAAATGATGTAGAATTAAAGGCAGGAGTAGGTGGATTTGATGAATCTAACTTTAGTTTTGCTGCAAATGCTGCAACTCTTCAATTAAATAAAGCCAACTCTCCTGTTTCAGCTGATCAGGTCAATGGTGATAAGTATTATTGTATAATGCATAATGATTATAATGGCGGTTCAGATACAAAGAGCGATGTATTTTATATTATAACCAGAAAAAATCCTAACGGGCCAACTTATGCAACTATAAATAATAAAACAGTAGAAGCCGGAGCAACAGTATATGATACTGTTTTTGTTGGGAATACAGTGAGTTTATTAAGTGTTGGAGCTCCTAATAATTACACTAAAATTCAATGGCAAAAGGATGGTCAGGATATAAGCGGTGCAAATGAAGAATCATATAAACCCACCTCTTGGACAATGGCGGATGCGGGTACATATAATTTTATATTATTTGATTCTGAAAGTGAAGATGATACCACCAGTCAGCCTATTAAAATAACTGTTATTGATCCTAAAACAACAAAAACAATTGAGGTTGTAAAAAATCCGCAAAGCGTAAATGTTATAGAGGGTGATACCTTAAGACTTGGTATGCAGGCAAAAGGAATAAAGATCAGTCGTTATCAGTGGTATGCAAATGGACAGAAAGTTTTGTTTCAATCTAACAAGGATTCATTGAAGCTTCCATTAACTGTAATCAGTGATACCGGCAGCTATTATTGCGTTGTTTATAACGAAGTGGACTCTGCGGTTACTTCAATAGCTAAAGTTACAATTACAAGAGAGCTTATCCCATTATTTGTGAATCTTAAAGATTCTTATGATGGCGTGACTAATATTATTTCTTCTTCAATGAATATGATAGTTAAAGGCGAAGGAAGTGAAAATTTAACTGAGTGGAGTGTAATTGACGGTACTGGCAAGGTTCTGGCTCCGGCGCTTCGTACAGTTGGAGGACGGTCTTCTTACAGTCTTATTTCCCACCAGGCAGGTACGCCGTTTCCTGCAGGTAAATATACTGTCAGGGTAACAAATGCAGACGGTACTTTGGTTTTGGAAAAAGCTGTAGAGATAAAATAATGTTTTCATCAACTCATTTTAAATAAAACTTATTATGAACATAAAAAATATTTTGGCAGGAACGCTTTTTGTATGCCTTACTGCTGTATTGTTTACTGCCTGTGCTAAAAAAGATGGGCCGGCTCCTGTTCCCGTAGCGCCAACATTATCCAAAACAAGCCTGAATATGGATATAAATACGCAGGACTCCTCAGTTACTGTAAGTGGTGGTGCCACTCCATACACTATTACAGTATCTGACGCGTCTAAATTAACTGCTACACTTTCAGGAAATAAAATAGTGTTGACCGCAGGTAGCAAAACCGCTTCATCCACTTCTCCTGTAACGGTAACCATCGCTACTAAAGAGAATGTAACGGCTTCTGTTACAGTAACCATTGGCGATCCCTACATTGATGCGAAAGCCGACTTAAAACTTCGTTTCGAGCAAACAGGGGCTTCAGCTATGGCAACCCTTGTGGCTAACGACAGCCTGATAGCAGGTTTCGGCTTCAACCATATTTATCGTGATAATGGTAAAATGTTTGGCTCGACCAAACCAAAGTATGGCTGGGCATCTCCCGATGGCAAAAATTTCTTTTTTCTTGAAATAAACGGTGACGCAAAAGTGGTAGGTTCTAAAACAGGATGCAGAATATACACAAGAAAAAGTGGCGGCACTCCTGCATGGACAGAGTGTAGCAAAACAGACGTAATACAATCCGCCTCCGGTATCACATGGATCACATTCCAACTGGCTGATGGCACCAAAGGATTAGTAGTACAACCCTGGATGCAGTAAAATAAAATTCAGTATTCAATATCCAATAAAAAAATCGCTGCGAAATTTTCGTAGCGATTTTTTTTATCAGAAAAGATCTGCCGTTGTTGTGTGTGTAGGGCGGCCCCGTGCGAAGGCACACCAACAACTTGTGAGACTTTTCGACATTATACTAAACTATTGTACTGATAATCCAATGAAATTTCTCGTCCGGTTGTCTCACGTGAGACTTAGAGCATAATCACAAATATGTTGAAAATAAGCGGGCTCGAAATGACGGTGACAGTTATGGTTGCAAAATGATTGAAAACAGTTTAGACTGCTCCTCCGTCATTTCGAGTCCCGGCGGAGTAGTATCGATGAATTAAAAATGATAGTTCATTTTTCAGAGATCGGGACGAGAAATCTCTAACCTGGCGCGGATGGCAGTATTGCTACTAAGATGAGTTATGTTAAAAAAATAAGTTGGGTGTTACACATCCCCGGAAGAGATATGAAGCAGTGTAATCCAAAAAAATACACTATGTAAAACCGTTACCCACTTGCCCCTATAACCAAGATCGTTATAATCAGAGAATAAATTGCGAAGCCATTGGTTTTAAAGAATCGGCGGCTTTAATTATTTGAGTGAAAATTAAATAAACCCCATCGCTCAATAGCATTACAGCCGATGAACGTACTGCGACGCAACGATGATGCATAGCGGGCAAATGCCGGGTTCAAAAAAACAGCAAAAATTGCAGGAACAGATTAGAAAACGTTAAGAGTTATGTCCAATATCGGCACGTTTTTTTAAAAAAACAGGTAAATATTTTTTGTTTTCAAAAAATAACTTAACTTGGTGTTAACAACATGTAAGGATACACGATTTGTTGTGGCAAGTTTAGGCGTGTTGTTTTCTTCACTTAGTATCCTGCTTCCACTGCTTATTATCCAAAAACTTTAGCCTTATTGCTATGGCAAGCCCAAAGCCTTTTAAAACTGTTAGCTGTTATAGCTACCTGGGAATAATAGTCCTTCTATGTTATTTCTGCGTATATGCGTTTCCGTTGAAAGCACAAATTTCTCTCACAGATTTTCCAGATAAAGCTATTAGTACAATTGAGAAGAAATATTCTTCATTTGAGCAAATGGTAACATAAAAACGATGAACCAAACCGGATTGAAGGTGGCCGGTAGTGAACCGATTGATAACCTTACCTACAGGTATGCCGACAACTCGAATAAGCTAATAGCAGTTACCGATGGCATAAAAACCGATAACAAGCTGGGCGACTTTACTGATAAAAATACCACTGGTGATGATTATGCTTATGATACCAATGGTAATATGATTATGGACAAGAATAAAAATATTACCAACATCACATACAATTATATGAACCTGCCTGTAAAAATAACTTTCTCCCCGCCTGGTGGAGGTGGTAATGGCGGAGGCACGATTACATACACTTATGACGCGTTGGGCAACAAGCTGAAGAAAACAACACAAGAAAACAATGTAACCGTAGTGTATAACAAAGTGAATTATACGACCAATATTATCACAGAAACTTCATATGTCGGCAATTTCGTGTATGCTTCCAAAACTTACTCAAATACAGCGTTGAATGTATTGAACGAGCCGGAAACTTTGCAGTTCTTTGGGCATGAGGAAGGGCGTGTGCGCCCGGTGTATGCGAAGGGCACAAGGCAGATCAACTCATTTGCGTATGACTATTTTTTAAAAGATCATTTGGGTAATGTGCGAATGGTGCTTACGGATGAAAAAAGAACAGACACTTACCCCACGGCCACACTGGAAGGTAATATAAACGGAACGGCTAAACCCGATGCCATTGCTGTGGAGAAGGATTATTATGATATTAATACCGCCAACGTGGTATATAAGTCGGAGGCCACAGGCATTACCAATTACACCAACACGAACGGTATTGATAACCCTAACCCCAACAGCGCTACAGCCAGCAGCAGCGATAAAGTGTACAAACTGCAGGCCACCGCCGCTGGTGGGGTAACAGGACTTGGTTTTACTGCCAAAGTAATGAGCGGCGATAAAATAAATATTTTTGCGAAGAGTTACTATTTTCAAAACAATGCCTCGCAGGTAAATTATAACATACCAGCGGCTACCATATTAGCCGGCCTTGTGGGCGGCAATGCGGTAGCGGCAGGTAAGGCCACTGTGGCACAGCTTAGCGGCAATACTGCTATTACACAATCTGTAACCGAAGCATTACAAAACACGAACAGAAATAATAACGGCACGGTGCAGACACCTAAAGCCTACATAAACTACATTTTATTTGATGAGCAGTTTAAAGTGGTGAAATGTAATTTTAGCCGTGTAGGGAGTGCCAATACTGTAAAAGACCATTACAGTGACTTGCAGAACATACCGGTGGATAAGAATGGTTATCTTTATGTGTATTGTAGCAACGAAAGCCCTGTGGCAGTATATTTCGACAACCTGCAGGTAACGCATACGCGAGGGCCGATACTGGAGGAAAACCATTACTATCCGTTCGGACTCCAAATGGCGGGGATTAGTTCTAAAGCTGCACAGTTCGGACAGCCTGAGAATCATTACAAGTATAATGGTAAGGAAGAACAGCGAAAAGAGTTTAGTGATGGCAGCGGATTGGAGCTGTATGATTATGGAGCGAGAAATTATGATGCACAGATTGGGAGGTGGAATGGAATAGATCCTTTGAGTGAACGTATGCGTAGATATACGCCTTATAATTATTGTTTTAATAATCCGATAGCTTTTGTAGATTATGATGGTATGGCTCCAAAATGGAATGGAAAATATGGAAATGAAAGTGGGTATTATGATGATGAAACTGGAGAGAGTGTTGATTGGAATAAAATATGGACTGATATAGATAAGAATGGAGTTGCAATTGAAATTGATTATGGACGAGCAAGAGAAGAAAGGGAGTATCTTGAACATCTATATGAAGAACAATGGCTTAATAGCATAATATATGGCCGTGGGCCATCGAGCTTATTTAGTCCGAATATAGAAGGAGGCGCTTTAAGTGCGAGATCTTTTGTCTTCACCAAAATGACTTCGAATATGTATGAAGCTGGTGTTAGTGGCTTATTTTTTGACTTACATATTCGAACAGGATATTTTACTGAAGATATACGACATATTGAATTTAGTAACCTCTTTGTAGACTTTCCAATTTCGACAAAAGGAGGTAGAATATTTTCGCCTCTTGAGGCAGCCGTAATATCAGCAGGAGCATTCAATAATGCAGCACTTTCTTTAGCGCTTGAACTCAAATTCTTACCTGAAGCAACATTAAGAGCTCTTTCTAATTCGCAAATTCAGACCAAATTTATTTCGAGCGCAACATTCTTTTTGTCAAATAAGATACAAGCTGGTGGCATTGTAACTAAAAACCAGTACGGTAAAAACACCATTATAACTTCAGCTGTTTGGGGAAGAAAATAAATCCTTATTGTATAAGATAAATAAAGAACATGAAGCCGATTGAGATTCCAAAGTTATTTTGTATATCTTTCATTCTATCTTGTTTATTTATTAACTGTAAGCAAAAATATGTAGACACTGAAAAGTATTCTTATATGACAATATTTAATCCAGAGTTTAATGCCAGTTATGAGTATAATATCATTGATATGAAAGTGATTATCATGCAACGCAATGATGAGATTACCAAAGATACATTCACTACATTAATAGGTTTCAAGTCCGAGTTTTCTAAAAATGAAAAGGACGTATATAAAAACCTTATAAAATTTGATCATTACTCAATCGTAAATAGTAATCCCGATAGTTTGTCAAATACATATCAATATTTATTGGCAGTTTTCAATGATCTTGTTTTTGAAATTGAATATAGCAGGGCAGGTAAAATAACAAACGTGCAAGGATATGAAGAATACAAAAGGAAGGCAACAGAATTATTTAATTCTTATTCTAATATGAACAAAGAAAGTTTTGCAAGAAATAATATTCTATCTATGAATTATTTTAGGGAGCTATTTGAAGCCAATATTTTTTTATTGCCAGGTATTCCTACACAAACAAATAATTCATGGGATAGTTTTGAAACAGTTAATCTTCTCGATCAAAAGATACAAATACCTGTAGATAATAGTATAGCTAATGTCAATGAAAGCTCAATTTTTATTACATCAAAGGGACTAATAAATGAGCCTTTGCAAATTCGGAATGCTAATTATATGCAAACGAGGTGTAGGTATAACGGAACTGTTGAAATAGAAAGAGCTTCTGGAGTTCCTCTGCATAAGGAAATAGATTTAGAATGCATTGGGGAAATAAATATAGGAAAGATTAAACATACTGTTACTAGAAAAGATACTATTAAATTAGAAGTTAAACGGGTGACATTTTAGTTTTCCCCACTTGGCACCAACATAAAGAAAAAATCAAGAGGCTTGGTACAGGGTGGTAGCGAGGGATATGAGCCTGGCGAAGCTTTTATTTGCAATGGAGTTAAAGAAATATTTAGTATAGCACAAGCTTAGCAATGCGCAGGGCTAAGCTACCATGCTTGCGCCAGGTTGGGGAGTGCCGCCCACAATGCTATGCGGAATACCAACAGCGGCGATTAAGAACTAATTTTTAATAAAACAGGGATTAAATTGCCATAGTATGAAAACAGCAATAATCACATTAATAATCTTGGTTGTATATTGTAGTAGTTCAGCTCAAAAGATCAATGATTCTTTAAAGGTTGATTGTTTTTCATGAAGGACTAATTACAGATTCATCTGATTTTACAATGCAAATAGTTCTGCATAATCTTCTTGATAAACCGATTTATATTTATGAATACCTGCACGAAGGAGATTTACAGGATCGTTTCTACAACATGTTTTTTGAAATGCAGGAGTTTGATTTATCAAATAATTATCAAAACTATATTTTGAGATTTTATCAAAACGCATTAGATGGCCCTCGTGATTTTTATGATTCGTTAAGGCATTATGATTTGCCTAAAAAGAAACTAGGCCCTTTTTTGTGTGATACACTAATGCTCAGAATGTGGGATGTTACAAGAGGTTTAGGAAAAGGGAAATACAGATTTAAAGTTCATTTAAGGGTAAATACAATTCAAAATACAACACCTTATAGTATTAAAGATGATCCATTATTTACAAACCCGCCTGATAATGATAAAATAGAATATCAGGAAAGTCAATGGTTTTATATTTATGTGCAGGATGAATATATTACAGCTCCGGAATATAGAAATAGAATTAGTAGGAGCTTATCCGACTAATCAGCCATTCAATATTTTCCGATAGGCGTCTCGAATGGCTGATTGGAAGTGGTGTTTAATTCCAATGAAGAATAATACTATGGCAATATAGCTGTAGGATTAAACAACTATGCCCAACGTGGCCAAGCTTGTACATGTTAAAATAATAGCTTGTAGTTTTAGAGGAATTAAAATAACCCCACCGCCCAATAGCATTCCAACCGATGAACGTAATGCGACGCAACGATGCTTAACCGGAGTTACGAATGCCGGTAACAAAAAATTGCTGTTGATGAAGCTAACGTATAAGTCTATACGCAATACCAACAGCGGCGGTAAATGTATCCAATAAAACTTTGTGTTTAATGCTGTATTACAATGCCAATTCAAGATTCATATCCTTACACTCAAGCATAGACGAACCCATAAGAAACTCGTCTACTTTGCGTGCGCATTCACGTCCTTCGCTTATGGCCCATACCACCAGCGATTGCCCGCGCCGCATATCTCCGGCGGCAAAAACTTTCTGAATGTTTGTCTGATATTTTTTTTCGGAAGCCTGCACATTTCCTCTTTCGTCAAGCGCTATATCAAGCGCGTTCAACATACCTTCATGCAGCGGATGCACGAAACCCATTGCCAGCAAAGCCAACTCACAAGGCACTTCTTTTTCGCTGCCGGGTATTTCTTCAAATTGCGCTGGTTTGTTATCGTTAGTAAATTTCCATTCCAGCTTTACTGTTTTTAATGCTTTCAGGTTGCCGTTACCATCGCCAATAAATTCTTTTGTGCCAACTGCCCAATCTCTCTCAGCGCCTTCTTCGTGCGAAGTAGAAGTTTTAAGGATCATGGGGTAGGTGGGCCAGGGCATATATGGCGTGCGGGTTTCGGAAGGTCGGGGCATCAGTTCAAACTGCGTAATGGATTTTGCGCCCTGCCTGTTGGATGTGCCCACACAGTCGCTTCCCGTATCGCCGCCACCAATCACTACCACATTTTTATTCGTCGCAAAAATATCTTCAGGAAAAATATTACTTTCTATATGGCCATTGATCAGTGGATCTTTGGCTGCGTTGCGCTTGTTCTGTTGTTTCAAAAAAGGCATAGCAAAATGCACGCCTTTCAAATCGCGACCGGGAATTTTCAAATCCCTGGGAACCGTGGAACCACCGGCCAACACAATAGCGTGATATTCTCTTAACAGGTCTTCCACTTTCACATTCACGCCCACATTCGCATTGTATTTAAATGTAACGCCTTCTTCTTCCATTACATTCACGCGCCTGTCAATCACCCATTTTTCCAACTTAAAATCGGGTATGCCATACCGTAATAGTCCTCCTGCAGCGTCATCTCTTTCAAACACCGTAACTGTGTGGCCGGCATAATTCAGTTGCGCCGCCGCTGCAAGTCCTGCAGGCCCGGAGCCAACAACTGCGATTTTTTTGCCGGTGCGCACATTGGGCTTACGCGGTTGTACAAATCCTTTATCGAAAGCTATTTCTATAATGTGCCTTTCAATTTCTTCAATAGCCACCGCGGGTTGATTAATACCTAACACACACGAATGCTCGCAGGGAGCCGGACAAATGCGCCCTGTGAACTCCGGAAAATTATTGGTGGAAGATAAAATCTCGTACGCTTCTTTCCATTCTTTCTTATATACCGCATCGTTGAATTCCGGAATAATATTTCCCAGCGGACAACCACTGTGGCAAAAGGGCACGCCACAGTTCATGCACCTTGCACTTTGCTGGTTAAGCTGCGTATCGGTGTACCTGTTTACAAATTCTTTATAATCTTTTTTCCGCTCAGCCACCGGGCGTTTTCCCGGCAACTCTCTTGTGAACTCTAAAAAACCGGTTGGTTTACCCATCTTTTTATGGTTGTTGGTTGTTAGTTGATCGTTGTTGTTTTTTTTGGGACCGGCTGTATTGCTACTATTAAGCATCGTTGTGTCACTCACTTGTACGGTAGTAATGCTATTGGGCAATAAGCAGCATGCATCCCAAAATCACCTTATTAATTATTAATTTCTCATAGAATCTACAGTTTCACGCTTTCAAGTTTCGTCTTCAACGCTTTCTTATAATCCTTCGGAAACACTTTTACAAAATGCTGTACCTGGTTGTCAAAATCATTCAACACAAATTTCGCGACAGTGCTTCCTGTGTACTCATAATGTTCGCTGATGATCTTTCTAAGTTTGTCGGCGTCTTCCTGCGATATAGGATCCAGATCGATCATTTCTTTATTACAGTTATCCGCGAAAGTTCCATTCATGTCATACACATAAGCAATGCCCCCGCTCATACCCGCGGCAAAGTTTCTGCCGGTGTTGCCAAGTATTACCACAGTGCCGCCGGTCATGTATTCGCAACCGTGATCGCCTACGCCTTCTACAATTGTTTGTGCGCCGGAGTTACGAACCGCAAAGCGTTCTCCCGCTTTACCGCGTATATAAGCTTTCCCGGAAGTGGCTCCGTAAAACGCTACATTTCCTATAACAATATTTTCTTCCGGCACATAACTCGCGTCTTTTGAAGGATACACTATCAGTTTGGCTCCGCTTAATCCTTTTCCGAAATAGTCATTCGCGTCGCCTTCCAGTTCAAGTGTTACACCATGAGTGTTAAATGCGCCAAAGCTTTGACCTGCCGTGCCGGTAAACTTCAGGTGAACTGTATCTTCCGGCAATCCTTCCGCCCGGTATTTTCTTGTTATTTCGTTCGATAGAACAGTTCCGGTGGTGCGATCTGTATTAATAATATTAAATGCCGCTTTCACTTTCTCCTTTCTCTCCAATGCCGGTTTAGCAGCTTCCAGTAATTTCCAGTCCAGGATATCCTGCATCATATGATCCTGTTCTTCGGAGTTATACATGCCGGTAATGTCGGCAGCAGGCTCACGGTAAAGTATAGGTGATAAATCCAGTTTACTGTATTTCCAATGATCGATATCGTTTCTTACTTCAAGGGAGTCAACCTGGCCAATCATTTCATCCACTGTTCTAAAACCAAGGTCCGCCATAATTTCTCTAAGTTCCTGTGTAAGAAATTTAAAGAAGTTTACAACATGGTCAGGATCGCCGGCAAATCTTTTTCTTAATTCGGGATCTTGTGTAGCCACGCCCACCGGGCATGTGTTCATGTGGCATTTACGCATCATAATGCAGCCTTCCACTACAAGCGCCGCGGTGGCCACGCCCCATTCTTCGGCGCCTAATAACGCGGCAACAGCAATGTCGCGGCCGGTTTTCATTTGTCCGTCAGCTTGTAATACTACACGGCTACGCAACCTGTTTCGCAGTAAAGTTTGTTGTGCTTCCGCAAGGCCAAGTTCCCATGGCAAGCCCGCATGTTTGATGGAGCTTATCGGCGATGCGCCGGTACCACCGTCATAGCCTGCTATCAGCACCACATCAGCCTTTGCTTTTGTAACTCCTGCCGCGATGGTACCTACGCCAGCTTTTGATACCAGCTTTACGCTAATGCGGGCTTTGCGGTTGGCATTCTTAAGATCAAATATTAATTGCGCCAGATCTTCAATCGAGTAAATATCGTGATGCGGCGGCGGCGATATCAAACCTACACCCGGAGTGGAATGTCTTGTTTTTCCAATCCATTCGTCCACTTTGTGGCCCGGCAATTGCCCGCCCTCACCGGGTTTCGCGCCTTGCGCCATTTTTATCTGAAGCTCGTCGGCTTCGGTAAGGTAAAGGCTGGTTACGCCAAAGCGTGCTGATGCCACCTGTTTGATGGAGGAACGCAAGGAATCGCCGTTCGCCATTTTTTCATAACGCCTTTCATCTTCTCCGCCCTCACCGGTATTGCTACGGCCGCCGAGGCGGTTCATTGCTATGGCAAGCGTAGTATGCGCTTCCCAGGAAATGGAGCCGAAGCTCATGGCGCCGGTTGCAAAGCGTTTGTATATGTTTTCCGCAGGTTCCACTTCATTAATGGAAATGGAAGGGCGGTTGTATTTAAATTGGAACAGGCTTCTTAACGTGGCCGCTTTTTCACTTTGGTCATTTACAAGTTTCGAATACTTTTTAAAAGTGTCATAACTGTTCATGCGGGCGGCATCCTGTAGCAGGTGTATGGTTTGCGGATTAAACAGGTGAAATTCACCTTTGCGTTTCCACTGGTACATACCACCAACTGGCAACCTGTCAACCGGCGTTTCTTTTTTGCCGAAGGCGAAATAATGTTTTATCAATGCCTCGCGGGCAATTTCATCAAGGCCCATACCTTCAATGCGGGATGTGGCCCCAGTGAAATATCTGTCAACAACGGATTTATTAATGCCGATGATCTCAAAAATTTGCGCTCCCTGGTACGATTGTAAAGTGGAGATACCCATTTTTGAAAATACTTTCAAAAGCCCGTCGTTTACAGCTTTAATATAGTTCTTTCTTAATTGTTCGGTTTCAAGCGGGGTATCCAGTTTGCCGCTTTCTTTTAAATGCCTGATGGAAGATAATGCCAGGTAAGGGTTAATGGCGGTAGCGCCAAAACCTATAAGACAAGCGAAATGGTGCACTTCCCATACATCACCGGCTTCTGCAATAATGCCTACTTTGCCTCTGTAGCCTTTGCGAATGAGGTGGTGGTGTACAGCCGAAACAGCCAGTAGTGAAGGAATGGCCGCATGATCGGAATCAATAGCTCTGTCGGTTAGGATCAACACCTCAAAGCCATCTTCCACCGCGTCTACTGCATAGCGGCAAAGCCGGTCAATGCCCTTTCGTAAGGAACCGGGTTCGCCGTCAGAACGGAAATAGCATTGCAGTGTTTTTGCCTGGTATTTGCCGGTGTCAATACTGCGGATCTGCTCCAACTCATGATTGTTTAAAATCGGATGCTTCAACGCCACACAATGGCATGCCAGCGGATCTTCCTCCAACAGGTTGCCATTGTTTCCCACAAAAGTTGCCAGCGACATCACCAGGCGCTCACGTATCGGATCTATTGGAGGATTGGTTACCTGCGCGAACAGTTGTTTGAAGTAGTTGCTGATGTGTTGTGGCTGATCGCTCAATACTGCCAGTGGCACATCTGCTCCCATAGAGCCAATTGGTTCTTTACCCTCAAGCGCCATGGGTGTTATAATGGTTTCGAGATCTTCAGTGCTGTAGCCGAAAGCTTTCTGATAAAGAAAAGCCTGATCCGGTTTAAGATGCGAGAACACTACACGTGGCTCAGGAAGTTCCTCAAGGCGTATTTTGTATTTGTTCAGCCATTCGCCATAAGGTTTTTGCGAGCAAATGGTTTGTTTCAGTTCATCATCGCTTATAATGCGGCCTTGTTCCAAATCCACTACAAACATTTTTCCGGGTTGCAATCTTCCTTTTTCTTTTACCAGTTTCGGATCAATTGGTAAGGCGCCGGTTTCAGATGCCATAATTACACGGTCATCAGTGGTAACGCAATAGCGTGATGGGCGCAATCCATTCCTGTCGAGCGTTGCGCCTATTATTTTACCATCGGTAAATGATAATGAAGCAGGCCCGTCCCAGGGTTCCATAATGGCCGAATGAAATTCATAGAAAGCTTTCTTTACCGCATCCATTTCTTCATTGCCGTCCCATGCTTCAGGAACCAGCATCATCATCACATGTGGTAATGAGCGACCGGTTAGGGTCAGCAATTCTATCATGTTATCAAGACACGCTGAATCAGACTGTCCATCCGACATGATCGGCAACAACATTTCCATTTCTTCTGTTGAGAAGTAAGGAGATGTAAAACCTTTTTCACTTGTTTTTAACCAGTTCAAATTGCCCTGCAATGTGTTTATTTCTCCGTTGTGCGCCACAAAGCGAAATGGTTGTGCCAGCTTCCACGATGGGAATGTGTTGGTAGCGAAACGCGAATGTATAAGTCCAAAAGCGCTTACTACACTTTTGTTGCTAAGATCAGGAAAATATGGCCGAACCTGGCCGCTTGTAAGCTGGCCTTTGTACACTAGTGTTTTATAAGAAAGAGAAGCTACATAAAAACCAATAGCATCTTTTTTTACGGTATTATTTATTGTGTGTTGCGCATAATTGCGCAACACGAATAGCTTGCGTTCAAAATCATCGGGATTGTTAATATGATCCGGGCAGGCAATAAAAACGTGCTCCATTTCAGGCTCCACGGAAAGAGCCGTTGGGCCAATATTATCCGGGTTAACAGGCACCTTTCGCCATGCGATAATTTCGAGGCCAAGCTTTTCCGCGCTTCTAATAAAAATGTCGCGGCATTCTTCACGCAATTTTATTTCCTTCGGAAAATAAATCGCACCCACGCCATACTTGCCGTATGCGGGAAGATGAACACCCAGCTTAATGCACTCTTCAAAAAAGAATTCATGCGGAACCTGGATGAGAATGCCCGCGCCATCACCGGTGTTGTTTTCGCAACCACAAGCGCCGCGGTGCTCCATATTTTCAAGAATAGTTAATGCATCCGAAATCACCTGGTGATTTTTGTTGCCTTTTATATTGGCCACAAACCCAATTCCACATGCATCACGTTCAAACTCTGGGGAGTATAACCCTTCATTAATTGCCATAGCAGCGCAATGTTTATTTTAAGAGAAAAAAATATTACTCAATAGTTTATAATAGCAATACGTTTGTTTTGGTTACTTGTGTGTAAAGACAAGCTTACTTTCATTGGCAGACTACAAATATAATTCACTTATTTCACTAAATTGTTTGATGGCCTATATTTTTATATCCAAATTGTTCGCATTAATTTAACTTTTTAGAAAAATAATTGATTTTTCTTCAAACTTCGTTGGCTGGTTGGTATACTGTATTTTTTCAGGGTAAAATCCCTTCTAAACATATACTTCGGGCGGGTTTTATTGTGCGATTTTTTTTGGGTAACCGGCGGTAGTGCTACTATTAAGCATCGTTGTGTCACTCACTTGTACGGTAGTAATGCTATTCATCTTTTTTTAACCACAAGGAGCACAAAAGTTTTTCACAAGGGGCACAAAGCATCGTCGAGCTTGGTGTAGGGGGTTTCGTGTATGGTTATAATTTGTGAAATTTACTTTTCCAATATTTTTTCATCATACAGCTTTCAACTTTCAACTGTTTTGCCCACTACTACACCAGGTAGCTAAACAGGTTATCATGTTTATTCAACTCCGTATAATCAATCTTTTGTTCATTCATTCTTTGCAATAGCGATTCATAATCTTCTTTCTTCTGTAATTCAATGCCCACAAGAGCCGGACCGCTTTCCTTATTGGTTTTTTGCATGTACTCAAAACGTGTAATATCATCGGTTGGGCCTAATACTTTATTCAGAAACTCACGCAAAGCGCCGGGCTTTTGCACAAAGCGAATGAGGAAATAATGCTTTAAACCTTCATACTGCAAAGAACGTTCTTTTATCTCCGGCATACGGTCGATATCATTGTTGCTGCCACTTACAATACACACCACATTCTTTCCTTTTACCTGATCCGCGTAATCATCTAAAGCAGCGATGGACAAAGCCCCTGCGGGTTCAGCTACAATGGCATCTTCATTATATAACCTTAATATAGTAGAGCAAACTTTCCCTTCGGGAATAAGCAGCATATCATCCAGCACTTCTTTACAAATGCTGAAAGTAATATCTCCTACGCGTTTTACGGCAGCGCCATCCACAAAGGCATCAATTTTACTGAGCGTAACAGGATGCCCGGCTGTTAGCGCTTCCTTCATAGATGGTGCTCCTTCCGGCTCAATGCCAATCACTTTAGTATGCGGGGAATAGGTTTTGAAATAACTTCCTATGCCTGATGCACAACCTCCGCCACCTACAGGTATGAACACAAAATCAACATTGGGTAAATCTTCCAGCACTTCTACCGCCACAGTTCCCTGGCCTTCTATAATGCGGTAATCATCGAACGGTGGAATGAAAGTCATTCCTTTTTCTTCAGTAAACTTTTTTGCCGCTACCGCGCAATCGTCAAATGTGTCGCCAACAAGCCTGATCTCAATATTGTCTTCGCCAAACATTTTCGTTTGATTCACTTTTTGGCGTGGGGTAACAATGGGCATAAACACCACGCCTTTTATATTTAGTTTTTTACAGCTAAATGCGAAGCCCTGCGCATGGTTGCCCGCACTGGCCGTTGTTATGCCTTTTTCCAATTGTTCTTTTGGCAACTGGCTTAGCATATTGTAAGCGCCGCGTATTTTATACGACCGAACAATTTGAAGATCTTCCCGTTTCAGGTATACATTGGCGTTATACCTGCGCGACAAATTTTGATTCAGCATCAATGGTGTTTTTGTTACAACTTTTTTCAGCCTGAATGCCGCATCGTGAAAATTAAATTTGGGTTTAGTATGTGTGTCTGTGTTCATGTTTGTGAGTTATGAGTGATGAGTTATGAGTGATGAGTTTTTGCTACGTTTTCAACAGTCCTGAATAATTCAGGACTGTTGAAACATATACTATAAGGTGTTTGAATTTGATTATGACTGTTTCACCTTGCTGAAAAGAATTACTTCAGTACAAGTGAGTGACACAACGATGCATAATAGTAGCAATACTGCCGGTCCACAAAAACAAACCATAATATTCCGTTGCCGAAAGTATGAGAACTCAAAACTCAAAACCCAAAACTCAAAACCTGATTATTTTTGATTTTCAGGACGCAGGCTGCGCACGGCTTTTCCTGCCTGCCACATTTCGCTTTCACGAAGTTCTTTCAATTCGTCTTCCAGTCTTTCGCGATAATCGGGCAGACTGTTGCAATCTATTGAACGCTGAGATTCTTTACCTGTAGCCACGCTTTCATACAACTCTTTAAATACGGGAGCGGTGGCATCGCGAAATTTTTTCCACCAGTCCAGTGCGCCGCGTTGCGCGGTGGTAGAGCAGTTCGCATACATCCAGTCCATTCCGTTTTCGGCTACCAATGGCATTAATGATTGTGTAAGCTCTTCCACAGTTTCGTTGAAAGCTTCAGAAGGAGAGTGGCCCTGGTCGCGCAGCACCTGGTATTGTGCCGCGAAAATGCCCTGGATGGCGCCCATCAAAGTACCGCGTTCGCCGGTAAGATCGCTGTACACTTCTTTTTTGAAATCTGTTTCAAACAGGTATCCGCTTCCTACCGCGATGCCCAATGCAAGCGCTCTGTCTTTGGCCTTGCCGGTGGCATCCTGGTATATAGCGTAACTGCTGTTCAGACCGCGGCCCTGCAGGAACAATCTGCGTAAAGAAGTGCCCGAACCTTTGGGCGCAACTAATATCACGTCAACATCTTTTGGAGGAGTGATCCCCGTTTGTTCGTTGAACGTAATGCCAAAACCATGCGAAAAATACAATGCTTTACCGGGTGTCAAATGTTTTTTAACCGTTGGCCACAATGCTATTTGAGCGGCATCGCTGAGCAAATAGCAAATGATGGTGCCGTGTTGTATGGCATCTTCGATTTCAAACAAGGTTTTACCGGGCACAAAACCATCAGCCACCGCTTTGTCCCATGATTTGGAATTTTTGCGCTGACCAACAATTACGTTTATACCATTGTCTTTTTGGTTTAGCGCTTGTCCGGGGCCTTGCACGCCATAGCCAATGACTGCTACGGTTTCATCCTTTAAAACTTCCTGTGCTTTTGCGAGAGGAAATTCTTCCCGCGTTACAACGTTTTCTTCAACGCCACCAAAATTTAATTTAGCCATGATTGTTTTATTTGAGGTTTAACATTAGTTACCGGTTATCGGTTGTTCGTTACCGGTATATTTATATTTTAAGATTCTTTATAAATTAAGCGGGTCCGGATATTCAAAATTCAAAAATGTTCTACTGTACTACAATCAGTATAAAATTATGCGTGATATTTTTTGTTACCGGCGGTTTTGCTACTATTAAGCATCGTTGTGTCACTCCCTTGTGCGGTAGTAATTCTATTCAGCTAGTGAAACATTCCTGCACAAATTTATACTGCGTATAGTATGGTTCAATGTAAAGTCAGAAAATGTAGCAGATCTCATTTGTAAAGTTCGACTAGTATCCGGCATTTTTCGTTTTTTACCTTGATTTTTTTTAGTTGCTGGTTTATGGTTTATGGCGATTAGCGTTTTACACGCTAACAACCAACAACTACATTGAGAACACTTCATCCTGTTTATCCAGGAATTCGTTTTCAATCACTTCTTCGCCCGGCTCCTGCTCTTCAAATTCTTTCAGTTTTTCGTGAAAACCTTTGCTGGCTTTAATGATGGCGATTCTTGCACTGCGCACGAATTCGATAAGCCCATAAGGTTCCAGAGCTTTGATCAAACCTTCTAGTTCTTCCCGGTGGCCGGTTGTTTCAAACACGGTATAATCTTTTCGGATCACTACCGCACGGGCTCCGTATTTGTGTAAGAGTCTTTCCACTTTTGCTTTTTCGGCTATTACATCCGTCGGCACTTTGTACAAAGCCATTTCCTGCCACACGAGTTCGTCCTCAGTATTGTAATAAGCTTTTAAAACTTCCACCTGTTTTTCAATCTGGCGTACTAGTTTTTTTACCACTTCTTCAATTTCGGTAATAACGATGGTAAACCTGTGCACACTTTCCACCTCGCTGGGAGAAGTGTTCAGGCTTTCAACATTTATTTTCCTTCTCGAAAACATGATGGCAATGCGGTTCAGCAAACCAACCTGGTTTTCTGTATATACTGTTATGGTGAATTCTTGTTTTGACATGGCTGTTTTGTTTTGTTAGCACACATATGACACGGATTGGACAAATTTTTACTGATCTTTTTCTTTTGACTGATTGCATTCGATCTTTTAAAAATCCGCGTACATCAGTCTGATCTGTGTTATCTGTGGCCAATATATTCTTTATTTCAATCTTATTTCTGCAACGCTGCATCCTTGTGGTACCATTGGGAACACGTTATTTTCTTTGCCTACCATTATTTCCAGCACATAGGAGCCTTTGTGTTCAAGCATTTCTTTTATTGCATTTTGCAGGTCTTTTCTTTCGTTGATAGAATTTCCCGCAATGCCATAGCCTTTTGCAACTTGCACGAAGTCGGGGCTTTTGATGTCAACAAAAGAATAACGCTTATCGTGGAACAATTGCTGCCATTGGCGTACCATTCCTAAGAACTGATTGTTTAGTATCATGATTTTTATGTCTACTCCGCTTTGCATAATGGTGCCAAATTCCTGGATGGTCATTTGAATGCCGCCATCGCCAATAACGGCAATTACTGTTCTATTCGGCGCGCCAAATTTTGCGCCTATCGCGGCCGGTAATCCAAAGCCCATAGTGCCCAACCCGCCGGAGGTTACGTTGCTTTTAGATTGTGTGAATTTCGCATAACGGCAGGTTACCATTTGGTGCTGACCTACGTCCGTTACAATTACCGCGTTGCCGCCTGTAAGTTCATTTATCGTTTTGATCACTTCACCCATTGTCATGATATCCGTGGTGGGGTTCAGCTCATTATATATGACAGCTTCTTCTTCCTGTTTCGCATATTCATTGAATTTTGCAAGCCATGCCGTGTGTTCTTTTTTGTCAACCAGTTGGGTGAGCATTGGCAATGTCTCTTTACAATCGCCCCAAACAGGAACGGCTGATTTTACGTTCTTATCTATTTCCGAAGGATCAATATCAAGGTGGATTACTTTGGCTTGTTTTGCATATTTATCCAAACGTCCGGTAACGCGGTCGTCAAAGCGCATACCAATGGCGATCAATACGTCGCATTCATTTGTTAATACATTAGGACCGTAATTGCCATGCATACCGAGCATGCCCACATTCAGCGGGTGATCTGATGGTAAGGCGCTCAGGCCAAGCACCGTCCATGCTGCGGGAATACCGGTTTTTTCAATGAATGCCCTGAATTCATTTTCTGCTTTTCCAAGGATAACGCCCTGGCCAAAAAGCACAAATGGTTTTTCTGCTGCGTTTATCAGTTTCGCGGCTTCTTCCACATATTCTTTACGTACAATAGGTTTTGGACGATAGCTGCGGATATGTTTGCATGGTGTATAACCTTCGTATTTAAATTTTTGGATCTGCGCGTTTTTAGTAATGTCGATCAATACCGGGCCCGGCCTGCCACTTCCCGCGATGTAAAACGCTTTAGCAAGTACAGATGGAATTTCGGTGGCATCCGTAACCTGGTAGTTCCATTTGGTAACAGGCGTTGTAATATTTACCACATCTGTTTCCTGGAACGCGTCTGTACCAAGCAGGTGCGCGAATACCTGGCCTGTAATACACACAAGCGGGGTGCTGTCAATCATCGCGTCTGCCAGGCCCGTTACAAGATTGGTAGCGCCGGGGCCACTGGTGGCGAACACTACGCCTGTGCGGCCGGAGGTTCTCGCATAGCCCTGCGCCGCATGAATGCCACCTTGCTCGTGACGTACCAATATGTGTTTTAAACGATCTGTATAATCGTATAACGCGTCGTATATTGGCATTATAGCTCCGCCGGGGTAGCCGAATATGGTATCTACTCCTTCAGCAATAAAAGCTTCCAATACAGCCTGCGAACCCGAGACTTCATCCACCTGTTTACCCGATGAATGCGGAATTACTTTCGGTGCTTTTGTTTCTAGTGTGATTAAGTTGCTCATGGTTGTATTTATTTAGAGTGAATTCCAGAGTCAAAAATCAAAAGTCAAAAGGGTTGTTGATTGTATAACCGGTTTAATTATACTTTACGCCGGATGAATTTGCGCAGGAATGCTTCAGCTTGCCGAATAGCATTACTACCGCACAAGTGAGTGACACAACGATGCTTAATAGTAGCAATGCCGCCGGTATCAAAAAAAATTACTGCATGATTTCATACTGCTTTTAGTATAATAAAACATTTTTGACTTTTAGTTTTCGTCAGTAACGCAGCCTTCTGCCGCGGATTTTACTGATTTAGCGTATTTATATAAGAGTCCTTTAGTTGCTTTCAATGCCGGTTGTTTCCAGCCGGCTTTTCTTTTGGCGATCACTTCCTCTGCTACTTTTAGAGCGATGGTATTTTTTAGCGCGTCTATTTCTATGATGTCATCATCTTCCACAAATGCGATAAGGCCGCCACTATAAGCTTCGGGAGTGATGTGACCGACGACGAACCCGTGCGTGCCGCCGCTAAAGCGGCCATCAGTAATAAGCGCAACCGATTTTCCTAAACCTGCGCCTATAATGGCGGATGTGGGTTTCAGCATTTCCGGCATGCCCGGCGCGCCTTTAGGGCCGATATTTCTTATTACCACCACATCGCCGGGGTGAACGCGGCCGCTTTGTATGCCTTCAATTAAATGATGTTCGCCATCAAACACCCTGGCTGTTCCTTCAAAACGCTCGCCTTCTTTGCCTGAAATTTTCGCGACACTTCCGCCTTCGGCCAGGTTGCCGTATAATATTTGTAAATGCCCTGTGGCCTTCAACGGATTCTCCAGCGGCATAATGATTTTTTGTTTATCGAAATCGAGAGCAGGAACATTGGCTAGATTTTCTGCCAGTGTTTTACCGGTTACGGTTAAGCAATTGCCGTGCAGCAAATCATTGCTCAGGAGGTATTTCATTACTGCCGGTATACCGCCATGTTCATGGAGGTCCTGCATCAGGTATTTACCGCTTGGTTTAAAATCCGCCAATACGGGAACGCGGTTGCTGATAGCCTGAAAATCATCTTGTGTTAAATCAACTTCTACGGCTTTCGCCATTGCAATCAGGTGAAGCACCGCGTTGGTACTGCCACCCAATACCATGATCGTTACTATCGCGTTTTCAAATGCTTCGCGTGTCATGATATCTTTTGGCTTAATATCTTTTTCCAGCAACACGCGAATCGCTTTACCGGCGTCTTCGCATTCTTTTCTTTTTTCTTCGCTGAGTGCCGGGTTAGAAGAAGAATAGGGCAAGCTCATACCCAGCGCTTCAATAGCCGCGGCCATTGTGTTAGCGGTGTACATGCCGCCACAGGCGCCGGCGCCGGGGCAGGAGTGCTTTACAATACCTTTAAAATCTTCCTCGCACAATGTGCCCGCAATTTTTTGTCCCAACGCTTCAAATGCAGATACGATGTTTAAATCGCGGCCTTTATAATGACCCGGAGCGATGGTGCCGCCGTACACCATAATAGCAGGACGATTCAGCCGACCCATAGCTATTAATGAACCGGGCATGTTTTTATCGCAGCCGGGAATGGTAATGAGGCCGTCATAATACTGCGCGCCGCACACCGCTTCAATAGAATCTGCGATAACATCGCGGCTCACCAATGAATAACGCATACCGTCTGTACCATTACTCATGCCATCGCTTACGCCAATGGTATTGAACACAAGGCCCACAAGATCATTGCTGTTTACGCCCTGCTTAACGACCTTTGCCAGATCGTTCAGGTGCATATTACACGGGTTGCCGTCAAAACCCATACTGGCAATGCCCACCTGCGCTTTTTGAAAATCTTCTTCTTTAAAGCCAATAGCATATAATTGTGCTTGTGCCGCGGGTTGCGTTTCGTCTTGTGTTAGTGTTTTCGAGTATTTGTTAAGTTCCATGATTGAGCCGTTGATTTATGTTTTTATATGACGTTTAGAATTACAGTTTTTTTGTTTCACACAAGGAAAAATAACAAAGGATGCAAAGTTTTTTTATGCAAATCAGAGAGACATTCTTTAAAGAATAATCCTTGTGCCTTGGCTTCTCTTCTTTGCGTCTTTGCGTGAAATGCCCATAAAAGCAAAAGACCCGCCTTTTTGGAGGCGGGTCTTAATATATTGCATTACTTACTTTATACTTGAATACCACCTCCGTTCATTACAGGAATAATAATGACTACCACAATAATAATTGCGATTCCGATAAAGACATTATGTATGCTGCTTTGTAACATGAAGTGTGTTATGAAAGCGAATATACGATTGCCTGTTTATAAAACAAAGAACTTTTTTGAGTTTTGAGTTTTGAGTTTTGAGTGATGAGTTTTGAGTTTTTTGCTTTAACCGCAACCAGTCCTTATAAAAGAAAACATTTAAACAGAGGACAAAAACTCAAAACTCATCACTCAACACTCAAAACTTATATTATCGTCGATTTTCTCAACTCAATATTTGCCTGGTTAATATTACCCGGAATTTTATGGCACACATAATCACTGATGAGATCGCCAATGGTGGAGGTGAAATAAAAATTAACCGGATCAATGTCTTTTGTAACGAATTTATTGTTGATGGTCCATTGTACTCCTTCGCGAACAACCTGCGCTTCTTTGGTCAGGCCAAAATGATCAAGCATCATGGCCGCTGATAAAATGGAGCCCAAAGGATTGGCAATGTCTTTACCGGCAGCTTGCGGATAAGAACCGTGAATAGGTTCGAACAGCGCTGAACCATTTCCTACGGACGCGGATGGCAATAAGCCGAGCGAGCCGCTGATTACACTGGCTTCATCGCTAATAATGTCGCCAAACATATTTTCGGTGAGCACTACATCAAACTGTTTTGGGTTTACAATGATTTGCATAGCCGCGTTGTCAACAAATAAAAAATCAACAGTCACATCGCTATACTGTACAGCCAGCTCCTGCACAACTTTTCTCCACAGCCTGGATGTTTCAAGAACATTGGCTTTATCAACCAGCGTTAATTTTTTTCTTCTTTTTTGAGCGTATTGAAATGCAAGGTGCGCCACTCTTTCAATTTCTTCACGGCTGTAAGAACACTCGTCAAAGGCGTAATTTTTTTCTTCGTTTGTTTCCTTCTTGCCAAAGTATATACCGCCGGTAAGTTCGCGGAAGATAATGAAATCAACTTCTTCCAGTTGCTTAGCTTTCAATGGTGATAAGTGTTGCAATGAAGGGTATGTAATAACAGGCCTGATGTTTGCGAACAGTTGCAACGATTTTCTAAGCTTTAGCAAGCCTTGTTCGGGGCGTACTTTCGCGTTAGGATCGTTATCGTATTTAGGATGACCTATTGCTCCGAATAAGATAGCGTCGCTGTTGAGGCACACATCAATCGTTTCATCGGGAAGCGGGTTGCCAGTTTTGTCGATGGCATCTGCGCCCATTAAACACTGAGTGTAATGAAATTCGTGACCATATTGTTTTGCTACCGCATCCAATACCTTAATGGACTGTTGTGTAACTTCCGGTCCGATACCATCTCCTAATATAACAGCTATTTTCTTATTCATAGTGTTTGTTCAGTTAAGCAATTAATAATTTATTCTGTGAAACGGTGTTCGTTGTTTTTTTGTTTGCACACAGATGACACAGATTAGACTGATTTTCGCAGATTTTTAAAATTGGGCGCAATCAGTTCATAAGAAAAATATCAGTGTAACTCAGTCTAATCAGTGTCATCTGTGTGCTCTCTTATGCGTTCTCGAATTGTTTTATTTCATTCTTAATGCTCAGCAGATAATCGATGTCATCGTAACCGTTCAGTAAGCATGTTTTTTTATAGTTATTGATATCGAATGTTGACTGTTCGCCTGTTGCATCAATAGTGATGGTTTGTGCTTCGAGGTTTACTGTTAGAGTGGCCTCATTGCCTAAGGCGAATATCTTTTGCAGAAACTCTTCTGAAACTGTTACAGGTAATACGCCGTTGTTCAGTGCATTGTTCTTAAAAATGTCTGCAAAAAAGCTGGATACTACCACACGAAAACCATAATCATCAATGGCCCATGCCGCATGCTCTCTTGATGAACCGCAACCAAAATTTTTGCCGGCTACTAAAATTTCTCCCGCGAATTTTGGATTGTTCAAAGGAAAATCTGCTTTAGGTTCCAGTTCATTATCGTTGCTATAGCGCCAGTCGCGAAAAAGGTTTTTACCAAAACCTTCACGTGTAGTGGCTTTTAAAAAACGTGCCGGAATGATCTGGTCCGTATCAATATTTTCAATTGCTATCGGAACGAATCTGCTTGTTACTATGTTAAGAGGTTTACTCATATTTTTTTTGTTTGTTTCTCGCCGCGAGAAATTCTTAAATCATTTCCCTCACATCGCTTACCACTCCTGTAATAGCTGCTGCCGCTGCTGTTAGCGGGCTTGCAAGTAATGTTCTGGCCCCTGCACCTTGCCTGCCTTCAAAGTTTCTGTTACTGGTAGAGATGCAATATTTTCCCGCGGGAATTTTATCTTCATTCATTCCCAGGCATGCTGAACAGCCCGGCTGACGAAGCTGAAAACCCGCCGCTTCAAATATTTTGTCGATACCTTCTTCTTTTGCCTGGGCTTCCACCTGTTTGCTGCCCGGTACAATCCATACTTCCACATCATCCGATTTCTTTTTGCCTTTTACAAAAGAAGCAACTGTTCTCAAGTCTTCAATCCTCGCATTGGTGCAACTACCAATGAATACATAATCTACTTTATGACCTTTTATTTTTTCACCAGGCTCAAAGCCCATGTATTGCAGCGATTTCAGGAAAGAAGGTTTTTCTTTCGCATCAATCATTTTTTCCGAAGGAATGTTTTCATTTACACCGATGCCCATTCCCGGGTTGGTTCCGTAAGTAACCATGGGTTCAATGTCTTCCGCTTTGATATGTATTTCCACATCAAATTTCGCGTCATCATCTGTGCGCAATGTTTTCCAGTAAGCTACCGCTTTATCCCAATCAGTGCCTTGCGGAGCGAATTTTTTGCCTTTTACATAATTAATCGTCGTTTCATCGGGAGCTATCAAACCGCCACGTGCACCCATTTCAATGCTCATATTGCAAATGGTCATTCGTGCTTCCATGCTCAATGCACGAATAGCGCTGCCTGCATATTCAACAAAATAGCCTGTCGCGCCGCTGGAAGATATTTTTGAAATGATATAAAGAATAATGTCTTTAGAAGTAACACCTTTATGCAACTCACCATCAATGGTGATGCGCATTTGTTTTGGCTTGCTTTGCAATAAACATTGTGTTGCCAATACCATTTCCACTTCGCTGGTTCCTATACCAAAAGCAATAGAGCCAAAAGCGCCGTGTGTAGAAGTATGACTGTCGCCGCAAACCATTGTCATACCCGGTTGTGTAACGCCCAGTTCCGGCCCTATAACATGAACGATGCCCTGGTAAGGATGACCAAGGCCATATAACTCAATTCCAAATTCCTTACAATTATCAACCAGTTTTTGCACTTGCATTTTAGATAATGCTTCTTTAATAGGCAGATGCTGATCGGTGGTAGGAACGTTGTGGTCGGCAGTGGCAACCACTTGTTTCACATTGTGAACCGGGATACCTCTTTTGCGCAAACCATCAAACGCTTGGGGAGAAGTAACTTCATGAATGAAATGTTTGTCGATATATAAAACAGATGGTCCGCCTTCAATGCTTTTCACTATATGCTTATTCCAGATCTTATCAAATAATGTTGTATCCATAATTTTTTATTTTCACGCTAAGGCGCTATGAAGCGCGGATAGCGCAAAGCTGTTTTTAAAAAGTTGTTACTTGAAATATTTTATACAAGGTATAGATTATTCAAGTCGTCGTTTAAGGATATTTTTTTTATGAGCCGGACGGCATTGCTACTATTAAGCATCGTTGCGTCGCACTCTTCAGCGGTTGTAATTCTTTTTATCGATTAATAATATTCAGGCTTATCGTTAGCCGGATGTCTTACACCTCAAAGGTGTAGGACATCCGTGTTCAACAGGCAACCTGAAACTCATCCACCGGCTGATTAGTATTACTACCGCACAAGTGAGTGACACAACGATGTTTAATAGTAGCACTACCGCCGGTTACCAAAAAAAATGCTCACATATTTATGCTGTATAAAGTATACCGCAACCTTCAAATAATTCTTTTCGTTTTTTGTGCTTCTTAACGCCTTTACGTTAAATCACTTTCAAATTCCCGCGCTTTCAAATTGCACCGCCATTTGTTTCAAATCCTCATCACCCACTTCTTTTTTCTTGTCGGCTATTTTTAAAAACTCACTATATAACACGTCAATATCATTTCTGTTGAAATCAAATCCCAGCTTATGGAAACGGTGAGCCAATGCGGATCGGCCGCTTCTGGCTGTTAGCACAATCTTGGAACCGCCGGCTCCCACTTCTTCCGGAGTTATGATCTCATAAGTTGTTGATTCTTTCAGAAAACCATCCTGGTGAATGCCGGAGGAATGCGCAAACGCATTGGAGCCAACTACGGCTTTATTAGGCTGCACCGGCATACGCATAGTATCGGAAACCAGTTGGCTGATGGGGTTAAGCTTTTCTGTTATAATATTGGTATAAAGGCCAAGATCGTTATGCTTTTTAATGATCATTACTACTTCTTCCAGCGAAGTGTTGCCGGCTCTTTCACCAATGCCGTTAATGGTACATTCTATTTGCCTTGCACCAGCAATAACACCTGCAATTGAGTTGGCTGTTGCCAGGCCAAGATCATTATGGCAATGGCATGAAATGATAGCTTTGTCAATGTTTGGTACGTTATTTACAAGGTAGGTGATCTTTTCGCTATACTGGTAAGGCAGGCAATATCCCGTAGTATCCGGAATATTTACTACTGTAGCTCCTTCTTTAATAACCGCTTCAATCAGTTTGGCAAGAAAAGGAAGATCCGCACGCCCCGCGTCTTCTGCATAAAATTCCACATCCGGCACCAGGTTGCGTGCAAAGGCTGTAGCCTTTATGGCACGTTCCATTATATCTTCGCGGGTAGTGTTGAATTTATATTTGATGTGTATGTCTGATGCGCCAATACCTGTGTGAATACGCGGACGCGCTGCATATTTGAGCGCTTCGGCGGCTACTTCAATATCTTTTTGAACGGCGCGGGTAAGCCCGCAAACAGTTGAATTCTTAATTACTTTAGCAATTGCTTCTACAGAAGCAAAATCGCCCGGGCTGGATATAGGAAATCCCGCCTCAATGATATCGACACCAAGATCTTCAAGTGACAAAGCAAGTTCTACTTTTTCGGCAGTATTGAGTTTGCAACCCGGAACCTGTTCGCCGTCTCTTAGTGTTGTATCAAAAATATGAATCTGGTTAGAAGCCATAATTATTAGATTGATTTTTAAAACGTGGTCTGTAAATTTGTGTAGTTGGTTATGTATTTAAACAAACCCGGATATCGAAAGTATTTATCTTCAATGGGGATAAAAAATTAAACTAATGTGTATTTTACAAAGCGTAATAACGTTAGTTTTTTGATAAAACGCTTGCTAGTCTTGAATTGTAAAGAAAAATAATTACGATGCCCAACCGCTCAACAGATGCTTTATTTCAGCTTATTAAATCGCTCGAGAAATCGGAAAAAAGAAATTTTAAGCTGTATGTGAACCGGAACAGTTCAACAGAAGATTTAAAAACGGTCAGGCTTTTCGACGCACTGGATAAAATGGAAAGCTATGATGAGGTTCTTCTTCTTAAAAAAAATCCTGAAATAAAAAAGCAGCAGCTTTCTAATATTAAAGCCAGCCTTTACCGGCAGATCCTTTCAAGCCTGCGACTTATAAAAGATGCTGAAAATATTGATATTCAGCTCAACGAACTAATGGGCTTCGCCCGCATTTTGTATAATAAGGGCTTATACATTCAAAGCCTGAATACGCTTGAAAAGCTCAAAGAAATAGCCTCCGGGCACGGCCAGGTTACATTTATGCAACAAGCGCTTTTTTTTGAAAAGAAAATTGAAATGCTGCATATAACACGTAGCACTCAAAACCGGGCAGAACTGCTTACCAGGCAGTCTGATGTTGTGAATGCAAGGTTAAATGTAATAAGCAGGCTTTCGGATTTGTCGCTGCTGTTGTATAGCTGGTACATAAAAAACGGCCATGCACGCAATGAAAAAGATGAAGTAGAAGTAGATAAGTTTTTTGAACAACATATTGAAAACATAGACTGGAAAAATATCGCGGGCTTTTATGGAAAACTATACTGGTTTCAGAGCAATTGCTGGAAAGGATTTATAAAGCAAAACTTCCTGCAATACTATCGCTACACGCAAAAATGGTTTGACTTATTTGAGCATAATAAAAAAATGATCAATGTTGAATCTATTTATTACCTGAAAGCGATGCACAATTTGCTGAGTGCGCATTTTGCATTAAGCAATTATGAAAAATTTAAAGAAGTATTGAATTCACTGGAAGCGTTTTGGGAAACCAAAAGTGTGCAGCAAAATGCCAACACACGCATTCAAACGTTTATTTACCTGTATACCGCCAAAATAAACAAGCACTTTATGGAAGGCACTTTTACGGAAGGGCTGGTTCTTGTAAAAGAGATTGAAGACAGGATTGAGGAATTTGAATTGCAAATGGATCGTCACCGCATTTTGGTGTTATACTATAAAATAGCATGTTTATACTTTGGCAGTGGCAATAGTGAAAAAGCGATTGACTACCTGAATAAGATCATACACCGCAAAGTGGATTTGCGTATAGATCTTCATTGTTATGCAAGGCTGCTCCACCTGATAGCGCATTATGAACTGGGTAATTTTGATCTGCTTGAATACCTTACCAAATCGGTTTACCGTTTTATGGCAAAAATGGAAAACCTTAGTTTGGTGGAAGAAGAGATGTTTAAATTTTTGCGTAACACGTTTCAGCTTACCCCAAAAGAGCTAAAGCCCGCGTTTGAAAAACTGCTGGAAAAGCTCAAAAGACAGGAAAATAACCGGTTCGAAACCCGTGCTTTTGTATACCTTGATGTAATATCATGGCTGGAAAGTAAAATACAAGGTCGCCAGGTGCAGGATGTGATAAAGGAGAAGTATGTGAGGAGAATGGCGGGTGAGCTTTAGAGGGGAGTGATGAGTAATGAGTTGTGAGTGTTTCTGAACTCTGATTTCTGATTTCTGACCTCTCTACTGCCAGCTGCCAACTGCACACTACCAACTCGCTCCATAGCATTCCAACCGTACAAGTGAGTGACACAACGATGCTTAATAGTAGCAATATAGCCGATTTCCCAAAAAATATTGTATAGAATTCTACGCTTCATACATACACACCTGCAACCCGCAACCTGCGACTTACACCTGCTGCCGGTAAATTATTACCTATAGTTTGTGGAACATTCTAATGAAAAATGGCCCCGCGATTATATATTTGCGGCTCACCGTTCACCTTGAATTTTATTTAATATTGTGAAGAAGAATTATTATTGTTTTTTTTACAGGCGGCAACCATTAAAAATGTTAAACAGAACAATCCCCAAATCGATTCATAGAAAACCCGTTATATGAATTTGAAATAGTGGTTTTATTCAGTCGGAAATAATATAATAATATAAGGTTTCCATTTGTATGGGTCTTTAAAAAAGTACTTGCTAATTAAAGATTCCTGAAAAAATCTATTTTAATTTGCTGTTTCCTAAATTATAATGAACAACTTTGGCGATCATGTAATACTGCAACTGATCAGGGAGGGTCAGATAGAAGGATACCGGGCATTATTTGCCAGGTATTACAAGCCGTTGTGCATGCAGGCGTACATGTTGCTGAAAAATGAAGAGGATTCTGAAGATGTAGTGCAATCCACGTTTATTTATTTATGGAATAATGACAAATTTGGAAATATTCAAACATCACTTTCTTCTTATTTAAGTACTTCTGTGCGCCATGCGTGTTTTCACCATCTTCGCAAGGTAAAAAAAGAGCAGGCCAATATGGATGATTATATGATGTTTAGCTCCGCGGCCGATAATTACGATGCTGAGCATTTGAACGAAGTGTTTAAAAAAATGGAGGAAGGAATAGCGCAACTGCCCGAGCAATGCCGGCAAATATTCAGGCTGGTATATTTCAGCAAAAAATCTTACCAGGAAGCGGCAGATTATATGGGCATTTCCATTAATACTGTAAAAACACAACTGAAAATTGCAATGAGTCGCCTGCGGTCGGCGCTAAAACCCTAGAACGAATTATTGAGTTGGCGTACACCATGAAGCTGTTTGAGTTATTATTTTTTGGTACCGGCAGTAGTTTTTCATGGCATCATCGTTGCGTCGCAATCACTTCATCTGTAGTAATTCTTTTCATCGGCTACAATATTTCAGGCTCGTTGTAGTTCAGCTGTCATACACCTTTCCGGTGTATGACAGCTTTGTAGCAAGACACTGATTTCTGATCTCCCTACTGCCCACTACCCACTGATTACTGCCCACTGCCCAATAGCATTACTGCCGTACAAGTGAGTGACACAACGATGCTTAATAGTAGCAATACCGCTGATGCCCAAAAAACATTGCAATTTTTTTATGCTGTGTAAAGTATAATAATTCCCGCAAATTGCATTTTCAAATTAACACATTTTCAAACTTAAAAATACATCATCGGTTGTAGGTTATTTTTCAAACATTAGTACTTTCGGGCTTTAAAACGCTTCGCATGAGAAAATATTTTTTATTGCTTGTTTCAGTCACACTGCTGAACAGCTTGTATGTTTCCTTTGCCCAAAAAAAAACTTTTACATTCAATGATATTTTCAGGGCAGGCAGCAGTTTAAATATAACTAAACCATTACCAAATATTGGTGAATGGATTGATGATGATAATTATCTCGAATTGCAAACCGATGCCGCCGGAAATAAGATTCGATTGAGTGTAGATGCCAAATCCGGAAAATCTACTTTGTTTAATGGGCAGCTTTCCGTAAAGCCGGGTATATCTTCCATAAAGATTGAAGGTGCTCAAAACATTACCACTTCGCCAGATGGCAAATGGGTGGCTTACACAAAAGCCAATAACCTGTATGCCCAGGAAATGAGCAGCGGCAAAGTAATTCAATTTACCAATGATGGCTCCGAAACTATTTTGAATGGGTACGCTTCCTGGGTGTATTATGAGGAAATTTTGGGAAGAGCTAGCAGGTATAAAGCTTTTTGGTGGAGTAATAACAGCAAGCAATTGGCTTTTATGCGCTTTGATGAATCGCAGGTGCCGGTATTCCCAATATACGTGGCAGATGGGCAGCACGGATATTTGGAAAAGCAACGTTATCCCAAAGCGGGCGACAAAAACCCCGAAGTAAAAATTGGTATAGCGCATGTGGATAAAGGAAATGTAACATGGGCCGATTTTAATGAAAAAGATGACCAGTATTTCGGAACTCCTGTATGGACGCCCGCAAACGCTTTGTGGATACAATGGATGAACCGCGATCAGAATAATTTGAAAATTTATGAAGTAAGCGATAACGGTTCTAAAAAAGAAGTGTATGACGAAAAACAACAAACCTGGATTGTGCTGGATGAAGACGATCGCATACGTTTTGTTAATGACAACAAACAGTTTATTGTAAAGAGTGATAAAGACGGCTGGAGTCATTTATACTTGTATAATGCTGATGGAAGTTTTGTAAATCAAATTACACAAGGCGATTATACGGTAACGGATATTGAATTTGTAAACGAAAAAGCGAAGGAAATATATTTCAAAGCACGCAAAGAAAATTCGGCACGGTTTGATTTGTACAAAGTTCAATTTAGTGGCAAAGGACTAACACGTCTCACTTTTGGAGAATACTCACACGACAACATTAATGTGTCGCCGGATGGAAAATATTTTATAACAACCTACTCCAATCTTGCAACGCCGCCACAGATGGCGCTTGTAGACAATAAAGGAAGAATAGTTCGGGAATTGGGCGATAGCAAAGGCGCGAATTTTGATAATTATTTGTTGCCAAGAAAAGATTTGGTCAGGGTGAAAAGTGGAGATGGATTATTTGATTTGCCCGTAGCAATTACTTACCCTGTAAACTTCGATCCTGCAAAAAAATATCCGGTGCTGGTAAGCATTTATGGCGGCCCGAATGCAGGCTCTGTTTATGATCGTTGGAAAGCAGCAGGGGGTACTACACAATGGTGGGCACAGGAAGGCCTGGTGCAGGTATCATTCGACAATCGCAGCAGTGGACACTTTGGTAAAAAAGGGATGAACTATATATATCGGCAACTTGGAAAGTATGAAATTGAAGATTATATGACGTGTGCCCGGTGGTTAAAAAATCAACCCTGGGTTGACGGCAATAAGCTATGTATAACAGGCGGCAGCTTTGGCGGGTATATGACTTGCATGGCGCTTACATATGGAGCGGAGGTGTTTGATTATGGCATTGCAGACGCTTCTGTAACCGATTGGCAATTGTATGATTCGCACTATACCGAACGGTTTATGGACACGCCAAAGGATAACCCCGAAGGTTATAAAAATACCGCAGTGCTTACTTATGCCAACAAGTATAAAGGCATGCTCCGTATAGTTCATGGCACAACCGATGACAATGTCCACATGCAAAACAGCCTTCAGCTTGTTAACAAACTAGAGGATTTGAAAAAAGATTTTGAGCTGATGGTATATCCGAATGAACGGCATGGTATAGGTGGCAATGTGCCTGCAAAGCGCACGCATAATATGCTGGAGTCATTTAAGTTTTATTATAAGAATCTGTTGAATAAACCCATGCCGGATGAGTTTTGGAAATAAAAATGGGTAGAATTGTTTGAGTAAATTTTTTTTGGCTACCGGCTGTAGTTTTTACCAAGATCATTGTTATTATATTTTTGGGCTTGGTGAATACCGCAGTTAATAATTGTTATACCGGCTGTAGTTTTTCATGGCATCATCGTTGTGTCACTCACTTGTGCGGAAGTAATGCTATTGAGCGGGTTGGCAGTAGAAAGGTCGGAAATCAGTTCCAACCCAACCTACACACGCGAATCCTGCTTTTTTAATAATTTCGTCATTCCGGTACCAATTTTATTGCATTGTAGATTATTTGAAACGAAAGCTTGTAATCAATTCTTCAAAGCGGCTAAATTGTAAGCAACATATTGGTGTGGAAATAATAATCAATTCATGTATTTCAAGATAGCATCAGGTAAGGCGAAAGTTTGTTTTTTAGGACTCATTTACTGTTTTCTTTTTACAATACACTGCAAGGCGCAAACAGCTGTTGTACTTGATGATAATGTAAAGAAGCACATTTTTTCTTACGACGAAATACAAATGTTTGAAGATGTTAAGGGTAGGTTTACCATTAGCGATGTGAGCGATTCCGCCTTTGGTAGCAGGTTTTCGGTGGTGCGCACTTTCATACCAAAAACGTTTCACTATAAAAGCACATACTGGTTTAAGATACGTGTTAGGCACACTGAAGAGACGGTGAAAAACTGGATATTGGAATTTTACGATCAAACCATAGATGACATCAGGTTTTACTCTCCCAATAATAAAGGTGGATTTGATGAATACAAATGCGGCGCCATGCACCCGTTTGACCAGCGGCAGATTAACCACAAAAATTTTACTATACAACTTACTGATAATTTTACCGGCGATAAGATTTTTTACTTCGCCATTCGCTCGCAACAACCGCCTACTGTAATGGTAGTACTGAAGCCGGTTACCCAATTTGTTGAGTATGGTTTGCGTGAGTACATGCTTTTCGGATTTATTTACGGCATGATGCTTATTTTTTGCCTGTATAATTTTATGATGTATGTTGCCACCAGGCAAAAGCAATACCTGTATTACATTTTATACAATTTCAGTATCGGAATATTTGAAATGAGTTCCAATGGTATCGCGTACCAGTTTCTATGGCCGTCGTTTCCGCGCTGGAATGAGATAGCGTTTGGTGTGGCTTTGTATTGCGCCAGTATAGGCGCTTTGTTGTTTACAGATAGTTTTCTGCGTTTGAAAAATAAAGCGCAGCTGCTTCATACGATTGTTTTGTGGTTTATAGGAATACGCACGCTTTTCTTCCTGGCTTGTTTATTGATAAATAACCATTGGTTTGTTTACAAATTTGTAGATGGCGTTTCCATATTAATCGGGTTGTATTGCGGTATTTATGTGCTTCGTAAAAGGTATTATCCTGCACGTTTCTTTGTGGCGGGGTATTCTTTTTTGCTGTTGGGTTTTATGATAAGGGTATTAAAAGTTCTGGCAGTTGGCAATCTTCCGTTCGGGCCGTTTAATTATTACAGTTTAAGTTTTTGTTTTATACTGGAAATGTTGTTTGTAACATTCGCGATTGGCGAAAGCGTAAGTTATTTGAAAAGGGCAAAAGACCTGGCACAGCAGAGAATGATAAATGAAATGAAACGGTTGGATGCCATGAAAGAAAGTTTGAATAAGGAACTGGAAGTAAAAGTGGAGCAACGTACCAAAGAAGTGACAGCGCAGGCCGAAATCATTAAGCAGCAAAATGAAGAATTGCGCAATGTGAACGAATTGCTTAGTCACCAGGCGGTTGAAATAAAGCGGATGAACGCGTTGCTTAAGGAAGACAATGAGTTGTTGCATACCGACATTGAAAAAGTAACCCAGGCCAGGATGCTGTCTTCTGAAGTGAATTTTGAAGAATTCAGTAAAGTATATCCTGATAATGAAAGCTGTTATAAATTTCTTGCCGATCTAAAATGGCATAAAGCTTATCATTGCCGAAAGTGTAATAACGATCAATATTTTGAAGGAAAAACCTCTTACAGCAGGCGATGTTCCAAATGCGGTTATGAAGAATCGGCCACTGCGTACACTATTTTTCATAATACCCGAATACCCGTAAATAAAGCGTTTTACATGCTTTTCCTTATTTATACTTCAAAGGGAAAAATTTCCTCGCACCAGCTATCGGAAATATTGGAAATACGGCAAAGCACCTGCTGGTCGTATAGCAGTAAGATCAAGAAACTTATGGAAGAAAAGAAGCGTAAACTAAAAAATGCCGGCGCGAAAGGTTGGAGCAAACTCGTGTTGGAAGAAGAGGAATAAGAGAAAATTGTTTTTGGGCAGCGACTATCAAACGTGTAGATTTTTTGGGAACCGGCAGCGGTGCCTTGATGAAACATTGTTGCGACGCTCCGTTCAACTGGGGAATATTTATTGAGCAATGATAGATAACCCGTTTTTTCACAAATAATTTCCTGCTTTAAAATTTTTTTCAGAAAATTTTACCCGTATCAAAAAAAGTTTTTATATGCGAAGACAATTTTCCAAACTCCAAAAAATCAATTCAAAAGCATTTCCCTCATTTGCGATTAAAGCGTATTATAAAAATGTATTTTATTGATTTGTAATTAATTGTGTCTTTTTTTATGAAATTTGTAAGTAGTTTGTTTATACATTTACCCTTTCAAAGAAGTCATATGAAACAGTCTGTTACCCTTCAAAAATGGCATTTTATTATTGCCCTGCTATTAATTAGTAGTGTACAATCATTTTCCCAGGATGAGATAATTGGCAACGTGAATGCCAGGATTTCATATAGTCTCAACGGCAAGTGGCAATATATAATCGATCCTTATGAAACCGGTTTTTATGATTACCGCTTTAAGGAAAGAAATATTAACGACCGCGAAGCTTACTGGAGTACCGATATTCCTTCAGGTAAACTGGAAAGAAAAGAACATCAGTATAATGATAAATATGTGCTGAATGTGCCCGGCGACTGGAATTCGCAGGATCCCAAATTTTTATACTATGAAGGAACTGTCTGGTACAAAAAATCTTTCGATTATACCAAAACCAATCCCAATAATAAGTTATACCTATATTTTGGCGCGGTCAATTATCGTGCGGATGTGTATTTGAATGGAACAAAGCTTGGTATGCATAAAGGCGGATTTACACCTTTCAATTTTGAAATTCCGGCAAATGTGTTGAAAGCCACTGGCAACTATCTTGTTGTAAAAGTGGACGATAAAAGAGCCGCAGATGAAATTCCAACACTTAATACCGACTGGTGGAATTACGGAGGTATTACCCGTGATGTGAAACTTGTGGAGTTGCCTTCCGTAAGTGCCATCAAAAATTATTTTATTCAATTGAAGCCTGTTGTTAATACCAATGATGTGGAAGGTTGGATAAAATTGGATAATGCTAAGGAGGGAGAAAAAATAACAGTAGAAATTCCTGAACTGAAATTAAAAAAGGATTTTGCGGTAAGTGCGGGGTCTGCAAAAATCAGCTTTAAACTACCTGCTGCTTTTCAGCGCTGGAGCCCCGAAAACCCGAAACTGTATAATGTGGTAATTACCACCGCAACTGATAAAGTGACTGATAAAATTGGCTTTAGAACCATAACCGTAGAAGGAAAAAAATTGTTGGTAAACGGTAAGGCCGCTTTCTTAAGAGGGATAAGTATTCATGCGGAAATTCCTCAGGAAATAAGACGTGCTTACAGTAAACAAGATGCCACCATGCTGCTTGGCTGGGCTAGGGAATTGGGTTGCAATATGGTGCGCCTTGCGCATTACCCGCATGATGAAAATATGACAAGAATGGCCGATTCGCTGGGCTTGCTGGTTTGGTCTGAAATTCCCGTGTACTGGACCATTGATTTTACCAGTAATGAAGTGCTTGAAAAAGCGAAAGTGCAGCTAAATGAAATGATCGCTCGAGATCAAAACAGGGCCAGTATTATTATTTGGTCTGTAGGAAATGAAACGCCGGTGAGCGAAGTGCGTACACGTTTTATGAGTACTTTGCTTAAAACCGCTAAAACGTTGGATCCTACACGCCTTGTATCCGCTGCGCTTGAAGTTGATTATCATTCGGAAAACAATTTGCGCACAATTGATGACCCGCTTGGGGAATATGTGGATATCGTTGCCTTCAACGAATACCTTGGCTGGTATGGCGGCACACCTGAAAACTGCAGAACTGCTAACTGGTCCACAAAATATGACAAGCCTTTATTTATAAGCGAAACCGGCGCAGAGGCATTAGGCGGTTTTCATGCTGATGCGGGAACGCTTTGGAGTGAAGAATTCCAGGAATGGTATTATAAAGAACAGGTGAGTATGCTGAAAAGAATGCCGGAAAACTTTATGGGAATTTCCCCGTGGATTTTGGCGGATTTCCGTTCGCCGCGCCGCAATAACGCCACTTACCAGGAAGGCTGGAACAATAAAGGCCTTATTGATCAGCAGGGTAATAAGAAAAAGGCTTTCTACATTATGAAAGCGTATTATGAAGAAATGAAATAATGAAAAACCAATAATATACACTGTTTGAGTTGTTTTACGAATGCAGAGATGAAGGTGTCGATGCCATAAAAAACTACAGTACAAGTGAGTGACACAACGATGATGCCATGAAAAACTACTGTTGACATCATAAATACTAATTACAGGTTATAGGTTGAAACAACTCAGGCGGTTTGAAAGCATTTTAATTAGATCATACTATGAAAAGAATAAGTGTTCTGATTTTTTGTGCCGTGCTGCTGATTACCGTAGTACAGGCGCAATCGAAATTTATTAGTGTGCAGGGAAAAGAAATTGTGGGAACGGATGGAAAACCTTTTTTAATAAGAGGAACCAACCTGGGCAACTGGCTGGTGCCGGAGGGTTATATGTTTAAATTCAAAAACACGAACTCGCCGGCCATGATTCATGCTGCAATAGCGCAGGTAATTGGGCCGGAAGAAGCTGCGGCTTTTTGGAAACAGTTTTTTGAAAACTATATAACGCGAAAAGATATTCATTTTTTGAAATCCATTGGCGTAAACTCGGTGCGTGTACCTTTTAACTACAAACTGTTTACCAACGAAGATTACCTGGGCGAAAATGACGAAACACGAGGCTTTGCCTTGCTGGATAAAGTGATAAGCTGGTGTAAGGCGGAAGGCGTGTATGTTATACTGGACATGCACTGCGCTCCCGGCGGACAAACAGGTGATAATATTGATGATGGTTATGGGTATCCGTTTCTTTTTCAAAGTGATAGGTATAGAAAACAAACTATAGACATTTGGAGGAAAATTGCAGCGCGGTATAGTAAAGAAACTATTGTAATGGGGTACGATTTGCTGAACGAACCGCTTGCACATTATTTTAACGCCGATTCGCTAAACCATTATTTGGAGCCTTTTTATAAAGAACTGGTAAAGGAAATGCGTAAGGTGGATAAAAATCACATTATGTTTCTGGGTGGGGCTCAATGGAATACGAATTTTAAAGTGTTTGGCCAGCCGTTTGACAGTAAGCTGGTGTATACTTTTCATAAGTATGGCGATCAACCAGATTATGGTTCCATTAAGCGTTTTATTGAATTCAGGGAAAAATACAATGTGCCCATTTATGCCGGAGAAACCGGGGAAAACACCGATGAGTGGGTGATGAAATTCCGCACTATACTTGAAGACAATAACATTGGCTGGCACTTTTGGCCATATAAAAAAATGGATAGTCCCAAGAATATAGCTTCTGTAAATAAACCGGCACAATATGATTCATTGATCACATATGCTGAAACACCAAGAAACAGCTATAAGGACATCCGCAATGCTGCACCTGATCGCAAAGCTATTATGCAGGCATTAAATGACTACCTGGAAAATTGCAAGTTTGAAAATTGTGTAATCAATGATGGTTATGTGAAGGCTTTGGGATTTGAAGTGCCCGGTAAGTTTACTTCTAAGTAATTATAAATCAATTTATTTTAGCCTTTCGTTGTAAGACGGGGGGCTTTTTTTATTCAAATCCTAAAGGTTGTGGTGTGGTATAAATTTCATGAATAGGATTTTGAGGTCAGCAGTAAAGCCCTGATTGGACTTTAGTTGCGACGCTCCGTTCATCTGTGGTAATTCTGATCAGCAATTTTCGTTGATGAACTACATACTTCATCCAATTTGGCCCTCACAATTCTTCGCTAAATATGGGTGAGTTTTTTGTAAAGTATTTTATCTTTTTTGCATGTTCTAAAAGCCAAAATTGACTAAAGTAATTTGAAATGCCCTATTATTTTTGCAGGCAATTTTAAAAAAGACCACTCCCGGCATACCTGCAATCTTTTAATAAGGCCAAAAAAAATCGTATTCGGGCGTATTTTTCTAGAATTTTTATGGAGTAAAACCGTATCAGAATTTTTTTTTAAGGATGAAATGTTAACAAAAAGTAGTTGAGAATCAGAAATCAAGCGGAAAAGGAGTATGTGATTAATGCGTATCATTTTTATTATAAATAAATGATAATCAATTATTTGTAATAAAATATTTTTATTGTGATGTATGTTTTCTCTAACTTTACCGTCTAAAAATTTTTTAACTAAAGCTTGTATATGAAAAGCCGTACCAAACGACTCGTTTATCTACTGTTTGTTACTTGTGCATTTTCCATATTATGGAACCTCTCGTTTGCACAGGAAAGCAGGACAATTACGGGCACTATTAAAGGTCAGAATGACAATGCCCCTATCACCGGAGTTTCAGTATATGTAAAAGGAAAAACGGAAATTGGCACCACCACAGATGCCTCTGGTCATTTTTCATTAAGGGTTCCCGCGGGAACAGAAATGCTTATTGTTTCCAGCGTGGGAATGAAAGACAAGGAAGTGCCTGTAAAGAGCATTAATAATGTAGAGGTGACTTTGTCGCAGGCCGCCCAGGCAATGAACGAAGTGGTAGTGGTAGGTTATGGAACGCAGAAAAGAAGCCTGGTTACAGGAGCCATTACTACTATTAAAGGTTCAGATTTAATACAGCCGGGAGCCATGCGTGCAGATGATGCCTTGCAAGGGAAAGCCGCAGGCGTAAGTGTAACGGCTAACAGCGGACAACCGGGTACCGCGATGTCGATACGCATACGTGGTGTGGGAACAAATGGTACCGCGCAGCCTTTATACATTGTAGATGGAGTAATTGTAGGCGATATCGAATATTTAAGCCCAACAGATATTGAGTCTTTGGAAGTAATGAAAGATGCCGCATCTTGTGCGATTTATGGTGCAAGGGGAGGGAACGGCGTAATAATTATCACTACCAAAAAAGGCGTTCCCGGTAAGAGTACCGTTCAATATAATAGTTATTATGGCTGGCAAAATATAGCTCGAAAAATACCGGTGTTGAACGCGTACGAATATTGTGTTATTCAAAATGAAGCAGCGGTAAATGGTAATAAATCTCCCAAGTTTACTCCGGAAGACCTTGATTATTATAAAAAGTATAGAGGTACCGACTGGCAGGAAGCTGTGTTATACCGCAATGCTCCTGTAACACAGCACCAAATTTCATTAAGAGGAGGAGATAAGCAGTCTTCTTACAATATGTCCGCGGCATATTTTTCGCAAAATGGTATATTGGCGAAAGGCAAATCAAAATTTGAGCGTTACACGTTCAATATTACCGCCGATCGCAGATTTCTAAATGACGCGTTGAATACTGGAGCAAATGTTACCATTTCACGTATTCAAAAACAATCTGTAACCCAAAACAGTATGACTGCCGGGCCGCTTGTAAGCGCATTAAATATGGATCCGCTAACTCCTGTTTATGATACCACCATTTCTGCCAATCATGGAAAAGAATATGGCGGTTTCGCGGTATCAAACAATGTGTCGCAGGAAATCGTCAATCCTGTCGCCCGTATTTATTTTAGCAACAGTCCTTCATGGTACACTAAAATGATGGGTACCGGTTTTGCCGAATTGAAATTTTTAAAAGATTTCAGGATCAAAACCTCCGGAAGTGCCAGTTTTACATGGGATGGCTCAAAAAGTTATACTCCGATCTACAAACTTAATTCAACCACCGGAACAATAAATACAGGAGCAGGTCAGTCCATGAGTGAAGTGCGGACACTGACATGGGATAATACTTTAACATGGACAAAGAAAATCAGTGAGCATGATATTACCGCATTGGTAGGTTCCAGTTCGCAACATTACACTCCGTTGGCAATGAACGGAAATAGAAACGACCTGATTATTGATGATCCTAATTACGCATGGTTAAGTATGGCGTCATCCGCATCTCCATCAGTGGGAGGCGGGCCTGTTGTGAATAATAACAATTATGAAGCTGCCTGGTTTTCTTATTTTGCCCGCCTGAATTACTCCTATGACAACCGATTCATGTTTACCGCTATATTCCGTAGAGATGGTTCTTCACGGTTTGGTATTAATAATAAATATGGAACTTTTCCTTCAGTATCTGCAGGATGGAATGTGAGCAATGAAACGTTCATGAAGAATGTTTCATGGATTAACAATTTGAAATTAAGAGCTGGATGGGGAAGAAATGGAAATGATAACATAGGTGACTTCCAATTTGTATCGACTATTTCCACTTATGCAATGGGTTATGTATATGGTAGTCAGTTGGCATCACAGTCAATTGCAACCGGAGCGGATCCGTTGAAAACACCCAATCCTAATTTGAAATGGGAAACTGTAGAGCAGTCGAATATTGGAGTTGATCTAGTTTTCCTAAACGATTTTACAGCTACGATAGACGTATATTCCAAAACAACAAAAGATTTATTGATGACAGCCAAAGATCTTTTGATGTATGGAGACGGCCCTAGATCATTCCCCACAAAGAATGTAGGTAATGTTAATAATAAAGGGATTGAGTTCTCACTTACATATAAGAAGAAAATAGGCCAGGTTTTTTTAGATGTTAATGCCAATACAGCATATAATAGAAACAGGGTAACAAAAGTTGACAATGGTACCGGTTTTGTAGGAGGCGTTACCATGCAGGGCTTTGGTTCCGCTCCTATTACACGCATGGAAGTTGGTCATCCCATGGCTTATTTCTGGGGATTGAAAACCATGGGAGTTTTCCAGAATCAGGACGAAATCAATAGTTATGTTTATACTGATGCTAAAACAGGCGCAAAGAATCTTATTCAACCAAAAGCGCAGCCTGGCGATTTGAAATTCCAGGATACAAATGGTGATGGCGTAATAAATGAGAACGATAAAGTTGATCTTGGAAATCCTAACCCAAAGTGGACCGGCGGTTTTAACCTGAATGTAGCATATAGCGGTTTTGACCTCGCTATTAATAACAGTTTTGCTGCCGGCAACCAAATTTTCAGTGTTCTTCGCAGGGTTGATTTGCCAATGAGCAATTATGCTAACTGGATATTGGATCGCTGGCATGGAGAAGGCACTTCTAATAACATACCTCGTGTTACGCAAAACGACCAGAACCAAACATGGTCAAGTGTTTCGGATTTTTATGTGAAAAACGGTTCTTACTGGCGTGTACGTAATGTTTCGCTTGGTTATACCTTTTCTCATCCTTCCAAATATTTCCAAAGTGTAAAAGTGTACGGGTCAGTTCAAAACTTGTTCACATTTACCAAATACTATGGATGGGATCCTGAAATAGGAGGTAGTCCAATGAGTACAGGTGTGGATTATGGCGTGTATCCTCATCCTCGCACAATTACAGTTGGTTGTAATATTAACTTATAACTATTGCAAACTATTACAATATGAAAATTATAAATAAATTCTTTACATCCGTTTTCGCTATGGCTGCATTGGCAGGATGTACAAGGTCTTTAGATATCGCTCCAACGATGCAGCAAACCTCGGAAAATTTTTATCGTAATGAAACGGATGCGTTTCAGGCTTTAACGGCTGCTTATAGCGTATTAACGTATGATGCTCCCAGTACATCAACCGGCAGTTCTCAGAATGTCGCTTTCTCGTTAATCTCTGAAGTAATGGGCGACTATTGTTATGGAGGAGGTGCTAATGCCAATGATATACCTGCCACCGTGCGTCTTGATCAGTTTGAAGAATTTGCAAATGATCCCGGTCCGGAAGCTTTATGGAGCAAATATTTCACAGGTCTTAAAAGAACCAATATCGTCCTTTCCAAATTGCCTGATATTCCATTCGAACATTCGGAACTAAAACCGCAATACATAGCTGAGGCCAAGTTTCTTAGAGCTTATTACTATTTTGATCTTGTTCGTTTGTTTGGAAATGTTCCATTGTTATTAAGACAATATACAGCAGCGGATGGCCCTCAAAAACAAGTGGCTCCAGAAGATATATATAAGCAAATCGGCCAGGATTTACTGGAAGCGATAAACGCGAAATTATCAGATGGTAATACTGACGCGCTTCCAAAATCTGCCGTGGCGCTTTCCGCAGAAAGTAAAGGACGCGTTTCCAAAGCGGCAGCACAAGCTCTTTTGATGCGCGTTTGGCTGTATTATACAGGAAATTACGGAAAGCCCCAACTACCGGGAGTATCAGCTCAGGATATAATTGCTATTGGTAACGATGTAATTAACAATAGCGGAAATGATTTAATGGCGAATGCTTATGATAACACTAATGTAACCGGTGGAACCAAACGTGGTGTAACGCCTTTATTTGATGTAGCGAATAAGAACAATATTGAAAGCGTCTTTGAAATTCAATATTCCGCATTATCAAAATGGGGTGATTGGAATAACAGGGAAGGTTGTATGGGAAATCAAGCTGTTATTTTATGGGGTATGCGTGATGCGGCAGGTACCTATGCCGCAGGTTGGTCGTTTGCCCCTGTAAGTAAAAAATTATTCAACAAATTTGATCCGAAAGATCCCCGCCGTTTTGCTACAATCATCAATGCGAATACGAGCAGCGTTTCAGGGGATGATGGAGAAGGATTAAAATATACTCCGGGGTATCAAAATACAGGGTATTTCTGCCGCAAGTTTGCACCACTTACATACAATAATGCTTCTGCCGGATCACGTGAATTGAACTATCCTAATAATTATCCGGTAATCCGCTTTGCTGATGTATTACTAATGGCAGCCGAACTTAATTTGAATTATGGTGATAAAGCAGCGGCTCTAACTTATTATAAGAGAGTGCGTGAACGTGCTATGGGTGTGGGCTCGGTAACCATTAGCGCAAATCAGTTAACTCAGGATATGATTGATGATGAGCGTGTTTTTGAATTATCACTTGAAGGACACCGTTATTGGGATGTATTGCGTAAGGGACAAACTTATGCAGCCAGTGTTTTATCAAATGGCGAAACAGGCGAATTTTCCGTAAAGTATAACGCGACCCGTGCTGGGTTGCTTCCTATTCCCCAGTATGAAATCACTCAGTCAAAAGGTGTTTTTATTCAAAATCCGGGATACTAATGGTTTCATCAAACTTTAATCATTTTGATATGAAAAAAAATATTACAGTTATAAATTCAATATTAGGTTCACTGCTGATATTATTTATTATCGGTTGTCGTCCGCAGGCGCCTATTTCCATGGATCCAAAAATTGACGACCTGCGTATCGTAATCACTCCGGATAGTCTGCCCAATACTTACATACTTAAAGCGAATCCCGCTAATGTAATCGGGTATTGGGATTTAGGAAACGGATCTAAAGTAGATGCCGCCAGTACAGTAAGAACTCAGTATCCTTTTCCCGGAAACTATACCATTACATTAAATGCTTATGGTAGTGGTGGAAAAACAAATACCGTGTCTGTAGTGCTTCCAATATTAAAAAGCAATTATGAACTTTTAAAAGATTCGATCTATACCTTGCTTACCGGTGGTATTAACAACGCTTCCGGAAAAACATGGGTAATTGATTCTGCCATAGCAGGACATTTAATCAAGAACCCTCAAAAAGGTGGAAATGGGGATTGGGCCGCGCAACCCGCTGAAGGTGTGAATGGATATAATAATCGTGCTAATAATAAATATGGTGGTGGTTTGTATGATGACCGCTTCATCTTTAAGCTTACTGATGCAGATGGGCCAGCTTTTATTTATGAAAATCATGGTACATCCTGTGGCGCGTCAAATAGTATTGCTGCCGGTAATCCTGGTGCCGGTACTCCAATTTATTCTTTGTTGAAAAGCGATCCTAACTGGTCTGCTACAAGTGCTTCCCTTATTTCATCCATTGTACCGGGTGGCTGCGGCGATTATATAGTGTATTGCACGCCACCTAAGAATATGACCTGGAATATTACCAAAGATGGCGCGGGAAATTACAGCCTAGTCTTACCACCGCCAACCGGTACTTCCGGCCATGGAGGCTTTCTTGGTTATTTTACGGATTGGAGCAGCAATTACCAGGTAAAGTCTATAACCAATGATAAAATGGTAGTTTGGAAAACGTGCAGTGATGGCGCTACCCGGCAAATCGTTCTAATTCGTGAAGGTTACATTGATCAATAAACGAAAATCTTATTTCAACAGATTCGCTACGCCTGATTTTGGTTCATAAACATTATCCGGCATCTACAGAAAACAAAAAAAGTCTAATGAAAAAGCTTATTATATTCTCTCTTTTTACGGCGCTGATTTGTACACTAGCCTGCCATAAAAATGATGATAACAAATTTGCACGAACCTTTGATATTAACACGGAAGGTTGTTATGCTGAAGGTAGTTATGTGCAGGCTACAAAACTTTCAGCTACAAGCCAGGCTGTTATTCTTTATGAAAATTGTACCGGGGGTACAGCTACTATTAGCGCTGATACTGTAAATGGCATGTACATTCCTGCTACATCGGTTACTTTTAAAAGAGATAGTGGTTTTGTTAAAGTGCCTATTATGGGCACTCCGGTTGAGTTAAAGGTTACTTATTTGCCTATTAAGGTAATGTACAATAGTGTTATCTATAACACCACAGTTTCTATTGCTGTAGCGCAGGATCCCGATCCTAACGGAACCGTTAATGTAGTTATTGATAAAACACCTATTACTTCCCTGGCTGCTGCTGTACAATTGAGTTTTACAGTCGATCCGACTCCTACGGAAGTTGTTGTTGCCAATAGTGAAGTATTGCAGGGACATCTCAACACAAAAGTTGAAATTAATCCGTATACCGGTAAAGGCACGCTCACACTTACTCCTACTTCTCAGTTTTTAAGCGATACGGTTGTGGTTGTTGCTACATTTGGTGCCCGCCCGCCGGTAACTGTAAAAATTCCTGTATCTTCTTTCGCGGGTGGAGATGGAACTGTTGCTAGCCCTTATCAGATAGCTACTTTGTCTGATTTAAGCCGTGTACAATATGGGCTGGATAAAGCTTATAAAGTTACAGCGGATATTGATGCTTCTGCTCAAAACTGGGCTCCCATCGGTGCATCAGCTACGCCATTCACAGGCTCATTTGACGGTAACGGGCAAACGATAAAATATTCTATCAATCAGCCTGCACTGGATAACCAATCATTTTTTGGATATGTGGGCGCTGCCGCAATTGTAAAAAACCTTACGCTTACCGGAACTGTAATTGCCAATAATGTTGTAGCGGGTATTGCCGCGAATAGTGAAGTTGCATTTACTAATTGTGATGCTTCCGGCGTAATGGTTACAGGTAACAATACATTAGCGCTCTCAACAGCAGCAGGTGCTGCAAAAGATGCTCGTATAATTGTAGTAGGCAGCGGTTTTCCTACAACCATTAATATTACAATGGGTACAAATTCCGCATCACTGCCGTTAAGTGTAACGCCTAAAGATGTGTTTGTAAACACTACTTCAAACCCTACAGGAGCAACGATTACATACAACACTTCTACCGGCAATATAACAGCGGATAAGTCAACCGGTACATTCACGACAGGAAATATTACTACAGTAATCAGCCTTGCACAAACCGGCACAGGATCAAATGTGAAAACTACATCACGCACTATAGCTATTAGTTCTAAGAATATGTACGAAAGTGGCAATGGTACTACTGCTGATCCATATATGGTGAAAGATCAGGATCAGTTGAATTCCACAATGTTGAATTATCCTAATGCCAGTATCAAATTCATGAATGATATAGCTGTTGCAAATCCGTGGAGCCCTGTTACAACGTTTGGTGGAACTGTTGATGGAGCTGGTTATAAACTAAGTGGACTATCAGGTGCATTTGCAACCAAAGGCGCTTTTGTAGTTACTAATACAGGAACGATTAAAAACATTCAGTTTACAGGAATTAATATTACAACGGCTGTAGCTTTTGGTGTGGTTGCTGGTACAAATTCAGGCACCATTCAAAACATAACGGTTGCCGGAACACTGGTTAGTACAAACACCGGCGATATAACAGGCGGTGTGGCAGGAGAAATAACAGGGGGTAAAGTTACTCAGTGCGCTACTAATCTGGCTATCACATCTTCCAGTGGAATGGTTGGTGGCATAGTGGGTAAATCTTCAACCAGTGCCAGCGAAATTTCTTATTGTTCTGCCAAAGGAACGATCAGCATTACGGCAGCAAAAAACAGGATCGGCGGTATTTTGGGTAGAGGCGAATCCGCGGTAACTATAAAGAACTGTGCATCTTCTGTAGTTATCACAGGCGTTGCCGCAGGTGGCACAAATGGTGTTGGAGGAATTTTTGGAGCAAACAATAACGATAACATGCGGATCGACGAATGCCTGTTTACCGGAAACATAACCAACTGCTTCTCAATGGGCGGTATAGGCGGCGTGGCTGCAAATGTGCGCAACTGTTTGGTAAGCGGTTCTACATTAAACGTAGGGGGTTCCATAAATACCGGTGCTGCCGGTGGCATTAGCGGAACTGGTAAAGGCACGACTTCCAACTGTGTTGTTATTGGCGCTACGCTGGGTGGTATTACAGCTTCCGGGTTGGCAAATGCAGGCATAGCAAGCACTTTCCAAAATAATGGTTTTGCTTCAAACTGTGTGGTGGTAAGTACAGCTATCGCTTCATCTTCTGCAGCACCATATTTACAACGCGTTGTTGGCACTGCGGCAAATGGAAGCGGTGTAAATGCCAATAACTATGCAGCAGGTGTTACAGGCATTACAGCACCTGCTGATAATGCAAGTGGGCTGGACGGTGCCACTAAACTGGTAACAGATTTAACACAATCATTTTACCAGGGTTTAGGTTTTGATTTTACCAACATCTGGCAAATGAGTGGCGGTAATCCTGCTTTAAAAAATGCCGGCTATAATGGCACATTGCCAACTCCATAATATTTTAAGTAAAACGTTTTTTGACAAACCATACAACGACAGTCAAATGAAAATGAATATAATTCTTGGTACACTATTGATGATGATAGCATCATCCTGCACCAAAAGCCAATTGATCAGCGATCTGCCATTGCCGGCAAAAAACAATAATGGTAATGCTACGCCTACTGCTAAAAAACGTGGCGCTGCATTTAGCACCGGCACCAGCACGGGCTTTTGGGCGGATAATATTAAAAACCTGAACTCCAATTGGTATTATACATGGGGGACAACTTCAGGTCTTGATCCGGATGCTCCTAAGGGAATTGAGTTTGTGCCTATGTTTTGGAGTCATGCCAATGTTACGCAGTCAAACATAGATCTTGTAAATGAAATGTATCGCGACGGTAAAATTTTCTTCGTGCTTGGTTTTAATGAACCGGATCTTAGCTCCGAAGCAAACATGACTGTGGCGCAGGCGTTAGATGATTGGGAAATTTTATCTAATAAACTTGATCGTGGCATTAAACTGGTAAGCCCTGCCACATGTTATCCCGGCGGTATTGGCAACTGGTTTGATCAATTTATGCAGGGTGTGCAACAGCGTAACCTTCGCATGGATTATATCGCGCTGCACATTTACATGGGACAAAATCCCGATACATATGCCAACCAGGTAAAAAGTATCAGTAACAAATATGGCAAACGGATATGGATAACCGAATTTGCTCCACGTGATGATAACGCGACTAGTGGTAAACCTGAAACCAATCATTATTCCGCAGATTGGATTTACGCGAACTTTATGCCGCAAGTGCTTTCTTCTTATGAATCTATGAACGAAGTTTACCGTTATTCGTGGTTCAGCGGTTCGCCAACAATGGCTGGGCTGTGGACTTCGATGCTTGTTGATAAGAACGGTGCGCTTACCGTGTTAGGGAATTATTATAAGAATGTCGGGCAATAGTGTAACCGAAGATGCCGCATATATAAAAAGCCGTTCTTAAATGAGCGGCTTTTTGCTTTACTATTTGCGGTAGGGATTTTGACATGAATGTGTCCGCTTTCCAGAACTCGAAATTCGACATGCCCTTTCGAACATGTTGAACAGCGCCGCACTCAAAACTCAAAACTCATAACTTGTTGAATAGCATTCCTATCGTACAAGTGAGTGACACAACGATGACGCCATGAAAAACTACAGATGATACCATAATTAATGGCATTGCCTTAAGACAAGAAAATAATTATGAACCGGGCAATAGAATAAGCATTGAGCTTTTGTTGCGTCGCACTCTTGTACGGTTGATTCGCTATTCGACGCTTAAATTAATTACATTGCTGATTGTTGAATAACTAGTTTTTTCCGCAGCACCTTTTATATTTCTTTCCGCTTCCGCAGGGGCAGGGCTCGTTTCTGCCAATTTTGGGTGCTGCTTTTCTAGGCGTATTATAAGATTCCTCCTCAAAGTCATCATTTGATAAAATATCGGATATCTCCTCATACCGTTCTTCGATCCTTTTAACTGTAAAGTCTATGGGGCTTTCATCTTCAAAGTGTTTGACTATATCGTCGTAGTTTCCGGAAATGCTTTCATCTACCAAATCCGCATCTACCAACTGTTTAATAACCGGTAATAGCTCCCGCAATTGCAAACCAATGGCTGTGCCAACGAGAAAAGCATTATAAGCATACTCCAGTTGCAGGCTTTCATTATCAAGAACGTATTGCATTTCAGCCTTTATCCAGTTTTGTATGTCATCTTTCTTTTCCGGATAATTTTTCCAGTAAACTTCAATGCTTTCACAAACTATATTTTTTAAATGTTCTGATACTAATGGGTTTCTAAGAAAGTCTGATAATGCTTTCATATTCTCAATACCCAATATCGCTATGGGTTGAGATAGCATTTCAAACTCCAGGTCAAAGAACATGTACTCTATGAAGGATTCGTCTTGCAGTAATGGCTCCAATATTACTGGTAAACTTTCATAGGCTTTTAACTCTTCTAATAGTTTTGTAGCATGAAAGATAGCAGGTTTTGCTAAGTCATCATAAGGAGGATCTACTTCAAGATCATATGTCCCAATAGAATAATGAATCAGATGCTCAAGATCCTGTATAAGAGTGGTTCTGTTTAATGTTAAAAAACTTTTTAATAAATTAAGATCTATGTTTATACCCTGCGTGGTTAATACGTTGAGTTCCGGGTGATGAAGGTTAAGTGTAACCGGCATATTGCTTCGCAGTTTGTTATTATATGCGGATATCACTCTTTCAGTAAATACTTCAATTGCTAAATAAGGACACTCAATTTTTTTCATTTGTTTTAGAATATCTATTGCTTCGTCTATTCTTCCGCACTGTGCCAAATAGTCGGAAATGAGACCATAGTATTCGCTGATTTCGTTGATATGAAATGATTCTTTTTGGGGAAACGCGGCCTGAAGGTCAATTTCATCGCCTATTAACTCCGTACATTTATCCAGTTTGTTTTGTAGCAAAGCATTATCAAGTGAACAGATTTTTCCATATACATAATCAGGGAATTGCTGTACTAATTGATCGCAATACACTTCAGCCTCTTCGTATTTTTTGAGGACGTTCAACGCTAGTATAATTGATTTTACAAACTTTGGATTCGAAGGATGTTTATCGGCAAGTGCCTGTAGTTTTTTAATATTCGGGTTGCTTTTCTCCAACACCTTATGCGCTTTGTTAAAATCCATCTTTGTTATTTGGTCACTACTCTCTACTTCTTTTCTTTCTATGTTCTTAAAATCGAAATTTATTGGTTGCATTTTTTACAAGATTGTTTATAGTAGATGCAAATGTACAATTACAACAACGAGGGATGAAAATAAAAAACGGACTTATACGATTATGATTGTAAAAGTCCGGGATAAGTCGCCTGGCGATGTTGCTATTATTGCCTTACATACACCTGGTAGGTATAAGTGAAATTCTTTTTTTCAGATGCTTTTACATTGGTGCTGAACTTTATTGCAGTAGCCGGATTCATGTCATTTCTATTTACTTTAGATGAAATGTTATGAGTAACTGTGGCGGATTGAAATTTGCCGGTAATGTTTTTTGAAATGGCCAGTTCTATATCTTTTGCTTTGCTGTTTGCAATGATTACTTCGCCTTGTACTGTTACAAGGCTGTATGTATAGCCGTCTTTTTTCCTGGCTTCTTTTACTGTGGAAATAATTTTTTCTTTTTCTTCCACTCTTATATCCGGCGATTGTGTGAGCTGTATGGAGCTTGAAAGTCCTTTGCCTGTGTACTTAATAAGATCCTGTGCAAGTGGCTTTTGCGACTCACTTTGTGTAATTAAAACAGGCCCTGTAGTGAAAGGGTTTTTCGTGTCGTTCTTTATTTCGATAGTATGAAATACGTTGCTATATTTTGTGTTAAATGAATAACCGTTTTCATCGTTTTCATCATTGTTATAATAATTATTAGAAGATGCCGGCAATACGCATTCATACAGGTGTTTTATTTTAATGGTAGTATTAAGCAATGGATAATATGCTCTTCCTCCTTTTTCGAGATCAACATTTTTTATGGTATAAAAATAGAGATCCTCCGATGCGTTTGCATCTACATTTTCCATTGGCATGTTTGCCTCTTCTGTTGATATTTCTGCAATTGCTTTGCTATCCAGCATTTGCGACGGAACAAGGGTATTGCTGAAATAATCGCGGTTGCTGTATAATTCTCTTGTCATTCTTTGCGCAAAGGAAGTTAACGTAGCGGGGTTGGCGGCAAATTTGAAATTTGGAACGCCTACTACAAAATTGACATCGGTATTATTAATGTCTTCGGCATCGTTGGCTACTTCTGCTTGTAGCTTAAGGCGGGCTTCCGTATCAGAAAGCAGTTCAAGGCTGTAAACCGGTGTCCACGAAAATCCGTTTTGTAAATACATCATCTTCAGCTTTTGATTACCACCCTGCATAAATTGTATTTTAATTACAGGTTTTTTAACCTTTATAGTGGTTTGTACTTTCTGCTGCGGTTTTTCAGAAAACTCAATTGATTGAATGTTCAAAGGATTTATGCTTATCCATTTGTTATTCATTTTTAGCAAAAGTGTTTGTTGCGATGGTGGCAGAATTCTATAGCCGGCGCTGTATTCTGCTCCATATGTTTCTGACAGCTCCGTTTCTTTTAATTGCAACGCGTTATTTATTTCTTCCGGCAGGTCAAAATCTTCCACAATGCCGGAATATGTATTGTTGTCGGTTGTAGCCACAGTTACTTGTTTGCCTTTGTTGGCAAAAAGCATGTCGGTAAAGCTGTAGGCTTTGCGTTCCAAAGGATCAGTTACAATTTCCTGCTTGCTGGTTACCTGCGAAATGTCTGATGGCAAACCGCTAAACCACAGTGTTCCATAAAGCGCATTAGGTATGGTTTTCAGGGTGTATACTTTATCCGTAGCAGGCACGGTTCCTTCTTTTACCATAAATGCTTTTCCATTTTTAAAAATGGAAATCGACTTCGTTTTTAATTCGCTCTGAGCATGCAATTGCGCGGCTACGCATAATAAAAATGCAGATAAAACTATGGGTCCTTTCATAACTGTTTTTTTAAAGGATGTTATTTGGTACAGGATTACATAAGGAAAGTTATGGGAAAATGCAATTTGAAAATGTGCTAATTTGAAAATTTGAAAATGCTGAAGGAATAGTTTATGGATATTTTTTCAAACAAACTTAATGAATATGGAAATGTGGGAATGTGATGGATGAATAATTGAATGTTGCACTTTGTTCAATAGAATTACTATAGTTGAAGTGAGTGACACAACGATGCTCAATAGTAGCAATACAGCTGGTTCCCAAAAAAACTGCAATTTTTTTATGTTGTTAGATGTAATATTTATGGTACCGGCTTCAGTATTTCATGGCATCATCGTTGCGTCGCAATCACTTCAACAGTAGTAATTCTATTTAGCTAAGCGTTCAAAACAAGTAAGCAATGCCTGGCATACTGCATTTTTAAATTTCCACAATTTTCAAATTTCCCACATTCTCACATTAAATCACCCAGCTTATTTCTCCAAAAACAAATTCTCTTTCCAGCACATCGTGTGTAACCAGGTTCCCTTGTTCATTTACCCCTTTAATGGTGGTTTCAAATATGGCGTTATTTTTTTTCAGTCGCACTTTTTCATTACGCTTATAAAGAACCGAATTGTATTTTTCTAAAATTTCGGAAAAATCGCCATTTGTTAAAAGCTCATAACTGCTTTGAAGGAATCCGCATAATTCCTTTGCCATATCCACATTATTATAAGTTTTTCCGGTTATTTGTTTCAGTGAAACGGGATTGGAAATGTCTTTAGCGAAACTTGTCTGGTTAATATTGATTCCCATTCCGGCTATCGCGAAATGCCATTTGTTGCCACTAATTATATTTTCTATTAAAATGCCACCTGCCTTTCTGTCATTCCAATAAATATCATTTGGCCATTTGACCGTCACATTATCAATGGCATATTTTGAAAAAAAATCATAGCATCCCAGTGCAATGGCAGCGCTTAGGTAAAATTGTTTAGAAATGGGAAGCTGTAACGGTTTCAATGCCACGGAAAGCATGATATTTTCACCGGTAGTGGTACTCCATTGCCTGCCTCGCTGGCCTCTGCCTGCGGTTTGTTCGTGAGCAAAAAAAGCAGCGCCATGAGTAGTCATTCCTTCATGCGCAAGCGCCATGGCATAGTTGTTGGTACTATCAATGCTGGCTAATTCGGTAAAAGGCAACCCTATTCGAAACATATCCGGAAGTTGGAAAAGATTATTATTTTTGAGTGTTACGAATGTAGTATTTTCTTTATTTTGAGAAGATTTTATAATAATGGTGAAAAAATTAAGAACCGTTAAGGCTGTTTTTTGAGCCGATTGGCGAAATTTGACTTGGTTTTCAGCATTTACTTGCCATTTTTATATAGAAATGTCAAAAAATTATAAATAACAACCTACAAATATTTAATTACTAAAAGTATTCATTATTGGAACAATTGTCAGTATTATCTACCCGCAAACGTAGTAGTGTAGCAAGGTTAACAAAAAGCTCCAAAATCCTCAAGGTCATAATTAAGGCTATACAGGAAAAAAAAGGCGAAAATATCGTTTCTCTTGATTTGCGGAAAATTCCAGAAGCAGTAGCGGACTTCTTTATTATTTGCCAGGGAACATCCACGCCGCAAATAAAAGCCATTGCGGATTCAGTGGAAATGGAAGTGAAAAAACAATGTGGAGAATCGCCTTACAGGCATGAAGGATACCAGGCTTTGCAGTGGGTATTAATTGATTATATAAATGTAGTGGTTCATATTATGCAGCCCGAACCCCGCAAATTTTATAAATTGGAAGAAATGTGGAGTGATGCGGAAATAACGGAGTTTAACAATTAGATTGCAGAAATATACGTCTGAAATCAGGAATTATTAATTTGGGAAACCGGGTTCTGTAATTCACGATTAACAGAAAACAAGCTTATAAATCAGAACAGATTAAATTATCATGTTACCAGAAGATAAACAATCGAATAACAAAGGTGGTTTTCCGAAGATGCGCCCTAAAGATGACAGGAACAATTCTAAAGGGCCGAAATTCAATATTTACTGGGTTTGGGGTGCTATAGCAGCTATTCTTCTCAGTTTCCAGATTTGGGGTTCTTTTAATCAAACAGAGCAAAGAATAAACCAGTACGAATTTTTTAAAAACATGCTTGCTAAAGGCGATGTGGAAAAAATGGTGCTGGTTAGCAATAAGAATGTAGTAAGGGTATTTATTAAAGCCGATAGCTTAAAGAAACCTTATTACCAAAACCTTTTGCCTAAAAATTCAATGCGGGGGGCCAATGATAAAAGTCCGCAGTTTGAATTTACTATTGCAAAACCGGAGATTTTCACAGATGACTTAAGGGAATTTTATACAAAAAATCCTTCTGTGTCAGAAGTTCCGCGTTATGATGAAACAGAAGCGGAGTGGCTAAGCCAGTTTCTGACATATATTTTCCCCATTGTAATTATTGTGCTTATTTGGATACTGTTGATGCGTAAAATGGGCGGTGGCGCCGGCGGATCAGGTGGGCCGGGCGGCATTTTCAGTATAGGAAAATCAAAGGCCACATTGTTTGACAAAGGCACTAAAGTGAATATTACTTTCAGCGATGTTGCCGGCCTTGATGAAGCAAAAGTGGAAGTAATGGAAATTGTGGATTTCCTGAAAAATCCCAAAAAATACACTTCGCTTGGCGGAAAGATTCCTAAAGGCGCGTTGCTGGTAGGGCCTCCGGGCACCGGTAAAACTTTGCTCGCCAAAGCTATGGCCGGCGAAGCGCAGGTTCCGTTCTTCAGCATGAGCGGTAGCGATTTTGTGGAAATGTTTGTAGGTGTGGGCGCAAGCCGCGTTAGGGATTTGTTTAAGCAAGCCCGCGAAAAATCTCCGTGTATAATTTTTATTGATGAAATTGATGCTATAGGTCGTGCACGTGGCAAAAATGCCATCATGAGTAATGATGAACGTGAAAGCACACTGAATCAATTGCTGGTGGAAATGGATGGATTTGGCGGCGACAGCGGAATTATTGTACTGGCTGCCACAAACCGTCCTGATGTGTTGGACAGCGCACTGTTGCGCCCGGGCCGTTTCGACAGGCAAATCAGTATCGACAAACCGGATGTGAAAGGTCGTGAAGCCATATTTAAAGTACACCTGAAACCAATCAAAATTTCAAGTACTGTTGATATTCATAAACTGGCTGAACAAACACCGGGTTTTGCCGGAGCCGATATTGCCAATGTGTGTAATGAAGCGGCGTTGATTGCAGCCCGTAAAGGAAAAGCCGGTGTGGAAATGGAAGATTTCCAGGATGCCGTGGACAGGGTAATAGGCGGATTGGAAAAAAAGAACAAAATCATTTCTCCCGACGAAAAGAAAATTATTGCATATCATGAAGCCGGCCACGCTATTTGCGGCTGGTATCTTGAACATGCATATCCTTTATTGAAAGTAACTATTGTGCCACGCGGTACCGCCGCCCTGGGGTATGCGCAATACACACCTAAAGAGCAATATTTGTATAATACCGATCAATTGTTGGATCAAATATGCATGACGCTTGGTGGGCGCGCAAGTGAAGAAATTTTCTTCAACAAAATATCTACCGGCGCGCAAAATGATCTTCAGCAAATTACCAGGATCGCGTATGCGATGGTTACCGTTTATGGTATGAATGATAAAGTTGGAAATGTAAGTTTCTATGATCCGCAAACGGAAAACTCGTTTACGAAACCTTATTCCGAAGAAACTTCCAAACTGATTGATGAAGAAGTAAGGAAACTGATTGATACTGCATACGAGCGTACAAAACAACTTTTAGTAGAAAAGAAAAATGATGTGGCTAAACTTGCGGAGGCGTTACTTGATAAAGAAGTGCTTTTCCAAAGTGATGTGGAGGAGTTGATTGGCAAACGTCCGTTTGAGGAAAAGAAAGTATTGGATGTGGATGGTAAAGATCACGCCGGCACTATTGGTGAAATAAGCGAAGGCGTGCCGCCTTACGACAGCGACGTTACTAACAAAGCGTTGAACTGAGAAATCTGAGATTTGAAATTCTTAACATTTAGGTTTTTGAAAGAATGCTGACAGAGGTTTATTGCAAATCCAATATAGAAGAATTTCAAATTTCCAATTTCAAATATTATGGCATCGGCGGTATTGCTACTATTAAGCATCGTTGTGTCACTCACTTGTACGGAAGTAATTCTATTCGGCAAATTGAACCATTCATGCGCGAGCTTATACAGCGCATATAATTTTGGATAATCTGTGCTTATGCGGCAAACACCGCTTAGAAAAAATCTCAAATTTCAAATTTCAAATTGCGAAATGAATATATCTCCATCAAAAGAAAACATTTTAAAGAAAATAAGAAAGGCGTTGACTCATTCAACGCCTGTTCCATTTTTGCAAAGTGAAGGAAATAATTCTGTTTTCCAACCGGCACAGCTAGAGCTGGAAGTGCAGTTTGCACAGGAATTTTCAGCATTGAAAGGAAAGTTTGCTTTTTGTGTAAACAATGATGAATTGATTAGGCAGCTCACACAGCTTGTTGCAAATAATAAATGGGAAAAGCTGTTTTGCAACGAAACTGCTTTGCAAAGCGCATTTGGCAATTCTGTGGATAAACTGTACACAGATGATATTGCCAATTGCGATGCTGCTATTACTACCTGCGAGTGTCTTATAGCAAGAACAGGCTCTATTGTATTGAGTGCCGCACAGCAAAGCGGACGCATCACCAGCGTGTATGCGCCCATTCATATCTGCATTGCATATACTCGTCAGCTTATGTATGATGTAAAAGACGGGTTGACTTATATGAAAGAGAAATACCAGGACCAGCTTCCTTCTTTAATAACATTCGCAACTGGTCCAAGCCGTACCGCCGACATTGAAAAAACACTTGTGGTAGGCGTGCATGGCCCTAAAGAAGTATATTGTTTTTTAGTGGACGGGTAGGCTGATGAATTAAGTTAAAGTTCAAATCAACTTATTTTTACAACCACTTGGCGAGACTGCATTTATATCAATAATTCAATAATCAATCACCTGCTCTTCCATAACTTGTGGGAGCAGCCTGAATTCATATTGCTGATTGCGCAATTGAGGTTCAAACCCGGCTTCACGAATAGCAGACTGAATTCCTTTGCTTGTAAAACGGTGAGGCGCTCCGGCTGCACTTACCACATTTTCCTCAATCATAATACTTCCCCAGTCGTTTGCACCAGCTTGCAGGCACATTTGCGCCACTTCTTTACCTACCGTAAGCCAACTGGCCTGTATGTTTTTTATGTTAGGCAACATAATGCGGCTTAGCGCAATCATGCGTATATATTCTTCCGGTGTGGTAAGATTATGCACCCCGCGAATCCTGGTTAGCAAGGTGTCCACATCCTGAAATGTCCAGGGAATGAATGCGATAAAACCCTTTGCTGTTTCCGGTTTGCGGGCTTGCACATCACGGATTTTTACTAAATGTTCAAAGCGTTCTGCCAGTGTTTCAACATGACCAAACATCATTGTGGCGGTAGTAGTAAGGCCAACATTATGCGCTTCATGCATAATATCAAGCCATTCCTGCGCTCCGCATTTGCCTTTAGAAATTAACCTGCGAACTCGATCTACCAGTATTTCAGCGCCTGGGCCGGGCATAGAATCCATGCCTGCTTCTTTTAATGCTGTTAAAGCTTCGCGGTGGCTAACTTTTGATACTTTACAAATATGCGCTACTTCAGGTGGCCCTAAGGTGTGAAGCTTTAACTCGGGAAATAATTTTTTTAATTGTTTGAACAGATCTACATAATAATCCAATCCCAGTTCAGGGTGGTGCCCACCCTGCAACAACAATTGTTCGCCACCATATTTGAAAGTTTCTTCGATTTTTCTTTTATAAGTTTCTATATCTGTTATATATGCATCAGCATGCCCGGGAATACGATAAAAATTGCAGAATTTGCAGTTGGCTACACACACATTGGTAGTATTCATGTTACGGTCAATGATCCAGGTTACTTTACCATGCGGTACTTGTATTTGCCGCAAGGTATTGGCAATGTGCATAAGTTCTGTTAGTGGGGCATGTTCAAACAAAAAAATACCTTCTTCTTCACTTAAAAATTCAAAATTGAGTGCCTTAGTGTATAGTTCTGATAATTGCATTGTTATTGTCATATGAGGTCAAAAGTATAACAATTTGAAAAAGCAGGGAAAAATGTGGGTAATGTGAGAATGTGGAAATGAATTTGAAAATGTGCTAATTTGAAAATTTGAAAATGACGGGGGATATTTGGTAATGTGAAAATGTGGAAATGTGATGGCGCTTGAGTTACATTCGTTAAAAGCTCCAACCACCAGCCAGCTACAACTTGCTCCATAGCATTCCTACAGTACAAGTGAGTGACACAACCGAAGCTTAATAGTAGCAATACCGCTGGTTCCCAAAAAAATATTCGCACATTTCTGTGCCATAGAAACTATTACAACCCCTTCAATAATTCAACTATTGCCCCTGCGCGAGACTATAGCCTTTCTTTTCGCCCCACATGTTCAGCAGCTCAAGCGAACAAATTTTAAAATTTCCGCTCAGGCTTACATATAAACCAATTACGTCCTGTTGATTTAATGGAGTGCCGTCAATACTCTCAAAGCGTGCATTGTATTGATTTACGAGATTGGTATATTTCGAACCCGAAGGCCACACCTGTGTGCCGCGGTTGCTGATGTTTACCAGGTTGAATTTTACGCCGGCATGGCGAAGACATTTTTTGGCGATTATTTCCGGCTGTTCTTCACTTTCAATAAACATGTCCACTCCGGCTATTTTTTCATCTGCTGCCTCTGTTGAAATTAGCATGGGATTTTTTTCCAGGCTAAACGCCGTGGCGGTGACAGGTTTATCTTCAATCAATTCTTTGGCTCCATGTTGAGGCGTTTTCCCGAAATTGGCAATTATAGCCTCTGCAAATTGTGTGGTATTAACCGGAGCTGTTTTTTTATCGCCAAAATCACCAGTGTGAATGCCATTTTCAAGCGTAAAGAGCAATGCATTTTCAATTATAGAAGCGCTTTTCATTAATCCCAAATGCCGCAGCATGGCTATACCGCTTAATAATAAAGCGGTTGGATTGGCAATGTTTTTACCGGCAATATCTGGCGCGGTGCCATGAACCGCTTCGAAAATGCAGATATGGTCGCCAATATTTGCCGAAGGTGCGAAGCCGAGTCCGCCCACAAGTCCTGCGCACAAGTCAGAAACAATATCACCTTGCAAATTTGTGAGCACCACCACATCAAATAGATCGGGACGGGTAACAAGTTTCATGCAAAGATCATCAACAATTACATCGTCGGCTTTTAAATGCGGATACTCTTTAGCCACTTCATAAAAACATTCCAAAAACAAGCCGTCGGTAATTTTCATGATGTTAGACTTATGACCGCAGGTAATTCTTTTAGCGCCTTTTCGTGCGGCCATTTCAAAAGCATACTGTATAACCTGCATGCTGCCGGGCCTGGTTATAAACCGGCGACTTAGAGCCACATCATGTGTAAGCATATGTTCAATGCCGCCATAGGTATCTTCAATATTTTCGCGAACCACTGTTATATCAATGGGTATGCCGGCTTTGCTGAAAACCGTATCCACTCCGTGTAGCGTTTGAAATACGCGGTGGTTGGCATAAGTGTTCCATGTTTTACGGGCGGTAACATTTATGCTTTTTACGCCTTTACCTTTGGGTGTTTCCATCGGACCTTTAAAAAGAATACCCAGTTTTTCAATTGTTTCTTTAGCCTGTGGCGTCATGCCATTGCTGAAACCCTTGTCAAACACCCATTTGCCCATATCCACAAACTCATAGCTCACAGGTACTTTCGCGGCGGTAAAAATTTTCATCACAGCATCCATTATTTCCGGACCTATACCATCTCCTTTTGCAACAGCAATATTCATACTCAGTTTTTTTTAACGGTATTTTCAGATTTGAGAAATACCAAATTTGCGTAAGCTAATTATATGTGCGCGGCAAGCATATGCATCGAACATTCTTACAGTTCAAAGATAAATTTTCTGAATAGAATGCGGGAATGTGAGAATGTGAAAAATGTGCGAATGTGGAATGAATTTGAAAATGTGCTAATTTGAAAATTTGAAAATGCTGCCACAAGGGGTTTGTTGATTAAACAGAAACACGCTGGTTGAGTGTGGAATGTGAAAAATGTTGGAATGTGGGAAATGTGTTGGACCCGAACATGAAACCGGCTTTCAATGATTCAATAATTCAATTATTTCTTTGTATTCACACTGCCAGCTTTTTCATATTGAACTGCTTGTACTCCAACACCAGCAACTGGCAACCGGCCACCGGCAGCTTTCATCTTGTTCTGACCTCTGTCCTCAAATATCTGACTTTTGATTTCCAACTAATACCACCCATTCAATAATTCATAAACAAATTTCATTATTTTTATCCAACAATATATCGTAGATGGTAAGCAAGATTTCTGAAGGTATTGAAGTAAGTGTAGAAACATTTTATCAGCCGGATTATTCAAATCCGCTTTCCGGCGAATATATGTTTGCTTACCGCATCAGCATTGAAAATCACAATAGTTTTTCTGTTCAATTGCAGCGCCGCCACTGGTTTATATTCGATAGTAATGGTCAGTACCGTGAAGTAGAAGGAGAGGGGGTAGTGGGTGTACAACCAACACTAAAACCCGGTGATCGGTACCAGTACGTAAGTGGCTGCAATCTTCGCACCGAAATGGGCAAAATGTACGGCACTTACACCATGCTGAATATTCAGAACAACAAATTCTTCGATGTTAATATTCCTGTCTTTGAAATGATAGTTCCATTTAAGAACAACTAATTTCAGTTGTTGGCTACACTACAACTCTTATATTTGTTGAAATAATTTTTAACACATCCAAAAAACAATCTATGTTTAAAGGACATCCAAAAGGGCTGATCGGAGCTGCTCTTTCTAATATGGGAGAACGTTTCGGTTTCTATATTATGATGGCAATCCTGTTGCTTTTTCTGAATAATAAATTCGGATTTTCAGGTTCGGAAGGATCCATTATTTATTCTGTATTTTATGCGTTGATCTATGTGCTTTCCCTCATTGGGGGCCGGATTGCGGATAAGACGAAAAACTACAAATCAACTATTTTGTTTGGTCTTATCCTGATGTCTGTGGGGTATGTATTGCTTGCAATACCAACTCCGACTCCTGTTGAAAATATGAATTTAATTTTGGCGCTGACTTGTGTCGGGTTATTTGCAATTGCATTTGGAAACGGATTATTCAAAGGCAATTTGCAAGCTGTGGTTGGCCAACTGTACGATAAACCTGAATATGCCGACAAAAGGGAAACAGGCTTTCAGATATTCTACATGTTCATAAATATTGGAGCCATGTTTGCCCCGCTCATGGCAGTGGGCTTGCGGAACTGGTGGGTTCAAAACAATGGCTTTAAGTTTAATGCCGATTTGCCAGCTTTGTGTAATCAATGGATAAGTGGAAATATATCAACAGAAGCCTCTGCCCGATTTACGGAACTGGCAACATCTGTGGGAAACACTTCTACTGATTTAACAGCTTTTGCCAAAAATTATCTTAATGTATTTATGACAGGATATCACTATTCTTTTGGGATAGCCATTTTTGCAATGCTGATATCTCTTGTTATATTTTTAATTAACAAAGGCAAGCTTCCTAATCCAGGTGAGAAAACCCACGCCAGTCATAGCCAGGCTTCCATTCAAATGGATGCGAAAGAGATCCGTCAGCGTTTGTATGCACTGTTTGCAGTAATGGCAGTTGTAATTTTCTTTTGGTTCTCGTTCCACCAAAACGGTCAAACGCTTACGTTATTTGCTGATAATTACACACGTCTTTTAAAAATAAATCTTGGGTTTACAACTTTAGAAGGCGCCGAAGTGTTCCAGGCATTCAATCCTTTTTTTGTAGTATTTCTTACTCCCATCGTAATCGCGTTTTTCGGCTGGCTGAAAGCGAAAGGATATGAAATATCCACGCCTAAAAAAATAGCCATTGGTATGGGTATTGCCGCCCTTGCTTTTGCAGTAATGAGCTTTGGTTCATTTGGATTACCGGATACAGTAACCAGGAAAGCTATGGGCGGACTGGATGATTCCATGCGTGTAACTCCATGGTTATTGATAGGCACTTACCTTATACTCACCATCGCAGAACTTTTCATTAGTCCGCTGGGAATCGCTTTTGTATCAAAAGTGGCGCCCCCGCAATACCAGGGAATAATGCAGGGCTGCTGGCTTACAGCCACCGCTATTGGTAATCAATTATTATTCATCGGCGTAATTTTATATAACAATATTCCTATTTGGGCCACATGGTGCGTATTTGTGGTAGCATGTATAATTTCAATGTTTACCATGCTGTTTATGCTTAAATGGCTTGAAAGAGTGGCGAAGTAGAGTTATGAGTGCTCAATAAACAAACAGAGTGAATGTAAGTGTTGTTTTTTTATGATACCGGCGTTGGAGCCCTGATTGAGCTTTGCTTGCGACGCTCCGTTCAACGGTAGAATATAATTGGGCGATTGTGATTAGTCGTTAAAAAAATATCCGGCAGGTTTTGCAAACTGCCGGATATTTTTTTAATATGATTGAAGATCTGAAATTTGAGATTTGAAATACGCCAGCGCAAGTATTGTTAGTAACAACAGGATTGTTTTCAATATAAAATGAAATACTTATCGACTTATTGTGAAAATAAATTTTGACTATAAAATAGTCTGGATTCGGTTTATTGGGACACATGCAGAATATGACAAAGTAAATGCTAAAACAATTTGATATGAATATCAAGCCTATAAAGACAAAAGGAGATTAAGAGCAAGCAATGCTTCGGCTTGAAAAACTGTTCGATGCAAAAATAGGAACACCGAAAGGCGACGAGAGATATTGAGTTTGTTAGTCGAGAAATATGAAGACGAAAATTTTCCGATTGACTTACCCGACCCTATTGAAGCTATTAAATTCCGTATGGAACAATTAGGTTTAACCCAGACTGACTTAGCAAACGTTGTGGGACAGAAAAGCCGTGCAAGTGAAATCATGAATAGAAAGCGTAAACTTTCGTTAGACATGATTCGGCAAATTCATAAAAATTGGCATATACCTACTGAAGTTTTAGTGCAAGCGTACTAATAAATACGTTTCTGTTATCTTAGATTTCTCACGCTCTGCAAGGCTACAAGCCTTGCAGCACTATACTGTTGCTTTTAGCAACATTCAAGGTTTTAGATACTGGTGAGATTTCTCGCCCGGTTGTTTTAAGTGAAACTCAGTGCGTAATCACAAATATGTTGAAATAAACAGGCTCGAAATGACGGTGAAGGTTATGATTGCGAAATGAATGAAAACAATATGATTTTATTGGCCTAAGAATGCACCAAAAAAATCCTGCACTTCAAAAGTGCAGGATTTTTATTTCGTTTAATTATTGCCGTTAACAGGCTTGAAAATTATTTGAAAATATGTACTCTTTTCTTAAAAGCTGTTTAAATAAATTGTAAACGTTTTTTAAAGACCCACCGTTGCCATGAAATACTACAGATGAACGAAATGCGACGCAACGATGATGCCATGAAATACCGCCGTTCGTACCATAAAAGATTATAGTATTCACCAAAACTAACATAGCAAAGACCTTGGTAATACCGCAGCCGGTATCAAAAAAAGATCTACTCAAACAGCAATCACTTTCAACTTTCAATTTTCCACTAATCTACTCCGTGCATGCGGCCTATTAACCAACGCGACAAGAACAGTACTATTACACCTAGTAAACCTACGAATACCGAGATGCCGGCGAATATGGTAAGCGCTCCAAATTTTTCTACGAAGGCCACTGATATGCCACTTAAGAGATTTGCTATAAAACTACTTAAGAACCATACGCCCATAAACAACGCTGCCATGCGCACCGGAGCCAGTTTGGTAACCATTGACAAACCGATTGGTGATAAACACAATTCTCCAATAGTGTGGAACAGATAAGTTGCAAATAACCACCAGATGCTTGCTTTAATGGTCATATCAGGATTGTCGCCGCCGCGTTGCATTACTGCTCCTACCATGAATAAAAATCCTACTGCAAGAAATATCATACCCAGGCCCATTTTTATAGGTGTAGGCGGATTTTTTCCTTTTCTGTTCAGGTACATCCAAAGTGATGAAAATGCGGGTCCCAGCAATAATATAAAAGCAGGATTCACTGATTGCATCCATGATGTGGGAATGGTCCAACCCAATACTTTCAGGTTGATATATTTATCTGTATATAAAGTAAGCGTGCTTCCTGCCTGCTCAAAGCCTGCCCAGAAGAAGGTTACAAAGAACAACATTACAATTATTACGGAAATCCTGTCACGTTCAATACGCGTTAATGGTGTTTTTTCAGCATTCTTACCTTCACCTTTTGGTGCAGAGGGTTTTAAACCTATATTGCCAAGATACTTAGGAGCGTAGATGATGTACACAATTAAACCAATTAACATACCAATACCTGCTGCGAAAAATCCCCAGCGGTATAAATATGTTTCTCCAAAATAACCACAGACGATTGGAGCAAGACCGGCGCCACCATTGAATAATAGATAATAAATAGTAAATGCGCTGTCTCTGCGTTTATCACCCGGTTCATATAATTCACCAATCATGGTGGGCGGTGCAGGTTTAAAGAAACCGTTACCGATGGCCAGCAGTGTTAACCCTAAAATGAAAATGAGAAAATTATCATGGAAGTTTCCGGCAAGTGTGAAATGGCCAAGCATAATAATAATTCCACCAATGAATATCGATCGCCTGTTTCCAATATATCTGTCAGCAATATATCCACCCAACAATGGTAAAATGTAACAGCTACCTGTAAAAATTCCATAGATAGTTCCGGCAGTACTTTCATTAATGCCTAACCCTCCTAAATGTGCTTTGGGGCCACCTTTCAAAATATCATTTGCCATGTATAAAATGAGGAAGGCACGCATGCCGTAATAACTGAATCGCTCCCATATAGCAGTAAACGAAATGAGATACAGAGCTGTCGGTTGTTTTTTGGTTGGATAATTCTGCTCCATTTTTATTATTTGAAAATGTTTAAAAAATTTGGGCTGAAAGATAGGAAAATAAGACCTTCACAAGACAGCAGGCCGGAAAAAAAGGATATGATTTTGCTTAACTGCATGCTATATCAGCTAATTTTACCACCGGTTTGTTTTTATTGCAACATCGATATACTGTGAGTTTAAGAATTGATGAATTAACTTTTAATTTTTATTGCAACTATAAACGGCTTAAATAGAACGAAACATATAATATAAAATTTATAATAAAATACATTAATGAACATTCTTATACTTGGTTCGGGAGGCAGGGAGCACGCTCTGGCCTGGAAGCTGTCGCAGAGTAACAAATGCACAAGACTTTTTATTGCACCAGGCAATGCCGGTACATCGTTATGCGGTACCAATGTAAATATTTCGGCAACAGATTTTGAGACTATAAAAAAATTCTGCGATGCCAATAACGTGGAAATGATAGTTGTTGGCCCTGAAGATCCTTTAGTGAAAGGCATTTACGATTATTTTAAATTGAATAGTTCTGCCATTACAGTTATTGGTCCATCACAAGAAGGCGCCAAACTGGAAGGCAGTAAAGCATACGCGAAAGCTTTTATGCAGCGTCACGATATTCCCACGGCGGCCTATGCGGAATTTGATGCATCCAATTATGAAGAGGGCGTTACCTATCTCAAAGAGCATACATTGCCGGTTGTATTGAAAGCAGACGGATTAGCTGCAGGGAAAGGCGTACTCATCTGCCAAACACACGAAGAAGCCCTTTCTGAATTTGAGCAAATGATCCGCCGGAATAAATTTGGAGAAGCCTCCAAAAAAGTAGTGGTAGAGCAGTTTTTAGATGGGATTGAACTAAGCGTGTTCGCATTGACGGATGGTAATAATTATGTATTGTTGCCCGAAGCCAAAGATTACAAAAGAATAGGCGAAGGCGACACAGGACTGAACACCGGCGGAATGGGAGCCGTTAGCCCTGTGCCTTTTGCTGATGATACGTTCATGAGAAAAGTTGTTAACAGAATCGTGAAACCCACAATTGACGGGCTTTACAAAGAAAATATCGCCTACAAAGGATTTGTATTTTTCGGATTAATAAAAGTGGGCGAAGATCCGTTTGTAATTGAATATAATTGCCGCATGGGCGATCCGGAAACGGAAGTGGTAATACCGCGTCTAAAAAATGATCTTGTTGAACTGTTTATTGACACACATAACAACAAGCTTGAAGATGTAAAAATAGAACATGACGATCGTGTAGCATGTACTGTGATGGCTGTAAGCGGAGGTTATCCCGGCGATTACAAAAAGGGATTCGGAATAAAAGGCCTGCAAAACAATGAATCCGCGGATACGTTTATTTTTCATGCAGGAACACAATTGCACAATGAAAATGTTGTAACAGCCGGTGGACGTGTATTGTGCGCCACATCGTATGGCAGTTCCGTAAAAGACGCTATTTCAAAATCGATGGAAGCGCTTAATGGCATTACATTTGATAATATGTATTACAGAAAGGATATTGGGTATGAATTTGTGTAGAGCGATGGAGAATGTGAAAATGTGCTGATTTGAAAATTTCAAAATGATGAGGTTTAACATAGCATGTTAAACCGGGCAAACCGAATTAATGCGAAAAAGTGATGGCTGCCGAACCTGGAATTCATTAATTCAATAATTCGATAGTTCAGTATAGTACCGGCATTAGTTTTTCATGGCGTCATTGTTGCGTCGCATTTCGTTCATCTGTAGTATTTCATGGCAGCGGTGGGCTTTATAAACAAAGTTTTACAATTAACTCAACCAGCTACGAAAAGAGGAAAATGAGTTTGAAAATATGCTGATTTGAAAATTTGAAAATGCGGCAGGATAAGCATTATTCTTTTGTTTGAACAACCCTGGTAATATGGAAATGTGAAAAATGTGATGATTCCTTCCATTAATCGATAATTCGATGATTCAATAATTCGATTTTGCTTTGTCAATCGGAATATTTACATCAAATTTGCAAACGTTAATTTTTCAAAATTCTGACTCTTACAAAATGGGCCTTTTTAATTTTTTTACTCAAGAAATAGCAATTGATCTGGGTACAGCGAACACCCTTATCATACATAATGATGAAGTAGTTGTAAATGAACCTTCAATAGTGGCGCTGGACCGCAACAATCCGAAGACTGTTCTGGCTGTTGGCAAGCGGGCCCTTATGATGCATGAAAAAACTCACGAAAGTATTCGTACCATTCGTCCGTTGAAAGACGGTGTTATAGCCGACTTCAATGCCGCCGAATTGATGCTGCGCGAAATGATAAAAATGGTTTATCCCAAAAAACCGATTTTTTCTCCAAGCTGGCGTATGATGATCTGTATCCCATCCAGTATAACAGAAGTGGAGAAGCGTGCCGTTCGCGACAGTGCCGAACAAGCCGGAGCTAAAGAAGTTTACCTGCTTCACGAACCAATGGCCGCGGCGCTTGGTATAGGTATAGATGTGGAAGAACCAGTGGGCAATATGATCATTGATATTGGAGGCGGTACCACAGGAATAACCGTTATAGCTTTAGCAGGCATAGTATGTGATCAAAGTATACGTATTGCAGGCGACGAATTTACCGCCGACATTATGGAAGCGCTTCGCCGTTATCATAGCCTGCTGATAGGCGAACGTACCGCCGAGCAAATTAAAATCCAGATAGGTGCCGCATTGAAAGACCTTGATAATCCGCCGGATGATTTACCTGTAAATGGTCGTGATCTTGTAACAGGTATTCCAAAACAAATTATGGTAAGCTACCAGGAAATAGCTGAAGCGCTGGATAAATCAATTTTTAAAATAGAAGAAGCGATTCTGAAAGCGCTTGAAACTACGCCTCCTGAGCTTGCTTCGGATATTTACCGCCGCGGGTTGTACCTTACAGGTGGTGGCGCGCTGCTACGCGGCCTTGATAAAAGACTGGCACAAAAAATTAAACTGCCCGTGCATATTGCCGACGATCCCTTAAAGAGCGTTGTTCGTGGCACAGGCATTGCTTTAAAACATTATGATCGCTATCCATTTGTAATGAGATAAGCGTTCGCGGGAATTAGATTCTGAAGTTAGTGGGAAGAAATGTTATATGTTCACCGGCTTCTCTTCTAATTCCTGATTTCTAATTCAAATTTCTTTTCTCGCATATGCGTAACATTTTTCTGTTCATTAGGCGATACTCAAATTTTCTGTTGTTCCTGGTGCTACAGATTACATCGTTATCATTTCTGTTTAGGTTCAATAAATACCACGAATCCATATTTATGGGTATTTCCAGCGAGATAACCGGAAGAATTAATGAGAAATACAATAATGTTGAATATTACTTTCAACTGAAAAAAACAAACGAGGCTTTAATGCAGGAGAACCTGCATTTGCGCCAGCTTCTGAAGGATAATTATGAAAGCTACGACACAACCCATCAAATAGTGGTGGATTCTATTCGTATAGACAGCGTTCTTAAATTTCGCAAATACCAGTATTACTCAGCGAAAGTTGTTGGAAATTTTACTTCCACGCAAACCAATTATTTTATGCTTCACAGGGGGGCCGGCCAGGGAATAAGACCGGATATGGCAGTGATTGGCCCTCAGGGAATTGTAGGAAGAGTAGTAAATGTGAGCGATAATTTTTGTACAGTAATGAGTTTGCTGAACCGCCAGTTTAAAGTAGATGCCAAACTTAAGAAAACCGGCGACAGAGGCCGGGTGGAATGGGATGGGGTAAATCCGCAATATGTTTTGCTGAAGAATATTCCTAAAAGCGCTGCCATTGCCAAAGGCGATTCTGTGCTTACTAGCGATCTTTCTTCTATCTTTCCTCCTAATATAATGGTGGGAACAATTAGCGAAATAGTAAATGACCCAAGCAGTAATTTTTATACTTTGAAGTTGAAAACAGCTACTAATTTTTTCAATGTTCAATATGTTAGTATAGTCGAAAATCTGCAACTGGAAGAACGTAAAAAACTGGAAGAAGCAACTCAAAAAAGCCAATGAGTATTACACTAAAAAATATTATCCGATTTATACTGTTTATCCTGGTCCAGGTATTTGTACTGCACAAAGTGCCGCCATTGCATGAACTGATCGTGCCTTATGTATATTTTTTGTATATAATTTGGCTACCTTTCAAAATTTCACGCTCGGCCATTATGTTTGTGGCATTTGCTTTTGGCCTTTCACTTGACTATTTTCTAAAAACTCCCGGTTTACATGCGTCGGCCTGTGTTTTAATTGCTTATATACGCCCGTTTTTAATTAATGTGCTTATTTCCCAGGAAGGCGCTGATGCCAATTACACTTCTCCATCCATTACCAGTATGGGTTGGGCTCCTTATGCCACTTACGTGGTAATTTTAACGCTCATCCATAATATATACCTGGTTCTGCTGGAATGGTTGCAATTTGGCAGTTTCTTTTATTTTGTTGGGAAAGTGTTGGCAACTTCGGCTGTTAGCCTGTTGCTGATACTAATAGCAGAATTATTATTTAACAGAAAGGAAAAATTCAGGACGAATACAGCTTAATAAAATAAGCTGTACAAAATGGCGCAACATTGGTATTAAATTATATGTATACTACACGCTGTATAAATTTGAGCATGAATACTTCAACTTGACGAATAGCATTACTGCCGTACAAGTGAGTGACACAACGATGCTTAATAGTAGCAATACCGCTGATGCACAAAAAAACATTGCACTTTTTATGCTGCGTAAAGTATAAAGTGTTTGGTTTTTAATTAAAGCAATCAAACGTTTTTTATTTAAATTTCGCTACTTCAAATTACGTTCCTGCAGTTTTCACCTTGCCATCAACTAATCCATTTTTGAAAATGGATATGAGCAACATATACCCCTAACTCAAAATGCAAAAGCTATAACATGCTTATGCAAACTATAGATCAACAACAGATTGCCAAGAAAAGCTGTTTTTTTATTTTGCAATTGCGTAGGGTTTTATGTTGAAATGCGACTACTGCGCAATGCCGGTGTAGAAAAAAGCTTGAACAAAACAATCTTTTCCTATGTCATTTAAATACAAAGAACTTGCTGTTATTAACCCATTAATTGGTTGAGATTAGAAATGGAGAACAAGAAACGGATTTTTACATTAGTTATTGCCGGGTTATTTATTCTTAACCTTTTGCAGGCAGGCTTTACGGAATTGCTGGATGATGAAGCATATTACTGGCTATACTCACAACATCCCGACTGGGGATACTATGACCACCCTCCTATGGTGGCATGGATGATTAAGGCGGGTTGTACCGTTTTTAATAATATAATCGGGATCAGGATTTTGCCGGTCATTTTTGTTACGGGTTGTATTTATATAATGTATAAGCTTCAAAAACCCGTGAAACCATTGCTGTTGCTTATTATACTTCTTTCAACAGGCCTTATACATTATGGGGCGATTTTTGCAGTGCCCGACCTGCCGCTTGTGTTTTTTACCGCATGTTTTTTGTGGCTGTATGCCGGTTTTTTGAAAAAAGAAACCTGGTTAAACACACTGTTGCTGGGAGTATGCATGGCCGCGTTATTATATAGTAAATATCATGGCGTATTGCTGATATTCTTTTGCATAATGGCAAATCCCAAACTGTTATTAAACAAAAAATTTTGGATTGCATGTGTTTTCGGGGCCATTTTATTTTTCCCTCATTTGTACTGGCAATATGAAAATGGGTTCCCTTCGTTACAGTACCATTTGGTAGAGCGCCGCTATAAAGGATACCATTACTCCCGCACTACAGATTATATTTTGGGACAGTTATTTTTATTTGGACCATTGATTGCCTGGATGATTTTTTATGCGGCGTTTAAGCAAAAATCTAATGGCGATGTGTGGATACGAACATTAAAATGGATAGTAAACGGCGTGCTCGGATTCTTTTTCCTAACCACTTTCAAGGGGCGCATTGAGCCTAATTGGACAGTGATAGCGCTAATTCCGGCCATACTGCTGTTGCACTATTATCTTGACAAGACGCCGCGAATGGAAAGAATTTTGCGTTTACTACTGCCGTTTTCCCTGGCAGCTATATTTTTGGTAAGAGCGGCTATGATATGGGATATTTCCGGCAATACAATTCCTATTGGAAGGGAGTTTCATAACAATAAAGAATGGACGGGAACCATAAAAACAAAAGCCAATGATTACCCTGTATATTTTCTAAACTCATTCCAGATGGCATCCAAGTATACATATTATCAGCAAATGCCGGCTACCTCATACAACACTAATATTTACCGTAATAATCAGTTTGATCTGTGGAAGCCTGAGTTGTCGTGGCAGCAGGATTCCGTATTGGCAGTAAGCACCAGGTTCCTTTGTACCGACCAGGATTCTGTTATAACCTGGAAGGGAAAGCTTTACTACAAAATGTTTGCGAATCCTAATGTTTCCGAAGACAAAAGTTTATTTAAAACATTGCCTCCGCGAAAGATGGTAGTGCCGTTTTTTTAATTCAAAATTCCAAAAGGAAGCACTCGGCATATTTTATATAGCATAAAAGGCGCAAAGATTTTTTTGTGGGGGACCGGCGGTAGTGCTACTATTAAGCATCGTTGTGTCACTCACTTGTGCGGTAGGAATGCTATTCAGCGGGTTGTTGGTTGCAAGTTGCCGGTTGCCGGTGTTTTGGTATAAGCAAACTTTCAGAGCAAGAGAGGCATTGAATCATCGAATCATTGAATTAATTAACAATTTTCAAATTCATTTTCACATTTCCACATTGCACCAGCCCACTGAAAGATGTAAAAAAATAAATAATACTACCGATTTTATAACAGACCATTTCCTTCATTTACCTTTGTATTATGTCCGTGTTCAACCAGTCGAGAAGTACCGTAATCCGCTTAATATTTGTAGGTATTTTCATCATCATAATTGCACAATTGGTAAACCTTCAATTGTTTTCAGGGAAGTATAAACAACTAGCCTTTAATAACGCTGTGTTCGCAAAAGTAGTGTATCCCAGCCGTGGCATAATTTTCGACCGTAAAGGGAAGGCCATACTTAATAACACGATTATGTACGATTTGGTGGTTACGCCCAACCAGGTGAAAAATGTGGATACGGCATTGCTTTGTAACCTGCTGCAAATTGATACTGCGGAGTTTAGAAAACGCCTGATTGAATGCATTTATAAAAACGGACGATACAGACCAACTGTATACAGAGACTTGCTGCCACCGGACTTATACGCGAAACTGGATGAAAACATGTGGAAGTTTCCCGGCTTCGACCTGGTGGAAAGGCCGGTAAGAATTTATCCATTCAATACCGCGGCGCAAATTTTGGGATATATTGGAGAAGCCGATTCGGCTATAATAAAACGTTCCAATAACTACTACAGGCTTGGCGATTATGTGGGTAGAAGCGGTCTTGAACAATACTATGAAAAAATTTTAATGGGGCAGCGCGGTGTTCAGTATATGATAAAAGACAACAAAAACCGCCTTGTAGGAAAATATGAAAACGGCATTTACGATACCGCTGCTATAGCCGGTAATAACCTGCGTACATACATTGATGTGGAAGTACAACAGCTTGCCGAAAAGCTGTTAAAAAATAAGATAGGAGCGATAGTGGCGATTGAGCCGAAAACCGGAGGTGTGATTGCGATGGCCTCCGGTCCCGATTTTGATCCAAACATGCTAACCGGCCCCTACAAAGCATCTAACTATAGCAAGCTGGTAATGGATGCCGGTAAGCCATTATATAATAGGGCCATCAAAGGGGAATATCCGCCCGGCTCTACATATAAGCCGCTTGGCGCACTCATAGGGCTTGATGAAGGTGTTTTAAATCCTAAAAGCAGTATCGGCTGCACAGGCGCCTATTACGCATGCCGCCGCCCTGTAAGGTGTACGGAACACTGGGTGGGACACGCGGCCAATTTAAGAATAGCCATTGCCCAATCCTGCAACTCTTTTTTCTCCAATGCTTTCAGGCTGGTGGTCGACAATCCTCAATACAAAAACCCGCGAATAGGCCTGACAAAATGGAAAGAATACGCTAATGCGTTTGGCCTCGGGCATCGGACAGGTATAGATCTTCCCAGCGAGAATACCGGCAATATTCCGGATACTACCGCTTATGATAAAGAATACCGCGGTTCATGGAACTCCTGCACCATGGTAACAATGGGAATCGGCCAGGATAAAATGCTGCTAACGCCTTTGCAAATAGCCAACTCAATCTGCATTGTAGCCAATAAGGGATATTACTATGTACCACATATTGTGAAAACATATGATGGTGAAACAAAGGAAGATACTACCTTACACAAATACAGAAAAAAACATGAAGTGCTCACGCATATTTCCGACAGCGCCTATCAAACTGTAATTGAAGGTATGCACGATGTAACCGTTGCGGGTACCGCGAAGCGCATTCCTAAAATTCCGGGGATTGATATATGTGCGAAAACCGGAACAGCGCAAAATAAAAAGGTTATTAATGGGAAAGTTGTGCCGCTTAAAGACCACTCTGTATTTGTGTGTTTTGCACCCAAAGATGATCCGAAAATCGCTGTAGCGGTAATAGTTGAAAATGGTGGATATGGCGCTACATGGGCCGGGCCTATGGCTTACCTGGTTGTAGAAAAATATCTTACAGACAGCTTGCGTGCAGACAGGTTGAAAGATGTGGAAAGAATTTCAAATGCTAATTTATTGCCATCCTATTTGCCTATAGAACAATTTAAACTGGATTCTATTTCGGCGTTCTACAGGTTCAGCTTAACTAAGGACAGTGCGCTTATACGCAGGTTTATTAAAGGATATTCAAAAATCACTACGGAAAGTGCAAAACCTGCGCCGGGCAAACAAAGTAACGATAAAGACAAAAATAAAAAACCAATGCCTGTAACCCACGTAAACCCAATGATGGAACCGAAAAAAGTAATTTTCTCAAAACCGGCAAATAATAATAATGAATCAGCGTAATCCGGAAATATCGAAAGGCATAGATTGGTTGCTGGTATGGCTTTATGTTATACTCTGCGTAATAGGCATTATGAGTATTTTTGCGGCCACCTTTCGCGAGGATGATAATTTACTACAAAGTTTTATTTCGCTTAAAACAGACTATAGCCGTCAGTCACTTTATTTTATTATAAGCTGTATACTGGCGGTATTTATTTTATTGACCGATAGTAAATTTTTTACTGCCACTGCCAACCTGTGGTATGCGGCGGGAATAGCATTGTTATTACTTGTTTTTCCTTTTCACGCAAAGATCAGGGGAACGGAATCGATCATTAGAATTGGCGGAGCTTTTCAATTACAACCGGCAGAATTGTGTAAGGTTTTTGTAAACCTGGCTTTGGCAAAGTATTTGTCGCGAATAGATACCGATTTTACCAAAACAAAATCGCAACTGATAGCCGCCGCCATTGCGTTAATACCGGGCTTTATTTCAATAGCCCAGCACGAAACGGGTTTAGCGTTAGTGTATTTTTCTTTTTTCCTGGTAATGTTTCGTGAAGGCTTACCGGCAGCGGTGTTGATCATCGGGTTCTCTGTGGCTGTATTAGTGGTTGCCACTTTGTTGATGGATCCAAACACATTAGCCATCGTATTAACTGCCATTGCACTTTTATGCATATACATAATGCGGCGGCAAATCAAGCGAAAGCGCAGGCTGCTATTTACCATCATTGGCATATGGGTGGTGTGCGTGGGTATCCAGCGTTTTGCAGTGCCGTTTGTATTTGATCAGGTGTTGAAGCCATACCAGGTAAAACGCATTTACGATACCATCGGAAAAGAGTATATACCTAAATCGGCTGCGGACGCAGTGGAAATTGAAGCTGTTGCCAGTACCAAGAAAAAGGATGATGGCGATTACAACGTAAGGCAAAGTAAAATTGCTATAGGAAGTGGCGGACTGCTGGGAAAAGGATTATTAAAAGGAACGCAAACAAGGTATGAATTTGTGCCGGAGCAACGAACCGATTTTATTTTTTGTACCATTGGCGAAGGCTTTGGTTTTGTAGGGTGTTTAATATTGCTGATTTTGTACTTTGTGTTATTAATGCGAATTGTAACTATTGCAGAGCGACAGCGAAGTGTGTTTAGCCGGGCCTACGCATATGGAGTTGCCTCGGTAATATTTTTCCATATGGCCATCAACATTTGTATGACAATAGGGCTGGCCCCTGTAATAGGCATACCATTACCATTTATCAGTTATGGAGGCACGTCGTTGCTTACTTTTACTATTTTGCTGTTTATTTTAATCCGCCTCGATGCCGATAGGCAAATGGTGCTGAGATAGCTGAGAGTGAATTATACGTTGGGCTGGATAATATGATGAGATAATTTTTTTGGGACCGGCGGTAGTGCTACTATTAAGCATCGTTGTGTCACTCACTTGTGCGGTAGGAACTTTAGTGGGCAGTTGACAGTGGGCAGCGGGCAGCGGGCAGTAGAGAAATCAGAAGTCAGAGATCAGAAGTCAGAGGGTTCTTATATTGTAAGAAAAAAAGGGAAATTGAGAACAGGTAAAGCAATCACGAATATACTTTGTGCTCCTTTGTGCCTTCGTGTCTTCGTGGTTCAAAAAAAGTTGATTTCTGACCTCTAACCAATTTTTACAGTGTTAAATATAAAAGTGCTATACTAATTCATGCGTATTATTCCATTATCAGAAGGTAGTTTTTCGATAGACAAAACAAAGCATTTTATTCCGTTTGATACAGAAGCTGATGACCTCCGGCAAAGATCTGCTGGCAGCCTGCTTGTAGAAATTCAACCATTTGTAGTGATTACTTCAGAAGATGTGCTGCTGTTGGATGCCGGATTGGGATTTGAAAGAGACGGCAAATTGCAGCTACATCAGAATCTTGCCAACGCGGGCATTGATCCTTCTGATATTACAAAAGTGCTGATGTCGCACTTACATAAAGACCATGCGGGTGGCATAAGCAGGATTTTAAGTAATACAAGAGAGCTGAGTTTTCCTAATGCTACTTATTACATTCAAAAAAAGGAATTTGAATATGCTTATAAAAAAGGCATTCCATCTTACTTAACAGAGGACTTTGAGTGTTTGCAGGATGCTTCCAATGTAAAATGGCTGGATGGTGATAGTGTAATTGACAGTTATATAAAGTGCCACATAACCGGAGCGCACAGTCCGTATCACCAAGTCTTTTGGATTGTCGATGGTGGCGAAACGGTTTTCTATGGCGGCGATGACGCACCGCAATTACAACAAATGAAAAGCAAATTTGTGGCAAAGTATGATTACAACGGAAAGCTTTGCATGGAACTGCGCCAAAAATGGTGGGAACAAGGAAGAGAAGAAGGCTGGACTTTCTTATTTTATCACGACGTGAGAAGACCGGTTTTTAATGTGGAAATGTGAAAATGAATTTGAAAATGTGCTGATTTGAAAATTTGAAAATTCTGTTGGATTGAGATTGCTTATTATTTCCTTTAATACTTCCTGGAAATCAGGATTTCCACTGCTGCCTTTAATAAAGCAAGCGGCACATAAAGCGATGAATAGAATTCCCTTGGCTGAAGTCACAGTAGTGCAAAAGCTTAATCAGGGCGCTACCTGCGATCGGGCCGAGTAATTTGAGATTTGAAATTTGAGATTTGAAATGCTGTAGGCCGAGTTTGGTTTATAGTTTTCGACCATACCAATAATTATTGAATTTTACTTTTCCGGTGATCTTTCATCATACAGCACTCTCAACTCTCAATTCTCCACTAAATAAGGGTGTGTTTTTTGTTTCTGTTTGCACAAGCAAAAAGAAAAATACATTTGATAAGTGAAATTTTGAAACCTGCCGATCACGTAAACTTTAAAATTGTTAGCACGAGCATTTCTTTCATGTTTCGAACAGAATGATTTAATGTGAAAATGTGGAGCTGATTTTAGATATAATCATTCTTACAGGAACAGCTTTTATAATTGCCCTGTATGAAATAATTTCACTTCTGCGCACCGACAACCTGTAACCTGCAACTTGCAACCAGCTACTTCCCTCTCACTTCCGCTTTTATTACAGAATCTTTTTGACTAGCCGAAAGCTTGAAATTGTTATTATACATGGCGCCTTCCCAATCGCCATAAGAAGGGTTGGGGAAAACGATATATTTATTTCCAAACCGGCTTGCGCTTTTCGCGGTAGCCGCATTACGATCTTCCCATTTTTTAGCGTCGAATAAAACATCAAAATCGGCGAGGTTATCACCAAGAAGTAAAACAATATTATGGGTCTGCGCAATGGCGTTTCTTCTGGTCTCTTTACTGGAGCTGCTGCCGGGCTGGCGCAAAATCAAATGTGTATCATCCGCATAAGGAAATCCGAATTTTTGCAGATTTTTTAATGTAGCACTTCTTTCCTCCTCATAACGGTTGGTAACATAAAATACTTCCACATTATGCTTCGCCGCATATTTGAAAAAGCTCAAAGCCCCCGCTAGTGTATCCGCTTGGGCCAATGCCGTCCATGCATTCCAGCTCGCCTGGTCGAAATCTTTACCATGTAAGGCTTGCGCCACAGCGTATGGACTATTATCCAATACTGTTTCGTCAATATCAGTAATAACCGCTCGTGGCTTAGAGGAAGAATTTTTTAGATCCTCCGCCAGCCGCCATTCCGCCACATTATATGCCTGCTGGCAAAGCGCTTTATACTCAGCCGCCTTTTGTTGAAAAGCGGAAGCCCATAATTTTCCATTAATTACAACGCTTGCAACAGGTTCATGGCCGGAAGCCGCACGTTTTGATGTAGAACATGCCGCAACAAAGAATACTGATAAAAACAATATTTTTTTCATAATGAATGCCAAAGGTAGCTTATTTGAGATGGTTTGGGAAGTGGCAGGTGGCAGGTTTCAAGTTACCGGTTACCAGTTGCCGGTGTGCGGTTACAAGTCAAGAATGTATTCTATTCTGCAGCATCCCCACATTTCCACATTTCTCACATTCTCACATTAAACAAGTTTGTTCAAAACAAATAACCAAAGCCCCACCTACCACATTTTCAAATTTTCAAATTAGCACATTTTCAAATTCATTCTCACATTTCCCACATTTCCAATTTTTTTTCTTCCCAACACAAGTTTTACCTTGTAGCAACGTCTAACATTTAAATTGGCCGATGATTGGATGAAATTTTACTCATACAGGGCTTGCAACGGAAAGAAGAACAAGCGTTTGAAAAACTTATTAATAATTATAAGAACAGGCTTTACAACACTATACTTGGCTTTGTGCAAAACGAAACGGATGCGGAGGATATAACCCAGGACGTATTTATTCAGGCCTATGAAAGCATTCACTCATTTAAAGGCGATGCTAAATTAAGCACCTGGTTATACCGGATAGCGGTTTCAAAAGCGCTGGATTTTATAAGAAGAAAAAATCGAAAAAAAAGATCGGCTATCATACTCAGGTTTTTGGATACTGAAAAAAAAGAAGCTGATGAGCCCGCTACGTTTTATCATCCCGGTGTGGCCCTCGAACAAAAGGAAAATGCCGCCATGCTTTTTAGTGCTATACGCCGGCTGCCCGAAAAGCAACGCGTTGCATTTACCTTACACAAGCTGGAAGCGTTAAGCTATCAGCAAATTGCAGTGGTTATGAACACATCGCTATCATCCGTTGAATCTTTAATGCACAGGGCAAAAAACAATATAAAAGAAGATTTATCTGTTTATTACAAAAAACTGTTAGAATAATTTTTTGATACCGGCAGTAGTTTTTTATGGCATCATCGTTGCGTCGCATTTCGTTCATCGGTAGTATTTCATGGCAACATTGGGCTGTAAATAAAAGTTGTAAAAAATAATTCAAACAGCATCTGAGAAAAAAAATAATGTGTGAAAAATAGCATTTTTAAAATTTAAAAACAGCTAATGATGAAAGAGGAAAATATTCAGCATAAAGTAGATGAAATAATGAAAAGCCTTGATAATGTTCAACCTGCGGAAGCTAGTCCTTTTTTATACAGTAAAGTGATGAACAGGCTGCATTATAAAAATAACGTAATGCAAATCGAAACACGCAAATTTTTGCGCCTTTCCTGGGAACTGGCCTTTGCCATGCTTTTTTTCATAGGTCTTAATATAGCTACGTTCGTTTATTTTTCCGAAGAAAAATACGATCAGGAATACACTAATTCACTTACTACCTTAGCCAATGAGTTCACCATAAATTCTAATAACTATAACTATTATTAAAGGTCTCGCTACAATGAGTATATTATCAAAACCCGGGTTTCTAAAATGGCTTGTGATCGTTTTACTGATTGTAAATGCCGCTACACTTGCTTACCTGTTTATTGGTGGTAATAAGGGCAAAAAATATCAGGGTCCGAGAAGAGGAAGGGATTTTATTGCAACAGAGCTTGGTTTTAATGAAGAGCAGAAAGCTAAGCACGATTCGCTTTATAAAATACATTCCACAGGACAACAGGCAATTTTTTCAAGAATAAGATTGCTGAAAGATTCGCTTCATTTTAAATCAGGTTCACAATCCGACACATCATGGATTAATCTGTATACTGAGAAAATTGGTCGTGAGTATGCAAAGCTGGAAAAGCAAACATTCTATCACTTTCAAAATGTGAGAAGTATTTGTACCCCACAACAGGAAGCTAAACTGGATACCATTATAAACCGCATGAACTCTATGCAACGCGGACCGCGAAAACCATAATAAACCTTTAACTCTGGAAATAAGTCTGTGTATCCTTGATATAAAAACCCCGATCACAATATATTTTCTAAAACAATTGTAAAAACCATGAAATGTAAAATGCTTTCTATGGTGCTGGTGTTTACGCTTTTCGTTGCCGGTACCGCAATGGCTCAGGGACAGAGAGGACAACGTACTCCTCAAACTATTGAGCAAAGATTAAAACGCTGGAATGATAATATATTCAGCAAACTGGATTTAAAAAATGATCAGCAAAGTAAGGTAGAAAAGATCTTTACTGAATATTTCGGAAAACAGGATTCCTTGCGCAATAGCGGCGAAAGGCCATCTTGGGATGATGTTCAAAAATTAGTAGCTGAAAGAGATGAAAAAGTAAAGACTGTTCTTTCAGAAGAACAATTCAAGAAATACCAGGAAATGGTAGAGCAGCAAATGCAACAAATGAGGCAAAGACGTGGTGGTGGACAAGGTGGTGGACCTGGTGGTGGCAGTGGAGGAAACCGTCCACAACAATAATGTTTTATAAGAGCCGCAACTATAGCGGCTCATTTTCGTTTAATTCAAAAGTCTTACAGACTCTAAATAAACACTGTTAATGATTAGATATTTCTCCGACCTCTGACAGTTGAATAAATTGAGAGTTGAGAATTGAGAGTTGAGAGTGCTTTATACATTTTGAAGCATATATTTCAGGACAAGACAAAGGTCTCTGACATCTGATCTCTTACTTCTCTGCTGCCCGCTGCCAACTGAATACTGCCAACTTGTTGAATAGCATTCCTGCCGTACAAGTGAGTGACACAACGATGATGCCATGAAATACTGCTGCCGGTAACCCAAAAAAATATTTGCTCAAACAGTTTGGAAATGTTACGAAGGTTTTATTTATGATTAGCGTCTAACTATTTTACAACATTGCTAAAGCCCTTAAGTATAAATCGGCAAAATAATTATATCATAAGATCATGAAGCGTTTTTTATTTTTACTAATAACCTTATTCATTTGTTGTTTAGCTAATGCTCAAACCTTTACCGTTAAAGGAAGAATTATTGAAGATACTGCCAAAAAAGCTGCACCTAATACAAATGTTGTTTTAACCCAGGCATCGTTGGTAAAACGTGGCGTTGTTACAGATGCGAACGGACAATTTACAATTTCGAATGTTGCTGCCGGAAGGTATATTGTAAAAGTGTCGCGCATTAATTATAAAACTTTTCAAAAGAATATTGAGATTACGAATGCTGATATTAATCTTGGAGATATTTTGATAACGAGAGAAGCGACGGCATTATCTGAAGTGGTGATAACTGCCAGAACACCTCCTGCACAACAAAAGAATGACACCACCGAATTTAACTCCAGCGCTTTTAAAATAAACCCCGATGCTACTGCTGAAGACCTCATCGGCAAAATGCCAACAATAACAGTGCAAAACGGGCAAGTGCAGGCGCAAGGTGAAGCCGTGCAAAAAGTGTTGGTAGATGGAAAACCTTTTTTTGGAGATGACCCAACCACGGCATTGCGCAACCTGCCTGCAGAAGTAATTGAGAAGATACAGGTATATGACCAAAGAAGCGACCAGGCACAGTTTACCGGCTTTGATGATGGCAACCAATCCAAAACAATCAATATCGTTACAAAAACCACAAGAAGGGCGGGGCAATTTGGAAAAATATTTGGCGGGTATGGTACCGACAATCGTTATATTGCCGGGGGAAACATAAATATTTTTAATGGTGATAGCCGCATATCTATAATAGGGCAGTCGAATAATGTAAACCAGCAAAATTTTAGTGTGGATGATCTGTTAGGTGTAACCGGCGGTGGTGGTGGCGGCGGACGCGGTGGCTTTGGCGGTGGTGGTCGTGGTGGTGGCCGCGGTGGTGGCGGTGGCGTTAGTAATTTCCAGGTGGGACAACAAAGTGGTGTTTCAAAAACAAATGCGTTCGGCTTAAACTATACCGATAACTGGGGTAAAAAAATAAATGTAACGGGAAGCTATTTTTTTAACAGGGGCGATAACAATCTTGCTCAATATACTGACAGAACGAATTTATTGAAAGACAGCGGCAGAACACATTATTTGGAAGATCTTGTAAGCAAATCAATGAATGTAAATCACCGTGTCAATTTTTTATTTGAATATAAAATAGACTCGTTCAACTCCATACAAATGCGTCCGCGGTTTAGCTATCAGATGAATGATGGCAGTTCGTTTACCGTTGCAAGTACAGACACCATTACAGGGTTGCCAATTAACCGGTCAATTAATAATTCCAGTTCGGATAGGAATGGTTTTAATTTTTCAAACAACCTTTTGTTTCGCCATGCTTTTGCAAAAAAAGGGAGAACATTTTCTTTGAATCTCAACAATAGTTTTTCTAACAGTAAAGGCAACGGACTGCTGTTAGCGGAAACCGATTATTTCAATTCATTTGGCGATCCGACGGAATCCAGTATTAACGATCAAATTTCAAAATCGCGAACCAATGGCTGGTCGATGGCCGTAAATGGTACTTACACCGAGCCAATTGGCAACAACAGCCAATTGATGGCATCTTACCAATGGAGCGATCAACAGAATAAATCGAACAGGGAAACATTTTTATATGATGCGCTTCAAAAACAATACTCAGACCTGGACACAACGCAAACCAATAAATTTAAAAGTGAGTATATAACGCAACAGGCAGGATTAGGATATAATTTTCAAAAAGACAAAGTGAATTTTATGGTGCGTGGCTCGTATCAATGGGCAGATCTTAATAATCAGCAATACTTTCCAGTGCCATTCCAACTAGACAAAAAGTTTGTAAGTTTTTTGCCAATGGCAATGTTCCAGGTAAGGTTTTCTCAACGCGAAAACCTGAGATTCTTTTATCGCACATCCACTAATAATCCATCTGTTTCCCAATTGCAGGATGTGTTGGATAAAACAAATCCTTTGCAACTATCAACCGGTAATCCTAACCTGAAGCAGAGCTTTCAACAATCGGTTAATGTACGTTACAATAAATCGAATTCACAAAAAGGAACTTCCTTCTTCGCATTCCTGAACGGATCGTTTAATGATAATTATATTACCAACAATACTATAACCGCCATGCGCGATTCCGTGCTGGCAACCGGCGATACTTTGCACAAAGGTTCACAATTTGTGTACCCTGTAAACATTAACGGATACTGGAGTACCAGGGGATTTGTAACATTTGGAGTGCCGGTAGGATTTTTAAAATCTAATTTTAACATCAATGCTTCTGCCGGGTATACTAATGCTCCGGGCCTTGTGAACGCGCAGGAAAACATTGCCAAAACGCAAAACTATTCTGTTGGCCTTGTGCTTAGCAGCAACATTAGTGAGAAATTCGATTTTACCATTTCAAGCAACTCCAGCTATAATACCACAAAAAACACGGTGCAATCAAATGGTAATAACAATTATTTTAACCAAAGTTCCACATTGCGGCTCAACTGGATTTTCTGGAAAAACTTTGTGTACAATACCGATTTAACGCACCAGTATTATAATGGTATTTCCGACAATCCTAATTACTTTTTGTGGAATATGGCTGTTGCCAAAAAATTCCTGAAAAATAACAGGGGTGAGTTGCGGCTGAGCGTATATGATTTGCTGAAACAAAATCAAAGTATACAAAGGACAGTTGATCCTTCTTACTACCAGGATGTAAAAACGAATGTGCTTCAACGTTATTTTATGCTAACATTTACCTACACACTAAGAAATTTTAAAGTGAAAGGAAGCACAACTCCTGCGGAAGAACCTCAACCGGAAAACAGAAGGCAAATGTTTATGCCTCCGGGCGGCGGCAGGCCTCCAATGGGTGGAGGCGGACCTCCGATGTTTTGAGTGGTGAATGATAAATGATAAATGATAAATGATGAATGATGAGTGATGAATGACCCCTGATTACTTTATTATTAATAAGAACAGTATTTATGATTTGATTTTTATTATAGGCCCGGCATTTGAATTACTATGGAACAGCCGTTGCGTCGCACTCTTGTACGGTAGGAATTCTATTGGGCAGCCTCATCCCCGGCCCTTCTCCCAAGGAGAAGGGAGTCCCGCGCACAAAGCGGATATTCGTGGTCACAATAATTCTTTTCAGCTTTCATACTTAACCGTTTTCAGCGGCTCATTCATAAAGCATTCTCAATTCCCCAGTTGTTTTAACCACAAGGGGCACAATAAGAGGCGCAAAGACCACAAGTGTAGGCTGAACTGCTACCAACCCTCGTGTACCTTGTGCTTCCCTTTGTGGCCCTTGTGGTTAACCGTTCTCTGATTTCTGACATCTAACTTCTCAACCGCCCACTAAAGTTCCTGCCGTACAAGTGAGTGACACAACGATGCTTAATAGTAGCACTACCGCCGGTCCCATAAAAATGACATTGCATATTATATAGAAAATAAATAGGCGATCGTAGTGATCGCCTATTTATTTTCTATCTCAATATTTGAAGAGCATTCGCCACATTCTCACATTTTTCACATTTCCGCATTACTAAAGTTTATTCCTAACAAATAAACAATGCTGGCTCTATTGCATTTTCAAATTAGCACATTTTCAAATTCATTTCCACATTTTCCACATTCTCACATTAACTACATCCCATACTGTTGCCGCAATTCAGGCATTTGTAGCAGGTGCCGCTGCGCAATGTAATGTGTCCGCACACATTGCAGGAAGGCGCATCGCTTTGCATGTTTTTAGCGGCGGCGTTTACAGCATCCAGTCCGCTTTCGGCTTTTACCGCACCTGATTTTTGAGTTTTATGAGAATGGCCATGTGAATGAGGTGTTGGCGTACTTACCGGAACAACTCTCACATCGCTCAGCTTAGGTGTTTTTTTCTCATATTCCAATCCATTAGGAATTTCATCCCAGTCGTCCGTGCCGGTATTACCAAGTTCCGGCTTGTCCAAAACGTGTACCAGGTCTGTTCTGCCTAAGTATTCATAAGCAAGTGAGCGGAATAAAAAGTCAACGATGGAGGTAGTTGTTTTAATGTTCGGGTGGTCTACCATTCCAGCAGGATCAAAGCGTGTGAATACAAATTTTTCCACAAACTCTTCCAACGGAACACCATATTGCAGGCCGATTGAAACAGCTATGGCAAAGCAGTTGAGCATACTGCGCATGGTAGCGCCTTCCTTTGCCATATCAATAAATATTTCGCCAACAGTACCATCGCTATATTCGCCTGTACGTACAAAAATGGTTTGTCCGTTTATTTTCGCTTTTTGTGTAAAACCCCTGCGTTTTGCCGGAAGTGTTTTTCTTTCCACAATGCGTGAAAGCTGGCGTTTAAATTTGGTATCCGGAGAAGCCTGCATACGTTTCTGTACTTCATCCAACAATTCTTCCACTGTTAGTTTGCCGAGATCCACAATGTTTGATTCGGGAATAGTTGTTTTTTCGGCTTCTTCTTCCTGGGTTTCGGCTTTAGTTTTTTTATCGCTTTTGGTGCTTAACGGCTGGCTCAGTTTGCTGCCATCACGGTATAGCGCATTCGCTTTCAGGCCAAGCTTCCAGCTAAGCAGGTAAGCATCTGCGATTTCCTCTACTGTAGCCTCATTTGGAAGATTGATTGTTTTGGAAATGGCGCCGCTAATGAATGGTTGTGTAGCCGCCATCATGCGAATGTGGCCATGTGCATGTATATAACGTTGTCCTTTTTTACCACATCTGTTAGCGCAGTCAAATACAGAGAGATGCTCTTGTTTTAAATAAGGAGCGCCTTCAATTGTCATGGTTCCGCATACATAATCATTGGCCGCGTCAATTTGCTCTTGTGTAAAACCAAGCGCTTCCAGCAGGTTCCACTCGAAGTTGTAATATTGTTCCGGCTTGAAACCTAAGCGCTGCAGGCATTCTTCACCTAAAGTGTACATGTTGAATACAAAGCCGATTTCGAAAGCTGCACTTACTGCCGCGTCCAGTTTTTTGATTTCGTCTGCTATAAATCCTTTTTCACTTAGCGTTTGATGATTGATGTGAGGAGCGCCGGCAAAGTTTGCTGAACCAACAGCATATTTAATAATAGCATCAATTTCTTTAGCGCTATATCCAAGGTTTTTCAATGCGGTGGGAACGCTTTGGTTAATGATTTTGAAATATCCGCCACCACTTAATTTTTTGAATTTCACCAAAGCAAAATCAGGCTCCACTCCGGTAGTATCGCAATCCATTACCAGCCCAATTGTTCCTGTTGGCGCGATAACGGTGGTTTGTGCGTTACGGTAACCAAATTTTTCACCTAATTGCACCGCTTCGTCCCAAGCTTTAGTAGCGGCTTTCAGCAGGTCGTCGGGACAATATTTCGCATTAATGCCCTGTGGTTTTATACTCAACTCTTCGTAAGCTTCACTTGCATCGTAAGCTGCCGCGCGGTGATTGCGCATTACACGCAGCATATGTTTTTTATTTTCTTCATAGCGCGGGAATGGTCCGAGCACTTCGGCCATTTCCGCGGAAGTTTTATAAGCCACTCCGGTCATGATAGCGGTAATAGCGCCGGCAATAGCTCTGGCGGCTTCACTATCATAAGGAATGCCTTTTACCATCAGCATACTGCCCAGGTTGGCATAACCCAATCCCAGGGTTCTGTAGTCGTATGATAATTGAGCAACCTCCATAGAAGGGAACTGAGCCATCAGTACGGATATTTCCAGTACCACAGTCCACAAACGGCAACTATAAGCATAACCTTCCACATCAAAAACATCTTTCTCAATATCATAGAATTTCATGAGGTTGGCAGATGCCAGGTTGCATGCCGTATTATCCAGGAACATGTATTCAGAGCATGGATTAGAAGCCCTGATCGGCCCGCCTTCCGGGCAGGTGTGCCATTCGTTTATAGTGGTATTATACTGGGTGCCGGGATCGGCGCAACGCCACGCCGCATACGAAATTTTATTCCACAATTCACGGGCTTTTACCTTTTTCATTACATGCCCATCAGTTCTTGCCAGCAATTCCCAATCTTCGTTGTTTTCAAGTTTTTCGAAAAATTTATTGGGGATACGTACCGAGTTATTTGAATTCTGCCCACTTACTGTTCTGTAAGCTTCACCTTCATAGTCAGACGGATAGCCTGCTGCTATTAAAGCGGCTACTTTCTTTTCTTCCTCAACTTTCCAATCAATAAAATCAATAATTTCCGGGTGGTCAAGATCTAAGCATACCATTTTAGCGGCACGGCGTGTAGTACCACCACTTTTAATAGCGCCTGCGGAGCGGTCGCCAATTTTCAGGAAGCTCATTAGCCCGCTGGAGGTACCTCCGCCACTTAATCTTTCACCTTCGCCGCGAATGCTGCTGAAATTGGTGCCCACACCACTTCCGTATTTAAAAATACGGGCTTCGCGAATCCATAAATCCATTATGCCCCCATCACCCACCAAATCGTCGTCCACACTCAAAATAAAACAAGCGTGGGGTTGTGGGCGTTCATATGCCGAAGTAGATTTTTTCAACTGATCATCCGCAGGATCTACATAATAGTGGCCCTGTGGTTTTCCGGTAATGCCATAGCTTTCATGCAAGCCGGTATTGAACCACTGAGGGCTGTTAGGAACACAAGCCTGGTTTAAAATGCTGTACACAAGCTCGTCATAAAAAATTTGCGCATCTTTTTGCGAAGCAAAATAACCGTAACGCTCACCCCAAACCCGCCAACAATTGGCAAGCCTGTGTGCTACCTGTTTTGCTGAAGTTTCGCGACCTAAAGAACCATCTGCCTGGGGAACTCCCGCCTTACGAAAATATTTTTGTGCAATAATATCCGTAGCAATCTGGCTCCATTGTTTTGGTACTTCCACATTCGTCATCTCAAATACCACCTCGCCGCTTGGGTTACGAATTACCGACGTGCGATAATCGTATTCGAACAGCTCATACACGTTCACTTCCTCTTTAGTGAAACGACGATTGAACTGCAGTCCTTTTGCAGATTGCTTTTTAGCCATAAATGAAAATCTTTAGAAGTTATATGTTATATCCAGTTATTAATTACTGCCCGGAACGAAAGTATTTTTAAGTCTTGAAAAATGCTAATGCTAAATATCAACACCTGTGGAAAAAACAAAAGAAAAAATTCGTAAAGCTTATGGGTATTGATTTCATAAAAAAATGCGAAAATTTTTGAGTTTTTTTAGCAAATCTCATTTGGAAAATTCCCTATTTTTTATTAGTAATCAGGAGTATAGAATAGGCTTGGGTTTACAGGGTGGTCCATTTTTCCTTTTGTATATTTTTATTTTTTGTAATATGAAGTTAAGAAAAATGTAAAAGCGAAAAATGCAGAAATCAGGAGATATGCTAAAAGATGAGCAAAACAAGCCTTCCCTTATATAGGTCATGCAATTTTGTTATGCAGGTTCTATAAATATAATTAAAATGTACAACATGTAATTGCAACGTTTTTATAATGAAAGTAATTAGATTTATTTTAATGTCTCATTTTGCTAAATAATCTTTTACATTAATCAGTGTTAAACCCAAAAAGTTTTGCATTTTTGTAAAACAGGCAATAAGTATTTAGATGCGAAGTATTATTTATCAATCACTAATTCACAAAAAGCAACAGGGTAAAAAGTCTTTTGCAGTATTGATTGATCCGGACAAAGTGAACATTTCATTGCTGGATCAGTTGATGACGCATGCAGTGGAGGCAAAAGTTGATTATTTATTGGTTGGAGGAAGTTTGGTAGTAAGCAATCATCTTGATGAATGTATTAAGCATATAAAAAACAATTGTTCCATACCGGTTATTTTATTTCCGGGAAGTCCTTCTCAAATTTCAAAGTATGCCGATGCATTGTTATACCTGTCATTAATATCTGGCAGGAATCCTGAATTATTAATCGGCCAGCACGTAATATCTGCGCCATTTGTAAAGCAAAGCGGGTTGGAAATAATTAGCACAGGATACATGGTTATTGATGGTGGCGCACCCACTACAGTATCTTATATCAGTAACGCCACACCTATACCCGCAGACAAAAATGAAATTGCATTATGCACTGCCCTGGCCGGCGAAATGCTGGGTATGAAACTAATTTATATGGATGCGGGCAGCGGTGCAAAACGTGCTATTTCTGAAAGTATGATAAAAAAAGTCGCATCAAATATTGACGCCCCGTTAATAGTGGGTGGCGGTATTATAACCGCAGAAAAAGCATATCTCAACTGCAAGGCCGGTGCCGATGTGATTGTAGTTGGCAACGCCATCGAAAAGGAAATTTCATTGATGCGAGAAATCAGTGAAGCGGTTCATAAAGTGAGTGTGGCTGTATAACTTCACGCAGGAGGAATGGTTACTGGTTACCGGTGCTTCAGCAATGGCAAACAAATATAACGCTCTGCAAAGCTTGTGTCTTACCGGGAGTCTAATGCACTGTTTTTTCAAGTATAGTATTGATAAATTTGATAAGCACGGATGTCCTTCAAAACATCCGCGCCAGTTGGAGAATTTAGTTGCTGTTTAAGTTAATATTTTATGGTACGAGCGACAGCTTTTATCAAGGTGTCTGTTATTTTATTTTGGTCTTGATGTATGCCGCAGTTAATTATTGTTATACCGGCAGCGGTATTTCATGGCATCATCGTTGCGTCGCAATCACTTCATCTGTAGTAATTCTTTTCATCGGTTAAAAATATTCAGGCTTGTCATTTGCCAGATATCCTACACCTCTAAGGTGTAGGATATCTGTGTCACAAATTACACCTAATATTTTCGGAGTGCTTGCCCGAACAGAATAACCGGCAGCCAACCGGTAACTTGCAACCCGCTCACCCGCCCAATAGCATTCCTACCGTACAAGTGTGCGACGCAACAAAAGCCAAATGCTTATTCTTAGCCCGGCCCATAATTCTCTACTTTATTCGTTAGAGACATTGTTGTGTATAGTAAAAGCTCAAAAGAGAACCATAAAAAAAGTCCCGGAAAAACCGGGACTTTTAATTTTATTTTTTAGGATCGAGAGCGTTTGTTAACCTCTCCAGCACATCCTGTAAATGCGCTTTTGTAACAGCATCCTGTGTGCCAGGAATAGCTGCCCGTATTTCCGAAGCAAGGCTTCTGGCATGTGCCTTTGCTAATGACATAATATCACTCGTTTTCAAAACACCCATACTCATTCCCATTTGATTTGGGTTTGCCGGAGGTGTAAATAATGCTATTAGTCTTTCTGTGTACACTTTTTGCAGATTCCTTCTATTGATATCTATTTTTTGACGACTAGCCACTTCTTTCCATATACCTTTTTTCAGATCGCTGAACATGTCCGAAATGGTATAAGCTTCACTTCCCAATTGGCCTTCCGCTTTCAGTAGTGAAGTCAGGATCATTGGGTGAAACAAACGGCTTAGCGCATTATCCTGCAGGCTGCTTATTACAGCTACCAGATCTAAATTAATGACAGACGTATATTTTTTATTAATGAGCCATGTGGGTGTTGTAAACAATTGTTCCTGTAAAAAGCTCATTGCTTCTTTTTGTTTGGCTTTAGAAACAACTTCGTATACAGCTCCGGGTTGCTCAATACTTTTAGGAGTGGTCATTGAACCGCCAATGTATTTGGCTACATGTCCTATATACCTGCTATATTGAGAAATTACTTCCCTATACATGGTATTGAGATTGGAGTAAGGTTCATTGGGTTCTTTTGTCCACTCTTCCAGTTTTGGTAAAATGCGCTGTAGGTTTTTAATACCATACATACCTGCTTTCATAGCATTGTCGCCCAGGTCTTCATTTTGGCAGCGCGGGTCAAACGGATCGGTTTCGGTGCCAAACCACAGGCGCTTATTGCTGTTTAGGCTGTCAATGATCCATTTATTCAAAACAGGTTTTTCCGCTTCGGGAGATGTAAGATTAGGAAACCACCTGTAGCCCCATTCTATAGCCCACATGTCATAATCGCCGATGCGTGGGAAAAGGCCTTTCTCAGAAATATTATCTTCGGGTTGTGCCACGTAATTGAAGCGGGCGTAATCCATTATGGAAGGTGTGTGGCCATATGTTTCCACGAATTTTTTATCTCTGAGTTTTTCTACCGGCACTGTTGATGAAGAACCGAAATTATGGCGCAAGCCTAGAGTATGACCTACCTCATGTGATGATACAAAACGGATCAGTTGCCCCATCAGTTCATCATCAAAACGCATTTTTCTTGCTCTTGGATCTACCGCCGCGGTTTGAATCATATACCAGTTACGCAAAAGCGACATTACATTATGATACCAGTTGATGTGGGTTTCCATAATTTCTCCGCTGCGTGGGTCGTGTACGTGTGGTCCGCTTGCGTTAGGTATGTCTGATGGTTTATACACAATTGCCGAGTGGCGCGCATCTTCAAGGCTCCACAGCGAATCGTTTACCGGCGCTTCTTTAGCCATGATCGCGTTTTTCCAGCCTGCTTTTTCGAAAGCTGCCTGCCAGTCATTCACACCCTGAATTAAATAAGGCACCCATTTTTTTGGCGTGGCAGGGTCAATATAAAAAACAATTGGTTTTGCGGGTTCTACCAGTTCTCCACGTTTGTATTTTTCTACATCTTCCGGTTTGGGTTCCAAACGCCAGCGTGTAATCATGCTTATTCTCTTTACCCCTTGAGGATCAGCGTCAAAATCTACATAACCCGTTGCGAAATAACCTACACGGCCATCAAAATACCGTGACTGCATAGGTTTGGCCGGCAACAATACCATGGAGCTGTTAAGCTCATAAGTGGCCGGAGAGCTGGGTGGAGGCGTAGGCGAAGGCATGCCCATGGGAGCAGCGGCTGTTTTGGTATATGTTTTAACAGTTCTGATCTCAATATTCATTGGAAATGAGCGAACTCCTTGAATGTATGATTTATCAACCTGGTATCCTCCTATTTTGATGTGGTTCTTTAATTGTGTATCAAAAAACAAAATATCGTTATCGCCATTTAAATAATCTGTTATATCAATAACAGAAGCATAGGATTGTTTTGAGGTGCTGTCCTTATAGTGATAAGCTTTTACATCAAATGCCGCTACAATGGGTTGCAAATTGGAATTACGCACAGATCTGTACATGCCATCAGCGGAAGAGTCCTTCGACATTTCCAGGTAAGAAATATTTTTAATATAAACTTTATTATTATTAGGGCCTTTCACAAATTGAATAACGTTTTCCCCAATCTGATCGCCGGCATATCCAAAAAAACCTGTACGACTGCCGGCAGCGGCTTTGGTAATACGGTTTACAATTAAGACATCCCTTTCCAATAAAGAATCAGGAATTTCGAAATAAAACCTTTCATCGATTTTATGGATCATAAACAAGCCGGAATCGGTTACGGCTTTGTTGGTAATAACCTCTTTATAAGGCTTAGGGCCTTGCTTGGGAGGTGTGGGCATAGAAGGAGGAGTTTGCGGTGCTGTGGCAGGCGCGGTTGTTTTAGCGGGTTGTTTTTTCCCCGGTTTTTCCTGTGCGGTGGCTGTATAAAAAAATATACATACGGCTACGGAAAACAATACAGTGGTAAACCTGGTAATTTTCATTTTCTATAGATTAAGTGTAACCGAAAATATGTTAAGGGTATGCACTCAAAAAAAAAATTACAGCAACGGAAAAAAAACTACTGTAACTGGATTGAAAGGTTGCCGGTGTTCAACACTGGTAAACTCCACAACATTCAGGTAGATTGAAATAATAACAGGTTCATTGACAACTATTATGCTAATAACCTTTTAGCCCTATACTGTTGCTTTAAGCCACGAGCCTGTTGCTTTATATTTCACACGGCATAAAAATGTGCAATGTTCTTTTTGGATATCAACTGTTGTGCTACTATTAAACATCGTTGTGTCACTCACTTGTGCGGTAGGAACTTTAGTGGGCGGTTGATAGTTGGCAGCGGGCAGTTGGCAGTAGAGAAGTCAGAGACAGAAGTTAGTGGTTGACCTCTTAACTGCCCACTGCCTACTGTCAACTGCCCACTCGCTCAATAGAATTCCTATTGCACAAGTGAGTGACACAACGATGATGCCATGAAAAACTACCGTTGGTACCATAAAAAAAATCTCAACTCCCACGAGGTAGAAATAAAGTAATAGTGATCTAAATGATATTTAATAAATATGATATAATAATAATGTAATCAATTTTTGCAGGCAAAGAAGAACAATAATTTGAAATACACCCATTATTATTGTTTTTACTAAAAATCTGTATCTTACCTTAGAATTTAATTTGAAATTTTACGGGCAAAAACCAAAATGGATGTTGGAATCAATTCAAAGAAAGTTAAAATCGTGATTTATTTAACTAATATTTCTATTTTTTCGGTGATTCTTTAATATTTCTGATAATAATTTGGTTTTAGAAAAAGTTTTTTCAGTAGAATTGTGGCCCCTTAATTTATTGTGTATTAAAATTCATAAATAAAATTTGTTTAAAAACTAAAAAACAAACGATCATGGCTGAAACAAAACCTACAGCTACAGCTCCAGTAAAGGCTGCAACATCCGTTCAGGTTAAGAAAAGAAGTAACGCTATCTCATGGCTCGCTCCATTGTGTTGTATTATTGCCGGTTACGTAATCTGGCGATATGTATTAGGAAACCCTGCAAATTTTAAGGCACCGGATCCGGATCCTAGTCACTGGTTTTGGCCAAGTCACCAAGGTCCAATAGGTACTTTTACAAAGATGTATGAAGGTGGTATAGTGGTACCGGTGTTGATTGGGACTTTTTTAACTGCAATTACATTTTGTGTTGAGAGATTTCTTACTATTTCAAAAGCTACAGGTACCGGTAACATTGCTGAATTTATTCGCAAAGTGCAATATCAGTTGGCTAACAAAAATGTTGATGCTGCTCTTAATGAGTGCGACAAACAAAAAGGATCTGTGGGTAATGTAATGAAAGCAGGCTTGCGCAAGTACAAAGAAATGATTACTAACACAGAATTGGATACAGAACAAAAAGTACTGGCTATTCAAAAAGAAGTGGAGGAAGCTACGGCTTTGGAATTGCCTATGCTTGAGAAAAACCTTGTATTCCTTTCAACTATCGCTTCGGTAGCCACACTGTTGGGTCTGTTTGGAACGGTGTTAGGGATGATCCGTTCATTCTCCAAACTGGGTGATGAAAGTGGTGGAGGTGAAGCTGCTCGTGAGTTGTCTCAAGGTATCTCTGAAGCGCTTTATAACACTGCATTGGGTATCGGTACATCTGCCGTTGCTATCATTATGTATAATGTGTTCACTACCAGGATTGATGGTATCACTTTCGGTATTGACGAATCCGGATTTACTTTAACACAAAGCTTCGCTTCTTTGTATAAATAAGAAAAGTGAGTTTTTTTATGCCAGCCTTTATGGAATCTGGCATCAAGTGAATCTAAATAGTGAATTTATTAATAACTAATCATGGCTAGAGCTAAATTACCACGAAAGAGTACGAATATTGACATGACGGCGATGTGTGATGTGGCGTTTCTTTTGTTGTCGTTTTTCATTCTGACAACAAAATTTAAGCCATCTGAAGCACTGGCTGTTACTCCTCCAAGTTCAGTATCTACAAAAGTCGTGGAAGGTAAAGATGTTGTTTTGGTGACCATTGACAAAGAAGGAAAAGTGTTTTTTTCACTGTCTGACGATGCTCCTAAAAAAGAAGTGTTTGAGGCGTTAAATACAAACAGAAACCTGGGACTAAGCAGCGCGGAAATTGCAAACCTTGCCAATCTGCCGTTCATGGGCATTCCTTTGAGTCAAATAAAATCTCTGGCATCTAAAACTCCCGATGATTTTAAAGGGATTAATTTCCCCGGCATACCAGTAATGGATACTGCCAACAATGAGTTGATCCCTTGGGTAGCGGCAGCATTGACAGCCTTCCAGGGTCAGAGAATGAATCTGCAGGTAAAAGGTGATAATCAGGCAAAATATCCTTCATTTGCGGCTGTAATTAAGGCATTTAAGAAAAATGACCAATTGAAGTTTCAAATGGTTACCAATGCAGAAGGTGTTCCGGTTGGTACTGAATTGTATAACAAGAATTTGAAAGCTATACAGGCAGGTAAAAAACCGGGTGAAGATTAAATTAATTTTTTAACAATAATACTTTTGCGATATGGCAGAAATGGATACTTCAGGTGGAAGTAGCAGTCATAAAAAGGGACCAGGCGTTAAGAAAAGTAAAAAACTTTCTACACGCGTTGACCTTACGCCAATGGTGGATTTGGGATTCCTGCTAATCACCTTCTTCATATTTACCACAACCATGAGCCAGCCGACAGCTATGAGGCTGAACCTGCCACAGGATACAAAAGATCCTGAAGATGTTACTAAGGCTAAGGAATCTGGCGCATTGACCCTGTTGTTAGGGAAAAATGATCTGGTATACTATTATGAAGGAATGTTGAAGGATGACGCATCCAACTTTCAGACATCCAACTTCAAGGACATCAGAGATGTTATTTTGAAGAAAAAAAGATCTACTAGTCCGGATGATTTTGTAGTAGTAATAAAAGCGGATGATGACGCTAGCTACAAAAATACAGTGGATATTTTAGATGAGATGACTATTAATGATGTAAAGCGATATGCTCTGGTAGACATTTTTGATATAGAAACCCAGCTTATTAAAAAAACAGAGCAAACTGAGGGTGTAAAATAGGGGTGATTATTTTGTGAAAAATCAAATGAATTGAATCTAATTTAAAAAGCTTTACAATGGAAGTAAACAAAATATTAAGTGCCGATATTCTGGACATCATATTTGATGGCAGGAATAAATCATATGGCGCTTATGAGCTACGGAAAACATATAACAGGCGCATTGTAATATCATTGATTGTTACAGCCGCTATATGTGCTCTTGTCTTCCTAAGTTACTTCGCTTCAAAAGCCTTCGAAAAAACTGACACTAAAACAGAAATGATTGTGCAGGATGTGCAATTGGAGGAAGTGAAAACAGAAGAGAAGAAAAATGAACCGCCGCCACCGCCGCCGCCGCCAAAACCGGTAGAGCCGCCAAAAGTGGAAATGGCGAAATTTACACCTCCTAAAATTGTGAAAGATGAAGAGGTGAAGGAAGATGAAAAACCACCGGAAGTTGCCAAACTGGAAGATGTAAAGATTGGTACCAAAAACCAGGAAGGGGTGAAAGATGAAGGTATCGTGGCTCCTCCTATTTCTGATGCCGGTAAAGGTGTGGTGGAAGCTCCTAAGAAAGTAGAAGAAGATTGGGACAAAACCTTTACAAAGGTGGAAATTGAATCAGAATATCCCGGTGGCCCGGGAGCATGGGCTCGCTACTTAAACAAAAGCTTACGTTATCCGCAGGAAGCGATAGACAATGAAGTTCAAGGTACAGTCGTTGTTCAGTTTATTGTGGATAAAGAAGGTAAGGTGAGTGATGTGGAAGCCATCAGTGGTCCTAAAGAATTACAAGAAGAAGCAATTCGTGTAATTAAAAAAAGTGGTACTTGGACACCTGCCGTTCAAAACGGACGCCAGGTAAAAAGCTACAAAAAGCAACCGGTTACCTTCCGTCTTCAAACAGAGTAATATATTCTCTGAAAAAATATAAAGAGGCTGTCTCATTTACTATTGGGACAGCCTCTTTTTTAGTTGAAAGTGCTTATTGAATGGAGAATGGAGATTTGAGAATAGAGAGTGCTGCATGTTAAAGATGCAGAAGAAATCAAAAGCATTCAAAAATGGATGAAACTGTGAATGGGAAAACAAACCCTGAGTATGTTTTGTGTTAGTCTCGGTGGTTCATTTGCTGATTTTTGCCCACCGCTCAACTCCCAATTAATTACTAACTTGCCTCTTAATAGAGTGGCTTTTTTAAAAAAAATATCAAATTTTACAGGTAGTGATGCAGAGCTGGTATGGCAATTCAAGCATACCGGCAGCGCGGAAACTTTAGCACTATTGTACCAGAATTATATGGAGCTGGTATATGGTGTTTGCCTGAAGTATCTTGAACATCATGAACTTGCAAGAGATGCGGTGATGAATATTTATACGGAATTAGCGCCCAAAATTCAAAAGCATGAAATAGAAAATTTTAAGAGCTGGATTTATGTGGTGGCTAAAAACCATTGTCTTATGTATTTGCGAAGTCAAAAAGGCAAAAAAACCGTGAGTGTCGAAGGTAACTTTATGCAATTGGAAACAGATGCGCATCTGGAGGGTGTACAGCAAAAGGAAATGCAATTGGAGCAAATGGAAGATTGTTTGCAAGAACTGGCTGCAGATCAAAAACAAAGTATAGAACTCTTTTACCTGCAAAACAAAAGCTATAACGAAATAACGGAAATAACAGGTTATGAATGGAATAAAGTGCGAAGCCTGATTCAAAACGGAAGACGCAACCTGAAAATTTGCATGGATGCAAAAAAACGCCATTATTGCTGACAACCGGCAAAATAATTTTACCGGTCATATAAATGATCAATAATAACAACCATATTAAAACTTATACCGCCGAAGATATCCGCAACTACTGGAACGGAAAAATGACGGCGCGCCAAATGTATGAGCTTGAAAAGGCTTCACTGGATGATCCGTTTTTGTCTGATGCCCTGGAAGGATATGCCAAAGTAAATGATACTACTTCTCAAAACGATATCAACTGGCTACGCCAACAACTGAATAAAGAAAACGATAACAAAGTAATTCCATTATATAAAGCACGGTGGTTTAGGGTAGCGGCTATGCTGCTGATTGTATGCGGGCTTGCCTCATTGAGCTACTTTATTTTTACCACCACGCCTTCCAATAAAAATATCGCGCAGGTTCCCCCTGGAAAGGAAGAACAGCCGTTGCATAAAAATGATAGTATTTCCCCGGTGGTGCAAGCGCCAACTGCTATAAAAGATAGTACGCCAGTTTCTTCAAACACCAGGAATTTACCGCAGGCAACAGGAATTCGTGAAGAAGTAAAACCTGTTCAAACAGATGAAGTTTTTGAAAAGCATGATGTGCAAGTAGAAACCGTGCCTGCAAATGCCAGGGAAAATAAGGATGAAAAGGCTGTAGCTACTTCGGGAGTGCGTATTGATGCTGAAAAAAATATTGCCGTAAAACCCGCTCAAAACGCTTTTAGCGATTCTGTACAGGAAATAACTATTACCCGCAGGCAATCAAAACTTAAAGAAAAAAACGCGAACAATGATGAAAGCGAGTTGTTTGGTAAGGTTACAGGAGTACGGGACGAGCCCATACCCGGCGCTTTGGTGAAATCGAATAATTTCAATAATTACGCGGTTACCGATAAAAATGGTTACTTCCGTTTGAAAGTGCCCGATACTGCAGTAAATGAAAATGTAACCGTAAGTTCTTTTGGTTTCGAAACAACTAATCAGTATTTAAAAAACAGGGTAGAAAACAAGATCCGCTTGTTGGAAAATAAAAATGCTTCCAACGAAGAAATGGTGGTGGTAGGATATGGTACACGAAAAAAGGAAAGCCTTGCAAATAGCAATATCGGCAATAATAATACAGCACAGGCTTCACCCAAAAGCGGTTGGGACGCATACAATAACTACATCGCCAAAAACAAACGCGACGCCGATACTATTCGCGGCGAAGTAATACTCAGTTTTGATATCGATAAAAACGGCAAGCCCGTTAATATTTCGGTTGAAAAATCGCTTTCAAAAGAGCAGGATAAAGAAGCTGTAAGACTTTTGAAAGAAGGCGCCGAATGGCAACCAGTAAAGTCTTCCAATGTAAAATTTTCTATAACATTTTAAGCGTGTTGCCCATGTGAGGCTGCTTTATATATTTCACACAGTATGATTTTATACATTTATTTTTTGGGAACCGGCGGTAGTGCTACTATTAAGCTTCTGTTGTGTCACTCACTTGTGCGGTAGTAATGCTATGGAGCGGGTAATGAGTTGTGAGTTATGAGTTATGAGTTGTGAATTATGAGTGAGAGAGATTTCTCGCACAGTTTGGTGTATGCGTCCTTTTTTTCGATTACCGCTTTGTGGTATTGCTATCCTAAAAGATTAGTATCACCTTTGCCTGTATGAATATATCTGTATGCATTGTAGATGACACGAATGATATTCGCATGGCGTTGGAAGAGATCATTAATATGGCTGAAGGCTACAGCCTGGCAGGAAGCTTTAACAGCGCCGAGGAAGCGCTTGCAAAACTGCCGGCGTTAAAACCCGAAGTAGTATTGATGGATATAAACCTCGGCGGAATGACAGGCATTGAATGTGTGCGTAAACTGAAACAGCAAAATCCCGATTTGCTCTTTATGATGTGTACTGTTTATGAAGAAGACGATAAAATATTTGAAGCCCTTAGTGCCGGTGCCAATGGGTACATACTTAAGAAAACCGCCCCCGGTAAATTGCTAGAGGCTATAAAGGAATTAAAAGAAGGTGGTGCGCCTATGAGCAGCCAGATTGCAAGAAAGGTGGTTGCCGCTTTTCAAAATAAAACCATGGCGGCAAGCGAAGCCAATGTAGATGTAATAGATGTTCTATCCAACCGCGAAAAAGAGATCCTTAAGCTACTATCGAAAGGGATGATGTATAAAGAGATCGGCGTGCAATTAAAGATCAGTCACGAAACGGTACGTAAACACGTATATCACATTTACGAAAAGCTGCATGTGAACAGCCGTATAGAAGCCGTGAATAAATATTTCGGAAGGTAAAAAAATACCACTAAGAGGGTATTGTGCGCTAAGAGAAATAAAGTGATCTTTATGTAAACGGGATGCCTTGTTCGAATATTGTTAATCATGAAACCTTATCACGCAATCCTGGAACACCAACGATTTTCGTACAACAAAACAAATTTGCCCATTGCGGCAATTTATGAGCCACTTCAAAGAGTGGCTTATTTAATGGAGAATGGAGAGTGCTTTATACTGATTGCAAGCTATAATAAACCAAACTGTGCGAGAAATCTCAGTGTAACCAGGGTCAATCTTACTTCTGACTTCTCTACTGCCAACCGCCTACTGCCCACTGCCAACTAGCCGAATAGAATTACTACCGTACAAGTGAGTGACACAACGATGTTTAATAGTAGCACTACCGCTGGTTTCCCAAATAAAAAAATGATAATAAAAAATTCTATATGTGCAAAAAGAAAAGGCCGTCAGCACAATTCTGTCGGCCTTTGAAAAATAAGTATGATTGTACTACCAGTTTATTGTCAGGGTATTGTTTTTTCTGTTCACATCAGCCATGCGTTTAGAAGGGTCAATTTCCACTTGCTTTAGTTCTGTTATCCGGTGGTTGGTTTCTATTACAAATGACGGGTGCGTCCATTTCCATGGTTCATTTACAACTCTTGGCATAGAAGTATCTTCTACGGGTTTTTCACCGAACATCAGGTACATGGGTATGTATTGCATTTCTTTGGTGCTGTCTTTAAAAGTTAGCTGCAGGTCAATAGGCATCGGCATTTTACCAAGTCTTGCTATACGTATTTTTGTTTTGCCGCCTTCTTCCCACAAGCTGTCAATGCCATAGTCTATAGTTTTAGTAGTGTAAACCCAATACTCTTTGTACCAGTCAAGTTCCATGCCGCTTACTTTTTCTGCAACGCGAATAAAATCATTTAAGTTGGGATGTTTAAAACGCCATTGTTTATAGTATTCAAGCAATATCCTGTCTCTTACCTGTGCACCGGTTATATACCCAAGCTGCTCTAAAAAAACTGCGCCTTTTGAGTAAGAGGCCATGTTGTAAGCCCAATTGCATTCATAGTGATCGGCATGTGTTGATAGCGGCTCTTCGCGGCCGCTTTTTACTAAAGCGAAATATCCTTTATACGCATCTTCATGAACGTTAGTTGTAGCGGTATTTACCGAGAGTTCGTAATTTGGTGTGGTGGTGTTTGTGGTGGCGCCTTGTTTTGTCTGTTCGTTATAATACATGCTCACCAGGGTTTCGGCATACGATGTAAAACCCTCATCCATCCAGGGGTATAGGCTTTCATTGGTGCCAAGCATCATTTGGTACCAACTGTGCATCCATTCATGAATAGCTGTTCCCAGGCTGGGACCGGACATCAGGGTTGCCATCGGATACTCCATACCTCCATCGCCACCCTGCACAAAGGAATATTGCTTGTAAGCGTATGTGCCAAAATGTTTTTCAATAAAAGGTAAAACTAATACTGCTGCATCGGCAATTCTATTCCAGGCCGCATCGTCGTTAGCTGAGTTTTCCTTGTTTTTGTACAATACATTAATAGTAACGCCATTTGTAGCCTGCTTAACAATATGCTTAAATCCCGGGTCGGCGGCCCACATAAAATCATGTACATTGGGTGCTGTAAAACGCCAGGTAAGCTTGTTGCCGGCAGGCTGTGTTACTTTAGTGCCGGGTGTTTCATAGCCATAACCTATTTGGTTTGCATTCTGCAAATAACCGCTTCCGCCTATAATGTAGTTTTTATCGATGGTTATATTTACTTCATAATCGCCCCAAACGCCATAAAATTCGCGTGCTATATAAGGAGTGGGATGCCAGCCTTCATAATCATATTCGCACATTTTAGGATACCACTGGCTCATGGAATAACGAACACCTGTTTGCGGATTATCTCTGCCGCTGCGGCGTATTTGTAATGGCACTTGTGCTTCAAATTCCATATCAAACACAACTTTTGTTTTGGGTAATATTGGTTTGGATAATATTACTTCCATGATCGTTTCATACACTTTAAATGCTTGCGCAATACCATTCATTTTTAGTGAAAGCACATTCTGATAGCCTATTTCGTCCGGTTTTAATTTTGAAATGCGGTCTGTTACCCGTGGATCCCAATCGCGAATTATACCGTTTTTTGAATCCTGGCCCAGTATGATTTTTCCTAATTCCCTGCTTCTCACATCCATCATGCTGTTTGGCTGAAAAGCGTTAAAATACAGGTGGTAGAAAACTTTGTATAAGGTATCCGGAGAATTGTTTGTGTATTCAAGTTTTTGTTTTCCGGTAAACTTATTGGTGGTTACATTCATGTCAATGTCCATCTTGTAATTTACTTTTTGCTGCCAGCGGTCCGGCTGCGCAAAAAGGGTAGTGAACATTAAAAGGAACAGCAAGGAGAAGAATAAAATTTTTCTCATGATAAACATTTGGTGTAAATTAAATGAGCTCTGTTTTAAAAAATGTTAAAAATAATAAGTTGCGTGTTATAGCTGCCATTTTTTCGGCACTTTAGCACGCAACTTAACATTTTACTATGAGTTTCGATAGTTTATAATGTGCGACTATTTCTCAAAAGCTTTCCGGAAGGATTAAAAATAAGAGTCATTTTTTCCATTTTGTTTTTGGCGACTATTAGTTTGTAATTAGTTTCATCGCCCGGTAAATTTAGTTCCGATACGTGTTTTATTTCCCAATCCGAAAATTTACTTTTTGAAAGGCCATCGCTTACATCCGCAGGAAGCTCGCTTTCATCAAGTCTTGTTTCGGTTTGCTCCCATATGCCTTTGGTGGTAAACCGTGCGTCGTGCATGGTTCCCTCCCATTCGAAAGTGGCTACAAACGCGTTTAGCTTATCCTTCCATGATACTTGTTTTGCAACAGGATATTTTGCATAAAAAGCATCTGTTACTTCCGCGGGAATCTTTCTGATCTGCGCAAATAATGTATTAGCTGTTAACACGAGTACGATTGCTAAAACGCTTTTCATGATACGTTCAATTTTCATACGATCTTTTTTTTGCTATTACCGTCAAAAATTGCACCAGTTTTTGTGAAGTGGGTAGTTGACAGCAGGCAGAGGGCAGTAGTGAAGTCAGATGTCAGAGGCAGCAGCTCTGTTCGACAGGCACTGTGCTAACATGTAGAATAGCAGTAGGATGTATTTTTATTATGGGACCGGCGTTGGTGCTACTATTAAGCATCGTTGTGTCACTCACTTGTACGGTAGTAATGCTATTGAGCGAGTGATGAGTTTTGTGTAATGGGTTATAAGTGCATTTGTTTTCACATGTTATTAGTGTATAAAGCGCTTTCAACTTTCCATTTAATCCTACTGCCCACTATATCTATACTCATACAATATTTTCCCCAGGAGTTCACCGCGTTTATTGTAACAAAAATCCGCGACCTTCAGGCCTTCTTCATCATACTTGTAATACCATTTCTGGTAATCGTCGCTGCCTTCGGGAACTAATGTCATTACAGATATGCGGTTGTCTTCATCATATTCAAAAATGTAATCAGGCAGTAATCGGTTGGCTTGTTGATTATATCTAACGACATCGGATAAACGATTTTTTTCATCGTAGTAATAATATACTGTTGGCAGCGGCATAGCTCCTTTTCTTTTTGCACGCTCTTCTGCTATGTGGCCTTTTTCATCCAACACGAATGTTACAAAAGTGGTATCGGAGCCATTGCGTATTTTTTGCATCGCTATGGGTTTACCATCGTTATTGTATTGCCATTTATGAATTTCATTATTGATTATAGTTGCGGCGCGGCTCACGTTTTCCATGTTAATCAACCTGTTCTCGGCATCGTAGGTGTACGTGGATGTGCTTACCACATTTGCGCTGCTGTCTATTGTTTTTATAAGAAGGTTGTTTTTGTTATAAAAGGCTGTTAAAAAAGTTTCAGTTGCATCCGAGGTTTTTGTGTAAGTAGTCAATTTGTTTTCATTAGCTATGAGCTTTTGATTACAGTCAAATCCTTCCGTTACCTCATTATTGCCCACAAAGCTTTTTAAAGTAACAGTAGCAACTTTCGCCGTTTTCATTGTGCGGTAGTTGTCGTTTATCTGTTGTGTGGTAATAAGATCTTTATAATAATATTGAGCCTTTACCTGCAATGAAGTGAATAAGATTAGGCACGTTAAAAACTTATGCATATGGATCCGATATGGTATTTTAAAATTTATATTATAAACGCCAGGTTTGATGATCTATTGTTGCCGTGCACAATAGCAGGCGACAATAAAATAAATGCTAAATTATTGAAATATCGTTCAATAATTTCAGGCGGCATGCAGTGAGTGTTTAACATTTTTATGGGCCGGGCATTATTGCTACTATTAAGCAGCCGTTGCGTCGCACTCTTGTACGGTAGTAATGCTATTGGGCGAGTAATGAGTAATGAGTTTTGAGTTATGGGTTATGAGTAAGAGATTTCCCGCACAGTTGTTGAAGGAACCGGATGGTTTGAAAATCATATGCTTCCCACATCTCCCATGCTCGAAATCTCAGTTGTACTTGCGACCTTGAATAAATGGAGAATTGAGAGTGCCTTATACACTGATTGCAGGCAAAAACAAAAGCACTCATTACTCAAAACTCATTACTCATAACTTGTTGAATAGAATTTCTACCGTACAAGTGAGTGACACAACGATGCTTAATAGTAGCACTATCGCTGGTATCAAAATTATCAATGCTAAAAATTATCACTCTCTGAGTTTAAAAACTTTGGCTAAGTTTGCACTGTTCACTGTTGTATCAGGATGTTCAATGTTAATGCTCTTCTTAGTTTTAATTAATTTTCAGTGTTTACAATTTAATTTATGCAGCAAAATTCTTTATCGCTGGCTTTTATGAAGCTTGTGCAAATTATGGATGAGTTGAGGGAAAAATGTCCATGGGATCAAAAGCAAACCATTCAAACCTTACGTCACCAAACTATTGAAGAAACATTTGAACTGGCTGATGCCATAACCGATGCCAGTTGGAAAGACATTAAGGAAGAACTGGGTGATCTGCTTTTACACATTTTGTTTTATTCGCGAATAGGATCCGAGCAGCAACAATTTACATTACAGGATGTGATTGAAGGTATTTCGCAAAAGATGATTTACAGGCATCCGCATATATATGGCGATGTTCATGTGAATGATGCTGAAGATGTGAAAAAAAATTGGGAAAAGTTAAAGCTGAAAGAAGGGAAGAAATCAGTTTTGAGTGGTGTGCCTAAAGCATTGCCTGCTACTGTGAAAGCAATGCGCCTGCAGGAAAAAGCGAAGCAAGTGGGCTTTGAGTGGGAAAATAAGGAGCAGGTGTGGGATAAAGTTCGTGAAGAACTTAATGAACTTCAGGAGGTGGTGAATGAAAATGATCAAATGAAAATGGAAGATGAATTTGGTGATGTAATATTCTCATTGATCAATTATGCACGATTTTTGCGCATTGATGCGGAAAACGCTTTGGAAAGAACAAACAAGAAATTTATTAGCCGGTTCACACAAATGGAAGAAGCGGCTGCCGGTATGGGGCGGCAGTTACATGAAATGACCTTGCAGGAAATGGATGACATTTGGAATACTATTAAAAAGCAAAAGCTCTCATCTTGAAAAAATTTATTTCCGATATCTTAAAGCGTAATGCCTATTTTATTTTGGCTGCGGCCTGGTTGTTTACTATTGCTTTTATTGTGAACAATTACTGGGTTTCGTATTCTTCCGTTCAAAAACTTCGCAATGGTATAGAGAGGCGTTTGCAAAAACTGGAAAATGAGTTTGAACTGTTTGCAAAGGATACAGCATTGCAGAATGAACTGGTAAGCGCTGATCCGGATGAGAAAGCATTGGAGGCTATAGTTGAAAAGGACTATTTTGTTTATTTATACAAGCTCAACTATTTTAATCAACCCGTACTGAAATTTTGGAATTCGCAAACTGTTATGCCGGATGCTGATTTGTTGTCAGGAAGTGACCGGCGTTCATTTGTAAAACTTAGTAATGGTCAGTATGAATATATAAAAACTACAGTTGTTTATAACGACGATTCGCTTATAATTATTGGATTGATTCCTGTGAGAAAGGAGTATTTTATTGAGAACAACAATCTTCTGAAAGAGTTTGCCGGTTTTCCTGAAGCTGAAAAGAGAATTGCTATTAGCAATTATCAAACTGATTATGCCGTTCATTCGACAAGCGGCCGTACGCTTTTTTACCTGGAGTCTAAAAGAAGTTCGCAGCCTGTTAGCAATAGCAATTGGGTGTCCACTACGCTTGTGCTTATTGGCATTATCTTTCTGATGTTTTTTATTAACAATGTGGCTCACGCTATTTGCAGTAAGTATGGCTATAAAAAGGGTATTGTTTTTTTATTGGTGATCATATTGCTGATGCGTGGCTTGATTTATTTATTTCCGGGCTTTTTTTATCTCAGGCAGTTCTCTCTTTTTGATCCGTCCATTTATAGTACGAATATTATATTCAGTTCACTGGGCGACCTGTTGATTAATGTTTTTCTTTTCTGCTGGATATTGTTATTTATTAGTCGCGAAGCGGGAGATAAAGATTTTTCCCGCTTTGCGGGAACACGTTGGCATTGGCCGCTTTTTATTGCTACGATTTTGTTTTATGTCGGTTCTACATTTGTGGTAGCCAGAATAATTCAGAGTCTTATTTCCGATGCTCGCATTTCATTTAATGTTACTAATTTTTTCAGCCTTGATCAATACAGCTTTACCGGTTTCATTGTATTGGCTGCCATTTCGTTTGGATATTTTTTCCTTACACAAATGGTTCTGAAAATCATAGAGCCGCTTATGCCCGGTAAGTCCTATATGTTGTATCTCTCCATTGCCGTAACAGGGCTGTTTTTACTTAGCCTTGCAACGCAAACGTCATTTGTTGAATTGAATATTTATGTGCTTATATGGCTGGTATGTTATACCTGGCTTCACCGGCAAACTTTTTTCTCGAAACTGGGAAACAAGTTAAACATATCGCAGGTTTTGTTTTGGCTTTTTATTTTTTCGGTTTCAGTAACTTCCATTATTATAACGGAGAATAATAAAATAGAGCTTGAGCAACGGAAACGAACAGCCGAAAAACTGGCGTTGCAGGCAGATCCTTCCAGTGAGCGTCTTTTAAGCATTGTGCTCACATATTTTGATAATAATTTCCTTTATTCAAATTTCGACAGGTTCCGGTTGCCCATTTCCAATATATATCTGAAAGATAGCATCATTAATAAAAATTTCAGCGCTTATCTTAATAAATATAACAACCGTATTTACACATTTGATAGTTCAGAACAACCGCTGTTTAATGAAGAACCTGTTTCTTACGACACATTGAATACCATTTTCCAAATAGAAGGAAAACCTACAGCAGTAAATGATTTACGATACTTTGAAAGGGCTTTTGATAAGTATTCCTATATCAGCAAAAAAACTGTTTCTGATACTTTGGGTAATGTCGTTGGCTATTTCTTTATGTTGTCGGATCCTAAGTCATATAAAACCGATGCTCTGATACCCGAATTGTTCAAACAGAAAAAGGATTTTTTACCAAATGAGTATTCACCCAGTTATTCTTACGCCATTTATAACAATTATGAATTATTAAATAGTTTTAATGATTATCCGTTTCCCACGCAACTTGATACTGCCGGTCTTCCAAAAGCAGATTTTAAACAAATAAGGAGAAAGGATTATGATGAGTTGTGGTATAAGGATAATAATAAAATGGTGGTAATAGTAAAGCGTAATAACTACTTTATAGAAGCAATTACCTTGTTTGCGTATCTTTTTAGTGCTTTCATTTTGCTGGTGTCTATGTTTCGTGTAGTAGCTCTGATTATTCAGTCTGGATTGCGTTGGAGGAATATGAAACATGCGTGGCAGCTTAGTTTGCGGTCGCAAATTCACGGCACGATTATTTTCATTAGCCTGTTTTCATTTTTTGTAATTGGTATTGCAACGATCTTTTTCTTTATAAGCCGCTACAACAAAACCAAGCAGGATACACTTGCTAAATCCATACAAACTGTAAACAGCGAAATTCAGAATCAGGCCAAAGAAGGTTTAGGATTTAAAGATATGATGGGGTTGTACAAAATGGGTGTGGATAAGGAGTTTGAAGATATCGTTGCACGCATTTCGGAAGTTCATGGAGTTGATATTAATTTATACAGCCTTGAGGGAGATTTGAAAATTTCATCCAATCCGTTTATATATAACAAGGGAATATTAAGTAATAAAATGAACCCTGCTGCATATTTTTATATGCACAATAAGAAACTGATTCAATATGTGAATCGTGAAAAAATGGGTGCGGTAGATTATCAAAGTGTTTATTGTCCGTTGCGCGATGACAAGGGGGTTGCTTATGCCTACCTTAATATACCATCGTTCGATTCACAAACGGAACTGAAAAGAGAAATATCGAATTTCCTTGTAACTATTATCAATCTGAATGCTTTTATATTTCTTATAGCGGGTATTATAGCGCTTATAATTACAAACAGGATTACTTCTTATTTTACTTTAATTGGAAATAAGATGAAGGAAATTAATCTTGGCACTATGAATGAAGAGATAACCTGGAGTCGTGACAATGAAATAGGCGGGCTGGTAAAGGAGTATAATAAAATGGTAAAGAAGCTGGAAGAAAGTGCCGCGGCGCTTGCGAAAAGCGAACGGGAAGGCGCCTGGCGTGAAATGGCAAAACAGGTGGCGCATGAAATTAAAAATCCATTGACGCCCATGAAGCTGAGTATTCAATATTTACAAAAGGCAATTGATAACAATATGCCTAATGTAAAGGAACATGCAGCAAATGTGGCTCGCACACTGGTGGAACAGATTGATCACCTTTCAAAGATCGCATCCGATTTTTCGCAATTTGCCAATATAGGAAATGTACGGAACGAAGAGTTTAATGTAAATGATGTGGTATACTCACTGTCATCATTATACGAAAATATGGACAAACTGTCTTTTAACCTAAATCTTCTTCCGCAGAAAATGTATGTAATGGCTGATAGAACGCAACTCAACCGGGTGTTTACAAATCTGCTGCAAAACGCTGTGGAAGCTTGTTTAAAAAAAGAATACCCTCAGGTGATTGTGGACGAGTTCAAGCACGATGACAGGGTTGTTATAGCTGTACGTGACAATGGCGAAGGAATTCCTGTAGATAAACGCTCTAAGATATTTACGCCGAATTTTACTACAAAGTCGTCTGGAACGGGCCTGGGGCTGGCCATGAGCAAAAGTATAGTTGAAAATGCTTTTGGCCGCATTTGGTTTGAAACTTCGGAAGGTGAGGGAACTACTTTTTTTGTGGAGCTCCCACTTTCAAAGTGAAAGTTTTCGGAAGAAATCAGATGTCAGATTATTCTGACATCTGATTTCTATACTGTCTGCTACTCGCTCAGTAGAATTACTACCGTACAAGTGAGTGACACAACGATGTTTGATAGTAGCACAAATGCCGGTCACAAAAAAAATTGCATATTATTATGCTGTGTGAAGTGTAAATAGTTGATGGCGGTTAGAAATTACTTTAGTTGTTCTTCTAAGAATTTTCCAACTGCTTTGCCGGCATCGGCATATGTTTCTGCAATGCGGTAACCGGTATCAAAATCGGTTCCCCAAAAGTCGCGGCCCAGAGCTTTTTCTACTGAAATTTTCGCAATAACTTTCTTTTTATCTGCTGTTTCCACAATTAATATTTCAGCGTCGTGACGGGCGTTTTTCCGGGTAATGCCAATATTGAAGCCGGGCTCAATGAAAAATGTATTGTAGATCATTGTATATTTCGAACCTTCTTTTTCTGCAGTTTGCACAGGGCTGTATTTATTGAACAATTCTTCAAATTTGGGTTTATACCTTGTCTCACGGTCATTAGCCCACGCTTTTGCCCATTTGTCGCCTGTGCCTGCTTCTTTTTTGTTCATTTCGTTTTTCTTGTTTGTAACGTAATCCGCTTCTTTATCGTACTTGCCAACTTTCAAATTGTTGTAGGTAAACTCTACGTTAATGTTTTTTTGTCCTTTTAACAAAGACAGGTTGCCATTTTCAATTTTTATTTTTTGAGCAAATGTGTGAAGTGTGCAACTTGCCAGAAAAATGGCTGGAAGGATTTTTATGATTCTATTCATGTTAAAAGATTTTGGGTTGATATAAATATACTGATTTTATTAAAGTGTAATACAATATAGGGTATCCGATCCCATAATCTCACAAATTTTATTTAACCTTTGTTGGTCTGTTTTCTTTGTTGATAAACATTAACTTTATCAGGATGTGGGAATCTTATAAAAGAGGGTTTAAAGCTTATTTGCAATTAGAAAAAGCACTTTCCGATAATTCGGTCAAGGCTTATTTGGGCGATCTTGATAAGCTTACACAGTTTCTTCAGCAGAATGCTTTAATTGTAGGTCCTGGCCTGATGCAATTAAAAGACCTTCAAAAATTTTTAAAATGGATTGGAGAACTGGGAATGACCAATACGTCGCAGGCAAGAATCGTTTCCAGCTTGCGTAATTTTTACAAGTATTGCTTATTGGAGGATATTGCCGCTACAGACCCTACTGTTTTACTGGATGCTCCCAAATTGCATCGCACGTTGCCCGACATTCTTTCTTTCCATGAAATTGAGAATATTATTGCTCAAATTGATTTAAGCACCCCGGAAGGCGTAAGAAATAAAGCAATTTTAGAAACATTATATAGCTGCGGTTTACGGGTAAGCGAACTGGTTGATCTGCGGTTGAGTTGCCTTTTTTTTGATGCCGGTTTTATTCGTGTGATAGGAAAAGGTAATAAAGAAAGACTCGTCCCCATTGGCACGGAAGCAATGAAGCATATTACTATATATCGCGATCAGGTTAGGATGCGTGGCGTTATCAAAAAGGGAAATGAAGATATCCTGTTTCTTAACAGAAGAGGCGCACCTCTTAGCCGTGTTATGATTTTTTTGATAATTAAAGAACTGGCGGTAAAAGCCGGTATTGATAAACAAATTTCACCTCATACATTCCGTCACTCATTTGCTACCCACCTTGTAGAAGGAGGCGCGGATTTACGGGCAGTGCAGGAAATGCTGGGCCATGAAAGCATTACCACTACTGAAATATATACGCACCTCGACAGAGAATTCCTTCGCGATACATTAAGAACATTTCATCCATTATATAAGCAGTGAAAAATTTTTAGAGTAATTACGAAGCCGGAGTATAGTGAAGGTATGATATTTCAACTATCAACTATTTGGATACCTGGAAACGGCCATTATCAACTATTTTGCCGTTTTTATCTTTTACCTGGTATATGTATAACCCGCGGTAGTAGTCTGTAAGGTCAACTATGGTTTTAGGATTGGCGATAGTTTGATCATACAACTTTTTCCCTATGAAATTAAATATCTGTAAGGAATAATCGCGGTGATTGGTGTATTTTAAATCGAAAGTAATTTGCGTAATAGCCGGGTTGGGATAGCAGCGCACCATTGTCACACTGTCCTGCTGAGGAAGCCTGGACTGCGAAAAACCACTAAAAGTGAGCAGTAAAGAAATAATTAAAAAGTAAAAAATCTTCATCGGCTATCTATATCACTGTTTAAAGTTAAATTAAACAGTTTGATCAAAGTTACAAATTATTTCCCAAAAAAAGGTTAGTCAATTATAATTTTTCTATTATGAAAGCCTGTTTTTTTGAGAATAAACCAATATAAAAGCCAAAGACACACCATTATGCCATGTTAGCTAAGATTTTTCAGAATTTGTTTAATACTTTCAAAATCAGGCATATCGGAAGGCTGGCCTGTAATTTCGGCATATACGATCGTGTTGCTCTTATCAATCACAAAAGCGGCTCTTTTACTAACGCCTTTTAAATCATAAGCCGGAAACACCTCATACAGCACGTCATATGCTTTTGAAACTTCCTTATTAAAATCGCTTAGTAGCGGGTAATCCAAATGTTGCTCTTTTTTGAATCTGTCCAGCGTATATAAACTATCTACCGAAATGCCAAGTATCTGTGCATTCAAATTGTTGTAGAGGTGTATGTTGTCTCTCACAGCACATAGTTCTTGCGTGCAAACACTGCTGAAGGCGAATGGAAAAAACAACAGTACCACATTTTTGCCGGAAAAATCTTCCAGCGAAACCTTCTTTTTTTCGGAGTCGTACAATGAGAAAGATGGCGCTTTTTGTCCTATCTGAATTGGCATGATTAGTATGTTTTTGTTTAAATGAGCTTGCAATTAGTTAGCAAATTAATGCTTCAAACTGATTTGTGCAAGAGTGGGGAACCGCCCTAAAATTGCCCAATAAAGAACCAAAAGCTGAAGTGTGCGACGCAACGATGTTTCATAGTAGCAATACCGCCGGGCCCATAATTATAAGCTCAAACTACATGAAAACATTTTTGTAATATGAGAGCCTATTGACAAAATTTTGCCGCATACAAATGTGTAATATTTTTTTTGGGGTGAGCGATAGTAATTCTAATCATCATCGTTGTGTCACTCACTTGTACTGTAGTTATTCTATTCGGCGCATTACACAATAGTATTCTGCGGATTATTCAACCAGGTATTATCACGAATTATAATAAACAGCATTAAAAACGCGGGCACAGCACTTTGTTTTTGCTGGAATTGTAGCGGTTTAAGAAGCCGGTGTATGACACTGACAACTCAATACCGCCGCGACTCATACTAACGGTTTTTAGTGTGGATATGTTAACATCATAACTGATCGCTACTGAAAACGGGTTGTAATCCACCTTTAGTACGGGAATAAGCGCATCTGCCCAGCGAAAGAACAGACCTCCGCTGATAACATATTCGGGATCTTCGGGATCGCCCCCGATTTTATGAGAGTACAATGCGCCGGCAATGCCTTCTTTAAATGCTCCCTGCTGAGAGTAATCGGCCTGCAAGGTGAAATAATTGTAGTCTTCCACATTTAGTTTAGCGCCAACCGATACTACAATCTTTGGATTAAGCGCTGCATCCGCACTTCTGTAAAACGAGTTTTTGGGCCTGTTGATGTGATGATAACCTAATCCTATGAACATGCTGTTTTGATTATCACTGCCGAAACTGGTATTAAAACTACCTCCGATACTGGCGTCAAAATAGCTGTAATTGGGCGAAGCAAATGTTTCGCCGTCTGCTATGGCAGGGTTATAAGCGCCACCTGTAAATTGATTGTCCGTTGTGATTTTTGAGCGGTCAATTCTTTTTTGAACAAGCCCGGCCATAAAACCTGCCGACAGGTACATCATTTTATCGCTGCGCAGTGATTTGTGATAATTGAGTGCAGGCAGCAGATCGGTGGTGGTAAGCCCGGCGGTTCCGGCTTTGTCAAATAAAGTTTGCAATCCAATGGTTAAAAAATCATCGGTTCTGCCAACCGGCGCTTTATATTCTATATTAAAAGATCCCGTTCTGTAAGCGTTTGTAAAACTATTCCACTGATCTCTGTAAACCAGTTGCGCTCTTATATCTCCGGTAAAAATTCCTGCGAGGGAAGGATTTCGCAATAGCGGAGCTTCAAAGAATTGGGAAAAATGAGCATCCTGCGCCCATGAGGCACCAGTGATGCATAAGCTGGCAGCAACTGCTGCGATGAGCTTTTTATATAGTTTATTGGGGAGTGCCATATGATTAAAATAAGGGTGATAAAATCAATCATCTTAGCAATGAAACATTACCTTTAAAAGGTACCACATTGCTATTGTTGCACACAAACTCTATGATGTAGGTATATACATCCTGCTGGCCTTTTTGTCCGTTGATGATTCCATCCCATCCCGCGGAAGGATCATTGGCCGTAAAGTTTTGCTTCTCGAAGACTTTTTGTCCGAGACGATTGTAAATTTTGAATGATTGGATTTTGGTAATACCCTTAGCTCTAGGATAGAACATATCATTCACTCCGTCGTTGTTTGGTGAAAAAGTATTTGGCATATAGAAGTTTTGATCGTTACAAACAACAGCAATGTTAATATTATCGGCAGTCGAGCAATTGCCATTGTTAGTAACTGTTAGGAAATAATTAGTTGTTTTCTCAGGTGAGGCGATAGGTGTTAAACAGTTGGTGCAACTTAATCCTGTTGCAGGCTTCCAGTGTATACTAACGATATCCGGAGAACCGGTTCCCGGAATCTGGTAACTTCCACCGGATAGTATGGAAGCGTCGGGTCCCAGGCTTACGGTAGGATATTTAAATACTGAAATATCAACATCTGCGGTATCATAGAAACATCCCCTGTCGTCAGAACCTATTACTGTGTACGTTGTGGATGTGGATGGTTTTGCTACCGGGTTACTGATACCGGTGCTGCTTAAGCCATCTGCAGGCGACCATTTATAAATAGCTGCCCCTGCCGCTTTTAATTGAATGCTTTGGCCTTCGCATAATGAATCTTTGGTCGGATGAACCAGTACCTGCACCGGGAAGTTTAACGATACGGCGACCGTATCATTTTTAACGCAACCAAAAGTGGTGGTGCCGGTTACAATATAATCTGTTTTGGTAACAGGTGTGGCAAATGGTGATGCGCAACTTGTACAGCTAAGTGTGGCAACAGAAGGCGATATCCATTGATAGGTATCCGCTCCTGTGGCGTTTAGCTGTATAGTTTTTCCATAACAAATGGTGCTGTCAATACCTGCATTTGTGTTAGGTAACGGATGTACTATTAGCGGCAAAGTTGTTTTTCCTGTACAGCCTTTGCTATTAGACGCTTGCGCTTTTACAGTATAGTTGCCTGGTGTGTTGTATGATTGCGCAGACGGATTCTGAACATCGGCGGTTTGTCCGTTGCCAAAATCCCACTGCCAGGTTATAGGGGGAAAATTCAAAGGGTTATTTAGCATTCCTTTGAAAGTAGTGGCTGTTGTTTGGCAGGCATCGTTATTTCCCTGTATGGTAATATCCGGAGAGCGGAAAATTTTGACTGTATCCTTATATGTTATGCTTTGTGTGCATACGGCTTCTGCTGTGGTTGCCGTCATTTTCACACTATAAGCGATCATTGAATTGGCGTTCCATCCATAAAAGTGGGAAGCTGTGTTGCCATTGACAACAGGACTGCCGTCACCAAAGTCCCAAACTACATTACTGAAAGTTCCATTGGTTTTTGAGATATTTTTTAATATCACCGTTCCTGTATCACAAAACTGGTATGGCGAAATGGTGAATTCCGGATAGAAACCGATGATCTTCAGCGTGTCTTTTTGAGGTGTGTTATCTGCGGGTATAGGTATGATACATGATCCATCCGCCGTTACCAGCAAAACCCTCGGTATAAAAGTTCCCGTATCGGTGTATTTGTGCGACGCGTTTGGAACCGTGGTAGTATTAATAGGCGATCCGTCTCTATAGTCCCAAATGTATTTAGCTACTCCGTTTGCATTTGTAACTGAAAACTTAATGGTACTGTCCTTGCATGCCGCCTTTTGGTCGAAGCTGAATTTTCCCGAAGGGCCAAAAACCTTGAATGCATTTACCGCCTGTGCTGTGGCAGTACAACCGCCCGGGCTGGATACTGTAACTTTTACAGTATATCCTGTTGGATTTGCATAATAGTAAGTATGCGACGGGCTGTCAAGTGTTGAGGTAGTGCCATCTCCAAAATCCCAGTTATAGCTGGTTGCATACTTCGCGTTTGGTTTAAAATTAAGCGCCAGCGGTGGGCAGCTTGTAGTTGATGTTGTTGGGGCAAATGTAACACTTGGTTTATCGAACTTTATTACATGCGTAGTGTCTTTTTGGCAATTATTTGCATCGGTAACTAGTAGCCTCACTGATCGTGTGGTTGGCACGCTCATTGAAGACGCGTATGTTACACTTGGATTTTGTGAGGTAGTGGTGGATGGTGGTATAACTATGGCGTTTGCACCGAAAGTCCAACTATATTTTAATGAATTACCGGCAGACTTATCGGTAAATTGAATAGCCGCGCCAGGACAGGAAGCGGTATCCACCGAAAAGTCCGCATATGGCTGAGTGATAGTAACAGGTCGAGAAACGCTATCTACACAAGAGGCATCAGTTACTTTCAGTTTTACATTATAAGTGCCTTGTTTATCGTAGGTATAAGAATACGAATTTGGCGAAATAGGCGTACTGCTTGTATTTCCATCACCAAAATCCCAAAACCATGTAGGTGCGGAGCCTGTAGGTATAACGGTCGTGTTGGTAACGGTTATAGTTGTGCCAATACACGCAGAGCTTCTGTTAATGTTAAACGAAGGAGTTAAACCTCTTATGTTAAGCGGTTGTGTAGTGGAGCTGCTACAACCGTTAGTATCAGTAACGGTAAGGACTATGTTAAAATTACCATAGTTATTATTGGTAGAATATGATTTTGTTGGATTTCTTGCTGTTGTAGTTCCTTCTCCCGGGCCAAAATTCCATAAATAAGACGTGGTGCTTCTTATGTCGCTTTTAGCAGCAAATGCGATAGCCGTTCTGCGGCAAACCGGTGATGGCGGATTAAATGTAAACGAAGAATCTATAGCGAGAGTGTGCAGCGTTACAGGCTCGGTTGTATTTGTACACGCTCCATTTACAGCGGTTAGTTTTACAGTATAAGTTGTATTAAAAGCCGGGAAAATGTGCGATGAGAGAGATGCGTTATTGCTGGAAGTGCCATCACCAAAATCCCAGGTAACTGTACTGCCCGGGCTTATTTGAGGTGTAATTAAGAATTTCTTTTTATTGTTACAGTTGATTTGAGCAGTAAATTTTGCTACAGGTGGTTTTACTGCAACCAAAGCTGTTTTTGTTATAGAATCGGCGCAACCGTTATTATAAGCTACCAGTTTTACATTATATGGCAATCCGCCATTGTCGTCAGTATATTTGTACACCGGGTTTTGCAATGCACTTGAATTGCCATCTCCGAAATCCCAAAACCATTTGTTTATGCCTGGTGAAGGAAGCGACTTATCTGTAAATGTAATATTTGCCCCGGCGCAGGGAGCCGCATCAGAAACACTGAAATCCACTAGTGTCGGTTTAGTGCCTATTTGAATGGTTTTTGTTCTTGTAATAGAACAGCCGCTGTTTGTGGTTACAATCAGCGTGAGTGTAAAATTACAAGGCGGAGAGGCGCAGGTATAAGTATGGGTTACAAGATTGGAGGTTGTGGAAGTATAGTCAGCCGTCCCATCACCAAATTTCCAAGTGTACGACGCAACTCCGTCAACTGAATTTGTTACTACCGCCGCAGCGTTAATTACCAGGTTATTACACCCCTCTGATTTAGGCATATCAATACTTACATTAGGTATTGCCACTTTAATATATTGTGATTTTGAAACTGAGTTGCTGCACCCATTCGCATTTGTAGCTGTAAGTGATACTGTATAATTTGTTTGTCCGGTATAAGCGATTGATGGATTCTGCAGTGTAGAAGTTTGGCCATTGCCAAAATTCCATTGCCATTTAGTAGGAGCCCCAACCGATGTGTCTTTGAAATTAACTGTAACCGGTGACTGGCAATTAAGAATTTTCGTTGCATCAAAACCAGGCACCACACCCTGAACAATTGTTATCGGTTTTGTTATAGAATCACTACAGGTGCCGAAATTGTTCACCATTTTTACTCTATAGGTGCCGGATTTTGCAAAATTATGAGTAACAGTGGGTACTCCATTTACGGAAGCGGTACCATCATCAAAAGTCCAGGTGGATGTAAAAGGCTGAGGTACGGAAGTATTGGTAAATGTGAGGTTACTATTGGAACATGATGGGCTTGCTACTGTGAAATTTGAAGTTACATTATTCACAATGTTAATCTGGTTATTCTGTACCAATGTATCTACACAACCCTGATCGCTTTTGGCAATTAGTTTCACAGTATAGGAATTTACCGCATTATACACATGGGGGGGCGGGTCTTTCCTGGTATCAGTGGTTCCATCTCCAAAATCCCACAAGTAACTTACATTGCCAAACTCCTGGCTTGTATTTGTAAATGTTACAGAAACAGGCGGTTTACAGCTTTGCGATACTGTATTGGTATAGCTTGCTTTTACGCCACCACTAATGGTAATAGTAGCAGGGTCGCTAAAATCGAAACAGCCGGCAGAGTTGGTTACTTTCAGTGATGCGGTGAAAGTGCCTGCGCTTTTATATACATAGTTTGGATTTTGCTCGTTGGAAGTACCTCCATCGCCAAATACCCACTCCCATTTGGTAACATTCAGGGAACCTGATGTTGATTGATCTGAAAATTGCAACCTAAGTGGAAAACAACCGGTTGCAGATGACGGAGTAAAGGACGCACTGGGTTTATCAAAAACTGTAATAGTTTGTGATGTTGTGCTACTTCCACTTCCGTTCTGAACGGTGAGTGTAACTTTGAATATGCCTGCGTCAAATAACACTTGTGGGTTTTGTAATGTTGATGTTATTCCATTTCCAAAGTCCCAAGACCAGCTTGTTGGGTTCCCGGTTGAGTTATCTGTAAAAGTAACAGGCAAAATTGCGCAGCCGCTTGTTACAGAAGGGGTAAATGATGCCGATGGTGCTTGAGCTTTTAGTGAATAAAAAGCTACAATCAAGATGGCAACGGTTAAAAACTTTTTTCTCAGGTTGTAAGATTTTAAAGGTTTAGTGTTTAACATGTTCATTAAAAAAGAATTAGCGTATTATAGTCACGTTGCCTTTTTGCAACATGATTTGGCTATTTTCACAAATTAATTCAATAGTGTATATATAAACGCCAACATCAGCTGTTTTTCCATTAAATTTTCCATCCCAACCGCTACTTGCATCATTCGCGTTGAAATTTTCACGGCTGAAAACAATTTGGCCCCACCTGTTGTATATTTTCATACTTCGTATACTATTTAATCCTTTCCCCCTGGGATAAAAAATATCGTTTACTCCATCACTATTTGGTGAAAACGTATTCGGTAAGAAAATGTTGCCCTCCTTACAGATTACAAATACAGTTATTTGATCAAGACTGTAACACCCTCCTTTATTAGTCGCTGTAACGGTATAATTAGTTGTCTGTTTAGGACTGGCTACAGGAGTTAAACAACTAACGCAACTTAACCCTGTAGATGGTTGCCATACTAAAGATGTCACATCACCAGACACTTCAGCCTGCAAGGTTACAGAATTTCCCACTGAAATTGTAGTGTCATTTCCGACAGAAACTTTTGGAATCGGAAATACATCCACTGCTATGTAACCTGTATCTGTAAAACAGGATTTGTTATCGGAGCCGATTACCATATAATTGGTCGACTGATCCGGTTTTGCCACGGGATTAGCAATAGTAGCATTATTTAAACCATTTGCCGGAATCCATGTATATATTTCAGCTCCTCTTGCTTTCAGTTGTGTACTGGCGCCTTTGCATAATGAATCGTAGGGTGGAGAAACGCTGAGTGTGATTGGCTGTTTCACATCTACGGTAATTGAATCTTTATTTACACAGCCATGAATGCTTTCCCCTGTAACATAATATGTTGTGGTGTTTTTCGGACTGGCAACAGGATTAGGACAAGTGGTACATGACAACCCATCAGAAGGCAGCCAGTTATAGGTGTTGCCACCTGTTGCATGCAAGGTTGTATTTTCTCCCAAACAAATCGTATCTAATGATCCTGCATCAATAGCGGGAACAGGATAAACCGGAAGTTGTTTTTTTGCTGTGTCCTTACAACCACTTGTATTGGTAGCGATTAATTGCACATTATACTGGTTTGCAGTAGTAAATGTTACAGGTGGCGGATCTTGCGCTGTGCTTGTTTCTCCGTTTCCAAAATTCCAGATCCAGTTCAACTGCATTGTATCTATTGCGGATACTCCATTAAATTGGAGGGTAGCAGGTGCGCAAGCCGAATCAGGGCTTTCAATGGCTATTTCGGGACCTTTATTCACCACAATTGGAGTTCTTGTAACAGTATCATCTTTACATCCATTTTGAGTTAATACAGATAATGTTACATTATAGGATCCCGGAGTTTTATAAAAATGTGTAACATCTTTTGTGTTTGAAGATGTTCCATCTCCAAAGTTCCAGTTATACTGTGTTATGATATCATTTGATGTTGATTTATTATTGAAACTTACCACCCCCGAATCACACAAAAGAGCCTGCTGTTTAGTGTAGGATGCAGTAACTCCATAAACCACAACAGAATCTATTCCTTTTATGGGCACACGGCAATTTCTTTCATCAACCAATATCATTCTTGGTAAATATTTTTTGGGAGTGGTGTAAGTATGCGCTATAATAGAGTCTTCTTTTTGAACAACAACACCGTCATCAAAGTCCCAAATGTAATTTACGTTAAACCCTTTTTCGGGTAAAGCGGTGAATGTAACATTAAATGGAGAACATCCGCTTAAAGGTGAATAGGTAAATGTACCACGTGGACCAAGTACTGTAATAAATGTACTGTCGGATGCAAAGCATGACGACCCATATCCTTTTGCTGTAAGTGTTACTTTATATTTTCCAGGGTAGGAATAAATATGAATTGGATTAGTAAGTGTGGAAGCTTGCCCTGTACCAAAATTCCAGGTTAATGAGGTATAGTTTTGAGATTGATTTGTAAAGTCTGCAACTAAAGGCGGACATTCTGCCATAGTGTTGTTTACCGTAAATTTAGCTACTGGATTCTTTATATTGATATAATTAATTTTGGTAAGCGAATCTTTACAACCATACACATCTGTAATTTTTAGTGATACTGTATATACGCCTTCCAAAGAATAATTATGTACAGGAAAAGCATCTGTGGCAGTCGTGTTATCTCCAAAGTTCCATAAATAGGAAAGTTGTGGTCCTGTGGAAAAATTATTAAATTCCGCATTGCTCGATGAGCACAGTAATGAATCTTTTGCCGTAAAGTTTGCCACAGGTTTTGAAACAATAACCGCATTCTTTTTAACTATTGTATCAGTGCAGCTTTGCGCATCTATAGCAATAAGTGTAACGTTGTAATTGCCCGGTTTGGTATACACATGGGTAAATGGCGGCGCATTGAAAGTTTGTACTGTTCCATCTCCGAAATCCCATTTCCATGAAACTATAGCATTTTCACCATCTCCAACAGACTGATCTGTAAAGGTTATACTATTGTTATTACAAATGCCTGAAACCGGAACGCTGAAATTGGCTGTTGGTCCCTGAACTGTTATGTATTTTGATTTTGACAACACGCTTTGGCATCCAAGTATGTCTGTTAACGTTAGTTTTACATCATAAACTCCTAATTGCGTGTAAACGTGCACCGGGCCGGCATTATTGGCTGAGAAACCATCTCCGAAGCTCCATGCGTATTTTGAAATGTTTTGTCCATTAACACCTACAGTTGAAAACTTAACCGGAGTTTTTTTACAGGTAACGGAATCCAAGGCAATGAAATTCGCTTTCTCATCCACTACTTTTATTGATTGTTGTGAAATATGAATACAATCATCATTGCTAACCTTTAGCGACACCGTATAGGTTCCTGGTGTGTTATAAGTATGTTGCGGATTTTGTTCGGTAGAGGTTTGGCCATCGCCAAAATCCCATAACCATGTTTTTGCGCCTATTGATCTATCCTGGAATCTTCTTACATAAGGAAATGTACACTGGTACGAAACCGAAAACTTTGATATAGGCGGAAGTATGTGAACATATTTTAGCTTTTTCAACGTATCACGGCAACCATAATGACTTACAATTAGTGTAACGTTGAAGTCTCCTACATTTGAATAGGCGTGAGATGGATGTTGTTTGCTGGAGGTGTCACCGTCACCGAATTGCCATAACCATTCATTTATTGGTCCGGTAGATTTATCAGTAAAGAATACAGCGTTGTATGCGCAGGTCAGTGTGGGGTTTGCTATAAAATCGGCTGCGGGCTTCATGCCAACCTGCACGGCATTTGGGAAAGTCACTGTATCTGTACAATTTGCACCGGTATAAATAAGTTTCACAGTATAACTGCCTGTATCGGCATAAATATGTGTGGGGTTCAAATCATTAGAAGTGTTCCCATCTCCAAAGTCCCATTTAACAGAAGTTATAGGAAATAAAGAGTTTATTGTATAATTAGGTTTGTAAGTGAAAGGTACACACCCTTTTGCCGGAGTGTTGTTTAATGTGATAGTGGGCTTGGAAATTTTCACAAATCCCGGTTTTTTAAGTGTATCAGGACAACCGGAAGCATTGAACACAATTAGTGTTACATCGAATGAGGCGTTGGCTGATGTGTATACGTGTGTGGGCGATGCCTCTGTAGATGTTGTTCCATCTCCAAATAGCCATTTGTAGCTTACAGCATTTGTAGCGGTTTGTGTAAACAAAACACTTAATGGTACATTACATCCAACATTGTTTGTGGCGGTGAAATTACTTTTAGGTCCTGGTAAAACTTTTATAGTCTTCTTAATTATATCAGTACATGCCCCAAAATTGCCGGTCAACTGAATAGTATATGTGCCGGGTGTTGTATATTTTTTTACAGGATTCAGCTCTGTAGAGTTACTGCCATCGCCAAAGTTCCATTGAACGCTTTGTGGTGTGGGTGTTGAAAGATTAGTTAGCTGAAAACTTTGACCTGCACATACGCTGTCCGGAGCTTGAAAATCTGCTTTTACATTTCCTACTGAAATTGAATTCTGTTTCACCACAGAATCAATACAACCCTGATTATTGCTGGTAACCAATGTTACTGTATACTCTCCTGACGATACATAATTGTGCGATGGATTTGTTTGCGTAGACGTGCTGCCATCTCCAAAACGCCATAAGTATGTAAGTTGTCCGGTGCCCGTACTTTTATTATTGAATCGTATTGTGGTAGGAGGTTTACAATCGTTGGGATTAGTAAAACTAAAATCCGCTATAGCGCCTTTTGGAGTAGAAATATACCCCATCCTGGTAAATGCGTTTTCACAATTAAACACAGTAGTAAGGCGAAGTGTTACATCGAAATTTCCCGCAGATGTATATGTATGCGTTGGTTGTTGTTCTGTTGAATAAGAGCCATCGCCAAAAAACCACTCCCATTTTATTACTGTATCAATATGTTGACTTATATCTGTAAACTGAACTGTGAGCGGGTAGCAGCCTGTGGTTACAGATGCCTTAAAATCGATGGAAGGCTCACCGTGCGCTATTACATAATTAGTTTTGGTAATAGAATCTGTTTCAACGCCATTACTTACCACCAGCTTAATATTGTATTTGCCGGGTGTAAAATAAGTGGCGCCGGGGTTTTGTAAATAAGATATGGTTCCGTTGCCCAAATCCCATTTCCATGAAGTGGGATTACCTGACGAGCTGTCGGCGAATGCAACTGCAAAGGGGGCGCACCCTTCGCGTGTCTGCGCGGAGAAGTTCGCTTTAAGCTGGCAATAAGCATCGTTATAGCTCACCATGCTTATAACTATGCACAGCAAAGATATTTGGAAGGATCTAATGAATTGTTTTTGCATAGGTAGTACTCTTTTATTGCTCTTTGCAGTTAATCAAATAAAAAGTGTGCCTGGCATAATAAGCCGGGTTTCAAATAGGGAGCGAATAATGTTCTACAGAAGGGAGCGAGTTTGCTTCTACAAGTTAGTTAAGGGGAGATGTTCAAAATTGGGTTTGGACGGGTGGTTAAAGTTTATCGCTTTTATGTAAAGTGTACTGATTGATACTTGGAAAAGCGGATGGCGAACTAGTGGTTAATTTCTCAACTTTCGATAAAGCTACTTCATGTTATTTTAGAACTGTTCCATTTTCAGGATTTCTTTTTCAAATATAATGTCTTACCGCCATTATTTTCAGTACTTGCCTTAACATAGTCCCATGAATTTTCATTTATTATCCACACCTCATTTAATAACTGTAAAGTATCATTGGTTGTATTAAAATCGGAAGTAATCGTCATTTCATTCACGTTTCCTTTCCATGTGCCCGTTTCTTTATTATCAGCACTATATGCTTCCACACTTCCCTGTTTCAGAAACTGAAATTCATAACCATTAAATTTCCCGGAAACGTCTGAGCCACTATTTGTAAATTGTTGAATTACCCACCGGCCACTGGTAATGGCTTCCAAAACTATCTGTTCTTTCTTGTTTTCGGCAGCTCTATTGCACGACAATAACGAAAGCAAAATGGTGGGAAGGATGGTAAGTATTTTCTTATTCATATTACTAAGGTAAATTGGTCACATTGTAAAAATACCCATAAAGTGCAACATTTTACTTTTTTTGCCCTGGTCTTTAATAATTATGTCCGATTGCAATATTCATCTGCCCGAATTGGATTGCTAATGTGCCTCCCTTGTAATAAAACAGTTGTTTGGTAGAAGCATTTTTTGGGGTACCGGCTCTTGTATTTATCAAGGTAACTGTTATTTTATTTTGGTAAATACTACTGCCGGTTCCTCCTAAAAAAAATCTTCGCTCCAAAGACTGTTTACTATCTGTAAATGTCTGAATATTTTTCATTAGCGTATTGCATAAAATAGTTGCTATTTAAACCTTCGCCTGTTATTGCTTGGCACAATTGCTCGCTGGTGTGCCGGCGACCATGACAATGAATTTTTTCGCGAAGCCATTGTAACAATATCGCAAAATTGCCATTTGCAATAGCGGTCTCTAAATTATTTATTTCTTTTTTTGCTGCATAATAAAACTGCGCTGCATATAAGCTGCCAAGGCTGTAAGTGGGAAAATACCCAAAACTGCCATGGCTCCAATGCACATCTTGCAGGCAACCTGTTCTATCATCCGGCACATTCAGGCCCAGATATTTTTTATATTGTTCATTCCAGTAGGAAGGTATGTCGGTTACACTTATGCTATTTTCTATTAGTTTTTTCTCCAGTTCGTAACGTATCATAACATGAAAATGATACGTTAATTCATCCGCTTCTGTTCTTATAAAGGAAGGCTGCACTTTGTTGATAGCGGCATATAATTGTGTTGTGGAAATATTTCGTAACTGAATGGGAAAATAGTTCTGCATTATCGGAAGCAGGTATTTACAAAAAGCAAAGCTTCTGCCTACGTTGTTTTCCCATAGCCTCGATTGCGATTCATGAATGCTGAGAGAAGTATATTCGCCTAACGGTAATCCATATTCACTTTCTGTTAAGCCCTGTTCATACAGGGCATGTCCCAGTTCGTGTATGCAGCTCCAGGTCATGTTGCTAATGTCGCTTTCATCAATTCTGGTGGTAATGCGCACATCCCGGCTGCTGAAGTTGGTAGTGAAAGGATGTTCGGAAATGTCCTGCCGGCCTGCATCAAAATCGAATTGCATATCATGCAGCATCCGCATACTAAATTTCCACTGCTGGTCTTTATCAAAGTATTGTTGTAAGAAATGATCTTCTGTTTGCGGTTTATTGCCAATCTGTTCTACCAGTTTTTTTAACGGGTTATGTATACTATCAAAAACCGTATCTACCATTGTTGTTGTGGCACCTCTTTCATACTGGTTTAAGAGTGCATTGTACGGGTGGGTTTCATAACCAAGATAATCGGCTTCCTGTCTTTTTAACGAGATCAATTCCTCCAGGCTGTTACGAAAAATGGTGAAATCGTTTTGTTTGCGTGCTTCCAGCCAAAACTGGTAGCTTTTCGCGATAGATTCACTTAAATGTCTTACAAAAGTACCGGGCAATTTTTTCTGCTGGTTAATATCATAAAGACTTAATTCGCAATTTCTTTGTTCATGATCGCTTAGTTTGTCGTTTTCACTGAGAGTTAAAATTATTTTTTCCAGTTTGCCATCTGTTTGCAAACTATGAGCAAGCTCACTTAGTGTGGCGATCTGGCGGGCCCGTGTAGCTGCGCTTTTGGGCGGCATGTACGTTTCCTGGTCCCATTGCAATACTGCTAAAGAATACTTAACATCGGCTATTTGCTGCATTTTTTCGCGATAATCCTCATATAATCCGCCCATAATGTGTTTTTTGATTATTACAGAAATCCTATTGTGGAAATGTCTTGTTATTGTAAATTGCGTTTCAACACAAAAGTATATCTTCAAACAATAGTTTATTATCAATTAGGTATTTATTATGATTCAAAAACTTATAAAAACTGTTGTAATTGCTTGTTTGCTTATTATGCCTTGCTCACTTTTCGCTCAAAGGCTCGATTCTTTAATGATGTATTATAGCGATCATTATCCTGTTGAAAAGGCATATGTGCATTTTGACAAAAATTATTACAACGCGGGTGAAACCATATGGTTTAAGGCGTATATTATGAATGGGATTTGGCCTTCCACTATTAGCACCAACATGTATTTTGAACTGATTGATGATAATGGAAACGTACTGAATACCAAGAGCGCTCCCATTGTGGAATCATCAGCAATGGGAAGTTTCGATATAGCGCCAACTTATCAGAAACCGGTGCTGTACGTAAAAGCTTATACCCGTTGGATGCTAAATTTTGACACTGCATTTTTGTTTGTAAAGGCACTTAAGATCGTAAGTAAAAACACCTCGGCCAAAGTGGGAAAACCAATATCCGCATCTCTTCGTTTCTTTCCTGAAGGGGGCGATATGGTAAATGGAGTGGAATCTGTTATAGCTTTTAAGGCGGTTGATAACAATGGTTTTCCTGTAAATGTTAGTGGAAATATTATGAGCAACACCGGTCAAAAAGTTGCAACGTTCAAATCGGAGCATGATGGCATGGGCACTTTCGAGCTTACACCGCAAAATAATGCCACTTATAAAGCGGTTTGGAAAGATATGAATGGGAAAGAGCAGTCAACAGATCTGCCTGCTGCCAAAAATGGTGGCGCCGTTTTGAAAATAACCGACGGGCTGGACGCGAAAAACTTCACAGTAAAAAGGGCGCAGGGAAGCAATACCGCTCTTGATGTGATGCACATTGTGGCTATGCTCAACCAGCAGGTGGTATACATGGCAAACCTGCATGTAAAAGATGGTGGTGAAATGAATGGAGAACTTGAATTGAGCCAGCTACCCAGCAGCATTGTTCAGTTTACACTGTTTGATGCCGCATGGAAACCCATTGCCGAACGCATCACTTTTGTAGATAATAATGATTACCAGGCGGAGCCTATTATTCGCAAAAAAGGAATAAATCTTACCAAACGTGGTAAAAACGAGTTGGAAATAGAAGTGGACGATACCGTAAAAACCAACCTGTCGCTGTCAATTACCGATGCGGATCTTTATCGTCCCCGCATGGAAGATGACAATATCGTTTCACGTTTTTTACTTACCAGCGAATTAAGAGGAAATATTTATCATCCGTATTATTATTTCTCCAACCCCAGCGACAGTGTGAAAAATCACCGCGACCTGGTGATGCTTACAAACGGCTGGCGCCGCTATAACTGGGACAAAATATTAGCAAAAGAATTTTCACCCGTAAAATTTCCACCCGATAAATTTATTTCCATAAACGGCCAGGCTTATGGTGTTTCCCAAAGTAATTTCAAGAAAGGTCAGATGTTGAATGCCATCCTGCAAACCCCCGATTCCTCCAAACAAATATTCTTCCTTGAGCTGGACGCGCAGGGAAAATTTAATACGGACGGATTGATTTTTTACGGCAAAGCCAATATGTATTATACTTTCAATCAAAACAGCGGCCTGGCAGAGAGGGCTTCACTCAGGGTAGATAATGGCTTATGGAAAGGATACAGCCTGGTGAATATAGATAAAGACATGCTGTCAAATGTTACGCTGCCCGATAGCCAGACGCTTCGTGAAAGTTATCTTGTTGGCCAGGGTTATATAAATGCCGGTAAAGAACGCGAGAGGAAAACGCAGGTATTACAGGAAGTTGTGGTAAAAGCCAGAGCCCGTTCCGCAACCGAAAAACTGGATGATCAGTATGCAAGCGGTTTGTTTAAAGGCGGCGACGGCTATAGTTTTGATTTGGCCAATGATCCGTTTGCAGCCAGCGCGATGTCGATATTTACATATTTACAAGGTAAAGTAGCCGGACTGATGATCAACACTTCCGGGCCGGAACCTACGCTTACGTGGCGCGGTGGCTCGCCGGCATTGTATGTGGACGAAATGAAAACCGATGCCGGTATGGTGCAAAATATTCCGATGACGGATGTGGCTTATATCAAAGTATTCAGGCCGCCTTTCATGGCAATGGGCGGCGGTAATGGCGGTATAGCCATTTACACCAAAAGAGGCGGCGGCGCAAGCTCCGCGAATGTTAAAGGCCTTGAGTCTTCTACTATTACCGGCTATTCGGAAATAAAGGAATTTTCATCGCCCGATTATGCGAAAGAATCTCCGTTAGATGCAGTGGAAGATTTGCGCACTACCTTGTTATGGAAACCATATATTTTTCTTGACAGAGTTACAAGACGCACCACCATTCAGTTTTATAATAACGATATAACAAAAAAAATACGTGTGGTAATAGAAGGCATTACCGATAACGGTAAAATAGCTCACGTTGAAGAAGTAATTCAATAATTGAAAATTGAAAGTGATTCTTTTTTCAGGTCGTTTTTATATTTTGGGCAGGGTTATATTATATGTTTTTTTTGGGGGACCGGCGGTAGTGCTACTATTAAGCATCGTTGTGTCACTCACTTGTACGCTAGGAACTTTAGTGAGCGGTTGACAGTGGGCAGCGGGCAGTGAGCAGTAGAGAAGTTGCTGGTGTTGAAGTACAGGCAATACAATAAATTGTCAGTATACTAATTCAATTAGGTTTCTCGCCCGGTTGTCTCACATGAGACTTAACGCATAATCACAAATATGTTGAAAATAATCGGGCTCGAAATGACGGTGATGGTTATGGTTGCGAAATGATTGAAAGAAGTGTAGAATGCTCCTCCGTCATTTCGAATTCCGGCGGAGCAGTATGTATGAATAAAAATCGATAGTTCGTCATTCAGAGAGCGGGACGAGAAATTTCACTGATGTTTAGACAAATAACTGTCTACTTTTTTCAGGACGTGACATTCAGATGTCCTGCACCTCAAAGGTGTAGGACATCTTGATAACGGTAAGCCTGAATCATTTTAACCGATGAAAAGAATTACTACCGATGAAGTGATTGCGACGCAACGATGATGCCATGAAAAACTGCAGCCGGTATCAAAAAATATTAACTCAACAACTTCTTACCGTGCTTGAACTTTTTGACTTTTTATCATGAAAATATCTAACATAATTTCCGTTCTGGAAGCTACAGCAAACACTTCTTACCAGGAGTCTTATGACAATGCGGGTTTGATTACAGGATCGCCGGCGTGGGAATGTACCGGAATTTTGGTATCGCTGGATGCGACCGAGGCTGTAGTAAATGAAGCCATAGAAAAAAAAGTCAACCTTATAGTGGCGCATCACCCTATTATTTTTGGCGGACTGAAAAAAATAACCGGAAGAAATTATGTGGAAAAAACAGTGATAGCCGCCATTAAAAATGACATAGCCATTTATGCCATTCATACCAACCTGGATAATGTAATTGCCGGCGTGAACGGAAAGGTTGCGTCTTTGCTGGGCCTCATAAATATTAGTATCCTGTTACCCAAGCAAAATACGCTTAAAAAAATATTCACTTATGTGCCGGTGGCCCATGCAGAAAATGTGCGTAATGCCATTTTTAAGGCCGGAGCCGGGCATATTGGTAACTACAGCGAATGTAGTTTTTCGGTGCAGGGAAGCGGCACTTTTAAAGCGCAGGATGGTGCAGATCCGTTTGTTGGCAAAGTTGGTGAGCGGCATGCGGAAGATGAGCTGAAAATAGAAGCGGTTTTTCCGGCATATCTCGAAAATGCTGTGGTGAAAGCTATGATTGCCGCGCATCCTTACGAGGAAGTGGCTTATGAAGTAATTGCTTTGGCGAACAATAATCCCCAAATTGGCTCAGGAATTATTGGGGAGCTTGAAAATGCTGAAGAAGAAACGGCGTTTTTGAGTAAAATTAAAACTACGTTCAATGTTCCGGTAGTAAAACACACTGCTTTAACCGGCAGAAAAGTAAAAAAGGTGGCTGTATGCGGTGGCTCAGGTAGTTTTTTGATTAACAATGCTTTAAGAGCCGGTGCAGACTTTTATATAACAGCCGATCTAAAATATCATGAGTTTTTTGATGCCAATGGCAACATGGTTTTAGCTGATGTTGGGCACTTTGAAAGTGAACAATATACAATTGATTTATTATATATTATTTTGCAGCAAAATTTTCCTAACTTTGCCGTCCTCAAAACGAGTGTTTGTACCAATCCGGTACAATATTTTTTTTGAGAACCACAAATTCAAACTTCAAAATACAATATGGCAACTGTAAAAGATTTCTCAGTTGAAGAAAAATTAACCGCAATGGTTACGCTTCAGAAAATTGATTCCAAGCTGGATGAACTCCAGGTGTTGAAAGGGGAATTGCCAATGGAAGTAAGTGACCTGGAAGATGAAATACTGGGGTTAAATGCACGTCAAACAAGAGTAGAAGAAGAAATAAATGGTATTAACGAATTTATTGCTCAGAAAAAAAATGCAATAAAAGAAGCCGAGGAACTGATAAAAAAATACGAAAAGCAAAGTACCAACGTAAAGAATAGCCGCGAATTTGAAGCTGTTAATAAAGAAATAGAAATGCAACAGCTTGAAGTAAAACTGGCTGAAAAACACATTAAAGACGCCCAGGAAGAAATTACCGACAAAGTAATTGCCTTGGACAAAGCAAAAAAAGCGCTGGGTACTAAAGAGGGCGTGCTGAAGCATAAAAAAGACGAGCTGGAAAAAATTATTGGAACTACCGAAAAAGAAGAAAAGCACTATAACAAATTATCTGCTGAAGCAAGGGAGAAAGTAGACGAACGCCTGATACATTCTTATGACCGTATTCGCACCAACTATCGTAATGGTTTGGCTGTGGTGCCTGTTGAAAGGGATGCTTGCGGTGGTTGTTTTAATGCTATTCCGCCTCAGCGCCAGAGCGAAATCAGGCAACGTAAAAAGATCATCGTTTGCGAAAACTGCGGACGAGTACTGGTTGATAAAGACCTGAATGATTCTGTAGATGTGAAATAATTATCTTATCAATAAAAAAAAGCACCCCGGTTTCAAAATCGGGGTGCTTTTTTTTTGCATGAGTTTTACTTAATTGACGTTTTCAGTAATTCAATTATTTGATAACCGGTAGTATTATACCTGAACTGTTCTGCGCATCATGATAAATACGGATGGTAGCTTTTTTGAAATCGTTATCTGTAGCTTCATATATGTTCATAAACTGCTGCGGGTTGCGGTCAAACAGCGGGAACCAAGAGCTTTGTACCTGTATCATCAGCTTGTGACCTTTCTGAAAAGTATGCGCCACATCCGGCAAAGTGAATTTTACTTTTTCTACTTTATTTGGTGCAAACGGAACAGGCTTTTCAAAACTATTACGAAATTTTCCACGCATTATTTCTCCCCGTACCAGCATTTGATAACCGCCCATCGGGTATGAACCACCAGTACTTTTAACCGGCTGAGGCATATTGCCCGGGTATTTAAAATCGCCGGGAAATACATCTATCAGTTTCACTACAAAATCTGCATCGGTAGTATTGAGGCTCACCAGCAGATCAGCAATTACAGGGCCTGCTATAGTAAGATCTTCGGTTAATGGTGCAGTGCAAAACGTAACCACATCGGGTCTGCGTGAAGCGAATCGCTGATCATCTGTCATGTATTCCCTTGTGCGGTAATAATGCACATCTTCCGTGTAAGGAACAGGATGCGCGGGATCGCTCACATATTCGCTGAAACTTTTAGTGGCAGCGGGTTTATTCCAGCTTAATGACCCATCCGGCTGAAAAAAGATCTCACGATCCTGCATTGGCGCCGGAGGCCACCGGTCAAAAGTTTTCCATTTGTTTTCGCCGGTAAAGAATATGGTAGCTTCTGCCAGCCGCGGCTCATTTCCCTTACCTTTTAAATAGTAATTAAAAAAGGGAATTTCAATATTGTTTTGATACCATTCGCCGGTTCTGCTGCCAAACCTGATGTTGCCGAGTGACGATCCGTCGCTTCTCGACCATTGGCCGTGATACCAGGGGCCCATTACTATTTTGCTATTGGTGCCGGGACTTTGCTTTTCAATAGCCTTGTAAAGGTTCCAGGCGCCAAAACAATCTTCCGCATCAAAAAGTCCGCCCACTGTAAGCATTGCAGGCTTCACATCATACATGCTTACACGGGCATTGCGTGCCTGCCACCAAGCATCATAGTTGGGATGCGCAAAAAGGTCTTTAAAAAACTGAATACTGTCGCCGGTAAGTTTCATTACATTCGACAGGCTGCCAATTTTCAAAAACCGGTCGTAGTTATCTGTTGATGATGCGAATGTTGATACCGGGTTAATGGTTGTAGGCCCCTTTTGCGGATAGCCAAAACCGCCGAGATAAAATGTTGTAGCATCCATCAACGCTAAAGCGCCGTTGTGGTGAAAATCATCTCCCATAAACCAATCGGTAACCGGCGCCTGGGGGCTTACCGCTTTCAATGCCGGATGGCCGCTGGCAGCAGCCATAGTAGAATAAAATCCGGGATATGATATACCCATTACGCCAACCTTATTATTATTGCCCGGTAAGTTTTTTACCATCCAATCAATAGCATCGTAGGTATCGCTGGCTTCATCAATATCGGTATTTGTTTTTTTGTCTTTAATAAATGGCCGCACATCTACAAACTGCCCTTCGCTCATCCAGCGGCCACGTACGTCCTGCAATACAATAATGTATCCCTCACGCATGTAGTATTTCCAGTAATTATCCCAAAATGGGCGAAACCTTTCACCATAAGGAGCACATGAGTATGGCGAGCGGTTTAACAGTATGGGATGCTTTTCCGATGAATCTTTTGGTAAATAAATAGATGTGAAAAGTTTTATGCCATCCCGCATAGGAATGTACTTTTCAATTTTTGTGTAATTGTCTGAAATCCACGCCGAGTCTTGCTGGTAGGTTGTTTGAGCATTTGCAAAAACTGCAATGAACGCAAGTAAAATTGTTGCTAAAATTTTCATGTTGGTCATGATTTGTTTAAAAACTTCAATTGTAAAAAAGTAAAAATAACAACATTTTTTTGGTAACCGGCGGTAGTGCTGCTATTAAGCATCGTTGTGTCACTCACTTGTACGGTAGTAATGCTATTCGGCTGGTTATGAGTAATGAGTGCTTTTGTTTTTGCTTGCAATCAGTGGCCTACAGCATTTCAAATTTCAAATTTTAGATCTCAAATTTTCACCGCTGCTTTATAAGCGATGTAACCGGATTACGCAGGTTGCTGTAACTCATCATATCTATCTTTATGCTTCCCACAGCAATGGAGCTTTCTAAGCGAATGGGAATATGGTTATCGTCGTCGCTTATCCATACGGTCATGTTTTCTCCGGAGTTGAACACTGTTCCGGCCATTAACAAAGGTTTTAGTTTGATGGAATTGAAAGTGCCGAATTTGGTTTTAATTTTTTCTTTACCCATATAGCGTATATACAGGTTGTGCAATTCGTTCTCCAGAAAAATAGTAACGGGAATTTTGTCGTTTACCTTATACTTATCGTAATCAATGTTGCGTGCATTGTATAGCGCAGTCATTATATCTTGTGTGCAAGACGGTATTTTATATACCCCATTATTCGTAACGGCTGTACCTGCCGATTTATTGAAGCTGATATTTTCATACTTCTTAGTATTGCCTTCACTTACATTCCTGATAAATTTGAGGGGGGTGAAAGTAGCCGTGTCCACATACGATTCATACCTGTCGCGTACCCTAAAGAAATTATCATAAAATGAATATGAACGCCCGGTGCCTAGCAAATGATACACGGTTTTGCCATTATATTTTTCTGTAGTTATAGAAAAATCTGCTTCACCTGCTGCAATGTAAACACCTAATGTATAATATACCACAAAATGAAAGCGCTCACCGCTGTTGAATGCCGTATTGGGATTGTTGCAAAACGGATCGGAAGCGGTATTTACTTTTAAATAAAATACAAATGATACTATCGTTAGTAAAAATAAGCGCATGTAAAATATTTATTGCATGGCGAAATTGCTTTACCCAAAAAAACTTTTTGCCATTAAGCAAAACTAAGAAGCTGTTTGAGTTATTTGCAAAATTTATTCATGCGGCCTAATTGCTTTTGTCGCAGGTAGCAGGTCACTGGTAGCAAGCGCGAGGAACTTGTGATAATTTCTAACAGCTTGAATAATGTAGTGTTTGCCCTTACTGAAACACCTGCAACTTGCATCCCGCTCCATAGCATTACTACCGTACAAGTGAGTGACACAACGATGCTTAATAGTAGCACTCCCGCCGGTTCCAAAAAAAATCATTGAATCATTGAAACTTCCCAACATTTCCACATTATCTCAAACCCATTCATAAAGCATTTTCAAATTTTCAAATTAGCACATTTTCAAATTAATATCCCACATTTTCACATTAAGTTTGCGAAGCCTTACTTAATACATTGCAGAATTAATAAATTTTAAGATTTCCATGCTCTCAAGATTATATATACAGAACTACGCGATTATTGATGAAATTGATATCCGTTTTTCCGGAAAACTAAATATTATAACGGGTGAAACTGGAGCCGGAAAATCAATACTGATGGGAGCATTGTCGCTTATACTGGGCGAACGTGCCGATAGCAGCGTGCTTTTGCAAAAGGATAAAAAATGTTTTATAGAAGGTTATTTTGATGCCAATACTAAAAGTATAACAAAGTTTTTGAAGGCCAATGACCTTGATGAAGATGAACTAATTATTATTAGAAGGGAAATTGCCGTTAGTGGCAAATCTCGTGCTTTTATAAATGATACTCCTGTTACGCTGGCTCAATTGCAACAGTTGAGCAGTATGCTTGTAGATCTGCATCAGCAGTTTGATTCACTGGCTTTAGGTGAAGCTGATTTTCAACGCGAAGCAATTGACGCGTTGGCAGGCAATGATGAACTTTTAAAGAAGTATAGAATAGTATATACGCAACTTAAAGACACTGAAAAAAAATTGGCGGAATTGCAAACTAAAAAAGACCAGTTTAATAAAGAGGCCGATTATCACCGGTTTCTTTATAACGAATTGGCTGATGCAAATTTTGTTGAGCATGAATTGGAAGATGCAGATAGCGAGTTGAAACTTTTGGCCAATTCGGAAAATATAAAAGCAACGCTTACAAAAGTAAATTATGAGTTGAGTGAATGTGAGCAACCGCTTGTGCAGCAATTAAAACAATTGGCCAACAATCTGCAGGGTTTAACTGATTATCACCCGGCGCTTTTGTCCATTGTGCAACGCATGCAAGCCGCTCAAATTGAATTATCAGATATATCCGGTGAAATAGAAGACATCAACGAAAAAGTGCACTATGACCCACAACGTATGGAGTTGCTGAATGAACGGTTGGCGGTGGGTTATAAATTGCTCAAAAAGCACGGATTGCATACTACGGCCGAGTTGCTGGATCTGAAAGCTTCTCTTGAAAAAAAGCTGGAAGCCGCTTTGAATGTGGATGAAGAAATTGCAGGTATTGAAAAAGAAGTGCAGGCCTTTACAGAAAAGGCTATGGAACTGGCGGAAAAAATTTCCGCAAAACGAAAAGCCCAAGCCAAACCATTTGAAGATAAAGTGAATGCTTTACTGTTACAGGTTGGTATGCCAAATGCCAGGCTGAAAGCGGTAGTGGAAGGCAGCAGAGAGAGCAACTTATATGAACATGGTTATGATAGTATAGAATTTTTATTTGATGCCAATAAAAGTAACCGGTTTGCTCCCATAAGAAAAGTGGCAAGTGGCGGTGAGCTTAGCCGTCTGATGCTTTGTATCAAGTCGCTGGTGGCCGCATCGATGGATTTGCCAACAATGATATTTGATGAAATTGATACCGGTATTTCCGGTGAAGCGGCAAAACAGGTGGGCGCCATAATGAAAACACTGGCTTCATCAAGGCAGGTAATTTCCATAACGCACCAACCGCAAATTGCAGGCAAGGCCGATGCTCATTTCTTCGTATATAAGCAAATGTCAGGCAGCAGTGTAAAAACCAATATAAGGCAATTATCAAATGAAGAGCGAATAACCGCTATTGCCAAAATGCTTGGCGGCGAACAGCCCAGTGCCGCGGCTCTCGAAAATGCGAGGGAAATGATCGGTTGATTAAATCATTGAATTATTCTTGTTCCGTTGTATACTGCATGCCGCATAAAAATGTGCAATGTTTTTTTGGGAACAAGCGGTGTTGCTACTATTAAGCATCGTTGTGTCACTCACTTGTACGGTTGTAATTCTATTCGGCAAATGATCTAATTATTAAAACATTGAATGATCGAAAGCTGCTTAATTTCCCAATTACCTCCACTAATAAAGACTGTTTGTTATAAACAAAACAGTCATATTCATTTTTAAATTAGCAAATTTTCAAATTTCCCCTCACATTATCACAATCAAAATAGCATGCTATTTTATTTTTTACTTTTGTCTCTTTACTTAATATCTTAGCCGCTTTAAAAAATAATTAGTTTTTAATCACACAATATGGCTTACAATTTATTAAAAGGCAAAAAAGGAATCATATTTGGCGCACTGGATGAAAAATCTCTAGCCTGGAGAACTGCGTTGCGTTGTCATGAGGAAGGCGCTCAACTAGTATTAACCAATGCTCCTGTAGCATTGCGTATGGGTGAGATCAATAAACTGGCGGAGGCGGTAAACGCACCGGTAATAGGAGCAGATGTTACAAATGATGAAGATCTGCAAAAACTTATTCAGGGTGCTATGGATCATTTCGGTGGCAAATTTGATTTCATATTGCATTCTGTAGGTATGAGTCTTAATGTGCGTAAGGGTAAGAGCTATACCGAAATTGATTATGGCTTTACACAAAAAACGTTGGATATTTCCGCGGTTAGCCTGCACCGTGTGTTGCGCACAGCGTGGGATTTAGATGCAATAAATGAATGGGGTAGCGTAGTGGCGCTTTCATACATTGCGGCGCAGCGTGTATTCCCGGATTATAATGAAATGGCTGATGCAAAAGCATTGTTGGAAAGTATTGCAAGAAGTTTTGGATATCATTATGGTGTAAAAAGGAAAGTGCGTATTAATACCATTTCGCAATCGCCAACCAACACAACTGCCGGAAGCGGTGTAAAAGGGTTTGACGGATTTATTGAATATGCCGAAAAAATGAGTCCGTTAGGAAATGCGACTGCCGATCAGTGTGCTGATTACATTGTAGCAATGTTCAGCGATCTTACAAGAATGGTTACAATGCAAAATCTTTTTCACGATGGAGGCTTTTCCTTTACCGGGGTTACAGCAGATGTGATTGGGCAAATGGATAAATAGAGAAGCCGGAAATCAGAAATCAGCGGGCAGTACACACAGCGGGCTAATTTGACCTCTGACCTCTGATTTCTAATTTCCTACCACTATCAGATTCACTTTTACCTTATCGGAAAGTGTCATACTGCTGCCTCCCACATTATAATCGCGCCTGTTTATTTCAAAATTGCCTTTGAGTATAATACCATTGCCTTGTGGAGTAGCAGAGAATTTAAAACTAATGGTTTTTGTTACATCTTTTATGGTAAGCCTACCTGTAACAGTATATTCGCCTTTGCCGGCAGAAGTTATTTTATCGCTAGCAAAACTAAGTTTTGGAAATTTTTCTACATTGAAAAAGTCCTCTTTGCGAAGATGATTATCTCTGGATTCGTTATCGGTATTTACAGATTTCGCTTCTACGTGAACATTAAAAAATGACGATGAAAGATCATTGGGATTGAATGTGATTTGTCCGGCTAAGCCACCAAAAGTGCCATTGAAGGTAATTCCCATGTTTTTAATACTGAACTTAATTGCAGAAGCACTTGCATCAGGAGTGTATTGCTGAGCAAATGAAAGATTCATGCTTAAGCCCAAAACTAAAAGTGATAGTATAAATTGGATTTTTTTCATAATAATCAACTATTTTTTATCGCATGACAATTGTTAGTTTTTTAGAATTTTTATGTCAAAAACGTAAGACGCAAGTTAATTAATTGCCTGACTAAAAACATGGTCGTTTGTAAAATAATAGTAAAACAAAAAAGCCGTTTACAAAATAATGTAAACGGCTTAATATTTTTTTAACGAGGTGTTTTACTCTTTAATATTCATCTTCATTAAAGAAAAAGTCTTCCTGGGAAGGATAATCCGGCCATATATCGTCAATGCCCTCATAAATTTCGCCTTCATCTTCCAATTCCTGGAGATTTTCTACCACCTCTATTGGCGCGCCGCTACGAATGGCATAATCTATAAGCTCATCTTTAGTAGCGGGCCAAGGTGCGTCTTCCAGATATGATGCTAATTCAAGTGTCCAGAACATCTTTCTACTTTTTTATTTATAAACGTAAATACAAATTGCTTATTTGTACCTACTCAATTTTTTCGCAAAAGTAGTGGTTAAAACGGTAATTCCAAATCTGTTTTGTCGGCAGTCATAAAGTTTTTATTAATATTGCTTTGTGTGTCTGAAAACAGTGAGATTTCGCTCTTTTGGAATTCAATTTATTTAATACAAACACCCATTCAATTATGCTTATTGCAAGGGACATTCATAAAAAATACGGTAATCTGGAAGTGCTGAAAGGCGTAGACGTAAGCATACACACAGGTGAAATAGTTAGTATCGTTGGCTCCTCCGGTGCAGGAAAAAGCACATTATTGCATATTCTTGGTACACTGGATCAGCCCGATAGCGGATCTGTGGAATTGGAGGGCAATATTTATCACAAACTTTCAGGTAAAAAACTGGCTAATTTCCGCAACTCGAACATTGGTTTTGTTTTTCAGTTTCACCATTTATTACCCGAATTTTCCGCTATAGAAAATATCTGCATTCCCGGTTGGATTGCAGGCCGAAAGAAAAAAGAAGTCGCAGACCGGGCATTGGAATTGTTACATCTTTTAGGAATTGATAACCGGAAGGATAATAAACCACAAGCTCTCTCAGGCGGCGAGCAGCAGCGTGTGGCTGTTGCCAGGGCGCTGATCAATAATCCTAAAATTGTTTTCGCAGATGAGCCTACGGGTAATCTCGATTCTATAAACGCCAGGGAACTTCACCAGCTTTTTTTTGATTTACGCAAACAGTTTAACCAAACCTTCCTTATCGTTACCCATAACGAAGAACTGGCAAAAATGAGCGACCGCATTTTGCATATGAAAGACGGGAAAATGCTTGTTTAATTTGAAAATGTGCTAATTATGTTATGTTCCTTGTGGTTTTAAAAAAACTCATCGGTGTCTAGTTCGTCCTCGGTTTCCAGGGTATTTCCGGCACGTGAGTTATGTGGCCGATATATCTTGCAAGTACAAACAAGAAATCACTAAGGCGGTTGAGATATCTGATTATCCGGGTGTCTATAAACAATTCCTGAGATTGCATATTAACACACAATCTTTCAGTTCTGCGGCAAATGCATCTTGCAATGTGTATGTGCGATACCGTTATACTGCCTCCCGGTAAAATGAAATTTTTCATTTCCGGTAAAATAGTATGCATTCGATCAATCTCTTTTTCCAGCAACTGAATATCTTCATCCTTCAGGTCGGGAATTTTTAAGGAAGGAGCTTTGTCTGGGTCACTTGCAAGCGAAGAGCCAATGGTGAACAGCCGGTCCTGAATTTCTTTTAGTAATAATTTGCTTTGCTCGTCAGTAATAAGATCATTTACCAAACCAATATAAGAATTCAATTCATCTACGGTTCCATAAGTTTCTATCCGTATATGAGATTTGGGAACCTTTGTTCCGCCTATTAATGAGGTAGTGCCTTTATCGCCGGTTTTAGTATAAATTTTTGCAGACATACACAAATAATTGAATGATTAAATTATTGGATCATTGAATGGTTGTACGAAACGCTGAGCTTTCTATAGAAAAGGATTTTGTAAGGCGATGAATATTTTACTACTGTATAATGGCAAAGCAAAGTTCAAAGAGAACTAGCACACTAATTGTTTGAGATGATATTTTTGGTACCGGCGGCGGTATTTCATGGCATCATCGTTGCGTCGCATTCCGTTCGTCTGTAGTAATTCTATTCATCAATTTAAAATATTCAGGCTTGTTGTTAGCCATATGTCCTACACCTCAAAGGTGTAGGACATATGTGTACAAAATTCTGTCCAGGCACCTTTCCTCTGCTACCTCCCACCGCTGATTTCAGAATTGTTTGACTGTACCAAAATTCCGCAACCTGTAACTTGCAACCGCTCAGTAGCATTACTGCCGTACAAGTGAGTGACACAACGATGCTTAATAGTAGCACTACCGCTGATTTCCAAAAAATAATTCTTAGAACTTAGAGACCCCTCAAAACATTGAATAAAAACTATCCTGCAACCTCAATTATTCAATAACTTAATAATTAGTTAGTGGTGCATCATTAAGGCTTCGGCTATTGGTTTATCCCATTCTACAACGCCATCGCGCAGGCGCACTATGCGATGCGCATATTCTGCGATGTCTTCTTCGTGGGTTACCAGCACCACGGTGTTTCCGGCTTCCTGTATGGTGTTGAAAACCTCCATAATTTCTTTCGATGTTCTGGAATCCAGGTTTCCGGTGGGCTCATCGGCCAAAATAATAGAGGGGTTATTCACCAGTGCCCGTGCTATGGCCACACGTTGTATTTGTCCGCCACTCATTTCGTTTGGCTTGTGATGGCTTCTGTCGGCAAGGCCCACTTTTGCCAGCACATCTTTTGCTCTTTCTATTCTTTGCTTTCTTTTCAGCCCGGCATATATAAGAGGAAGCGCCACATTTTCGGCGGCGGTAAGGCGGGGCAGCAGGTTGAACTGTTGAAACACAAAGCCGATCTCTTTATTTCTCACTTCCGCCAATGCGTCATCGGGCATGGTGCTTACATCGTGACCATTCAGTACATATTTTCCGGCAGTAGGGGAGTCCAGGCATCCAAGAATATTCATTAAAGTACTTTTTCCGGATCCGGAGGGGCCCATAAGTGCAACGTATTCATTTTTGAAAATATTCAGCGAAATTCCATTTAATACGGGAAGAGCGTGTTTTCCCATAAAATAACTTTTCTGGATATTTTCTAAATGAATGATGGATTGACTCATATTTATTTTTGTATAACTTTTGGCACTTTAAAATAGTTTGCATCGGCACGTGGTGCATTTTGCAAAGCTTCATGCTTTGGCATCGAGCCTTTCACAACATCCTCACGGTAAGCATTGGTTACATTGGTCATGTGCAGCAAAGGCTCGGTTCCGGAAGTGTTTACTTCCTTCAGCTTTTCTACAAAAGCGATCATTTTGCCAAGGTCTTTTTTTATTTCTTGTGTTTCCTGCTCATTAAAACTGAGCCTGGCTAATGCCGCCAAATCTGCTACTAATTTATCGGTTACTTCCATATAAACAAAAATAAGGGATTTGAAAATGTGGAAATGTAGGAAATGTGAGGAATGAATTTGAAAATGTGCTAATTTGAAAATTTGAAAATGCTATTATGAGGGCGATCATTATATGTACAATCACTTTTATACTTTACGCAGCATAAATTTGTACATGAATGCTTAACCTTGCCGAATAGCATTACTACCGTACAAGTGAGTGACACAACGATGCTTAATAGTAGCAATACCGCCGGTCCCATAAAAATCATTGAATTATTGAAAGGACCCCGGCATTTTCAAATTCATTTCCACATTCTCACATTAACAAGGTTTGTTCAAAACAAGAAACAAAACCCATGCACAAAGCATTTTCAAATTAGCACATTTTCAAATTTTCAAATTCATTTCACATTCCTCACATTTCCCACATTTTCAAACTACTCTTTCTTATCTTCGCCCGGTTATGGAAAAAGAAGTTGTTTTAAGTGGTATAAGGCCAACCGGATTTCTTCATTTAGGAAATTATTTTGGCGCCATGCGCAATTATGTGCGTATGCAGGATAGCTATAATTGCTTTTTTTTCGTGGCCGACTGGCACAGTCTTACTACACATCCCGATACTAAAGAGCTGGCCGCGAGTGTGCGCCGCGTAATAGCGGAAAATATAGCTTGTGGCCTGGACCCGGATAAAGTTGCTTTTTATGTGCAAAGCCATGTTCCTGAAATATCGGAATTATACTTATACCTCAATATGCTTGCCTATAAAGGGGAGCTTGAAAAAACACCTACATTTAAAGATAAAGTGCGGTTGCAGCCCGATAATGTAAATGCCGGCTTATTAACATACCCTGTTTTGATGGCGGCAGATATTCTTGTACATCGCGCTACAAAAGTGCCTGTGGGCAAAGATCAGCAGCAGCATGTGGAAATTGCACGCAATTATGCTAACCGTTTTAATCACCGGTATGGTGATGTTTTTCCGGAACCGGAAGCGTTCAATTTTGGCGAAGCGCTGGTAAAAGTACCCAGCCTGGATGGTAAAGGAAAAATGAGTAAGAGTGAAAACCAAATGTCTACGTTATACCTTGCCGATAGCGATGACCTGATTCGCAAAAAAGTTATGAAGGCGCAAACTGACAGCGGCCCCACTGAACCAAATTCAGTAAAACCCGATTACATAGAAAACATATTTTTGCTGATGAAACTGGTTAGCGCAGAAGATGTACTGGCAAAATTTGAAAACGATTACAACACCTGTACTATTCGCTATGGCGACATGAAAAAACAATTGGCTGAAGACATGGTGAAATTTATTGCGCCAATTCGTGAAAAAGCCGAAAGTATTCGCACTGATGAAAAGTATTTAAAAGAAGTAATGGAAAAAGGCGCTGAAAAAGCAGGTAAAAGTGCAAAAGCAACTTTGCAATTAGTACGCGAACATATGGGGTTGATTTACTATTAAAACCAGGTATCCTATTGAAATAAATCATTGTTTTACATATTTAATTCATGGCTAAAGCAAAAAAACCTAAACACATCGCAATTGCGGGAAATATTGGGGCCGGGAAAACCACCCTCACGGAAATGTTGAGCAAACATTACAAGTGGATTCCGCAATTTGAAGACGTAGATCACAATCCATATCTGAACGATTTTTATGAAGACATGCCAAGGTGGAGCTTCAATTTGCAGATATATTTTTTGAACAGCCGTCTTAACCAACTGCTGGAAATTCATCACGGCACCGAAACTGTAATACAGGATCGCACCATTTACGAAGATGCCAACATTTTTGCACCAAACCTTCATGAAATGGGATTGATGAATAAACGCGATTACGATAATTATTACATGTTTTTCCAAACCCTCAAAAGTATGGTGCAGCCGCCGGATCTTTTAATTTATTTACAGGCATCCGTGCCCACGCTGGTTGCACAAATTCAAAAAAGAGGAAGAGAATATGAAGAAAATATCAGGCTCGATTACCTGAAACGCCTTAATGACTACTACAACAAATGGATAGAAACCTACAAAGAAGGACCGTTATTGATAATAGATGTCGATAAAAATAAATTTCCCGAAAATGAAGAGCACTTAGGAGAAATTATTAACAAGATAGATTCGCAGTTATACGGTTTGTTTTAGAACTGCATATACTTTATTTTGAAAAGCGCCCTTGTTACTTAGAACAGGGCGCTTTTTTAATTATTGACTTATTGAGGCTAATTGATTCTTCAGATCTCCGACTTCTTCAAATTGCCCTCATTCTTCACGTCGTTTTAAACATCAATTCGTTAAATTTGTTTAGAAACCGACATATGAAAAGAATTATTTTATTCATGGCAATGCTCCTTTCAAATGGACTTTTACATGCGCAGGATACAATTCCACCAGACAGATTGTATGGAGATCTTTTTGTGGATGTACAAATGGGTAAGATATTCCCGGACAGTAAAACATTTGCCGATTGCATAGCTAAACGCGATCCTAAACAAATTGTGGAAGAATATGCCGGTATAAAGAAAAGCGCATCTCCTGAGTTCTCTTTAAAACGATTTGTAGAAGATAATTTCGAACTGCCACCCGCTTTAAATGAAGCGTATAAAAGCAATGCGAATGTTGATGTGCAAACGCATATAAAGCAACTGTGGGCATTACTAAAAAGAAATCCCGACAGGCCGGTAGCCTGGAGTTCGCAGTTGCCGCTGCCAAACCCGTATGTAGTACCGGGTGGAAGGTTTCGCGAAATGTATTATTGGGATTCTTACTTTACCATGCTGGGGCTTGATGCAAACGGCGATGTAGCCATGTTGGAACACCTGGTAAATAATTTTTCGTGGCTAATAACCCAGTACGGACACGTTCCAAACGGCACCCGAACATACTACCTAAGCAGATCGCAGCCGCCTTTCTTCTCGCTGATGTTGGATTTGCTTGCCAAAAGAATCGGCGATAAAGTGTATGCGGAATATCAGCGACCGTTGCAATACGAATATAGTTACTGGATGGACAGGATTGCTAATACAAAACATTTAGTGAAAATGCCGGATGGCAGTGTGCTTAACCGTTATTACGATCAGCTTGAAACACCAAGACCCGAAAGCTACAAAGAAGATGTTGAGTTGTTCGCAAAGCTGCCTGCCGCCTCAAAAAAAAGTCGTTACAGAAATATACGTTCCGCAGCGGAAAGCGGCTGGGACTTTAGCTCACGCTGGTTCGCAGATGGTAAAAATTTATCTACTATACAAACCACTAACCTGGTGCCCGTTGATTTGAATTGCCTTCTATATCATCTTGAAGTTACTTTGTCAAAATCGTATAAAGAGAGCGGCGATTTATTAAGAGCAAATCTGTTTACACAACTTGCGGAAAAGAGGAAAGCCGCCATTAACAAATATTTATACAAGCCTGCCGACGGCTGGTATTATGATTACAACATCAGCAGGCATGCATTGAGTAATTCCATGACTATTGCGGGTATTACACCTTTTTATTTTGATTTGCCCGCCAAAGAGCGTATTCAAAAAGCAGCAGCGATTGTTGAAAAAAAATTTCTGAAAGCCGGTGGGGTGGTAACCACACTGCGAAACAGCGGCCAGCAATGGGATGCCCCAAATGGTTGGGCTCCCCTGCAATGGATTACTATAAAAGGGTTGGAAAAATATGAGCAGGGCGACCTCGCAAAAGAAATTGCAAAGCGATGGATTTCAATGAACATAAAAGTGTTTAAAACTACCGGAAAAATGATGGAGAAATACAATGTGGAAAATGTGGATGCACAGGCCGGTGGTGGCGAATATCCCGCACAAGACGGCTTCGGCTGGACAAACGGCGTACTGATGAAACTGATAGAAGAATATGGAACGGGGGAATAATTACTCTGGATTTGAGATTTGAAATTTGAAATTTGAAATGTTTTTAATTGTTATACGCTGTATTATGATTGAGATTTTATTTTTTGGGGACGGGCGGTAGTGCTACTATTAAGCATCGTTGTGTCACTCACTTGTGCGGTAGGAACTTTAGTGGGCGGTTAGCAACGAGCAATAGAGAAATCAGAGGTCGGGTTGCTAATTTGAGAAGGCTATATGAAATTAGTTGTTATTAATGAGTTGAGAATTGTAACTCAATAACTAAATGATTTGATGTCCGGCTCAGTAGTTCGCATAATCTTTATACTCCTTCAACGCGTTGGTTATTTTTTTGTTCCACTTTTCCTGGCCAGCTTTGTTGCGTGAAAAATTTGATTCGCTGTCGTATTCGTCCTGCATTTGCTGGTGCTCCGTCATAATGCGTTGGTAGATATTGTTCATGTCTTTGCCTGCTGTTGATTCATTGTATTTGTACTCTTTCATTGCTTTATTCAGCATTCTTGCAAAAAGTTCTGAAATATCAAAATGGCTCTGCTCATGCTGCAGTATGTATTCGTTTTTAACACGCATCCACGATCTTGATTTATCAAAAACGCAGCTTATTTTAAAATTAACACCATGTGAGCCGTAGCCCATATCCAATTTTATGGAAGTACTTGTTAATGCCGCATTTGAAGAATTGACATCTACAGAAGCTTTGAAATCGTTATAGGTTAGTTTTTTATTTGCTTTCCAGGGTATTAAATTATTAGAAGATTGCGCTTGCGCAAATGAAGTAGAGAATAACAGTATGAAGAAATAAATCATTTTCATAGTAGAATATTCAAGCGGCAAAAAGAATGCCGAAAGTATTAAATAAGTTGAGAGTGGAGAGTGGAGAATTGAGAATGCTTTATACACTAATTGCGTGTGAATACAAAAGCACTCAAAACTCAAAACTCATAACTCATCACTTGCTCCATAGCATTACTGCCGTACAAGTGAGTGACACAACGATACTTAATAGTAGCACCGCCGCCGGGTACCCAAAAAAAATCAATGAATTATTGAATCGTTGAGTTACAATTACAGCTTGTTTCCTCATTTTCAAATTCATTTCTCACATTTTCACATTTCCTATTGCCTGATTACTCCCCGCGATATCTTACATTTACAGATTCTTTTACTTTTCAATAGAATAATATGAAATACAAGTCATTAAATCCGGAAATATTTGTACAAAACCGGAAGCGTTTTATCGAAAAAATGGAGAAGAACGCGATAGCTATTTTTAATAGCAATGATGAACTGCCGTCGAATGGCGACGCATTGTATGCTTTTAAGCAAAACTCAGATCTGTATTGGCTTACGGGAATTGTGCAGGAAGACACGATGTTGGTTTTGTATCCCGATAATCCCGATCCTAAATATCGTGAAGTGCTGGTGTTAACAAGACCAAATGAAATGAAAGAAAAATGGGACGGACACCGTTTAAGAAGCGAGGAAGGAACCGCCATTTCGGGTATTCAAAAAATCGTTTGGCTCGATGCGCTGGATAGTCTTTTGCAGGGATGGGTACACTCGGCAGATACTATTTATTTGAACACAAATGAGAATGACAGGAAAGCTCCCAAATATGTAGGTGTAAGAGATTACAGGTATGCAAAGGAAATGCGCCTCCGCTATCCCTTGCACAATTATAAGCGTAGCGCGAAAATTTTGAAAGAACTGCGTGGAGTTAAAACTCAGTTTGAAGTGGAAGTGATTAGCGAAGCGATCAATATTACCGATAAAGCTTTCAGGCGGGTGTTGGGATTTATAAAACCCGGCGTGTTTGAGTTTGAGATTGAAGCGGAAATAATGCACGAATTTTTGCGTAACCGCGCCACAGGCGAGGCTTATGGAAGCATTATTGCCAGCGGCGACAGAGCCCGCACTTTACACTATGTAACTAATAACCAGGAATGTAAAGACGGCGAACTGATACTGATGGATTTTGGAGCTCAATACGGTGGCTATAATGCCGATCTTACACGCACCGTGCCGGTAAACGGAAAATTTACCAGTCGCCAGAAAGAAGTGTATAACGCATGCCTGGCGCTCCACACATATTGCATAAGTATCTTGAAACCCGGTATTTCGCTAATCGACTATACCGAAAAAGTGGGGGATGAAGCAAATAAACTGTTCATAAAACTAGGATTGCTTACAGAAGCCGATGTGAAAAATGAAGATCCTGAAAATCGCGCTTTCCGCAAATACCTGTACCACGGCATTTCGCATCATTTGGGTGTGGATGTGCACGATTTGGGAGCACGCTTAGAGCCATTGCAGGAAGGTATGTTCCTGACTGTGGAACCCGGTATTTATATTGAAGAAGAGCAAATGGGCATACGCATCGAAAACAATATATGGCTCACTAAAAATGGCAATATAGACCTGATGAAAAATATTCCAATAACAGTTGAAGAAATTGAAGCGTTGATGAAGAAATAGTTGATAGTTGTTGGTTGTTAGCCTTTATATACAGTCCATTATTAATAGAATGCTTGAATATACTGGCCAACAGCCAACAACCTCCAACAGCCAACAACAACTTTATGAAACAAATTCCAAATCTTTTCACTTTACTTAACCTGGCATTTGGATGTCTTGCCATTATTGCAACCCTGCAAAACGGAATAATTATTACCAGCGATAGTTATGGAACTCAATTGATTGACATGCCGGAAAAGATCTGGTATGCTTCTTTGTTTATTGGACTAGCAGGTGTTGTGGATTTTTTTGATGGCTTTGTGGCGCGGCTTTTTAAAGCCACATCGGCCATGGGAAAGGAGTTGGATTCATTGGCAGATGTTGTAAGTTTTGGCGTGGCGCCGGGCATGATATTATACCAGCTTTTGCGGCTAAGTATAGCCCGCGAGCCGGATGGGCTTAATGTTTCGGTAGTTTGGCTGTTACCCGCAATTATAGTGCCTTGTGCGGCTGCATACAGGCTTGCTAAATTTAATATAGACGATTCCCAGCAATACGGTTTTAAAGGCGTGCCAACACCCGCGGCCGGTATGCTCATCGCCTCCTTTCCTTTAATATTATGGACTTCAGCCGATATGGGATCTTCGCTTTTACTAAATAAATGGCTGCTGTACGCCGTTATAGCATTGATAAGCTATTTGATGGTTTCCAATATACCCATTATGGCGCTTAAGTTTAAGGATTATACGGTTAAAAGTAATATACCAAAGATCCTTCTGGCTGTATTAGCCGTTGTGGCTGCCATATTCCTGAAATGGCTTGCGGTTCCGGTTATATTTATTCTGTATATCATCTTATCTTTGGCGCTTTCAAAAAAGCAGTCATAAAATAATTTAAAAACGAAAATCATAATACAATGACTTTTTCAGTTCAGGTTAAAGTAATGCCGTTAAAAGATTTGCTCGATCCACAGGGTAAAGCGGTAATGGGTGGTCTTGGAAATTTAGGGCTAACAGGAATTACGGATGTGCGCATAGGCAAACACATCACGCTACAAATAGAAGCTGCTAACGAAGATGACGCGAAAAAAATAGCGGAAGATGCTACAAAAAAATTGCTCGCAAATCCTGTGATGGAATATTTTGAAATAGAGGTAACAAACTAATTTGCAATTGTGGAAATGTGAGAAAAGAGGTCGCCGCTTTTTAATAAAAGCATTGTTTAGTATAATTCTTATTATTTTGAGCCGGGCGGCATTGCTACTATGAAGCAGCCGTTGCGTCGCACTCTTCAACTTTTTGTTCTTTATTGGGCAATTATATAATAGCACTCCGTTCTTGCATTTTCACATTTCCACATTCATTACATTTCCACATTATCCAATGCTTTATCTTGTTCCCACGCCATTAGGAAATTTAAAAGATGCTACTTTCCGCTCCATCGAAGTGTTGCAAAGTGTAGATCTCATTTTGTGCGAAGACACGAGAACTTCCTCAGTTTTTTTAAATCACTATAATATTCAAAAACCACTAACGCCCTATCACCAGCATAATGAGCATAAGGTGTTGCAGCATTTAGTAGATCAGCTAAAGCAAGGAAAAACTATGGCTGTAATTACAGATGCGGGAACACCCGGCATTTCCGATCCTGCTTTTTTGCTGATACGAGAATGTGTGCGTAATGATATAAAAGTAGAATGCCTTCCCGGAGCCACAGCTTTTGTACCCGCTTTGGTAAATAGCGGACTGCCTATTAATCGTTTTACTTTCGAAGGTTTTTTACCTTTAAAAAAAGGCCGGCAAACTTTATTGAAACAATTGGCCTTGGAAGAAAGAACAATGGTATTTTACGAATCGCCCATGCGTTTGGTAAAAACACTTGAGGAGTTTGTAACGTACTTTGGAGCAGAACGCCCATGCTGTGTGTGCCGTGAACTCACCAAAATGTTTGAAGAAAATAAACGTGGCAGCTTGCAGGAAGTATGCGATTACTATAAGCAAAAAACTGTAAAAGGAGAAATAGTTATTGTAGTGGGGCCGGTGGAAAGTGGGGAGAGATCAAAATTGCTGGTTGCCGGTAGCCAGTGTTAGACAATTTCTTATGACATCTGATTTCTGATCTCTGACTTCTAACTTCTTTTTTTACTTTTGATACTGAACTTTATACTAAAACATGTTTGTTTCCTTATTCAACTGGAGAAGTTTGCTGGCCTTACTTGCGATCGCTATTATTTTCGGAACGATATTTTATTCCCAATACCTGGCAGCAAAAATTGCTAATGACGAAAAGCAAAAAGTGTTGCAATGGGTGGAAGCAAGTAAAGCGGTAGTAATGAATCCCGGTATGGATCTTACTCTGCCTAACATGATACGTAACGAGCAAAACGATATACCAATCATTGAAACAAATGAGAGAGACAGTATCGTTAGTTTTATTAATCTCGATAGTACGAAAGTAGCAGGCGACAGCCTGTACCTGAAAAAAAAGCTGAAGGAATTTAAGAATGCAAATGAGCCGCTGCTTATAATTCTTAGCCAGGATCCGTTTATTGCCAACAAATATTATTATGGCAATACCAAACTACTGAACGAGGTGATATATTATCCGATTATTCAGTTGTGTATAGTAACAATATTTATTGTGCTGATCATAACTACCATCAGTATACGAAACAAATCGACGCAAAACCAGGTGTGGGCCGGCATGGCTAAAGAAACAGCGCATCAGTTAGGTACGCCCTTGTCTTCATTGCAAGGCTGGATGGAAATGCTGAAAGAAGAAAGTAGTAATAATAGTATAGTGATGGAAATGGAGAAAGATCTTGGACGGTTGAAACTGGTGTCGGACAGGTTTGGAAAAATTGGAAGTACGCCAAAGCTGGAATCCAGCAACATTATTAACCAGGTGTGCGCGATGGTTGATTACATGAAGAAAAGAGCTCCGGAGAAAGTGGATTTTTCTATTGAAACCAATGGTAATGAAGTGGTGAATGCCCTTATATCGCCACCTCTTTTTGACTGGGTAATTGAAAATTTGTTGAAAAACGCATTGGATGCCATGGAAGGGAAGGGAAAGATTGCTATTGAAGTACAACAGTTGGAAAACAAGATCCACATTGATATTTCCGATACCGGTAAAGGAATTGCTTCCAAGAATGTTCGTAAAATTTTTAAACCGGGATTTACTACTAAGAAGCGTGGATGGGGACTCGGACTGAGTTTATCAAAAAGAATAATTGAACAATATCACAACGGTGAACTGTTTGTAAAAAGCTCCGACCCCGGCAAAGGCACTACATTCCGGATTGTGTTTAATAAAATTTGAGATTTGAAATGCTGAAGGAAATGTAGTTTTTTATTACTTACAATGTTGCAGTAAAATGGCAACTTCCTTCAAACCTCTTTCTACTGCATACCGCATTCAATAATGTTTTCCGGAACAGGGTTGCTATTCCATGCATTATGAATAGCCAGGGCGGCGCCGGTTGCAGTGGCTTGCGCCACCGAAGCTGAAAACACTTTATATGTTGAAAATGAATTTGCCAACAACTTCATATAAATTTGATTTTTGCTAAAACCGCCATCCACAAAGATCTTAGTAATGTTGTGGCTCATGATTAATTCAGTAGAAGCTTTCTGCGCTTTCACAATGTCGATCATTAACTGATGATACGCTTCTACGCTGCTTTCAAAAGTTGCCAGATCTCTTTGTGCAAAAACAGAAGATTGCAAATTGTTATTATCAACAGATGTTATTGCAGACGCGTTATGCGCACTTAGTTTCTCAATTATCTGGGGCTGAAATGGGATTGCTTTATACTTTTCAGCATTCTCGTTGAAATGAGCTGCGATTCTTTTAACCTGTTGCTCATGTTCGTATCCCGCAAACAAGCGCGATGCTTTTACAGGTTGTCGTTTGTATGAAAGATAAGCCAGGCAATCGTTTCTTAATTCTTCTTTAGTAAGTGGCGCATCATTGAAAGAATTCATACTGATACACCAAGTGCCGGTGGAAATTAATACAAATGGTTCCGGAAAGCTTACCAGGTAAGGGATCAGCGCGGCAGAGCTGTCGTGCAATCCTATACCGGCGTTGTATTTTTTCCCCTGAAAAACCAATTCTGTTACAGTATCCGAAGGCATTAACGGCGCCAGCTTTTTATCAATTTGCTCTTTATATACCCATTCGTGATAATCGTTTTTTGAAAAATCCCAAAGACCGGTATGGCACCCGATGGAAGTTATATCAGTTGCTACTTTTCCCGTTACTAAAAAGCTCATATACTGCGGCAGATGCAGTGCATAGGCCACACGGGCAAACACGTCCGGGTGTTGATGTTTCAAACGATAAAGCTGCATGCCGGAATTGAGATTGCCTAAAACCGGTGAAGCTGTTGACAGGGAAACCGGTTCCATTCCTCCATATGTATCATAAAATTGCTTGTGCAAAACAGGGTCATAAGGTTTCAGATAATTGTATAAAGGCGTAAGCGGTTTCCCCTCTTTGTCAATATAAATAAAAGAAGCGCCGTAGGTGGTAAAGTTGATCGCTTTAATATTGAATTCATTGCTCTGCAAAATACCGGATAGTGATTCAAACACAAAGTTCCGTAGCATTTCAATGTTATCGCAGGGAAAGCCATCCTCATCTCTTATTTCAGGAAATGTTGCAGATCGCTCATATACCGTTTGATAGTTTTCATCGAACAGAAATAGTTTCTTATTGGTTTTCCCTATGTCAAATATAGCAATAACAGGAGTATTCATGTTGCGGGTTTGATATCAGGTTGAAATATTTTTATATAAAATATAAACTATCGGTAATCATTAAACGAAATTTTGTGATTGCGTAAATTTTACGAATCTTTTTTGGTAGTCAGCGGTAGTACCTTGATTAAGCTTTTCTTGCGTCGCACTCTTCAACTGTTGTAATTCTTATCATCAACTAAAAACCGCTGCTGCAAAATTCAACATATACTTTACGCAGTACAAATGTATGCATGAATGCTTTACTTTGCCGAATAGCATTCCAACCGTACAAGTGAGTGACACAACGATGCTCAATAGTAGCAATACCGCCGGTTACACACAAAAAATCTTTGCACATTTGTATGCTGTGTAAAGTATATGCAAACTTTATGGCAATTCCGGTTTTAGCGAATTGCCATAACCAACTACCAATACCGAAACTATAATGATCAATATGCCGAGTATAATGGTGAGTTTTGTTTTCTTACTTACTCCGGTCCATTCTTTAAGGATCAATCCCCATGCGTTGGCTATTAAAATAATGAATGCCATGTGTAGTATCCATGATGATGGACCATTCCCCATTTTGCTTTCGCCCATGCCATAGAAAAAGAATTGCATGAACCATGTAAGGCCTGCCAGCGCTGAGAATAAATAATTCTTTAGTAGTGGCGTTTTTTTGTTAATATAATCACCAAAAGTCTTGTTGCGGGCATTCAGCAAAAAGCACCAGATCATGTTCGTAGTAAGTCCGCCCCACAGCACGGTTACATAAGTAACATTGTTTTGAAATAAGAATTCTCCCTCTCCGGGATTAGCTTGTTTCCAAATGTTATTGGCTATTTCCGCCATTGGTTTGCCGGCTTCCAGGCCGAAATTAAAACATGCGCTTAGCAATCCTGAAATGATTGCTACAGTAAGGCCTAAGCCAAACTTATACTCCATAGATGCCGCGGTTTCGGAACCGGAAGCGTTCAGCTCTTTTTCTTTCAGCATACCTGCGCGGCCGCAAAATATAATTCCAATAATACAAATCAAAAGCCCCAACAATACGGTTTGTCCCCAAGGAGTATTGATGAGCATGTTGAATGTATCTTTGCCGGCCTTCGGAAAAAAGTTGAAATAAATGGAAGGTACCAGCGATCCTAATACCATGCAAAGCCCAAGAATAATGCTGCTTCCCAGCGATACGCCCAGGTAGCGAACGCCTAAGCCATACGTAAGGCCGCCAATGCCCCAAAGCACTCCAAACAGGTATGTGTAAAATATAGTGCTTGCGTCTGCATTTGCAATGATGGAGGCAAAATTGGGTATAGTGATGTAAGCGGCTAGTGGCGGTACTATAAGCCAGGAAAACAAACCTCCGGCTAACCAATAGCTTTCCCATGCCCAGCCCTTTACTTTTTTGTAAGGAATATAAAAACTACCTGAAGCAAAGCCTCCAATGAAGTGAAAGATCACGCCTAGTACAACTTGCATAGTATATATTTTTTTTCATGTGGCATAAAGCAATCGCAGGTAAAGCATTGCGTACTAACGATGCGCTTTATGATTTAAAACGGGTATAACAATTTCATTTTATTTTTTTATAAGCCTGTTGAAACCGATTTTAATCCTCTTTCATTTATCAATGCCTTTCTTACTTGTAAATCGCGAAACGCTTTTAATGGGTTCAATGCACCACCGCTGCGCAAACGAGCTTCCGCTGCAATTGCACGTACATCGGTGCGGGCGGCTTGCTGCAGAACTTCTTGGCATTTTACCACATCATTGGTTTGTTGTGCTTCCTGTAATTCATTTTTGTTTACAAGCAATGCCTGTGTATAAGCGATCATAATCGCTTCAATAGATTGCAGCAGATCTTCCAGCGGATCTTTTACATTGTGCGACGCGTCTATCATCCAGCCAAGGCCTGCAGCGTGATCCATGCCTCTTGCATCCATACCTTCCACCAGTTCGTTAAAAATTAAAAACAATTGGTATGGTTTAATGCTGCCCACGGTAAGGTCGTCATCACCATATTTGGAATCGTTGAAATGGAAACCGCCTAATTTTTTTTCCATTAATAATAATGAAACGATTTGCTCAATGTTTGCATTTGGCAAGTGATGTCCGAGGTCAACTAATGTATAAGCCTTATCGCCAAGTTTGGAAGCGTACAAAAGCGATTGTCCCCAGTCGCCCACTGTTGTTGAATAAAAGTTGGGTTCAAATGCTTTGTATTCAACAAATATTTTCCAATTGGTAGGGAGTGCTTCATAAATTTCGCGGAGGCTTTCTAAAGTATTTTGAAATGCTTTACGGAAGTTCAGTTGCCCCGGAAAACAAGAGCCGTCTGCCAGCCATACTGTAAGCGCTTCCGAACCAAGCTCCACTCCATGTTTGATCACTTCAATATTATGATCAATCGCTTGTTTGCGAACCGCTTTATCTACATGTTGCAGCGAACCGAATTTGTAGCTTAGTTTTTGATCGGGCTGATCCTGGAATGTGTTGGAGTTTACCGCATCAAACTTTAATCCATGCTGTGCCGCCAGTGATTTTATTGCAGACGCATCCGATGGAATATCCCAGGGTATATGTAGAGAAATAGCGCCGCTCGATTGATTTAATGCATGAAGCAAACCAATGTCCTCAATTTTTTCTTCAAGGGTGCGCGGCTCGCCGCCATTGGGAAACCGGCCAAAGCGGGTACCGCCAGTACCCAAAGCCCACGAGGGAATGGCCACCTGGAATTTTATTAACTTTTGTAAAATGTCTTCAAGATTTTTTATTTCAGTGGCAGCAAATTCAAATCTGCGTACGTGTTCAGCCAGTCCTTCCTGGTTGAATTCTGCTATTATGTTTTTATTTATTAACATAAAAATGAAATGATGATTTTATGTTTATAATAGTAATTGTTTTTATATACTAACAATAACGAATACTCTAATTTTTAATAAACGCGATTCTCAATTCTTCCACCTGTTCGTCATTAATGGGAACCATTTTGCCGATAGGCGCACTCATCACCAGCGATTTCGCGCTGAACTCAGCCACTTCAAGGTAGTCGAACGTTTGTAACAATCCGTCTCCGGCCACTATCACGCAATCGTTTTTAATAATTACCGCAGGGTGGCTTCTCGAAATAGAATCGGCAACATCCGGCTTTCCGTAGTTGTGTGATGCGAATTCAAGACATTGCACATCCTGCAGAAAAATCCAGCTTTCAGGAATGGTGCGCACGTTGAAGTGCGAGCCTGTTACCGCGAATGCCATCAGGTAAGGCGATTGCGTGGAAATAATTGAATTAATGTCAGGATGTTTTTTATAAATATCCTGGTGAAGATGTGTCATCAGACTATGATATTTTCCCGGCTCACGCTTGCTGTCTTTAATTTGCACAATGTCTTCCGGCTGCAGATCCCAGCGCGGCACATCAGTAGGAGTGATCAGAAAATCGTTTCCTTTCCAGCGTGTAGAAATAGTTCCATAAGAAGATATCATTAAACCTTGTCTACAGGCTCTTCGCACAATATCGCAAATTTGACGACGTTTTTCTCTTTCGTCAGAACTGTATTCCACCACATCCATTTCAGGTAGTAAGTTCGGACGCTGTGCTTCATACGCGTCAATTTCCTGTTCGGAAAGATATGATGGTTTACCAATCAGGCTACCGTAAAGTATGGTTCTGGCGCAAAATTCCAGCGTTTCGAACCGTTGAAAAGTGTCGCGCATATCGGTGCCGCCCACCACTGTTCCATGATTTTCCATAATTACGGAATTGAAACCTTTGATGAATTCTTTTGCTATAGCATCACCCAGCGCCGCGCTGCCGGGAAGCTTATACTCCGCATAACCCACGGCGCCACACACTTTGCGCGACTGTAATAAAATATTTGAATTGGGAATTTCTCTTACTATGGAAAAGGAAACGAGTGCCGGCGGATGCGCATGAATAATGGCTTTTATATCCGGTCTCGCTTCATAAATAGCTTTGTGAAACGGAAATTCTGATGATGGTTTATGACGTCCTATAATAGATCCATCCTTTTTTACGCACACAATATCCGCAGGCAGCAGCGAGCCTTTATCAATCGCGGAAGGCGTAATCCAAATGTCGCCATTTTCATCAATGATAGAAATGTTTCCTCCCGAAGTAGTCGTTAATCCTCTTTTATAAACTCTGTCAATCACTAGTGTTATCTGATCCCGCGGATGCATCAGGCGGGTGCTAAGAATGTCATTCATTTTTTTCGTTCTGTTTTATATTTTCTACGATCAAATAATTTGTCGGGTACTTTGGTATAAGCCGGTGAGTATGTCTGCTTTTATTCTTTAATCAGCATAAAAATGTGCAAAGAACTTTTTTGTTGGACCAGCGGTATTGCTACTATTAAGCATCGTTGTGTCACTCACTTGTACGGTAGTAATTCTATTCATCAAATGGGTATAGTCCTGCACAAAATTATTAACAACTGCCTCTTCATGGTTTAGTAAAGCTATTTGAAGTAAGGAGAATAAGTGTCATGTACTGTCCTTGTTTTGAAGTAAAGTATCGGCTTTTTTAACTTTTTTAAAACAGATTTTAACCACAGGGGGCACAAAGGTGCACAAGTGCTGCTTGTGATTCAATCATACCTAGTGTGCCTCCTATTGTGTCCATTGTGGTTAAAATCTGACATCTTTGTCAGGTCCTGAAAAAAGTAAACAGTTTTTTTATGTTGTACTGCTTGTACTCCAACACTGGCAACTGGTAACCGGCAACTGATTTCTTACTTCAACAACCAATATTTCGGATCTCAAATGAATTATATAGAGTTATTTTGCTGTTGGTTATTTAAAGAATTTTTAAATCAGAAAGTATGAAAGTATTTGTAACAAGAGAGATTCCCGCGGTAGGTGTAAAAATGATGCAGGACGCAGGCATAGTAGTAAAACAATGGCATGAGAAAAGAGAACTGACACAAAAGGAACTGATCGCATATTGCATGGATCATGATGCGCTGTTGAGTGCAGGGCGGCTAAAACTGGATAAAATATTTATGCACAAATGTTCGCATCTTAAAGTGATCTCTTTGTATTCTGTGGGCTTTGATAGTGTGGATGTGGATACTGCTACAAAGCTGTCGATACCGGTGGGCAATACTCCTGGTGTGCTGAGTGGCGCCACCGCTGATACCGCTTTTCTATTAATGCTTGCAACATCGCGAAAAGCCTTTTTTCATCATCGTCGCGTTATTAATGGCGATTGGGATTTTTATGATCCTACTGCTAACCTGGGAATTGAGTTGAACGGGAAAACGCTGGGTATTTTCGGATTAGGTAAAATTGGTTTTGAAATGGCAAAAAAATCCATTGGCGCTTATGGTATGAATGTAATTTATTGCAACCGTAGTGAAAATAAAGAGGCGGAAAAGAAGCTAAAAGCCATGCGGGTTTCTTTTGACGAATTGCTGAAGCGCAGTGATGTTATATCTGTGCATAGTGCGCTTACAGATGAAACCAAAGGCGTGTTCAACAAAGACGCGTTCTATAAAATGAAACCGGGGTCAATGTTTATAAATACTGCGAGGGGAGCGATTCATAATGAAAAAGATTTAACCGCGGCATTGAAAAAAGGTGTTATTTGGGGTGCAGGACTTGATGTTACCAATCCCGAACCTATGCAGCCGGAAAACCCATTGTTGAAAATGCCAAATGTGTGCGTGTTGCCGCATATAGGTTCCGCTACCGAAGAAACCCGGAATGCTATGGCAAAAATGGCAGCCGAAAATGTAATTGCAGGATTGCGTGGAAAAAAACTTCCTCATGTGGTGAATGGAGACGTATATGATAAAAAATAAAAAGCTTTGAGTGTTTAAAAAATTTCTGAAAAGCAAAAGAGGCTATATTTTTTAGATATAGCCTCTTTATTTGTGGAGATTACCGGATTCGAACCGGTGGCCTCTTGCATGCCATGCAAGCGCTCTAGCCAACTGAGCTAAACCCCCTTTTGCAGATTGCAAAAATAGGCTTGTGAAACTGTAAAACAAAAAAATTATTTTACGCTTTACCCGGCATAGATTAGTGCATGAATGCTTAACCTTGCCGAATAGCATTCCTACCGTACAAGTGAGTGACACAACGATGCTTAATAGTAGCAATGCCGCCGGTCCCCCAAAAAAAAATCGATGCATAACATGATGCGGTGTGAAGTAAAAAAAAGCCGCCAATAAAATACCGGCGGCTTTTTCGCATTTTATAATTTCCGGGATTAATCTCCCCATATTTTCTCTTCTTTTCTCAACCATTTTTTCACCTGTTCCGTGGTAATGGATTTCGGACGCTCGATAGGATAATTTAAAGCCCTGTCCCAGCAAAGACTTGCCAATACACCCAGTGCGCGGCTCACGCCAAACAACACAGTGTAGTATTCATACTCTACCATGCCATAGTGCACCAGCAGCGCACCGCTATGCGCATCCACATTTGGCCAGGGATTTTTTATTTTTCCCATCGATTGCAAAATAGGAGGCACCATTTCATAAATATTCCAAACGGTGCGGCAAAGCTTATCCTGCGGCATATGTTTTTTTCCAAACTCCATTTGAGCAGTAAAGCGCGGGTCTGTTTTGCGCAGTACGGCATGTCCGTAGCCCGGCACCACTTTCCCTTCAGCTAAAGTTCTTTTAGTATAGTCCGCAATTTCTTCGCGGGCCGGGAGGTCGGTACCAAGTTCTTTGTGCATTTCGTATATCCATTTGATCACCTCTTGGTTGGCGAGGCCGTGGAGCGGACCGGAAAGGCCGTTCATGCCTGCGGCAAAACTTAAGTAAGGATCGCTAAGCGCAGAACCTACAAGATGCGTGGAGTGCGCGGATACATTACCTCCTTCATGGTCTGCGTGAATGGTCATATATAAGCGCATCAGTTCTCTGAAATCATCGTTTTCGTAGCCCAGCATATGCGCAAAGTTTCCTGCCCAGTCAAGCATACCATCGGGGTTAATGTGGTCGTTATTTTTATACTTGCGACGATAAATATATGCCGCAATGCGGGGCAGCCTCGCTATCAGATTAAGTACGTCGTCAAACGTAGCGTTCCAGTAATCTTTTTTATTCATTCCTTTCGCATACTCACGCGAAAAAATACTTTCAGTTTGCAAAGCCATAATGGCGGTTACAAACATTGTCATGGGATGAGTAGAAATAGGAAGCGCGTCAATGGTGTGAAACACATGGTTAGGCACGTGCGAACGCCGTTGCAGCGTAGATGTTATCAGCTCCACTTCATCAGCGTTAGGCATTTCGCCCATAAGCATTAAGTAAAATAATCCTTCTGGTAACGGTTCGCTTCCTCCTTTTATTTTCGGAAGTTTTTGTTGTAACTCCGGAATTGAATAACCTCTGAAGCGAATACCTTCTTGCGGATCCAGCAGGGAGGTTTCAGATACCAACCCTGTAATGCCGCGCATACCCTGATAGATCTGTGCAAGTGTTACTTCGCCGATAACATCATTGGCGTGATCTTTCAATATTTCTTTTATTTGGGCCGCTGCCTCATCAGCCTTTTTCTTGAATCTTTCTTTTAATACTTCCATTTACAGTAGTTTTCAAAAATTATTAAAAATTCAGAATGCGGTTAAAGTTACTTAATCGAATTTGCTGAAACAAATTAAAAGTATGAGATAAACATATTATTGACAAAAGGATTGAGAGGGAAATGCTGCAAGTGGCAGGTTGCAGGTGTTTCAGTACAGGTAAATTCTACATCATTTAAGTTGTTTAAAATTGGAACAGGGTTTTGGCGCTTGCTACTTGTAACCTGTGACCTCTGAAAACTGATTGCTCCTTTCTACTTTGGCGCTCTTTTATACAACACGAATGCCGCTAAGCTGTATATAATGTTGGGAAGCCATGCAGCCAGCATGGGGTGTAAATTTCCTTTGGTAGAGAATACGGTGGAGAATTTGTCCATAACTACAAATGATGCGGCCATTACAATGCCAATGGCAAGGTTGAGCCCACTGCCGCCGCGTGTTTTTCGGGCAGCTACCGATACGCCTATAACCGTGAGGATAAGAATGGCGACCGGTGTGGCATTGCGCCTGTGCAATTCCACTTTATAAGTGTTGAGCCCTTCACCTCCGCGTAGCTCCTCCAGTTTGATATATGCTCTTAATTCAGGCGTCGTAAGTTTATCTTTCAGGTATTCATCTCTGCGCAGATCTTTGGGAAGAACGTTCAGGTTTAAACTTAGTGTGGGTATTACTTTCAGCGTTTCGTGCAATCCGTTTATTGTACGTTCGATTACACGTTCGGCTTTCCACTTTTTAGTGGTAGTATCCCATTGTATATTGTCGCCGCGAAGATTATAGTAAACCGAATTGTTGCGTACTTTTTCCAGGAAGAAATTGTTGGCGGCTTTTCTTGCTGTGTCATAATAACGGAATCCTACATAGGTAACGGAATCCGCCCTGAAATAATAGTCGGACGATGTGTTGGTGCCACCCGGCATATAGCCGCTGTGCCTGTCGATATATGTAGCCTGAAAATCGCTTCGTATTTCCTGGGCGCGTGGTATAACATATGCCATCATTAACCACAATATTATCGCCAGCAGTATGCCTCCAATAAAGTAGGGCCGCAACATGCGGTTATATGGAATTCCACTTGCAAGAATGGCCACCGTTTCTGTGCGTGCCGCCATTTTGGATGTAAAAAAAATGATGGCGATAAATACGATTAATGGAAAGATCATGGAAATGATAAACGGTACAAAACCAAAATAGTATTTAGTGATGATTCCTGAAAATGGCAATCCCGATTTTACAAAATCATCTGTTTTTTCGCTTATATCGATAACAACAGCAATAACCGTTATGGCTATGATGGCGAACAGAAATGTTACCAGGAATTTTTTCAGTATATACCAGTCTAGTATTTTCATGAGTTGTAAAACCTGACAAATGTAGTGTTTTTCGGGAGTAATTAATTAAATGGAGAATTGAGAATTGAGAGTTGAGAGTGCTTTATAGTTGAAAGTTGAAAGTGTTTTATGGGTTGTAAAAAATGATTAAAGGGAAAAATTAATGAAAAAATTGCGACTACGAATATCCGCTTTGTGCGCAGGACTCCCTTCACCTTAGGAGAAGGTCCGGGGATGAGGTTGAAATAGTTGAAAGTTGAAAGTGCTTTTTACACTGATTGCAAGCAAAAACAAAAGCACTCATTACTCAAAACTCATTACTCATAACTTGTTGAATAGTATTACAGCCGTACAAGTGAGTGACACAACGATGCTTAATAGTAGCAATACCGCTGGTTCCCAAAAAAAAGCCTATTTGGAATTCGGTTTTTAATTTTTATATTTATTGGTAACCGAAGCCATAGAACTAATATGCTCATATACTACCTGAGAAATGAAACTATTGAAGGCCCCTATTCAATAGAAGAGTTGAAGCGGCGGAAAATAGCGTCAGATACCAAGATTTGGTATAAAAACAGCTCTGAATGGAAAAGGCTTGACCAGGTTCCGGAAGTGTACGAACATTTTTTGGATAATGGCATTTTTTTGACTGATGCCGATGGTGCTTTTTCCCGCATGGGCGCATATATGAAGCGGTTTAAGTGGCTGTTCATTTGGATGGCGTTTCATGTATCTGCTTTAATTCTTTCTTATACTCAAACGCCTCCTTTTAATTATTCAGGCGAGCCGGTTCCGGAAAAATTTTGGCCATTCATCAAATTTACCGACGCAGCATATACTAAAATAAAAAGCAATCCCGAGGTATGGGGAACTATGGTAAAATTTAACGGCATTTTTGCGTACTACGACTGGTCGGAGTTTAGCGTGTATGTAGGCGGTGTGCTGTTTGTATTATTGCTGTATTATACTTATAAACAGGCTGCTTGAATTTTATGACCTGGATGAAGATGAAAAATACTATTTATAATAGCTATTTAAAAAATTGCTTTCAGTTTCATCGCTTGCAAAATCGTTATTGAAGAAAATGAGAGATGGTGGTTTTTGAATTTTCTGAATGAATAATTCTTTATTTAAAAACGGATATTCTTTCACAGCTTGTATGGCATATGTGGAGTAATCGCGAATAACTTTTTCCTTGTATGCGGGATCTTTTGTTTTTTTCAGAATTTCATTTGTGGTCATCATTTTATGATAGAAAAACCCCTGTAGCAAATTTTCATAAAGCGTAGTTGTAAATGTTGTTGCCGGAATTAGAACGGTGAGTAACAAATAGAAGTAAACAGGTTTTGGTTTAAATGCATTAATAAAATTTGATAGTTCATTATTGGTAATTAGCGAACCTGCAAGAAAACCGGTTAACAGCAAAAAGAATATTTGTATAGATACCACGCTGTTAAGCATTCGCAAAGGAATGGAACCGTTACTGCCATACAATATTGGAGCGATGATTATAAAGGGAAAACTAATGAGAAATGCGTACAAACATTTGTTATTCCTGATTTTTGTATGTACTATACTTGTAAATCGAATGCCTGAAATAACAGATGCTATCATTGCAAACCACCACAGCGGTTCTTTAATAATCTGCAGGTAAACATTCCCTCCCCAATAGCATATGCTTGTTACTATTTTCAGAATATCTTTTTCTCCAATTACAGACGATCTTTTTAGTGATCCCGGCGAAAAGATTTCAAGCGCCATGGCTATAAAAACTATTAGAAAAATAATGTTTGCAGAACTTTTTTTATTCTTTAATTGATACTGCAATAACCATATGATTCCTGTAAATAGGAATAGCGCAATTGCAATAAGCTCATTGGAACCGCAAATGATAAAACTTAAGATGGCGAGAAAAATAAAATACAGTTTTTTTCTTTTTGCATTGCAGCAAAATGATGTAAAACAGCCGCTCCATAGCAGCAGGCAAATAATTGAAAAATGATAAACAAAAACCGCACTGAACCAATAAAATCCTTCTGCTACCGAAAACTGAGCATATAGCATGAGAAAGAATAAAGCACAGCTTAGTAGCATTCTTAGCTGAAAAGAAAGCGATTTTTTGAAAAAGTGTTTAAGCAATTGTGTGAGTAAAAAGTGTATACTGAAAATGGTAAGTATAAAAATAATTATCGGGTGAAGCCAATAAATATTGTAGTGTAGTTCAAAATAGCTGACACCCATGCCTGGTATTGTCGAAGAATATCTTCCCTGCCATGAAAGATATAATTGCATGTACCTTTCATAGAACTGACCATCTTTGAGCGCTGTAGCATAGCTATAATCATCTGCGGACGGATGATTGAAAAAGCTTAGTATTACAAGTGGAACAAAAATTATTGCTATAGAAAGCCACGGAAGTAATTTATACAACTTACTCTTCATGTGCCGGTTTTCATTTGTTTCTGTAAAGATGCATTATAATCTTGTTTTCAAAATTTCTACCTGTTCATTTTTCCAACTCACAAAATCGCCTTGCAAAATATGCTTACGGGCTTGCGTTACCAAATGAAGATAGAAGGCAAGATTATGAACGCTTGCAATGGTTAATCCTAAAATTTCTTTTGCTTTGATGAGATGCCGTAAATATGCTTTTGAATAATAATTGCTGGTTTCGCAATCTATGCCGTCGTCAATAGGCGAAAAATCTTTTTCCCATTTTTTATTATCAATATTGATTACGCCTTTTGATGTAAACAGCATGGCATTGCGCCCATTGCGGGTGGGCATTACACAATCGAACATATCCACTCCCAACGCGATATTTTCCAAAATATTCCAGGGTGTGCCCACACCCATCAGGTAGCGGGGTTTATGGACCGGCAAATGATCGCAGCACAGCTCGCAAATTTCATACATCATCTCTTCCGGCTCACCTACGGAAAGGCCACCAATCGCATTGCCGGTAGCGTTTTTGGAGGAAATATACTCCGCTGCTGCTTTACGAAGATCTTTATATGTGCTTCCCTGAACAATAGGAAATAAATTCTGCGTATATCCATACTTGTCAGGTGTATTGTTAAATTGGGTGTAACACCTGTCCAGCCAGCGGTGTGTGAGCTCTATAGATTTTTTCGCGTACTTAAAATCGCTGGGGTAGGGCGGACATTCGTCGAATGCCATAACAATATCGCCGCCAATAGTGCGCTGAATGTCCATTACTCTTTCCGGTGAAAACAAATGTTTTGATCCGTCTATATGGCTTTGAAAAACAACACCTTCTTCTTTTATTTTTCTGTTGTTGGCCAGCGAAAATACCTGGTAACCGCCGCTATCGGTAAGTATTGGTTTATGCCAGCCATTGAATTTATGCAGTCCGCCGGCTGCTTCCAAAATATCCAGTGTGGGCCTTAAATACAAATGATAAGTATTGCCAAGAATAATTTGAGCTTTAACATCTTCATGTAATTGTTTTTGAGTCACGGCTTTAACGCTGCCCACCGTACCAACGGGCATAAAAATGGGTGTTAAAATTTCGCCGTGACCAGTTGTTATTTTCCCGGCTCTTGCTTTGGAAATATTATCAGTTACCTGCAGTTCAAACTGTAAAGCGGCCATATAAAGATTATTAAGTCGGCAAAGATAAATGAAAGTGCTTTAACCGTTTATTGAAATAATAAATGAGATACCCCAAATATCAGCTTTCGTTATGAAGCAGCTTGATTTATTTTTTGGTACGAGCGACAGTTTTTCATGGCATCATCGTTGCGTCGCAATCACTTCATCTGTAGTAATTCTAATCAGCGAATAATTGAATTACGATCAGGTGTTTAGTTCGCAAATATTTTAATTGAAAGCTGCAGAATATGGAATCTAGGTATTACTAATTGCCAGATATTGCGGTATGTTTATTACAACGTTCGTTGTTCTCAAAACATACGCTATCTTTAGTTTTCTTAAAAAAATTTACATGGTTATATATCCTCCTTATTTGAAAACCGGTGATACAATTGGCATAGTATGTCCCGCTGGTTTTATGCCTTTTGAAAATGCACAGGTTTGCATAAATACTTTACAGGAATGGGGTTTCGGAGTAAAAACAGGAAGAACCCTGGGCGGTAATTCAACTAATTATTTTTCGGGAACAGATGAAGAGCGCCTAAGAGATTTTCAACAAATGCTGGATGATAAAGATGTGAAAGCTATCTTATGTGGACGGGGTGGCTATGGCGTTAGCCGCATTATTGATAGAATAAGTTTCAGGAAATTTAAGAAACATCCAAAATGGATTATTGGTTATAGCGACATTACAGTACTACATGCTCATATTTTCACCAATTATAAAATTGCGACTATTCATGCGCCTATGGCGGCGGCGTTTAATGATGACGGCCATAAGAATGAATATGTACAATCAATTCGAAGTATGATTGCCGGGAAAAAAAATGAATATAACTGTGAAGCGCACACGTATAATAGAATAGGAAAAGCCACAGGTGAATTGGTTGGTGGCAATCTTGCATTGCTTGCGCATTTGCTAGGAAGTAAATCGGAACTAAAAACTAAAAATCGCATACTTTTTATTGAAGATATTGGTGAGTATTTATATAATGTTGATAGAATGTTATATCAAATGAAGCGTGCCGGAAAGCTAAAAGACCTCGCTGCTTTAATTGTTGGCGGATTTGTTGATAACAAAGATACTACGAGGTCATTTGGAAAAGATGTGTTGGAAATTATCAGAGATGTGGTGGCAGAATATGATTATCCCGTGTGTTATGATTTTCCCGTAAGTCACGACACAAAAAATTATGCGCTTAAAATTGGCGCAGAATATTCTTTAAAAATAGAGGCTGATAATGTAAGGCTGAAAGAACTATAGCTTGTTTGCACTTTTGCAGCTATTGTTTTGAAGTTGATGATTAGCATTACTTCAGTACAAGTGTGCGACGCAACCGAAGCTCAATAAAGATTCTGAAGATGACTACATAAATAAGATTTCAAAAAATTCCGGTTGCGTGTACAAGGTATACATAATTTTACAATAGCCATTATTGATTGATTTTTTGTATTTATAGATATGATCTATATTTACAGCATGACTTTTACACAACTTGAATATATTGTTGCTATTGACAATCTGCGTCATTTTGCCGCCGCCGCAGATGAGTGTTTTGTTACACAGCCCACATTGAGTATGCAGGTGCAAAAATTGGAAATCGAATTGGGTGTAAAAATATTTGACAGAAGCAAGCAGCCTGTTGTACCAACCGAGGCGGGTATTGACATATTATCACAGGCCAGGAAAATTATTTCGGAAAGGAATGTAATACTTGAGATTGTGCAACAGAAAAAAGGGATTCTAAGTGGTGAGCTGCGTATTGGGATCATACCCACTTTAGCGCCTTACTTGTTGCCTTTGTTTGTAAAAAAGTTTAATAAAAAATTCCCGCAAATAAAACTGGTGGTAAATGAAATGATGACGGATACTATAATAAGCCGTTTGCGTGAAGGCCGCATTGATGTTGGTATATTGGTTACGCCGTTGTATGATAACGGAATTAGGGAATATCCTTTGTTTTACGAAGAACTGCTGGCTTACGTTTCCTCAAAAAATAATCTGTACAAGAAAGCGATTGTACAGCCTGCCGATATTCCGTTTGATAAGCTTTGGCTGATGGAAGAAGGACATTGTTTCCGTTCGCAGATTTTGAATCTTTGCGAATTGCGCAAGCAAAGCGAAATGGAAAATAGTTTTAAATATGAGGCGGGAAGCATTGAAACTTTACGCCGTATGGTTGAAGTAAACGAGGGTGTTACCATCCTGCCGGAATTGGCTACTATTGATATGACCTCAAAGCAACTTCAACTTATAAGGCATTTCCGCAACCCTTGTCCTATGCGTGAAGTCAGCCTTGTTGTGCACCGCGATTTTGTGAAAAAGAGATTGGTTGATGCATTAAAAAGTGAAATCATTTCCGCCATACCTGAAAAGATCAGGAAGAATAAAAAAACTTTTGTCGTAGAAATTGAGAATAACGAGTAATACCTTTTGTAAAGAAGTTGTCATTCTTTGTAACTTTTCGCTCAGCATAATAATATATGGTGTTCTTTTTGGGAACCGGCAGTATTGCTACTATTGAGCTTTTGTTGTGTCACTCACTTGTACGGTAGTAATTCTATTCAGCCGGTGAAGCATTCACGCACAAATTTATACTTCGTATAATGCGCTAATGCAACAGTGAATCCAGCTTATGATGAAATTCTAGAAAGTTGTTTAAATTGTTATGTTCTGCCCCTTCAACTGTTACAAACTCATCATTAGGTTTAAGACAGGTTTTTAGTTTTATTGAATGATTATAAGGAATCACGTGGTCTTTGGTACCATGAAAAATAATCACGGGAGCTGTTACATTTTTTAGATATTCATTAGTAGGTAGTTGGTAATGCAGCATGTTTTTAAGCGGGAACATAAAAAAATATTTACCTGCCAAATTTCGTATACTATAGTATGGAGCTTCTAAAACCAGGCTTTTACAATCTTTAACAGATGCCAATTGCGCAGCAATACCTGTTCCCAGGCTTTGGCCATATATGATGATACTGTCTTTCGCGTATTTAGATCGTGCCAGCTTGTATAACTGTAATGCATAATCGTACAACCGTTGTTCAGATAGTTTTCCGGTACTTTTACCAAAACCGGGATAATCAATCATCCAAACTTCATAATTGTTTTTAGTAAAGTTGAGAGCAAATTTTGCGTACGCCGAAATATTTTTTCCGTTGCCATGAAAGTATAATACTACGCCTTTTGTTGTACTATCCACCGCCAAAAATTGAATGATGTTGATATTTGATGAGCTGTCAAATGGAATGTTTACTTCATTAAACGGCATGTCAAATTTGTAAGGTTCATTTGGTGCTTTTTTTTCGGGGTGAAAGAGTATTTTATCTTGTGAATAATATAAGGCTATTCCTGTTAAACAATAGATTATTATTAAAATCTTCGCCCATTTAAAAATTTTTTCTTTCATAGATGCAAAAGTATTCAATATGGAAATGTGGAGTACATTCCTTCAGTTTTTTGAATGTATGTTTTAGCGGAACCCTTATGGGTTTTGGAAATTATAGATCCATGATCGTGAAGGGACTACCTTCACGATCATTTTATTTTATTCATACCTGGATGATCTGGCCGCTTCATTAATGTAACCATCTTCATCGTCATCTCCATACCTGCTGCTATAAAAGGCTGATGAACTTGGCCGCATACTATAAAGCGCTTCTTTTATAATTTTCTGTAATTGTTGTTTCACATTTTCTTTCTCGTTATATTTTTTTTGAGTGTATTGCAGAAATCTTCCGGAATTGAAGTATCGTGAATAACCATAGTCTTCATCTTCTTCATCACTGTCAGCGCTGCTTATTTTTGATAATTCCTGTGGTTGCAATCCGCTCATTGCTATTTTATAGTTGTCATCATCTTTACTTCTTTTGTATTTATAGAAGTACACCCATCCTTTACATTTTGCATCATTCACCTGAAGTTTATCGATATATATAAGGGTATCTGTTTTTTCGTAAGTTGAATAGCCCAGGTTTTTAAGTCTGCTTCTTGCTATCAGTTCTTGTGTTTTATATTTCACAGGAAACAGGTTTTCTTTTTTGCATTCTATTAGAGCTTTATGTAAAGGTGCTCTGTATTTATCGTCTGATGCAAGATCAAGAAACACGCTATCAGGCACCGGTTTATTGTTTTTCACCATTGTGATGGCTGTGTTCAATACTGTTCTCTTATCACGCAGTTTCAGGAACTTATTAAATAATACCGATATTTCAGCAGAGTGATCCCAGAATGGCATTAACAATGTTGCATAGCTGCTAAGGTCCTCTGAATTGTTATCGTTATCATTATCGTAATGCCTGTTGTTATTGTTGTTTTTATCATTCAGCCTGTTCATTTCTTTTTTACTGTCGTATGCAGCTTGTTTTCTAATAGCCTGTTTTGCCTCCAATAAAAATTTGGTATAATATTGTTTGTACTGTTCATTCTTTATATAACCGCTATCAACTGCAGCTACCAGCAATGATGTAATGTCGGATTTATAATCCTCAAGCACCATCAAATCCATCAACTCAGGTATCAAAGGCGCAGATAGTTGCAGTGTATCATATAACGGCGCCCATTTGTTTTGATAATTGTATGCATAATATCTCCTGTTTTTTTTATTGCTAGTTGCATTATCTAAAATGGTTTGCAACATGTAATTTGTATATCCCGGCGAAGAAGAACTGGTAAGTGCCGGCGGTTCGTTCAATACGAGGTTTTTAAAGGCTTTAAAAGCATATTCAGTGCGCATATCCAGCAACGCGTCCAAAATAGTATTTTGTAAATCAGATGTATCGGTTACCTGCTTGTATAATTGTGTAAGATAATTTACCGAAGCGGTATCCTTAAAGCTGCCGGCAATATCTATCCACTTTTTCTTCATGTTCAGGTAGTTCTTGTCTTTCCATGAAAGAGAATCAATAGCACGTTTTATATTGGGCAGATCTGTTGAGTCAAATAACGACGGGGTTATGGAAACTGCAGCTTTCAGCGCTACTGCGCTATCACCGCTAAAATAGTTTTCAAACAATTGCTTTGTCTTTTTCTCAAACGGATTGAAACATTTAATGGTGTCACCAGGGGTGAACGTTTCAAATATGGTTTTTACAAAAGCTGTCATATTTGTAATAGTATCTCCCTGGCTAATGAGTGAAAATAGAGCACCGTTTCGGTAAAATGATTTCACAAATAATAATCTGCTGCTACCGGTGTCGCCATATTCATAATAACTACATTTCCAATTGTCCGGCGTAGTCGATAATTGTTTATTACGCACGGTAAATTTCAAATCATTAAGCATGAGCATTTTCTTATCATCGAAGAAAGCTGATGAATCTTTTATATATACATATTCCGGAAAGCGGATGGCCATAACGCTTACATGCTCCCCGGTAGTATCGTTTCCTATATTTTTTACAAAGAAATTATTAACCAGCTCCTGGTATGCTATTTTAGAATCATCTTCTGCATCGTTATATCTATACGCATCAGGAGAGTTGTCAAGGCTGTCTGTTTCTGTCTTGTAAAAGAAAGGACTGGTAACCGTAAAACCAACAAGCGTGTCTGTTCTTGGTTTATTTTCATTGTACACAAAAGGCGTTATTGCAAAAGAGTTTATAAAATTATCGGCTGCCGTTTCATTTTGTTTGTATTTAGCGCCCACCACATAATAACTGTTGCCTTGTATTAAGTAACGCACTTTTAATGTACAGCCATCAGTATGCGTATACTTTGCATTAATGGCAGGATATTTTCCAAAATTACCTTGTTTGCCGGGGAGAGTAGTCTTTAGTATTTTTGAGGTGGTAAAGCTTTCTTCCATCAGCCTCAATTCAAAAGTGTCTTTTTCAATATAGTCGTATTGCTCAATTGTTGTCTTAAAAATAAAGTATGCGTTTCCGTTAGCATCTCTGCATATCCATTCGTTCCTGTTTTTATCATTGCGTTCGTTTGGTATAAAGAGTGGTGAAATAGGAAAGGCAGCTTTAAATCCACCGTATGGAGGCTGGTATGCAGATGTGGTTTTTGAAGGTATTGCAAACGTTATAGATGAAAAGAATTGTTCTGCTTCATTTCCGGCAAGTACGTATTCCGCTATACCGCTAATTTTAAATATAATAATTTCATCAGGAAGAATAAAAATATTATAACGTTGCACATCGCCTTTTCTTGTTCTGTTAGTTATATCAAAACCATTATATCCGTTTCTCGTAATTATTTTTTTTGAAATAATTTTCCCCGGAATATTTTCATATAAAAGGCTGTCGGTTTTTTTATTTACTATTTCCAAAGAATGCCCTAATAACGATGCATCGGTTTTTACCCGTGTGGCCATATAATAACTTCCATTGCTCATATCGGCATATTGTTGCATGTTGAGCTGGCCAATAGTATTATAGCGGTAAAATTTACTTCCGGGAATACTTACACTATATAAACTGTCTTCCGCGTATTGTTTTTGAAATTGATGAGGCACTCTTATTTTTTCAATTTGTTCTTTTTCTTCTCCATCGCGTTGGCCTGTATATATTGGGCGAAGTTTATAACCTTTTTTTCTAAGCATTTCTATCACACCTCTTTCTCCGGGAAGATGCGCTGCACCAACTCCTACAAAGAGCGTGTGTTTTTGGATAATAGTATCTATTGAGTTGGCTTGTATTTCATTTCGCTTGTATAAAAATTTTTCCTGGAAGGCATCCGATGTAACGCTTGCCACTTCCAGCGAATCCAGCAAGTCAAGGTCTCCGCGCCTGTAAGCGTCTTCCATTTTTTTACGGCTGTTATAGCCATCGTAGTCATAGCGTTGTTTGCGGTTTTTATCTTTGTACATAGCAATGTAAGCCTCTTTCATTATGCGGTTCGATTCTTTATAATTTTCCACGCCGGTCACTATTTTATTGAGCTTTCGGCCCAGCCTGTAGATGTACATGTCCAGGTACGTTTCTTCTTCAAAATCTTCCATACCCACATTGTTCCTGTATAGCATACCATTTATCATGCGTGCTTCCGATGAAAGCGCAAGCTTTATTTTTGTTTCATAATTACTTATTGAAAAGGTTTGCTGCGTGAGCCTGTCGCTTGATAGATTGAAATTGCTGTAATAATTATTATACCCCGGCATCACCATGTTTTTGTTATCTGCCCATTCTTCCTGCCACACTTCAGGATTTTGTTCCAGCGCTACTACTTCCACATTTCTTATGGCATTATAAAAGGAATCGCTAAGATTGAATACAAGTTTGTTACTCACGTGCATAGTACCAAAAAGATAAGAAGGCTTCTTCATGCCGTTTCCTGTAATTTCCCATAGCAGGCTGGTGTATTTTTTTTGCGAAGCTGGCGCCTCAGATGTTTGCGGAGGTGGAGTTACAGCTATTTTCTTTTTTTGAGAAAACACATGGAGTTGAAATCCTGCCAACCAACATAACACTATTATCACTCTTACATTAATTTTCATATGAATGGGTTTAAAAGCCTTTTATTTTTTTGTCAAGGTAATCAAAAAATGAGAATTGCATGCGAAATGCCCTAAATGGCTCGTCTTTCCAATTAGATGCAGGAAACGCGTCATTCTATAATTTTTTTTGACTTTTTTTTTAGCAAAATTTTATTCTTCGGGCAGGGTAGGTGTTATGCTTTTTTATGGGGGGACCGGCGGTAGTGCTACTATTAAGCATCGTTGTGTCACTCACTTGTACGGTAGGAACTTTAGTGGGCGGTTGGCAGTTGGCAGCAGGCAGTAGTTGCCGGTTACCGGTTGCCGGTGTTGAAGTACAGGCAATACAATAAATTGTCTATACACTAATTCAATGAGATTTCTCACGCTCTGCAAGGCTTGCAGCCTTGCAGCACTATACTGTTGCTTTTAGCAACATTCAAGATTTTAGATACTGCATAGATTTCTCGCTCGATTGTCTCACGTGAAACTTAGTGCATTACCACAAATATGTTGAAAATCACCAGGCTCGAAATGACGGTGACATTTATAGTTGCGAAATGATTAAAAACTGTTTATAATTCTCCTCCGTCATTTCGAGTCCCGGCAGCGCAGTATTTATGAATTAAAATTGATAGTTCATAATTCCGAGAGCGGGACGAGAAATATCACTAATGTACTTTGTGCCTTTATTATGGCCCTTCTGGTTAAAATACTTTGCCAACGAATAAACGCAGGTTTGTTTCTAAAAAATTCCTGCCAGCTCCAAACTTTTCTTTTTAATATCTCTGATTTCAATGTCTTCCACAATGGAATCCGGCACTACAATTAGCGATGTGCCGTTTTCTTTCCACCATTTATTGTTTCTTAATTCTGCAAATGGAAGCACACCCACAAGGTAGCTGCGGCTTTCCGAGGCATGCCATTCTTCAATCCACCTGAATTTTTCTTTTGGTATCAATTGAATGTCGGTAAAGCTAATATACACCCTGATGTAAAAATCATCTGTTAATTCGTGCGGCTTATGATGATACAATTTTTTGTATTCATATTTATAATCGTAACGAAGAGAAGATATATCGCTTAACACTGCAGATGCTGTGGGGAAGCTGCCTGCGCCTTTGCCGTAGAAAAATTGTTTGTCAGCGAATCCACTTTCAATAACCACGCCGTTATATTCATTTTTTACGAATGACAAATGATCAACAGCGGGTACAAATTGTGGTAAAACATATGCCGCTACTTTTCCGTTCTTTAGTTTTTTCGCCTGTGCTACCAGTTTAATTTGCTGATTTTTTTCCTGGGCAGCCGTGGCATCTAAAGCGTCAATATTTTGTATACCGTTGAAAACAAGCGCATCGGGATGTGTTAATGTGCCATAAGCATGGGCTAATAATAGCGTCCATTTACTGGCTGCATCAAAACCTTCCACATCAAGTGTTGGGTCGGTTTCTGCAAACCCAAGCTGCTGCGCTAAAATTAAGGCTTGTTGAAAATCCAGTTGTTCGTCAAACATTTTAGTAAGAATAAAGTTGGTAGAACCGTTTACCACAGCCTTAATAGAATGCAAGAGATCGTTGTCGTAATATTCTTCCAGGTTGCGGATTACCGGTATGGAGGCACATGCTGCGGCTTCGCATAAAAATGATTGTCCGGTAGTTTGTTGCAATTTCAGAATTGCGGGTAAGTGTTCCGCGATCATTTTTTTACTGGCGCTTACAACGGATTTTCCATTTTGTAAGGCAATGCTTACAATTTCAAAAGCTGCATCGGCTTCGTTGATCACTTCTACAATTACATTGATGTCTTTGTCATACAAAAGATCATCTTTGTTGGTGGTGAACAACTCCGGCGGAGCATTTCTTTTTTTGCGGGCATCTTTAATACAAATTTTTTTGATGCTTGCCTTTAATGATGGAGTTTGTTGCAACACTTTATAAAGGCCTTCGCCAACTACGCCAAAACCAAATAGACCGATTGTTAGTTGTTTATGTGTTTCCATTGTTTATTGTATTCTTTGTTTTTAATTTTGTTCTTTAGGTTTACAATGGTGTGTAATAATTAATTAGCAGGTTTGATATGCTTTAGTTTCAATGGGTTTGAATTTTACAACAGTTTCAAATGCCTGTTGCAGATCGTTGATAAGATCATTGGCATCCTCCAGTCCCACACTCAATCTTATAAGGCTATCTGCCACACCGTTTGCCCTTCGCTTTTCTACAGGGATTGATTTATGCGTCATTTGCGCCGGATGGCATAGCAGACTTTTTACTCCGCCCAGGCTTTCGGCAAGTTTGAATAATTCTGTTGCGGTTACAAAAGCAGAAGCGGCTTCTTCGGTATCGTTTTTCAAAGTAAACGACACAATGCCTCCAAAGGCTTTTTGCTGCGATGCTGCAAAAGTATGGTGCGGATGGCTTTTTAATCCAGGATAAAAAACTTTATCAACTGCCGGATGCGATTCCAGGAATGTTGCTATCGCCAATGCGTTGCGGCTGTGTTGTTTTACACGCAGGTGCAAGGTTTCTATACCGCGTATTAGCAAAAAGCTATCGAAAGGGCCAAGTATGTTTCCGCATGCGTTTTGGTAAAATTTGATCTGCTCGCCCAGTTCCTTTGTTTTGGTTACCACTACACCGGCTATAACATCGCTGTGGCCGCCGAGATATTTTGTAGCGCTATGCACCACTATATCCGCACCAAGATTTAACGGTTGTTGTAAAGCGGGAGTAGCAAAAGTATTATCAACACACAGCAAAATATTTTGCTGCTTAGCCAGTTTGGCAATTGCGGAAATGTCTGATATCTTAAGTGTAGGATTAGTGGGCGTTTCCAGCCAAATGAGTTTTGTTTTAGGTGTTATGGCGTTGAAGATTTCTTCAATATTTGTGGTGTCAACATACGTTACATTGATGCCAAATTTTTTATACACCTTTTCAAACAGGCGAAAGGCGCCGCCATATATATCATCTACGGCTACAATTTCGTCTCCGCTTTCCAGCAATTTTATGACCGCGTCTATAGCTGCCAGGCCGCTTGCAAACGCCAGCCCGAAAGCGCCGTTTTCAATATCCGCCACAAGGTCTTCAAGTGTTTTACGTGTGGGGTTATTGGAGCGTGAGTAATCGAAACCTTTATTTACGCCGGGCGCTTCCTGCTCGAAAGTGCTTGTTTGATAGATGGGTACAGCAATAGCGCCTGTTAGTTCATCTACGGGAATACTGTGAATAAGTTTTGTTGTCGCGTGCATTGTTAAACAGTTTTTTGATTTCGTGTGTGCGAAATCGTTATTAATTTGATTAAACATTGTGAAAACTTATGCAGAAAGGATTACCGGAATGCTTTTGGTTTTGTAAACAGCTATTGGTAGTTCATATAGCTATTGTTAAAAACAAAAAAGCGCTTCCGATAAATCAGAAGCGCTTTAAATATTGTAAGTGAAAAATAGTAAAGCTTTATCTGACTTATCTGTCCCGAAAAAATCCATCGGGTTGGAATTGGCACCTTACTTTATCAGCTAAGTAGCTGAATTGCAGGTTGCCAAGGCTTCAAAGGGCCATGTCCCTCCGCCTTTCTTGATAAGTGATCTGTAAAGAACTATTGCAAAGATAAAGCCATAGATTTTAAATTTCCAAATTCTTGGTTAAAAAAGTTGGCAGTGGCCGGTGCCCACTAGCATTACTACCGCACAAGAGTGCGACGCAACGGAAGCCTAATAGTAGTACAAATGCCGGGCTCCCCCACAAAAAAAAGTTGTATGTAAAAGCATGTTACACTTTTACATACAACTTTACAAATTATGCGATTCTATGCTAGTTTATTATTGTCCGGCTTGTTGTTTTGCTTCTGCCTGCATTTTTTCGTTGGCGGTGATCACAAATTCCACGCGGCGGTTTTGTGCACGGCCATCAGCGGTGGCGTTGGGATATTTTGGAACATCCGGTCCGTAACCTTTTGTTACCACGCGAGATGAGTTGATACCATGGCCTAGCAAATAATTCGCAACAGCTACCGAACGGTTTACAGACAATGTTTGGTTGTACGCTTTAGTACCGGTACTATCTGTGTGACCTTGTACTTCTATATCAGTATCAGGATATGTGTTTAAAATAGTTACAAGTTTGTCAAGGCTCGATTTTGCCTGGTCGGATAAATCGAATTTATTTACCTGGAACAAAATAGCGCTATTAAATTCTACCATAATGCCTTCGCCTACTCTTTCCACTTTTGCATCGGGAATGGTAGTTTTAATTTGTTCGGCTTGCTTATCCATATTGCGTCCGATAATGGCACCACCGGCACCACCAACCACCGCGCCAATGATTGCTCCTAATCCGGCATTTCCTGCTATTTTACCAACCACGGCACCGGCAGCCGCGCCGCCTGCTGTTCCTATAGCTGCGCCTTTTTGGGTGCGGTTCATGTTATTAACGGTCTCGCATCCTGAAGCGAGTATCATAAAAGCTATGCCTCCAAATAATAAGTGCTGTACTTTTTTCATATATTTTGGTTTTTTACAAATTTTTACAATTAAAGTTTTATTGATTTAACATTTGTCATCAAAAAATGTTCCTAGAAGTTTACTGATTACCTGCTAACGAGCGTATTTAAAAGAGTATCAATTACATTCATAGGTTGCATTGACAGGAAGTTTGCAGAAAATAAAGAATATCAAATCAAAAGAAAACCGTTTTAAAAATGAATTAAGCACGCAAAGTTAGCACAAACTTTTTCACAAATAACCATAAAAAAACCGGGCAAAAATTACCCGGTCTGGTCTATTGATAGCCTAATGGTGATTTACATTTCAGAGGATGATGCGGCTGTTTCAACATTCGTTTTATTGCCATCAAACACTATGAGCTTTTTAGTTTCTTTGTTAACATTCTTTGCCACTGTTTTTCCTTTTTTTGCAGGCGCTTGTTCTGTATCGGTTACTGTAGCATTTTCCACAGTAGCATTCAATGATGCGCCCGGATCAGCATCGTTATAACCGCTGCCAACACGTATGTGCACTTGTTTTGCGCTTTCGTCATACATCACAATGCCTTCATTTATAGTTTTGTCGCCGGCTTTCTGAGTGGGTATTTTGTAAGTGTTTTCCTGGGTTTTGAGATATGCGTAAAACCGTCCTTCACCTATTCCTTCAATCCATATTTTTCCGGGATTTTGTTCGTCTAGTGTTATACTAACATTTTCAACAACTGCAGATGGGGCAGATTCTGTAGCGCTATTTGTAGTTGTATTGGGCACCGACTGGTATGTTCCCAAAACGGCAACGTAATACTTGCCTGCATTAGGAGCCGGTGCAGATGATTTGAATTCGGTAAGCGGCTCTGTTTGTGGAATTGGAGCTAAAGAGCCGTAAACCCTTGTTTTTTTGCTAGTGTCAGTTGGCACCGTATCCAAAATCAATACATCAGTTTCCATTAAGAAAGGTCCACCGGCTACATTGAAACTGTTGTCGGTTGAGTCTTTTTTAGTGGTAGTGTCTTTATCTTTTTTTGGCACCGTATCCAATACTAAGAAATTATCTTCCGCGATAAAAGGCCCTTTAGCTACACTATTGAAGTTGGTATAAAGTGTATCTTTTCTAGTAGTGTCCTTTTCTTTTTCGGGAACTGTATCCAATACCAGGAAATCATTTTCTGCTATAAAAGGTCCTTTGGCTACATCATTAAAATTGATGTATGTGGTATCTTTTTTAGTAGTGTCTTTTTCTTTTTCGGGAACTGTGTCAAGCGCAAATACTCTTGTATTTATCAGCGCAAGATCTTTTTTTGTTGTTGTATCCTTTCCGGTTGTGTCTTTTTGTGGAACCGTATCCAGCACAGTGTATGCCGTCGACATTAATGCATATGTTTTTGTAGTGTCTTTCGGTTCTTTCTTTGTACTGTCGGTTTGACTAAACGCTTGTGCGGATAAAAAAAGTATACCGCCTAATATCAATTTTGGAACTTTCATAACTAATGGTATTTGTATGATTAGAAATTTTTTTTTGCTGAAATAAGTATATAGAAAAACTGTGCCAATTCTGAAAAAATGTGGATAAGTAAGTTTTCGGCCACCGGTTTTTATCCTCGGAATTATAATACTGTATTGACTTCTAGCGCTTTGTTATTTTTGTAGAAAGCAAAAAATGCTCTTGAAGATTTTGTTGTAATGGTGGATCGTGTTAAGAAAATATTAAGGGAACCGGGTAACCGCAAGGGTTTGGATTCATGTTATATTTATTCATGCTAACTGTAATGGATAAATGGTTTTTGCTTTCCTAAGATTATAATAGCTGGTGTGGAATAAAAGCGCTTAATGATTTTTATGTGGATATCAGCGGTAGTACTACTATTAAGCATCGTTGTGTCACTCACTTGTGCTGTAGTAATGCTATTCAGCAGGTGGAAGCACTTTGCACAAATCTATGCCGCGTATAGGAAATGATATTAATTTAAGCGCCGAATAAAGAACCAAGCGTACAAGAGTGCGACGCAAGTAAAGCTTAATAGTAGTACCTATGCCCGGCTCAAAAAAAATGTTAAGCGCATATGGTAGTTTGCCTCTTTTTCGGTATCATCGCTTTGTCTTACATTTACTATTCTCATAAGAAAATTAAGTATGTTAAATAAGAAAAACGGCACTGTAAGTGAAGGTGAAACAATAGATGTGTTTGGTGCTAAAGAACACAATTTGAAGAATATTGATATTTCAATTCCGAAGAATAAACTGGTAGTGTTTACCGGTGTAAGTGGAAGCGGAAAATCGTCGCTGGCGTTTGATACCATATATAATGAAGGCCAGCGCCGGTATATGGAAAGCTTTAGTGCATATGCACGACAATTCATTGGAAATATGGAGCGGCCTGAGGTTGATAAGATCACCGGACTTTCGCCGGTTATTTCCATAGAGCAAAAAACAACAAACAAAAATCCGAGATCAACTGTAGGAACTATAACCGAAGTGTATGATTTTTTGCGATTGCTGTATGCCAGAATTGGTGAGGCTTACAGCTATAACACTGGAAAAAAAATGACCAAGTTTAGTGAGGAGGAAATTGTTGAAAATATTTTTAAAAAATTTTCGCAGCAGAAAATAAATATTTTGGCGCCGGTAGTGCGTGGCCGTAAAGGACATTATAGAGAGTTGTTTGAAGACCTTCGCAAAAAGGGATTTTTAAAAGTGCGCATTGATGGAGAGATAAAAGATCTGGCTCCGAAAATGCAGGTTGATCGCTATAAAATTCATGATATTGAATTGGTGATCGACCGCCTGAAAGTGGAAAATGAATTTCGATTGCGAATAAGCCAAAGCATACAACAGGCGCTTAATACAGGTAAAGGCCTTATGTTCATTGAGGCTGCTGATATTACCAAAAATAATTCTGCTAAGGAAACAGCATACTCCAGGCAACTGATGTGTGAAGACACAGGTATTAGTTATGAAGAACCCTCTCCAAATTCTTTTTCATTTAATTCGCCATATGGCGCGTGTCCTGTGTGCAAGGGGCTTGGATCGGTGTACCAGGCGAGTTTGGAAAAAATAATTCCGGATAATTCAAAAAGCGTTACAGAAGGAGCCATTGCACCTCTTGGTGAAGAAAGAGAGGCTTATGTATTTAAGCAAGTGAAGCAGGTTGCAAAAAGGTATAAGATTGATTTGAAAAAACCTGTCAAGGATTTGCCGCAAAGCGCTCTTAATATTTTGCTTTACGGAAACGAGGAAGGGACCGATGATATGATTCTGGATTTTGAAAGTGAAACTTCTCAAAACATTTATAGCGAAGAGTTTGAAGGAATTATACCTCAGCTTAAAAGATGGTTTGCTGCAAGTAGTTCGGATATGATTCGCGATTGGGCTGAAAAGTTTATGGATTTGAAAACCTGCTCTTCGTGCGATGGCGCGAGATTGCGAAAAGAAAGTCTTTGGTTTAGAGTTGACAACAAAAATATCAGCGAATTAAGCGAGCTTAATTTGGATAAGTTGATGAAGTGGTTTGTTAATATTGAGAAGCGGCTTTCTTCAAAACAAAACATTATTGCAAAAGATATTTTAAAGGAAATTCGCGAACGCCTGCAATTCCTACTTGATGTGGGCTTAACATACCTGACATTAAACAGATCTTCTAAAAGCCTTAGTGGCGGAGAATCGCAACGGATACGACTAGCCACTCAAATCGGTTCTCAACTTCAAGGTATTACTTATATACTTGATGAACCTAGTATTGGTTTGCATCAGCGGGATAATCACCGCCTGATTGATGCTTTGAAGAACCTGCGCGATATAGGAAATACAATTTTGGTGGTGGAGCATGATAAGGATATCATGTTGTCTTCAGATTACCTGGTAGATATTGGTCCGAAGGCCGGAAAGTACGGCGGCAGTATAGTAGCCAAGGGTACTCCTGCTGAAGTATTGAAAAGTAAAAGTGAAACATCGCAATATCTTAATGGCAAAAAAAATATTCCCATACCAAAACAGCGAAGACAAGGAAATGGAAAAGCATTGGTATTAAAAGGAGCAAGAGGGAATAATTTAAGAAATGTAAATATCAGTTTGCCATTAGGAAAACTGATATTGGTAACAGGTGTAAGCGGTGGCGGAAAATCTACATTGATAAACGAAACACTATACCCAATACTTTCAAAGTATTGCTACAATTCAAAAATGTTTCCGTTGGAATATGATTCAATTGAGGGATTGGAACATATTGATAAAGTAATTGAAATAGATCAGTCGCCAATAGGACGCACCCCCCGAAGCAATCCTGCTACATATTGTGGCTTTTTTACAGAAATAAGAACACTGTTCGCGGCGGTGCCTGAAGCAAAAATAAGAGGTTATAATGCAGGCCGTTTTTCATTTAATGTGAAAGGCGGACGTTGCGATATGTGTGAAGGCGGAGGTATGCGGGTAATAGAAATGAACTTTTTGCCGGATGTGTATGTGCATTGCGAAAAATGCAATGGTAAAAGATATAACAGGGAAACTCTTGAAATACGCTACAAAGGGAAATCGATAAGCGATGTGCTTGATATGACTGTGGATGAGGCGGTAGCATTTTTTCAGAATGTGCCTTACCTGTATCGTAAAATAAAAGTGCTGCAGGAAGTGGGGCTGGGTTATGTAACTCTTGGCCAGAGCGCTGTAACACTTAGCGGCGGCGAGGCTCAACGTGTGAAACTTGCTACGGAACTTTCAAAAAAAGATACCGGAAAAACATTTTACATATTGGATGAACCTACCACAGGACTTCATTTTCAGGATATTCAACATTTGCTGGATGTATTGAACAAACTTGTTGACAGAGGAAATACTGTACTAATTATTGAACATAATCTTGACGTGATAAAAGTTGCCGATCACATTATTGATCTCGGTCCGGAAGGTGGTGACGGAGGAGGAAAAATTTTGTTTGAAGGATTGCCTGAAGATCTGATCAAAATAAAAGAAAGTTATACCGGCCAATTTCTGAAAGGAGAGCTTGAATAATTTGATTGGGCAGTTGTAGTGCAACTGATGCATGATTGTTTATTTGAGGTGTATTTTGTCACTTGGTATTAATTTTTGTAAAAATTAAGCTGGCATTATTATTGTAATTATTACAAAATGAGTGTTTTTTTTACAAGCCTTCTTTGTGAAAAAATCCACTTGCAGGGAAAATGTGATAAATTATTGGAGTAAGGCGAGTGTTGAGAATAAGTAGAGACACGGCATTTCAAAAAAAAGAGTGATTTTGTTAGGATAATAGTTGTTTTTTTGGTTAACTTTAAAAACAAGGCACATATGGTTGATCAAACAACCATTGTAATTTGAAATCCGTTTCCAAATGGAAATGCTGTAATTTAAATATCCGTTAATTCTTTGTCAACTGTTTGTTATGTATTTACAATTGATCAATCATCTTTTTTGCATCATCTTCGTTTGCGGATGGTATGTTGCAATTCGTGGTTTGTATAATAAAACCAGGGGTGAAAAACCTACCATGTTCAATAGCGCATCATTGCAGGATGTAAGCAAATAGACGATTTCATTTATTGAACACTTCATATTTTTAGCAGCACAAAAAATTTCTTTTCATTAAGAAAGCGGCTGTTCGGAAATGCTGTCGAAATAATAAGCTAGCACACCAATTCTTTCAAGCCACATTATATTCCACCACTTTTGAAGAAGAATAAAACGGAAAAAATACTTCCATAAAAAAGTTGGAAAATGCTTTTCATACATTTTGTTTTTTTGTAGCAGGCTCAAATAATTCTACTCTTTTAATTTTCACTCGTAATAACATCAGCTCATCATACGCTTTATTTTTCTGTTCGTTTTATCCTTAATAAATTCAAATTCTTTGTTCCAAAAAATGGTTTTACTAAAGAGTATTTTAAATGTATGCCTTTCTGTTTGAATCGAAAACCTGAAAAGTCATTGTAGAATTTGTTCCTCAAAACTGCACGCAAATGAGTTTATTTAATGGCCGGTGAATGGTATAATTATTTAATTGTACAATGCCTAAAATCAGAAATACTATGTTACACAACGAAACTATTGAGGTACTAAATGACCTTATCAAAATCAATAATGACCGCGTAGCAGGATATCAAAACGCGATAGATAACACTACGGGTATTGATGTTGATTTAAAAGCCATTTTCAGAAATATGGCGAATGAAAGTTTAAAATATAGTAATCAGCTTAAAGAAGAGGTGAATAGATTGGGAGGCGAGCCAGCCACAGGTACCACATTGAGCGGTAAAATTTACCGTGCATGGGATGATGTGAAGGCGGGTTTTTCAGGTAATGACAGGCAATCGGTTCTTAACTCGTGCGAGTTTGGCGAAGATGCTGCGCAAAAAGCATATAAGGAAGTTTTGTCGGCAAATACTGAATTTCCCTCTGAAATACGGCAGATAATTTTAGATCAGCAAATTGCACTAAAAAAATCTCATGATTTGATTAAGAGTTATCGGGATGCGAATAAAGCGGTTGGCGCATAGGGTTTATACAGCATGAAGCTGTAAAATGTAGGCCGGATGCTGCGTGTATCCGGCCATTTTTTATGGAACCGGCAGTAGATCCCTGATTGAGCTTTACTTGCGTCGCACTCTTGTACATTTGTAATTCTATTGGGATAAGTCAAAATTTATCAGTCAAAACTCAAAATGGAGGCATTCCGAATTTTGCTAAAACTTTTTTGCTTATAGATTTTGTTTATATGTTTCGGAATTTCATTTATCAAAAGTTTTCATACTTTTTTGTTCCAACAAAAAAGTATGAAAAAAATTACTTAAGCTTTGTATGAAGTTTACAAAAATGAAGCATTCTTCAGACAAAGAATGCTTCATGGAAAAAATGGTCTGTGATGTATATTGAGTGTGAAATTTTTATGCCCGCCGTATAACGCCTAACAATAAAGCGATTATAGCCAATACCAATAATACGTGAATTAACCCGGTGGCACTGTATGCAAATACACCTAGTATCCAGCCAATTATTAATACGATTGCGACAATATAAAGTATGCTCCTCATATAAAATTGTTTTATGGTTTGGAAATGTTTTTCGAAGAGTAGTATTAAAAATGTGCGCCAATAAAAAAACAATTATGGAGTGGAATTAATTCCTCAAAATGATGAAAGATTTTATGTAAAGGTTACATTTTCTTAAATTACGCTAAAAGGCATGCAATTATGAAGCATTTATTCAAAAAGTACATGTTGTATATAAAAAGCTTTATAGCCATGTTGAATTCTGCCGCAGAAAATTTTGGCACTGATAATGCTATTAAACTAAGTGCCTCATTATCTTATTACACGGTGTTTTCCATAGGGCCCATGTTGATGATCATTATATCTCTTGCAGGGCTTTTCCTTGGTGAAGATGCGGTGAAAGGGCAAATATATGCACAGATAAAAACACTTGTAGGTTCGTCGGCTGCATTGCAAATACAAGATATAATTATGAATATTGAAAAGTCGCAGTTTACATCCACGGGGGTTGTAATCGGTGCGGTATTGCTTGTGCTGGGCGCTACGGGCATTTTTACTGAAATTCAGGATTCTATTAATTACATTTGGTCTATAAGGGCCAAGCCGAAAAAAGGCTGGTTGAAATATCTTACTAACAGGCTTGTGTCCTTTTCACTGGTTGTAGGATTGGGATTTTTGTTGATGGTGTCATTATTAATAGATGCATTGATCAATTTATTTAGCGATTACCTCACACAGTTTTTTTCTGATAATACCTACTATATAGCCGGATCTATCAACTCGCTTTTAACGTTTGCAATTATTACAGGTTTGTTTTGCATCATCTTTAAAGTTTTGCCGGATGCGAAAATAGCCTGGAAGGATGCCTTGATTGGCGCGAGCTTTACAAGTGTTTTGTTTATTATCGGAAAATTTTTGATAGGATTTTATATGTCTCATTCTAAAGTTGGACTTACTTATGGTGCGGCAGCTTCATTAATTATTTTGCTTACATGGATTTATTATTCATCCATTATTCTTTATTACGGAGCCGAGTTTACAAAGGTGTATGCATTGACAAAAGGCAAGGGTATTGAGCCGTACGAAACTGCTGTATTTATTGTGAAAACAGAAGTGAGAGAATTAAAAAGCGAGAATAGTGTTGGAAAAAAATAACGTACCATAACTGAATTGATGCGGTTTTTTTATGCTGTTAATGTTAGTTGCATAAGTTAGATTATAAAACCAAATGTTGCCATGAAATACTATAGATGAACGAAATGCGACGCAACGATGACGCTATGAAATACCGCCGCCGGTATCAAAAAATATTAATTAAAAACGCTTACTAAAAATTATAAAATTGGAACAAAATGAAATCTGCAAACCTAAATCCTACACTGATACAGTTTTTTCATTGGTATTACCCGGGTGATGGAAAACTTTGGAATGAACTTGCTTCAAAGGCTTCTGAGCTTTCGGAGCTTGGTATTACTGCTGTTTGGCTGCCTCCGGCATACAAAGGAATTAGCGGCGGCTATTCAATTGGATATGATACGTATGATCTTTTTGATTTGGGTGAATTTGATCAAAGAGGCAGTGTGCCCACTAAATACGGAACTAAAGAACAATATATAAATGCTATAGAAACTGTTCACAAATACAATATTGCTGTTATTGCAGATGCTGTATTTAATCACAAAGGCGGCGCTGATGAGCTTGAAAAATTTACTGTATTGGAAGTTGATCCTGAAGATCGTACAAAAGTAATAAGCGACAAATTCGAAATTGAAGCATGGACTAAGTTTACTTTTCCGGGAAGGCAGGGAAAGTATTCGCAATTTATTTGGGATCATAAATGTTTTTCGGGAGTGGATTGGGCGAATGATATTAGCGAAGAAGGTGTGTACAGTATTTTAAAAGAATATGGAGAAGGATGGCAGGAGGTTTTGGGTAAAGAAAAAGGTAACTATGATTTTTTGATGTTTGCAGATGTTGACTTTCGCAACACTGCGGTGCGTGAGGAATTGAAATATTGGGGCAAATGGTATTTAGAACAAGCTAATGTAGATGGCTTTAGACTTGATGCCATAAAGCATATACCTACTTTTTTCTTTAATGAATGGATTGATTATATGCGTTCATTGAAAGAAGAGTTTATGCCAATGATTGGTGAATTCTGGAACATTCACGATATACATATTTTGCTGCGTTATATTGAAGTTACAAAAGGGAGAATGCAATTGTTTGATGCGCCGCTGCATCATAATTTTTATTGCGCTTCAAAGGCGGGAAGAGATTTTGATATGCGTAATATTTTCAACAATACGCTTGTGCAGCAACGTCCCGACCTGGCTGTTACAATTGTTGGCAACCATGATACGCAACCTTTGCAATCACTTGAATCGCCAATAGAGCAATGGTTTAAACCATTGGCTTTAGCGCTTGTTTTGTTGAGGCAGGATGGCGTTCCGTGTGTTTTTTATCCAGCATTATATGGAGCCGAGTATACAGACAAAGGTCATGATGGTAATGATTATCAGATTGTGATTCCCGCGATTGATATTTTACCAGCATTGTTGAAGATCAGAAAAAAATATGCTTTCGGATTGCAGCGTGATTATTTCAATCATGGTAATACAGTTGGCTGGACTAGAGAAGGTGTTGATGATATTCCACAATCCGGTTATGCCGTGCTTATGTCAAATGGAGATGAAGGTTATAAAGAAATGGAAGTGGGGGTGAAGCATGCTAACAAAACTTTTGTGGATGTTTTGAAAAAGCGTAATGAAAAAGTAACGATTAATAAAGATGGCTGGGGAAAATTTTATTGCAATGGTGGAAGTGTTTCCGTATGGATGTGTGAGGGTAGTGGGGTGTAAGCAGTAAGAAGAAGTCAGTAGGCAGTAAGCAGTGGGCAGTAGAGAAATCTGTTCGATATGTTAGCGCAGCGCATGTCGAGTAGCAGACGGCCTAAAAAACTGTCTACTTTTTTCACTACGTGACAGATCAGAATCTTTATTATACTGTGAACTTATAAGTTATAAAAAAAGGCATTCATTCAGCATTTCAGATTTCAGATTTTAGATTTCCCTTTTTACGGCATAAAGATTGTTTACAACATAGTATGACAGTTATAATGATGAACTCTTTAAAATGAAGTACTATGAAAAAGAAGAAAACAATCACAAAAGTAATTGGTGCTTTGTTGTTAAGTGTCATTACGTTAAGTGCATTTAGCCAGCAGCAGCAAACCGATTACGAAAGCCGTATCACTCCAAAATTTGGTATTAAGGGAGGAATAAATTTGTCCAATTTTTATAATGATGATGTGGGCGATCAGAATATGAAAGTTGGTGCCAATGCCGGTATATATATGAAAGTTCCGGTTACAAGGGGAATTTCAATACAGCCGGAAGTATTGTATAGTATGAAAGGAACGCAATTCAATTATAATAATATTTTGTTGGGAAGCGGAAAATATAAACTCAATCTTAATTATGTGGAAGTGCCTGTACTGGCAGTTTTTAACATCGCGAAGAACTTCAATTTACATGCCGGTGGTTATGCGTCTTTTTTAACTGCTGCAAAGATTAAGAATGTAAGAGATAATAATGATGATAGTTCAACAGAATTGGATAAAGACGACTTCAATACATTTGATTGCGGACTTGTGGGTGGAATAGGATTTGATGTTTCAAATTTTACATTGGGAGCAAGGTATAATTTGGGTCTTAGAGAAATTGGGAAATCGAAAACTTTGGCTGGCGAACTTTTTGACAATTCAAAGAACAGTACGGTTTCAATATATGTAGGATTCGCGTTTTAAAAGTACCCGGAGTAACGGCTGATGATTCAATGTGGCATTAGTTGTTATGCTTTGTTGGCAGGAGCGTGTTTTTTTAAGTTTATTATTATGAGGCCGGCTGTATAGCCCTGATGTGGCTTTGGTTGCGACGCTCCATTCATCAGTTGAATATCTATTAGGCTCACATAAAAATTACACACCATGAAACTTTTATACACCGTTATTTTTTTGATGTTATTACTTCCGGTGGGGTTATTATCCTGCGATGCTATTGAAGGTATTTTTAAAGCCGGTGTATGGAGCGGTATCATCATGGTGGTGGGGATTCTTATATTAATTGTTGTTGTGTTCTATACATTATTTAGAAATAAGGAATGAAGATATAAGGTTCGGAGATGTTAATATTTTGTAGGATTGTTTTTAGCTGATGATAAGAATTACTGCCGTACAAGTGAGTGACACAACCGAAGCCACATCAGGGCTATACAGCCGGTTTCATAATAATAAGCATAAAACTACACGTCTTTCAGAACAACACTTTGCATGCTCTTATTGATTAAATATAATCGTAAATATTGTGCCGTCTCCCGGCTCGGATTTTACATCAATTAAAGCATTGTGAGCTTGTAAAATATTCAGGGTTGACGGCATTCCCAAACCCATACCGTTTCGTTTGGTAGTATAATACGGTTCAAACAATTTTTCGAGATCATCATGAGACATTCCAATCCCATTGTCTTGTATACTTACGCTAGGCTTTGTTTTGCTGTCGATAATAATATTTAATTTGCCGGGCATTTTATTAATGGCTTCCATCGCGTTGCTGATAAGGTTTGAAAATGCCAGTTGTAGTTTTTCTTTGTCTCCCATAATCATTACGGGTTCCTCTGGTTGTGTTAAATAAAGGGTGATGTTTTTGAGAGCAATGGTATCTTTCGCTGTTTCTAAATTATTTTGAATTACTTCCTGCAACGAAACAGGCGCAAGTGTAATTTCTGAAAACCGCAACGATTGCAGAAGTTCGGTGATCAGTGTATTTATGCGGTCTGAATTTCTATTAATGATCTCAAGATACATTTTAGATTCTTCATCTTTAGCGACCTCTTGTAATTGCTCAAGTGAAAGATTGATATTGTTAAGAGGGTTTCGCACTTCATGTGCGAGAGTTCTAACAAGGCGCCCGGCTGCGGCTAATTTTTCTATATTCAAAAATGCTTTTTCATTTTTTTTTCTTTCAGTAATATCATGAATGATTCCCTGGTAGTAAATAGTATGATTGTCGCTGTCTTCATTTGAAAGAGTGAGCAAGCAATACCTGGTGAGTCCGTTTGTTGTTTTTAATTCGATTTCGTAATCTTTTATTTCGGCGTGAACGCTTATAAGATCAAGAATATTTTTTCTCGCATTATAGTCAATTATGAAATCGAAAAACCTGTATTTATGCATGCTTGAGACATCGAGATGCAATAGATCCAATCCTGCTGAATTTACTTGTAGCAACCGGCCTCTGTGGTCTCCAATAAAAATGGTGTCTTTTGATTTTTCGAAAATGCTTCTGTATTTTTTTTCATTTGCTCTTAGTGCTTTTAAAGTAGTGCTTCTTTCAAGCGCATATCTCAGGCACCGTTCAAGTTTTTCCGGTGTTAGTTCACTTTTTACAAGATAATCTGTGGCGCCTGTTACAACAGCCAGTCTGTCGATATCCGGATTGCCCTTTCCAGTTAGTAAAATGAAGGGCATTTCCGACCCAAATGCGAGGGCTTCTTTTATAAAGTCAAGCCCTGTTTTAATGCCCAGCCTGTAATCTACAAAGCAGATGTCGCAGTTGTTCTGCTGCATCCTCTGAATGGCCATTTCATATGAGTGGCACCAATGAGTAATAAATGTTCCACTTGTAATTGATTGGAGAAAATCTGTCATTATGAAATAGTCGTCTTCATCGTCTTCCACAATCATTACATTCAATAGCTTATTCTTCAGTTGCGGCATTTGTTTTTATTTGAATTAACGGAAGTATTACTGTAAATGTGGCTCCTTTTTGCGGATCACTGTTAGCATAAATAGCGCCATGATGGTGATCAATGATCTTCTTGCAAATAGCCAATCCAATTCCTGAACCGGGATATTCTGATTTTCCATGCAAGCGTTGAAATATTTGAAATATTTTTTCCGCATAATCCTGCTCAAACCCAATTCCATTGTCTTCTATATGAATTGAATAGTAATTAGCGTTATTAGATAATCGATATTTATTTCGTTCTTCTTTATTGGTTGGCCGACAGAAAATTTTTATAATTGAGGCGGTGTCTTTTTTTCTGAACTTAATAGCATTTGTGATAAGATTGGTAAACAATTGTTTCATCTGCAAAGGAATGGCTTCTATGAAAGGCAGCTTCGATTGTATTTCCACTTTGGCATTGGTCTCATCAAAAAGTAGCTCCAGTTCTGTAATAACCACTTTTACAATTGCATTTAAATCTGTGGGTTCTGGTGGGTGTGTACGTCTGGTTATTCTTGAAAATTCGAGAAGATTATCGATCAGGTTTCTCATGATTTCAGCAGAAGCCATAATTCTTGTCAGATATTCTTTTCCATCATCTGCCAAAGTACCGGAATATTTTGTTTGGAGCCTTTCTGCGAATGTTTGAATTTTTCTTAGAGGCTCCTGCATGTCGTGTGAAGCTACATAAGCAAATTCTTCCAGCTCTTTATTTGATTCATTGAGTGTTTTAATGTTCTGGCGTAACTCAAGCTCTGTTAGTTCAGAATGTGTTATGTCTTTTGTCTGGCCCAAAAGTCTTTGTCCCGAAATATCCTGGGCTATAAAAAGAAATGATTGCGGCATTCCGTTTTCATTTTTTTTTAAAATAGTGCCTAATGTTTTAAAGTAGCGCCAGTTGCCATCTTTATGATTAAATCTGCAATTGTATTCATGCGTTTCATTTTCTTTAAGTTCATAATATTTTTCCAGCTCTTTCTCTACCAGTTCAATATCTTCTTTAAAAATTACTTTCCTTATATCATTATCCCATCCTTTGATATCGTTGTAAGTATAGCCAAGTATATCGGTTATGCGGTTGTTGATATAGGTTAGTTTCTTTTTTCCCGCATCATACACATAAATGATTGCAGAAAATAAGTCCGGTATTTTTTGTTGCCATTCGTTTTCAAAACCTATGGATTCAAATAATAATTTTAAGTTTTGAAGGTTTTCTTTTTCAGATTCCGGATGCATGGTTATTCATTGTTAAATTCTTGGAACTGCCGCATTTTGTTGTAAAGCGTTTTTCTGTCTATATTCAAAAGCTTTGCGGCTTTACTTTTATTGAAGTTTACTTTTTTTAAAGCCTCCAGGATTGTTTCATATTCTGCATCAAGAGATGCTTCTCTGAGACTGTTTTCGTTTAATTCTTTCTTTTTAGGTGCGGTATAAGCAGGCTGTTGTGGTAATGGTTGCGCAGCAGGGTTTACAAAAGTTGTGTCGGAGTTAGTGGTAGAATTTTGTTGCGTGTAATCATCTGCAGCTATCGTCGGCATTGGCGTTGCGGGTTCATCAAATTGCAGTTTATGAAAATTGGTTATTTCAAAAGGCAGCGAAATTACATCTATCAATTGTCCGTCAGTTAATAATGCTGCACGTTTTATCACATTTTTCAATTCTCGCAAGTTGCCATGCCATACATAGTTGAGAAAAATTTTTTCCACTTGTGGCATAAAGCCTTGTATGTTTTTATGTAGCTCGCTGTTTGCCTGCCGCAGAAAGTGTTTTGCAAATAATAGTATATCAGTTTTCCGTTCTCTTAGTGGCGGCACATTTATGCTGAATTCATTAAACCTGTGATAAAGATCTTCGCGAAATTTTCCTTTTTTAGCGGCGTCCAAAAGTTTTTCATTACTGGCTACTATAATACGCACATCCAGCTCTATATCTTTAGTTCCGCCAATTCGCCTCATCTTTCTTTCCTGTATCACACGTAGCAATGACACCTGTACATCATAGCTCAGGTTTGCTATTTCATCAAGAAATACGGTTCCTGTATTAGCTAATTCAAATATGCCGGTCTTTTGATTAATGGCGCCGGTGAACGATCCTTTTTCATGACCAAATAATTCGCTTCCGGCAAGCTCTTTCGATAAAGCGCCGCAATCAATAGCCATAAATGGTTTGTGACGTCTTTTGCTTTGATGATGTATTTCTTTCGCTATCACTTCTTTGCCGCTTCCGCTTTCTCCGTAAATAATTATGCTGTAGTTCGTAGGCGCCACTCTTTTTATTTGCTCTATGATATTGATAAATACAGGACTTTCTCCATAAATGTAATCATCATTCAGCAGTTTTGAATTGCCTGATGAAGCGTTGTTTTTTTCTGTTCTGATAGTTTCTTGTGGAGCTTCCGTTTTGTTAGTATTACTTGTTCTTTCCAGCGATTTTTTTATTGTTAGTAAAATTTCATCCGGAAATAATGGTTTGGTCACATAATCAGTGGCGCCGTTTTTTAATACTTCCACCGCGGTTTTAATATCGCTATAACCTGTTATAATAATTACCGGGAGATTAAAATTGTAAGATTTGATTTGCATGAGTAATTCGTTTCCATTCATGTCATCCAGCCTGTAGTCGGAAAGAACAATATCCGGATTGAATGATTGAAGCAATTCCAATCCCTTTTTGCCGGTATGGGCTGTATGCACCTCATAGCCCTTTTTGTTTAGAAAACGAACCAGGAGATTGCACATGTCAATGTCGTCGTCTATTACCAGTATTTTGTCCATTGTAAGTATTGGTATTTGGTTGTTTAAAACTAAATAAATAATCAGAAAATGAAAATCCCATTTCAACAATCGGATGTAGTTTCTGTATTTTTAAGTTTTATGAGTACGAATTAGTAGCGTATGCAAAAACCTTGCTAATTGTTTCATTATTGTTTATCAGGCATTATTTAAATTGTATTTTTATTATGATCCCGGCGGTATTGCTACTATGAAACATCGTTGCGTCGCACTCTTCATCGGTTTGTTCGCTATTGGGCGTTATGCGGAAATGCCTCTTGTTATTTAGCTCGCTAACCGTTAAGTATTTTCAATTGGCAGTAACCATTTTTTTGGCTTTCGACTTTTTATCTTTGAATTATTACCTTATGCCCACAACCGCCGCATTTGCGACATTGGTATCTGCAGTTGCTCCCTGTATTTGGTAACGGTTCTTCTTGCCACCGGCATTCCTTTATTGGTAAGGATCGCAACAATTTGCTGATCGGTATATGGATTGTTTTTATTTTCATTCCTGATCAATTCCTGTATGGTGGATTGTATTAACTTATTACTTACAGCATCGCCATTGCCATTTATTATTCCTTCTGTAAACAGGTTTTTCAATGGTACAATTCCAAAATGCGTGTCCACAAATTTGTTGGAAGTTAGCCTCGAAACTGTTGCTATTTCAATGTCCAGTTTTTCTGCAATATTTTTAAGGATCATTGGTTTCAGCGTTCTGATGTCACCATCTATAAAGTATTCCTTTTGATACTCTACTATGGTTTTTATCACCTTTAGCATATTGCTTTCTCTTTGTTTAATAGCGTTTATAAACCATTGCGCTGAAGCCAGTTTGCTTTTCATGTACTGTCTCTCGCTTTTGTTACTTGTTTTATCTTTTTCTATCTTTTCGCTCCATGATGCGTTTATATGAAGATTTTGCGAGTATTGATTATGAAGTGAAATGATTAGTTCGTCATCAACTATGTACACGGAATAATCCGGTATTATGGTTTGCCTGCTGTTAAAGGAGTCCGTTTGGAGGGCGATTGGTTTTGTTTTCAATTTGGATATGTATTCAACAACAATTCTGAACTCATCTTCATCCAGTTTTAATAATTCTCTTATTTTATCAAATTGCGCGGAGCTTAATAATTTATAATGATCGGTAAGTAGCCGGATCGCGAGTTTGTCAATTATGCTTTTGGGATTTTTACGCTGCAATTGTATTAACAGGCATTCACAAATGCTTCTGGCTCCTAAGCCTATCGGTTCGAGGGATTGAATAATGTATAACGCTTTTTCAAAACTTTCCTGTGAAATGATTTTATGTGCGCTGAATGAATAATCGTCTGAAATGTCTTCGAGCGATTGTTCCAGCAACCCGTCCTCGCTAAGGCTGTCTACGAGATAGTTGGCAAGGGCTAGGGTTTCTTCATCTAAGTTTAATAATTGTAATTGCTCTTTGGCATCTTGTCTAAAATCTACCTGTGCTTTCATAGGCACATTTACCAGGTCGGTGTCTGGCAGATAATTGTTATACTCTAATTTGTAATCGGGAATATCATCATAAGCATATTCATCCCAGTCCTGGTAATCCTGCGCTGCATTTTTATCAAACTTATCAATGCTTTCTGTGTCATCGCTTTCTTCTTTTTCAAGAAAAGGATTTTCTTCCAGTTCGTTTTGAATACGTAGTGTTAATTCCTGCTGAGTAAGTTGAAATAGATTCAGAAGCTGAATTTGCTGTGGCAAGATTTTCAGACTTTGTTTTTGTGTAAGAGTTTGGCTGATCATAAAGCGCTCAATTTATACACTTGTCATATGGCAAGCATAACACCAGTTTTACAGAAAATATTATAAGGCAGAATAATTTTTTGATAATGAACGTTTTCTTTTTTTCTGTTAGTTTCTTTGAGGGCTAAAAAGAAATTTTTAAATATCAAAATGTGGAAATAATTCTACACTTTGATTGCTTTTTCATTTATATGTAACCGTTATATGTAATGTAAAACCAGCCGAAGGAGATTTGCAAAAAAATATTACTAAGGATGATTCTGATTTCTCTACTGCCACTACCCACTTTGCTCAATAGCATTACTACCGTACAAGTGAGTGACACAACGATGCTTAATAGTAGCAATACCGCTGGTTCCCAAAAAAATATTAATGCATAGTATTATACTGTTCGATTTATGTCCAAACAAAAAAGGCTTCAACAATACAATTGGTGAAACCTTTAAAGAGGTAGGTAAAAAAATTACTAGTGGAATACAACAACTAATTATAGACCGTGTGCAATTATTCTATACAGCGTGTTTCTCTAGCTGTTTACCTTCCATTTTATTTCGTAGTTTATCAAATGCATCAAGCATCGCGTCTTCCCATTTCCTGGAGGTAGAGTAGCCGGAAATAATAATATTGTGTAGAGACAATCTTAACAGTGCTACTTTATCCTTCTCACTTTCATCTTTGAAAGTTTCATATAGTTCCAGTTCTGCAGAATCAACATGGCCGAATTCCTCTTGAATTTTTTTCAGTTTGTTGGTCATTTTTCTTAAAAGTGAAAAATAGCCAGCACTGTCAATTGCAGAGGTCTTTGTAACAAAATTCACGTTCATGACACGATTTTTAGTAGGTTATGAAATTATGATGCCTGTTCAAAAAATGTTTTCATGTAGAATTTATTCCCCGGTTACATGTTTTAAGAATAAAACTATTAGTGAGGACAAACGTTAGGTACGTTTTTTTAGAAGGCCATAGGAGATACTATATTCTTTCATTTTCAAAATTACTACTATGCTACGTTGGACAATTACTTTCCTGGTGATAGCAATAATTGCAGCGGTACTGGGATTTGGGGGTATTGCAGCAAGTGCTGCCGGCATTGCCAAAGTTTTATTTTTTATTTTTCTCGTGTTATTTATTATTTCTCTTCTTACAGGAAGAGCCAGAGAATAATTGCCGGAAATCACTTCTGAAGTGCCAACTGAAAGTTACGATTTTATTGAGTATCTCGTTACATTTCACGGCACTTTATTTTTTTCTTTTGCCGTCAAACATTAGCTTTATAGGAAATAGAGCTTATGGAGAAATTTTTTGTACTAATAGCCGAAGATGATGCCGACGATAGATTTTTGCTTCAAAACGCTTTTGATGAAATGGGCTATGGAAAATCATTACAATTCGTTGAAAATGGAGTAGAATTAATAGATTTTCTTGAAAGGAACGTTAATAAATATGGTAATTTTCCTGCTTTTATTTTGCTTGATTTGAATATGCCTAAAAAAGATGGTCGTGAGGTGTTAAAGGAAATAAAACAACATGACATTTTTAAGACAATTCCCGTGGTGGTGTTTTCAACTACTAAAAATGAAAGTGAAGTAAAAAGGTGTTATGAACTGGGGGCAAACACGTATGTAGTGAAACCCGTGAGCTACGATGCATTGTTAAAGTTTGTTGAAAATATCAGGAGCTACTGGTTTGATGTGGCTACAGTTCCGTTTAACTAATGAAAATATTTTACTGCACGTAACGCATATTTGTGAATGAACTTTTGTTAATTCAAAATTCAATAGTTAAAAAAGGGGGCATTCTTAAGTTTCCCGGTTTTGGAAAAAAGTAAGTAATTGTATAATGAGCAAACTCTTTACTATCAGCCGTTCTGATATCTGATTTGCTGACTTCTCTGCTACCGAAAAATACATGCGTTAAAATTACTTCACCGGTTCTTCGGGTTTCAGTTCTTTAGGTTTATTATTACTTCGTTTGAATAAATTTCTGATTTTGCTAAAAAGCCCTTTACCTGCCTTGCCATCAATGATATTGCCCGAATTGCGAACTAACGCCGGTACAAATAACTTTGCTAAAAAGCCCGCCCGGCCTAACAGCAGCTTTTGCAGTACTACGTCTAAACCAATATCTAAGCCCATGTTTAATAAAGGATTAGATGAGTTTTTAGCGCCAAGTTTGGAAACAAAGCCAACAACATTTCCTAAGGGCTTTAAATGATTTTTTGTTTGCTGCCATTCATTCATCACCTCATTTTTTTGTAAAGCCAGTTTTTCACTTAATCTTTTTTCTTCGGCCAATAGCTGATTGAATGTGGTAATCTTATTCATAAATTTTTTTTACAATAAAGTTTTTCAATGGGGTTAAAATACTTTTTCTTTGTAAAAACAGAAGAAAGGCCAGAAGAAGATATATGCCTGCTACAATGAAGAAACCGGATTGCATATTGTTCATAACATGACCTAGCCACAAACCGGTACCAATACCTGCAAATAGCAGGCAAAATAGTATGAAACAGGTCACAAGAATGATCATTAGGCTACCCGAAACCACATTGGTGGTTTTTATGGCGGTGGTAACTTTCATGTGATCGTAAAAAGTGGAAGCATAATTTACCGCCTGATCGGCAAGGTTTGTTGCGCTCTGTTTTAACTCTTCCATAGAATGTGTTTTAAAAAAAGAGCAGGAAGCCTGCTCTTTTTTATTATAGTTTTTCGAGGCAATATGACAAAATTACCAATTGGGAATTATTGCTTATTGCGAAGCTGGAAATTAAGATAACTCAGGAGTTACGGAATTGGCCTTTTGGCCTTTCATCATACCCAGTTTTTCCTTTCCTGTTTCAATCATATTGCCAAATTTGTCAGCCCAGTCACAAGCTGTATCTGCAATGTTTTTACGTGTGTTGCTGCCTTTATCAGGAGCTAAAAGAATACCGATTGCTGCACCTAATGCGGCTGCACCTAAAATTCCTAACGCGATCTTTGTTTGAGTAGTCATAATGAATAAGTTTAATTGATTAATCGGGATTGTTTTCTAAGATCTATGTTGAAAAAATTATGCCAACTCTTAGGGTTTATGGGAAAAAATTTCCTCGTGGTATGAGCTTTTTACACTACATATAAAAAGAAGCCAAACTTATTATAAAGATAGGTTAAAATTAAATTAGCTTTATTAAAAAAGTTGAGAATAGTGAAAAGATCCATTATGAAAACAAAAGAAAATTCTCAAAAAGATTATATAGCAGCGAAGTCAATTATCTTATTTAAAGAAAAAGAAATGAACCGGTATAAAGTTTTGATTATTGATGATGAAGAGGACTTGTGTATGCTATTGCGGAATTACCTTTCCAGGAAAAATTTCGAGGTTTTTATTGCCCATACGCTCAATGAAGGTCTTGTGATGCTGGAGGAAAATAAGCCCGATATTTTGTTTCTCGATAATAATTTGCCGGATGGCAGCGGATGGGATAAAGCGCCTTTCCTGGCTGCCAGTTACCCGCATCTTCGTATCAATCTTATTAGTGCGTTTCATCCTGTAATGCCCGGTAATTTGAATAATAATATTAATATCATCGATAAGCCGGTATCACTTAAGCAAATCGACAAGTCTGTTTCGGCGCTGAATTGACCTTATGGTTTTCAGTTGCATAAATGATAAAGTTTTTTATTATGGAACCGGCGGCATTGCTACTATTAAGCATCGTTGTGTCACTCACTTGTGCGATAGTAATGCTATTGAGCAAGTTATGAGTTGTGAGTTATGAGTTGTGAGTAGGCGAACTTTGTATTCTTTGCGTGAAATAAAAAAACGTTCAATATATATTCAACCGATGAAGTGATTGCGACGCAACGATGATGCCATGAAAAAC
>JAVBLN010000055.1:0-113940 GCA_031553495.1 Flavihumibacter sp.
CTGGCAACCGGATGGCACTACTACGGAATTCATAAGGGTAGCTACTATAAACGCAGGTAACAGTGGTGATGTGCCCAAGAACCGCGGGCTGGTGTTTATACCGGAAGTGGATGACCAGGTAATGATTGGTTTTGTACACAACCACCCCGACAGGCCTTTTGTTATGCACAGTATGTTCCATGGCAAAACCGGAAGGGGCGGTATGGAGAATAATCATGTAAAAAGCATCATAACGCGCAGCGGCCATACCATTGAGTTTGATGATTGCTTCGATAGCTGGGGCATTACTATAAAAGATGATCAAGGCAATAGCATTCATTTAGATACGGCAGGAAAAAACATTACCATAACAGCGCCTGAAACGATAACGCTACATGCGAAGAACATTATCGTAAACGCAGATGAGAATGTTACAACCAATGCCGGACAAAATGTTATAACGTCAGCAGGTGAATCCATAACCTCATCCGCCGCAGAAAACATCAGTAGTTATGCAAGCAAGAATATCGTTGATCGTGCAGAAAATATCAGGTGCTCTGCCAACGACGAATACAGTTTTAATGCGCAACAAATTGAGGGTTCCGCATTGGCAGTAGAACTACATAGCACTAAAGAAGACCTGCTGCTTCATAGCGGGAAAATGGTAAACGTAAAAAGTTCAGAAAAAGTAAAACTGTTTTAAGCATGACTGAAACGATCGCTCTCCAAAAAAATAATACTAACAATAATACACACCCTAAATTAGAATTACCGGCAGTATGCAACGAAATGCTTATGTTCACTGTAAGTATCCGGCATAGCCAACAGCGTGCGGTAAAAAGAAACATTGGCTTTGATTTGGGACTTCAGGTTGTACAACCCATATCCGGGGGCATGAAATGGGCAGTACTAAAAGAAAATTTTCACATAGATGGAATGCTTTCCCAAGGCGCAGTAAATGAAATAAACAGTCAGATAGGCACACTACTCTACCCTGCTTGGTTGCTTATAAATAAAGATGGCCGTATAACCAAAGTTGAGATCGATGATACACTGCATGAACGCTGGGAAAGCTTGAAACAAGAGCTGACAGGCCTTTATAAAGGAAACATTATTGACGGCATTATTCAGACTACAGATTCGATAATAAACAATATAGAAAAATTACAACAGGTTTACCTTTATGATTGGTTGATATGTTTACTATTTTCAGGTATATATGACCGTTATGACAACAATGCGAGGAAGACTATAACACTGCAACTTCCATTAGATAATGTATCAGCAACAAATCAAAAAGTTCAAATGAATGTCGAATGCCAAATGCAAGAACACGATATGGAAGCACCGAATATCAAGATCTTGCTAAAAGGGCATTTAGACAAGGATTGGTGGAATACTACTGGGCAAAACCTTTGGACAAGTAGCGAAAAGTATGACGGCGATAAAACATCATTAATTCAAGTTTTCCTGGCCGGGCGCTTATTGATAGACAAGGAAACCCGCATCCTTTCAGGCATGAAAGCAACCCTCATACTTGAACAGGATAATGAAATAAAAGAAACAACAATGGAAATATCGAGAAAAACATAGCTTGGCTTCTTATCATTTTTCGTCGAATAGAATTACATCAGTACAAGAGTGCGACGCAACGGCTGCTTCATAGTAATTCAAATGCCCGGCCCATAACTATTCTGTTAGATTTGAAACGTTTTCGATTGTTATGCTTCGTACTGAATTGGGATTTTATTTTTTTATCAACAGCATTGCTACTATTAAGCTTCTGTTGTGTCACTCACTTGTACCGTGGGAATTCTATTGGGCAAAGGTGTAGCACCATCATTGATAGCACCAATCAAAATTGTGCGAAGTATAATTGATTTGTAATTTTTCATTTTAGTAAAATGACAGGCAAGAAAAAAACGACCGGCAAAAAAGAGCAAACTGTCGCGGATAGCCACAAATCCATCAAACCCGGTATACTGGTATGTTATGGCGCACAGTGTACCTGCACAATGGGTACGGCAAAAGCGAAACTGTTGGTAACAAGCCACAACAAATACTTTATAAACGACGCGGAAGGAGCGGAAAAACTTGTGGCCACCATTGAAGAAACGAAATTTCAGCCACCGGCATTTGGCAGTTGTAAAGCACAGAATAATAATTCCTGCGTACCGGCACTCTCCGGATGGGAAAATCACAGTATGCATATAGAAGCAGGAGGCAAAGGCGTATTGCTCAATATATCCAAAGCAACCTGCACATCAGCTAAAGGCGCGAAAAATACCATAAGCATTATTGAACATGGGCAGGAACATGTGCTTACGGCTCAAAATCTTGATAATGCAACGCTTTGTTCTGAAATAAATCCCATATTGAATGAAGCGGCAGTAAAGGAGATTAAAAAGAAAATTAAACCCGTGGGTGTTACTGAGGTTGCCTTCAGCCGCATACCACGAAAGCAGGCATCGGCAGAAGCAAACAGCGGGGAACCTGAAACAAACGCCTCAGCGGAAACCGCGGTGGTTGTAATCTCGTCAACAGAAACAAAATCAAGCGCTACAAAAGACATTGAGAAAGTATATGTACGCCCCGGACAGGAAGCCGTATTTAAAGTAACAAAGTTCAATAAAAATAATCCTAACCCTGACAGCGCAGAAAAGCAGCAGGTAAGCTGGATTTTGTATGAAGGAAAATATACAGGAAACACTGATGGAAATGGTAATAACAAATCTGAAGTACTGGTGGTATATGAAAATCATGGAGACACATTGCAACTCAGTTTTGATAATGAAGGGATTTATACAGTGGAGGGAAGCGGGGGCAAAATGAGCGAAGCCTCCGTTATGCTGGAATTAAATGTGGCATACAACAAACCTGTGAATTTTGTTTCTATGGCAGGTATAACGGAAATGAACAGTGTTTTTCATGTACCGTCTGGCCAGCCTATAACGTTTTACGCTCAGTTCAAAATGCCTTCTTCGGTTGATGAAAAAAAACCTTTGGAATGGTGGATATACGACAGCGCTTCAGCACTAGTTTACCATAGTGAATCCAGCAGTCAACTGGTGCATGTTTTTGAGCATATTGGCGAATATACCATTACCTTAAAATATAGCGGTGAGCAGGTGGCAGTAAAGAAAATTCAAACTGCATATAATACGGTTCAGTCCATCAGGCTTGAGGGTAAAGACCTGCCTAAATTGCGCCCCGACACTTCATTTACGGCACAGGTTAAAAGTATGGGCTGGAGCCCGTTGTCTGACGATTGGACACCCTACCAAATAGACTGGTATCTGCATCCGCCGGGAAGCATTGTAAAGCAGACCATACAAAAAATAGCTACCAAAAAACGCGGCGTATATACAGAAAAACTGTTGCCTTATACTGAAGAACAGCTTGCAAAAATGCAACAGAATTACATTGGCTCCACAACAGCGGAAGGCACAGTAAACGTGGCCGGTAGCAGGATTGCTACACCGGGCGAGTATATTTTGGAAGCCGTAAGCAAAGGCAGCGGCGGGCCTGACCAGCACGGATCGGATACTTTAAAAATAATAGTAAAGCACAACGAAATTAAAAGTATAACAGGCCCGGCAAATACACTAATAAAAAAAGAAACAATATTTGAAGCTATCCAATTTGAGTTTCAGGATATAACACCTGCCGAAAAAGCCGCTATTTGCTGGGAAGTATCAGGGCTTGGTAATACGGAAATTATACACCTGCAAGCCAATGATAAAACAAAGATGAAATTCAGGTTTAATGGTTTTGGTCCGCATACAATAAAAGCATGGATAAAAAACGAGCAAAAAGCGGCGCAGGCAACAATTGAAGTAAGCGTATCAAATATAAACGAAGCCTGGTGGGCAGATGGTGATGAATGGAAATTGCGTAAAGCCGGATACGGGCAAAAAATATGGGCTGTGGTTAACCATAGCAATAATATAAAAGGCGAACAGTTGCAATGTATCGTACATGAACAATCATCAGGAAAATTAATTACACAAAAACCAATAACGGTCTCCAATGATCTAACTTCCAAAATAGAGTTTGTTATTGATGCAGCCTTACAAAAGAAATTGCAGGAGGTAAAGAAAAGTAACAGCTACAAACTATTTTTTAGAATTATGCCCCAAGGCTTTGCGCTGAATGGATCGGAAAAACCGTGGCCGACGGCAGCAACTGATTACCTTGAAATAAGTACGAAACCTGAAATATGGAATTGCCGGTTTGTAAAAAATAATAAAATTGCAACCGATGGCGGCTATGGGGACAAAGACGTTTGTTTTTGTTGTAACACACGCAACCTAATAAACAAAACGGTAACAATAGAACTATGGGAAGAACAAGGAAGAAATGAAAAGGTACAGCCGGCCTTGAAAATAAAAGTTCCCGATACCGGCATAATAAAAGTGCCGTTTGACTATGAACAGATAAAAAAAGTACATGAAGGGAAATGGTTGAATTATAGTTTTCTTGCCATTCATGCGAAAATTACAGAACCTGATAACGATATTGAAATAGACACAGACAAGGATATTGCCTACAAAGCAATATATAAATTGAATAAGGACTACGATAAAGTGGCAATGGATAAGACACCGGTGTTGGTGACGGAGGAGAAAGAAATCTTTCCTAAAGTAGTTGGTTTAGGAAAAGAAGCTGTTCTTTATATATCAAATGAAATTGCAACTGAGATAAAGATAGATAAAGACGGGAAAATCATATCCTATCCTGACTTCGGCGGATACAACAATATTAACGAGTATAAAGAAAATGAGAAACTATTTTGCAAAAAACTATCCAATGGAAAGAGTGCATTTCCTTTGTATAAAATGTATATATATAGAGGGAATAAAATAGGTGAAGCGATAAAAAAATTACAACAGGATTTAAAATGCAAGTCACATGAAAATGCTGAACCTACAATTCTGACAATAGCAAGACATGTAAAAAGTAATAATAAAGATTATAACAATAAAGGTCCTATTCCACCTAATTCAATAGATAATTTATATCGGATAAGGTATATGTATGCAATGAATGATAATGGAAAGGAAAGTTACAGGTATCGAATTGTAGATGACAAATCTTCTAATTTTCAATCTGTAAAAGATATCTCTAAAGAAGTTTCCAGTGGCGCAATGACACTGGGGAAGAGAGGAGCAATTTCAATAGATCCTTGGAACTCGGCTGGTTTAGTTGGTTGTATAGGGATTCGAAATTCAGATGGAACGTTTCATTCAAGTTGTGAAAAAGAGTCCCATAGACAAGATGGGAAAAACTATAAATTTATTTATCACGCACTAAACAATTATCTAGAAAAGGAAATTCCCGAGCTAACAGGTGTATATGGAAGAAGGGGATTTTCCTACAAAGGAGAGGTAAATATAGCAGCTTCCACATATAATGAAGAAGTTAATGTTTTTGTATTAGTAGAGCCATTACCTGAAATAAGATGTATATGCAATTTGGAAGAAAAAAGAAAAAAGTATTATGAATCTTTCGGTGAAAAGACAATCAAGTACATTAGTGAGCACACTGCTGCAAATAAGTTTAAAGGATTATATATAATAGCACAGAGAAGACAAGAAAATGGATTTAGTTTAAACACACCCCTTAACAATCCTATGAATATTAAAGGAAGTGGAGATGCCGGAAAATCAAAATTATCAACTCATGAAACCTATAATGGCAAATATCAGGAAGTTGTCGATTCCTTTGCGCAATTCACCTCAGAAGATGCAGGCTTTCAAGGCTATTTAGAGTTGCTTCAAAAAAACTATCCTTATGCTTATTCCGCTCTTACAACTAATTCGATGACCATAGATGACTTTGTCATAGGGTTAGAGGATAAAGGAGTAATAGGTGCATATGCTACAGGGAAGCCTATAAATGGGATATCAGGTACAGAACAATATAAAAAAAGCGTAAAAGACAATTTTACTAGTGTTCTTAATGATTATAAAAAATGGCTAACATGCAGGCTCTTTTTTGCAAAAACAACCGAAGAAAAAAACAAATTAGAAAATGATATAAAATTATTAAATCAAATAAAATGAGAGCGATTACATTTTTTTTTAGTCTCATAATTGCCTTTATTTGTTGTAAAGGACAAGACCAAGGGGCATGTTCAAATACATCAATTATAGATAAGATAAAAAAGTTACCCGAATCAATAAAAGATAGCATTCAGCTGTTTAAACAAAAGAAAACTATTGTTTACCAGGTTTGGACTGATACATTCAATAGAAAAAATTATAAGGTTATAAAACAAGCAGTTGAAGATGATTTTCATCTATCAACACTCCAATTATATTACGTAGATCAAAACTGCAATATATTCAAATATGATACAGTAAAAGATTCCTTATTTCTAGTAAACACAAAGCAAAAAAAAATGAATAATAATATAAACCCTATTGAATTTTCAGATTTATTCAAGGAAGGAAGTAATATAAAATTTACACCTTACGATTTAAATAAAGATATACCCGAAATAAAAGAATTTAAAGCCAAACTAATTTCCTTTGAAAGCACTAATCCAAGTTCAGACGATTTTGACCTTGCAGATCTTTCACTTTTAATTAATGACATGACATTTATTAATAATGAAAGCTATATTGATAGTAGCTGGTTAGGATATTTTATAAGAAAGTTCAACATAAGCTCCAAGAAGATATATGCTCTAACGAACTTGGCCATTAAACAAGAAGATGTTAATGCCGTAATTATTCTGAAACAAAACTATATTGTCTCCCAAGTGCAACTAAAAGAAGCTGAAGAAAAAAGTAGATATGTGAAATCGCTCAATGGGAAAATAGATACTAATGAATATTATGACCCTTCATTTTCAAAAATATCTGAAATAGAAATTATTTTAAAAAAGAGTTATTCCAAAAACCATATTCAAGACAACGATGGCTATTCAAATCTAAGAAAAGACAAAAATTCTGCTTCTGAAATATTGCAAAAAATCAAGTCTGGCGAACATATAGATGTACTGGATAATACCGGAGACTGGTATTTAATAAAGTCAAAAGAAGGGAAACTGGGCTATGTACATAAAAGCCGAATCAGTGCCGAATAAAATACCTTGAAATTTCATCACCTGCAAGACTTATCAAACTTTACATGAACTAAACCCCACCTCCCAATAGCATTACTACCGATGAACGTAATGCGACGCAACAATGCTTAACCGGAGTTACAAATGCCGGTTACAAAAAAATAAAATAGTTGCTGGCAATACTAACGTTAATGAATATTCGCAATATTTACAGCGGTGGATAAAACTTTTTGGTATAGGGATCCAAGCTGTGGCAAATTGCTAAGAACATATTCCATCAATCCTTCACTAATGGTTTGAGGACAAACCGCGGTATGCAACCTAATGTCAATATATTTTCAGCAAACACCTTTACTACATTCACGGTATATTACAAGTACAGCCTATTAATAAATAAAGACAAAATAGGACATGTTTTTATCGACATAGTGTAAAAAAACAAAAAAATTGAGAGGTAAATTTACATAGTCAATCAAAAGAAGATTATAAAAATAGCCACTGTACTGTGGTGCTATTATTTTAGACTAAATTATGATTGTAGATATTCATACACATGTCTTCTGGCCCAAATCTGATTTTGGTCCAAATCTGCGTGCCGATCTCGACCGCTGCGGTGTAGATCCAACATCCTGGGGCGATGTTGAAAAACGGCATTTGGAATCAACTACGGCTGCCGATGTTGCAATAGTATTTGGATTACAAGCTGCTGCTACAGGTTGGAACATCCCAAATGAAAAAGTGGCCAATCATGTAGCACAAGCCCCTGATCGTTTATTGTTTTTCGCTTCAATAGACCCCGGCCAACCGGGCTATATGGAAGAGTTGGAAAAATGCCATACACAGCTTGGAGCTACAGGCATTAAGATGGCTCCCCTTTATCAGAATGTGCATCCCGCAGATAAAAGATGCCATGAAATTTACCGGTACTGTGTTAAAAACGGGTTGCCTATACTTTTTCATGCCGGCACATCGTTTGTGAGCGGTACACTTCTAGATTATTCGCGCCCTGTTCATTTTGATGCTGTGGCTGTTGAGTATCCTGATTTGCATATGGTACTTGCACATTTGGGTCATCCGTGGGAAGGTGAAACAATTGCTGTTATCCGAAGGCATTCCAATGTTTATGCAGACCTGTCTGCTTTATATTACCGACCCTGGCAGTTTTATAATTCAATGCGTTTGCTTGTTGAATACAAGGCCGAAAAAAAGGTTCTCTTCGGATCTGATTTTCCGTTTACAACAACATCCGATTCACTAAAAGGAATACGCAATATAAACCACATCACAGGTAACAGCGGTTTGCCGCCTATTCCTCCGGGTGTGATTGAAGATATCATTCATCGAAATACATTAGAACTACTGGGTTTGCCGAATCCAAGATTAATATAGAATATGAATTTACCAACCACTATAAAAGCATTGCAACTGCAAGGAATCGATCACCTGGCACTTACAGAAATTCCTATGCCCGTACCTAAAGCGGATGAGGTGTTAATACGAACACGGGCATCCACTATTTGTACTTCTGATCTGCATGACATCAAGGATAATCCTTTTAAAATAAAGCTCCCAAATGTACTGGGGCATGAGGGTGCAGGAATAGTAGTCCAATGCGGAGCTGCCGTTAAGAATCTATCGCCCGGTATGAGGGTGGCGGCACATCCTGTAATTCCCTGTGGCGTTTGTTCAGAGTGCCGGCGTGGGTTTGGTCACCTCTGTTTAAACATGGGCCACCTGGGTATAGACCGCAACGGAACTTTTGCTGAATATTTTGTTCAGCGCTTCGATAGGGTCAGGCAGCTGCCTGATAATATATCATTTCCATTAGGAGCGCTGCTTGAGCCCGTTGCCAACTGCCTGCAAGCCATTGCCCGCTCGGGGCCTATTAGCGGCAGAAATGTGTTGATAGTGGGCGACGGGCCTTTTGGAAACATTATTGCCCGGCTAGCCATAAAAGCCGGGGCAGCCAGGGTTTTGGTTGCCGGCAGGCGGCCTTTCCGGCTTGGAATGATCCCCGGAGCAGAGATCGCAGATATTAATTCATTACCTCCGGTTGATGTAGCAATACTTGCCGTAAGTTCCGCAAATGCTGTAGCAACATGTATGTCTGCTCTTCGAAAACGAGGCCGGTTGGTGGTTTTTAGCCTAATTAAAGATCCGCTTCCGGTAGATCTTTTTGATCTGCATGTTTCCGAGCTTGAAATTGTTGGTTGCTGCAACGATGAAGACAGGATCGATCAATCATTAAGTTGCCTTGAAGATCCTTCCTTGAATCTTTCGGAAATCATTACCCACCATGTTCCGTTTGAGAATTGGGAAGAAGCCTTCTACCTGGCAAGAGATCGGCATGATAAGGCATTGAAAGTAGCCTTGGTATTTAATTAATAGGAACCGTAATGACGACCAGTTTTTTATTATGAACCAAGCATTTGAATTACTATGAAGCAGCCGTTGCGTCGCACTCTTGTACTATAGTAATTCTATTCGGCAATAGGCACCAAGTAATTAAATGATGCCCTTATTAATAATTGATATTTATTGATAAACCATAATGTATTTATGAAAATAACAAATGTTGAAGCATTCATTCTGGAGTCTCCTTATGAAAACGCGGCACCCGAAAACAGTGAAGAGGCTAGAGGCGTCAAACATTGTCTTCTTTTAAAAGTAAGTACCGATGAAGGAATTGCAGGATGGTCGGATATTGAAACCTCTTCCCATGTAGGCGTAGCTGCCGTTAATGCCCCTGATAGCGGTTCCGGCGTATTTGAAGGTCTTCGAACACTGGTAATCGGCGAAGATCCTTTTGATGTAGAAAGACTGTGGGACAAAGTTTACAGAGGCTCCATATACTACGGAAGAAGAGGGGTTGCCATGCAAATGTTATCAGGGTTTGACATCGCCTGTCATGATATCATTGGCAAGGCAATCGGAAAGCCTATACATAAGTTATTGGGAGGCGCCCGGAGAGACCGCGTAAGGGCATATGCCTCAACACTTTTCAGACCCACACCCGAAGCTATGAAAGAAGCCTGTGCTTACTATTTACAACGTGGATTTACTGCAGTAAAATTTGGCTGGGGTATATTCGGTCAGGATCCGAAGCTTGATATAAAGTTAGTAGAAGCGGCAAGAGAAGCATTGGGTCCGGAAAAAGAACTAATGATTGACCCGGGATGGATGGTGAATCGTAGCGCTTATGACGCTATTGAGCTTTGCCGTGCTTTGGAACCTTTTAATATATACTGGCTTGAGGATTTCTTTCATCCGGAAAGTTATGAAAGCTATGCAAAAACAAAAGCGGCACGGGTTAAAACCAGGTTGGCGGCAGGAGAACAAGAAGCGACCGCATGGGGGTTCAGGGAATTAATACACAAAGGCGGTATAGATGTCATACAGCCTGATCTGACACGCTGCGGAGGATTTTCCCAAGCGCGGAAAATTATGTGGGAAGCAGAGTATGCCGGTGTAGATGTTTGTCCGCATGCATGGCTTACAGATCTTAACACCGCAGCAAGCCTTCACATAAATGCGGTTTTACCACGCTCTCTTTTTCTTGAATATAATGTTAGCGACAGTCCGATGTTAAGAGAAGTAATTGAGAACCCGGTTCAAATGGACGATTCCGGGTATATGCCTATACCACAGCAACCGGGACTGGGCATCACCATTAATGAAAAAGCGGTGAAGAAATTTTGTGTAAATCTTTAATGTGCCATAATGAAATCAATACTTGAAAAAAAACTATCCGCTCAGGAAGCCGCGTTTTGGTGGTTGGGCCAGGCGGGTTATATAATACGTTCCGCAGGGCTTGTTATTGCTATTGATCCATATCTCACAGATTCTGCTGCCGGAGATGCGGGTGCGTTCACAAGATGTTACCCCCCTCCTATTGCCCCGGAAGATTTGGATGTAGCTATTTATATAGTTACCCATGATCACTTGGATCATCTGGATCCGGAAACCATAGCCCGTTATAAAAGAAAGGATGAAACATGGTTTGTCGCGCCGCGAAATGCCGCGAAAAAACTTCACACATTAGGCATTCCGGAAGAAAAAATAATAAAGCTTCATGCCGGCGAGTCATGGCGTTTTCAGAAAGTAGAAATATCAGGTGTTTTTACGCTTCCATCAGGAGCAGATGTATTGGACACCACAGGATACCTCATAAAATTTGACAATGGCAGAAGCTTTTATCACACCAGCGACACAGCATTTCACCCGCTTGTTGCGGCCGCGGCACCCAAAGATCCGGAGGTAATGGTTGTACCCATAAACGGGAAATGGGGAAATCCCGGACCTGAGTCTGCCGCATTGTTTGCAAGCGCTTTGCGACCACAATATGTTTTTCCCAATCATTATGATTTGATGGAGTTGAATGCTGAAAACCCGGAATCGTTTAAATGGTTTTGCGCACAGCAGGGCATAACCGACCAATGTGTAATTCCGGTAAGGATGCAGCCATTTGTTTGGAATAATGTTGAAAAGAAACCTTAAATAATTTATACAAAAACGTTCAAAACATGTACTCAAAAACCTCCTCTTTCACTAGCGACTCAGATAAATTTAAATGGATCAAAGAACATCTGTATGTACCAATAGTGTGCGATGTGCTGGATACGCTGGGTCACAGAAATTGTGCGATGCACCAGCGTATCAGGCCGCTGGATCCCAATAACTGTATTATTGTGGGGCGAGCCAGAACCTTTCGCTGGATGGATACGGACTATATTGAAGACGGTGCTTATGATCTTGAAATTGAAGCCGTAGATTCTCTTAAACAGAACGATGTAGTGGTTCACTCAACAGATAAAACCTGTACAAACGCTCCCTGGGGAGAACTGATGAGTACTATTGCAAAGCGCAATGGTTCGGCGGGCTCTATTTGTGATAGTATGATAAGAGACTGCTTTAAAATAGTCAAAATCGGGTTCCCGTTATTTTACGCGGGCATACGGCCTGTTGACAGCCTTGGCAGGGGGCAGGTTATGGCTTACGATGTTCCGGTAAAATGCGGTGAAGTACTGGTAAATCCGGGAGATTTGATATTCGCGGATTTCGATGGAGTGGTAGTGGTTCCAAAACAGGTGGAAGACCAGGCTCTTGAGCTGGCCTATGCGAAAGTAACCAAAGAAAACCTGTCGCGAATTGACCTGTTAAAAGGCGATACTTTAAGAACGGTGTACGACCGGTATGGGGTTTTGTAAAAAATACCTTTCATTTTTTAAACCATAGTTATGAATATTCTTTGTGTAGCCGCGCATCCGGATGATACCGAACTACTTTGTGCAGGCACATTAATTCGTTATGCCCAAACTGGGCACCAGGTTACAATAGCAGTTTTCACTAACGGAAACATGGGAGATGCTGTAGTTAAACCCGAAGAATTGGGAGCTATGAGAGAAAAAGAGGCACGCGAAGCAGCGGCATTAATTGGAGCAAAGCTCATTTGGGCCGGTGTTACAGATGAGCATGTTTTTCCCAACCAGGAGCAAAGGCATATAATGATTGACGTTTTAAGAGAAGCGGATCCTGATGTGATCATTACACACGCTCCCAACGACTATCACCCGGATCACAGGTATGTGAGCCAACTGGTTTTTGATTCTTATTTTCAAAAGGGGCTTCCGTTTATTCCTAAGCAGTCGTTAAAAGCCTGCCGCTTTGGAAAAGCGCAGCTTTATTATATGGATAATATTTGCGGTATTAATTTTACTCCTACAGAATACGTAGATATCACTGATGTTTTTGAAATAAAGAAACAAATGTTGCTTTGTCATAAAAGTCAGTTTGTTGCAATGGAAGATCTGGCCAATACAGACATGCTTGAGCTTATAGAGGTGCAGTCGAAATTTCGCGGGCTGGCCGCCGGCTGCCGCTACGCCGAAGGATTTAACAGGCTGGATGCTTATCAGCGTGGATTAACGCGCCGCGTGCTGCCATAACATGATGTGTAATCTTTTTTAGAGTATCAAAAGATGTGCTTAACGCGGTATAAATTTGTGCGGGAATGGTTGAACTTGCCGAATAGCATTACTACCGCACAAGTGAGTGACACAACGATGCTTAATAGTAGCAATACCGCTTGTACCAAAAAATAGTTGGACAATATTATCCTGTTCAAAGTTTTATATGCAAGCTATTGACGAAACAAAAAACTAACATTAACGCGTAGACGCTTATGAATATTTTTGATCTTGCTGAATACCGCAGTTTATAATTGTTATACCGGCGGTGGTATTTCATGGCATCATCGTTGCGTCGCATTTCGTTCATCGGTGGTTTTTCATGGCATCACTGAACAACAAAAAAAATCATAAGTAAACTCAAGCCGCTTCATAATTTTTTTGAACAACTTCACAGAGCCAATAACACGTTTCAGATGAATAAATTTAATCTCTCACTTCTTGACATACTGATTATCGTAGGGGTAACGTTACTGGTAGTTGCTATTGGATTGGCGGCTGCTAAAAAAGTGAAGCGTACCACGCGCAGTTACTTTCTTGCCTCCGGCAACATGCCATGGTATCTCATCGGCACCGCCTTTGTATCTACCAGTGTAGCAAGCGAAGCCATTGTAGGCACTGTGGGAGCAACATACAAAGGAGGATTGGGAATCGCGAACTGGGAATGGTGGGCGCTGCCTACCTACCTGTTGACTATGATTTTTTTCATACCGATGTATTTGAGAAATAAGATCACAACCGTTCCTGAAATGCTGAACCGGCGCTTCGGCCCGGCTTGTGGCAATATTTACAGTATTGTAATGTTGTTTGGCTATGTGTTTATTTTTTTGCCTCCCATTATTTATGGAGGCAGTATTACCCTTAGTGAACTCACGGGATGGAATCAGTATTATGTAATGGCTGGAATTGTGTTATTTACAGCAAGTTATACGCTTCTTGGAGGATTGACTTCAGTAATGTGGACGGACGCGATTCAATGTGTGTTACTGATTGGAGGCGGTGTACTGTTTTATTTTGCTGCCCTACATCATATTCCCGGAGGCTGGAAGGCTATGATGGAAGCCGTTCCCGAACGCTTTCATTTATATCATCCGCCCTCTGACCCTGAAGCGCCGTTTTTAGGTTTGATCGTAGCTTCCTTTGGTGTCTTTTTGTTTTATCAATCATCCAACCAGGTGATGATCCAACGCATACTTTCTGCAAGAAGCACATGGGATGGAATGATGGGAATAGTATTCGCGGGATTCATCAACCTCATAAGGCCGCTGGTTACGTGTTTGGTGGGAATGGTCGTTTTCCATTGGTTAGACGTAATGGGCAAAGGCCCGTCTTTACTGCCCAATAACCAGGATCGGGCTTTTTCCTACGCGTTGGAAACATTTGCGCCATCGGGGTTAAAGGGAGTAATACTGGCAGGTTTTTTCGCAGCAGTAATGGCTTCCATCAGCGCCCTTTCAAATTCTATAGCTACCATTTTTACTTTGGATGTATATCGGAATTTTTGGAGAAAAAAAGCTGCCGATAAAGAATTGATCATTGCCGGCCAAATATCGGGAGGAGCCGCGTTATTAATAGCGTCATTAATATCCCCACTCGTTGGAACGGTTGGTTTGTTCAAGTATTTTCAAACAGGCGTTACGTATATGGCAACTCCTTTCATTTCGGTGATACTGGCCGGCATATTTTGGAAGCGAGCCAGCTATGCCGGTGCTATTGCAGGGCTGGTAGGAGGACTGGCGATACAACTAACGGTGGCTTTGCTGCTGTATAGTTTTGATATACACCTTCACTGGCTGTATGTTGGGGGAATTGCCCAGGTATTGACAATGATATTGATCGTAATTGTTTCATTACGAACGCCCGCCCCTACTCCTATTCAAATAAAATCATTCATCTGGAACCCCGCATGGCTGCTTACGCTTGACGATGGTATAAAACGGCCCTGGTGGAAACAGTTAAAACTTTGGGTATTCCTGTATGCCGTGGCCTGGGGGTATATTTATTGGAGATATTGGTAATGATGCCCGCGGAAAACTTACTTTAATTGTATACCATTTCCAAGTGTGCAGACCATTAGATTTCTTACGGATTTTAACTCCAAAACTGATTATAGCTGGTGTTAACCATTTTAAAATGTCGTATTTTTAGCTTATGAGACCAAACTATAAGCCAATCCCCCCCGATGAATCAAAACTATTTAACGTAGTGCTACAGGATGGGAAAAAAGAGTTTGACTATCCATGGCATTACCACCAGGAGTGTGAGCTAACGTATATACCTAAGGGAAAAGGCCTTCGGTATGTTGGCAACAGTGTTGAAAATTTTTTTAACGACGATCTTGTATTGCTGGGTTCAAATTTGCCACATTGCTGGGTAAACGAATTCGATAATGTAGAGCAATCTCCCAATGCCATTGTAATTTATCTGAAGAATGATTTTCTTGATAAAACCTGGCTTTGGAGCTATGAGTTTAAACCAATTCGGGATTTGCTTGAACTGTCGGGAAAGGGAATAAAATTTAATCACAATGTAGCGTTGCGGTTAAAGGAAAAATGCATGCAATTACCACTAGCTCAGCCCATTCAAAAGTTTATACTACTAATGCAGATACTGCAGGAATTAAGCGAATCATCTGAATACCGCTTGTTATGCGAGCAAAGTTTTTCCTGTAACCTCGACCCGTGCAACAGCGAGCGAATCAACTTTGTTTATAAGTATATCAACGAGCACTACCAGGAACGAATTTCATTGGCAGATGTCGCAGAACAATTATATATGACACCCGGCTATTTTTCGAGATTCTTCAGCAAAACGATGAAAAAGTCTTTTTTTGAATTTTTGAACGAATACAAAATCAGTAAATCCTGTAAGTTGCTATTGGAAACAGACCGGCCAATAAGCGAAATATGCTACGAATCGGGATTTGAAAGTATCCCCTTTTTCTACCGGCAATTTAAGAAGTTTAAAAAGTGCCAGCCCAAACAATACCGTTTAAATTATATCAAGGCGTTTTCATAGTTTTTCATCATTAGTACCTTTCAAAAAACGACGGAACTCTTTTCAATTTTGTGAATTTTTACATGCTAATACACAGCTAAAATATTCAGCGTTTTTCTTGTAAACCGTCGGTATTGCTACTATTAAGCATTGTTGTGTCACTCACTTGTACGGTAGTAATGCTATTCGGCAAGGGGAAACATTCAAGCGGAAATTTATACGGCGTATAGTATAACAACACCCACAGGAAAGCATTTATCCTTTGCCATTCAAGACCGGGCAAACCATTACATTTTCTCAGAAAAAAAGAAAGGCAAAATAAGATATAAAATTATCTATATCGGGTAAAAAGCCTATAATGTTATATAATAAATTTGAGTTGTTATTCGAGCTGTCATTTAGAGCTTTCAATAGTCGAAACAAACTATACCGGACAGCAGTATTAAAAGCCATTTAAAATTATATTAAGCAACCAGACTTTGAACCCACTGATGCCATATAATCTACAGATGAAGTGATTGCGACGCAACGATGACGCTATGAAATACCGCAGCCGGTATAACAATTACTAATCGCGGTATTCACCAAGACAAAAATAAAATAATGATGACGCTGGCAAAACCACAATTGGTATCATAAAAAAACAAACAGCTCTCAATGTAGGATTTACAGTTATTTTGATATTATATGAATTGGCGCTGTTTCTTATTATTACAATTTAAAAGAAATAAAATGCTGAAAATTTGTACACTACTGTTTTCTTTTTTGTTGCTTGCAAAGAGCATGTGTGCGCAGACTTCGGCGATCAACAATGGAATGATGGAAGTGGGTGTAGCCAGGATAGATATAACGCCTGAAAGCCCCATCCGCCTTACCGGCTTTGCTGCCCGTGAAAAATCCGAAGCAACGGGTGTAATGCAAAGATTATCAGCCAAGGCGCTGGTATTTGGCAGCGACGCACAGGGGCCATCTGTTTTCATTACTGTAGATTTGATAGGCATTCAGTGGCGCACCACCAAAAAACTGGTGGAACAACTTTCAAAAAAAACCGGTATTAAACCTGCTCAAATCGTTATTTGCGCATCACATACACATGGCGGACCCGAAATTGGCAATCTGATGAATTGCCTGCAGTGCAGAGGCGATTATCCCAATAAATACAACTTTACGGATTCCCTTTTGGAACTTGACCAACTTATACATATTGCACAGTTCAACGAAACATTGAGTGATAAATTAATAGAAGTGGCGTTATCAGCTTTGAAGAATCGCAAGCCGGCTAAAGTTGCCTGGGGCCGCGGAGAAGCATCATTCGCGGTAAATCGCAGAACTGAAGGAGGGCCTGTAGATCATACAATGCCTATGTTAAGCGTTACGAATCCTGATGGCTCATTAAGAGCGGTACTGGTGAATTATGCTTGTCATGGCATTAGCCTTGGCCCTGATGTGAATGATGTTCATGGCGATTGGATGGGTGCCGCGCAGGAAGCAATTGAAGCAAAATATCCGGGCGCCATTGCGCTTGTTTCTATAGGATGTAGCGGAGATGCTCACCCGCGGTTACGGGATAAATCGGAATATGCGGTTATGAATGGCACGGAGATTGCCGATAACGTTGAGAGGCTTTTAAAATCAACATTACAGCCATTGACCACTCCTCCTGCGGGAAAGATGAAGTGGATCAAGTTGCCTTTTTCCAAAATGCCTACAGTACCTGAATTGATAACTTTAACCAAAACAGACACCACTATTAAAGGCTATTATGCACGCCTGGCGTTGGAACGTATTCAAAGAGGAGAACTATTACCATCAGAGCTAAACTATCCCATACAAATATGGGGATTTAAGGATAAGATGATGATGGTGAATATGGGGGGAGAAGTAGTAGTAGATTATTCCACTAGGCTTAAACGAGAGCTAGGCGCGGAACGGCTTTGGATCAATGCTTATGCGAATGATGTTGCTTGTTATATTGCTTCACAGCGTGTACTAAAAGAAGGTGGCTACGAAGCAGATGCAAGTATGTATTGGTATAATTTACCGGCGCCGTTGTCTGAAAAAGTAGAGGACATTATTATTAATACGATACATGAATTGATACCTGATTCGTTTAGTAAAAATAAGCATCAACATAAGGTAAGATAACTTTTAAACCCATTTCGAAAAAACAGAGTGGATTTTTCCTGGCACTACAAAACAAAAAATATTACGAAAGAATTGTTTTGGTTATAATCAAAAATAGTGTCAGGCAACCAGAAAGAGTTGAACGATAGCTAAAATTTTCATTTGACATACCTATGCGCTAAATCATTCCTGACACAACAATAGGTGTTGGGCAGGCATTTCTTTGAGCAAAACACATTTGTTGGTTGTATAAAAACACACTAACCTATTGTACGAGTACACTAAAACTATTATTCCGACATAAAATCATTATTTATGACTAAAATAAAACTTGATCATCCCGATAGGGTTGCTGATTTCACAACCGGAGCATTTTCGGATGGAATATTAGTTGATGGCTTCCTGTTTATAAGTGGTCAGGCTTCTTTTGATTTTAAAACTTCAGAGTTTGTATTATCAACTATTGAGGATGAAACGTGTCGTACGTTAGACAACATTAAAGCTATTGTTGAAAGCGCAGGAGCTTCCATGGAAGACATTGTAAAGTGCACCGTTCATTTAAGTGATATAAATGATTTTGATCGGTACAACGAAGTATACGCTCAATATTTTCCTAATATAAAGCCTGCGAGAACAACTGTCCAGTCAGTATTGGGAAAAGGCATAAAGGTTGAAATAGACTGTATAGTAAAAGTGCGATCTTAACTGAACTATGAAATAAATCACTTTCTATAAAATTCATCAATTCCACAATTATGAAAAAGATTGCTTGTCATTGTGAATGGTTTTCGAGGAGGTGGCATCTAAATGCGAAATTGCTAATGAGAATTGTTATAATGGCTCTACTAATAACACCTTCCCTCGCAGGTGAAGCTCGAAATTCATCATGGAAAAGAATTGATTCTTTATTAAAAACTGAAGCATTACCTATACGGGGTGTAGTATTAAATGAAAGCGGAGATCCTTTAGCAGGGGTTAGTGTAATAGAAAAAGGAACTGAAAACGGAACATCAACAGATGCTGATGGAAGTTTTTCTCTAAATGTAAAAGATGAAAACGCCATTTTGGTTGTGTCATATATAGGATATGTTGATGCAAACGTTCCGGTAAGAAATAATCGGACATTCACTATTACCATGAAAATGCAAGAGAACAATATGGAGGAGGTGGTAGTAGTTGGGTATGGCCGACAAAAAAAAGTAAGTATAACCGGAGCAATTGCCTCCATACAAACAAAAGAATTAAAGCAAAGTCCTACTGCCAATCTTGCGGTTTCATTAGCGGGTCGCTTGCCGGGTCTTACGGCCATTCAAAAAAGCGGTGAACCGGGTAAAGATGTTACCCAATTATTTATAAGAGGACAAGGCACAGTTAATACTCAAAGCCCAATTGTTTTAGTAGATGGAATCGAACGGGATCTAAAGTCTATTTCACCCAATGAAATAGAATCAGTAACCATATTAAAAGACGCCTCCTCTACAGCTGTTTTCGGAGTAAGAGGCGCCAATGGCGTAATATTGATTACAACCAGAAGAGGAAAAACAGAAACTCCTGAAGTGAGCTATTCATTTCAGATGGGCACACAAGATTTCCCAAGGCTAATTAAACCCGTAAACGCCTATACGTTTGCCTCACTGAAAAACCTGTCACTTACTAACGATGGCCTTGCACCAGCGTATTCAGATTACGCGTTAGAGCGCTACCGTCTTCAGGATGATCCCATACGATACCCGGATAATGATTGGAATAAGATAAATTTAAAAAAGTATGCTCTGATGCAGCGTCATGATTTAACTGTTTCCGGTGGAGGAAAAATGGCAAAGTATTTTGTAAATGCAGGGTATCTCCAACAAGGGGGACAGTTTAAAACAGAAGACGGTGAACCGCTTGGTTATAATCCTGCCTTTAAACTCGACCGCTACAGCTTCCGTTCAAATATCGACCTTCAGCTCAATCAAACTTTAAATGCATTTTTGAACGTTGCCGGCTATGTGGAAAAAATAAATTCTCCTTGGGGCGCTACCGGTGGTGACGCATCCTTATATATTATAGCATATGGTAATGATATGCCTGCTAACGTTCCCGGGCCTTTGACAAAAAGCGGAGAAGTGCTTGTTGGCAGTGCGGGGCAGTGGTCGCAGTTTGCATTAATTAACAGGTCCGGTTATGTAAAAGCCACTAACGGAAATATAACCGCCTCGTATGGAATGGAACAAAAACTGAACTTCATTACAAAAGGTCTGTCAGCAAAAGCAATGATATCATTTGACATGACGCCAACAAATACGCTCAGCGCATCGCGGGGATATGAAAGCTGGATGCAAATAATTGATCCTAATTTGACTGGAATGGATGGTAAGGATAGTGTATATTATGTTCCTTCAAATGCCGGTGTTAATACTCCTCTTTCTATCGCCGGAGGCAGAACTTTTAGTTCCCTTTCTAATTTTCAGGCATCATTAAGTTATAATGGAAGTTTTAATAAACATTCACTCTCCGCTCTTCTTCTATTTCAACAACAAAGCCTGACTATAAATGAGCAATTGCCATATAATCTTCGGGGACTTGCCACCAGATGGTCTTATAATTATGATAGCAGGTATTTCCTGGAATTTAATGCAGGTTATAATGGGTCGGAACAATTTGCCGAAACAAAACGCTACGGTTTTTTCCCTGCAGTTTCGGGTGCCTGGGTTATCTCTAATGAAGATTTCTTTAAAAACATAACTCCAATCTCTGTATTAAAATTAAGAGGTTCTTATGGAACGGTTGGTAATGATCGGATTGGCGGACAGCGGTTCCTTTACCTTGACAATGTGCAGGTAACAGGTGGAGGATATAGTCCAAGCCTGGGGATAGGACAAACAGTGTTGATCAATCTTCTTAAAAACGAACACTTACAATGGGAGGTGGCAAAGAAAACAAATGTGGGTGTGGAAATCGGACTATTCAATGCCCTAACTTTTAATGTAGATCTGTTTCATGAAAAACGCAATAATATACTTCGGTATCGAGGCACGGTTCCATTATTAAATGGGTTGCCCGTTAGCGTTTTAGCTCCTGTTAATATTGGAGTTGTGGAAAACAATGGATATGAAGTGGAAATAAATTATCAGAAGAGATTGAATAAGGACTTATCCATTTTGGCCAAACTGAATATGAACTATGCCCGGAATAAACAGGTATACGCAGATGAGGCTAAATTACCGGAAGATTATGCTTACCAATACAGGGAAACAGGCTATCGCATAGGACAACAATTCGGATATATAGTAGATAAATACTTTGATGATTATAAGGAAATAGAACTTTCTGCATTACAAAATGTTGGTGGTCATCCGCCAAGGCCCGGCGACTTTAAATACCGGGATATAAACGGTGATGGCGTTGTGGATTTGAGGGATCAGGCTCCTATCCTGTTTTCACCTGTGCCTGAATATACTTTCGGTGCCGCCATACAAGCAAGTTATAAAAATTTTGATTTCAGCTTATTGTTTCAAGGCGTTACCAATGTTTCCAATTTTTATATGTACAGAGGAACTAATTCCGTATCCAATTATGTAGCTAGACATACGGAAAGTTGGACCGAAGAGCGTGCCAGTAAAGGGTTACCGATCAAATACCCAAGGCTAACGTCTCAATCCAATCCAAATGAAATAATGAATGACTTCTTCATTAATGATGCAAGTTATATTCGGCTAAAAAATGCGGAAATTGGTTATAACATACCTGAAAAGCTTTTAAGCAAATTGAAAATTAAAGGAGCCAGAGTATTTATAAACGGCTTCAACCTGGTAACATGGGACAGATTGCCAACAAAGAACTTCGATCCAGAGCTTACCGGCGATCTTTCATACCCGATTGTACGTATATACAATTTCGGATTTAATATAAGTTTCCAATAATTAAAAAGTTATAGCCAAAAAACGAGCTTCATGTATTCAGTTATTGTGCAATAGAAGAATATCCATGTAAGCCGGCTATTAAAAAAATAAAAACAAACACATGAAAAAGTTATTGATATGCACTCTTTTTATCATGTGCAACATTACAGGATGTAAGAAAAAATTCTTAGATATAACTCCGGATGGCAGGATGACATTGAATGATGTTTTTAATAACGAAGACAGAACTGGAGCTTACCTAAACAGGGTATATTCACATATACCAAGTTACTATTGGTTCTATTCTTTCTATGCATTTCTGGCCGGCATATCTGATGAAGCGCATGACAGCGATGTAGGTAATGAAAATTCCAGCATGGCTTCTTTATGGTTGGGTAATGCCTTAACCCCCAGCTACGATCCTACGGGCGACTCTTACTCGGCCTTATGGGGAGGCATTTATGATGCGAATGTTTTTCTGCAAAATATAGATGACGCGAATGTTACTACCGGAAACAGAAAAAGTCGCTATAAAGCTGAAGCTTATGCATTGCGTGCCTTTTATTATTTTGAATTGATAAAAAAGTACGGTCCACTACCGTTTATTGATAAACCATTTGAAAGCGACTTCGATTATACTCAATTAAAAAGACCAACATTTCAGGAAGTAACGAATAGTATTATTAGCGATTGTGATGCCGCCATTAACAACCCGGCTTTACCACTTCGAATTACATCAGATAATGAGCGTGGTCGGTTTACCAAAGCTATAGCCTATGCGATCAAATCGCAGGTGCTGTTATATAATGCCAGCCCTCTTTGGAATCCGGCCAACGACCAGGAAAAATGGCGCGCCGCTTCAAATGCCGGAAAAGAAGCATTGCAAGCGCTTACAGCTAATGGCACCTACAATCTTTTTTCCAATTATGGAGAATACTTTTTGCACAATGCCGACATTGCGGAAACACCAAATGATAAGGAAACGATCTTTGAACGACCATTAGCCTGTAATTCGGCACTGATTAATAGTATTCCTAGTAAGTCCGGAATGATGAAAGCAGGCTCCTGCCCTTCACAGGAACTGGTTGACAGCTATGATATGCAACCAACCGGTGAACCTGTCATACTTGGTTACCAGGATGAAGAACACTTGCAGCCTATAATAAATCCAGCCTCAGGGTACGACCCAAATAAACCTTTTGAAAACCGTGACCCGCGTTTTTATGCAACCATTTGGTATAATGGTGCTATATACGATATGGGTAGCGGAATATTGCACACTATGGCCATGCATGCAGGTGGTGCGGATCAAATTCTTAAATCACCGCCCAATCGCAGAAATACTCACACAGGTTATTACCTAAGAAAATTCATTGACCCAAAAATCCCTGACCAAAACCAGCAAAACTCCTGCAACTGGAAAAAGATCAGGCTTGCCGAAATATACCTCAATTATGCGGAAGCTGAAAATGAGCTAAATGGACCAACCGCGGATGTTTACAATGCAGTGAACAAAATAAGACAAAGAGTTAACATGCCAGACCTGCCTTCAGGCTTAAGCCAGGCTCAAATGCGCGAACGTATTCGGAAAGAACGGCGGGTGGAATTCGCATTTGAAGAATTACGATTCTGGGATGTCCGAAGGTGGAAAATCCTTGATAAAACAGACAAATTTATAACAGGAATGGAACCTCTTAAAAATAGTGATGATTCGTTCTCTTATGAAAGGTTTGTAGTTAGAAGCTCTAATGTTTGGCAATCTAAATACCTGTTATTTCCTATACCTCTAAAAGATGCTTCAGTTGTGCCCGGTTTTGGTAAAAACCAAAACCCAAACTGGTAACAAATATTAAAATGATTTTATTCATTATTCAAAACTGTGAGTATGAAAATAAAATATATGATATTAACCCTGTCAATTTTGATAGCCTGTAATAAAAAAGCCATTGAGGTCGAAGATTTAAGCAGGCATCAAAAAGTGTATGTTGTACAAGCAGGACAAAATCCTTATGCAAAAATTTTGCAGATCACAGATTCCATTCAAACCATTTTGATAAACGGTGGCATTGGAGGAAATGTTCCGGCCGGAAATGATATAACACTTCAGTTTGATTTTTTTGAAGACTCCGTAGCCTCCTACAATGAAAAAAACTTTACTAATTACAAAGTGGTACCACGGGAAAGTTTTGAACTGGTGGGGCAAACCGCAGTAATAAAACGCGGATCCTATTACTCTTCCTCGATGGAAATCAAATTGAAAACATTGGGTTCTATCGAACCTGGAGAATCCTATCTTTTACCGGTTGGTATAAGCACGAGTGGAAAAGGAGTCGCGATTAATGATAACCTTCGAATTGCTTATTTGTTAATCACCGGATCCTACCCACTTGGAAAAGAGCCTCCTATAAAGGTATTCGATCTGGCAGGCAAATCAATCATCTGCATATTATCTTATCAAAATGTCATAATTTATATTGAAAACAATGGACTTTTGAGTACGCATGAATGGGATGGTTTGGCAAATTGTTATGGCACCACAAACATTTTTCCGAACGGAGGTTGGAACATATTTGATAAAGTAATTGGAGCAAATGGCCGCGTTGTAACCCGGTGGGCAGGCTCAGGAGTGTTGTGGGAATACCCGTTTGATGTGGCGAGCCGCAGTATGGGTTTTGATGGTGTAGTACGGGGTGAGCACTTCAACGATTACGAAATCATTAGTTATTCGAAGCAGTATAATGCACTACTATGCAAGAAGTCATCGGGAGAACTGGATTTGATACAGCGTAGTCAGACTATGTGGGATATACGAACCCCGCTGGGAAACGAATTCCAAAAATATAGAGTGATCGAAGCGTATCTTGATGGATTTCTTGCCATTGACGGAGCAGGCGATCTGTTTTTCTATCCCATAAAAAACGATTTAAGCCTGGGAGAAATGCAACATGTAGGTAGCGGGTGGAATAAGTACAATACATTAATGTCGAAAGACCATAATCTGATGGCGATGGATTATGCTGGTATTTTATGGCAATTCAATTTTAACCTCGCCGGTTTTTGGGAAATAAAATAGAGTTTTCACCAAACAGATAAGCTATACACTTCACTTTAATTAAAAATTTATGAAACGAAGAGCAGCTATAAAAAATGGATTGGCAGCAAGCGCCTTCTCTATGTTGGGCATTAATGGTCTTTCAATGAAGAACACTTCACAATCACACCCAACCAATGGAAAAATTATAGAAAAAGGGAAGTTGCAATTTTGGATGGAAACCTCTTACAAGCGTGTATATCCAAATTCTGTTGTGGGAAACAAGGAGCGCCTAACCCTTATAGCCGCCAAAAATGAACAACTTGCGTTTCAGGCATGCTTTCGCAATATAGGTACAGACTCAGCAATTGTGAAATGTGAAATAATAAATGCAGGTAATCTGCAAGCCAATATAAGGCGGGTAGGATTTGTTCCAATGCAACAATTGAACACCTACACACCTAAAACTGAGTTGGAAGGCATTGGATTTATACCGGGGTTGTGCCCCGACCCGCTTTTTCCTGAAAATAGTGTTCAAATAGGCCCGGAATCCAACGGCGTATTTTGGATCACTCTTTTCATTCCTCAAAATGTGAAACCCGGTGTGCATTCCTTACAGGTCAAATTAACTTTGGAAAACCGTTATGGTTATGTAGGACTTACGAATCCTGAGCAGGTATCCGTTATTTTGCCGGTGGACGTTGATGTGCGCTCTCTTGTAATAAATCCGCGAAAGGATTTTCCTGTTACCAACTGGGTTTCCGCCGATTCTATTTGGGAGTATTATAAAATAGAACCTTGTGGCGAGCGCTTTTGGGAATTGGCCGACAAATTTATTGCCAACCTCGTAGCTCACTATAACAATGTTATATATACGCCCATCTTTAATGCAAGGCATGAACTGTTAAAACGTCCCGCTCAATTATTGAAAGTTAAAAAATTGGGACAGGATCAATACGAATTTGATTTTACTGATGTGAGACGATGGGTCCGACTGGCATTAAAACATAATGCATCTTATATTGAGTGGACACATTTTTTTACGCCGGCACCAACAAGTGGAAAATATCCGCAGCGAATTTATGAACGAACCGGAAGTACTGTGGGCGAAATGCTTTGGCCTCCTGAAATAAGCGCCACCTCGGAAACCTACAAGAACTTCTTAAAACAATTTCTTCCCGCGTTTAAAACCTTTCTGGAAGAAGAACGCGTTCTAAATAAATCATTCTTTCACTGTGCCGATGAGCCGGATGGAAACGAGCAAATCGCGGATTATAAAAAAGCCAGGGCCTTACTCAAAGAAATCGCCCCGTGGATGCGTGTAATGGATGCATTAAGCGATCCTCAGTTTGCAAAAGAAAAAATAACGGACATGCCTATCCCAAGTATTACAACCGCGCTTGCATTTAAAGAAGCTGGTATCAATTCCTGGGTTTACTATTGCTGCGGCCCGCGAGATTCTTATCTCCAACGCCTGTTTGACACTCCCCTGTCAAAAATAAGAATGACCGGCATATTGTTTTATAAGCTTCAGGCCAGTGGCTTCCTGCACTGGGGTTATAACTATTGGTATAAATTCGTAACAAGCGAAATAACAAATCCTTTTGTTCATGGCGATGTAACCGCATGGCCCGGACTTCCGTTTGGCGATCCGTTTGTCGTATATCCCGGCACAGATGGACCATTAGATTCAATACGGTGGGAAATATTCGCCCAGGGATTACAGGACTATGCGCTTCTGCAATCCGCCAATATAAAACCCACAGACCCTATGCTTGCTGAAATAAAAGACTATGCAAGGTTTCCTAAAACCGAAGAGTGGCATACGAATCTTAGAAAAAGAATTTTAGAACGATATTAATATACTTTGAACAGCAAAAAAATGGATGTTTTTTGGGGATATCGGCGGCAGTGCTACTATTAAGCATCGTTGTGTCACTCACTTGTACGGCAGTAATGCTATTCGCCTTTGCAAACCACCCAATGTTCAAGCTATAACATTCTAAAGTCATTAAACAAATTATACACAATGACAAAAAAATATCTTATAATACTATTCGGATCATTTCTTTTGGTTTCGGCAGGTTTAGTAAATGGACAGCAAATTAAAACCGGCAATACTTCTTTCTTCCCTTTAATGGCATGGGATGATGTAAGGGATGAAACAACAATAAAGAAAATGGCGGATTGTGGCATTAACCTTATAGCATTCACTCCCGCAAAACTCCTTGAAGCATGTAATAAACATAAGGTAAAAGCAATTCTCTTCAACGATAAAATAACACCTCGTTGGGATGTTTCATTTAAGGCCGACTCTGCTAATAAAGCAATTAGAGAAACTATTAAAAAATATAATAATCATCCCGCAGTATATGGGTATCATTTAAAAGATGAACCCGATGGAAACCAGCTTTACGAACTGGGAAAATCGGCAAGACTCGTCAATGAACTCGCACCCGGCAAGTGGGCTTATATCAATTTACCTCCGGGGTTAGGCGGTTGGTATGATTCTACATACATTCAATTGTTTATTGATCAATGCCACCCCAAATTTCTGTCTTACGATAATTACGCTATTGGAGAAGGCGATAAATACGGCTTTTCCTGGGGCTACTGGGCTAACATCTGGGATGTTCGTTCCGCATCTCTCAGAAACAATATACCATTTCACACCATTTTGCTGACAGCGGCTCATTTTGGGTATCGCCCACCCAGCTTCAATGATCTTATGTTGCAGATATATGGAGCGCTGGCTTATGGAGCCCAAGGACTGGCTTATTACAAGTTTGTAGGAGAAACACTACATGTAACGCAAGCCCCCGATTTGGGAAACTGGAACGGCGCTCCACTTGATGAATTTCATGATATCAACCCTATTCCCTACTACAACCTGAAAAAAATAAATAAAAGAATTCAGGTGATGTCCCCTATCCTGCTCAAGCTGAAAAGTACAGATGTGTACCATATTGGTGGCGATAGTATTCCTCAAAGAAATCATGGCATTACCGGCTCCAGTTGGATACAAGGCATGGAATCGGGTTACGCGTTTATTGTTGGAGAGTTCACTCATGTTGTAGATGGAAGCAAGTGGATGATGATAGTGAATAAAGATCTGAAAGCATCCACCTTTGTAAGGCCAAAGTTTTCACAAAAGGTAAATACCGCTACCATTAAAATATTTTCGCAAACAACAGGAAAATTGATTGATTGGCCGGGACCCTGGTTTTCGCTGGAACCGGGCCAGGGAGTTTTATTAAAAGTGGATATAAAATAAGGCGACTATGTCGGGTTTTTCTGAAATTACTTTATGGGGAAAAAATCTTGAAGAAAGCAAGAACATGTTTGGCTTAACCGCTTCAGACCTTGAAAAGAAAATAGCAGGTTTTGCTGATGGAGCCTCAAGTTTAAACTGTGAACTAACACGAATGGGTAAAAGCATTATCTCCCTTGATCCTGTTTACTCTTTTCCCAAAAGCCATTTAGAAGCCTGCTTCAACAAGGTTTTCAAACAATCGTTGGTGTATATAAAAGAATTACCAGGTAAGGAGCAGGCTAAACTCAAAAAAATTGAAAGCGCAAGAAAACGAACAGCAAAACTTTTTCTTGAGGACTATGAAACCGGGAAAAAGGAAGGAAGATATATTCAGTATAGTTTGCCGCAAAAAACTGCCTTTGCCAATTTATCATTTGATCTTGGCCTCTGCTCCAATTTCATTTTATTATATGAAGAGCTGGGCATCGATTTTCATTTGGCGGCCTTAACCGAAATGTTAAGGGTATGTAGAGAAGTAAGGATTTTTCCGGTAATAAATACCTTTGGACATATCTCCACAATATTGCCGCCACTTACAAGGTATTTTGAAAATTTTTTTAAAATAGATTTTGTCTCCGTTTCCTGTGGGTATGAACAATACCAATACAAAATGTTGAAGATAGGAAGATTCTAAGGTTCAATAATATTAATAAGAACTCTATTAAGACCTGCTTTTATTATGAGCCCGGCATTTGAATTACTATGATACAGCCGTTGCGTCGCACTCTTGTGCTGTAGTAATTTTATTCGGCAATAAATAACATGGCCCTAAATGATGTTCTTATTTGTATGTTCAAAAATGAGTAGAGTGTTATACAACCACTCCTTGGAGAAGCATGGGTTGGTAACTGCTAAGCATAAACGAATTTATAATTTACACAGACACTTCAAATTCAGTGGCTGAACAGAATTACAACAGTACAAGTGAGTGACACAACGATGCTTAATAGTAGTACTTAGCTGGCACCAAAAAAAATGCATATTCTTACAAAGTGCAAAAATGAGTGTATTAAAATATTTTTATTAAGAAGAAAGAAAAGCCTGATACAACACAAACCCATACAAGCCAGGCAGCGACTATAAATCTTCCAGTTTATTAAGATCATTATTAGGAACAATAAGATGTGTATGGAATGATAAAAACAATTAAATACGGGTTACTTTTCATGATGCTACAAATGATGAGGGATGCGGCAGCGGCGCAACCTTTATTTGGTACAGATGAATTGGGCAGAAAACTACTGCAAAATAATGAGGTGGGCAACCCAAAGCCAAACCGGCATGTAGCCTTGTTTTATTTTTTATGGCAGGGTGATAAAGGATCTCCTACCTCAGTGGAGCATTGGGATTTGTTTGAGATAGCTCAAAACCATCCTGAAGTTTTTGAAGACAGCAAAAGTGCGAAATGGGGCAGCAAAACAGGAGCCTATTATTTTTGGGGACAGCCCATTTATGGTTATTATCGTGGAGACGACTACTGGGTTCACCTTAAAAACATGCAATTGTTTACAGATGCGGGAGTGGACATTTTGGTACTTGATGTTACAAATACCATTATTTATCCTTTACAATCGGAAGCCTTGATGAAAGCCGCGGATGCAATACGTGCACAAGGAAAAAAACCACCCGGCATTGTGTTTTACACCAATACGGAATCGGGAAAAACCATGCAGGCGATTTATAACAATTTCTACAAACAAGGGGCTCCATACCGTTACCCTCACTGCTGGTTTTATTTGGATGACAAACCACTTATAATTGGCATTACAAAAGAGGCAGAAGGAAAAGATTTTAAAACTTTTTTTACTTTCAGGGAATCTCAGTGGCCTACGCTTCCCCCAAAAGCTAACGGTTGGCCCTGGATCAGTTTTAAACGAAAGCCCGAAGTTTATTATAACATTCATGGACAAAAAGAGATCGCGAATGTTTCGGTAGCACAGCATCCTAACCCGCTTGCCGGTATGGGAGGATCCGCCTTTTATGGCAATAGGGATAACTGGGGAAGGAGCTACCACGATAACGATCATGGTGATCCCACCACAGATATTCGGTATGGATGTAATTTCCAGGAGCAATGGGATGAGGTACTGAAAGAAAATCTTCCTTTTATTTTTGTTACAGGTTGGAATGAATGGATTGCCGGACGTTGGAAAAGTACTGATGGCAATCCAAACCATTCCTATTTCTGTGATCAGGCAAGTCCTGAATATAGCAGGGATATTGAACCCTCATTCACTTCGGGTTTAAAAGATAATTATTATATGCAGCTTGTCAATAACATTCGTCGATATAAGGGTATTGAAAAAAATCATTCGTCGGCTCCCGTGGATAACATTAAAACTATAAATGAGTGGCAAAAGGTTACATTCGAGTATAACGACTATATTGGCGATACGCAACACCGGAACCACCCCGGCGCACAATCAAAACCCATAGTGACTTATACAAATACAACAGGCAGAAATGATTTTAGAAAGGTTAAAATCGCGCATAATAAAAAAAACCTGTTCTTCTATGCAGAAACTGTAAACGATATAACACCATTGGAAGGAAATAACTGGATGTGTTTGTATATCAATTGGGATCTAAATGGAGAAACAGGTTGGTGCGGTTATGATTACCGTATTGTTTGTGGAAATAAGTTACAACAGTTTGAAAAAGACAAATGGAAAACGATCAATAAAAAACCCCTTAAAAAAATTGTAGAAAAAAATATGCTGTTCATTACCCTTCCGGTAAACCTTCTTGAAGGAAAGCTGCCAAAAAAATTTGAGTTCAAATGGAGCGATAATATGCAGCAAGAAGATCCTTTAGACTGGTATATTAATGGAGATGTGATTCCGGGAGGGCGATTTAATTATTGCTATACACCACAAATTACAAACAAATAAATCTAAACTTGCAATAAGTGAAATTCTTTTTAATACTATACCTGTTATTTATTGTAGTGATAACAAGCCATGCGCAGTTACCTCCTGTATTTGACTCCCAATTGGCTCAAGCCGCTCAGAATACAGAAACAACAACAAAATATCTGACACCTGTTAAAATAACCTGGCAGTCAGAGTGTGCCGGCAGATGTATTGCGAATGCAGAACAACTCCTATTGCCAGGTAATGGACAAGCTGACCTTTCGGATAAAGACATGTGCATCCTAAAAAGCGAAAACGGTTCTCAACCTTCCCTGTTGCTGGATTTCGGAAAAGAAATACATGGCGGGTTGCAACTGGTAACCGGTATGAGCCCCTCCGGCAAACCAATAAGAGTACGGGTGCGCTTTGGTGAATCTGCCAGTGAAGCGATGAGCGAAATAGGGCCTGACAAAACCGCTACTAACGATCATGCTATTCGCGATGCAATTGTTTTGCTGCCTTGGCTTGGCAAGTTGGAAATAGGAAATACCGGTTTCCGGTTTGTGCGTATAGACCTGCTGGATGCAAGCACCGAGCTACACCTTAAAGAAGTACGTGCTATATTTATTTTCAGGCACCTTCCCTGGCTTGGCTCCTTTAAATGCAATGATTCCTTACTCAACAAAATATGGCAAACAGGCGCTTATACTGTGCAATTAAATATGCAGGATTATTTATGGGATGGTATCAAACGCGACCGCCTGGTGTGGGTGGGTGATATGCACCCGGAAATAGTAACCATCTGCAATGTATTTGGTTATAATGACGTTGTTCCTAAAAGTCTTGATTTTATTAGGGATATTACACCCCTGCCAGGCTGGATGAATGGAATAAGTACTTATTCGATGTGGTGGATTATCATTCATCGTGATTGGTATTATCACAATGGCAATCTATCCTATTTGAAACAACAAAAATCTTATCTGCTACAGTTGCTGAATCACCTTATCAGCAAAATCGGCGTAGATGATAAAGAGCATTTAGATGGCAACCGCTTCCTGGACTGGCCTTCCAGTGAAAACAAAAGAGGTGTGGATGCCGGAATTCAGGCCATGATGATTTGGGCACTTACAGACGGAGCTGACCTATGTAACAAACTAGGTGAATTCCCTATGGCTGCACGATGCATATCAGCGGTATCCCGACTCAAAAAAAATTTGCCAGATCCCAATAATTTAAAGCAAGCCGCTGCTTTAATGGCTCTGACCGAACTATGGCCTGCTCAAAAAGCGAATGATGAGGTATTGGCAGTAAATGGCGCAAAAGGTTTTTCCACATTCTACGGCTATTATATGCTACAGGCTATGGCAAAAGCAGGTAATTATCAAGGGGCGATAGATGTGATACGAGATTATTGGGGGGCAATGCTAAACCTTGGAGCCACCACTTTCTGGGAAGATTTCAACATCGACTGGCTGCCTAATGCATCCCGCATAGATGAACTACCTAAAGCAGATCAGAAAGACATACACGGCGATTATGGCAACTATTGCTATCGTGGTTTTCGGCATAGTTTGTGTCATGGATGGGCTTCTGGTCCCACACCGTGGCTTATGCAGCATGTACTAGGCATTACCGTGGTGGAACCGGGTTGTAAAACGATTCGCATTGTACCACACCTGGGCGACCTGCAATTTGCAGAAGGCAGTTTTCCTACACCTTATGGAATAATAAAGGTAAAGCATGTAAAACAAGCGAATGGCAAGATTATATCTACAATAAAAGCTCCCAAACAAATTAAGATTTTACGCAAGTGAGGCTACATTAATCCACATTGCAGCGCTAATTGCTCTGGAAAACTTTAAGTATAGTTTAAAAGCAATATTATCAAACAGAAAAATTATTATAACAACCCCAAAATAAAATGATAGATCTTCATGTAAAACATGTTTTTATTATGATACCGGCCGCAGTGCTACTATTAAGCATCGTTGTGTCACTCCCTTGTACGGTAGTAATGCTATGGAGCGGGGGCAATCTCTCCGGTGCTTCTTCGCTAAAAATTCGAAAGATAAAAACACGGGAACGCTACTCTGGGGAGTTGGAAAAAACACCGTACGAGTAAAGCATATTCACAACAGGGCACATAAGTCCCCTGCTTTTTTATAAAGGCCGGGGATTTTTATATGTCAAAGCGCTTTTTGGGTAAAGAAGGGGTAAAGATGTTTTACGGGGTGCAAAAAACAGCACCCACGGCTCCATAGCATTACTACCGATGAACGTACTGCGACGCAAGGATGCTGCACAGCGAACCGATGCCGGGTTCAAAAAAAGCGGTAAAAACAATAGGGAGCAAAGCGGGGATATTTTTCGGGGGTGGTAAATATTGGCAAAACGTATAGACGAAGCCGTTAGTGTGATCTAGCGGCTTTACTGTTTTAAGCGGCCTAAGCCTATTTGAATTTTGAGCGTTTGTTGTTATTGGATGATTTTAATAATAGCTTTCACAACATCATTAAAGATGGTTGCTTTAACAGCCCCCGCTTTGCGTGTAATAATATTTTTATCAGCGGTAAAGATGCGGGAAGGCCGAATAAATGAAGCTGAAGGTAATGAGCCGCTGGTAAAGTCGGCAGCAGCAAGCGCAATGGCAAAACTGTCCTTGGTATGCTGGCTTGTGATTTGGCAAAGCAAAATATCATCGCCGGGCAAATCAGCCAATACTAATGCAGGACGTTTTTTAGAGCCGGATAAATCAGAAAACGGGAAAGGAATCACTACCACATCGCCTTTTATAAAAGTTGCCATGCTTTATCTTCTTCAGGGGTTGACCAATCTTTAGCCAATACTTTTTCGCTTGCAAAGTAAGTCAAAGGTTTGTCCGTTGTAAGCGGCTGCTCCATTGTGTCGTCAATGGTAAAAGCAATAACCTCCACTTGTTTTCCCACAAAATTTTCAGGTAAAAGTATGGATATGTTTTGCTGTTCGGGAGTAACAACTGTACGTATCATGTTATAGAATTATTTAGCGTGAGCGTGTTTATTTTTAAAATCCCTTATTAATGCGTCAAGGGTAACAAAGATATAATCCTTGTCTTTATCATTAAGCCTTGTTACCTCTTGCACCCTGTCAAGGGTGTTTTTATCCAGTTCAACGTCAGAATTGCCTGTTAAGTAATCCAATGACACTTCAAGGGCTTGTGCAATCCTTACGGCCATCTCAATGGTTGGGCGCACTTCGCCACGTTCATACCTGCCATAAGCATCACCATTGATGCCAATTTTTTTACCAGTCTCTGCTTGGGAGAGGTTTTTTCTTTTTCGTACCTGAATTAAACGTTCGCCAAAAGTCATGTTTGTATGATTTAATGCACCAAAACGATTGATTTAGCAAAGATAAACACAAAACTTGTATGTTTTTAAAAAGAAAAATAAATTTTAATGGAAATCACCCTCATCAAACAGCGGTTGACCTTATCACAGTTATTGCACTGCAATCTCTACGAGGATTCTTCGTTAAGAGTTCGAAAATTCGAAAGATAAAAACACGGGAACGCTACTTTGGGGAGTTAGAAAATACACCGTAAGCGTAAAGCATATTAGATGTTTTACGGGGTGCAAAAAACAGCACCCCACGGCTCCATAGCATTCCTGGCGATGAACGTACTGCGACGCAAGGGTGATGCACAGCGAACCGATGCCGGGTTCAAAAAAAGCGGTAAAAACAACCGGGAGCAAAGCGGGGATATTTTGGCATTAGTTATTAAATAATGATAATAAAATCAAGCTCTCCATTTCTTTTTGCCATTAGAAGCAAAACAGAATATTTTAGCATCCTTGCCGACTTGGAATAGCAAACGGTAATACATCTTTATGGCAATGATAAATTGCCTGTATGGACAAATAAGTTACCGGATAACACAGTATTTATAAGGCATACAAGAAATGAAGTTTTTGAAAATATGGATGCTGCAATAGCCAGTGATTATTTAGCCTCTGTGGCATGGAAAGAAGGAATGGAAGATTTAAAAATATCGTGTCCGGAAAAAGCTTGCCTGGAGATGTTGAATGAAGTGCCGGAAAAAATATCATTTGAGCATGCCGATCAATTAGTACAGGGAATGACCACATTATCGCCCCGTACCTTACAAAAACTGCTAGAGCAATGCAGTAATATAAAAGTAAAACGCCTTTTTTTATGGCTTGGTTCACATCATAGTTATACTTGGTTTGCCAAACTGAAACCGGAAAATATACATCTTGGCTCCGGCAACCGTGTGATAGCAAAAGGAGGCAAGCTTGACAAAACTTATAAAATAACCGTACCTAAAGATTTTCAATCTTAAATATGAAAAGAGACAGCATATATTACAGGCAGGTGCAATTATTAGTGCGTATTCTTCCTTTATTGGACAACTCTTCTTTTTCGCCAACGTAGGTCTTCGGAGAGTCGCCGTTGTTGGTGTGTAGGGCGGATAATGTGAGATAGCACACCAACAACCTATGTGGTAATTAGAAAATAAAATTAGTTCTTTATAAATCTATTCATTGCAACGTTCTGGATTTAATGCTATAATTTATATTTTTCTGACCACATATTTATTTGGCTGCCTTGCATGATACCGTTTTTAGGAACAAAGTAGTTAAAGATCCCGCCGTTATTGGTAAATATTGTTGCCTGAGGATTAAAGTAGCCATCATCCTTTGTTTGTTGGCTAATTTGACTTTTGCTTATTAGTTTATTTCTAATTAGGTCGATGTTAATTAAAAGAGGGCCTTTTTCCTTTCTTGACATGTAATTGGTTGTTACTACCTGCAATTGGTTATCCTTAATTCTCATTATTGAACTGTATGGCATGATATCTCTTACACCTGCTGTTTTTGGAAAAAAATATTTTGCTACAATTTTTTTAAGTGTATTGTTATATACAAGTATAAGACCATCTTGCAGATAAGCATTACTGCCAGCCGCACCAGTATACCCTGATCCGAATCGTTCTACTGACTTTTCTTCCATCAAAATAATTACCATGTCTTTATATTCAGCCATTGCGGAAAAGCACATATTCCAATATTGTTTTGAAGGCTTCGAAGTTTTTTCATTATCAGAAATATTAAGTTCTTTTACTTCATTAAATGCCTCTTCATCAAAAGTATAATTAGTGGTAAATGTCTTGTTTTGTGCAAAGTCTATTTTGCTAATTATTGAAGCATTATCTTTCTTTTCATTTTTGTACTCCGCATATACATATACTAAATCTGGTGAACTAACGCTGGTTTGTACCTTATAATAAATGTCTGTATTCTTTTTAACTTCGGGAAGGCTGATTTTTTGCTGGGTTTTTATTTTGTAAGACTCGCCGTCTATTTTATTAACAGTAAGTGAACCTTTATCTTCAAACACTGACACAAAGTCTCCATTAGTAAATTGATTAAAGAAGAAGCTATTATGTTCAATAAATGGAAGTTGAAATGTTGCAATATTTTGCAGCGAATCATCGAATTTATAAAGAGTGGCATTTTCTATTTTTGATTTTTCATCTTCGTTTTGCCGCATGGTCAGCTTCATATTCTTATTTGAAGCTGTTTTAAGCAGGAAAACATTTAGTAAGCCACTCTTTTTGTCAATTTGAAAATCGTGTCTGATATAGGATTCTTTCGAATCAGTCAATAACATTTTTTCCTTTATAATGCGGCCATTTACCGGATCTATGAGCGCACCATAATATTCGTTTTTAATTCCTTTAAAATATCGGAGTGTTGGAGTAGTGATGGCAAGTATTTTACCTTTTAATGAAAGTAATGCTAATGGCATTCCCTGTACCGGTATTTTCCATTTTATATCGAGCCCATTATTAAATAATGCAACTCCATATTCATCTTTTGAGTTTGAAATAAAAACTGCTGTTTCTTCTGGCGAAACTATTGTTTTGGCGGAAGCATAATCACCAGCAAACTGAACTGAGGGTTTTAAATTTAAAAGTGCATTTCCCATAGGAAAAATGGGGCATATTCGCCAATCAACCAGGGGAAGTTCTTTTTCAAGAAATTGCGAAAAGACTGTGTATGTAAAGAATAAAATTAGAGTGACAGTAGATAATATTTTTTTCATGGTTTGAATTATAATTATAAAAATACAACGTTTGTGAATAAAAAGTGTCCTTTCTCTAAATGGTATAAGTAATTCTGGCAACGCAAAGGTTTGAAGTATTCTGTACACTTCTATTTCTTAGCGATTCTACTTTTGAATAACTACAAGTACATTATTGTAAAGTAATATCGGCCTTTATAGCATGCCGCTTGCGTAATACTTTTTAACAACGGTTGGATAACGTTGGTATTTTATAAGGGGTAGTGTTGTAAAGGGTTTGTTTTGGACGAACGTACAAAAGAGTGCAAAGTATTAGTATAAAATTAACTAGTCCGGTAGTCAAACACTCTTACTTTAATTGCTTTTTGTCGCTGATAATCAGCTATGCCAACCAAGGCCAGGGACTTTTTTAAGTCAAAGCGCTTTTTGGGAAAAGAGGGATGAAGATGTTTTGCGGGTTGCAAAAAACAGCACCCACGGCTCCATAGCATTCCTGGCGATGAACGTACTGCGACGCAACGATGTTGCACAGCGAACCAATGCCGGGTTCAAAAAAATCAAAAACAACTGGGAGAAAAGCGGGGGTATTTTAATCTGGGGGGCAGGTATTGGCAATGGTTGTACAAGCAAAGCGGTTGGTTAGCTCTAAGGGATTTAATTGTTTTATGGCATTACCCGAAAGGTTCTTTATAAGTGGAATACACGGCGATGATGGTAACGGTGCGGTTAGGCTCATCGATGTGATAATGTACCAGGAAAGGGATTTTTTTTAGTTAGTCCAGTTGCCGCAACGATACAAATGCGCCTGCTCACACCCCTAACTCCTTTTAATAAAAAACGAACTTATACTTCTGCTAAATCTTCAATACTAAAACATAACTTTTAGAGCTTCGGGATGGACAACTCTTCTTTGACCGATTAGCTAACATTAAAGCTTGCTATTTTATCAGCAATTACCTTAATTGATCTGAAATTTGTTGCTGAAATTGTTGGCTAAATAAAAAAGCGATTATGATTGTGTAGTTCATAATCGCTTGACTTTCAAGTGACCCCGTCAGGATTCAAACCTGAAACCTTTTGATCCGTAGTCAAATGCTCTATTCAATTGAGCTACGGGGCCATTCCCTTAGCGGGCTGCAAAAATAATATCCTAAGGTTAATTTGCCAAAAAAGATTATCTGTTTTTATAAAAACATTTTAACATGCTCAAACATGGCAATTAAGTGTTGCTAATTTGCTATATACCAGTTGAAACCGCATACTTTTTCTATATATTTGTTGCCAACTAAACTCTTCTTATTTTATGAAAGGATTAAGCCCATACCTCACATTTGACGGCAACTGCCGCGAAGCCCTTACTTTTTACCATAACGCACTTGGTGGCGAGTTAAAAATGATGACATTCGGCGAAGCGCCCGGCGAACAAAACCCCGCCATGAAAGATCTTATTATGCACGGACATGTGGTAAAAAATGGCGTTGTTTTAATGGCCTCTGATAATATGCCAGGCCAAAAAATCATTTTCGGAACTTCTGTAACTGTCTCTCTTGCTTGCAACAGCAAGGAAGAAACCGACACCTATTTCAAAAATCTTTCAGTAGGCGCAAACATTACCATGCCTTTACAAAACACTTTTTGGGGCGCATATTTCGGTATGCTTACCGATAAGTTTGGCATTCACTGGATGTTGAGCTTCGAGTGATTCATTGAATTATTGAATCATTAAATCATGAATAAAAAACTCAGGCGGCATGTATTGCACCTGAGTTTTTTGCTGCTATATCATTTCGATCTCTCTAATCCAATAAATCTTATTTTTTGTACACCGGCTGTTGAGCCCTGATTGCGCTTCGGTTGTGTCACTCACTTGTACGGCAGGAATGCTATTCAACAAGTGATGAGTTTTGAGCTATGGGTTATGAGTGAGATGCTGTACAATATGAAAAAAACTGTTCGCTTTTTTCAAAACGTGAAAGCTGATTGCTAAGATGGTATTCAGAATTTAGATTTTTGTAGCACAGTGCTGTTGAACTAACCGCGAAGGCTCACCAAGCTGCCTGTACTATTAATCGGATCCGCATAATCAAAAACAATACACAAAAAATTAACTCCTTTTTACTTGCAATTTGATTTTTTGATTATTACCTTCTGGCACTTAAAAAAAATTTTATGGAAACTCCAAATGAAATGATGACGTTAAGCTACATCTTCGAAAAGCTGAGATTGAAAAAATGGGATAACGAATTTCGCTGGATGCCGGATGGCTTCAATGCCGGCAAAGGAAAGAGTTATCAACCTGAAGAATTGCAAATCATTAAAACTTACCGCTTTGAAGGATCAACGGATCCTGCGGATTCATCCATTTTATATATCATTGAAGCAACTGATGGTCTTATTGGCTACAGCCTTGATGCGTACGGCGTTTATAGCAGCCACGATGATGAGGAAGGCTACGATAATTTCATTCGGAAAATTCCCGAAAAAAATCGTGAAGATCAAATAATCTTTGAACTGTAATATTGAATAAATGGAGAGTGAAGAATTGAGAATTGAGAATGCTTTAAACACTGATTGCAAGCAAAAACAAAAGCACTCATTACTCAAAACTCATAACTCATAACTTGTTGAATAGCATTACTGCCGTACAAGTGAGTGACACAACGATGCTTAATAGTAGCACCAATGCCGGTCTCATACAAATATTGAATCATTAAACTGTTGAATTATTGATGGGTTGCCGCGGATTTAATAACCTTTCATTACAGCAACTTGTTTTTATTCGGCCACTAATAAACGCTTCAATTATTCTATGATCCAATAATTCAATGATACACCCGCTCAGGCCATTTTCTTTTTCAGTGAGCTTACCTGCTCCTGCAGATCGTTTACCAGGGAGGCCAATTGGTTTACATCCCACCGCTGCTGTGTATTGGCTTTGGTAATAATCATTTGCGCCTGCCATAATTCCAGTACATCTTCTGCATTTACATTGTATGGTTGATAATTTGGATTATCGCTCATCAATGTCCATTTGGCCTTATTGCGATTGCTTCGAATGATTCGCTTATACACAATGCCCTCCTGCCTCGACACCACTATATAAGTGTTGCTGTTTTTTATATCATCTACATCTTCTATTCTTTCGCCTACAATTACCGATCCGCTTGGAGTAGGCAGCATGGAATCGCCTACAATTTCGAAAGCCCTGTACTTGCCTGGAGCAAGCATGGGCAAGGTAAAGGTGTTCAATTCATCAATAAATTCCGGATCGCCAAAACCGGCGAGATATCCTGCCACCGCCTTAACCGGCACAAACGCGATATCCTGCGTGGGTGCAGCCAGCTTTTGGGCCCGCCGCTTCGCCAGGTAATTTCCTTTAGTATCACCCAGATCTTTCAGCAACAACTCATCCAGTGAGGTTTTAAAAATATTTCCCACCAGCTCCAGCACTTCTATTCGAGGCTCGGCACGTTCCTCTTCATAAGCGCCAAGCAAGGAGCGTTTTATTTTCAATTTTGTTGCAAACTCCTCCTGGGTCCAGCCCCGCAGCTTACGCAGATATTTTAAATTTTTTCCCGCAAACGACATGACTAATTATTTTAGCAGCTAAAATACTAATTTTTTTAACATAAAAGAAATTAGTTGCAGTAAGCAGATGGCATCAGAGAAATCAGATATCAGAGGTCGGAACCACAATGGACACAAAGGAAAGCGCAAGGCACACAAGGCTACTTGTAATTCAATCATCCCTTGTGTGCCTAGTGCATCCTATTGTGCCCATTGTGGTTAAACAACGGTGCACCGGCAACCGTCAACTTACCTGACAGCTTACTTCTCTTTTTTCATTTTTTTTACAGACTTTTACATTCTTAATTTGAACCAACATATGGCTAAAGCAAGCAGGAAAAAGGAAAAACCAATTATACTTATTACGAATGACGATGGAGTTACATCACCTGGAATTAAAAGTTTAGTTGAAGCCGTTAAAGATCTTGGACATGTTGTGGTAGTTGCGCCCGACAAAGCGCAAAGCGGTATGGGCCACGCCATTACAATCGGCAGCCCGTTACGGCTTACCGCTGTTAATTATTTTGAAGAAATTGAAGCTTACCAATGCACCGGCACTCCGGTTGATTGCGTGAAACTGGCTGTTGATAAAATTATACATCGCAAACCCGACATATGCCTCAGCGGTATTAATCACGGCGCCAATCATTCTATTAATGTTATTTATTCCGGCACTATGAGTGCTGCTATGGAAGCCGCTATTGAAAGCATTCCCTCCGCGGGATTTTCTTTGCTCGATTTTAGCCTGGAGGCCGATTTCACCGGCGCCAAAAAATATGTACGCATCATTACCGAACTTATGCTGAAGAAAAAAAGCGACAAGCATAGTTTATTAAATGTAAACATACCTGCCATACCCGCTAACCTGATCAAAGGAATGAAAATTTGCCGGCAGGCTTATGCCAAATATGAAGAAAGCTTTATTGAAAGGATGGATCCGCACAGCAGAAAATATTATTGGCTAACAGGTGAATTCAAAAACTTCGATAAAGGTCGCGATACAGACGTGTGGGCCTTAGAAAACAATTACGTAAGTGTGGTACCTGTAGAATTTGATTTTACCAATTACGTTTTAAAAAACAAACTCGAAAAATCGTGGAAATCGTGTTTAGGAAAGACAGTATAAAATTAGGATTTATAATAGGCCTCATTGCTCCTATCATTGCCATGTATGTCTATTATCTAATTACTCTTTCAAAGCAAATAAACCTTCAGGAATACTTTTATTATCTGAAAACAAATAAATCTCTGTTAACAGGTGTAAGCAGTATCAGCCTCATAGCAAACGCCGTTTTTTTTACGGTGTACATCAATACAAGAAAAGACAAAACCGCGAAAGGAATTTTTATCGCCACATTAATTTATGGTATTATAGTACTACTCCTAAAATTTATACGATAGCAAGTCAAAAAGGAAGCGCTCCAAATATTTCATATCGCATAAAAGGAGAATGATTTTTTTTGTAAACCGGCGGTAGTACTACTATTAAGCATCGTTGTGTCACTCACTTGTACGGTAGTAATGCTATTGAGCGGGTTGGAAATGAGCAGTTGAAAGTGTCCGGCAAAACCATAAGATTACAAAATAAGCAGTATCGTTTTATCTGCTCATTATGTAATCCGGTTTTATGTAAGCCTGTAAGTCAATTACAACTTTGCGGTTTCAGTTACATTAATTGCATAAGCCACATCAATATCAAAGTACTTCTTAACAGTTTCCTTTTTTGATGCCAATACAAATTGCAACTGGCTTACTTCATCTTTGTAGATCTTGATCTTCTTGCTGTAGTTTTCATTCAACACGGCTTCTGAGTAAAGGTCAGTTCCATAACCATCTTTAATGTAGATAGTTGATTTCCGGGCTTCAGGTTGAGACACTTCAATATCAAAATACAAAAAGTCGTCCTTTGTTCCTAAATAAGTAACCTTCACATCCGATTGTTTAGTTTCCTTTTCAGATTTAACAACCGGTTTTTCATTGGCAGCAAACAATTGTACCGGAGTTATAACGCTACAAGTAAAAAATGCGCTTAACAACAGTGTTCCAAGTGTGATTTTGTTTGCTTTCATAATTATAATATTTAGTCATTAAAAAATACAGTTCCAATTGATGACACGCATCAACATATAACAAGCCAACACATTATGGATCAAGCTAAAAATTAGAATGGATCAAACAATCTCTATGGCAAATGATTATCGTAAGAGGACAGAGTGTGAGTTATTTAAAACGGCTTTTTATTGCTGTTTGCAAATATCTGTTCGATTATTTACAACGCAAACATAAGTACATATTTTGAATTAACAAAACATTTCCAATATGAACTTTTTGTTAAGTCCTTTCTGGACAATAGTTTCAGGCTAACAAACGTTAGCGGACAAATGAATTGAAAAATATTATTATAACGTATACGAATATACGAAAGATATATTTATGGAATTATTCTTGTTGAGAAAAGCCAATGCATTCTATTGAGATTTCTCGTCCCGCTTTCTGAAAGATGAACTATAAATTTAAATTCATACATACTACTCCGCCGGGACTCGAAATGACAGGTACTTGCACAGATATCCTACACCTCAAAGGTGTAGGATATCTGTGTAAACTCTTGTATAATTGACATACATTCCAAAAGGTTTCTAATTATTGTTGAAAAAGTAAGCAATTGTATAAAAGCAAATCCTTCACTCATAACTCATAACTCATAACTCAAAACTCAAACCATATCACCCATTTTTGAAATATGCCAGTTCATCTTCAAAATTCAAAAAAGGATACAGCACACTGAGCTTTTCGGTTTTCTCAAAATGCGTTTTTAAGAATTGTTTGTGTGCATTGGTGGATGGCTGAAATGATCTATGCTTACGGGCAATTGCAATTTGCTTTATTTCTTTCATCAAAGTTGTAGCATGAGCAGAAAAGAAAGTTTCAACAAACTTCTCAAAAACAAATTCTGTAGCCTGGTAATTAGGATGAACCATATCCACATCATAAAAACGATAATCACGCAGCACATCAATAACCAACTCATAAGCAGGGAAATAATATAACCTTTCAAATTTGTTCACCATGTGATGTACAGCTTCCAGCAGGCGGGCTTTACTACGGTTGTTTTCTATCACGCCATCACGAATATGTCTTACAGGACTTACCGTAAAAATAATTTTCAAATGGGGATTAAAATGAAATAACCTGTGCATTGTATTATCCAGCGAGGTTACCGTTTCCTCTATAGTCAGCAAATGTTTCACAAAAGTTTGAGCAGGAGCCCTATGGCAGTTAGCTACAGACGCGAAGGTTTCCGCAAGCCTGTATGAAAAAGAAGTACCTAAAGTAATTATAAGCCAATCTGCATTTTTTAAAAAATCGTATGCGCATCGCTGTGAATTATTGATTTTTTGTAAAACCGCCTGCTGATCCACTCCGGAAAACCGTGAATGATGTTGCCAGCTTTGCCACAATTCATTCAAATAAAAAAGTTCCTCGCTATTATAGCTTTTGTTTTCAATATAACTTACAAGACTTTTACACACACTTATAGGATCAAATAAAATACCATTAGGATTTTGCAATGTATTAAACTTTAGCTCTTCCAGGCGATTTCCCATGTGTTCGGTAAAGCACGAACCCATCAGCATAATATTGTCGCCATACTCCACCGGCGTTGCAGGAGCTTTGATATTTATATCTAACATGAAATTCATGTGCAGGAATTATTTGAAATGCAAATGTAAAAATTTGCCCATTGAAACAAGCTTAATAGTTTAGTTGTTGGTTGTTGAATTACACACCCGCTCGAAAAAGCACAAAGTAAATTCCAGTTTTGATTACATGCTTCAAACATACTTATAATTGTTACATACTTAGTTTTCATATCGTACTCCATCATTCAGCATTTTCAACTCTCAACTCCTCTACCTTCTTTCCAATAACATTCCTTAATTTGCACCGATGAAAACCTTTGAAACCGATATACAAAAATGCCTGGAAATCCTTAATAGCGGAGGCACTATTCTATATCCCACCGATACGGTTTGGGGTATTGGCTGCGATGCCACCAATCAAAAAGCTGTTGACAAGATTTTTGAGATCAAGCAACGGCCTGCATCCTCAAGCATGATTGTGCTGCTTGCAGATAAAGAGGATTTACTAAAATATGTCAACGGCTTTGATGAGCAGGTGTTCACTTATTTACAAAATGTAACCAAACCAACAACAGTAATATATCCCGGCGCTTCAGGACTTGCCGAAAATGTTATCAATAATGATGGCAGTATTGGTATAAGATTAGTACAGGATGAATTTTGCAAACACTTAATAAAATGTTTTGGCAAACCTGTCGTTTCCACTTCCGCCAACATATCGGGTAGGCCTACACCAACTACATTTGCGGAAATTGATGAGCAAATAAAAAAGAATGTTGATTATGTGGTGCAGCATCGCAGCAATGAAACCAATGCCGGTGCGGCATCGGCAATAATAAAGTGGAATGGAGCCAACGACATTGTAATCATAAGAAATTAAACATAATAAATTGTCACAACAGTTTTTAGTTATACAAACAGCTTTTATTGGTGATGTAATACTTGCAACAGGAATTATTGAAAAACTGCACGCTTATTTCCCTGATGCCAAAATAGATTTTCTTGTAAGAAAAGGAAATGAAAGTTTATTACAAAATCATCCTTTTTTGCGCGATGTACTTGTGTGGAATAAAAAAGAAAATAAACTTCGCAATCTTTTCAAAACGCTTCGCATTATACAAAGCAAGAAGTACGACAAAGTAATAAACGTGCAACGCTTTGCAGCAACCGGTTTGCTGACAGCCTTCTCAGGAGCAAAAGAGAAAATAGGTTACGATAAAAATCCATTAAGCTTTTTGTTTACTAAAAAAGTAAAACACATCATAAGTGACGCGCAACATCCGCTTCATGAAATTGATCGTTGTAACGACCTGATAAAACACTTTACCGACGATAAAGTTTTCAAGCCTGTATTATATCCCACAAAGGAAGACGCGTTACGTGTAGCACCTTATAAAACTAAAAAATACATTTGCGTAGCGCCTGCTTCCATATGGTTTACCAAGCAATATCCTTCAATAAAATGGATAAACTTTATAGATAACTTACCGGATAACTTACACATTTATTTATTAGGAGCGCCATCAGATAAAAAGCTGTGTGAAGAAATAGCTGAGGGTTCACTGAATAAAAATATAACCATACTAAGCGGTCAACTTAGTTTTCTGGAATCGGCAGCAGTAATGAAAGATGCCATCATGAATTATGTGAACGATTCTGCTCCCATGCATCTTGCTTCCGCAACAAATGCACCCGTGGCTGCTATATATTGTTCTACCGTTCCCTCTTTTGGTTTCGGCCCTTTATCTGATGAAAAATATATTATTGAAACAAAAGAAAAACTTTCCTGCCGCCCTTGTGGCCTACATGGTTATAAGGCCTGTCCGCTAAAACATTTTAAGTGCGCGATGGAAATAAAAGATGAGCAGTTGGTAGCAGTAGGCTGTTGACAGTTGGCAGCAGGGCAACCAGGTATCAGAGATTTGTGTGCGCTGAAATCTAAATAAGAATTTAAAATTATTGAATTACAGAATTTATAGATTGATGTTTTAGTGTTAATCTTTTTTGATACCGGCATAAGCTTTTCATGGCATCATCGTTGCGTCGCATTTCGTTCATCTGTAGTATTTCATGGCGGCATTGGGTTTTATGAACAACATTTCTCCATTAACACAAACCGGCTTCTGAGATTAAAGCAGAAAACAAAATACAGCACTCACAAAAACAAATACACCCAAATTCAAACAACGAACCGTTCCTCTTTTTGACTTTTGAATTTTGAATTTTATTAGTGTTCTACTTCATTGCACAATAAAGAACAAAAAGCCGAAGAGTGCGACGCAAGAAAAGTTTAATAGTAGTAATGCCGCCCGGCCCACAAAAAAATACGCCATAATAACGAGCTGATGAATACCTTGCAAACTGCCGCTTCTGATTTCTGACTTCTACCTTCTCTCCTACCCTCTAATACCAAACTTCATTTATCTTTACACCATCTATGGATATCAATTGCTCGGAAAAAGAACTGTTTGTTTTCAAAAAAATCGCACACGCCGCCAAAGAAATACAAGCGCCCTGCTTTATAATCGGGGGGTTTGTAAGAGACAAACTTATTGGCAGAAAAACCAAAGATGCGGACATTGTTTGTACGGGAGATGGAATTGAGCTGGCGCATAAAGTAGCAGAAAGATTCAATCCGAAACCATCAGTTGCATTCTTTAAAACATATGGAACCGCTCAAATAAAAATTGATGATTTTGAAATAGAATTCGTGGGTGCAAGAAAAGAAAGCTATCGTTATCACAGCCGTAATCCGGAAGTGGTGCCGGGTACACTTGAAGATGATCAAAACCGTCGTGATTTTACTATCAATGCGCTCGCTGTAAGTTTGAATGAAGAAAACTATGGTGAAATAATTGATCCGTTCAATGGCATTCGCGACTTAAGAAACAGGGTTATTAAAACGCCTTTAGATCCTGATCAAACCTTTAGCGATGACCCGTTGAGAATGATGCGCGCCATACGATTCGCATCTCAACTAAACTTCACGATTTCAGAAGAAACACTGCATGGCATAAGAAAGAATATAGAACGTATTCGCATCATAACACAAGAGCGCATTACAGAAGAATTAAACAAAATATTACTAAGCAATAAACCGTCTGTTGGTTTCGATTTGCTATATCAAACCGGGTTATTGCATATTATTTTTCCACAAATGGTTGACCTGGCAGGCGCAGAATATATTGACGGCAAAGGTCATAAAGACAACTTCTATCATACGCTTCAGGTGATTGATAATATTGCTCCGCACACGCATGATCTGTGGTTGCGCTGGGCCGCGTTACTGCATGATATCGGAAAACCCGCAACCAAAAAATTTGAACCGGATCACGGCTGGACATTTCATGGTCACGAAGTGGTGGGAGGAAGAATGACGCATAAAATTTTTACCAAATTAAAATTACCGCAAAACGAAAAGCTACGCTTTGTGCGCAAGATGGTTGAACTTCATTTACGACCCATCAGCTTAACAAAAGAGAACATTACTGATTCCGCTATTAGAAGATTATTATTTGATGCCGGTGACGACATTGATGCACTCATGACATTATGTGAAGCGGATATCACTTCTAAAAATAAGCAAAAAGTGAAACGCTACATGGATAACTTCGACCTGGTACGCCGCAGAATGAAAGAAGTGGAAGATAATGACAGGATACGCAGCTGGCAACCTCCCATTACCGGAGAACTAATTATGGAAACATTCAAACTACCTCCAGGCAAAACAGTTGGAATTATTAAAGATGCAATTAAGGATGCAATTCTGGATGGAGAAATTGAAAATAATTTTGACGCGGCATTTTCCTTTATGTTAAAAAAAGCGGATGAATTAAAAGCAAGCGGAAAGTTTGAATGATTGAAAAGAAGATATCAGATAATATACATTAACAGACTTCTCTACTGGCAACTGCCCCCTGCCCACTGTCAACTGATATCCACATCCAATTCAAATTTCTTGCATTACGCTATTTTGTTTTATTTTGGGCACGAAAAAGAAAATTATTGATTCATTTATACTTTTATCATGGCTGTTTTAAAATTCAGGGTTTATTTTGAAGAAGATGATAGCATATATCGTGATGTGGTGATAAAACATAAGCAAACTTTTTTTCAGTTGCACCAGGTTATTTTAAAAGCTTATGAGTTTGACAATAAACACCAGGCTACATTCTATCGCAGTAATGATCACTGGCAAAGAGGCCGCGAAATAACTCTTGAAAAATATAGCAAACCGTACAAAGCAGAGCCTTTTATAATGGCTTCTACCATGATTGGCACCGAGATTTTTGACCCCAACCAAAAATTCGTTTACGTTTACGATTTCAATAAAAACTGGACATTTCTTTTAGAACTTATCAATGTTTCAAAAGATGAAAATCCGAAACTTGACTATCCCGTTGTGATAAGAACTGAAGGCATCGGCCCATCACAATATGGCACCAAAGGCATTGGCAGCGATAAGCTTACAGAGATTGAAGAAAAATATGATCTTACCCGTGGCGCTGAAGGTTACGGAGAGGAAGGCGAAGACGGTGATGGTGACGAGGACGTTGATAACTCAGATGAAAGCAGTGAAGAAGAAAGCAATGATTTTTAGAATTATAATTGAATTATTCTCAGTAAAACCCATATAACACGCATAACACAAGCCAGGTAAATTTCTTTTATAACAGCCTTACATTTTTCACATAGCAAATTTTGCCGAATACCATTATCATAATAGCTGGCCCTACGGCAGTAGGCAAAACATCTTTGGCAATTAAGCTGGCCAAACAATTTGACACGGAAATTATTTCCGCTGATTCAAGACAGTGTTTCAAAGAATTGAATATTGGGGTAGCAAAGCCTACACCGGAGCAGCTAAAAGAAGTTAAACATTATTTTATTAATTCCCACTCCATTCATGACGATGTAAACGCGATGGTTTTTGAAGAGTATGCTCTTGCTATTGCAGAAGAAATTTTTTCAAGAAAAAACATCATCTTAATGGTGGGTGGTACGGGATTATATATAAAAGCCTTTTGTGAAGGCCTGGATGACATTCCCACCATACAGCCCGAAATAAGACAAAGCATTATTCAATCATTTGAAGAAAAAGGACTGGATTGGCTTCAACATGAAGTTAAAATCAACGATCCTGAATATTTTGAAACCGGCGAACAATATAATCCGCAACGCCTTATGCGTGCATTGGAAGTGAAATTATCCACCGGAAAATCGATAAAACACTTTCAGCGGAAACAGAAAAAATTAAGACCATTCAATATTATAAAAATTGGTTTGCAACTGCCGCGGAATATTCTTTATCATCAAATTAATACGCGTGTGGATGAAATGATGAACGAAGGCTTATTAACAGAAGCGGAAGCACTTTTCCCTCAAAGAAATTTGAACGCTTTGCAAACCGTTGGCTATACAGAATTGTTCAACTACATGGAAGGCAAAACTACCTTGGAAAAAGCCGTTGATCTGATAAAACAAAATACGAGGCATTACGCTAAAAGACAAATCACGTGGTTTTCCAAAGACCCGGATATGCAATGGTTCTCACCAACTGATAATATTCAGATTGAAGAATATCTATCAAACATTTCCCTTTAGAGAAGTGGGCGGTTGACAGTGGGCAGCAGGCAGTAGAGAAATCAGAACTCCGAAGAAGAAATTAGTTAATTATACAATTGTTTACTTCATTCACAAAGATTAGAAAACTTTTGGAGAATGCATATCAATTTTACAATGCAATCCCGCACGTTGACAAACACTTTCCACTTCAACTTTCAACTAATAAGCAAAGCTCGTCCTAAAGACTATACTATTAATTATTCATTATTAATTATTAATTATTACTTCCCTCAATACCTATTCAATATCTGGCTAATGAAAGCTTTTATAACATCGAAATCAGCAAAAACTCTTGCTGTAACAATAGTAAACAACATACCAAATATAGCGCCGCTAAAGTGAGCACGATGGCCAATATTGTCGCTGCCACGCTTAGCCAGCCAAACGGAAACTAATAGAAATAAGATACCAAATAAATAACCGGGAATACCAAACGGCAGGAAAAAGAATGAAAGAGACATGGTAGGATAAATCATAATAGCGGCAAATATTACCGCACACACCGCCCCGGAAGCTCCTAATGCGCGGTAACCTGAATAATTTTTATAATAATAATAATCCGGTATGGTTGAAAAAATTAATCCGAGTACATACAGCAATATATACATCACACTCCCCATACGGCCAAATAGAGTAATGAAGTTGTTTTCCAAAAAATTACCCAGCGAATACAGGGAAATCATATTGAACGCAAGGTGCATAAAATCAGCATGTACAAAACCATATGTTAGAAAGCGATAGTATTGCCTGCGGTCTTCAATTTCGGCGGGCCAGAAAAGTAAATCGTTTTTCAGTCGCGGATTATTAAATGCGCTTACAGATACTATACAGGTAGCAATAATAATGATTGTGGTTATAGAAAACATGTTTGGTTTAAAATTAAAACGTTAACGATAAAGCTATTTAAAAAAAATGAAAATGAGGGAATAAAAGAAGGCAGATGTCAGTTGCAACAGTGGGCAGTTGGCAGTAGAGACAGGTGCTGTTCGACATGGGCTGCGCTAATATGTCGAACAGCACCGTTGTTTAACCACAAGGAGCACAATAGAGGCATGAAGGTCACAAGGGTTTGCAGAATTGTTACCGACCCTTGTGTGCCTTGTGCTTTCCTGGTGAACCTTGTGGTTAACAATTTCTGTCACTGTCTTCTGATCTCTGTCTTCTCTACTGCCAACTGCCAACTGTTAACTGCCAACCGTTACTCCCCTCAACTATGATGATACTTTTCATTTCTCAAAATAGTACAGGCTCGGTACACTTGTTCTGCCAGTATAAGCCTCACCAATTGATGCGGAAATACTAATTGTGATAACGACCATGTAAAATTAGCACGCTTAGCAACTGTCTCATCCACACCAAAAGCGCCACCTATAAGAAAGATTAAATTTTTTGTACTATCATTGGCACGCTGCTGCATAAATTCCGCCAGCTTTTCCGAAGTAAATGATTTACCGCGTTCATCCAATAATACGAGATAATCATCTTTTTGCAACAAATTCAACACAACTTTAGCTTCTTTCTTTTTTAAATCGCTTTCAGCAATAGTTCCGGCATTTTTTACAGGCGGTATAATATTCCATTCCACAGGAAAGTAATTGCTTATACGCTTTGTAAAATCATCAATGCCGGCTTTCACATAAGCTTCATGATTTTTCCCTATAGAATAAAAATGAATTTTCATGTTTATTAATTTGAGATTTGAGATTTGAGATTTGAAACCTGATAAATCAAGAACCCTGACTGGTATTTAAAACCCGTTCAAATTAATCGTATAGGATTAAGTATTTAGTTCGCAAAGGAATATTGCTTACGGGTTTCAACATTTCATTTATCAAAGTCTTTTTCTTTTTGCTTGTGCAAAAAGAAACAAAAAGCACACCCGCGATCGATAACGGCCCGATCGCGGGGAGCGCCCTGATTAAGCTTTTGTACTCCTGTGACCTCAGCAAAGGGAATGCTATTCATCGCTTTAATGGCTGCATACTTTACGATTAGCTACAGTGGGATTCCTTATTTCAGGTGTTTAAGTAAAATAGCGAGTTTTCTTGCAAATACATTTTTATAACGGAAAGGCTAATCCCATATTGCTCGTATAGAATTTGCGAACTAAATACTTAATCCTATAATCGTAAACTTCCTAAATACTCTCACGCAACCCATCCTAAAACCAATCTCAAATATCAAATTTCAAATTTCAAATCCTAAGATAAATCAAGAAACCTGACTGGTATTTAAAAGCCGTTCGAATTATACTACACGCTGTATAAATTTGTGCATGAATGCTGCAACCTGACGAATAGAATTCCTGCCGTACAAGTGAGTGACACAACGATGCTTAATAGTAGCACTACCGCTGATACCCAAAAAAAATTACACATTTTTATGCCGCCTAAAGTATAATTATAAATCTCTCAAATACTCTCACGCACTCCATCCTAAAACCAATCTCAAATTTCAAATCTCAAATCTCAAATCCTAATATGCCTGTGCAAACAGCACCCTTTGTGTGCTTGGCTTGCCGCTTAAAATACAGGTTCCGTTTTCCTGCAGATTATTTAAAGGAATGCAACGAATGGTCGCTTTGGTTTTTTCTTTGATCAGCTCTTCCGTTTCGGCAGTGCCATCCCAATGCGCCAACACAAAGCCGCCTTTGTTTTCCAGCACGTTTACAAATTCTTCCCATGTATCCACTTTTGTAATGTGCGCATCGCGGTACTGTCTTGCTTTTTCAAACATGTTCAGTTGAATTTCATCCAGCAGTGTTTTTATGTAAAAAGCAATACCGTCCATACTCACGCTCATTTTTTCTTTAGTATCGCGCCTGGCCACTTCCACAACTTTATTTTCAATATCGCGTGCACCAATCGCAATGCGCACCGGCACACCTTTCTTTTCATATTCCGCAAATTTCCAGCCCGGCCTCGCATTGTCCGCATCGTCGTATTTTACTGAAATACCAAGATCTTTCAGCCCCTTCACCACAGGCTCCATTACTTGTTTTATAACACCTCTCTGCTCATCGCCTTTGTAAATCGGAACAATCACCACTTGCAATGGCGCTATTTTTGGAGGCAGAATAAGTCCGTCGTCATCGCTGTGCGCCATTACCAAAGCGCCTATCAGCCGCGTACTTACTCCCCAACTGGTAGCCCATACATAATCAAGCGTATTGTTCTTGTCGGAAAATTTTACATCAAACGCCTTGGCAAAATTTTGTCCAAGAAAATGTGAAGTACCCGCCTGCAAAGCCTTTCCGTCCTGCATTAAAGCCTCAATGCAGTAGGTATCCACAGCGCCGGCAAATCGCTCGCTTTCTGTTTTTACGCCTTTAATTACAGGCAACGCCATATAGTTTTCAGCAAAATCCGCATACACATCCAGCATTTGCACAGTTTCCGCCACCGCTTCTTCAGAGGTAGCGTGCGCCGTATGCCCTTCCTGCCACAAAAATTCCGCCGTGCGCAAAAAGAGGCGGGTGCGCATTTCCCAGCGCATCACATTGGCCCACTGGTTTATAAGCAGCGGCAAATCGCGGTACGATTGTATCCAGCCCTTGTAAGTATTCCAAATGATCGCTTCGCTGGTTGGCCTTATAATCAATTCCTCTTCCAGCCGGGCTTCGGGGTCTACAATTAAGTGCCCTTTTTTTGCAGGATCGCTTTTTAACCGGTAATGTGTAACCACCGCGCATTCTTTCGCAAAACCTTCGGCATTGTTTTCCTCCGCTTCAAAAAGGCTTTTTGGCACCAGCAACGGAAAATACGCGTTAACATGACCGGTATCTTTAAATTTTCGATCCAGCACATCCCGCATGTTTTCCCAAAGGGCAAAACCATATGGTTTAATAACCATACATCCTCTAACAGCCGAATAATCCGCCAATTCTCCTTTTAATATCAAATCATTGTACCACTGCGAATAATCCTGTTGCCTGCTTGTAATTTCTTTACTCATTGTTAATTGCTTATGTTACAGTTTTTTTATTTTGTTTGAGTACGAACCGCTTTACCCAAATCTGTCAAGTCGTCATTCAGTGCAGTTTTATTTTTATGAACCCGGCAGTTTTGCTACTATAAAGCTGCCGTTGCGTCGCACACTTCAGCTATTTGTTCTTTATTGGGCAACGCAAAAAAAACCTGATTATACAACAACATCCATTCAGTTCGTAATTTTCTATTGTTCAAATGGAGGAGGGCGGCCCTTTCAACATCTTATATATACAAATCATTCACTATTCACATTATTACCATGCCCAACCCGGAATTCCAATTTCACCATTTTCCGTTCATATAAAAAATAGCACTCCCGAAATATTTCACACCCCCTTTTGTATCAGGTACAGTATTTGTTGTAACTTTATTGTGCGAAAGCGCAAAAATATATTTAATAATTTTAAACCCTCAGCAATGAATACCAAATTTTTGAGCGTTGTTTTGGGAATGCTGGTTTTAAGTAGTTGTTCTGTATATAAACAGGGGCAAACCCCTGATGACACATATTATTCTCCGGCCCCACCCAATCAGGAGCAGTATGCTACCGCAAGATCAGGTAGTAGCAGTAATAATGACAGGTATAACGAATACTACAGCAAAAGCAATAACAACAGGTATCAAGGTAATGATTATTATGATGATTACGATTATTACAATGATCGCTTTTTGAGACTTAGCATTGCTGCCGGCAGCCCGTTGTACTACTCGGCATTTAATGATTTTTACTGGAACGACTGGCGTTACGGAATGTATGGATCGCCATGGAATACAGGCCTTTACAGCATTTACAGCCCCTGGAACAGTTACTATTACTGGAATAGTTTCTACAATCCATATTGCATAACACATAATCCATATTGGTATTCTTACCCATATTCGTTTTATGGTTACGGTGGAAAGGGGGGCAATGTTGTTACAAACACCTATACAAGGCCGGTATTCAACAGCCGCTCTTATTTATCAAACAATTTCAGCAATACCAACCGTTACCTGAGTACCAGTACAAACAGAGCTTATAGTAACAGCAACTACAACAATTCCAACAACAGAGCAAGTTCATCAAGAGGAAATACATATTATAACAACAATAACACAAGAAGAACCACCAGCGAAGTAAATAATACTAACACAAGAACCTATACTAATCAACAGACTCAAACCTATAGCAGACCGGAAAGAACTTATACTCCGCCTCAATCTACATCTGGCGGAACCTTTAGAGGTAGCGGTGGCAGTGGCGGTTCTGGTGGTAGCGGTGGTAATGTAAGACCGAGCAGGAACTAAAATTGAACATTAAACACGATATGTATAAGGAAACATGCTTTAGAAACGTGTTTCCTTTTTTTTAACTTTTCTAATCAGGCTTCATGAAAAAAAATATCATTGTTATTGGACTTTTGTTTTTCTCGTTACATGGTTTTTCTCAAATACCTGAAGATGCTTTGCGCCACTCATGGACAGCGCCTTCAGGCACGGCACGCAACCAGGCGCTGGGAGGAGCAAATGTTTCGCTGGGGGGCGATATCACTTCTTTATTTCTTAATCCGGCAGGCATTGGTTTATACAAAACAGGCGAAGTTGTTTTTAGCCCGGGCTATTCCTTGTATGGAGGCAAAAGTGATTATCGCGGTACAGATGGCACAAAAGCCGATCAATTGAACCGTTTTAATGTAGGTACCACGGGAATTGTTTGGGCCAGCCCAAATTCGCACAGAAAATGGAATAACACTGCTTTTAGTTTAGGAATAAATCGTACAGCAAACTTCAATTCTTCCATACATTACCAGGGGCAAAATGACATGACATCATTTACCACCGGTCCACGGGAAAATTTTACGGATTTTTATACTACCAAACCATCCGGGCAATCAAATGATGACTTTATAAACAATGCTATTTACAACCCATATCTTGGTTATACTACAAGAATGTCGCTGGCCACATATCTTGTAGATGTAGACCCCAACAGCAATGAGGTATACTCCCGTCCCGAAGATATATTGAACCACTACGACGGAATCCTCAACCAGGATAACGCAATAACAACAAAAGGTGCAATAACCGAGTTGTCATTTGGCTTTGCTTCATCCTACCTGGATAAGTTTTTCATCGGTGGTAGTTTAGGCGTACCGATTGTGAGTTACAATATGCACAGGTTATACCAGGAAACAAACGCCGCCGGCACCAACAATCCTAATCTCTTTAACTACATGGCATATGAAGAAGACTACAAATCAAGTGGTTTAGGATTTAATTTAAAACTCGGCGCCATTTACAAAGCTTCCGAAAAAGTAAGGTTGGGCCTGGCAATTCATACGCCAAGCATATACGCCCTTTCCGACAAGTATAGTGCGGCAATGAGCGGTGATATAGGAACCAACTATGACATTTATACCGTAAAAACAAACGAGATAAATGATGGAGCCGATCAGGCTTATAAATATGATCTTCGCTCACCTACCCGCTTCATGTTTAGCGGCACCTACATGTTTGGAGCCGGCGAACAGGATGTAACCAAGCAAAAAGGATTTATTACTGCCGATGTAGAATATGTTAATCACCGCTGGTCGAAATTCTCAGCATCAGGAGACAGCTATGATGATGATGATGTGTACTTTGACAATGTTAACAATACGCTTAAAGATTACTACCGCGGATGCCTCAACTTTAAACTAGGTGGCGAATTGAAATTTAACACAATTATGGCCCGCGCCGGTTTCGCATATTATGGAAATCCGTACAAGGATAATGATTACCTGAAAGCAGACATGATGAACGTGAGTGTGGGTTTAGGATATAGGAACAAAGGCATATTCGCGGATCTGGCTTTTGTGCAAAATCTTACAAAAGATGTAAACTTTCCTTACCGCATCAGTGGAGGGCCTAACACCTTTGCCACTGTAAAAGGCAGTAATAGCAATGTGTTACTTACAGTTGGATTTAAATTTTAATTTCATAGCGGCAGAAACCAACCGAATCTAATTTAGTCTCAGTCATATCCCCTTCGATGAGTTTAGTGTAATAGATACCGTTATACTAAGTTTGTCGAAGGTTTTTTGTTTATACTAATACGCAGGCAATTTCATGTACTTATGCAAGGGAATATGTATGGGCCGGGCGAAAAATAAGCATTGGGCTTTAGTTGCGTCGCACTCTTGTACGGTTGGTTCGCTATTCAGCGCTTAATGCACACACAAATCTCCTCTCCCGAGGCAGCGCAATAAAATACAAGCTCTGCAATAACCGGAACACTTCGTATGTTGCTAAAAGTAACTGTATAGTGCCGCAAGGCTTTCTGAACGTTACTTTCGGAAAACTTTAAACAGATGATTAAATCTCAAAAATGCTTTATATTTAACTGTTACCCACCCCAGCCCCTACAAGGAGGGGATGTGAGGTACCAAAATAAAATACAAACTTTATTATTTCGAGGATAGATTTATGATGGAGCTCAAATAAAATATTGAGTTTCAAGTGAGACTACCAAGCGAGAAATCTCCTTGAATTAGTGTACTGACAATTTATTGTATTGCCTGTACTTCAACACCGGCAACTGGCAACCGGTAACCGGCAACTTATTTCACTCATACTCATACTCATAACTCATAACTAATAACTCATAACTTTTTGAATAGCATTCCTACCGTACAAGTGAGTGACACAACGATGCTTAATAGTAGCAATACCGCCTGTTACAAAAAATTAAATCTCATCACAGCACGATGTATAACTATTGAAAGCATTTCAAATTTCAAATTTCAAATCTCAAATCTCAAATTTCAAATCTCAACTCCGGCAGTAGCCCGGTTAAAGCAGCACGCCTCTTAATACTATAAAAGCTACTGAAAAATAAATTACAATTCCCGTTACGTCCACAAGTGTTGCTACAAACGGAGCAGATGACGTGGCCGGGTCGAGTTTACATTTTTTCAGGATAATGGGTAGCATGGAGCCCATTAAACTACCCCATAACACAATGCCAATCAACGAAAAGAAAATGGTTGCCGCTACTAAATGCCAATGCATGCCATAGTCGTATATATGCAGGTTTTGCCAGAGAATTATGCGGAAATAACCAATGCTTCCCAAGATTACGCCCAGCATAAGGCCCGAAAGGATTTCGCGGCGCATTACCCGCCACCAGTCTGCAATAGTTATTTCACCTAAAGCCATAGCCTGGATGATAAGTGTGGAAGCCTGTGAGCCGCTATTGCCTCCGCTACTCATAATCAATGGAATAAATAGCGACAAAACCAGGGCCTTGCCGATTTCGTCCTGGAAATGCTGCATGGCTGTGGCGGTGAGCATTTCACTAAGAAAAAGAATGATCAGCCACCCTGCTCTTTTCTTTACGAGTTTTAAAATGGGCATGTCGAGATAAGGCTCATCCAACGCTTCTGTACCCCCAATTTTTTGAATGTCTTCACTAAATTCTTCATTGGCAACCCAAAGCATATCATCAATAGTTACAATGCCGAGTAGAACATTATTGTCATCCACGACAGGCAACGCCACACGGTTGTTCATTTTAAATATTTCGTTGGCGAATTCCTGGTCGTCGTTGGCATTTAATGTAACTACACGTCCATCCAAAATTTCATCTACCCGTTTATCCGGAGTGGCAAGAATGATATCGCGTATCTTTATGTCATCAACCAATTCGCCTTTTTCATTTATCACATATATAACATCAATCGTTTCGCTGTTTTTGCCATGTTTGCGAATTGTTGAAAGAACCTCTCCTACAGTGTAGTGCTCATAAATATAAACGTAGTCCGGCGTCATAAGCCTTCCCACACTATCTTCGGGATAGCCCAGGAGCGACAATGTAATTTTCCTTTCTTCGGGATCGAGCAATTTTATAAGATCGCGAATAACGCCTTTGGGGAGTTCTTCTAAAAAGTCGGTGCGGTCATCGGCTGGTAACTCGTTCAGCAGCTCAGCGGTTTTTGACGGAGGAAGCGCTTTAATAACATCTTTCTGAACGCTCAAATCCAGAATTTTAAACACAGAAGCCGCTCTGTGAATACTCATTCCTCCAATTATGTTGCCCGCATAATCCTCATAATCATAAACAAGCTCAGCCACATCACTGATCTTCTGCTTGTTTAAAAACTCTTTGATTTGCAGCTTGTCTTCAGTTCGAATGATCTGTTCAAACTGTTCCTGAATGCTTTGTGTTTCTTCTAGCTCTAAAGACATACAGCTCCCGGTTTATGAGTCATAAAAAATGGTATTGTAAGTATTTGGCAAAAAATACGGGCAAATTTCAGCAAATTGCGGCAGAAAAAATGTTTTTTAATTGTAATTATGATCCTTCCTTGTTTATACATTGCCGATACCGGAAAAATGGGTCGCGGTGTTTTTACCGCCGAATTTCTTGAAGCCGGTTCATTAATTGAAGTGGCTCCTGTGATAGTGATGACTGCCGGCGACAGAAAGCTGTTAGATCAAACACTGCTGCACGATTATATTTTTGAGTGGGGCGAAGAAAAAGATCTTTGCTGTATGGCTCTTGGGTATGTACCGATATATAACCATAGTTTTACCAGCAATTGCGAGTATGAAATGGATTATGAAGAAAATAAAATTACCATCAAAACAGTTCGTGACATACAACCCGGAGAAGAACTATTTATAAATTACAATGGCGAGTGGAATGATGAGAAACCGCTGTGGTTTGAATGCAAGCGGGAATGAGGAAAATGTGGAAATGTGAAAAATGTGCTAATTTGAAAATGCTGTATGATAAGATTGTTTCTTTTATCACAATCCTTTTGATAGAACATAGTTATACTTAGCACGGCGTAAAACTGTGCTTTTTTTTGGGGACCAACAATATTGCTACTATTGAGCTTCGGTTGTGTCACTCACTTGTACGATAGTAATACTATTGAGCAAATTAACACATCCATGCCCAAATTTATACTGCATGTAGTATAGAATTTTAAGCAAGAATATTAAACATTGGCATTTTCACATTTTCAAATTAACCATCGTATTCGAAACACAAAAACAACATTCGCACCACCCATTTTTAAATTTTCAAATTAGCACATTTTCAAATTCATTCCCACATTAACCCTCACCGGTAGCCTCTCAAAAAGTCCTGTATATTCATGCGCTTTTTACCTTCAAGTTGTATTTCATCTACGGCTATATATCCATCAGAGGTGGCGAATTTGAGATAAGTTTTTCTGTCAGAACAAATGCTGCCAGGCGGTTCCGGATTGTTGGTTTTTTCTTTCCGGGCCGAGAAAATCTTTAGCGTTTTACTATTTATTTCAGCAAATGCGCCGGGGTAAGGTGATAAGCCGCGAATGAGATTATAAATTTCATCAACAGGCTTTGCCCAGTTTATTTTGCAGGTTTCCGTAAAAATTTTTGGCGCATGACGCAGCGTAGTTTTGTTTTCAATTATAGAAGACTGGCTGATCTCTTTTAGCGAGCCATCCGCAAGTCCTTCTATTGTTTTGAGTAAGACCTGCGCCCCGGCCTCTTTCAGGCGGTCGTGTATAACACCAACGTTATCACTATCGTTAATGGGCACACGTTGTTGCAAAAGAATATCTCCGGTATCTATTTCATGTTTCAGTTTGAAAGTAGTTACACCCGTTTCTCTTTCTCCGTTAATAATAGCCCAGTTTATAGGCGCCGCCCCACGGTATTGTGGCAGAAGGGAACCATGTACATTAATGGTGCCCATTGGTGGCATGTTCCACACAATTTCCGGAAGCATTCGAAACGCGACCACAACTTGTAAATCGGCCTTAAGAGCAGACAGTTGTGCAAGAAAATCCACGTTTTTGAGTTTTTCGGGTTGCAGTATAAACAATCCCTTTTCCACTGCATATTTTTTTACCGCGCTTTCGGAAAGCTTCATACCACGGCCCGCAGGTTTATCCGGAGCGGTAACCACACCAACAATGTTATAACCGACCGTTACCATCGCCTCCAGGGAGGCTACAGCAAACTCAGGCGTACCCATGAAAACAATTCGCAGATCACTTTGCATATGCAAATGTAATTTTTTTAATGTGGAAGCAGAGAATTGTGAAAAAGTGAAAACCCGAAATTTGATACATCCTCTATAATTCGATGATTCAATAATTTGATCACTCGTACATCAAATACTTCTTTCTGATAGTTTTAAATTTATCAAGGTCATCCTGCCAGCTTGCCCGTATTTCCGATTCCGTTTTTCCTTCTTTAATTTGTTTCATCAAAATATCATTGCCTGCAAGTTTGTTAAAAAAGTTATTGCTCAGGAAAAATTTGTCTTTATCCGGAAACATTTCATACGCCTCCAGCAACCACTTCAGTTGAATGCGATCATCGATTTGCTTAACAGCATCAATTTTGCTTAGATCAAAACCATAACACTTCTGATTGAGCAATGGCGGATTCTTGGCGCCTTCCACACTTCGAGGTGTAAATGAAAATAAATTGTTTGGGAAAAGCGGACTGCCAAAAATTTGAAAAGGCTTCTCTGTTCCGCGTCCCAGGCTTACTTGGGTGCCTTCAAAAAAACAAATGGAAGGATACAGGTATATGGATTGCATGTTGGGCAAATTAGGAGATGGTTTTACCGGTAATGCATATGTGCTTTCATGCGTATAGTTTTTACAAGGTATAACAGTAAGTGAAAACTTATTCTGTTTATCAGTTAGTTTTTTTACACAAGCATCATTTAACCATTGTTCGCCTAATAGCATTTTGGCATACTCGCCAATCGTCATGCCATACACTACAGGCACAGGTTGCATGCCTATAAATGATTTGAACTTTTTATTAAGCACCGGCCCGTCCACATACCCGCCATGAGGATTGGGTCTGTCTAAAACAATCAGGGGTTTTCCGTTCATGATAACGCTTTCCATCAGATCCTGCAGCGAAGAAATATAAGTGTAAAACCTCACTCCCACATCCTGTATATCAAACACTATTATATCAATGCCTTTCAAATCTTCTGCACCCGGTTTGGTCTTACTGCCATACAAAGAAACCACAGGTATGCCGGTTTTCTTATCGGTAAAAGTCTGCACTTTCTCACCCGCATCAGCATTGCCCCGAAAGCCGTGTTCCGGAGCGAATATTTTTTTAATAACAATCCCCTTTGCCAAAAGCGTATCTACAAGATGTATATCACCTACAATAGAAGTTTGATTAGCAAATACGCCAATTTTTTTGTTCTGTAATAAAAACAAATAAGCGCTCATATTTTCAGCGCCGGTAATAATTCTTGTTTTTTGGGCGCCGGTATTTATCGCAATTGAGAACAGAAAAATCAGCGTTAAAATTCTTTTAATCATGATATATGGATTTATAATACGAAAGCAAAATTTTTTATTGTCGCTTTCAACTATACATCAGTCAAAATAATACAATGCATCGTTTTTTGGTATCGGCGGTATTGCTACTATTGAGCATCGTTGTGTCACTCACTTGTGCGGTAGGAATGCTATTGAGCGAGTTGGCAGTGTGCGGTTGGCAGTGTGCGGTTGGCAGTAGAGAGGTCGGAAATCAGATCAGTGTCAGAAAGCCTATCACTAATATCAAACAACCTATAACCTGCTCACTAGCATTACTGCCGCACAAGTGAGTGACACAACGATGATGCCATGAAAAACTGCCGCTCGTTCCATAAAAAGATTACTGCTTTCACCAGGAGCAAAACAAAATAACAATACTCTTGGTAAATACCGCATCCGGTTCACAAAAAACATACACCATTTTTCCTGATGCAAATATAATGGCCAATTCAGGCATTGTTGTCAGTTGGCGAATTTATATTACCTTGCCGCTGTTTTGCATCCTTTTGTTCTAATCTGTTTCGCTTTGTAGGCTCATTACGAAATGATTTCTTTCCACGGGCACATCGCTAATCATATTGAGAAGAAATGAGAAGCTGATTTATAATTAACTTTTAAAATTTTATTATGCAACAAGTGAAAAGCGGCGATACAGTAAAGGTTCATTATCATGGCCGCCTAATAGACGGAACTACATTTGATAGCTCGGAAGGCCGTGAGCCGCTTGAATTTGAAGTTGGAAGTGGAATGGTGATAAAAGGCTTTGATGATGGTGTAACAGGAATGGCCGTGGGTGATAAAAAAACAATTAATATACCTGTGGACAATGCATATGGGCCTAAAAATCCGGAAATGGTTATTGAATTTCCGCGTAATCAATTTCCTGAAGGAATGGTTCCTGAAGTTGGGATGCGTTTAAATTTGAACAATGCCGAAGGACAAGTATTTCCTGTAGTAATCGAGGAAGTAAAAGATGATATAGTGGTATTAGACGCTAATCATCCATTGGCCGGTGAAGAGTTGGTTTTTGATCTTGAATTGGTAGAGATCATTAACAAATCGCGCATAATTATGCCTTAATTCCAATTTTAATTAATAGTTAAAAACTGCTAAACAATAGGGGGTATGATACTCATGGCGTTTAGCAGTATTTTTTATTTGTTTTAGTTTTATTAACCCCCACTCTCAACAACCCTGTTTTTTCTATACACCCACTCAAGTGCAATAATTGTTATTAATAGCAGCGCCGAGCAAACAGCAGCGCCTTCAAAGCCAAAGTCTCCGCCTGTTAGCCAAACCGGCCCAATCATATCCTGCTCAAGAATACTGCTGAATGCCTTACCGCTTACTTTGTATCCTAACACCGGCCCCTGAAAAAAATTCCATGTAAAATGAAAAGCTATACCAAACCATAAGTTTCGTGTAAAGCTATAGTTGAGTCCCAGTAATATTCCTGCAAGAAAAATATTGAACAACGGCAATATGTTCATACCCGCACCAGACATATGTAGCGCTGCAAATAGCACAGCGCTTGTTATAAGCGCTATATAACGGTTGAATGACTGCATCAGGTTGTTGAGGATGTATCCGCGGAAAATAAGTTCTTCACTAAAGGCAATCAGCAACATTAAAACAAGGTTGATAAAAAATAGAGTGCTGTCAAATTGAACATCGCCCCATGTTAAATATTTACTAAATGATAAGACCAATGTTCCTATACCCAGTATGCCAAATGGAAGAAAAAAACCAGTAGCAGCCTGGTGACCGAAGCCCTTCCATCTAAAACCAAGTGAATACAAAGAACGCTTATCAATGAATTTCGTAAAGATCCACACAAGCAAAAATCCTGTTAATGTAGAAATCAAAACCATTACAGGTCTTAAAGGAGACGACCATATATCCTGAATAGTAATTGTTTCTCCAACATGTGTTGTTGTAATTATTATACCTGCGATGATGCCAATTAAAGTGCTTACCAACAGAAAAGCCACCAGGAAAATGACGGCCCTTAACCAACCTTGTTTGAGGAATCCTTTTTTTTGCTGATTGACAGATGCCATAGATGCATTAATTTGCCCAAAAATATTCATTTATGTTCCAAAATTATCAATACACAGTTACAGAACGCTTCCTGCGTTATGTAAAGATAGATACACAAAGTGATCCGGCTTCCAATACACAGCCTTCTTCAGAAAAACAAAAAGATCTTAGCCGCTTGCTGGTTGAGGAGTTGAAAACAATAGGTATAACAGATGCGCATCTCGATGAGCATGGTTATGTATACGCGACCATCCCATCCAATACTTCTAAAAAAGTGCCTGTAATTTGTTATTGCGCACATGTGGATACAGCGCCGGATTGTAGTGGTAAAGATGTAAAGCCTATACTACACAAAAATTACGACGGAAACGATATTGCCTTACCCGATGATGCCACACAAATAATTAGCGTAAAAGAACATCCCTATTTAAAAAGCAAGGCAGGTGATGATATCATCACTGCTTCCGGCACAACACTGCTTGGCGCAGATGATAAAGCCGGTGTTGCCATCATCATGGATGTTGCGAATTTCCTAATAAAAAACCCTTCTATAAAACACGGTGATATTCGAATTCTATTTACACCTGATGAAGAAATTGGCCGCGGAGTGGATAAGGTGGATATGAAAAAACTCGGAGCCGAATTTGGCTATACACTTGATGGTGGCGAATTGGGTTCAGTGGAAGATGAAAATTTTTCTGCTGATGCTGTGGCTATAACCATTCATGGTATTATCGCGCATCCCGGAACAGCAAAAGGTAAAATGATAAACGCCTTGAAAGTGGCTGCCGCTTTTTTGGATTCATTGCCAAAAGATACCTTAACGCCTGAAACCACTGAAGACCGCCAGGGATTTGTTCATCCCATACAAGTGGAAGGAATTGCCGAAAAAGCTACACTGCGCTTCATTGTACGCGATTTTGTTACTGAAAAATTAAAAGATCACGAGAACCTGCTTCAACAAAAACTCAATGAAACAATAGCAAAATATCCCGGCGCGAAAGCCGACTTCGTGATAAAAGAACAATACCGCAACATGAAAGAAGTATTGGATAAACATCCGCAGGTATGCACTCTTGCAGAAGAAGCAATAAAGCGTGCCGGTATTGATGTGTTGAAAATGAGTATTCGCGGCGGCACCGATGGTTCCCGTTTATCATTCATGGGAATGCCTTGCCCTAACTTGTTTACAGGCGAAATGGCTTTGCACAGCAAGCACGAATATGTGAGCGTACAAGACATGCAGAAGAGTGTTCAAACGCTTGTACATCTGGCAAATCTTTGGGAAGAAAAAAGTTAGTTATTTAAAAATATAAATTGATGTAAACACAAGTATGCTATTATACTTTAGAGCAGTATAATAGCATATTTTTTTGGGGGACCGGCGGTAGTGCTACTATTAAGCATCGTTGTGTCACTCACTTGTACGGTAGTAATGCTATTGAGCAAGTTTTGAGTAATGAGTTTTGAGTAATGAGTGCTTTTGTTTTTGCTTGCAATATATGCTTAAAGCACTTTCAACTTTCAATTTTCAACTTTCAACTAATCTCACACCCCTTGTGGTTTTTTCAAGACGTTACAAAGACATAGATGTCCTACACCTTTGAGGTGTAGGACATCTGGATAACGACAAGCCCGAATTATTGTAGCCGATGAATAGCATTACTACCGATGAAGTGATTGCGACGCAACGATGATGCCATGAAATACTATAGCCGGTACCATAAAATATTAAAGATATCAGATGTCAGAAATCAGATCAACTGCTTCCGATTGATGAATAAAATAATGATTGGGAAAATTGAATGACGGATGTGCATTTTTTTCAAATATTCCAAACACGGAAGCGCCGCTACCGCTCATTGCCGCATACAGCGCTCCTTTATTGTACAATTCTTCTTTTATGATTTTTATTTCGGGATGAGTTGTAAAAACAGCTTGTTCAAAATCATTTCGGAGAGTGTTTTTCCATTCTGCTACCGGCTTACTTATAATGGATTGTAAAGAAGCCGATGCCGGAGCTGTCTTTATCTGCGAAAAAGCCCAACCGGTATTGATATGTATGCCGGGATTTATGATAACAATACGAAGCCCTGTTAATTCGGGTATTTGCAGCGGATGCAATTTTTCTCCCCGACCGGTGGCAAGGCATGGTTGATTCAGTATAAAAAACGGGCAGTCGCTTCCTAATTGCAACGCTAAATCAAGCAACTCGTTTTGAGTTAATCCCAATTGAAATTTTTGATTTAACAACAATAGTGCAGCAGCGCCATCGGATGAGCCTCCGCCTAAGCCGGCACCCAATGGAATGGTTTTGTGTAAGTGCATATATATTGGTGGTAAATCAAACTTTTGCCTGAGCAATTGATACGCTTTTACACAAAGATTTTTTTCACTATTTCCATCAATGGGAATTCCGGTGGTTTTGATTGTGAAATTTTCAGCCTGGATTATTTCCAAAACATCTTTTAATGCAATTGGATAAAAGATAGTTTCAAGATTATGAAATCCGTCATTTCTTTTCCCAACTATAGTAAGACCTAGATTGATTTTGCAATTGGGAAATGAGATCATGCCGGTAGTGGTTGTGTGTTGATATGATAGATGCGACGGTTTCCTCTGTCAATGGCCTTTATCAGTTCTTTTGCTTACTTCTTCCTGTTATTGATTTCATCACGAATGGCTATGGCACGGATATAATCTTCCTGCTCCAATACTTCATTGAGAAGGCTATTTAGTTCTTCCAAAGAAAGGTTTTTTAGGTCTTCGTTATGCGCAACCTCTTCTTTGTGTGTGTGAGTGCCGGATGGAGTTTTTTTCTTTTTACCGGTATCTTCCATAAGAATGCCGGCACTTTCCAAAATGTGTTCGTAAGTATAAATGGGACAACCAAAGCGAACTGCCAAAGCAAGAGCGTCTGATGTGCGGGAATCGATCTCTACGGTATCATGTTCGCTTACGCAAAGCAGTTTGGAATAAAATATTCCTTCCTGCAGATCATTGATAATTATTTCAGTTAATTCAACATTAAAAGCGCTCATGAAGTTCTTCATCAGATCGTGAGTAAGCGGGCGGCTGGGATGCATTTTTTCCAGCGCCACAGCAATCGCCTGGGCCTCAAAGCCCCCAATTACAATAGGCAAACGGCGCAAACCATTTACTTCGCCTAATACTACTGCATATGAATGCGTTTGTGTAATGCTGTGCGATAATGCCACTATTTCTAATTCTATTTTCCTCATAGATAAACACAACCGTTTAAGAACGGACTTTTATGTTGAATAGCAAATATAAGAATTTGATATCTTGAAAATTGAATTTGAACAGTAGTTTATGAACTAAAAGGCAAAATTGTACACTGAAAAAAGTATGGTATACGAACTTCATAATCATTGTAAAACAACTCGTACACCTTACCTTGAATGTTCAAAAATTAAACCGTGCCCTTTAGTTTTTTTACTGCTGTTATCAATTTTGGAATCACCTCGAAGGCATCTCCTACTATGCCGTAATCGGCCGTTTTAAAAAAAGGCGCTTCCGGATCTTTGTTGATGACAACTATCACTTTACTTCTGTTTACACCGGCTACGTGCTGAATGGCGCCGGAAATACCTACGGCAATGTACAGGTTGGGCGCAATGGCCAGGCCTGTTTGTCCCACATGCTCGTGGTGGGGACGCCAGTTTGTATCTGCCACCGGCCGGCTGCAGGCAAGCGCCGCGCCCAAAGCATGGGCCAGATCTTCCAGCATACCCCAATTTTCGGGTCCTTTCATTCCACGGCCACCGCTTACTACTATTTCCGCTTCGCCTAGCGGGATGTCGCCTTTTATTTTATTGACAGCGGTTACTTTCACTTTCGGAGCATCCACGGAAGTTTCAAAAGGTACAACTTCCGCTGTGCCGGAGCCTTCGGTTATATCAAAGGCATTGGCATTTAGCGTTATTATTTTTATATCGCTGTTTATGGATACATTGGCAAATGCTTTAGCCGAAAAAACAGATTTTTTCACAACAAATCCATTGCTTGTATCCGGCAAGGCTGCAGCGCCTGTTACCAGTCCTGCCTTTAATTTTGCTGCCAGGCGGGGAGCAATGGATTTCCCATCGGGGTTATTGGGAAAAATAATCACTTTGGCTCCTGTTTGTTCTACCACTTTCGCGATCGTTTGAGTATACACCTGGCTATCTCTCTGGTCAAGATCGCTGTTTACTACCTGGTAAATTTTCTTAACACCATACTTTCCCAAAGCAGGCAGATCGTCCTGCACACTGCCAAGCACAATTCCTTCAGCAGTTGTACCCAATTGCTCTGCAATTTTTGCCCCATAAGAAACAGCTTCAAAAGAGGCTTTTTTGATCTGGCTATCTGATTGATCTATATATATTAAAACAGACATGTTGATGATTTGAGATTTGAAATTTGAGATTTGAGATTTTTTGTATTCGAGATTTGAAATTTGAAATTTCATGTATGTTAAAATTCTGGATCATTCTATCATAATTAATTTCAAATCTCAAATCTCAAATTAAATCGCTTTTGCTTCTTCATGCAGTAATCTTACCAGTTCCTCCGGCTGCTCTGCTGGTATAAGTTTAACCCCGGATTTAGTCGGTGGTAATTCAAAACTTATTATACTTGTCAGGCTTTCTGTGGCAACCGGTTCAACTACTTTTAGCGGTTTTGTGCGAGCTGCCATAATTCCACGCATATTTGGAATACGTGCTTCCGCCATACCCTTCTGACAGCTTACCACCAGCGGAAGCGGAACTTCCACAATCTCTTCTCCACCCTCTATTTCACGGTGTATGGCAGCGCCGGCGCCATTTAGTTCAAATTTTGTTGCCAGCGCTATATATGGCATATCAAGTGTTTCCGCAATCATACCTCCCACAGAAGAACTGTTATAGTCGATAGTTTCTTTACCTGTAAATACCAGGTCATACCCTCCTTGTTTAGCAACTTCCGCAATTTGCAATGCAATACAATAGCTGTCATTACAGTCGGCATTCACACGAATAGCTTCATCGCCTCCAAGCGCCAAAGCTTTGCGAATAATGGGTTCCGTATCCACGCCGCCAACTGTAACAAGGTGCAGTGTAATAGAGCTGTCTTTTTCTTTCAGTTCCAGCGCACGCACCAGGGCATACCATTCATCGTAAGGATTGATGATCCATTGCACACCCTCCTGGGCAAATTTCGTGTTGTTGTCAGTGAAGGCTATTTTTGCCGTAGTATCCGGCGTTTTACTAATGCAAACTAAAATCTTCATAGCGCTAATTTAAAGCTGTGTATAAAAGGTTGTTTATGCAACTAAGATATGGTTAGCATTGTAAAGATAAAAGATAGATGTGAAAAAAATTTCAATTTAAACAGGTTGTATACCAATTTTATGGATCGTATAAGTAAGTTGAAAGAATTTTTATTGCAAAATCCTGATGATAATTTTTTGCAACACGCTTTAGCCTTGGAATATGTTAAGCTGGGAAATGACAGTGAAGCCCAAAAACTTTTCGAAACGATCCTGCATCGGGATCCTTCCTACATTGGTTCTTATTATCATTTCGCGAAATTGCTGGAGCGCAATGGCTGCAAAAAACCGGCTGCAAACTGGTATAAAAAAGGTATGGATATAGCAAAAGCCGCAAACGACCAACACGCTTATAATGAATTAAAAGCGGCACTGGAGGAGATTTGAAATTTGAAATTGTTTGTATGATATGTTTTCGTTCCCATTTAGTGGCTGTTTGAGTTAATAATTTCTGATAATGGCTGAGGTATTTACCAATGTCATTATTATTACATTTTGGCCTTGGTGAAAGCTGTGATCTTTTATGGTACGAGCGATAGCTTTTCATGGCATCATCGTTGCGTCGCATTTCGTTCATCGGTAGTATTTCATGGCGGCGGTGCTTTAGCGGCTGCATGCTTTATTATTAGCAGCAGCGGGAAGATCAATTTCCATATTGTCCGAAAAATATTTGTGACCGAAAATCTTATTCCTAAATTTCAAATCTCATGTATCCAAAAAATAATAAATCATTTTACTAAAAACAATTTCAAATCTCAAATCTCAAATTTCAAATCCCCAAAGAATGCAAGAACTATTTATACAATATATTTCACAAGAAAATCTATTTACACCTAAAGATCATTTGTTGGTAGCTGTTAGTGGCGGTGTAGATTCCGTAGTACTTTGTAACTTATTATATAAAGCCGGTTATTCTTTTGCCATCGCTCATTGCAATTTTCAATTGCGCGGCGATGAAAGCGGAAGAGACGAAACCTTTGTACGGGAGCTCGCAAAAAAGTATAATACACCGCTTTATATAAAAAAATTCGACACCCAAACATATGCCGCCCAACATAAGGTTTCCATACAGGTAGCGGCACGTGAGCTGCGTTATAGCTGGTTTAAGGAAGTGCTTCAAAACGAATTAACTGCCGGAGCAAATGAAAAAAAATACCTGGTTACAGCACATCACCTGGATGATAATGTGGAAACCTTATTAATGAACTTTTTTAAAGGTACCGGAATTGCAGGATTGCATGGCATTTTACCTAAAAAAGAAAATATCGCTCGTCCACTGCTATTTCTACGAAAAGAAAATATCCGGAAATATGCATTGGAAGAAAATATTAACTGGGTGGAGGACAGCTCCAATGCATTGGATAAATATTCACGTAATTATTTCAGACAACAGATCATTCCGCTTGTAGAAAATATTTTTCCCGAAGCCTTTAAAAACATTGCTGATAACATTAACCGGTTTCGTGATATAGAAACTTTATACAACGACGCAATACAGCGGCAAAAAAAGAAATTACTTTTACCGCATGGAAACGAATGGCAGATCCCGGCATTGAAACTACAAAATACACCTGCAGGTAAAACTGTATTATATGATATTTTACAGTCGTTCAATTTCACTTCGGCACAAACAAATGATGTATGGAATCTGCTCCAAAGTGAAAGTGGTAAATATGTTTGTTCCAATTCGCATAGGGTTTTACGCAACAGAAGCTGGCTGGTAATTTCTCCTTTGGTATCTGAAGAAGCGCAAACCATATTGATTGAAAAACCCGACAAAGAAATACCATATAAAAAAGGTATCATTACTTTTAGCCACACCAATAATATATCTATTAAAACCTGTGGCGATATTGCGCAGTTAGATGCTTCCTTAATTACTTTTCCTCTTTTGCTGCGCAAATGGAAACAAGGAGATTATTTTTACCCGCTTGGCATGAAAAAGAAAAAAAAGCTGAGCCGCTTCCTGATTGATCAAAAAATTTCTCTTACAGATAAAGAAAAAGTTTGGGTATTGGAAATGAACAAAAAAATAATCTGGGTGATAGGAATGCGTATTGATGACAGGTTTAAAATAACGGAAAAAACGAAAGAGGTGCTGGAAGTGAGAGTGAATTGAGAATGCAAAAGGTGTTAGACTAAGCTAATCACGACTTTTTTACTGTCCACCAGCATTACTACCGCACAAGGTACTGCCATTACTTCAAAGAGTTTTTTGATTTTTGTGGGTAAAGTAAGCAATTGTATAATAAGCAATTTTGTGTCCTCATCAAGATGTCTTGCACCTTTTAGGTGTAGGACATCTGGTACTCGCATAGCCACATAGCAGGTTTTTAACGTTGCTTAAAAAAATTATTGCAACCTATAGTAAACCAAACCGTGCGAGAAGACAAAGACTCTAACCTCTGATCTCTCTACTGCCCGCTGCCCATTGTCAACAGCCCACTAAAGTTCCTACCGCACAAGTGAGTGACACAACGATGCTTAATAGTAGCACTACCGCCGGTCCCAAAAAAAAACTGGCCCCTGAGGTAAACTTTTGTGCCCACAGGATATTCTTGCACCAAATCGGTTTATATCACTTCCAACCTGTCTTTATTTGTTTTTTTCAGAAAGTAAACCAAATGTGGAAATTTTTTGTTTAGAAAAACTAATGTACATTAACCCTCGATTAAATGACAACTGTCATTTTTTTCATTAACGATCATCATTATATATGCTTTTTTCTTTTTGTACCTCTGTGCCCGCAAAGTATAAAACATATCCGATTCGTTTTTGAATTTTATTTATAATAATACTTATAATTATGAATGATGCATTAAGTTCAGTAAGACACATTGAATTGAAGAACTGGATAACTGAGATTTCCAGGTTGACCCAACCACAAGACATTTATGTTTGTGACGGATCAAAGGACGAATATAATGACATGTGTCAGAAGCTGGTATCAAAGGGAACTTTTATAAAACTTGACGAAAAAAAGTGGCCTAACAGCTATGCATGTTTTTCAGACCCAAGTGATGTGGCACGCGTAGAAGACCGTACATACATTTGCAGCCGTACTAAAGAAGAAGCCGGTCCTACCAACAACTGGATGGAACCCAAAGAAATGAAAAAAGTTCTGGGCGACTTGATGGAAGGCTGTATGAAAGGAAGAACAATGTATGTTATTCCATTCTGTATGGGTCCAATTGGTTCTCCTATTTCAAAAATTGGTGTACAAATCACTGATTCTGAATATGTAGTAGCTAACATGCACATTATGACCCGCGTTGGTGAAAAAGTAACGAAACAACTTGGTAATGATGGCGAATATGTAAAATGTCTGCATACGGTAGGTGCTCCTCTTGAAAAAAATACTACTGATGTAAAATGGCCTTGCAATCCAACTACAAAGTATATCGTTCACTACCCTGATGAAAGATCAATTGTATCTTATGGTTCAGGTTATGGTGGAAACGCTTTACTGGGTAAAAAATGTCTTGCTTTACGTATAGCTTCTGTTATGGGTAAAGAAGAAGGCTGGCTGGCAGAGCACATGCTGATCCTGGGCGTTGAAAACCCTGAAAAAGAAAAAACTTACATCGCTGCTGCATTCCCTAGCGCTTGCGGTAAAACAAACTTCGCGATGCTCATTCCGCCAAAAGAAATGAATGGCTGGAAAGTAACCACAGTAGGTGACGACATTGCATGGATCAAACCGGGTCCTGATGGCAAACTTTATGCTATCAACCCTGAATACGGTTACTTTGGTGTTGCTCCCGGAACTAACACAAAAACCAATCCGAACGCGATGGCTTCCCTTAGCAAAAACGCTATTTTCACCAACGTGGGTGTAACTCCTGATGGTGACATTTGGTGGGAAGGCCTTACCGACAAAGCTCCGGACAATATTCTTAACTGGCGTGGTGAAAAACACGATCCAAAGAGCGGTAATCCTGTAGCGCATCCTAATGCAAGGTTTACAGCGCCTGCTTCACAATGTCCATCTATCGATGCAGACTGGGAAGATCCACAAGGTGTGCCCATTTCCGCATTCGTATTTGGCGGTCGCCGCGCAAGCACTGTTCCATTGGTTTACCAGGCCTTCAACTGGAACTTTGGTGTATACCTAGCTTCTACAGTAGGTTCAGAAATGACAGCAGCAGCATTTGGAGAAATCGGCAAAGTACGCCGCGATCCGTTTGCTATGCTTCCATTCTGCGGATATCACATGGCTGATTATTTTAACCATTGGTTACAATTTGGCCGTTGTCTGCCAAACGCACCAAGAATTTTCTGCGTTAACTGGTTCAGAAAAGACGAAAATGGCAAATTCATGTGGCCTGGTTTCAGCGACAACATGCGTCCGTTGAAATGGATCGTAGAAAGAGTAACCGGTAAAACAAGCGCAGTAGAAAGCCCAATAGGCTGGATGCCAAGATACGCCGATCTCGATTGGAGAGGTCTTGATTTTCCAAAAGAACAATTTGCAAAAATTATGGAAGTGGACAGAGAAGCATGGAAAACAGAAATGCTTTCTCACGAAGAACTCTTCCAACGCATGTACGACAAACTTCCAAAAGAATTCGTTTATATGCGCGAATTGTTGCTTTCTGCACTTTGGCGCTCTCCGGAACATTGGGGATTGCAACCAGAAGTGTAGATCATTTCGCAATTTGAATTGTTTTTTAATAGTTATAAGAACGCTCCGTTATCGGGGCGTTCTTTTTTTTGTGGGCCGGCAGCAGTGCTACTATTAAGCATCGTTGTGTCACTCACTTGTGCGGTAGTAATGCTATTGAACGGGTTGGCAGTAAACAGTAGGCAGTTGGCAGTAAACAGTAGGTAGTAGAGAAGAAAAAAATCAGAGTGATCAAGCTGCGTTGCGGCATCGTTGCGTTTGCTGCGAGCAATAGCTTGGAGCATTAGGCAGTAAGGAGAAGTCATAAATCACCTATACCTTTTGATTTCTGACCTCTGACATCCATTCATTGCGAACTTAAAGCCCTTTGCAACTTTGCGTGAGGTAAAAACCTAACAAGATCAGTGAAAATCAGTCCAATCAGTGTCATCTGTGTGCCCTACTTTTCTCATATTTTTTTTGCGATCATCGCGCTGGGTTGCGGCTTTGCGAGAGGTAAGCGCCCTTTGTGTAAAATAAACCGCTTAATAGAAATTCTACCGATGAACGAAATGCGACGCAACGATGACGCCATGAAATACCGCCGCCGGTACCAAAAAATTACCCAAACAACTGCTTACCGCCTGCTGCCAACTGCCCACTTATAAAAAAAAATTAACGTTAAAAACTACTGGTAGTGATGCAATTTTGTTTTCTACCAGTATATTTACCTTTTAATAAATTTATACCTAAACTTATTAAGCAGGAAGCCTCATTTTTAAAACATTATATAAATAATGTGTTTAAATTCTTGTAGGTTTGCCGGGTTTAAAAAATGAACGATTTATGACTTTCAACAAAGTGAACAACATTGTAGGATGGATTGTTTGTGCAATTGCTTGCGCAGTGTATCTTATGACTATGGAAGCCACTGCCAGTTTATGGGATTGTGGTGAGTTTATTTCCACTGTGTACAAGATGCAAATACCACACCCACCCGGAGCTCCGCTTTTTGTTATGCTGGGCCGTTTATTTATTGTAGTATTTGGCGGCAGCAATCCCGCACGGGCAGTAAACATTATGAGTGCCCTTAGTAGCGGTTTTACCATACTCTTCCTTTTCTGGAGCATTACGCACTTTGCGAGGAAAATAGTTCTAAAGAAAAGCGCGGCGCTTAGCGGCCAACAATTGTTCATTATTATGAGCGCCGGTGTTGTGGGCGCTTTAGCTTATACTTTCAGCGATTCTTTTTGGTTTAGCGCTGTGGAAGGCGAGGTATATGCCATGTCTTCATTGTTCACCGCGATTGTTTTTTGGGCAATGCTTAAATGGGAGCATTCGGCAGACAAGCCGGGTTCCGACAAATGGATCCTGTTTATCTTCTTTATGATGGGTCTGTCAATAGGCGTTCACCTGCTGGGCTTATTAACCATCCCGGCAATTGTTGTGATCTATTATTTCAAACGCTACAACCCTACTGCATGGGGTACTTTCTGGGCTTTCCTTATTGGATGCGCCATTACAGGATTTGTACAACTTGTGGTTATTCAATATTCTGTTAAGTGGGCCGGCATGTTTGATATATGGTTTGTAAATGATTTTAACTTGCCGTTCTTCTCCGGTTTTATATTTTTCTTCATATTACTTTGCACTTTATTGTTTTTCTTATTGCGCTGGGCAAACAAGAAAAAATATTCCTTCCTTCGCCTTGGTATATGGTGCTTTTTATTCATGTTGCTGGGGTATTCCAGCTACCTTACCACAATGATCCGCTCTAATGCGAACCCTGCTGTGGATATGTATAATGTGGATAATCCTAACTCACTGGTAGGTTATCTTGGCCGTGATCAGTATGGCGATTTTCCATTAATTCGTGGCCAGGTTTTCACAGCTCAACCTATTGAGTATAAGGAAGGTCCTATGAAATACACTAAAGGAAAAGACAAGTATGAAGAAATAGGAAGAGATGTGAAGCCCGTGTATGCGAGTGATGATATGATGCTTTTACCCCGTGTTTGGGATGCCAGTAATGACCGGGGACAAGCGAGCTTTTATAAAGAATGGCTGAACCTTGCCGATGGCGAAAGACCAAACATGGCCGATAATATCAACTTCTTTGTAGGCTACCAGGTAAACTGGATGTACCTGCGCTATTTCATGTGGAATTTTGCCGGAAGACAAAATGATGTTCAAGGTTACTCACCTGGCAATGTTCGCGACGGAAACTGGATATCCGGTATTCCATTTATAGATAATTTACGCTTAGGCAACCAGTCGATGTTGCCGGATAGTATAAGGAACAACAAAGCTAACAACAAGTTATTCTTCCTTCCTTTGATACTTGGACTGATTGGAGTTGTTTATCAGTATTCAAAAGACAGGAAAGATTTCCTTGTAGTAGGATTGCTTTTCTTCTTTACCGGGTTGGCTATTGTATTATATCTGAACCAGGCAGGTAATCAGCCGCGTGAACGGGATTACGCGTATGCGGGCTCCTTCTACGCGTTTGCATTCTGGATAGGATTGGGTGTAATGCAGGTAGCCGAATGGTTCAACAGGAAATTAAGTTTATCCGCATCCAACTACGCCGCTGCAGGGTTATGCTTCCTTGCCGTGCCGGTTATTATGGGTACGCAGGAATGGGATGACCATGACCGCAGTAAAAAAGTACTCGCAAGAGATCTTGCAAAAGATTACCTGGAAAGTTGTCCGCCCAATGCCATATTGTTCTCTTACGGCGATAATGATACCTACCCGCTTTGGTATGCGCAGGAAGTGGAAAATATTCGTCCTGATATAAGAGTAGTAAATGCCAGCCTATTGGGAATAGACTGGTACATCAATCAATTGCGTTATAAAATAAACGAAAGCGCCCCAATTGATGTGATCTTATCAGCAGAACAAATAAAAGGCCGCAACAGAGATTACATTGTATATAATCCGCAGAAGAATGTAAATCCCAACAATTACTATGATTTATATGATGTAATGAAAAACGTGGTAGGAAGCGATGATCCGGCAATGAAAGTGGCAACACAGGGCGGCGAAAGTCTGAACTTCCTTCCTGCTAAAAAATACCGCATACCTGCCAATGAAGCAGTGGTACGTGCCAACGGAACAGTAAATCCTACAGATACCGTAACCGATGTGCTGATTGACATTCCGGAAAACAGGAACTATATCATGAAAAATGATATTGCCATCCTGAATATTATAGCAGCCAATAAATGGCAACGTCCTATTTGCTTTACCGCAGCATCTACGGCACAGGAATTAGGCTTTAGCAATTATGTGCGCAAAGACGGATTAACCTACCGCCTGGTACCCGTGAAAAATAACACAGGTATAAATACAGAATGGATGGTAGACAAACTGATGACTAAATTTGGATTTGGCAGTGCAAATATTAAAGGAGTTTACTTTGATGAAACAAACCGTTTGCACCTGAATACCATACGTATGGCATATGCCGAAGCCGCATCAAATGTTGCAGACCAGGGTAATAAAGATCAGGCAAAACAATTGCTGGACAAGGCCGATAAAAGCATACTAGAATCGAATATGCCTTATGCGATGGTAAGTAAAAACAACCAGCATAACCTTTTTTCATTCAGGTTCTTAGAGGCATGTTATAAAGCGGGCTATACACAATTGGCCAGCCATGTATCCAAATCGTTGCATAAAGATCTTGAGCAACAAATGCGTTATTATAATGCCCTTTCCGAACGCAGGCAGGATGCGATGAGATACGAAATACAGGGAACACAGCAATTAATGCAAATGCTGGAAATGATAAATACAGAATACACCCCGAGTGCTGTAAATCCAAATCCCGAGTTACCCTCCAACATAATTTCCAATACGCCGGACACCTTTAAAGGTCCTGATTCGGGAATTAAGAAATAAAAAAACATCTCAATAAAAAACGCTCTGCAAAATGCAGGGCGTTTTTGTTTTCATTCATTTTTTTTGGGACCGGCGGTAGTGCTACTATTAAGCATCGTTGTGTCACTCACTTGTACGGCAGTAATGCTAGTGAGCAGTTGACAGTAGGCGGTTGGCAGTAGAAAGATCAGATGTCAGAAGTCAGAAACTTTTCGGAGATTGCTTACTACACAATTACTCATTTAAGTATATATAAACTTCCACTACAGCCACTATTAAAGCATATTGTACTTAAAACGCCGAATAGAATTCCCTTTGCCGCGATCACAGTAGTGCAAATAAAAGTCTGGGCAGAAATTTGAGATACACCCCGGTTAATACTACAGCTAGTGTATATTTGCTAACAACAGCATCATTAAACAATTGAAAATAAAGTCGGATTTACAGGTGTAAAAATTGGATGGGTGACTATTGGTTTAGTGTTATTAATGAGTGCAATAATTATTAACAGCTTTATTATTTAGTGCGCACTCCTCGTATCGCTCAATAAAGAACAATGGTTGAAGTGTGCGACGCAACGATGCCCAATAGTAGCACAACAGCCTGGTCCATAAATAAAAAAACCTAGCAATTACAACTGTCAATAAAAAGTAATTGTACTCCAACCATTAAAACTTTATACAATGATTGCTGACAATTTAAAAATTGGTTTATTTGGTATTGGCCTCGATACTTACTGGCCGCAGTTTTCCGGCCTCAAAGAAAGGCTGGAAGGATATTTACAATTGGTACAACAAAATATTGAAAGTATTCATCCGCAGGTTGTAAACGCCGGATTAGTAGACAATATCGATAAGGCTTTCGCAGCAGGACAATTGTTTAAGCGTGAAGATATAGGCATAATATTTCTGTATGTGAGCACTTACGCGTTATCTTCAACAGTGTTGCCTGTGGTGCAGCGGGCAAAGGTTCCGGTTATCATTTTAAATCTTTCACCAGAAGCAGCTATAGATTATTCCGCGTTCAACGCGATGAATAACAGAACAGCAATGACGGGGGAATGGCTCGCTTATTGTTCAGCTTGTCCCGTGCCTGAAATCGCTAATGTGTTTAACAGAACAGGAATTACATTTCACCAAATAACCGGAATGCTGCAGAATGATCCGGAAAGCATGAATGAAATAAAAGAGTGGATTGAAGCGGCGAAAACGGCCAACATTATGATGTACAACAGGCTTGGCTGTATGGGCCACTATTATAGCGGCATGCTGGATATTTACACAGACCTTACTCAACAATATGCGCATTTTGGCGGACATGTAGAATTGATTGAAGTGGAGGAGCTGGCATCTCTCAGAAAAACGGTTACTGAAAAAGATACCACAAACAGGCTTGAACTTTTTCAGCAATGCTTCGATATTCAACCCGATTGTTTGAAAGAAGAATTGTTGAAAGCAGCTATTACTTCTGTGGCGCTGGATGGTTTGGTAGCCAAATATAAACTTGGCTCCATGGCCTATTATTACAAAGGAACAGGCAATATTGATAACGAAAACGCGATTGATTCCATTATACTCGGGAATTCATTATTAACCGCGAACGGCGTACCTGTGGCCGGCGAATATGAAATAAAAAATGTGCAGGCCATGAAAATAATGGACGCATTTGGCGCCGGCGGTTCTTTTACGGAATATTATGCAATGGATTATAATGATGATGCGGTATTAATGGGACATGACGGGCCGGGCCATATCGCCATCGCGGAAGGCAAAACAAAAGTGCGTCCGCTGCATGTATATCATGGTAAAGTTGGCAAAGGACTTTCTGTGGAAATGAGCGTAAAAAACGGGCCGGTTACTTTACTATCCGTAGTTGAAAAATCCAACGGCAAATTAATGTTCCTTGTAGCGGAAGGCGCATCTGTGGCGGGCCCCATATTGCAAATTGGTAATACCAACAGCCGCTATAAATTTTCTATTGGCGCAAGAAATTTCGTAAACAACTGGAACGCTCATGGCCCGGCACATCACTGTGCGGTAGGCATCGGGCATATAAGCAGTAAAATTGAAAAACTCGGCGCTCTTTTAGGGATGGATGTAATAAAAGTTTGTTGAACCGAAATTTAAAATCAGTAACACAAAATAGTATATTCATAACTGTTAGTAATAGTTTTTTGGGGACCAGCGGTAGTGCTACTATTAAGCATCGTTGTGTCACTCACTTGTACGGTAGGAATTCTAGTGGGCGAGTGATGAGTTTTGAGTGGCTATTACGCCATTTTGACTTTTGAATTAATCCTCTACACCGGAAAAGTTTTTCTTGTATAGCTCTACCAGCTTATTGTATTTTGTAAACCGCTCTATTGAAAATGTAGTCTTATCCTGCTCATTCACAAACTTTAAAATTTGTATAGCAAATAAGAGATCAGCTTTATTATTAGCAGCTTCAAATCGCAACCTAAACATATCCGAGCATGTTTCCAGCCATTGTTGCCATCCATTTATATTTGCGATGGATTCGTCAATATGCACAGAGCTCTCCTTAACAGAGATGAATTTTTGAACTTCGTCTAAATTGAAATAACCGGAAGTTTCTTTTACCACCAATTCATTCTCACCTTTAGTTTGCAAGTGCAACAGTTTCTCAAGCAATTGCACTGCTTTCTCAATTTCCCTCAATATGTAATCATTTCTGAACATTTGTATAGAACAAATTTAGAAAAAGTTAACTGTTGAGAAGCCAGGTTAACTTGGCACACAGCAAATAATTTGAGATTTGAGATTTGAGATTTGAGATTTGAAATGCTGGAGGCCGAGATTGGTTTATAGTTTTCGACCATACGAATAATTATTGAATTTTACCTTTCCTTTGATTTTTCGGCATACAGCACTCTCAACTCTCAATTCTCCACTATATAAGGGTGTGCTTTTTGTTTCTTTTTGCACAAGCAAAAAGAAAAAGAATTTGATAAACAGCATTTCAGAATTTTTAGCCGCTGTTGGTGTTGAGCACAGCCTTTGTGTGTTAGCTTCTTCGTTGAAATGAATTACCCCTGCTGAAGTCACAGTGCAGGTTACCCAATAAAAAAACGAACCCTCCGAGTGTTCGGAGGGTTCATACTATATTGAAATACTTTACAATTAAGCGATTTCAACATCAGCGCCGGCTTCTTTCAATTTAGCCGCGATGTCTTCAGCCTCAGCTTTAGAAACACCTTCTTTTACATTCTTAGGTGCACCATCCACTAATTCTTTAGCTTCTTTCAATCCCAAACCAGTCAAATCTTTTACGATTTTAACTACGTTCAATTTAGAAGCGCCACCGCTCTTCAACACTACATTGAAAGAGGTTTTTTCTTCAGCAGCAGCTGCAGGACCCGCATCACCACTAACTACTACAGCAGCAGCAGCCGGTTCGATACCATATTCTGCTTTAAGAACATCTGCTAATTCTTGTACTTCTTTTACTGTTAAGCCTACTAATTGTTCGGCTAAAGCTTTTACGTCTGCCATGATTGTTAAATTTTTTCCGCCTTCATTGATCTATCTCCGGCGGAGCGTTTAAAAAAATTATTCAATTTGAAACTTGAAATTTGCGATGTGAGATTCATTTAATGTTGCTTTAAAACAACAATTAAACAGTCCTTCATCCAAAATTTCAAAGAGTTTTGTTCATTCCGTGATTTGTTTTAGATCTTCAAACTAAGTAAATGCTACACGCTAAAAACAATGTTGCACCTAAATAATGTCAAAATCTAAAACCTTCCATCTCAAAACTACTCCGCAGGTGCGCTTTCCTTTTCTGCTTTATTAAGCAATGCGGAAAGAACGCGTTTCGCAGGAGATTGCAACAAGCCGATAACATCTCCGATAAGTTCGTTCTTGGTTTTGATTTTTGTTAATGCGCTCAATTGATTATCGCCCACAAAAATTTCACCATTAATGAAAGCCGCTTTCAGCACAGGTCTTTCACCATTTGTTTCTTTACGGAAAGAAGAAATGATTAAAGCCGGTTCTTTTGGGCTTTCGCTAAACAACAGCGCGGTTACATTATGCAATGACTCGTACACACCGTTGTATTTTTCCGCATCAATTGCTTCCAATGCTTTTTTAATCAAAGTGTTCTTTGCCACTTTCATTTCCACCTGTTTGTTAAAACAGTGGCGGCGCAGTTTGGTAACTTGTTCAACAGTTAAATTTTCTGTATCGGTAATATAGAAATTGTTATATTGAGAGAACTTGCCTTTCAGCAGCTCTATCACTTCATTTTTTTGATCTTTATTCATGATGCTCTTTTTATCTGTATCGCCTTACGGCACAGCATTAATTAATTAGTGAATAAAAGTTTTGGTATCAACAGGAATACCGGGGCTCATTGAGCTTGCCATACTAACACCTTTCAGGTAAGTACCTTTAGCTGTAGAAGGTTTAAGTTTAATAAGCGCATTGATCAGTTCCATGCTGTTTTCAGCAATTTTTTCTGCACCAAAACTTACACGGCCTATAGAAGCGTGTATAATACCGGCTTTATCCACTTTGAAAGCTATTTTACCGCCTTTTACTTCATTCACGGCAGCTGCCACATCATTAGTAACTGTTCCTGTTTTAGGGTTTGGCATCAGGTTACGAGGACCTAATATTTTACCCAGTTTACCAATTTTAGGCATTACAGATGGCGTAGCGATGATAACATCAATATCTGTCCAGCCACCTTCTATTTTTTGGATAAACTCATCCAGGCCAACATGGTCAGCGCCTGCACCGATTGCATCATTTTCTTTATCGGGAGTGCAAAGTACAAGTACTCTTTTTGTTTTACCGGTACCGTGAGGAAGGGTTACAGTTCCGCGAACGGCCTGATCCGCTTTTTTGGGATCAACACCCAGGCGAACGTGAAGGTCAACAGAAGCATCAAACTTTGTGGTGTTTACTTCCTTTACCAAAGAGGAAGCTTCTTTTAATGTATATGCTTTGTTTTTATCAACTTTAGCGTTTACTACTTTTCTTTTTTTACTGATAGCCATAGTTCAATTTTTTTACGGTTTCAGAATTAATTTTCCCATGGAGCTTTACCTTCTACAGTCAAGCCCATGCTGCGAGCCGTACCGGCTACCATGGTCATTGCGCTTTCCAATGTAAAGGCGTTAAGATCAGGCATTTTGTCTTTAGCGATTTCTTCTACCTGGGCCCATGTTACCTTACCCACTTTGTTGCGGTTAGGTTCTTTGGAACCGCCTTTAATTTTAGCCGCTTCCATCAACTGCACAGCAGCGGGAGGAGTTTTAATAATGAAGTCGAATGACTTATCAGAATATACTGTGAGTACTACGGGTAGAACTTTACCCATTTTGTCTTGAGTTCTGGCGTTGAATTGCTTACAGAACTCCATGATGTTCACACCTTTGGAACCAAGTGCAGGACCAATTGGAGGTGCAGGATTGGCTTGTCCGCCTTTACACTGCAACTTTACGAAACCTGTGATTTCTTTTGCCATGTTAATAAAATTTTGGTGATAACGTACTGCTTATGCAGCACTCCCAAAGCCTTCAAAATAGAAAGAACTTTTATTTGGGGTCGCAAAAGTAACGAAATATTCAATAAAAAAGAAATTTATTGAGGAGAATGAGTGGGCACACAGATGACACTGATTGAACTGATTTTCACTGATGTTCTATGTAGCATATACTACAACCCACAATCTTTTTTAGTTCAGAAAATCAAGATTCCCACTGTTACCAATAATAATGAATGCAGCCTCTAAAGCGATGAATAGAATTCCCTCTGCTGAAGTCACAGTAGTGCAAAAGTTTAATCAGGGCGCCTCCCGCGATCGGGCCGTCATCGATCGCGGGTGTGCTTTTTGTTTCTTTTTGCTTGTGCAAAAAGAAAAAGACTTTGATAAACAGCATTTCAGAGTTTTTAATGCCGCTGCTGGTGTTGTGCACAGCCTTGTGCGTTGGCTTCACCAACAGCAGGGCACACAGATGACGCTGATTGAACTGATTTTCACTTATTTTTTAAGTAAGGTATTCTCTTACTTTCTTTTTAATCTCTTTTTTTACTTTCTCCCAGGTTTGGCCTTTTAAACTAACAGGATCAGCAGATGCTTCTGCATCTTCAAAATAGGTAATAGCATACGGAATGGAAATTGGCAATTGCTGATTTTTAAACTTCTGATTATAAAAATCAAGAAACTGTGGAATTGAATAATGTTTAAGCAGCTCAGCAATATCCCAAAAGTCTTTTTTAACAGCCCGTCTTAATATGGCGTTTATTTTCATTGCTATCAAGTCGCTGTCTCCTACTAATCGAACCCCTTCATCCGCAACAACTTCTTCTATTAGAGGATATTGATGATATTTTACAAAATCTACTTTTACATCTCCAATAAAACCAAAAACCCCAATAGGATTAGCATTGTTCTTATACGCAAAATCAGGAAATTCCTTTTCCAATATCTCAATAATTGCCTCATTCGAAAAAGATACTGAAGAAAATAAATCCAAATCCACCGATAACCGATGCCCGTATTTTAAGGCCAATGCAGTTCCGCCAACTAAATTAAATTGCTGAAGATCTGGCAACGCCATTATTTTTTTTAATAAAACCAATGTTGGGGATTGGATTGCGCAAGTTTGTAACATCTATAATCATTTAATTCGTTGTCAAGAATAGCCGACGCTAAATAAACAGTTCTTTCCGGCAGCCATTTTGCAGTGGTTAGTACCTCTCCCACTTTCGCATCGCCGTAGTATCTTCTGCACTGCCTGATGTCATCCACATCGCCTCTTTCAAAAACTCTTTCAATTACAAACCGTTCGTATTTGTCGTAATCAAGCGCATCAAAATCTACGTCCCAAAAAATGCGACGATTAAAAACAGGCTTTTGCTTTTTTTCTTCCATACGATAAAATTAAGAATTCCCTGCAATGTACAGGCCTGCTTTTTATTCAAATTGTTGTTTTTATGTAGTCATCTGTAGTACTACTGTCAACAGCCGTTGCCACGCTCGCTTGTACGGTTGTAATACTATTGAACGCTTTATGAAAGCTGTCACTACAACGAGTTAAACACTATAATGATTTTTGCTTTGTTCAATTCTTATTCAAATGTTGAAGTGTGCGACGCAAGAATGCTTAACCGGAGTTACAACAGTTGATCACCACAATAAAAAAATTCAAATCACAAGCTGTTTAAAACCTTTAAGGCATCTCCGTTTTTTTCTTGCGAAGGCTATTGTCAAGCAACCTGTAAACAATTGTGATTCCAAATTGCGGAGTGGCGGTAGTATGAGATTCGCGAGGAAAATTAAAAGTATCACTCATCCTTCCAAAACTATTATCAGTAACAACAACCGGCTCCGTTGCCCGATATGTATGTATTCCAAGACCCCAATAATACTCAATTTTCCACCGGTAAAAATCTTTCCTGTCGCGCCCCGGTTTGCGCAACGGAAGCTGTGTGCCGCATAAAAGATTAATGCTGTAAGAATTCGCGGATTGCCTGATCGCCTCATATCGTTCATACGCCGCCACGCCATTTTGCTGATCGTGGCTCACCCAATTGTAACCCTTGCGCCGTAGGTGTTTGTAATGTAATTGAGTTTCAAAAAACCAGAACTTATTTACCCTCGGATAAAACCGCACGGCCGGCCTTACAAGATAACCGCTTGTCTTGTTTTCTTTATATGCCGCCTGTGTAAAAACCCAGCCTGCATCGGCCATTACAGACCATTTGGGCAGTATGCGATATTCAGCTCCCAAGGTAAGATTATTGCCAAAAGGATCTATGAGCCCGGGAAAATTCCAGCGCACACACAAATTGCCGGGTTCTTCATACTTGCTTTGAGCATTCACAGTTATGGCTACAGCCATACACAACAAAAAAGACAGGGCTTTATTTTTCATCACTAAATGTTGGCTAAAAAAACGGGGTTTTTATTATCTGAAATATCATACAGCCTGATGCCGCTATCCGTCCAGCAAATCAAGGTGTTTCCATAAGGGATAACATCGGAGAAAGAAGCTCCTGACAATGTTTTTAAAAGTATTGGTTGATATGGGTCTTTTATATCAAACACCAACAAACCCATTTGCTTATCGCACACGTACAATACATCGTCCGCGTAACCCAATCCGTATGGTTCACCTAACGAGAACGATGCTTTTTCAAAAGGCTTTTCAATGTCTTTAATATCATAAATTGCCAGTATGCTTTGCGTGCCGCCACATGCGCCATTTGTGCGCAAGGTGGCAAAAGCCACCGTATCCTTAGCCACCACAGGATCACAACGGCGAAGCACAGACGGAGAAATAGCGGTGCTTAAAGCTTTTGGCCTTGCGGGATCATCCAGCGAAAAAATATACACCTGCGTGGTGGAGCCAATGAACAATTTATCCTTGAAAGGGAAAATGGTTTCAATTTGAAAACCAATGGGAATATCATTTTTTAACACCGGCTTTAGCGGATCTGAAATATCAAATGCTTTGAGATTGGTTTCATCTACACTGTATAAATAATTGCCGGCAATGGCAAACCTTGCAGTGGAACCGCCTTTGCCTTCACCGCTTGCATTTTGCGATGTGGAAGTTTCCGACGATTTGGAACATTGCGTTAGCAATCCAAACGAAATCAATATGGCGAAAAATATTCTTTTCATAGCAAGTTTTTTAGCGTCTGCATTTTGGAGATTCAATTTGCTTTAACACCCAGCCAACCACTACACCTTTACTTTCATCAGGGCATTCGAAGTACACATTGTTATAGGGTGGATATTTTTGATCAGTTGATTTAAAAGTATTTTTAACACGTGCCGCTAAAACCGGTTTTGCAGGATCGCTAATATCAAACACCAGCATATCCGTGTAATTGTTGGTATATAAATACTTTCCCTTCACCGCAAGCTCTTTGCAAAGCGGAACATTCAGAAACGCTGTTTTTTGCGGATGCGACCTGTCGCTCACATCAATAATATGAATACCCGAATTGATATCGTTCTGGAAAATAAAACTTCCTGACGCATAAATTTTTCCGGGATCCGTGGTTTCCTTTGGCGCGTCTATTGAAATTTTATCAACGTTCTTTTCACTTAAATAATAAGGCACATAAGCCATTTGCGGCCCGGATGGAAGTAGTGAATCATCTCGCCAGCAAGCTGTAAGCAACACTGCAATACAGGCCGGTAACAGAAAGATTTTTTGTTTCATAATTTAGTGTTTAGCCAAAACATATAGAATCCCTTGTTGTAATCATCGTAAATGAATACACCTACGGTAAATTAATTTTGCAGATCAATTCTATACTTCGAACAGGATAATTTTTTGTGCATTATTTTTTTGATACCGGCGGTATTGCTACTATTAAGCATCGTTGTGTCACTCACTTGTACGGTAGTAATGCTATTGGGCAAGTGGAAACATTCATGCACAAATTTATACTGCGTAAAATATTATACTCCTTCTTTTGTATTGTAAAAACCGGGCAATCTTATTTTGAATAAGCTATCACTAAAAGCCGTTTATAATCGTATTTGCAACGTTCATTTGTCCTGACACCAAGGTGAAATAAAACGTTGCACAAAAAGCAGCAGAAATTTTCATGAGACATTTATGGTTCCCTTGTTAAAAATTATAAAGTAAGCTGCGCTTAAGGCGTTGTATAGAATGTTCTTATTGAGTAGTATAGTGAATAACAAAAGCAACCACATTTAACAAGCATGCGTACAATACCATAATACGCAATAACCAGTATGGAACTTTATCGGCCCCCAAAGCGGCAAGTATAAAAAGCAGGGGCAAAAAATCTAACGTAAACCGCATACAGTTTACCTGTGCAAATCCATTGTTATGATAAAACAACACACCAATTAAAATAATCAAAATGGTAGTCCATGCGAAAAACAACAATTGTTTTGGCCAGTTGGCTTTGAAACATGCGACCAAAAACGGGCTGGCAGCAACCAGCGATGTGCCCCACAAATCCACTCCGCCAACGGTCAGCCTGTCTGCGCCGCTGAAAATTATTGTAAATCCTTTCAGGAATAAACTATAAAAATTAAACCGGAAATATTTTATGCTAAACACTCCGTATTTTTCTACACGTTCTTTTAGTATGCCATTGTAGGAAATAAAATCATATCCCGACTCAAGTGCATTACCAAACCGCACATAGTTATAAGCCAGGTAAAACAGTATACATAATCCAATGCCTGCACCTAACATAATAGCATTTCTATAAAATGCAGTTTTCAAATTATGCCTGCTGATATAATACAAATAACCCAAAGCAAAAAAACCATAAAACAAAGTGAACTGCCTGGTAAGAAAACTACATCCAATTAATATGCCTATAAGCCACCAGCGTTGTTTTCCAAACATTTCATTAAAGGCCAGTAAAATAAGTGTAGTGGCAACGATATGCGCGAACTGGTATACATGATGGCTGGTAACCAGCACATACCAGTATGCCGTTCCAAAAAAGAAAGCCGTAAACAATAGAGGCCTCACCGTTTTGTTGATTTCAAGGCGCACAAAGATCCTGTATAACAAAAACAGGTTTACACAACTGCAAACCATGGCAATAAACACAGTATTTACCTTATCGTCAAAGATTGCCACAAACGGCAGCAATACAAAAGAGGGAAACGGAGGATAAGGCAAATAATGTTTTCCATTATACGAGATCATATCCATGAAATCGTAATTGTTGGCCTCAAGGGTAATATGCCCCTTGAGCAAAGATTCCGCATATAATAAATAAGCGTTTACCCCTTCGTGGTGCATAATTGCGGGTACGTGCAGCAGCGCGAACACAAGAAAGTATAATAGCCATTGCGCTCCGGTAGGATTTTCGAAGCAAACAAATCTTCTCAAAGCTTGTTGCATAGCTGGTAATAATTTGGTATAAATTACTTGTTCAAAATTCTGACAACAAGATATAGAACGAATTTGCAAATAAATAATAGTACGGTATTTTTTTTAGAGATGGTTAGTGGTGGATGGAGTCCCAAGAAGCTGCGCAATTTCAAGTACTTGAATATGATAGAGTTTACCTGCGTTGAAGCACCATCGACTGGCAGCTACTCACCCGCTGAATAGCATTACTACCGTACAAGTGAGTGACACAACGATGCTTAATAGTAGCACCACCGCCCACACCCTAAAAAACATTGCAATTATTATACTGCCTTAAATGTTTTCCACCTGACAATAATTCATTCAAAATTCATTTCAGGCAATTGGCATGCGATTTGATGTTTAAACATCAAATTAATCTTTAGTCAATAATTTTTACTAAAGATTTTAAAAAGGAGTTTTTATGACAACAAAAATCATTAACACCATTGACAACGCTTCTATTGAATTTGTAGGTGCAAACAAAGTGAAAAGAGCGTTGCCCACAAGAAACCTTAAACAAGTTGATCCATTTATTTTCATTGATCACATGGTGCCGGCCACAGTGAAGCCTGGCGCCAATATCAGGATTCCACCGCATCCGCACGCCGGATTTGAAGTGGTAACCTACATTCTTGACGGAGAATTTTTTCACCGCGACAGTAAGGGTCACGACCAGGTTGCAAAATCCGGCGACATAAACTGGATGACCTCCGGAGCCGGCATTGTTCACAGCGAAGGGCCTACCGCCGCGTTTCTTGAAAAGGGCGGCAATCTTGAATTGATGCAGGTTTGGATCAATTTGCCGGCAAGTAAAAAGAAAGTGGAACCTTCTTTTAAAAATTATCCATCAGCTTCATTACCGGTAGTGGAAACTGAAACAAGCCGTGTGAAAATTTTGATTGGCGAATATGCTGGGAAGGCCTCTCCTATTCAAACCCACACGCCCATGTTTTATTACCACATTAGTGTGAAAGCCGGCAACTCATTTACCCTTCCAGTACAGGAAGGATTTACTTCCGGCTTGTATGTAATGAATGGCAAGGTGACAATTTTAAATGAAGAAGCAAAGGCCGGAAACATCATCAGCTTCGCAGACGATGGCGATCAGATAAACTTTAAAGCCGTTGACAATGCGGAACTGATCGTATTTGGCGGAAGTGCTATAAAAGAAAAAGTGGTTAGCTACGGACCATTTGTGATGAACAGTTTCCAGGAAATTCAGGAAGCGATCGCGGATTATGAAGCCGGAAAATTTGGCGAGTTGACTTATTAAGATGGTTTATAGTTGGTAATTTTCATAGCCGTTTATCGAATGATAAGCGGCTCTTTTTATGATTAACAAATACCAAAAAAAATTCCGCCTTACAGCGGAATCATGCAGTTGGTTTCGGTTACGTAGTTCACCTCTGCCTTGGAAATATATCATTAGGAAAGGTATAAATCGACCGTGCATCCAGCGAATATAATAGAAATAAAACTCACAAAAAATAGTAAAGGGATTTTTGCCACCAAGTCTCAAACACACATTGAACCAATTACATACCAATTTTTATACCAAAAACACCGGCGCTTCTCAAAATCCGGAATTTTACACCATATTCAATGTAAATCTTATTTTTGAACTCTATGTGGCCAATTTGTAAAAAAGAATTCAGGCAATTCTTCAGCAGCCTAACAGGCATTATAGCAATCTCTGTTTTTCTCTTACTAACCGGTTTGTTCTTATTCGTTTTTCCGGACACGAATATTTTCGACGATGGTTACGCTACCCTCAACAATTTTTTCAACCTGGCTCCATGGATCCTGCTTTTTCTAATACCGGCAATTACCATGCGCAGCTTTGCCGAAGAATTTAAAACAGGCACATACGAAATTTTGCAAACAAGGCCAGTTACCACCAGCCACATCATACTGGGAAAATATTTGGGCTGCCTGCTAATAGTTTGCCTCGCGTTGCTGCCCACAGCTATTTATTATATATCCGTAAACTCTCTTTCCGAAAACAATGGCATCGATTCGGGAGCGTCCATTGGCGCATATACCGGGTTGTTTTTATTGTCGGCAATCTTTACTGCTATTGGCATTTGCTGCAGCAGTTTCAGCAATAATGCAGTTATTGCGTTTGTAGTTAGCGCATTCGCCTGTTTTCTTGTGTACACAGGGTTTAACGCCATAAGCCGCATTCCATATTTTGCTACCGGCGCCGGCTACTATATCGAAACATTGGGAATAGATTTTCACTATAAAAGTCTTAGCCGCGGGGTAATAGATACACGCGATGTAATTTATTTTCTTTGCGTGATCTGTTTTTTTCTTGTGTTTACAAGTCATAACCTGTACAGGGTTAAAGAACAGAAAAGTTAAAAGTTGTTTGAATTATTTTTTGTGTACCAGCAGTGGTATATAACAAAGTCGTTAATATATTTTTGCATCAGTAATGAATGTGATTTTTTTATGGTACCGGCGACAGCTTTTCATGGCATCATCGTTGCGTCGCAATCACTTCATCTGTAGTATTTCATGGCGGCTTCTTAAAGTTGAAAGTTGAAAATTGAAAGTTGAAAGCGGTTATTGAATGGAGAGTTGAGAATGGAAAATTGAGAATGCTTTATACACTGGTTGCAAGCAAAAACAAAAACACTCATAACTCATAACTCATAACTCAATTAGAGAAAAGTGTCAAAAAAAAATTGAATGAAAAGATTGCTCAATACAAAACTTTGGTGGTTATTTTTATTACTGTTTTTAGTGATCATCACTTATATAGCCTCACTCGTTCATTACAGGATCGATCTTACAGCAGAAAAAAGATTTACGTTATCGCAGCCTACGAAAACATTACTTCGCAACTTAAAAGATAATGTATCCATCACTGTTTTCCTGGAGGGAGAGTTACCGGCGGGTTTTAAAAAACTTGCCAACAGCACAAAAGATCTTTTACAGGATTTTAAAGAAACAGGAAAAAGCAATATTCGATTCAAATTTGAAAAACCCGGCACCGGCCTGCCCGATTCACTTCAGTATGTATTCCAGGATTCGCTTGCCAGGCTGGGTTTGCATCCGATGAACATTCACGCTCAGGTAAAAGAAGGCGAAGGCAGTGAGCAAAGACTTGTGTATCCCGGCGCTCTAATTACATATAAAAACAGGGTAATGGCTGTTGATCTGCTACAGGGGCAAAGTGCTGTGAATGGCATCAATTCATTGAACAATGCGGAAGCGTTATTAGAATATAAATTTGCCAATGCCATTCAAAAAATAACGAGAGACAGTATGCCGGTTGTTGGTTACCTGTCGGGCAACGGAGAGCCGTTATCATACAACGTGTATGGTTTTATAGAGAACATTTTGAAGCATGATTATGTAACACGTATTTTTCCTATAGACAGCTTTGCCTCTATACCACCGGTTTTTGACGCGATGGTAATTGCAAAACCAACTATACCATTTAGCGAAGCACAAAAATTAAAGATCGATCAATATGTAATGCATGGTGGAAAAATATTGTGGCTGGTGGATAACCTGTATGCCGAAATGGATAGCCTTCAAAGAGCACAAGCCGATTTCATAGCATTTGACAGAAACCTTAATATAGAAGACCTGCTTTTTAAGTATGGAGTGCGTATCAATACCGATCTGTTGCAAGATCTGAATGCTGATAAAATTCCCTTAGTAGTAGGCAGTATGGGGGGCAAGCCACAAATGGAATTATTGCCATGGCCTTATTTTCCATTACTAAGCAATTATAGTAATCATCCTATTGCAAAAAATTTAGACTATGTTGTATCGCAGTTTCCAAACACAATAGATACGGTAAAAGCTGAGGGAATTAAAAAAACGATCTTACTTGCATCATCTTCCAATAGCAGAATATTAAGCACTCCGGCTAAGGTTTCATTACAAAGTATTCAAACAGAAGATGATTTGAAAACATTTGATAAAGCTAATGTGCCGGTGGCTGTATTATTGGAAGGAAAATTTAATTCGCTATATACAAACAGGATTTCGCAAGAGCAGAAAGATGCCCTGGCTGCTGCAGGCTCACCGTTCTCAGGCACTTCGCCGGATAACAAGATGATTGTAATTGCGGATGGCGATATTGCACTGAATGCTGTTAACCAAAAAGACGGGCCTTTGCCGGTGGGTGTGAATATGTATTCGCAATATCAATATGCCAACAGGGATTTTCTTTCAAACTGCCTTGAATACCTGACAGATCGCTCGGGCATTTTGGAAGCACGTGGTAAAGATTATACCTTGCGCCTGCTCGACAAAAAGAAACTGGAAGAGCAAAAGACAACATGGCAACTGCTGAACATAGCGCTGCCTGTATTATTTATAGTTTTATTTGGCATTATTTTTCAGCTTGTGAGAAGAAGAATGAATGTGAATGAATAAAGGGTGAAATGTGAAGTACATATGGTTGAAAATATTTTTTAAAAAATAACTGCGAAGAAACTGATTAAATTATAAGTAATATTTTAAGTTGCAGCCCACTGCTGCCATGAAATACTACAGATGAACGAAATGCGACGCAACGATGATGCCATGAAAATCTGTAGTTCGTACCATAAAAATCACGGCTCAATATTCACATTCAACAATTGACTGCCCGGAATATTTTATTATTAAAAAACAAATTTTAAATGACACCACAGCAAATTTCGTATTTGGTTTTTGGTCTTGTAATTGTATTGGCTTTGGCTTTTGACCTGGGTTTATTAAGCAAAAAAAATGCTGTTATTACCATAAGAAAAGCTTTGATACAAACTATTTTTTGGGTTGCGTTAGCATTGGCGTTTGGCGTTTTTCTCTTTTTTGAAGATGGTAAAAAAATTGCGATTGAATATATAAGCGCATACCTGATGGAATGGTCGCTTAGTATTGATAATATTTTTGTATTCATCCTGATCTTTGCTTTTTTTGGTATAAAGGAAAAGTACTACGGAAGACTGCTGCTAATTGGTATTTTGATGGCGATTTTGCTACGTATTATTTTCATTTCTGTTGGTATAGTGCTTATTGAACGCTTTCACTGGCTATTGTATATTTTCGGCGCGGTGTTATTATATACCGGTATTAAAATGTTTAGCACAAAACATGACGAAGACCAGGATTTAAACAATAACAAAGTGTATATATTTTTAAAAAGATTTTTACCCCTGACTAATGAAGATGGCGACGGCAGGTTTTCCATTTATAAAAACGGAAAAAAATATTACACGGTTTTATTCGTTGCCGTAATTATGCTGGCAACAACCGATATTGTTTTTGCACTTGATTCTATACCGGCGGTATTTGCCATTTCGCAGGAACGCCTGGTGGTGTACACTTCAAACATATTTGCTGTGCTGGGATTACGTTCTTTATTCTTCCTGTTGAAAGGCGCCGTAAACAAATTTGCATACCTTCAACAAGGCATAGCCATTGTATTGGTATTTATTGGTTTAAAAATGTTGGCGGAAATATTCCATATTTCCATACCTTCATTTATATCTCTTTTGGTTATCGTAGTTTGTATAGGATTGTCTATAATTTATTCGATATCCATTTCGTCTAAAAGCTCAGATGCGGATGATTCTGAGCCTGATTTTGACCAGAAAGACCTCCATTAGCCGTAGCAAAAATCAATTCACCGCAGGTGATAATAATGAACATTATCCTTTTAAAATTGCCGTAAAAGAAAATTGATTGTAACATTAAAAAACATTTCAGTTCAGATTTAAAATAAAGAACCATTGCAATATACCATTCCTGTTATAGCTCAGATCATTAAAGGCAAAATACAGCAACAATCGCCTGAAGAAACTCACATTGACAGACTGTTGCTTGATAGCAGAAAGATTTTATTTCCTGCTACCTCTTTATTCTTTGCTTTGAAAGGTGCAAGAAGAAACGGACATGATTTTTTGTATGAAAATTATGAGAAAGGCGTACGCAACTTTGTTGTGAGCGAAGACCCGGCCATGCAATTGCCCGGCGCTAATATTATACTGGTAAAAGATACATTGGCGGCATTGCAGGCTTTGGCGAGTCATCATCGTAAACAATTTCAGTTTCCCATAATTGGCATTACCGGAAGCAATGGAAAAACAATTGTAAAGGAATGGCTCAGCCAACTGTTGGAAGCCGATTATAATATTGTAAAAAGTCCTAAAAGCTACAACTCGCAAATTGGCGTGCCACTGAGTGTGTGGCAAATCAACGAACAGCATAATCTCGGCATTTTTGAAGCAGGCATTTCCCAAAGCGGAGAAATGGAAAAACTTGAAAAAATAATTCAGCCGGATATTGGTGTATTCACAAATATTGGTGAAGCGCATAGCCAGGGTTTTATGAGCATACGCCAAAAGTTAAATGAGAAATTACAACTCTTCAAGCATGTAAATGCAATTATTTACTGCAAGGATTATTCTGAAATTAATGAAGGCATCGCTTCTTATCTTCACCAGTTTCACCAGGCAGAAAGCAGACCTGACATTAAGCTATTTGATTGGAGTACTAAAACAAACGCCACGCTTAGAGTAACATCCATAATTAAGAACGGCTTCACTGATATTACCGCGGAGTATAACGGAGAAATAATATCCGTGCATGTGCCTTTCAACGACGATGCTTCTATTGAAAACGCGATAACCTGTTGGTGCGTGTTGTTGTATAAAGGCATTCCGCAAAATGTAATTGCAGAGCGCATGTTAAAGCTTACACGGGTATCGATGCGGCTGGAACTTAAAAAAGGATCGAACAATTGCTCTATTATAAACGATAGCTATTCTTCTGATATCAGCTCATTAAAAATAGCATTGGACTTCCTGGCTCAACAACGTCAGCACAGCAAAAAAACCATAATCCTCTCAGATATTTTACAGAGCGCAGAAAGTGATGCGGACCTTTACGATCTTGTTGCCAAAACACTGAAAGAAAAACATATCAACCGCCTTATTGGTATTGGAGAACACATTAGCCGCCATCGCAAGTCGTTTGAAAAAATTGAGGGACTCGATTCTCTCTTCTACCCTTCCACAGAGGTTTTTAGAAAAGATTTTTATCATCTCAATTTTAATAATGAAAGCATACTTTTAAAAGGCGCTCGCATTTTTAAGTTTGAAGAAATAAGTCGCCAGTTGGAGCAAAAGGCTCACCAAACGGTACTTGAGATAAATCTCGAAGCCTTTGCCAACAACCTGAAAGTGTATCAGCATCTGTTACAACCATCTACAAAAATGATGGCAATGGTAAAAGCATTTTCGTATGGCAGTGGCAGTTATGAAATAGCAAACCTTCTACAATTTCATAAAGTAGATTACCTGGCGGTGGCTTATGCAGACGAAGGCGTGGAACTGCGTAAAGCGGGCATCACAATGCCTGTTATGGTAATGAATCCTGAAGAAAGCACTTACGATGCTATTGTACAGTTTCAATTACAACCTGATATTTTTTCAATAGCCCAATTAGAATCATTTGATAACTTTCTGAAACAACAGGAGATTATCGATTTTCCTGTACACATAGAGCTGGAAACAGGTATGAACAGGCTTGGATTTGATTTGAAAGAATTACCTCAGCTATTGGAATTGTTGAAACAAAGCGCTTTTAAAGTACAATCCGTGTTCAGCCACCTTGCAGCCAGCGAGGATCCTAACGAAGACGTATATACTAAAATGCAGGGGGAAAAATTCCTGGAAGCCTGTAAAAAAATTGAAAATGCTATTGGTTATCCATTTATAAAACATATAGCCAATTCCGCTGCCATACTGCGTCACCCACATTTGCAACTGGACATGGTGCGCCTGGGAATCGGCCTGTATGGCGTAGACAGCTCTGAGTCCGGGCTTTTGCCACTGCAGGAAGTTTCTACATTGAAAACAACTATTGCTCAAATAAAACATTTGCACGCAAAAGAAACTGTTGGCTATAACCGCCGCGGCAAAGCAAAAAAGAAAACCGCTATTGCAACGGTGCGCATTGGTTACGCCGATGGCTATGAAAGAAGATTGGGCAACGGTGTTGGCAAAATGCTGGTGAAAGGCACACTGGTTCCGGTTATAGGAAGCGTGTGCATGGATATGACCATGATTGATATTACGGGTATAGACGACGTAAAAGAAGGCGATGAAGTAATTGTATTTGGAAACGAATTAAGCATTGCGGATGTAGCCAAATGGGCCGGCACCATTCCTTATGAAATCATGACCGGCATTTCGCAAAGAGTGAAGCGTGTGTATTATGAAGAAAGCTAATGGTTAATTTGAAAATGTGCTGATTTGAAAATTTGAAAATGCAGTAGGAATTGATTGCTGCACCCATTTTCAGTATACTTGATGAATGTGAAAAATGTGATGCATGTTAAATTCAATAATTCAATGATTCAATAATTTTTTTGGGGAACGGGCGGTAGTGCTACTATTAAGCATCGTTGTGTCACTCACTTGTGCGGTAGTAATACTATTGGGCGATATGAAGTGGGCAGTTGGCAGTAAACAGTTGGCAGTAGTGAAGTGTCACATCTTAAAAAAGTAGACAGTTATTTTTAGCTGGTTGGCAATATTAGCGCAACCTGCGTTATTCGCACTAACAGCTTTTTAATATAGTACTGCCTGTACTCCAACACCGGCAACCGGCAACTTTCTTCTTCCTACTGCTAACTGTCTACTGCCCACCGCCAACTATAAAAGCTTTTCATTGCCTTTATGCCTCTCAGCATCGCGGTTATTTTTCTTTTCAAAATTTTTTTGCAAAGCTTCTGTAAGATCCACTCCTGTTTGATTCGCGAGGCAAATTAAAACCCATAATACATCCGCCATTTCATCGGCGAGTTCTTTATTTTTATCACTTTCTTTAAACGATTGTTCTCCATATGTACGCACCATTATTCGCGACAGTTCACCTACTTCTTCCATTAATATACCAAGATTGGTAAGCTCATTAAAATACCGGACACCAACTGTTGTGATCCAGTTGTCAACGTGTGTTTGCGCTTCCTGTAAAGTCATGTTGATTTGAAATTTGAGATTTGAGATTTGAGATTTTTGAGGGATAGGAGTGCTGTCGAATCATTGAATTATGAAATGCTGATTAGTTATTAACAACTTATTTGAACAGACCAACGATGCCATGCAAAACTACCGATGAATGGAATGCGACGCAACGATGATGCCATAAAAAACTAATGCCGGTACCATACCGAATTATTGAATAATAGATTTCCAAATTCGGCAGCCATCCATTTCCACATTACTCAAGTATACTGAAAATGGGTGCAGCAATCCATTCCTACTGCATTTTCAAATTTTCAAATTACCACATTTTCAAATTCATTTCCACATTACTCCCTCGTTTTAGTATCTATAAAAATCGTAACCGGGCCATCGTTAATAAGCTGCACTTTCATATTCGCTCCAAATTTACCTGTTTCAATTTTTTTTCCAAGATCCTGTTGAAGCTGTGCAATCATTTTTTCATACAAAGGAATAGCCACATCGGGTTTGCTTGCACGAATATAAGAAGGCCGGTTTCCTTTTTTAGTGGAAGCATGCAGTGTAAACTGACTTACCAGCAACAGCTCTCCGCCGTTGTCTTTCAGCGAAATATTCATTACACCCTGTGCATCATCAAAAATACGCAACTGGATTATTTTACTGCTCAGCCATTCTATATCCTCTTGTGTATCTGCATCTTCAATACCAAGCAGCACAAGCAATCCCGCTTTTATAGCAGCCGTTTGCCGATCGTCAATTGTTACGCCGGCTTGCGATACTCTTTGAATTATTGCCCTCATAAGTTTATTGTATTAAATTTATATCAGTCAAATGTAACACAGAGATGATAGATATAACACAGGAAATTAAATTTAAAACGGCGAGAAGCGGTGGAAAAGGCGGACAGAATGTAAATAAGGTGGAAACAATGGTGGAAGGCTATTTTCATGTAAACGATTCCGCCCTTCTTACAGAAGAACAAAAACAACGCATTAACCAAAAACTGGCGAACAAAATTACAAGTGACGGGTTTTTGCAAACTAAATCGCAAACGCACAGAAGCCAGTTGCAAAATAAAACGGCAGTAATAAAAAAGCTGCACCAACTGATTTCGGAAGCGTTGAAAAAAAAGAAGAAAAGAATGCCTACAAAACCTTCGAAAGCTTCTAAAGAAAAAAGGATTGAAAACAAAAAGAAAAAAAGTGAAATTAAAAATGTAAGAAAAAAGATTTCATTACCTGATTTCTAAAACCATTGAAATGAACACCTTGACCATACTTACTTCCGCGGCATTGCTGATGTGGTGTACATCTTGCCAACGCGAAATAAGTGTTCCCAATACAGGAAATGATACCGGCGCCATCGCAAAGCATTCTTTTGTTATAAGCTTTGGTACAAGATCTGACATGAACGACCTGGTATTTAACCAGGCATACCATAACGCCTTTGGCGAAACATTTTCCATAACAACATTCAAGTATTACATAGGAAATATTGAATTGCATAACAGTAGCAATGCTGTTCTTTATCAAACTTTTCCCAACTCTTATTATCTAATAGATGCCGCGGATTCGACATTATCAAATATTACCCTTGAAGCGCCTGAAGGCAGTTATGATGCCATTCATTTCATGCTGGGTGTAGACAGCGCTTCCAACGTAAGCGGTGCACAGGAAGGCGCTTTAGATCCGGCCAATGGCATGTTTTGGACCTGGAATACGGGTTATATAATGGCCAAACTGGAAGGCTCATCGCCCTTCTCAAATTTACCTGGCAATAGAATTCAATATCACGTTGGAGGTTTTAAGCATGGCGAAAGTGTGGTAAAAAACATTGTACTCAATTTGCCGGAAGGCAAAGATTTACTATTGCAATCTCAGCATAATAGCAAAGTGATTATTCATGCAAATGTGAATATGTGGTTTTCCGGCGTTCACAATATCCGCATCGCGGATACCGCTGTTTGTATGACTCCCGGCTCGCTTGCCACAAGCATTTCCGATAATTATTCAAAAATGTTTTCCATTGCCAATGTAATCAATTAGCAGATGCGCTCCATAATAACCATAACTGTTTTTATACTGCTTACAGGCTGGGGGGCATGGATCATTGGATGCAAAAAAAATAACGAACCTGATAATAAAAGCGCAACGCCTTTGCAATTAAATATTCCCGAAGGCTTCCCGCCCGTATCATATGATTTTACCAACAACCCTTTAACGAAAGAAGGTTTTGAACTGGGCAGGAAATTGTTTTATGACGGCAAGCTTTCCAAAGACGGCAATTTCCCTTGTGCATCCTGTCATCAACAGTTTGCGGCATTTTCAACATTCGATCACGATTTAAGTCACGGTTTCAACAACCAGTTCACAACCCGTAATGCGCCGGGAATTTTTAATATGATCTGGCAAAAAAATTTTCATTGGGATGGCGGCATTAGTAATCTTGAAGTACAGCCGCTGGCGCCCATTACCGCGCCTAACGAAATGGCTGAAGATATTTCTACAGTAATAAAAAAACTGCAAGCCGACCAGGAATATCCTTCACTTTTTAAAGCCGCATTTGGCAGCACGGATATTACAAGTAAAAGAATGTTGATGGCGCTTACACAATTTGTGGCAATGATGATTTCCGCAAATTCAAAATACGACAAAGTAAAAAGAGGAGAGGCGCAATTTACGGCTTCTGAACTGGCGGGCTATAACAGTTTTAAACAAAAATGCGCGGCCTGCCACTCCGAACCGCTGTTTACCGATCATAGCTATAGGAATGATGGCTTTGCCTTAAACCCTTCTTTAAATGATATGGGAAGAATGTACATTACCAACAAAAGAGCAGATTCCTTAAAATTTAAAGTGCCCAGCCTTAGAAATGTTGCCGTTACCCAACCATACACACACGATGGCCGCATACTTTCGCTTGGACAAATGATCGATCATTATTCATCGGGAATTGTTAGTAGCCCTACTTTAGATCCGTTGTTAAAGAATGGTATCACAATAAGTTTCGCTGAAAAATATAATCTAATTGATTTCCTTAAAACCCTTACCGACAGCAGTTTTATAAATGATAAACGATTCTCTCGTTAATCTGGAAATGTGATGGCTGCCAAATTTGGAAACCAATTATACAATGATTCAATAATTTGCCTCAAAGGCTCATCATTTCTTTGAACTTTACTGTTTGCCTGCGGCTCACTTCAATTTTTTCTGCACCCTTTAGTTCAAGAAGCAAACCGCCATTAAAGTAAGGTTCAATTTTTTCTATCATGCGCAGGTTCACAATATGTTTTCTGTTGGCACGGAAAAAAACTTTTTCATCAAGCCGCTCCTCCAGTGCATTTAGCGATTTTAATATCAGCGGCTTATTAGGCCCAAAATATACTTTCGCGTAATTACCCACACTTTCAAACAAGCGAATTTCGCTAAGTTTCACAAACCAGCAGCGTTCGCCATCTTTCACAAACACCTGGTCGTTTTCACTCAGCAAACTCTTGTTTGTGTTTTCCGTGTGCAGTTGCACATCTTTTTCTTCGGCATTATGAAGCTTTTGAATAGCATCTGCAAGACGCTTAGGCTCAATAGGTTTCAGCAAATAATCAAGCGCATTCACTTCAAAAGCCTTCAGCGCATACTCATCGTAAGCCGTAGTAAAGATCACATATGGAACGCGGTTTAGCTCTGCCAGCATTTCAAAACCTGTTTTGCCCGGCATTTGTATATCCAGGAAAATAAGATCAGGATTTAAGGCTTCAATTCTTTCCAACCCTTCATCGGCATTTGCCGCTTCAGCCACTATTTCTATTTCAGGAAAATCGTTAAGCAGTTTTTTAAGTTCGGTTCTTGCCAAACGTTCATCATCAATTAAAACAGTTTTAATCATTTTTAATCAACAATTAATAATTAATAATTAAGGCTTCATTTCAATTACTCCACCGGTATTAGCACTCTTGCTTCCACAGTGTTTTCGTTTACTTCGCTTATACTGAAATTTGCTTTGTTGCCAAATAATAAATGCAACCTGTTTTGCGTACTGGACAACCCGAAACCTCCGTTAATAGGATCATCCGTAAGCCGTCCTGAATTTTGCACAATCATCTCATGATTAGTTCCTTTAAAATCTGAAATGATCTTAACCATTCCGCCATTCACCTGTTTGCTAATACCGTGCTTAATAGCGTTCTCCACCAGTGTTTGCAACATCATAGGCGGCACAGGCTGATCAAGGGTATTCTCATCAATATCATACTCCACTCTCAGGCGATCTTCAAATCGTATATGCTCCAACGCAAGGTAATCCTTTACAATAGCCAGTTCATTCTCAAAAGGCACCGTTTCTGCTTTGCCGGTTTTCATACTGCTACGCAGCAAGTTGCTCAGTTCGGTAATGGCCTGCCTCGCTCTCTCGGGGTTTTCATCAATCAGCGCCCTTATACCATTCAAAGCATTGAAAATAAAATGCGGATTAATATGCGATTTTATCGTTTTCAATTCCAGCTCTTTTACCAATGCCTCCAGCTTTAGCGTATCCACTTCCTGCTTCCGGCTTTTTTCTATGTAATGATAAAAATAATAAATAATTACCCATGGTATGATAAACAGTCCGTTGTCCAATGTAGCCGCAAATAGTCGCGGTGCAAAAGTGATCCGCTTAGAGGTATCAGCCAGATTAAATAAATTGATCAGGCCCAGGTAAAGCAAACTAAAAAGCAAACTTGTTACAATTATGGAAAGCGCCAGCCTAGGTATCACTTTTTCAACCGGTAATAAAAGCCAACCCGATTTTCTGATAAAGTTCCGCAGAAGGTGCGTAATAAATATTCCTGAAAAAAAAGTGAGTAAAAGCCTTAAAAAAAACCTGTTAGTAAGTTCCTTTTCGAAAGTGAAGGCGAAAAAAATCATTGTGAGCGTAACCACACCCCAGCCTGCAACCTGGCAAAACCAATAGTATTTGGAACTCTTATTCAGCATACAGCAAATCTAATCATATAGATATCACTCAATATAAGCCATTTCTATTAATGGTGAAATTAAATGCCTTAGCGGAAGTAAGCCAGTTGTATACTTTGGGCGGTATAATATTTCGTCATTATTTTTTGGGGACCGGCGGTAGTGCTACTATTAAGCATCGTTGTGTCACTCACTTATACGGCAGGAATGCTATTCGGCAGGTTGCTGGTTGCAAGTTGCAGGTTGCAGGTGTTTCAGTACAAGCAAACTCTACAGTGTTCCAATTTTTTGTGTAAAAAGTTAGCAATTGTATAATCACCGATCTATTCCGTCATTTCGAGCACGAGTTTTTTAATGTTGTATAAAAGAAGTATTGCATCACATAATAAAGCAACCCGTGCGAGAAATCTCAGCAGTAACTGAAACCTTACAGAGCGGGCACAATCTCTGACCTCTGATCTCTGCAATGCTTGCCTAGGCTAAAACACCGGCTACTTGAAACTTGCAACCTGCAACTTGCAACTTGGCCCCGCTCCATAGCATTACTACCGTACAAGTGAGTGACACAACCGGAGCTTAATAGTAGCACTACCGCCGGTTCCCAAAAAAATCAGGATTACATGCTGTGCAAAGTATGTAAGAACGTTTAATGATTACTATGCTTTGAAACAGTGTGATTTTTTGCAATTAACCTGGTGCAAATCCCATTTTTAACAATAAATCTTTCCTTTGCCTGCTACAAACTGGCGAAAATTATGATCTTTGCACATTCGATAATTTCAAAAGTCCTGAATATCTTTAGGGCAGCGTAATACATGGAAATTAAACCAGGGCCCATATTAGCGAAAATTGATTCTCCTGCCGACCTTAAAAAACTTGGCAGGGAGCAATTAATACAGATATGCGACGAGTTGCGTCAATACATAATTGATGTGGTGAGTGTGCATGGCGGCCATTTCGCGGCCAGCCTTGGCGTGGTGGAACTGAGTGTGGCGCTGCATTATGTATTCAACACACCTTACGACCAGTTGGTATGGGATGTGGGGCATCAGGCATACGGACATAAAATTCTGACCGGCCGCCGCAATGAGTTTCATACTAATCGTAAGTACAATGGCCTTAGCGGTTTTCCTAAAAGAAGCGAAAGCGAGTATGATACATTTGGAGTGGGGCATTCTTCCACATCCATTTCTGCTGCGCTGGGCATGGCTATGGCTGCTAAATACAAGGGTGAAAACCGCAAATCGATAGCAATAATTGGTGACGGCTCCATGACTGCAGGCCTTGCATTTGAAGGCATGAACCATGCAGGTGTGGCGGATGCCGACATGCTAATAATTCTTAACGACAATAACATTAGCATCGACCCCAATGTGGGTGCATTAAGAGAATATCTTACCGATATCACCATTTCGCCAACCTATAATAAATTTAAAGACGACATTTGGAAGGCGCTGGGCAAGCTGCCGGTGGGCAAAACCTTTACCCGCGAAATGGCCAGCAAGCTGGAGCATAGTATAAAAAGCTTCTTAAACAAAAGCAGCAATCTTTTTGAAGCACTCAACATACGCTATTTTGGCCCGATTGACGGTCATAATATCACCAAACTGGTTGACACCCTTGAGGATCTTAAAAAAATACCCGGACCTAAAATATTGCATATCATTACCGTAAAAGGAAAGGGTTATCATCCGGCTGAAAAAGATCAAACCAAATGGCATGCTCCGGGATTATTCGACAAAATAACCGGGGAAATTTTCAAGAAACAATTTGACACTCCGCAACCACCTAAATACCAGGATGTATTTGGAAATACGTTGGTGGAACTCGCAGAAAAAAACGATAAGATCTTTGGTATAACGCCCGCTATGCCAAGCGGATCATCACTAAAAATGATGATGGACAAAATGCCGCACCGCGCTTTTGACGTAGGCATTTGCGAGCAACACGCCGTTACTCTTAGCGCCGGTATGGCCACCCAGGGTATGCGGGTATTTTGCAACATTTATTCTTCATTTATGCAAAGGGCATATGACCAAGTGGTACATGATGTGGCTATTCAAAAGCTACCGGTTGTATTTTGCCTCGATCGTGCTGGTATAGTAGGTGAAGACGGCCCTACGCATCATGGCGCTTACGACATTGCATACATGCGCTGCATACCCAATATGGTGGTTAGCGCTCCAATGAATGAAGCTGAATTGCGTAACTTAATGTACACCGCACAGCTTGACAGCAACGAGTTTCCCTTTGTAATACGCTACCCACGCGGCGAAGGGGTAATGCCCGAATGGCAAACTCCTATGATTGAAATTCCTATAGGTAAAGCCAGGAAACTGAAAGATGGCGACGAAATAGCAATTCTGTCGCTTGGGCACCCGGGCAACTTTGCAGCAAACGCAATTCGCACGCTAAGAGCTGACGGCTTGAATCCTGCGCATTACGACATGCGTTTTGCAAAACCTCTGGATGAAGAAGCATTGCACGAGATATTTTCTAAATACACCAAGGTAATTACTGTGGAAGATGGATGCATTACCGGAGGCTTTGGAAGCGCAGTGCTTGAATTTATGGCAAAACACAATTATACAGCAGAAATAAAAAACCTCGGAATACCAGACAGAATTGTGGAACATGGCACCCCTAAACAACTTCATAAAGAATGTAAATATGACACAGAAGCACTGGTAGCAACGGTTCGCCTAATGATGGTCAATAAAATAAAAGTATTGGAATAATTTTTTTTATAATCTGTAAGATATTCTTTATAAATTAAATATTTATATCAATTAGTCCGTTTACAATAATAATTTGTCCTTTTTATACAACATGCTAAGGGGGAATTAGAAAAATTTGCATAAACATATATAATCCAATATGGCCATTTCTGTTTCCTTTTCCATTTCCTGGGAGCAAGGCATAAAATCTACCTTGCCACAAGAAATAATTGGGCACAAAGTTGAACATTTAAATGATCACTGTACCATTCTTACCTCTTCTTATGGCGAAGCAGTGAGTACCTTCTATAAACTGTCTGATGGTTTTGCTTTAATATCCTCCAAATTCAATTGCCAGAAAGACATCGTAGTTACAAAAACAATCAGCCCCGAAGATTTGCTAATTATCGGTTATGATCTTTCCTCAGCCAACATCAGGTATGAACTGATCAACAATGAAGTGATTCTTTCCAAACAATCATTTTTGAATAAAACATTTATTTTCTCAAACCTTATACAACTGAACATTTTTCATAAGGCTAATAATGTGTGCAACCTATTATGGTTGCTAATAGATAAACAATGGCTTGGAGAAAGGCTAAACTATATTTCACCAAAATACACAAATGAGGTAAAAAACTTTTTTGGATGGAGGAAAAGGATAAAGACACGGGATCTTGATCTCAACGAAATTAGTATCGTACGCAAAATATTTAATTATCCCTTTGATGAAACACCCGAAGCTATAACCTACTTTGACATGAAAGCCGCGGCAAACGAGTTGTTGGCATTTCACATTAAAAAGGCGCTTACTATTGCGGGCGATCCAACCGACAATAAGATTGAGAGACCCGAAGTTGTAAGGCTTAACGAGATAAAAGCTTATGTAAGAAAAAACCTTCTAACATCCAATCCTATTACTATTACAGAACTTTCAAAAAAATTTGCGATCAGCGAATCAACTTTAAAAAGATTCTTCAAACGATACTCTAATACCAGCTTCACCGAATTTTACAATACCGAAAGACTAAAAAAAGCATATGAAATTATATGTAATAATAAGTCTGAAAAACTGCAGGATATTGCGCAACAATTAGGATACAAAAACGCCTCTTACTTTTCAAAAGCCTTCAAAAAATCTTTTAACTTTTACCCCAGCGAAATAAAAAGCAAACAGATTTAAGAAAAAAAATTATGGAATTTATTCTTCGGATCATCACATTGTAGCATTCATACCATATGGCAAGAAAAATAACAGTATTCTTTGTATTACTATTTTCAGCTTTAATAGCTTTTGCCGGCTATTATTATGTTGCTTTAAAAGCACCACGCGTCGCCACAAAACAAACAGTTGCTCAAAATAATATTTATAAAAACAGTAAACGATTCAAAGCTGTTGCGCCACCATTAATCAAATACGCAACAACAAATAATTTCAGCAAACAATATCTTTTTTTAATTGACATGCACATTGCCTCTGGCAGCAACAGATTTTTTGTTTACGACATCGCTGGCGATTCAATTGTTGCTGCCGGCCTTGTAACACATGGAAGATGTAACAGCAACTGGCTTGTAGGCAGAAAATACGGTAACAAAATTGGTTGTGGCTGCACCTCGCTCGGTAAATACAAAATTGGCAATTCATACAACGGCCGGTTCGGAAAAGCATTCAAATTATATGGCCTGGATTCCAGCAATAGTAATGCATTCAGTCGTTATGTGGTATTGCATTCACATGAGTGCGTTCCGGAAAATGAAATTGATCCGTACCCTATTTGCCAAAGTGATGGCTGCCCCACTGTGTCACCGCAGTTTTTAAAAACACTATCAGCCTTTATTGAAAAAGCAAACGCCCCCATTTTGATGTGTATATACGATCAAATTATTGAATGATCGAATCAGAGAATCAGAGAAACATTCTTTCCTTAAAACTATTAAATACTGTACAGCAAAGCGTTTCAAATGATAATATTATTCGGCCAGTATAACACTATTTGCTGTTTTTTTTGATACCGGCTGTAGTGCTACTATTAAGCATCGTTGTGTCACTCACTTGTACGGCAGGAATGCTATTGAGCAGTGAGCGGGGATCAATAGTATTCCTGCCGTACAAGTGAGTGACACAACAAAAGCTGAATAGAATTACTAAAGTTCACCCAAAAAAAATTATTGAATCATGAATTATTGAATCATTGAACACCACTTCAATTTTCACATTTTCATATTACTCCGTTTTGTTTAACTTACCATTCCAGGCTTCATCATTTTCAAATTTTCAAATTAGCGCATTTTCAAATTAACTACGCCTTTTCCGGACATAAGATTGACCTATATATATACAAAAAAGAGAGCTGCGGCAATAACTTTACTATTACCCATTTTATGAGTTTCATAAATATAAACCGATTGTACACAAGAAAACTTTACACAAAATAATTTAAACCAGAATATGGAAAAAGTAGTGATTGAATCAACCCCCGACTTTGCAGTAAACAAATCTTTTGATAACATTATTAAGAGCGCCGCACCAACAAATTTTAGCAGCGAAATTGAAGATTCGGGAAAATCTTTCTGTTACGATCTTTCAAAAACATTATATGCCAACAATGAGTATAATGCTGTGCACACTTTTGTTCTTTACTCATTAAAACAAACAGACACGCTTAATAGTGCCATTATTACCGAATACATACTCGGCAGATATCAATATATCGCCTTTCACAAAATAGGGGTTATAAGAGGAAATGAAGTTATCGATAAACTAGGGAATGCAAATATCAGGGTGCTGGACGATGAAGCAGACAGCGCAACAGGCGTGCTTAATAAAAGGCAAAAAGCCAACATTCAACTGTACCACGTACAAATTGATGATATTATTTTTTTTGAATACACCATTTACACAAAGAACAACGACAATATTCTTGCAAACCACTACCTGAAATACATCGACAATATTCCTACACAGGGATGGAGTTATGGTAATTATGCATTTACTTTTATTAGTGGAAGAAATGAAAATGTCGCTGTTACAAAAAGAGCATTCAGAGATGAAAAAAATTATGAAGTAATTCACCATCCAACCGAAATACTTAAAACCGGCGACAGGTTCTCATTCCAACTCACTAATTTTTGTAACACGTATGACGACCAGTTTCTCATTCCTTATTTAGACATCGCAACTGACGCGTCATGGCAGGAAGTATCAACATCTGTACATGACCTTTATAAAGAATTCTATTCGGAAAATATAACTGATTTTGCTCCGGAACTGGCAGAGACTCTTAATGGCTTACCATCTGTTGATGAAAAAATTCAGTATGCCATTGAGTACACGCAAAACAATATTCGCTACATTTTTGATGCGGAAGACATGCATGGACACAAGCCGCAATCGCCACAACAAACATGGAATTTAAAAACCGGTGACTGCAAAGCCAAAAGCTTATTTCTTCACAATGTTTTAAAATACCTGGGAGTTGATTCAAAAATCATACTCGTTCATTATGGATATGCTTACAGTTATTATCACCAAACCGAAAGTCCGTCACCATTCCTCTTTAATCATGTAATCTTAAGAATAGACAAAGACGGAAAAGAATATTTTATCGACAGCACATGCAATAATGAATATGGATTGCTGGAACACAGAACACAACCTATGTTTGCTACCTACCTGGAAATTGAAGAAAACAAACACTTAACCATAAGAAAACCTATAACCAATAAACAATTTTTATACGAGCAGATTATAAAAATTGATGTTAAAAATGGTAAGGGTACATTTTACAGGCATTCTTTGTCGAGATTATATTTTGCAGACAGTATAAGAAAAAACTTCGCCGGTTATACAAACAAAGAACTATTGAAATGGCGCATGCAAAGCACTCTCGAAATGCTGAACCAAAAATCGTTTGCTGAAGAACCATTCAGCTTTTTTAACAATGGGAAAATAGAAAAAACCAGGGATGACAAAAAGCTGAATGAAGTAGAAACAGTATTCACTGCGGATATGCCCACACCATATGAAACCGATAAAGATGGCAGCAGAATTCTACGTTATTTCGACAGCGATTTTATAAATTATGATATCCTTAAGCACAAATCAAAAGATATTCCTTTTTGGGTAAATCATACTCCCATGAAAATGGAAATTCACATCAATACAGACGAGCTGATCTTTACAAACGAAAAATATACAAAACAGGAAATAGAAATAAACAATAAATATTTCACCTATTCGCTTAGGAAAAAAATTCATAACAGAGGCGCTTCTGCTTATATCGAATTTATACCGGTTACCAACTTTGATATGGATTTTAATGATCTTAAAACTTTTAAGGATGACCTCGCAAAAATTCAAGATAGCAATTTTGGATTAGGAATTGACTTTAAGGAAAAAGGAATTGTAAACAGAATAAAGGATCTGTTCAATAAAAAAACTTACGGAAAAGTATAGAAGTAAAGCAAAATAACACATCAAAAAAAAGGGAAACCAATATTGGTTTCCCTTCAATCATTCATCTAACCCCTATGCTAAAATCTTTGCGGACGTTGCCTTTGTTGAGTTCCTCCCGCAGCAGTTGAACGGCCTTGCGGTTGTTCGCGTTGAGTATTTTGTACCCTGGCATGTTGTACTTCCCTTCTTTGCATTTGTGGTTGAGGCGCCTGTTCTATTCTGCTTTGTTGTGTTCTTACTTCAGGCCGGCTGTTACGCAAGGCATTATTGTTATTGAAATTCGCGTTACTTCTTTGCTGGCTATTATTTCCGTTCACACGTTCCGGAGCACTATTTCCACGCTCACCATTATTGTTATTGATAACAGCTCTGTTGTTTGTATTATTACGTTCATTATTAACAACGCCTTGGTTAGTCCTGTTGTAATTATTGTTGTAGTCATTTCTGTTCACCCCCGCATTATTGATTCTGTTATCAGCAGAGCCATTTCTGTTCGCAACAGTCACAGAATTATTAGCTCCCGCATTTTCTCTTTTCACAACAGGTCTGTACATATTCACTGTATTGTTCACCACTCTTGTATTACCGGGAGTGCTTGCATTGTTCACTCGCACCTGGTTAATTGTTCTTCCGGTTACACGTTCCACATCGTCTCTGCGAGGACCGGCAATGTACCTCGTGTTGTTATAAATGTTGGTATTATTAATAATGGTAGTTTGGTTAATAATAGTTACGTTCTTAGTTCTGTTTACATAATAGTTGTGAATTTTGGGAGAGTTTATGTAGCTAACAGGCACAAAGCACCAGCGATTTGCAGGAATTGTATTGATAGCTACATTTATGTTTACACCGGGAGCCAAAGGAGCCCATCCATAATATTGTCCGCTGCTGCGCCAGCTAACCCATGCAGGCGCCCATTCATAACCCGGCACCCACATCCAGCCGTACATATTGTCATAAGCCCAGCGTCCGTAGTGAAAAGGAGCCCAACCCCAATCGTAGTCAGATACCCATGTCCAACCATAATCGGTATATTCCCAATGGCCGGCAGTTTGGTAAGGAACAAAATCTCTTACATTGCAAATCCATACCTGTCCGTAATTTCCGTAATTCATCCATCTTCCGTAAGAGTTTAAGGTATTGTAAAACACATTGATGTTTATTTCCTGCGCTTTAGTATAATTAGGTATTGCCGCAATTATTGCAACGCTGACAATCACTATTTGTATTAATCTTTTCATGTTTGAAAATTTTACACCTGTATGATGATAATTCAACTCGCAGGTTTAATGCAAAGTCTTAAAAATGAAAAAGCAGGCCTCATAGAAACCTGCTTTAACAATTATTTGTATAATTAAAGTTTACATCATTCCAATGGCTACACAGCAAAGCTTTCGCCACAAGCACATGTGCGGGCCGCGTTCGGATTATTAAAATAAAATCCTTTGCCGTTCAATCCATCCGAAAACTCCAGTGTGGTATTTACCACGTACAAAAAGCTTTTGAGATCCGTAACTATTTTAATTCCCTTGTCTTCAAAAACCTGGTCGCCAGGTTTTTCCATATTGTCAAAATCCATTTTATAGCTAAGTCCCGAACAGCCGCCTCCTATCACAGATACACGCAAAAAATACTGCGACGGATCATTTTCGCCGGCAGCTTCAAGTAATAATTTTTCAACTCTCTCTTTTGCTTTATCACTTATATAGATCATAGATTTTTGTTTTATAAATTAATATTTGTTCAGTACAAAATTGACGTATTAATAAGCACTCCATTTAGTACAATTTTTTATTATGGGGTCTGGCGACAGTGCTACTATTAAGCATCGTTGTGTCACTCACTTGTACGGTAGTAATGCTATTGAACAAGTTATGAGTTTTGAGTTTTGAGTAATAAGTGCTTTTGATTTGGCTTGCAATCAGTGAATAAAGCATTCTCAATTCTCCACTCTCAATTCTCAATTTATCCAACCTCATCCCCTGCCCTTCTCCCAAAGAGAAGGGAGCCGCCGTGCACAAAGCTGATATTCATGGCTGAAATAATTTCATCAATTTTATTCTTTAATCTCTTTTAGCGGCTCACACATAAAGAACTTTCAACTTTCAACTTTCAACTAAGAAAAAGTTGCCATGAAATACTACTGATGAAGTGATTGCGACGCAACGATGATGCCATGAAAACTGATGCCGGTATCCAAAAAAAACCACTAAAACAGTTTCTTGTTATCCAAAATTACATTTATGTTGTAAATATTACACTCGCTTTAACTTTTTTACAGTTAACTGACATTTGCTGAAGTATTTGATTTTCTGGCTTCCTGCACAGCCTGCGAAACTCTCATTATTACATACTCAATTTCTTCTTCTGTAGTAAAGCGTCCCAAACTAAAACGCAAAGATGATTTAGCCAGTTCGTCATTCACGCCCAGCGCTTTTATAACATGCGAAGGCTCCAGTGAAGCCGAAGTGCAAGCCGAACCGGATGACAATGCAATATCTTTATTAAACGCCGCTAATAAGGCCGTATTGGCCACATTCTTAAAGGAAAGATTGCTCACGTGGGGCAACCGGAAAATAGTTGTTCCATTTACAAAAACATCACCTAGTTGCAACAACGAGTGTTCCAATAAATTTCTGCACCTGTTGAGACGCCCAGCCTCAATATGCATTTCATTGGCAGCTATTGCGGCGGCTTTGCCAAAACCAACAATTGCAGGCACGTTCAGTGTTCCACTCCGCATTCCCCGCTCATGGCCACCTCCGTCTATTTGCGCGGCAATTCTTACACGTGGATTTTTTCTTCTTACATACAGCGCCCCAATTCCTTTGGGACCATACATTTTATGCGCGGAAACAGCCATCAGGTCTATTCCGTCATTATTAACATCTACAGGTATTTTTCCAACAGCCTGCACCGCATCACTAAAAAAAAACACATTGTGTTTTCTTGCTATGGCGCTTATTTCGCTTACCGGCTGTATAATACCAATTTCGTTATTGGCATGCATGATGGCTATTAAAACGGTTGATGGTTTTATAGCAGCCTCCAATTCATTCAGATCTATTAATCCATCGGGCTTCACTTGTAAATAAGTTACTTCGCCGCCATTTTTCTGTACGTGGCTGCAAGCATCTAAAACGGCCTTATGTTCTGTATTGGCGGTTATGATATGATTTCCTTTTGAAGCGTACATTTCAAATACGCCTTTTAAGGCCAGGTTATCGGCTTCTGTGGCGCCGGAGGTAAAAATAATCTCCCCCGGCTCAGCTCCAATGAGTGTAGCAATTTGTTCTCGGGCAATTTCTACAGCTTCTTTGGCCACCCAGCCAAACGAATGGCTGCGACTAGCTGCGTTGCCAAAATTTTGTGTAAAATACGGCATCATTGCTTCCACCACCCGCGGATCACAGGGAGTAGTGGCATTATAATCTAGGTAAACCGGTAGTTTCAAGTTGATAATTTTTCCAATGTAAAATTATTTCAACAGATTTGGAAATGTACACAAAAAATAAAACTATAGGATTAAGTATTTAGTTCGCAAAGGAATATCGTTTACGGATTTCAACATTTCATTTACAAAGTCTTTTTCTTTTTGCTTGTGCAAAAAGAAACAAAAAGCACACCCGCGATCGATGACGGCCCGATCGCGGGGGGCG
>JAVBLN010000057.1:0-71193 GCA_031553495.1 Flavihumibacter sp.
TATAATTCAATGAGATGTGAATAAATGGAGAATTGAGAATGCTTTATAGTTGAAAGTTGAAAATTGAAAGTGCTTTATACACTGATTGCAAGCAAAAACTCTCATTACTCAAAACTCATAACTCATAACTTGTTGAATAGCATTCCAACCGTACAAGTGAGTGACACAACGATGCTTAATAGTAGCACTACCGCCGGTTACAAAAAAGTTATGAGTAATGAGTTTTGAGTTTTGAGTGACAAGCGCCGCTGTCTTCCGACCTCTGATATATGACATCTGATTTCTCTACTGCCAACTGACTTCTGATATATGACATCTTGATTACAACAACGCTCTTAACGATGCCCGTCCTACGTGTACCACTTTCGATTCGCCCGGTTTGCGGCCTTCATACTGAACATTTATTTCAAGATTGTTGGCGAGGCGTTTGGTAACATCAAGCGACCATAAATAGTTTTTACCGGGCAGCAATCCGTCCAGCATTGTGTAGCTTACCGTGGTATTGGCGGGATACGGATATTTAATATTGCTGAATGTAAATTTTCCCTGTATGGATGTGCTTTGCAGCAAATTATATTTCACTTCGGAATTGATGGAATGCGCAGTGTACTTTTCATTATCGCCGGTTTTGTTTTTCCTGTTGTTGAATTTATAACTTGCTAATATGCGAAAGCTTGAATTGTGTGTGAATGTCACTCTCGGCTCCAGTGAATACTGATCAATATTGTAATTTCGGTTATCAAATTTATTGTTGGCTGTTGAAAGCCTGTTGTAGCCTGTTTTTGCCAGTGCATCAAGGGTTATTTTCTTTGTAACATTCCAGCGTGGCTTAAAGCCCCATTCTTCTGTTTGCCTGCTTTCCAAACCATATGTGAGCAACGCTTTGCCATTATTGCGTAGATTAGTAACATCGAAGCCCCACTTAGGATTGAAACGATTATACGCAAGCGTGTTGGACCAAACGGAAGCCAGCGAGATTAATGAAGTATCGTTTATTGCTTTCGCAAAAGGATTGAACTGCACAAGTCCGTGCGCTATTTCTTTTTTATTTATTTGCAAAGATGACTGAAAATTAATGTTGGCAAGCATCTTCTTTATACCACGACTTTTATATGCGTCAATTACCGAACGCGGATTAAGTGAAATGGAATAATTGAAAGTATTGTAATTGGCTTTTATAAATTCATTCGTTGGGGTAAATATGCGAATGTATTTCGCCTGATCCTGAAACTGCGCCACTTCAAACTCATTCAATTGTTGAACGCCATCGTTATTATAATCAATCCAGGTGAATTGCCCCTGCCCTGCCGGCACTTCCAGGTAAGCATAGTCTCTTTTCTGTTCCTGGCCTGAGCCTACTTCATACAATATATTTCCCGAAATAAATCCTTTCCATGCGCTTGCCATATATTCAATTCTTCCAAGCAGGCTTTCTTCCGCCGTTTGCGAGGTTATTTCTTTTTGCAACACATCAAGCTTTCGATATGTGGCATTTACACGCAATTGATTTTTGGGATTTTTCATCAGCTCCGCAAACACATTAATATTGTTGCTTCTGTTGGCTCTTTCAAGATCTTTACCATAAGGATATGAATCTGTTCTATTGAAATAAGTAATGCCCCATTTATTGTATTTTGTTTCGTCGGACTTAAAATATGCCTGTATGGTTTGAAAAGAAAAACTGTTCGCGTTTACAGAATCCGAGATCTTATTCCTGATCTCATTATGCTCAAGCGAATAACCGGCGCCCACTACATAGTTGGCCATTTTCTTTAGCACTTTCGACACATCGAATGTAGGCCTGAAAAAATATCCTTTATCGGTTGTGGAAACGGAATTGGTTAAATTAAGCTGGTTGTTAAATCGAATACCTTTTACTTCCTGCTGTTGTAAAACTACATTTCGAATTCCACTAAAACCATCACTGCGGTTATAAGATGTAAATTCATAACGCAGTTTATTATTCAATTTGTCCTGCAACTCTGTGGCCGCGGTAATAATCGTTTCGGTGGCATCTGTGGTTACCAACGGCAACCCCCAATCTCTCGTGTACTCTACATTTCGCAATCTTTCTATTGGTTGAAAAGTAGCCTGTACCCATTCAATGCCGGCATTGGAAACAAGCTGCAGCTTTTTATCTTTTTTACTCTTCAAAGCCCGCACATCTTTCACCACAAATTTTCCTGCATACCCCTTATCATTCGATTTATCATTTTTCGAAAAAGTATTTACATCATAATTGCTATAAGCAATTTCGCCGGTAACCAGCGTGGTTTTCGACAAATTATAATCCGCCCCCACCGTTACAATCTGCTGTCGCTTTGGCGTAACCAAAAAAGTAGCCGCCTCAAAATTTCCCTGCATCACTCCATTTACCGGTTTCACCCATTTATATACTTTCCCGTTGGCTCCATTCAGATCGGGCACATAATTTCCTTTATTGGCGCCCACTTCTGTAAATGAAAGATTGTACATAGCGCTATCCGGACTAGTGGAATACACATAAATACTGTCATGCACGCCATTATACACCGTGTCTCTTTTGGCGTACAAAATTTTTCCCGCACTAAAAGTATCAACATTGGCCACTGGGTAAAAAGCGTAATTAATACTATCGCCAATTGTATTCAAAAATCTTTTCTGCGTACTATCCAGCGATTGATTTATTGGCGAATTTTTCGCATCCACATTGCTATATGCGCCCACACGCAGCTTGAACTTTTTATTAAAATCAGTTTCGTTGGCTATATAAAGATTAGTATTCAGATAGTTTCTGTCTGCGTACTCAAATTCAATTTGAATTCGGCTATCCTTTGTAATCATTCGTTTGGGCGTAAACGTTAGTTCAGCGGTATTATAGTTTATAATGTAATCTCTGTCCTCACCTCGCTGCAACATTTCGCCATCCAAAAAAACTTTTTCCGTGCCTCCCAGTATCACAAAATAAAATTCATTATTCGCCCCCTGCAATCTATACGGGCCCTGGTTTCCCTCTTGTCCCTGAAAAATATTGCGAGTGAATTTTCCCTTAGCGATAGAGCCACTTACCAACGTAGTGTTTGTTATACCCGGAGCAATTTTACTGGTATTTTCAAACGTGGCGCCTTGCAGGCGTTTATAAAAACTTAGAAAATAATTCCGGTTTTGTCTTAGATCAATATCGCCTAAGCTAAGCTGCCAGCCCTTTTTTTTGAACTGCAGAAACACGCGGTCAAATTCATTTAACTGTTGCGTGGTTCCATCCGGCTGTATGGGAATATTATTATCCGTAATGGCAGCCAGTATCTGAATACTATCAGCAAGATAGCCGCTTAACTGCAAATTCAGATTAGAAGTAACCACCACATCCTGGCTGTTTCCAAACGAAATACCGCGGCCGAAACTACCATTATATGTAAGGTTGCCAAAATTGAAAAAAGCATTGGTTTCTTTTTCGGTTTGACCGGTAATAAAAGGCTTTGCCAGAAAAAAATTAATCAGGCTGTCATATTTCATTCGGCTCACCACAGCGTTCAGTTTGCCCGGAAATACCCGATAAGTAACTAACACAGAATCAAGCGGAGGCTTTTGCCTCCAGGTAAGTGTCGCTTCAATCACATCAACAATAAAGGCGCTGTCCGGAACGCCTAAAACATGAACACTTTTGGGTACAATGCTAAGACTGTCCAGCACTGTTTTGTTCTCAGTGACAGACACATAACGCTTTCGCAAATTGGAAATATCTTTCCCCGAAGGAAGCTGAGCAAATGTATCAACCGTCACCATCAAAAACAATATTGCAATAAACAGTCGCATCATACAGCTTTTAGATAATTGCGCTCCGGGATTCAAAAATGTCCTTATAAACCGGCAATATTTAAAGTTACAGCTTATATAAAAAAGTATTTTGACGCAAAATATTGTATATGAAGCATTATTATTACATAATTACCCAATAAATGTTCACATACGAAAAACGCGAAGCCTTTTTGAAAAATAATTGATTATCAAGAGCAATATTGGGTAAGCAGATTTTAGCATACAGATGACACTGATTAATCTGATTTCCACGGATTTTTTATACTGCACACAGCATATAAATGTGTAATTATTTTTTTGTTGCACCGGCGGTAGTGCTACTATTAAGCATCGTTGTGTCACTCACTTGTACGGTTGGAATGCTATGGAGCAGGTTGGTTAGTGGTTGTTAGTTATTGGTTGTTGGTACTTTAGTGCAGGCAAACCTTCAGAGGAATATCGAATATCGAATTATTGAATTATTGAAGTAATAAACAATTCCATCACAACGAATTTTCAAATTTTCAAATTCATTTCCACATTTTCACATTAAATCAGCCTTGCAGTCCTATACTGCTGCTTTTAGAAACGGATCAAGTAACGCAGCGGCACAGGTCAGGAGACCTGCGCCAGCTTTGGACCTTCAGAGGATTATCGAATTATTGAATCATTGAATTAATAAACAATTCCATCACAACGAATTTTCAAATTATTCTCTTAACTAATATTCAATCCAATATCACCGCATTATTATTTACCAATGCGCTTTCCGCCTTACGTTTCAGCATTAGCTTTTTTTCTTTGCGTGCTTTTGCAATATTAATAAGCAGTACGCTGATCAGTATAATGGCCAACCCTAACAATTGAATCCAGCTCATTTTTTCACCGCCTAAAAAAACACCTAATAATACCGCTATCACCGGATTTACATACCCATACGTACTTACCTGTGTTGCCGGCCTTACCTGCAACAACCATACATATGCACTATACGCAATTAGCGATCCGAAAATAATTAAATAGAATAAAGAAAACCATGCTCCCGCACTAATAGCAAAAGGCTTGAAACGACTCATTTCGCCTGTAAATAATGCGAAAGGTAAAAATGCAATACCGGCAGTGAACATTTGCCATGTAGTATTTGCCATGGTGGAACCTACGCTTTTGGCTTTAGAATAAAGCGAACCTCTTGCCCAACTTATAGAACCAAAAATTAAAATGATTAACGAAATAACGTGTACATTGCCGTTAGTTTCACCAAAAGTCTCCATCAACTGTTGAAAGAACAAAAGTACTACACCAATAAAACCGATTATTAAACCGGTAAGTGTTTCCCTACTGTGGAAATTTTCACGCCAGTGCGGTCTGTCTAGTAACACAAACCAAATTGGCGCGGCAGACACAAGTATTGCTACAAGTGAGCTTGGCAGCGTTTGTTCAGCCCAAATTACAGCGCCGTTTCCAATTAATAATAATAACAAACCGCTTATAGTGGCGTGTTTTATTATTTGCCAATTCCAGATCTTTTCCCTCCTGATCATGCACCATATCAACATAGCGGCGCCTGCAATCAAAAAGCGCAGGGCTCCCATTATAAAAGGAGGAAACTCATACACAGCTTTTTGTATGAAAAAATAAGTTGAGCCCCACACTATATACACAATTGCAAAAGCCAAAACGACCATTGCAGTTGACGATTTTCGGGTTTGTTGTTGGTTCATGCGATTACTTTTGAAAAATACAGACTTTAAATTTTCTCAACTGATACAATACATTTTGATTTTAATGGTAAAAATATAATTGTAAAAATACAAGTTCAAACTAATTGTTTTCCTCAATTATCAAATCATCATTTATTTGAGCCGATGCGCCCATATAACATTCAATAAGTTTTACCGTTTCCATAGCCTCTTTTACATCATGCACACGCAGTATATTTGCACCATTCAGCAAAGTGATGGTATTCAATACAGTGGTACCATTCAGCGCTTTTTCGGCTATAGTGCCCAAAGTTTTGTATATCATACTCTTTCGTGAAAGCCCTGCCAGTAAAGGTTTGTTCAAAATTTTCAACAGTGAAAATTTACTAAGCAGTTCAAAATTTTGCGCTATATTTTTTGCAAAACCAAAACCCGGATCAATAATCACATCGTGAATGCCCGCCTTTTTACAAGCATCAATTCTTTCAATAAAATAATCCAGTACTTCACCGGCTACATCATTATAAACCGCATACTGTTGCATTGTTTGCGGAGTTCCCTTCATATGCATGCATATATAGGGAACGCTAAGTTTGCCAACTGTTTCCAGCATTTTTTCATCAGCATGGCCGCCACTAATATCATTCACCATTGAAGCGCCGTTTTCAACCGTTTCCTTTGCTACCTTGCTATAAAAAGTATCTACCGAAATGACGGCTTGCGGAAAATGCCTATGAAGCTGTATAACCGGTTCTATGATTCTGCTTAATTCTTCTTCTGCAGTAAGCAAATCACTTCCGGGACGGGAGCTTTGGCCGCCAATATCCAGTATCGCGGCGCCTTCCTGCAACATCTTTTCAGCCTGCGCCAACACATCATCTATATTTTGTTGCCGGCTTTCCGCGAAAAACGAATCCGGCGTAATATTAATAATGCCCATAACCAAAGGTTTACTAATTTCCAATAGCCGGCCTTTGCAATTGAGTGAGTACATTGTATTATTTTTGGCAAATTAATGGAGAAAAACGGAATACCGAGAATGGAAAACATCTCGTTCCTCAATTAGCGAAATATTTAAAAGTAAACATTCTTTCATGCTTAACACCAATCAGCAATACGATCAGGCAGTAAACAGTTGCAGGGAAATTTTTGTGAAAAAAACCAGGGATTACGGCACATCATGGCGGGTATTGCGCACCATATCCATAGTGGATCAAATTTTTATTAAGGCAAAACGTATTCGTACCATACAGGAAAACAAGCAACAAAAAGTGGGCGATAATATTCACTCGGAATTTATCGGAATTCTTAACTATGGAATAATTGGTCTGATTCAGCTAGACAAAAAGAACGAAGAAATAGAAGAAATACCCGCAGACGAAGCTGAAATGTTATACAACGAAAAAATTGAAGCAGCCAAAGCGCTAATGCAAAATAAAAATCACGATTATGGCGAAGCTTGGCGAGACATGAGCCAGGAAAGCTTTACAGATCTTATTCTTACCAAGCTACGCCGCATCAAACAAATTTTACAAAACGAAGGTAAAACGCTGATTAGTGAAGGTATCGACGCGAATTATTACGACATTATTAACTACGCCGCTTTCGCGCTAATATTGATTAGCGAAGGGAAACATGAAGCATAGGGAGAGGAAAATAGTTGAAAATTGAAAGTTGAAAGTGCTTAATAATTGTACGCAGATGTCCTACACCTTTGAGGTGTAGGACATCTTGATAACGGCAAGCCTGAATTATTTTAACCGATGAAAAGAATTACTACCGATGAAGTGATTGCGACGCAACGATGATGCCATGAAAAACTATTGCTCGTACCAAAAAATATCAACTCAAACAGCGGAGTAATCAGAAATCAGAAGTAAGAAGAAAGTACTCCAACACTGATCTCTGACCTCTGATCCCCCTACAGATCCGTAATAGGTTTAAATTTAGGAACCAGCATTTTCATAACCACCCATGCTATTAAATAGCTAAAAGCACACACTCCAAACATAATACCATATCCTACGGAAATATTTGAAGAAATGAAATTTCTTGCCTGCTCAAATGCTGACGGATCTGTTAAAACATCTTTCAGGTTATCTATTTTTATCTTATCAACCGGAATGGCTTCTGTTGCTTTAACCAATCCAGAATTTATTGCTGCCATTACTCCTTTTAAACGGTAAGTATCTTCAAGCCAGCCGGCCAACAGTTGCACCAGTACGCCGCCTAATCCTCCTGCTGCCGCACCTATACCTGTAACACTACCTACTGATTTTTTGGGGAACATATCAGATACCGTGGTAAACAGGTTTGCCGACCAGGCCTGGTGTGATGCACCACCGATGCTGATAATCGCAATCGCCGCAACAATACCAAATGTGGCCATCCATTGTGTGGTTACCAACAGCAATGGAGCGCAGGCAATCATAAACATAGCTGTCATGCGGGCTTTGTAAGTTTGCCATCCGCGGTTCATCAGCGTCATTGGTATGGAACCGCCATATATCGATCCCACAATTGCAACTCCATACACTACAAACGTAGAAACCATTACAGTGTACTTTGTAGCATCCGGAGTCATACCTACACAGAATTGTTGCTTAACATAAGTAGGCAACCAGAACAGTAAAAACCACCATATACCATCTGTCATAAATTTACCTACCACAAACGACCAGGTTTGTTTGTATGTAAACATTTTATACCAGGGCACTTTTTCTTTCGAAACATCCTGGGGTTGCTGAACCACTACTTCGTCATCCGCATGTATATAATCGTATTCAGCCTTGCTTAATTTTCCTTTTTGCAACATCTGCGCAGGAGAACCATAAGACCTGTTCCAAAATATCAGCCAGATAAACCCAACCAAACCGGTAATAATGAAAGCCATTTGCCAACCGTGAAAAATACCAAAGAATAGCGGGTTTCCTTCATCAGGATTCCATGCTGCCAATATCAACGGAATTATTAATGCGCAAATCATCGCGCCAATATTCGAACCGGAGTTGAAAATACCTGTAGCCAAGGCTCTTTCCTTTTTGGGGAACCACTCTGCCACAGTTTTAATGGAAGCAGGAAAGTTACCGGCTTCCCCTGCACCAAATATAGCACGAGCCGCATTATGCGCCCATAACGAAGTGCCCATAAACGCACTGGCCATGCCCGAAAACGACCATATAATTAAAGAAGCAGCAAGGCCAAGTTTGGTACCGATCTTGTCGATTATAAACCCGGCAAACAATGTAAAGCCGGCATAGAAAGCCGTAAATATTGCTGTTAGGTAAGAAAAGTCGGAGGCCGACCAACCAAATCCGTTAGGTGAACAAAAGTAATCTTTCAAATAACCGATTACATTTCTGTCCATGTAATTGATGGTAGTTGCAAATAGTAACAAGGAACAAATCGTCCACCTGTACTTGCTCATGCCGGTTGATGTCGAAGGCTTCATCGTTAGATTTTAGGTTAATTAATTAAAATGTTTATCTGATAATTGAATTATTGTTAAAGATAGTTGAAAGCATTGATTGCGGGCTACTACACAATAATATTTTAGAAAATCTTATCTGTAACAGTTTTCGCAATAACTTCCACTCACGATACCCAACATACATTGTGCAAATGATTTTTTTTGTAAACCAGCGGTATTGCTACTATTAAGCATCGTTGTGTCACTCACTTGTACAGTAGTAATGCTATTCATCAAATTGAAACAGTCATGCACAAATTCATACTGCGTATAGTATAATTCATAAAAAAGCTCATAAGTTTAAACACCAAAACATTGAATATTACATAATACCCAATTCGGCATTTTGCAGTAGTATTGATCAGATTTGGCCACAATGCTACTATATATTTCCTCACCGAATCTGTTTTTTTACGCAAACGTTTTCTGTGGAATCTTTACAGAGGTTTTCAAAGAATTTTTAAAACCCACAAACACAGGAGACACTACCACACAAAAAGCACACACCAAATTCGAATTAGCTTACACGTTTCGAATTTGGTGTGTGCAATTTAGTGACAGACCCACTCATTCAAGGTGATAAATACAGTTTTTACATAAAACTAAAGGGTCACATATGTGACCCTTTAAATTCTTAAACTTAGTTACGTTACTTTACAGCAAGAGGCTTGACTAAGCATCATGACACAAAAGTAAGGTTTATTACCGATATTTACAAAAACAATTGGGTTAATGAAGTTTCAAAAAGTAAGACTATATCTATCATCACAACGTATTGACAGATACTTAATTGCAACAGGAAATCGAAAAACGAGGGCAGTCAGACTTTACAAAGCGAACTTGAAAATAGCCCAATCTTTTCACCCATTATTAGGTGCTTTAGAAGTAACACTAAGAAATCGCATAAATACAATCCTGGCAGCACATTTCTCAGACCCAGATTGGATAGTAAATCAAAAGACAGGCTTTATGGCTGACCCTTCTCTTACACATATTGACAGAAGGACAGGAAGAAGGGTTACAAATTATTTCCTTAAGTCGTCTGTGGAGAAATCGGAAAGAAGATTTAGGCATTTACGGGTTCCTATCACAAGTGGTAAAATTATTGCAGACCAATCATTAGCATTTTGGACTGATTTATTCGAAGTGCATCACTATCGACTATTATTAGGTAGGCCCATTCAAGTTTTCAACAACCTTCCTTCCGGGCATGGACGAAGTGATTCTTGTGACAGGCTTAACAAAATACGGCAGTTCAGAAACAGAATAAATCATAACGAACCGATATGCTTTAACGGGGCTGCAATAGACTTTACATATGTTGAGGAAGTTTATGACGCTATAATAGAAATATTGACATGGATAGACCCTGAACTAATAAAATGGATAAAAGACATTGACACAGTAAGAACAAAAATTGCCAATGCTAAAACCATATAAAAGCTGCTCACAATAAAAGTATTTGCAGAAGCATGGCCGGACTATATAACATCAGCAGTGCAAGCTTCAGCAGCGATTCGGACTCGATGTTCAATGAATTCCCAGCCTTCGAAATACTCGGTCGCTAATAACAATTGCATACTCATTTTTTCACAAACCTTCCTTCATACAACCATCAACTTTCAATTTTCAACTACTTCCTCGTTCCTTTCACAATTCTTTCAGCAAGCCCGAATTGCTGAGTTTTTATGTCTTCCAATACCAGCTCAGCCACTTTTCTTGCTCCCAATTCATTAAAGTGCGTATTATCTTCCTTACCATCCGGATAATTCGGATGTTCGCCGGGCTGTAATTGATTAAACAACAGTTTTGAGTTTTCCACTCCAAACTCCTGCAAAAGTTTACGGCTTTTTTCATCAAGATCAATGAAGAGTACTTTTTGCGTTTTTGCCACTTCCCTCACAAGAGGAGAATACTCTTCATGCGTTTGCAGGATATTTCCATCCTTGTCAAAGCGCCTTCTGGAAACGGGTGTCAACAAAACCGGAATAGCTTTTTTACTTCTCGCTTCCGATATAAACTTCAACAGGTTTTTCTTATAATCTTCCGGAGATGTATACCGGTCCGTTTTTTCCTTCGATTCATCATTATGGCCAAACTGTATAAACACATAATCACCCTCGCTTAAATCATCTACAACAGCCTGCCATCTTTTTTCTTCAATAAACGTACGTGTGCTTCTTCCATTCATCGCCCTGTTATCCACCACCACAGTAGAATCGAAAAAGTATTTGAACGGCATGCCCCACCCTGTTTCCGGATAAGCTTTTACTTCCTTATGCGACATGGTAGAATCACCCACCAGCCATACTTTTATTTTTTTCTGTGTCGGCGCGAATGCCATAAATGCGATCGTTGTAATTATTATAAGATTTTTCATGTATATATTTTTTAGTTGGCAGTGGGCAGTAGGAAAGTTAGATATCAGCATGGAGCTAAGATTTATGATTTCTCTCCTGCCTCCTGTTTACTGCCTACTGTCCCCCGCCAATTCATTCAAATACACTTCGATATTCGTATATTCTTTACCGATAGTATAAGCGGAAGCGTCATTCGCGTTATTAGGATCCAGGCCATTTTTGATTTCCCATTCGTCCGGCATACCATCATTATCGGAATCCTTTGGCGTGGGCAACGATTTCAATAAAGGCCAGCCGCCAACTTCATCGGGAGAATCAATGATTCCATTCATATTCTTTCCTGTAGCTGCTTTGCCGGTTTTCACCTGCTCGATAATTCTTACATCAACAGCATCGCGAACTTTACTGGCACCTGCAAATTTCAGCACACGGTTATATGCGCTTTTTGCGGTTTCCTTAGTTATATCCACCACTTTAAATGGTTCCGTAGTTTTAACCGAATCAACATTATCACACTGTACGCCGTTGTTCCAGTTGTTTTTCGTCACTGTTCTACTTCCCTCCATTACGTTGCCGGAAACGTAAAACTTTCCATAAGGACTGGAAGGATTCACAATCCTTTCTTTCACTCTTTTGCCGGTGGCGGGGCCTGGTTTATAATAATTGTTCACCATGTTGTATGAACCTTTTTCACCGCCATACGCGCTGTTGGCACCCCAGTTAAATATTACGTTATTCCTGAAATCAACCAGTTCATCCACTTCATTCAGCGTAGTGGAAGAACCGCTAAAACGCGGATTGCGGCTTTTGTGATTCGCAATTAAATTATGGTGAAACGAAGCGCCTTCTCCACCCCAGATGCCGCCATAACCGTGTTCACCTTTACTATGAACGGAATTGTTTAAACTTTCAGCCACTATGCACCATTGCATGGTAAAATTTCTGTTGTGGTAAAAAGAAGCCGTTTCATCAACCGACCAGCTTGCCGAACAATGATCAATAATAATATTGCTATGCTGCCTTGTACCGCCCATCGCATCATCTTCCTGCATTTTTTCCGCGCCCATTCTGCAACGTATATAGCGTACTATCACATTATCGGCATCAATTGAAAAAGTATAATTTTTCAAACAAATTCCATCACCGGGTGCCGACTGCCCCGCTATAGTAATATCATTGTTCTTAATAGTAAGTCTTGATTGAAGTTCGATAGTACCTGAAACGGCGAACACTACAATCCTCGGCCCTTTCGCATTGATTGCAGCCCGCAGGCTTCCGGGCCCGGCGTCATTAAGATTAGTTACAATAATCACTTTTCCGCCACGGCCGCCAGACGTAAATTTTCCGAACCCTTCCGCGCCTGGAAAAGCCAATTGTTGCGCATGCAAAGCCTCTAGCGCTATAGAGATAAAGAACAGTAAACAAAACGTTTTTTTCATATTACCAGAATTTGGATTTGTCGTTTTTTTTGATCTTACAGAATAATATTGATGTTTCCATTTTTCACAACCGCTCTATACTACATGCCTGCATAATTATTTTGCAGTATGTATTTTATTGCCCAATATTTATTCTACTGCTGAACGGAGCGTCGCAACCAAAGTCAAATCAGGGCTTTACCGCCGGTCTCACAAAAAAAATTCACATTACAGCCGGTCAAAGTTATTTTTTGGGAATCGTCATTTGAGCCCTGATTAAACATCCGTTGCGACGCTCCGTTCAGCGGTTGTAATTCTTATCATCAATTCAACATCATGCTGCAAAACTTATTCAGCATCTACTTCTGTGCATCAGTAATATCTTTTACAAGACTGTTTATATACACTTCAATATTATCATATCCGGTGCTAAGGTTGCGGCCATTCGCCACATTTTTCGATACATCCAGTTTATGCGCTTTTTTCCAATCGTCAGGAATACCATCACCGGCAGTACAAACAGGGGTTGCCGTACTATTATATGCAGGCCAGCCACCCACGGAAGCCTGGTTATCTATAATTCCCAGTCTATATGGTGTTAAATCAGTAAGGCTAACGGTACCCGTTACTTGTGGTGTACCGCTTCTCACATTGCCTATAATACGTGTGTCAACAGCATCTCTCACATAACTTGCCCCAGCATAAGTTAAAACTTTTTCATAAGCATCAGCCGCGGTGTGTGTATATACGCCTCCTCCGGTGGTATCCCAGGGAGTGGTTAATTTTATCATAGCCTGTGTTAAGGTTATTCCCGATACGTTATTATTGATATTAATACCTAACCAGTTGTCATTTGTTACATCAGAAGCATTGTTCATATAATTACCAACAACGTAAAATTGTCCGTAAGCGCCTTTAGGCTGGCTGTTGGTACCATCATCAGGATTGGGTTGAAAAATGCGTTTAGGATTACTTGAATTTGGTCCGGGTTTGTAGTAGTTGTTCACCATATTATATTGACCGCCTTCACCTGCATAACCACTATTTGCACCCCAGTTGAAGATTACATTGTTTCTAAAATCCACTCTTTCCAAATCGGGCTGACTAGAATAACGGCTTCCGCAAAAACGCGGATTACGGCTATCGTTATCGGCAATTAAATTATGATGGAATGTTACTTTTTGTCCGCCCCAAATTCCGCCATAACCATGAGAACCTTTAGAATGGCCCGCGTTGCGCAAACTTTCCGCAATGGTACACCATTGCATGGTAAAATTTTTGTTGCCATAGAAAGAAGCCACTTCATCAATACTCCAACTCATAGAGCAGTGGTCGATAATAATGTTTTGATGATCGCGTCCCCAGAAAGTATCATAACCATCAGCATTGGCATCTGAAACATTTCCATTTCCCAAACGGAAACGCATAAAGCGAATGATTACATTATCAGCTTTTAGCTCAATCGGGTATCCTGAAATGCAGATACCGTCGCCCGGCGCTGTTTGTCCTGCTACGGTTAAATTGCCATTAGTTATAGCTAGTGCAGACTTCAGGTCAATTCGGCCTGAAACTTTGAAAATTACGATACGAGCCCCGGAAGCTGTTATTGCAGCACGGAAGCTTCCGGTACCGGCATCATTCAAATTAGTAACCTCAATAATTTTTCCGCCACGACCACCGGTTGCATTTCTTCCAAAGCCTTCCGCTCCGGGAAATGCGAGAGCTGTTTCCTGAACGGGTGTGGGGGTGTCGGGGCCGCCGGTATTATTGCCGCCTGTAGAAGAATAGCCGGTATTAACGCTTTTACCACATGCAGAAAAGCCTATTAATATGGCAACTATGGTTAGGATACGGTTCAACGAATTATTCATAAATTATTTCATTATTAAAAAAGGTGTGGCGTAGGGGCCACACCTTTGGAAATTAGTTAAAAGTTGATTTTAATCTTTAGGCCTTTGTCTTTGTAAATCACCAGCAGAACCAAAATCACCACCATGACCGGCTTTAAAAGTAAAATCACCCGCATCCGGATTATTAAACAAAGCGGCAGATGTTTCTGAAGAAACACTTCCAATTGGGTTGGATGTAAATGTAACGTCACTCAGCATATAGGTGCCGTTTTTATTCATACCCGTTATACTTGCGCTTTTGGCCAGGAAGCCATTAGCAGCAGCAGCATTAGCAATTATACAGTTTGTAATTGTAAATGAAGACTCAAAACTACCGGAAAACGATATGAAATGATTAGATGCACCACTTTGATAATCATAAAAAGTGCAGTGATCAATTACGGTGGACGTATTTCCGGACTTATCATGCAGAATTAAGCCTTTACCCGCTGTAGCAAGTGATCCGTGCTTATAAAAAGTACTATTTGTGATCTTAATATTATTAACCTTACTTCCACTTGCCCCGCTGGCATGTATTAAGGCGTAATTTGTTGTCGTGGTATTATAAGCAAGGCAATTATTTATTATAAGGCTATCTACTACTATTGTATTAGAACCCTGAATACGAAATATTGTTGTGCCAAAATTGCGTATAACCGAGTTTTCAAAAACTATTTTAGAAGTAGAACTAGCCGGAGTTTGATTAAAAAGATATGTTGCTTTTGTACCACCAGAATTAGCTCCGTCTAATACAACATTTTCAAATTTTATAATTCCGTTTGTTGTATTTAAATTAAACCATTGGCTTGTTAAACCTGTTCCTCCTGTAATAACAGGTCTATTAGGCCCTTCCTCTCCCCAAATAGTAAATGAAGCACCATTTGGTATAGTCACTGTAGCTCCACCTAAATCATACTGAGAACCCTGCATTGCAACAAATAATATATTTTCTCCAGCCTGTAATGCAAGTATTGAATCTTTTAAACAGGAAGGATTGGTTGGATCCAGCCGTCTAACATTAGGCCCTGTAGGGATTAATGCGGTTGTTGTGAAAGATTGAGTGCCGCGAATATTTGTTCCATTATAAAGTGTTACGCTATAAGCTGTTTTAGGAAGCAGACCAGTAATAGTTTTTGAACCGGCGGCGCTTTCAGCGGGAGTTATATCAAATCTTGCATTACCAATCATAAAATGAGTTACCTGATTAGGAGCTGTCCAATTTAGTGTAACACCAGTAGCTTCCAGATTTGTACTGGGCAACATTAGCTGTTCAGTTTGGGTTTTAAACGCAACAGTAGTCCATTTAGAAGAATCAACAGAACCGGTTGTATCAATACTTTTTATCCTCGCAGAATATTGCGTCAACTGGCTTAAAGCGATAGGAAGAACAAATGAATATCCATCAGTTTCTTTTGTAGCACTGCCTTCATATCGTGCAACCATATTTGTAAACAGCAAACTATCTTGGCTAAGCTCAACAATATACTTGTTTGTTGCAGGCATATTATTCCATTTTAAAGTAACTGTAACACCGCTGACTGAGGCTGTTAGGTTAACAGGAGAAAATAAACGATTGTGGCTATTATCAATATCCCATTGATTAACTTTATTACAAGACAGAATACTAAATAATATTACTCCTCCAATAAAAAATAATCTTGAAAACTTATATAATAATTTCATGATGAATTTATTTAGGTGTTTAGAAACCATAAGAATTACTCAGTTTTCCCTGAGATGAACTTATAACTGATGATGGAATTGGAAATAAATAACGATTCGGTTTTACCTTATTAAGTCCTGTACTAAAACTTTCTATTTGCGGCAGGAATGTTTTTTTATTATCATCACTTAGGCCAAACAGCCAGCCGGTCTTAGTATAAGAGACATCTGGAGCAGCAGATAATCTTTTGTACAAATTCCATGTTGTCTTATCTATTTCATTATTACCATTCAACTTCCAATATAAACTATTGGGTAATGTATCATAGGGAGCTGTTCCATTTATCATTTTGGTCAACACTTCTCTTTGCAATGTTATTTTCGTGTCAAGTAAATTCCATCTGATCAAATCAAATTTACGCACGGCTTCTCCTCCAAACTCCCATGCACGTTCATCCACTATAGCATTAAAAAATGCGTCTTTGCTACCTAAGTCATCTACATATGTGTTAACTTTCTTAGCCTGATCCGCAGAATTAAATGCTCTGGATCTCACCTGTTTTAATGCAGCTTTAGCTGCCGCAGTTGGGCCACCATTCAACTCATTTTCAGTTTCAGCATACATTAACAAAACATCAGCATAACGCATAGCAATCCAATTGATGCCAGACATCAATTTTGTAGTGGCATTTTTATTTGTAGAACGCCAAGTCTCATTCATCCATCGCATATCCCATTTACCAAAACAAAACCTCAATGGGTTGGTTTGTATTTTTTCCTGGTCAGATGCTGTATAAGTATAAGGAGCAACAGTTACGTCTCGACGCAAATCTGATGAATCAAATGAATACAGATAATAAGCCGTAGTGCTAAGCAAGTTTGAATTATTAGCTTTTCCTAAAGCATATTTACAACCGATTTCATAACGTATTCCAACTGAATAACCTAACTCACTGCTGGAAGATATTCCAAATGGCATCTCCCACAAATTTTCATTGTACGAATCAAACTTCCAGGCACAAACATTTTTCCATATTGAAACATACGAGGGGTTTAATTTATGTGTTCCATTATCAATAATATTTTTACAGGCAGCATTAGCGATTCTGTAATATTTTTCCCAATCACTACCTCTTTCAGTTGGAAAGCCAGGTTTATTTCTAATCGAAAAACCTCCTCTTGCCAGAGCAACACGAGCTAACAAGCCCTCAGCAAATCCCCTTGTTATTCTTTCAGGGGTAGAATAACCACTTGAACCTAACCATGGTAAATAAGAAGCGGCGGTTTGAAGATCTGCAATGATAAACTCATAAATGCTGTCTCTGTCAGTTGCGGGTAAATATACATTTGATGCATCTGGTAATGTTGGCTCAGCTTTGAAAGGAACGTCTCCCCAATATTTTACTAAATCTGCATATGCAAAAGCTCTCAACACCATAGATTCGCCTAAAAGAGCTTTCATTTTTGAAGAATCAGAACCCTTAAATGCAGGGCTTTCTTTAATTCCATTAATGCAAATATTTGCACGCTCAACCATTTTGTACAACGCATTCCACTCTGCAGTAATTTTGGTATTATTTGGTGTTCCATTATAATTTGGCAAACCATATTCAGCATCATTCAAATAATTCGACATATCTGCTCCTGCAACCTCTATATCCGTATTTGCACCATAGGTTAGTGACAGTCTGGATGAATAAGATTCATCACGTCCCAATATTGCATATATACCATTCACAGCAAACTCAGAGAATAGTGCATTTGAAAATGATACATCATCTGTAAAAACTGAAGGAGAAGTTGTATTTAGAAAGTCCTTTTTACAAGAACTGATATTGAACATGCATAAAGCTATTGCGAGAATATATATTGTTTTTTTCATAAAATACATCAATTAAAAAGTTACGTTAATACCGGCAACAAAGGAACGAGCTTTGGGATAAGCGGAGAAGTCCACACTTGGTGTAAGCGGTGTTCCCCTACGAGCATCCACTTCTGGATCAAACCCTGAATAACTGGTCCATGTATATAAATTGTAACCAGTAGCGTATACCCTTATATTTTGAATTTTAACTTTACTTAATACATTTTTGGGAATTGTGTAGCCAATTGTCAATGTATTTAATCTAAGAAAAGAGCCGTCCTCTATCGCCCATGAATGCAATGGAGTTTTAGTATACAAAGGTGACCAAATAGAAGCATTTTTATTGATTTCCTGTAACCTGACAGGATCAGCATTTGTACCATAGGCGACATTGTTTCCTGTTTCGGGATCGATTATAGTAAACCGATGAGATAAATCCATAAATCCTGCAAGATTTTGATATGCTCTACTATCCAAGAAGACTGAATAATCCATTTTGTTGGCATTATATACATCATTGCCATATGACCAATTGAAGAAGGCTGTAAAATCAATATTCTTGTACCTGGAATTTAGACCAAAACCTCCTGTATGCTTGGGGTTTGCATTACCAATAACCATTTTGTCATAGTTATTAATAATTCCATCAGGCTTACCATCAGGCCCGCTAATATCTTTAAATTTAAGTATCCCCGGTCCAAAATAATTCTGTACCGCTAAACCAGATCCTTGCACATTAGGAACTCCATCTTTTAACTCCCATTTATTAGTGTTTTTATTGAAATTAAAATCATCAAAAGAGTACATCCCTTCAGTTATGTATCCATACATTTGACCAACCGGTCTACCTTCTTCAATGATGTAATCTTCAGAAGGTATGGCAGATCCATTCCATTTAGAATCAATTGTTTTATATGGAGCATCACCATTACGGAATTTATCGATCTTATTCTTGTTGAAGGCTATGTTAAATGATGCGGATAATGAGAAGTTTTTAGTATTAACAAGGGCTCCCTCTAAGGTAAGTTCAACCCCTCTATTAGAAGTCTGTCCCATATTACGTAACTGATAATCATATCCAGAGCTGGTTGCTAAAGGAGCTGTGATTAACAAATCTTTAGTTGTATTCCAGTAAAAATCTACAGTACCAGCTAATCTTCCATTAAACAAACCAAAATCGAACCCTGTATTTCTGGTTATTGTTGTTTCCCATTTTAAATCCGGATTAGTTAAATAGTTTACAACTTTACCACTTTCATCCATAGTGCCGGGTATCAAGTAAATGGATTGCAAATCATTAAAATATGGTGGCTTGCTTTCTCCAATTGTCAGAAAAGTTGACTTCCATGAACTTCCAGGAATTCTGCTATTACCAGCAGCTCCTATACTAGCTCTCCATTTTAAATTACTAATCCAATCAATATTATCCTTTACAAAATTTTCATCAGATAGTTTCCACGCTAAAGCTATTGAAGGAAAATATCCCCATTGTTTACCTGGAGCAAATTTTGATGAGCCATCTGCACGAAAAGTTACAGAAGCCAAATATTTGCTTTTAAATGAATAATTAGCTCTTCCGAAAAATGAATATAATCTATCCGGTTCAGAAATATAAGTTTCGGTTGGTTTAGGAATTCCAAAATTCATCATAGATAATACGTCGTCGGCCTTCATTCCCACCGGGAATTGTTCAGATGTATTGGAAACTTGTTTGTAATAATCTGAACTAGATTCCTGGCCAGCTAAAAGATTTAGAGAATGATTCTTTCTTATATTGGGAAGATCATAAGTAAATGTATTTGCAACTCTCCATGCGTAACCGTTTGAATTTAGAATAGTTGCAACAGGTTTACCCCCTTTGCCATTTCTTGAAACATAAGTGGTTGGACCCCAAACCTGATCTGTTCTATAGTTTCTGAATTCGTATCCCCATTCTGTTCTAAATGTCAGATTTTTTATGATTTTCCAATTTAGCGCTGCTCCTAAATTTGTGTTTAACTTACTCTGCTTTTTATATTCGTCATTGGTTGATGTCACAGGATCAAATAACTGACTTTGAGCCTCAGGGTTATCTTGATCTGCATCCGGATCAGAGCTATATTCTTTTAATCCATGTACTGGAGCAAACTTAACAGCATTACGCAGTTTACTACTTTGTCCTCCTGCAGAAGTGTTAACTCCAGCTCCGTCTATGACCATATATGCTAGTCTGGTATTAAGATCAAAACTGAATTTCTTACTTAGCTCTGTGTTTAATTTAAAATTTACATTGTTCCTTTCATAACCTGAGCCAAGCATGATGCTTTCCTCTTTATTTCGTGTCAATCCAAGATTAAATCTTGCTTTGTCCGAACCTCCACTTATGCCAAGATTATAATATTGCTGTTGCGCTGTCCTACCAAACATCTCATTTTGCCAATCTGTACCCTGTTTGGATTTATATATATCCAAATCCTGAAAATTTCCATAATACTTTTGAAAATTTGTAAGATTGCCTTGTGCTGCTTCGTACTGATACATTACATATTCATAAGGATTAAGAACATCCAGCATTTTTGCTACTTTTTTTACTCCATAGTAAGCATTTGCTGCTACTGATATCTTTCCGGCCTTCCCATCTTTAGTAGTGATTAACACAACACCATTTGCTCCACGTGCCCCATATATTGCAGCAGAGGATGCATCCTTCAATACAGAAATAGACTGGATGTCTGATGGTGCAATACCATTTATATCACTAACAATAAATCCATCAACTACAAACAAAGGCGAATTGTCCTGAGATATTGATCCTCCACCCCTAACGCGAATTTTTATTTGTGCATCCGGAGAGCCTTCAGTACTTGTTACTTGTACACCTGCTAATTTGCCGGTCATGGCTTCTGCAGCACTCGTTACCGGAGCCTTGGTTAACTCTTTACCGCCAATTGTAGCTACAGTACTAACTAAATCTTTTTTCTTCACTTTACCATAGCCCACAACCACCACCTCATCCATATCGGATGTTTCCCTTTCCATGGTCACATTAACCATGCTTCCCGGTGATGCTTTAATTATGGCGGCTTTGAAGCCTTTGGAAGAAATTGACAGCGTCACAGAACCTGTTCCCTCTTTCACAGGTATGGAAAACAATCCGTCTTCTCCTGTGGATGCTCCGGTTTTGGTGCCTTCAATAATCACACTCGCGCCGGCTACCGGGGCTCCTGTGTTGTCGACTACCTTACCGGAAATTTTTGAAGTTTGCGCCGTAGCAGTAATTGCTACAAGCAGAAATGCTAGAAATGATAATAAATATGCTTTCATACAGCAAGGATTTATAAAAAAATAATATACTCAATTATTCATGAGGGTTAATGTTGGCTCGCTAGGTTCTAATGCAATACATATTATTTTTATACTTATTAACAACATCCTAAAAACAGGCATAAAAATAATCCGCAATTTTAACATTGTTTTCAGAATTTAAGAGCATTTACAACGGTTTTATTTACGCAATCGATACCGAAATATTGCGTCATTTTGAAAAAAAATCCATCTCAATTTGCTTTAAATATTTTATAGTTATTTAATCCCGATTTTTTCGCTTTCCGTCCGCAATCGTTTACGTGAATTTTTGCGCAAAACTCCCTCCACTATTGTTTTCTCGTTTAATTTTATGACTTCTTAATTTTCCTTATCAGATCAACATTATCTGAATGATCTCTTCACGATTATAAATTTTACGCATGAAAGAATTAAACAGAAAAACGGTTAGTACTTCTCCCTTGCCAATTAAAATTCTACAATTTGGAGAAGGCAATTTTTTAAGAGCTTTCGTTGACTGGATGATTGACAAAGCAAATAAAAAAGGTGTAATGAATCACGGAGTGCTTGTTGTACAGCCTATTGAAAAAGGAATGGCCGATCTGCTGAAAAAACAAGATTGTCTTTATCACGTGTATCTTGAAGGTATTAAAGACAAACACCCTATTAAAGAAGTTTCGCTGGTGGAAAGCATTCAAAATGCGATTAACCCATACGTTGAATACGATGTATACGAAAAATGTATTCTTAGTCCCGAACTTGAAATTATAATTTCAAATACAACAGAAGCGGGCATACGATATGAAGAAGGTGATGACTTAAATGCCAAACCTCCTAAATCTTTTCCTGCAAAAATTACAGCGCTGTTGCATCACCGTTATAAACATTTTAACGGCGCCGCCGACAAAGGTCTTGTTTTTATTTGTTGCGAACTGATCGAAAATAACGGCTCTACACTTCGCGAATTTGTTATAAAACATGCGCAGGCAAATAATCTGGGTGAGGATTTTATTAACTGGATAAAAACATCCTGTCACTTCTACGATACGCTTGTAGACAGAATTGTGCCCGGCTTCCCGAAAGAAAATATCGATGAAATAAAGCAGGAAATAGGACTTGATGATAACCTTGTTGTAAAAGGCGAATACTTCCACGTGTGGGCTATTGGCGGCGATCCGGTGATCAAAGAAAAATTCCCGCTCGATAAAGCCGGACTTAATGTACTTTTCATGGATTGCATTAAAGCTTTTCGCGATAAAAAAGTGCGTATACTGAACGGCGCTCATACCGCTATGGTACCTGTTGCTTTACAAATGGGTTGCACTACCGTTATGGAAGCATTCAATAATCCATTGGTAGAAAAATTTATTAACACAATGGTAGCGGAAGAAGTACTGCCTGCTATTGACGAAGATCCGGAAGAGTTAAAAAAATTCTCTGCAAAGATCCTGGAGCGTTTCTATAATCCATACATCAAACATTACCTTGAAACTATTTCGCTAAATTCATTAAGTAAATGGGAAACCCGCGATTATCCAACATTGCTTGACAACTATACCAAACACGGAAAATTCGCGAAGCGCACTGCGTTCTCTTTAGCCGCGCTTATTGTATTGTACAGCGGCAAAAGCAATATCAACTTTACACCAAACGATACACCGGAACACATTCAATTCATTCGAGACAACTTTAATGCTAATGATGTGAATGCCTCCGTTAAAGCGATTTTGTCCAACAAACAAATATGGACTGTAGATCTTTTAGCTGTACCACAATTAGTAGAAGAAGTGTCGAAATTTATTTCGTCTATACTTAGCTGTGGCATGGAAGAATCATTGAAAGTGTTTAGTTGATGATTGTTGGTTGTTGGTGAAGAAAATCGACATGAATATTGTTAATACAATTTTTTGGGTACCGGCGGCAGTATTTCATGGCATCATCGTTGCGTCGCAATCACTTCATCGGCAGTAATGCTATTGAGCGAGTGAACAGTGGATAGTGGATAGTTGAAAATTGAAAGTTGATAGTTGAAAGTGCTTTAGACACCGGATGTATGTAAAAACTAAAGCACTCAAAACTCAAAACTCAAAACTCATAACTCATAACTCATCACCCGCTCAATAGCATTACTTCCGTACAAGAGTGCGACGCAAGTAAAGCCTAATAGTAGCACTAATGCCGGGCCACATAAAAAAATACACCTTTTACAACCACCCTGAACCCTGTTTGATTACTATTTTTTAATTTATAATTCCAAGTATTATGTCCTGCTTGTATTGTGAAAAAAATGAAACGCAAAAAGAGTTGATGATTGAGATCTGCCAACTGCAGGTATCCACACTTTTTTTATTTAAAGAACAAACGTATCGTGGTCGTTGCCTGGTAGCATATAACAAACATGTTAATGAGTTGTTTGAGCTTGATGAAAAAGAACTTGCATTGTTTATGCAGGATGTTGCAAAAGCAGCCAAAACCATGAGCCTGGCATTTAACCCTGACAAAATAAATTATGGCGCTTACTCAGATAAGCTGGCGCACCTACACTTCCACCTCGTTCCCAAATATAAAGACGGACCAACCTGGGGAAGCACATTTGAAATGAACCCGCAGAAAACATATTTGAGTGAGGAGGAATATAGAGAGCTAGTGGGAAAGATAAAGGAAGGGTTGTAAATTTATTTTGTGTCCACGAATTACACTAATTGACACAAAAATAAATTGTGGCAAATGGAAACAAATTAACATCAACATTACGCTATATTAATTTATACGAATTGACCTAAATTTTGCTTTGCAAAGCTGTTGGCTTATGGTGATTAATAGCAATGAAAGAATAACAACCGATATTTTATATAAGCACGAAGCATATACTTTAATCGGCTTATGTATGGAAGTACACAAAACATTAGGCAATGGTTTTAGTGAGATAGTTTACAAAGATGCTTTAGAGTATGAATTTAAGAAACACTCAGTACATTATGAAAGGGAGAGAGAATTTTGTATTGCATACAAAGAAATTATACTACCGCGAAAATTTAATGTAGATTTTACAGCATATGGTAAAATAATTTTAGAAATAAAAGCAGTTGATTCTATTCATGACAGTTTTATAGGGCAAACAATAAATTATCTGAAAGCTTCTAAAAACAAACTTGGAATACTTATAAATTTTGGAGAGAGTTCACTAAAATATAAACGAATTGTTCTTTAATTAAAATTTGTGGCAATTCGTGGAATTCGTGGAAAAAAACTAAAACATATGAAACGGTACATCAAAATAAACGACAATGACAATGTGTGTGTGGCGCTGGATGAACTGAAAGCCGGCGAAATTCTTGAAGTAAATGGAGTAAACATTACCCTGAAAAATGATGTGGACAAAGGGCACAAATTTGCTTTGCGCAATATCGGGGAAAATGAAAACATCATTAAATATGGCTACCCTATTGGTCATGCGATTTCTCATGTCGCGCAGGGTGAGCATATTCACACACACAATGTGAAAACCAATTTACAGGACAACCTGCAATACGCTTACAATCCAGTAAAAGCAACTGTAAATATTCCGAAAAGCAATTTAACTGTAAACGGATATTTGCGGCCCAATAATGATATGGGTATTCGTAACGAACTGTGGATCATTCCTGCTGTGGGTTGTGTAAATGGACAGGCGCAAATGATCGCTGACCGCATTAAAAGAGAACTGGATGTTTCACACATTGACGACATCTGTGTTTTTAAACATAATTATGGTTGCTCACAATTAGGAGATGATCACGAAAACACACAGAAAGCTTTAGGTGCGTTAGCCAAACATCCCAACACCGGAGGTGTATTAGTACTGGGACTTGGTTGCGAAAACAACCAGGTACCTGAATTTAAAAAGAAACTGGGTGAGTATAATGAGGACAGAATTAAATTCCTCATTTCGCAGGAAGTGGAAGATGAAGTGGAAACCGGTTTTGAACTAATGAAAGAGCTAGTTGAAAAAATGCGCAGCGATAAACGTCAGCCGCTTCCTTTAAGTTATTTAAAGATCGGATTGAAATGCGGCGGAAGTGACGGTTTTTCCGGAATTACCGCAAACCCGCTGGTAGGACAGCTTTCAGACTGGCTGATTGCGCAAGGTGGTACAACCATTCTTACGGAAGTGCCGGAAATGTTTGGCGCCGAAACGATTTTGATGGATCGCGCTGTTAGCAAAGAAGTGTTTGATGGCACAGTATGCCTGATCAATAATTTCAAAGATTACTTCCGCAAACATGAACAGCCTATTTATGAAAACCCTTCGCCGGGAAATAAAAAAGGCGGCATTACCACACTGGAAGAAAAATCGCTGGGCTGCACTCAAAAAGGCGGCGAATCGGAAGTGATTGATGTGCTTGACTATGCGCAGCCTGTTACAAAACACGGACTGAACTTATTGCAGGCTCCCGGTAATGACCTGGTGGCTTCTTCCGCGCTTGGCTTTTCAGGTTGCCAAATGGTATTGTTTACCACAGGTCGCGGCACGCCGTTCGGAAGCTTTGTGCCTACTATGAAAATAAGCACCAACAGCGGTTTATACAATCACAAGAAAAACTGGATCGATTTTAATGCAGGTACGCTTGTGGAAGATGAAAGCATGGAAACAGTGTTGAGCCGTTTCATTGATTTCATTATAAAAGTATCTAACGGAGAAGAAAAACTGAATCACGAAAAAACCGGCTTCAAAGAAATCGCAATCTTTAAAACAGGCGTTACGTTATAGTGTACCCTTAACTGTTAGGAATATAAACCTGGGCTTATAATGAGTTCAGGTTTTTTATTTATAATCCTGCCGGCCCGGTTATTTCATTTTATGGGGTCAGCATTTGAGCCCTGATTAAGCATCGTTGTGTCACTCACTTCAACTGTAGTAATGCTTATCATCAGCTAAATCGCAAGCTTCCCTGTGAGGTATATTATACTATGCGCAGTATAAATTCGTGCATGAATGTTTCACTTTGCCGAATAAAATTACAACAGTACAAGTGAGTGACACAACGATGTTTAATAGTAGCACAACAGTTGATATCCAAAAAGAGCACTATGTATTTTTATGCCGTGTGAAGTATAGCGTTTTTTGCAAGCACTATTCAATAACATTTAAAACTGCGTATTAAATCCTACAAAAGTCTGGAATCTTGCCTGTCCGCTTCCTTCCGCAAGTACTGAGAACTGGGGTTCTGCAAAGATGTTGAATACAATTTTATTTACTTTCACCACCTTACCTACTCCTAAACCCAGAGGCACATTGTAATGTCCATTTGTAAGATCGAACGACCATACGCCGGTGCTACGCAAATATGTTCCGCCACCAATTTGCCATATAAAAAACATTTGCGGCGTTAATAAACTAACGTCCGGCCTGTCTTCATCACCGGCAAATGAAGTTTGCCATTGCAGTAAACTTCCCACCTGCAGAATATGGCTTTTGGCAAAAAATGCAAGAGCCGAAACGCCGGTCTGCCATTTCCCCTGCCCCAGGTTGTGTGTGCCTGTGGGCGCCACTATCAAAGGCCCTATGCCAAACTGGTTTCCGTTCTTTGCAGGAAGCGTATAGATGCCAAACATATTAAAATCGCCCAGCCCTGTGGTTGGCCCCGCAGCAGAAACCGACGACACCACAAATGGCATACTGGCACGCAATAAAAACTTTCCCAATGGCTGCGAATAACGCACATTAAGCTGGTTCATGGAGGCATCGGGTGCTCCATACACCTTTGAAACAATATAATTATGCACATTTAGCGCTTTTATTTTAGCCATAGGATTGTTGGCTTTCTTTAATGTTTCCTCATCAAGCGCCTGATGTTGAGGTTGCTGCGCATAAGCTGCAGTAAACAATACTAAAGTTGCAAAACTATATGCTATTAATTTTAAAAAGTAAATATTCATATGAGTATGTGTTAATTAGACTAATTATCCAAAGGATAACAATGGATTAGTATAATTGTTCGCATAGCTGCTTAAAACTGAAAAACACATACGTCATAGCATACAAGCACTTCGCTTATAGAAAGTTATTCATACAAATCGTGCGGGGTTGAAATAATTTGCCTGTAGCGTTCAAATATTTTTGTTTTTGAAATAAAGCCTATAAATTTTTCATCTTCTGAAAGCACCGGCAAATACCAGCTTTGCGAGAGATCAAATTTTTCCATCACACCTCTCATGCTTTCTCCAGTATAAATAATATCGGGAGCTTTTTTCATTAGTTGCCTGACGCTAGTTTTATCAAACAAAGCGGGATCAAACATTTTTTGTTTTACATCATTTAATTCTACGATGCCAATAAACCTACCGTGCTTATCTTCTACCGCAAAAATATTTTTTTCACTTTGCTTAATCGTTTCTACCAAATCGCCCAATGTACTGTTTACTGATATTGCCTGGTAATCGCGTTTAATAATATCTTTAAGACGAATTGCTGTAAGAATGTTTTGTTCTTTTCTATGAGTAAATATCTCGCCTTCCATGGCAAGCTTTCGCGTTTCCATAGAATAAGGCTGATAATGCTTTACAATAAAAAACGAAATGGATGATACAAGCATCAAAGGAATGAACAACTCGTATCCATTAGTAATTTCCGCAATTAAAAAGATGGCTGTAAGCGGGCAATACATTACACCGCTTAATACGCCGGCCATACCAACAAGACTGAAATTTCCTACAGGAACATCAATCAGTTTGGTGATATTCAACAGTTTTGAATAAAGAAAACCAAGATAAGCGCCAACAAACAGAGACGGCGCAAAATTACCGCCATTACCACCGCTACCAATGGTAATGCCTGCGGCTATAGGCTTTAACAGCATTACGGCACCAACAAATATAATTATGCCCCATTCGTGACTGATCAGCGAAAACAAACGCGTATTATCTTCAATTATATTGCTATGCCCATTTGCTAATACTTTCACACTCTCATAACCTTCACCAAAAAGTGTTGGAAAAAGTATGTACATAATTAGTAAGAACAAACCTCCGATCAATGCTTTGAAATAAGCATTAAGAGGCCAGTCGTGCATGCGATGTTCTACCTTTTTAAAAACATTGGCATAGTATAAAGACACAAATCCGGCCAGAACACCAAGCAAAATATAAAAGGGAACATTGTGATAGTTAAATGTTTCTTTTAAAAGAAAACTAAAAAGTAGATCTTCATTTAAAATAATTTTCGAACACAAAGCCCCGATAACAGCGGAAATAATCAATGGAATAAAATAACTGAGAACCGTTTCTGTAAGCAATACTTCAATAGCGAAAATTACTCCGGCGATAGGAGCATTAAATACAGCAGCAATACCGGCTGCCGCACCACAGGCAAGCAGCAACGTTCGCTCCTGGTAATTAAGCTGATGAATGCGTGCCATATTGGCTCCCACAGCAGAACCCGTGGCAACTATCGGCGCTTCAAGACCCACAGAACCGCCAAGCCCCACAGTTAGTGAACTTGTAACTACATGTATGTATGTATTTTTAAACGGAATAAAAGAGGATTTTCTTGCAATGGCTCGCAACACCATCGCGATTCCTTTTTCAAAATTTCCACCAATTACTTTTTTAACAACGAAAACAGTTATCAATAATCCGATTCCCGGAAACAACAAGTAAGAAAACTTCGAAACGGGTATTTTAGTGATCGATGTTTCAATATAATGTACAATGGTTTTTAACAATACAGCTATCAATCCTGATAATAAACCTACTAAACTTGCTACAATCATAATATACTGCGCCTTATTCACCTTTTCTCTCAGGTAAGAAAAAAAGGTATTGTATGCAGCTCTTAACATCTGTTTCATTAAGCAAACTTAGGAAAAAGTGAGCAGTAGAGAGATTAGTTGAAAATTGAAAGTGTTGTATAAATGGTGCGAGAAATATCTACAGTTGTTTTCTCGCGGCGAATACAACGAAGCAGCGACGCAGCATGGTTGTTCTGATTTTCAATTTCTCTACTGTCCGCTGCCAACTGAATACAGCCAACCGCCGAATAGCATTACTACTGAACAAGTGAGTGACACAACCGAAGACTAATAGTAGCACTACCGCCGATCAACAAAAAAAATGTTCAAAACAAAACGATGTATAACAAAGCCAGACATTTCAAATTTCTAATCTTAACCGTATGTAATCAATCATTGCCTGGTTCACTTCCATATTCATATTTTCATTAGCGGGCTTATACTCAATAACAAGTTTGTGCGCGCCTTTTGTAAGATAAACTTCTAAGCTGTTGGTATACCCCCACGAAGACCACTCGCCTTTTCCACGTTGAGGAAAAACAAAAATACCTTTATCGTTATTATCTATAACCAAAGTTCTCACAGCGCATTTATTTTCCGTATTTACAGGGCCATTGCCATTCGCATACCTGCAATCAATAAAATAATTTCCTGTAGTATTTACCTGTATAGGAATTTCAATTTTGGTATTAATAGTGGAAGAGGTTTCAATAAAACCATCTTGCGAATAATCTTTATAGGCATACGCCGACTTGTTTACAAACTCTTCTGTTTCATATACAAAAACATTTTCGGGAGCGGCTACCACTACAGGTTCACTTGCAAAAGAAGCTACCCTATTCTTATCAACAGCTACTACCTGGTATTCTCCGAAACCTGTGGAAAGTGCGGAAACATTAGTATCTGCAATACTTTTTAACAATTTTCCATTCTTAATAACATTATAACCAACAGCATTTTTTACAGGAATCCACGCAAGTTCTTCATTGTTATACTTTACAACTGGCGCTGGTAATGATGTGTAACTTTCAACTTTATTTATACTCGAATTACCAAAAGGTTTATTGGCCAAAACAATCTTCACCTGGTGTACACCAAAAATATTTGAGGGAATTTTTGCGTCTTTTAATTCTTTTCCATCAAGCTTAATAGAACTGATTACATTACCATAACCGCTCATTTCAATATTTAATATCGCGTTACGATACTTGAAATTCGCGAGACGTCTATTTCCTTTCAAAGCCTGCGGCACAAAGGGTTTGAACAATATACCTGCTTCACTGAACTGTAATCCGAAAATTACTTTATGCACCAACGCAATACTTCCTGAAAGACTCCAAAGCATATTGCTTGAATTGATTTGTGTGCCAAGAAAATCTCCGTTATCTGCTACAAAATTTTCCTTATTGGTTACAAACAATGCCGCAGCCCTATAAATGGAACTTATACTTTCCATAACAGATTTTTCGTTTCCGGCTTTTGCGGAAGCCAGCATCCAGTATGCCTGCACAAAAGGCCATACAGCATTGTTATGGTAAGGAGGAGTATTAGGAATATATGGAAATATGCATGGAACCCCAAATGCAGTTTGCGGAGTATTTTCTATAATTTGTTTTTGTTTGTTATTATCTGCGATATCAAACAATACGCACAAAGCTTCTCCAAGCGCTTCAGAGCGAGTTGAAAGCGTGTTATAATTTCTTCCATACAAATATTGTCCGTAATATTTTTTATCAGCCTGCCACAAATAAGTATTGATTCCCGCTTTAATTTTTTCTGCTATTTTCTTATGTTTAGCAACCGTAGCGTGATCACCCGTCAATTCGCTCATTTTACTTAAAACAATATTCGCTTTATAATGAACCGCGTTTGTTCCAAGAGTTTTCGATTCAAATATATCCGCGGGTTGCATCCAAGATGGATACGTTTGTTCGCGCCAATCAAGAAAGGAAGACTCTCCTTTCACCAATCCGGTTTTATTGTCATATACATTTTTCAAATCATCGTCAATGGAATTTTTTATGATCTGCTGAGCTTCCTTTAGCCAATTAGCGTCTCCTGTTGCCACATATAACTCCCATGCAGCTATCGCCCAAATCATTCTGTCCGTTGAAACCGGCCATGCGCCGCCGGTTCCGGTATCCTGAATAATTTTTTTCTTATTACTTACTTTACGCATCAGGCTATTGTACGCGACTTTTGGCTGCAAGTACGCCATGCTTAAAATAATGCTATAACTGATGTCTCTTGTCCAAACTCCCGCCCACTCTTTTCCAGTACGAAAAGTACTATCAGCTTCCACCGCGTTCAGCATTTCCTCCAATGACAAGTTGTATAACGCGTCAGCCATCACATGCGGCGATTGATATTGAGGAAACTCGTCAATATTTTTTGTAAGCGTCCACGATGTGGCTGTTTCTATTTTTTCATCATGCGCATTCAGGAGCAAAGTGGTTTCATAAATACCATCCTTATCCTCATCATGCAACTGTAGATGCGGGTAATGCACAAGGTTATCAAAATCCCATGTCAATGGCGCAGCACTGCCGGCAATGTAAACGCCCTTGAAATCTTCTCTATAAATTTTTTCTCCATTAAACGTTTTATAATAACCGTTCTTCGCAAAAGCATCCAACACATCACGCATATCAAGCCTTACCTTAAGCTTTGTATCCGGTGCCATATAAGCGTTTGAGGGAACATAACCATCATACTGTGTAGTACCGAATTTTATTAGCGGCGTTTCATACACGCCATTTGTTGCCACGCATGCAAGATGATGATCCACGCCGGAAAGCATTTCATTATCCTTTCCATTTATACTGAACTTAAAGCTCATATCAGCGCTTTGAAACTGGTTCGCAGGGCTTTTATAATCCGACACGATGTGTGTTCGTGATAGCGCTTTCGCCACATAGCTATCCTGTTTTATGCAATCGGCATATAAGCTATAACGCTCGTTTTTAAAAACAGGTTCCTTTTGTTGCGCATCTGCTGTAACGCAGGCCACAACAAGCATACAGAAAAAAAATCTAATAATCATGGAAGGAAATTGATTTATACTTAATAACAGTATTTCATTTAGAGCATTTTTACTTTTATGAACCGGGCAGCATTGCTACTATTAAGCTTTTGTTGCGTCGCACTCTTCAACATTTGAATCAATATTGAACAATGCGCAAGCAGGTAAATCAAATGAATATCTTATTACTACCAATCAGAACATCAGTTAGCGTCTTATAATTATTGCCGAATAAAATTACTACAGCACAAGAGTGCGACGCAACGGCTGCTCCATAGTAATTCAAATGCCGGGTTCATAATAAAAGCAAATCATAAACAGGGTTCCTATTAATTATAACTTACCACAACATTATTCTTCATTTTCACAGCGGGAATTTTAATAGTGCATATCGAAGTCTTTTCATTCCAACTCCAACCTACGGTAGTCCTATCTTTTTCAACAGAAGCGTTTAAAAAACTATCCTGCATTTTTTTTGAAACAGTATTATTTACAGTAACATTTTTCGGCACTTCATTCATGTGCACCTTCAATACATAATTCCGTTTTGTATCCGCTTTATATCCGTTCTGCTCCAGCACTTCCGTAGCAATTACATATTTATTCTTTTCTTTGGTACAGGTAAAAATTGTTTTTGCAAAAACATTCTCAAGGTAGGCAAGCGATTCGCCGTCGTCTTCATACAACGTAAAGGAAACTTTCTCATTCATATCACCCGGAAAAATTTCAACAAATAGCGGATAGTTTTTCCTTTCATGAATGTATTGCATCACCGGCATCATAGGAATGATGGAACCTTTTCTTACAAACAAAGGAATCACACTTAGTGGCGCATCGTAAGTTATTTTTTGTTCGCCTTGGTAAATAGTTTTACCGTTATTAAAATCAATCCATTCGCCTTCCGGTAAATAAACAGTTCTGCTTTGCGCGCCTTTTTGTACAACAGGAGCCACGAGTAATTCTTTTCCAAACAAGAACGCGTCATTTGTATTAACAGCCATTTCATCATCCGGGTATTCAAGCAATAAAGCCCGCATTAAAGGAACACCGGTATCATGAGCTTCCCGCGCATATGTGTAACTGTAAGGAAATAATTTATACTTCAGTTCAATTGCCTTTCTGCAATTATCTTCCGCCTCTTTTCCAAACAGCCAGGGCTCAACAGCATTATCTCCTTCATGATGCGCCCTGCTTAACGGATTGAATACACCAAACTGCATCCATCGCGTATATAATTCAGCCATCGCGGTATGATCTTTTATATCTCCGCAATACCCTGAAATATCGCAAGACCAAAACGGGATCAAACCCATACCTGCCGAAACGCCCACCGGTATTTGGTTTGCGAGCCTGCTCCATCCATCCAGTACGTTATCGCCATTTCCTGCATCTCCTGACCAGCCAAATGTATAGCGTTGCAAACCCGCGTAAGCGCTGCGTGTCATTTGAAATACGCGTTTATTGGGATTGCGTTTTTCAAATTGCTCTTTCACTACTTTATCCCATGTAAGTCCATACACATTATGAATTTCATCGTGCATGCCCAGGTGATGTCTCATACGCAAACGTTCGGTGGCATCCTCATTGCTCCATGCGGGTTCTCCCATATCCGTCCAAAAACCACGCACACCGTCATCAATTGGTTTTTGCTGATAGCTTCCCCACCAATCCGCTACGGCAGGTTTTGTAAAATCAACCACTCCACAATTGCCGCCCCAGGGCCAGGGCATATCATACGATTTTCCGGTTGCGGTATCAATCGTAAAATACTGCAAAGAATCAGCTTCCTGCCATTGCATTTTTGTGGCTTGCGATATAACGGGATCTTGTGATACAATCACTTTAAAACCCAATGAATCCAAATGTTTAAGCATTTCCTTAGGATTTTGGTATCTATCATTGCGCCAGTTAAAATCCTGCAAACCTTGCACCCAGCCTATATCCTGGTAAATAATATCGCAAGGAATTCTTCTTTTGCGAAACTCTTGCGCTACATCGCGTGCAAGCTTTTCGTTAGTATAAAATCCGCGGCATTGCGAAAATCCCAACGCCCACGACGGAGGCATTATCGGCTTACCTGTCAGCATAGTATATCGCTCAATGATCTGTTTATAATCATTTCCGTAAATGAAATAATAAACAAGCTCGCCGCCAGGCGCTTTAAATGAATAGTATTCGTTGGAGGTGGCACCAAAATCAAATTCTGTTTTATACGTGTTGTCGAAAAATATTCCATAATGATAGCTGCTCATAAAAAAAGGAATGCTCTTATACAGCGGGTCTTCATTCGTGCTATAGCAAGGCTTATCGCTATTCCACATTTTATAACTTTTACCACGGCGATCAATAGTTCCTGATTTTTCACCCAATCCGAAAAAGTGTTCATCATTTCTCAATGCTTTATAAGCGGCTACAGATCTGCTTTCGTTTACATGTCCCATATCTTTGTAATCGTTCAAAAGCAGTTTTTGATATTTGTCGAAGATCTGTAAACTCAATGGAAACTTATTAACACGCACTCTTAATTTGCCTGTAAAAATTTCATAACACTGAGCCTGCTCTTCCACTTTGAGATCAGCCATTTTTTCAATGTTTTCATTTACTATAGCAAACGATTCATTATTCCTTTTAAAAACACCTTGTGCGTCATACCAAATTTTTACAACATCTCCGCTGCAAAATGTTAATTGGAGTTTCGCATTATTGGTACAATTAAAAACTACCGTGTTGGCAACCACATTGTATGAAGTACAATCACCCGGCTTTTGCAGATTTTGCGCATAAGAGGCCATTGTTATCATAACACTACAAAATATACAGATCGATCTCTTCATTGTGCTGATTATTTTTATTTAATATTCTACTACGATCATATCCCAGTAATTCAATAAAGGCAAATTAAAACTTACCGTATTTCCCGATTGCGTAAAGGTTAAGTCAGATGCAACACCGTAATTATTATCTGGTGACGCTAACCAAATTTTCGATACTGTTTTGGTTGACGTTAATTGCAAAGCGGCATTCTGCATTTGCAAAGGAGCAGGCTGAGTGCCATTAGTGTCGCGCCAGTCAAAGTTGGCAGCATTTGCGAAATTCATTAAATGAATTACTTGCCTGTTTCCCATATCTTTTCCTACAACAGCTACTTTACCGGTTTGCGGAGGCCAATTACTTAATTGCATTTTTGCATTTGTACAGGAAAGAGCAACCTGGTTAAACGCACCGCCATCTCTTAACAAGTTTTGATATGCTACCAAAAAATCATAGTAATGAACTATCGCAGTTTTAAGATCGCTTTTCATTTGCAAATTATTATTGGGAAAATATTCTTTGCAAAGCATATGTTCTCCCAATTCAAGATGCGATCCGCCAAACGCGAAGATCACTGCATTCGCAAGTAATACACCCGGCGTATTAAAATATCCGGTATTATTGGCCAGATCATAATTTACATAAGCAGCCAGCACCGTTTGCTTTTTGTTCTGCGAATAATTATTATTATCAATAATGATATCCGCCAGATCTTTGTAGCCTTCATTTGGCGCCCACACTTCAGTGTATAAAAAATCAACCGGCGATGACGCTATAATATTTTCCTGCCCGTATTGGTTTACCGCATTCATTAAAAGTATTTTACTTGGTGCGGCATTTTTCATGGCAGCGATAAATGGTTTATAAGTAGCAGCCAGGTTCATACTATTTCCGGAATAATTATACTCCGCTCCTCTATCACCAAGCTGATCAATATGATAACCATCAAAATCAAACACCGCGTACACATCGTTATTCTTTGCTGCAATGTATTGCTGCCATGCGGTATTGGAAGGATCCAGTAAATAAATATCACTTCTAAATGGAGGTTTAGGTAAAACGTGCACATCTTTTGCAGTATGCGTTTTATCCTTAAACATATACCATTGTTCCTGCACTCCGTCAGCAGAAGCATTATTAAGCGCCCCCATAGCAAGATTATAAAACATTGCTTTCATATTTCGTTTGTGCGCCTCCGTTATATAGCCTTTTACAGTAGATAAATATGTATCGCGGTTAGCAATGTCTTTCCACATCACGGAAGGATTAGACGGCGATCCCGCTAACGGCATATGATGTTTAAAATGCCAATCCTGGAACTGCAACCCATTGATGTGATGACGATTCAAATTCGCAACTACATTTTCGATAGCGGAAGAAGTCATTTGTCCGTATGAGGACAAAAAACCATAACGAGGAAACTTAGTCCAGTCCGATGATACATCCACTGCAATACTCGCATATACTTTTTCCGTCTCCCCAGTTTTTTCATACAAATCCACCAGGTAACCGGTAAAGTCTGTTGCGGGCGGAGTCCACTTCCACGAGTTTCCTTGCAGTGCGTCTTCCTGTATGGTAATATTTTGTTTGCGATACCGCACCTTTACCGTTGCAGGCATTTCTTTACTCAAATTGAACGCAACCTGTTCTCCCGGTTTATAAACCGCTTTATCTGTGGAAATATCAGCATTGTATGCGCTTTGCCCATATGTAACCGGATTGTTTTTCGGGCTATATTTTTTACACCCGCAAATGAGTAATAAAATGGCACAAGAATAAAAAAATCTTTTCATCAGGATTTGCTTATTTATTAAAAACGCAAAGCATAAAGTATGGTGATAATTGAAAGCCTTTCCGATCATTGCCCAATAACGAACAAACCGTTGAAGAGTGCGACGCAACAAAAGCTTCATAGTAGCAATGCCGCCCGGCTCATAATAAAAATACTTTAAACAATAACCTGCTTCATATATATCATGCTATAACAATTTATAACTCATACTTTACTTTTCATATATTTAATGCTACATGAAAATGTGTTAATGTTTTTTTGTGAACCGGCGGTATTACTACTATTTAGCATCGTTGTGTCACTCACTTGTACTGTAGTAATTCTATTCGCCATGTTAAAGCATTCATGCACAAATCATGCAGCGTGTTGTTTCTACATTTTTGTTATAGAAATAGTTTCATACAATTGATTGATCACAATTTTATAATTACCGGGAGTGACGATTTTCCATTTATAATCAGGATCACCTTTCGGAATAAATTTCATGTGAGTAACACTCAGATCCTGGTAATTTTTAACAGGCATAAAATAATCGCCGCCCCAGTTTCCGGTTCCTAACGGAAATTTAAATTCACCGGCTTTCATCTCACCGGTATAAGTAAACACATACGGATCAGTTGGATCAGCAACCAACGGCGTAGGACTGTCGATGTTCCATCCTGCCGGAGTAGCATCGCCCACCATCCATACTTTTGTATAAGGCACAAATGGTTTTATATCAATTGTCAGTTTCTGCAAATCGAGTGTGATCTTGTAAGGCCCCGGATTGATGATTTTCCATTTATTATCAGGACTGCCACCGGGAACAAGCTGCACACCGGTTTCCGTAATAGCGGGATGATTGGTTAAAGGCATGTAATAATCCGTGCCAAAATCTCCTGTTGATGTAGGAATTTTAAACTCACCTGCCTTCAATATTTCGTTATACCTGAACACAAAAAGATTGGATGAATCAACACGCATTTCCGAAGGTTGATCAATATTCCAACCGGTAGGCACTGCGTCACCAAGCAGCCATAAGCGTGCATATGGAGGAAATTCAGATTGCTTAATGGTAATGGTAAGATCAAGCAGGTTAAGCGTAATGTCGTACGCTCCCGGCGTGGTAACTAAAAACTTATCGTCGGGTTGCGCATCATCAGTTCTAAGCAACAAACTGTTTTCATTCGCGCCTTTATTATAGCTTGGTAAGAATTTTCCTAAGGTTGTAATAAATTTCAGCTCTCCGCTTTTTAAATTTCCCTGCCACGTAAATGTTGTAGCATCAGTTTCTGACGCAATAAGCGGAGTGGCTTTATTATTATCCCATCCGTTAGGCGCCGCGTCGCCAAGTAAAAATAAAGTGGTGGATACAGGTTGATATGGCGTAACCGTTATACTTACCGTTTCAGATGTATCCGCAGGAATACCATCGGCATCAACAATGGCTATCACCCTTGCTTCAAGCTCAGTAGCGGCGCCGGGTGTAGCATGCCAATGATGTAAAAGAGAATCGTTCAAAGCGGCGTTAGAGTAAACTTTTGACAATACGACTTTTCCTAAATTTTCAGTAATCGCGTTCGAAAAACGATCTCCCTTTTTTGCCATTTGAAAAACGTATGAAATAGCGGCATTGGTACCAAAATTACTTCCGGTTGTCCACGTAAAAGCTACAGCATCTGCGGCGGCATTTTTTTGTTCAAGCACAACAGAAGCTGCCGACACTTGCATATCAAGCGGCACTCCGCCTTTATCATACTGCGGTTCATTATGCTTCATACAGGAAGGCCATAACAACATTGACAGAAATGCCATTACCAGAATTGAAAAAGAACTGAAGTATGTATGCTTATAATGAAAATAATAATTAACTGTTTTCATTGTATATTTTTTACGCAGGTTAACGTTTATTAATAACCGGGATTTTGTTTCAAATTCGGATTCGCGTCAATTTCCTTTTGAGGAATTGGTAACAGCAAATGCTTAGGGGCAGCATTTGTTTTTCCAATAGAATGAAGAAAATCCAACGCGTACTGCCCGTTGTTCACTCTAATCAAATCAAACCAGCGATGTCCTTCAAAAGCAAGCTCCATGCGGCGTTCACGCAGCACTTTTTCCCTGAACGCGTCCTTTGATAAACCTTTAACATCAGGAAGTCCGGCTCTTTTTCTCACTTTATTTAAAGGAATTTCGGCTTCTGTAGTTCGGCCTAATTCGTTCAATGCTTCCGCTTCCATTAGCAACACATCCGCATAACGCAATACCGGAAAATCCGCAGGGTTAGTATCATAATCAACCGAAACCGAAAGCGGCACTAAAAATTTTCTTACATTAAAACCTGTGGTGGAAAAAGAAGCCATGTATGGTTTTCCGTCAAAATCAGGACAACCCTCATACAATACAGTTTGATCTTTACGGTTATCACCAGCTTCATAAGCATTCATAAACTCTTGTGTAGGTTGATTCCAACCATAGCCGCCGCCAACAAAATTAGAGTTCCGGGGGCCGGTAAAAGTACTCACCCATGAGGCCTGGTTCTCGTTATCCCAAAAGCTGTATTTTGTTTTGCCGTAATACTGAATTTCAAAAAGAGATTCTTTGGAATTTTTGGTAGCAGGATTAAAGTTATCCGAGTAATTATCATTCAACGCGTAACCCATACCATTTATTTGTTGACATAATTCCATCGTTTTCTGATAATCACCCAGGGTAAGATACACCTTTGCCAACATGCCAATGGCCGCGCCTTTTGAGGCCCTTCCAACATCAGATCCCGAATATGATTCTCTTGGCGGCAAAGCGGCAACCGCATCCGTAAAATCAGCAACGATCAATTTGTACACATCCTCTTTTGAAGTGCGGGCCGGCCGCAAATCATCACCCGGCACCTGCGCTTTAGTGATCAAAGGCACATCACCAAATAATCTTACCAAAATGAAATAATAACTCGCACGTAAAAATTTTGCTTCGCCAATAATTCTATTCTTTAAGGATTCGTCCATGTTCATGCCCGGTACATTTTCAAGTATCAAATTGCAGCGAAGTATTCCGGGAGCCGGGCCGCGCCATATATCAAGAGCGGCGGCATTATCTGTGGTGGTCACAAAATTCGCAAGGTCCTGTGTTTCTATACCATCGGTACCACCGCCGGCGCCTACCACACTATTACCGGCGAATATATCGGTAGTCCACATACGCAGATTGTACAACTTAGGCCACTGCATTGGCTGGTATGCGCCATTGATTGCATTTACAGCATCTTCCGGAGTTTGATAATAGTTTGACGTGTTTATAGAATCAAGAGGCGCTTTATCTAAATATTTATTACAACTACACATTGCCGTTAGCAACACAATCGTTATTATATATTGAACTGATTTCATTGTAATTTTTTTTGGTTAAAAAACAAGATTGATACCTGCACTCAATGTTCTTGTTACCGGGTATAGATTAAAATCTATGCCCGCCGCGGTCACTTCAGGATCAAAGCCTGAGTATTTGGTGAATGTGTAAAGGTTCTGGCAGGAAACATATACTCTTGCTGTAGACAGCTTCGCTTTTTGAGAAATTGACTTTGGCAAAGTATAACCCAGCGTTATGTTTTTTATACGCAGGTAAGATCCGTTCTCCACAAACCTGTCAGAAATCCTGGTGTTTTTATTAGGATCATTGAAAACAGCCCTGGGTATTGTAGTACTTGTTCCTTCACCGGTCCAGCGGTCAAGCACCCTGGTGGTTTGGTTTTGCGCAACCGCCATTCCTTCCTGGTATATGCGGTTCGCGTTAAATATCTGATTACCGGAAACGCCTTGCAGGAATATAGCCAGATCAATTCCCTTCCAGGCAAAAGTATTGTTCATGGCAAATATGAACGTAGGACTTGGATTGCCGATAAATGTTCTGTCATCATCATCAATTCTTCCATTGTTGTTCAAATCCAGGAATTTGATATCGCCCGGAGACGTACGGTTAAACGGATCGGCACCGGGCACCTGTGCGGCGTATTTATCTACTTCGCCTTGTGTTTGAAAAATACCATTTGTTACAAACCCATAAAAAGAATTAATCGGATGTCCTTCGCTTTGTATAGTAGTGTTTTGATTCAGTCCGCCACCATAGCTCGAAAACATTGGCACACTGTCATTCAAGCTCACTACTTTATTCTCGTTATAAGAAATATTGAAGTTAGTGTTCCACTCAAATTCGCCACGAATATTTTGAGAGTTGATTGTAAATTCCCATCCCTTATTTTGCACTTTTCCTGCATTGATATATGGAACCAGGATATCAGAATAACCGGTAGAAATCGGTACAGACATCGGCACCAGCATATTGGTGGTATTTTTAATATACGCATCTGCCGTTATAGAGATCCGGTTGTTCAGTAAAGAAGCATCGATACCAATATTACCTTGTTCAACATTTTCCCACCGCACATTAGGATTTGGTATTTTCTGCGGCACCACCGCGTTAACCAACTGTCCGTTGAAATTATACTGAACGGTTTGCAACACAGAAGCAAACGAATAATTACCAATATTTTGATTACCTGTAGAACCATAACCAACGCGTAATTTCAAATCATTAATTGTTCTTGAATTAAAGAATTTTTCGTTGGAAATCCGCCATGCAAGAGAAGCGGATGGAAACCAGCCCCATTTATAATTATCACCAAAACGTGATGAACCGTCCCTTCTCAGTGAAGCCGTCAATAAATATTTATCGTTGAATGTATAATTTACACGTCCTATGAAAGACATTAACGCCCATTCGCTCGCGTTTCCGTCCGCTGTTTGTGTTGCAGGATTGCTGTTAGCCATTTGCTGTGTATTATCACTCGCAAAATCTTTTCCGCTTGCGGAAAGATTATCGTAACGGTTATTCTGCGCACTGGTTCCTGCCATAACAGTCAGGCGGTGAACACCGGCAAACGTTTTATCGTAAGTAAAGTAATTATCCCAAAGAAATGTAAGCGACTTATTAGATTGCTGCCAAAGCGAAGACAATGGGTTGGGAATAGGAACCCAGTTATATTTGGGCGCCCACGACCTGTCATCCCAAAAAAGCGCTTGAACGCCACCGGTAGTTTTAAACTTTAAATCTTTGAACAATTTAAGTTCGGCAAAAATATTTCCGAGTACATTATAGCCCAATGTTTTATTTTCATTAATAGTTGCTTTTCCTATCGGGTTGTTAATATCACCATACCATGATGATTGCCCGGCAGGCCCCGAATAGGAACCATCCGCATTATATATTGGCTGCACCGGAAGCGCCGCCATCGTGTTTCTTATATCATAATCACCCCTCTTTTTTTCATCCACACTCAGTGTAAGATTATTACCAAATTTCAACCAGTCAAATACCTGCGACTCGCCATTGAATTGTATGGTGTACCTGCGATAGCCGGTATTCAACACTATGCCTTTCTGATCAAATACGCTACCGGAAACATAATACGTAGATTTCGCACTGCCACCATAATACGCCAATGAATAGTTTTGAATCGGAGCCGGATCAAATAACGCGTCCAGCCAATCAGTTCCTTTTCCCAATGAGGGCGGAGTGGCATATGCCGGATTTTGAGGCTGGTCGTTATTGGCCATCATTTCATTATGCAACGAAGCGAATTGGGAGGCATCAAGCAATGGCACCATATATGCGGCCTGCTGCACACCGCCATATGCTTTCAGCTCAAGGTGACTGGTGCCGGAGCTTCCTCTTTTTGTTGTAATGATCACAACGCCATTGGCACCCCTCGACCCATAAATGGCCGAAGCGGAAGCATCCTTCAACACTTCTATGGATGCGATGTCATCCGGGCTTATCGCATTCAAAGGCATATCAGTAGGAATACCATCAACCACAATAAGCGGATCGCTGTTATTGATAGTACCAATGCCGCGTATCCTGAAAACAACATTTGATCCCGGCGCACCCGATGAAATTACCTGTACACCCGCAGCCCGCCCCTGCATGGCCTCTCCGGCATTTGCCACCGGCAGCGATTTTATTTCCTTACTACTTATGGAAGATACAGAACCGGTAAGATCCCTTTTCCGTTGCGTTCCGTATCCAATCACCACCACGTCTTCCAGGATGGTTTTGGCATAATACAACGTGATCGTAAGCGTTTCCGCATTTTCTATACGAACCTGCTGTTCCTTATACCCCACTGATGATATCCGCATAGCCGTATCGTTTTGCGATGGCAATGAAAAAGTACCATCCGCATCTGTTTGTGTGCCATTGTGCGAAGGCAACAACTCTACAGACGCGCCGGCAATGGGTTTTCCATCCTCTCCGGAAATTACTTTGCCGGATATTTTTTTTGTTTGTGCTAAAAGAAAGAAAGGAGCAAGCACGATAAAAAACAACAGAATAATTTGCTTCGTGTAATAATTACGTGCAGACATAATGCAATCGTTTGGCTTTATAAATTGGTTACAATCTCATAACGAAGAAACTCAGAATTTTGGTATTTATAGTATCTGTACGTTTCAATTTCTTTTCAATCTGTATCAATTTTAGAGGAAAGAGGCCAGTAAGTAGTGGACAGTTGGCAGTTGGCAGTTGGCAGTAGAGAAATCAGAAATCAGTGTCAACGGCGCTACTTATAACTCATTACTCATCACTCATAACTCATTACTTTTTTGTAACCGGCAGTTGTGCTACTATTAAGCTTCTGTTGTGTCACTCACTTGTACAGTAGGAATGCTATTCAACAAGTTATGAGTCATGAGTTTTGAGTTTTGAGTGCTTTTGTTTTTGCTTGCAATCAATGTATAAAGCATTCTCAATTCTCCACTCTTCATTCTCAATTTATTCAGCCTCATCCCCGGCCCTTCTCCAAAGGAGAAGGGAGTCCCGCGCACAAAGCGGATACTCGTAATCTCAACAATTTTTTCAACTTTCATCTCTATTCGTTTTCAGCGGCTCATTGAATAAATGGAGAGCTGAGAATGCTTTAATCACTGGTTGCATGAGAAAACAAAAGCACTCATAACTCAAAACTCATGACTCATAACTCATAACCAGCTCCATAGCATTCCTACCGCACAAGTGTGCGACGCAACGGCCGCTTAATAGAATTACTATAGCCCGGCTCACAATAAAAAACATGAATGGCAAGCTGTATGAGAAAAGAAGGGATTTACAGATCAACATCAGTTTTGAAATGTTGTTAATCTTGTAAACCCTGTCACAAATATTAAAATCAATCAATTTTGGTCGGCTTCAAAAATTGTATTGCCCTGTACTTCAACACTGGCAACTGGCAACCGGCAACTGACTTCCGATCTCCAACTTCTAACTTCTAACTTCTTTTTCTACATTTGTTAACCATCTTACTTTTGATAAACCATTTGAAAAATATTTATACCATACTATTTGTATTCCTTTTCTTCAGCATTTCTTCTTTATATGCGCAACCATTTTATTTTAAGAATTACCAGGTGAACAATGGCCTTTCAAGTAATACTATCACAAGTATTGCGCAGGATAGAAACGGCTTTATGTGGTTTGGCACACGCAACGGACTTAACAGGTTTGATGGCTCTACATTCAGGGTGTTTCGCAATAGCAACAATGATCCGAAAAGCATTGGCAATAATTCAATTCTAAGTTTGCATGGTGATGAGGAAAACAAACTATGGATCGGCACATACAAAGGCATCTATCAATATGACCCGGTTAATGAAACCTTCAACACATTTAACAAACTACCGGCAGGTGAAATAAGAGCTATCAAAGGAAATAAAAATAATATCTGGTTTACATCAGACTACCGCTTATACAAGTACAATATCATCAACAAACAATTAACATCGCTCGATTCTAACAACCATGAAACCGTTGCCATTACACTTTCAGCAAACGGCCACCTGTGGACAGCGGATGCAAATGGCAGGGTAAAAAAATACAATGAGTCTTCGGGTAAATTTATTTCTTACGATATTGCGGCGCTTCACCAGGGTCTTACACGCATCCAGGAAATATACATCGCATCAGATACCATGATGCTGATTGGCACCATCAACCAATTGTTGTTATTTAATGTCAAAACCAATACGCTTACCAATATTCTTGCGCATTACAACAATAATAAACCTATACAAACGCATTCAATTATTGAACAACAAAAAAACGTTTACTGGATTGGCGCGGAAACCGGCTTATACATTCTTAATCTAAATAAACAGTCATGGCATCATTTGCAAAAAGAATATAACGACCCATATGCCATAACAGATAATGTTGTGTATTCATTTTGTAAAGATGCCGAAGGAAGCGTGTGGATCGGCACTTTTTTCGGCGGCATAAATTATTATTCAGAACAAAACAATCGTTTTAAAAAATATTTTCAGCAATCAGCTCAAAACAAAATTAGCGGCAACCTTGTACATGAAATATGCCGCGACGACTTTAACAACTTGTGGGTAGGAACCGAGGACGCGGGACTGAATAAAATAAACCGCGCCACGGGAAAAGTAACTTCTTATTTACCAAATGGCCCGGGTAGTATTTCTTATACTAACATCCATGGCTTACTGGCTGATAAAGATGAACTGTGGATCGGCACTTATGAAAACGGTTTGGATGTAATGAATATTCACACAGGCAAAGTTACCAGGCATTATACTTCAGGTAATGATTCAACTGATCTGAAAAGTAATTTTATAGTAACCATTTACAAAACAAAAAGTGGCGATATATTAATTGGAACATGGTATGGCCTGTTTAAATACAATCGCGCAAAAAATAATTTTTCTCCTGTTCCGCAGTTTAACACTCAAATACAAGCCGTACATGAAAGCGATGACGGCACATTGTGGGTATGTAGTTATGGCAAAGGCGTTTATTACTACAATCCAAGAACGCAAAAATCGGGCAACCTGCAATCCAATACGTCGAACACTAACACTCTGCCCAATAATTATGTGAACAACCTTTTTGAAGACAGTAAAAAAAATTTATGGTTCTGCACGGAAAGCGGACTCTGCAAGTATGATCCGCGCCTTGAAAAAATAACTCGATACACTGTGGAAAACGGGCTACCCGATAACCAGGTATTCCGGGTATTGGAAGACAAAAATGGAAACATGTGGATCTCTACAGCAAAAGGCCTGGTATTATTCAATGAAAAAGAGAACTACACAAAAATTTTTACTACTGCAAACGGACTCCCAACAGATCAATTTAATTATAACTCTGCGTTTGCAGATGAAGATGGCAACTTGTACTTTGGAACCGCAAAAGGTATGATCAGCTTTAATCCCGAAGATTTTATAAAAAGTACTTTTGTTCCGCCGGTATATTTCACCGCATTGCACATCAATAACAAAGAAGTGCCCATTGAACAAAAAGGTTCACCATTACAACAATCAATTTCATTTACCCAACATATTTCCCTACACTACGATCAGTCAACCATTAATCTTGATGTGGCGGCGTTGAGTTACATAACACCTGAGATGAATGAATATGCCTACAAAATGGATGGACTTGATAAGGATTGGGTGCAATTAAGAAACAATCACACCATTTACTTCAATAAATTACCACCCGGCAATTACACACTTAGGCTAAAAGGAGCGGCCGGTGGCGAAGTATGGAATACAAATGAAACGGTAATAACCATTACAATTCTTCATCCTTGGTGGGCAAACGCCTGGGCTTATACTGTTTATACTATTCTCTGCATTGCAATTATATTGCTCATTTTAAAGTATTACTTACTGGCGCTAAATGAAAAAAACAAAAGAAAAATTGAAACGCTGGAAATAGAAAAAGAACGCGAAATTTATAACGCGAAAATTGAATTTTTCACCAACATAGCACACGAAATAAGAACTCCTTTAACACTGATAAAATTACCATTAGATAAATTAATCGGAAAAAATAATAATAACCCTGAAGACATAGCAAACTTACAAATGATGAAAAAAAACACCAACAGGCTCATTGATCTTACAGATCAGCTACTGGATTTTCGCAAAGCGGAAGCAAACAAAATCAGCCTGAATTTTATCCGCACCGATATTAATGAGATACTGAAAGATTTTTTCATTGGCTTTAAACCGGTGGCAGAGCAAAAAGGCATCTCCATGAAGCTGGAACTTCCACGTCTTTTTTTACAAGCGTATGTTGACAGCGAAGCGTTTAAAAAAATAATAAGCAATCTTTTAAACAACGCTATAAAGTATGCGGAAAAAACAGTTATCACCAGGTTGTTGCCTTTTACAAGCAACGATACAATTTTTACCATAGAAATAAAAAACGACGGATACCTGATACCTTACGAACTAAAAGAAAAAATATTTGAACCGTTCTTTCGGATCAAAAACACATCAAAGCAAACAGGAACCGGAATTGGTCTCCCTCTTTCACGCTCACTTGCCGAGCTGCATAAAGGAGTGCTTGATCTGAAACAGCCCGAAGGCAATATGAATGTGTTCCAGCTTTCGCTTCCCATTCACCAGGATAAAGAAATAAACCTGTATGAATACGAAACCTTTGAAACAGAAAATAATAAGGATGAGAAAAAAGAAGAAGTTATACGCGATAACAGCAAGCCTCATTTATTGATTGTTGAAGACAATAAAGAAATAGCAACTTTCCTGCAACATGAATTGAAAGCAAACTACAACATTTCCAAAGCCCTAAACGGACAAGAGGCGCTTGACATAATTGACAAAGAAAATTTTCAACTGATCATAAGCGATATTATGATGCCGGTGATGGATGGTATAGAATTTTGTAAAAAGCTAAAAACAGATTTGCGCTACAGCCATATTCCCATCATTTTATTAACCGCGAAAAATACAACGCAAGCAAAAATAGAAGGCCTCGAAACCGGCGCCGATGCCTACATTGAAAAGCCTTTTACATTTGAACATCTGCTGGCGCAAATAAATAATCTGATCAACAACAGGAAACTTATCAAGGAATTTTTTGCACGATCGCCATTAACACACATGAAAGGCATGGCCAGCTCCAAAGCCGATAAAGAGTTTTTGGAACATCTGAACGCGGTTATACACGATAACATTACCGATATGGATTTGAATGTAGATAAGCTTTCAAAACTTATGAACATTAGCAGACCCACGCTTTATCGTAAAATAAACGCCATATCGGATTTAACTCCCAATGAACTAATCAATCTTACACGTTTGAAACGCGCCGCTGAACTGCTGGCCGACGGACGTTATAAAATAAATGAAGTATCGCTGATGGTGGGCTATACTTTGGCGTCAAACTTTGCAAGAGATTTCAATAAGCAATTTGGAGTTACGCCTTCGGCATATATCAATTCGCTCGAAAGCGAAAGTCGTGAACAGGCGTAAATACACAAAAAAGCTTCGGGTTATTATTTCATTTTTTTTATGGAACCAACAGTATAGCCCTGATCAGCTTTTGTTGTGTCACTCACTTGTACGGTAGTAATGCTAGTGAGCAATAAAGAGGTCAAATGAAAATTGAAAGTGATTATTTAATGGAGAATTGAGAATGTTTTATGGTTTGAGAATGCTATAGATGTTAAATAAAGCTAAAACAAAGACACTCACAACTCATAACTCACAATTCTCAATAGCATTACTACCGCACAAGTGAGTGACACAACGATGATGCCATGAAAAACTACCGCCGGTCCCCAAAAAACACTAATAAACAACACCTTGGCTTTGACTTGTTCTTAAAGAATTTTGTCATTACCTTTGCATTACAAAAATGAAAAAAATCGCAACTATATTATTGCTACTTATATATACTTCCACCAGTTTTGGTTTAGGTATTAAGCAGTTTTATTGTTGCGGAAAATTGAAAACTACCAGTATTAGTTTTGTTCAAACTTCGAAAGATGATTGCAACAAAAGCGAAAGCGAAAATTGCAACGATGGCAACGAATTAAAAAAATGTTGCAAAACGGAGTTTCATTCTTTCAAAGTAAAAGATGCGCACAAAAGCGCTGAAGAAATATTTCTTTCATTTAAGTATGTAACAGAACAACCGGATTATCAATTGCCGGTTTTACCTGTTATTACAGAACAGACACTATTAAATAACTATTATACAAATGCGCCACCTAAATTACATGGTGTCGCAGCTTATATTTTCCACTGTATCTATCTTATTTAGAAAAACATCCTCTCCCATTTTAGGGTAAACGCTTCATGTTAACCGGCTATTAATATCAGTCGGCAATTAGTATCCATTTACTTATTAAGCTCAATTCAAAATATTTACAGTGAGAAAAACAAAAATATTATTATCGCTGGTATCGGTATTTATATTTCTTCAATCTTATGCTTCAGGCAATTATTTTAACTCACCAAAGCAAACAATACCATTAACCGATACGACCGCATCCATAAAGGTACACGGCGCCTGCTCGCATTGCAAACAGCGCATAGAAAACGCAGTGAAAACAAATGGCGTAAAAACCGCAGTATGGAATGCAAAAACCCAGTTACTATCCATATCATTTGATCCGTCAATAATTTCGCTGGAAACAATACAGAATAAAATTGTAGCAACAGGACATGACCTTGACAATAAAAAAGCCAACGATGATGTGTACAATGCGCTGCCTGAATGCTGCCACTATCGCGAAAACGAAGAACCTGATGAAACTTTAATGCACCACGATGCGGATAGTGTTGAGCTGGTGAAAGGCATTGTACTGGAAGAAACAAAAAAAGGACATTTTAATCCGTTGGCGAATGCAAGTGTAATATGGCATGGCACTAACAATGGTGTGCTAACAGATAGCGCAGGCAGCTTCTCCATAAAACGTGTAAACGATAATGACAAACTAGTAGTAAGTTACACCGGCTACGATGCTGATACCATACAGGTTACGGACAACAATGAATTAAAAATCATTCTCGCCACACAGGCATCAGGAATAAAAAAGCTGAAGGAAGTAACAGTTACGGCAAGACAGCGCTCTACATATTTTTCAGCTTTAAATCCAATTCGCACGCAAACTATATCCAGCAAAGAACTGTTAAAAGCTGCCTGTTGTAATCTCAGTGAAAGTTTTGAAACCAACCCATCTGTAGATGTGGCATATAATGATGGTGTAACAGGTTCAAAACAAATTCAGTTATTGGGCCTAAGTGGAAATTATACTCAGCTAACTGTTGAAAATTTACCCGGACCACGCGGACTGGCTACACCATTAGGACTTAATTCAATTGCAGGCCCGTGGATTGAAAGCATAGAACTTACCAAAGGAACAGGCTCGGTAGCTAACGGTTTTGAAAGCATTGCAGGACAAATAAACGTAGAACTGAAAAAACCTGTTAAAGAAAAAGGATTATATGCAAACGTGTATGTAAACGAACAGGGAAAAACGGATATCAATCTGAATATCGAAAAAAAGATCGCTAAAAACTGGTCAATGGGTTTACTGCTGCATGATAATTTTTTAACGAACAAAAACCTGGATTTTAATAACGATGGTTTTCGCGATTTACCCACAGGCAACACGCTGAGCCTGGTAAACCGTTATCAGTTTAACAATGACCAGGGAATATATGCGCAATTTGGCATTAAAGTACTAAACGATAACAGAACAGGAGGCGAAACAGCTTTCGACCCGGATAAAGATAAAAAAACAACAAACCATTATGGCCTCGGAATTAAAACAGAACGGTATGAAGCATTTGGTAAAATTGGTTATGTGTTTCCTCAAAAAAAATATAAAAGCATCGGATTGCAACTGGCCGGTATAAGCCATAAACAGAACTCTTACTTTGGACTAACAACTTATGATGCAAAGCAACAAAGCTTTTACAGCAATCTGATATATCAGTCAGTTATTAATAGCACGATACACAAATTCAGAGCAGGCGCTAGTTTCCAGTATGACACCTATGATGAAACATTTAATGCCACCGCGTACAACCGTAACGAAATAGTACCGGGTGCATTTGTTGAGTATACTTTCACACCAAATGAAAAATTCAGCACCATTGCGGGTTTTAGAGTAGATCATAACAACCTCTACGGATTTTTTGCAACACCGCGACTGAACGTAAGATATGAGCCGGTGCCTGGAACAATCATTCGTGCAAGCGTGGGCAGAGGTCAGCGTACAGCAAATATTTTTGCGGAAAACATGAGTGTTTTTGTTAGCGCAAGACAATTAAACATCATTGCCGCCGAAGCCGGAAAAGCCTATGGTTTGAACCCTGAAGTTGCCTGGAATAAAGGCATTGGCGTAGATCAAAAATTCAATCTGTTCAAGCGTGAAGCTTCGCTGGGTATTGATTTTTTCAGAAATGATTTTACCAACCAGGTAGTTGTTGATCTTGAAAATGCACGCGAAGTAAAATTCTACAACCTGCAAGGCAAATCATTCTCCAATAGCCTACAGGCCGAACTGAACATGTCGCCTTTACAAGGATTTGATGTACGCCTTGCATACAGGTACTTCGATGTGAAAACTACGTATAGTGATAAGTTGTTGCAACGTCCGTTTGTATCGAGCCACAGGGGGTTTGCGAATCTTGCCTACTCAATAAAAGGATGGAAATTTGATTATACCATAAGTTATAACGGACAAAAAAGATTGCCCGACACTAAAGCAAATCCTGTGCAATATCAAATGCCGGCACAATCACCTGCTTATGTGTTAATGAATGCGCAAATTTCAAAAACCATAGGAAAAAAATTCCCGATGGATTTTTATATTGGAGCGGAAAATATTACCAATTATTTCCAAGATAATATTGTGATTGCAGCGAATGCGCCATTCAGCCAATACTTTGACGCCTCAATGATTTGGGGCCCGGTAAGTGGCAGAATGATTTACATAGGATGGAGGATGAATATTTTACCGTAAAAAAATAAGTGATGAAATTCATTAAGCGGTTGTAGCATTTTGCTTAATCACAAGTAACCAAAGATTTTCACAAAGGTCACGAAGATCGATTCAGAAGTAATCACCGGAGTGTCCTTTGTGTAAGATCTTGGTGATGCACCTGTCTTCTGCCCTCTGATTTCTGATCTCTGATTTCTAATTTCCCATAGCTGGCGCAGGTCTCCTGACCTGTGCCCACGCGTTACTTGACTAATAACTAAAAAAAGTCCATTGACAACATCGTTACTTTCAGATAAAATAAGTAACAACTAGGCACAGGCCGGGAGGCCTGCGCCAGATGTACTTCTGACATCTGATTTCTGATCTCTCCACTGCCCACTGTCAACTACTTACCCCTTGCCGCCTCAAAAAAAGCTTCCAGCTTTTGTTTGTCGAGTTTTCCATTTGTACGCACACCACTACAAATATCAACGCCAAAAGGCTGCACCGCATCAATCGCGTTGCGCACATTATCTTTATTTAATCCGCCTGCAAGAAACACAGGCACCTTAATGCTGTCGCGTATTTTACGACTAAGTTTCCAATCGTGTACTCTGCCTGTTCCACCAAGTTCTTTAATCTCTAAATGAGGATTACCGCTATCAAGCAGCAACGCATCCACATACTCCGATAATTCAATAGCTTCCTCAACAGATTTTTCGTTCGTTACATGTATCACCTGTACTAGTTTAACATGCGGCAAATGAAGTCTTATCAGGTCATACTGTTTCTCTTTCAGTTCATCCACTATTTGAATAGTAGTAGTATGCACTCTTTTATAATGCCCAACAATTCCCTGGGCATCAGTTTCGCTGGTCAACAAAAAAGTAGATACCGCCGGAGGAACCGAATGTGCTATTTGCCGAATTTGTTCATCGCTTATAATGCCCGGTCCGCTTGGCATGCGCGCCACAAGTCCTAATGCATCAGCACCCATCCCAATAGCCATTCTCGCTTCCTGGATGCTACTGATACAACATATTTTAATTCTCACATTATACATATCTCAAAAACTTTCTTTCAATAGAAAATAGATGACTGTAATATAGAATTAAAAAACTGTTTGAATAAAATATTTTTGGATACCGGCTGTGGTTTTTCATGGCATCATCGTTGCGTCGCAATCACTTCATCAGTAGTAATTCTTTTCATCGGCTACCACATTTCAGGCTCGTCGTGGTTCAGATGTCCTACACCTTTGAGGTGTAGGACATCTTTGTAGCAAGACTTCTTGTCACGTCCAGAAAAAATTAGACATTTCTTTTAGTTGTTTATCACGCACCTGACGCTAGTATGTCGAACAGCACCGTTGTTTAACCACAAGGGGCACAATAGAGGCACAAGGCACACAAGGGTTTGCTGAATTGTTACCTGCCCTTGTGTGCCTTGTGCTTTCCTGGTGAACCTTGTGATTAAAATAAATTGAGAATGGAGAATGCTTTATACACTGATTGCAAGCAAAAACAAAAGCACTCATTACTCACAACTCATAACTCATAACTTGTTGAATAGCATTCCTACCGTACAAGTGAGTGACACAACGATGCTTAATAGTAGCACTACCGCCGGTTACAAAAAAGTTATGAGTTGTGAGTTATGAGTTGTGAGTTATGAGTTGTGAAAAAAATGTGAAGCCGAAAAACTTTCGCAGCCAATTATTACTTTGTGTGATTCTTATAGCCCACTTTCTCACAGCCGGCCACTTCAATGATATACACACCAAATTCTTCCACTACTTTTCCTGTCATTTTATAAAAACCTTTTCCGCTGAAAGGCGTATATCGAAAGGTGTTGGGAAAGTGTACCGTATCAAGCCAATCACCTTTTTTATCGAGGAACGTACCAAAATACATGGTATTGTTATTAACGGTGCGCACGGCTTTGTCGGTAATGTAATAGCCGATCGTTACAATTGTTTGCCCCAGGTATTCGGGAAGTTTACCGGCAGGAAGATATTGCGAGAGATCGTCGTCGGCCAGCGTCCATACATTACAAAGCGGGAAGCCCAACAATTCCATTTCATCCATCGCGTCATCATAAGGATGTTGTTGCAACTGCGGCAATACAAATTCGACCGGAGGCTCATTAAACAAAGACGCGTATGCGGGAATATGCTTCGCGTTTTTCTTTTGTAAAAAATTCGCTTCCCAAAGCAATTCCTTCTTGTTTTTGCCGGTGAAGCGAAATGCCCCGATGCGAATGAGAATATTCAATTGTTCTATTCCCATATTGGTTCTTTCAATAAAATCGTGCAGATGCAGATAACTGCCATGTTTTTGTTTCTCTTCCAAAAATTGCATAACCAGTTTTTCTTCCAGGCCCTGCACATGAATGAAACCAACGTACACCGTGTTGTCATAAATGGAGGTGAGGTATTTACTATCGTTCACACATGGCGGCAATATTTGCACACCGGTTTTTCTTAATTCATGAAAATATAATTCGCGATTATAAAAACCACCAAAGTTATTTATAACTGCCACCATGAACTCTGCGGGATAATATGTTTTTAAGTATAAGCTTTGGTAACTCTCCACCGCGAACGAAGCGGAATGCGCCTTGCTGAAAGAATAGCCGCCAAAACTTTCTATTTGCCGCCACACTTCTTTAGTAATATCATCAGGATAACCTTCGTTCTTACAATTCTCAAAATACTTTTCTTTGATGATTTCAAAATGCTTATGTCCCCTGTATTTCCCGCTCATGGCTCTTCGCAGCACATCGGCCTCGCCCATATCCAGCCTGGCAAAATGGTGTGCAATCTTTATCACATCTTCCTGGTATACCATTACGCCATATGTTTCTTTTAGCAGCTCTTCCATTTTTGGATGCAGGTATTCAAACTTGCCGGGATTGTGATAACGGTAAATGTATTGCCGCATCATGCCCGACTGCGCCACTCCCGGACGTATAATGGAACTGGCGGCCACCAGTGTTAAATAATCATCACACTCAAGTTTTTTAAGCAATTGGCGCATACCGGGACTTTCAATATAAAAGCAACCGATCGTATCCGCCGCACGAATCTTAGCGGCCACCTTCTTATCTTTTTTGAATTTTTCTATATCGTGTATATTAATCGCCACTTGCTTATTTTGCCGAATCATCGTCACCGCGTCTTTGATATGTCCAAGTCCGCGCTGACTTAAAATATCCAGCTTGAACAATCCTATTTTTTCGGCAACAAACATATCAATGGAAGAAGTGAAAAAACCCTTTGGCGGAAGTTCTGTAACGGTGTATTGATGAACAGGCGCATCGCTGATGAGAACGCCACCTGCATGCACGCTTAAATGATTTGGAAAATTTTTGAGCAGTTGTCCATAATAAAAAATCTGCCGCTGAATTTTATCCTGGCTAAAATTAGCGGACGGATGTTCCAATGCATCTATTTCCGATTTAGGCAACCCGAACACTTTACCCAGTTCGCGAATAACGGCACGATGTTGAAAAGTAGTATAAGCGCCAAGCAAACACACATGCTCCGCTCCAAAACGTTTAACGATATAATCAAATATCTCATCCCTGTCGCGCCAGCTAAAGTCAATATCAAAATCGGGCGGCGCACTGCGGTAAGGATTTAAAAAGCGTTCAAAATACAGGTCAAGTTCCATGGGATCTACATCCGTTATTTCCAGGCAGTAAGCCACAATGGAATTAGCGCCACTACCCCGCCCTACGTGAAAAAATCCGCGGCTTCGCGCATACCGCAGTATATCCCAGGTTATAAGAAAATAAGCATTAAACCCAAGGTCATCAATAATCTTAAGCTCTTTTATCACCCGTTGCTCGGCAGCGGCATTTTCCGAACCGTACCGTTGCAACATACCTTCTATCGCCAGTTTTTGCAGGAACAGCTTGTCATCCGCTACTGAAGCTGAATATATCTTTTTGGTTTTATCCTTGTGAAATTCCATTTCAATGTTGCAGCGTTCCAGCAATTGAAAACTATTCGTAATTAACGCCGGATACTGATGAAACTGCTGCATAAGCTCCGCCGGAGATATAAAGGTTTCGTGAATACCCGCGATGTCTTCAGGCTTTTGCTTACTCAATACAATATTTTTATCGATAGCCCGCAGCAAACGGTGTACGTTATGATAGAGTTTGTTTTGAATGGTAACAGGTTGCAGCATCACAAACTTTGGACTGTACTGACTCATGTTAATACCAAACAGCTTATTAATATCTGTTGATTGCACTCCCATGAATTCATTTTCACCCAGTTCATTTAGCAACGCGTTTTTAAACGAATAAATCGCATATACATTATCGTTATATTGAAAGCGATCCGGAAAATCCTTTTTCTGCTGCAAGTGTTCGGAAATAAACCGGTTGATAGCAAAAAAACCGGCATTGTTCTTAGCAAGTAATATGTAGCAAAGCTCGCTGTCATTACGTATTTCCGCGCCAAGTACAGGTTTTATATTTTGCAGCCTGCAATAATCCACAAAATCCCATGCATCGGACGTGGTGTTGATATTGGTAAGCGCCATTGCCTTAACGCCAAGTCCGGCGGCAGTTTTAACCAATTCTTCTGTTTCGAAAGTGCCGTAACGCAAGCTAAAAAATGTTTTACAATTCAAATACATAACCGTAACAATCTATAGATTTACAAAATTTATACTTTCAAAAAGGCTAGTGATTTTTCTATTTTTGATTTCAGCGTTGGCCTTTTGCCGTCAAAGCCTGCGGCCCGCACCAGTGTGTGTTCTCCAAAACGATTTTTAATACTGTCGATGGATTGATAGAGATGGATCATTTCCTGCGTATCTTCAAAAAGATGTATTTGATAATTCCCCGGCACCAAGTGCGAAAAACGCACACCAATCAGCCTTACCAGCAAGCGTCGCTCATAAAGCTTACCGAATATTTCTTTCACTTTTCGAAGCAATACATGATCTGCGCAAGTATAAGGAATTACGCATTGCCGCGTCATGGTTTGAAAATCGCTGTAACGAATTTTTACGGTAATGCAGCCGGTGAGTTTATTTTTTTGTCGCAGCTCAAAAGATATTTGTTCCGTCATGCGCACCAGTTCGCGATGCAAAAAGTTTACATCAATAGTGTCGGTTTCAAAAGTATTTTCGGTGCCAATGCTTTTTTGTTCGTGATAAGGAACCACCGGCGTTTCGTCAATTCCATTTGCCCTGCGCCAAAGCTCCGCGCCGTTCTTACCAAGCAGGTTAATCAGCATTTCCATTGGTATGCCGCTAAGTATAGCAATAGTTTCCACACCCATGCGGCGCAGCAATTCAGAAGTTTTCGCGCCAATCATCGGCATCTTATCAATAGTTAGCGGCGCCAGGTATTCTTTTTCTCCACCAAACGGAATTTCAGTTTGGCCTGCCGGTTTCACTTCATTGGTAGCCACTTTGCTGATCAGTTTATTGCTGGCCAGCGCATAAGAAATATTCAGTCCGCTCTCATTAATAATTTTATCGCGCAGTTGATGTGTATAAATCGAGCAACCAAAAAATTTATCCATGCCGCTCATGTCAATATAAAATTCATCGATAGATGATTTTTCAAAAAGCGGAACAGAGTCTGCAATAATATCGGTAACCAGCCGCGAATATTTTGAATAGCTATCCATATCGCCCCGCACCATCAGTAGTTCGGGGCACAACCGTTTTGCAAGCCGCACCGGCATAGCGCTTTTTACGCCAAATCTCCTGGCTTCGTAACTGCAACTGGCAATTACACCTCTGTCGCTTGTACCGCCCACAGCAATTGGTTTTCCCTTCAAAGAGGCATTCTTCAAACACTCAACAGAAACAAAAAAACTGTCGAGATCAAAATGGGCAATATGTCTGTGAGCGGGGTTCATTATAACGGATTGGCATTACAAGATTACTAATTTTTTTAGTAATCAAAAACTATTTTTATTAGCAACTGAGTAACAATATTTTCCACTACGAAATCACCCGGATTTCCGTTTTCCGGGGTTTTGAAATTATTATGAAACCGGCAGTAAAGCCCTGATTGGGCAACCGTTGCGACGCTCCGTTCAACGGTAGTAATTCTTATCATCAAATCAAGATTCAAAGAAGGATACATTCGTCAGAAAAAATCAGTTGAAAATTGAAAGTTGAAAGTTGAAAGTGCTTATTGAATGGAGAATTGAGAGTTGAGAATGTTTTATAGTTGAGAATGCTATAAATATTAAATAAAGCTGAAACAAAAGACACTCATAACTCATAACTCATAACTCATAACTCATAACCCGCTCAATAGCATTCCAACCGTACAAGTGAGTGACACAACGATGCTTAATAGTAGCACTACCGCCGGTCCCCCAAAAAAACGAATAAAATTATGCTGCCTGCCGTTACAAAACCGGGAGTGAGTTCGATTACTTTGCAGCCTTTTTACTTTTTCTGAAATCCCAGGGAGCAACAGGATTAGCCATACTCCACAAACCGATTTTTTTTGCGTGGGCGGCCTGCTCCGCATCGAAGTATTTTTGGGTGTGAGCGTATTTATATTCCCATGCCAAACCGGCCTGTATAAGCAAAAGATTCAGTTCGGAATTATCCTGCAACACCACAATACCCAGCACCCTCTTATATCTATCCAGCCCTTTTGAATGAACAGTTATAGTTTTCGCAAAACATTTTGACGAAGTAAATTTTTTAGCCGCGGTTCCAAAATCCTGGTTCTTTTCGGGACAATCAATACCAAATAATCTTACTTTAATTTGCCTGTTCAGGCTATCCAGCACAGTTATCGAATCGCCGTCGCTTATCTTAACCACTTTGCCTTTAAAAGTTTGTGCGACGGCATGCAAATGAAAAAAAAGAATAAACAGGAATATGGATTGCTTCATAATGAGAGCTAATTTAAGGCAGGAGCCGATTTGCGGCAAACTTTTTTTGATGGGCACAATAATCCCAAAAAGGTGTTAAAACTATTACAATTAGTTGCTAAACTATAAAATATAGTTATAAAACTAAAATAAATAGTTACATTTGTTATGGTAATACATTATGCCAATCAAAAAACAGTTTGCACAATGAAACGACTTACTGCTAAGGAAGAAGAAGTGATGGGTTTTTTTTGGGAAAAAGGCCCCTTGTTTGTAAAGCAACTGATGGACGAATACGAGGACCCAAAACCTCATTATAACACACTTTCCACCATTGTTCGCGGGCTGGAGGAAAAAGGTTATATAGGATATAATTCGTTTGGAAATACATACCAGTATTATGCGCTGTTATCGGAAGAAGATTATCGCAGGAAAACATTAAAGAGTGTTATTTCAAAATACTTTGAAAACTCGTATACCCGCGTAGTTACAACACTGATTGAAGAAGAAGAAATTTCAATTAAAGAATTGCAGGAGCTGATTAAACAAATCAAAAGCAAAAAGTAATAATGGGCGTTGTGTGATGTTTTTTACTGCTTAAAATATTTACAATTTATGGAACTATTTTTTCTGTATATCGCCAAATCATCACTTTGCCTGGTTATGTTTTACTTGTTCTATAAAACGCTGCTGAGCAAAGAAACTTTTTTTCGGTTTAACCGGTTTGTGTTATTAGTGGGAATTATGTTTTGCGCCGTTTTGCCATTAATAACATTTCAAACGAATGGTTCGCTTTTAATTCAAAAGCCTGTTAGGGAAATAGAAAAATTAGTTCTTGCTAACGAGGAAACCTCTGAGTTACAACCAATAAAACTTAACAACATTTCGACTGAAGAAAATCCTTTTCTACCATCACCTATAAAATACGATTTTCATACACCAACAGAACCGGGCCATACAACCGCTGAAGCGAAACACTTTGAGTTTACTAAAACCGAAATTACCGGGCTGATCTATTTATTAGGGCTGCTAATTGCACTCACAGGATTATTCATTTCCATTTTACGGATGCTGCAAATAATAAGATCAGGAAAAAAAATTTACAGGGATGATAAGAATGTTATCATACTTACAAAGCAAAAGATCTGTCCATTTAGTTTTGGTAAACTTATCATTTTGTCGGAAGCCGATTACCGTCAAAATCCAAAAGAAATTCTTACTCACGAGTACGTACATGCGCAAAAGAAACATTCCCTGGATTTAATATTTGCCGAATTATTCATACTGCTACACTGGTTTAACCCGGCGGTATGGCTGCTGAAAAGGGAATTGGAAAACGTTCATGAATATGAAGCCGACAACGGCGTTATCAATTTAGGCATCGATGCCACACAATATCAACTTTTGTTAGTAAAAAAAGCTGCCGGCGCAAGGTCCTACGCTATTGCCAACAGCTTTAATCACAGTAAACTTAAAAACAGAATTACCATGATGTTGAAAAGAAAATCGGCCCAATGGGCACACTTGAAATCATTACTATTTGTTCCGCTGGCAGTTGTAGTATTACATGCTTTCGCAAAGCCTGTGATAAGCAAAAACCATAAAACACAGAACAACAACGAAGTTAGCAATTTCAGCAAAGATGACAAACATGAAATGAAAACCGGCTTGTATGTAAATGACACTACTCCTGCAAAGAAAAAACCAGCCCGTTCCAGGAAAGGTGATACTCTTCCACCACCGCCACCACCACCACCACCTCCTCCTCCGCCACCGCGTCCTAAGCAAGTGCCAATGACAGAAAAGGAAAAAGCTGCAACGAAAGAATTTGAAGCGGCTGCTAATAAGTTTTCGGCTGTTATGAACAAACATTCCGAAGCTATTAATAAGAAAGTTACTTCAACGGAAATGCAAGCGTTAACGAAAGATTTTGAAGCGGCTTCCAAAAAATTTGAAGCAGTTATGCAAAAGTTCCAGGTGAATATGGAGAAGGTTGCCAATTCAAAGGAATTCCAGGTACAGTCTGAAGAATTTAGTGCCGCTGCAAAAAAATTTGAAGGTATAATGAAAGCACATGAAGCTGAACTGAAAGACAGCATTGAAGTGCCTGAAGTTAAAACAGCAAAAGCCGAATTTAAATCGGCCTCCGACAAATTCAAAAAAACTATGGATCAGTACAAACTTAACATGGACCAAATACAAAACGATCCGCAAGTAAGAGCCGCTAAAGAAGAATTTGCGATAGCATCACAAAATTATAAAGAAGGTATGGCAAAATTTAAAGTGGATATGAACCAGTTTAAAGATGACCCGGAAGTGCAGGCAGCCAAACAGGAATTTGATGCTGCCGAGAAAAAGTTTAAAGCAGAAATGAAAGAATATCGCAAGAGGGTTGAAGCTCAGCGAGGTGAAGTAAGTCTATAACAGCTACTGTTGGTGTTGCGTATATCCTTGTATGTTAGCAACACCAACAACTTTTTTTTGCACCGGCATGTAAATTAACCTGACAGATGTATCGTCATTACACATCAGTCAACACCCAATAATTCTGACTCTTTAACCAATTGCTTCAGCAATTTGTTTTCTTCCTGCAACAGTTCAATATATTTTTTTTGTATTTCAGTGTATTGCTGCATGGTGTCTGAATTCCATACAGTTCCGTTCTTTAAATGATTAACTTCATTATCCTGGGAAGACTCAATTTTTTGTTCCACCAACTTCGACAAATCTTTTTCCAAAAGATCGCTTACGCTCACATTGAAATAACGGGTCAGCTCTAATAACTCTTCTATACTAGGTTTGCTGTGTTTTTTTTCCCAATTGCCAATAGTGGTATGAGCCTTATTCATGTGCGCTGACAACTCGGATTGTGTGACCCCTTTTCTTCTTCGTAAAAAACGCAAATTTTCTGCAAAATAAAATCCCATAATTCCTGATTTAAAATAAAAAATCCAATATTTAGATGGCGGCATTCGCCACCATTCAATGTTTTTGCAAGATTTTCTTACAGTAGCTAATTGTTTGCCATAAACTTCAACAATAATAACTACAAGATTTGGCTACATATTAAACATTTTGAAAAAAACCGTTAAAACCATCCAATACCATCTAAACAATACTATTTACTTAAATGTTCATAAAGATTAAATATAATTATTGGAAATATTAGAAGCAGGGCTATTATTCATACATAATCGTTGCCTTTCAGATGTAGTTTTGAGTAAAACGTTAGCAACATTCGAGGTTATTCATACCCTTTTCAGGTTCCCCTTCATTTATCCATTAACGGATGAAAATATTGCGTATATTCTTTTACGTTAGTTTAATTAACATTTTTTTGATACCAACATTTGTAACTCCGGTTAAGCATCGTTGCGTCGCATTTCGTTCATCGGTAGTAATGCTATTGAGCGGTGGGTAGTGAGCAGGTTGCAGGTTGCAGGTTGCAAGTTTCAAGTAGCAAGCGCCAGGAACCTGTAACAATTTCTACCAACTTGAATACTGTAGCGTTTACCTGTATTCTCACACCTGCATCCTGCAACTTGTAACTAGCAACCGGTTTCTAAACTGTTTTCAATCATTTTGCACCCATAACCATCACCGTCATTTCGAGCTCACTTATTTACAACATCTCAGCTGGCAAATGGCACACAGATAACACTGATTAGACTGATCCTCACAGATATTTCGTTTATAAATTAGCGTTTCATTTTTTTACTGATCTCTTACCTCTGTTTTCTCTACTGCCAACTGCCAACTGCCTTCTTTCCTTACTATTTCGGCATATCCGGCATTTTTGTTTTCAAAGGGGCGGCAGTTATGGAATTGAGAAAAGCAAGAAGGTCTTTCCTCTCTGCCACCGTAAGGTTCAACGCTTTAAGCAATGGATCTGTTTTAGGAAATAACGTATCCTTTTCCTGTCCCGGCTTGGGCTTAGGCTGCGGCATTCCTGCGTTGTACATATTTATAACACCCTCCATATTGTCAAACAAACCATTATGCATCCAGGGCCTGGTACGCATTACATCGCGTAGCGAAGGAGTCTTAAACTTGCCTACATCGGCAGCCTTATGCGTGGTAAGATATAAACCAAGGTCTTCATATTCACGGCCATAATAAGTAAGGCCTACATTATGAAATTCGTTGTCGGTAAGCAACGGACTGTTGTGGCAATTCATGCAGCGGGCTTTGGTGCGGAATATGTGCAACCCACGAATAGCCGCATCTTCCATCGTGCTTTTACCTTCCAGAAAATGATCAAAGTTACTTTTGCGACTCACGATCGTTCTCTCAAATGTAGCGATAGCCTTCACTATTCTATCAGGTGTTATTTCTCTGCTGCCAAATGCAGAATCAAACAATGGCAGGTAACCTTCTATTTTTTTTATTTTGCCGGGAACCACAGTCATGTCGGAGTGCATTTCAATTTCATTGTTAATGGGCCCTATAGCCTGGTCTTCGAGGTTGGGACTGCGTCCATCCCAAAACATTTTTTTGAAATACCATACATTCAGCAGACTTGGGGTATTGCGTGTACCCGTTTGGTGATCATGGCCTACAGCTATTGCCCTTCCGTCTGTCCACGATACATCGGGCACATGGCACGATGCGCATGAAATTTGTCCCGACCCGCTCAGGCGCGGATCGAAGAACAATATTTTGCCAAGATGTATGATGTGCTTCAGCGAATCCATTTGTGCTGCAAGAGGTGACTCCGGTATGATGCCCATTTCTTTCCACTGAACGCCTGAATCTATTTCAGGTTTGGTCCACTCGGATATGGGTCTTGAATACATTGCCCGCAAACTATCGGTGTACGGGTCCGATGAGCTTGATGTGTTGTTAAAACCGGATGATATTAAAGCTACCACCGGAATAATAAAACAAAAAATTACAATTGCTTTTTTCATAGTTTATAATATTAGTCCCACACTTAATTGCCAGTTCAAACGCATATTGCCCGGCATGGTAGCGGGCTTCACATACGACGGCTCTTTTATCTTCGCTTGTGTGTAATTGATTTTAGCACTTACAAATGGCCTTGTATTTTTTACCGGAAAATCGTATTGCAATTCCGCGCCGCCGTTGTAAGCCGTGGCGTTGTAATAATAATAATCTCTAAAAATAACTGCCTGCGTAAATGAAGGCTGTTGTAACGGAATGTTCATTTCACTCGATACAGGAATGTAAACACCCGCATGCAGCATGGTTTTAAGCATGCTTCCATTGTTTTTAAAATGGAAATAATAAGCGCCAAAAAATTGGAGATTGCTAAATTGGTATTCTGCTTTTTGGTTGGCTGTGCCGTCAATTTTTAATAAGTCAGCAACAGAAGCATGAATGCCTGCTTCATATTGAACTAATCCGTTTGCTGCGTATTTACCAAAAACAGGATGAACAGAAAACTGTTCAAATGAGTACACATAATTGTGTCCCTGCAACAGGTTGTTGAAATCTTTTCCTAAATGGTTAATGTATCCGGCTTGCAGGCTCCATAATTTATTTTGCTTTTTATAACGCCACAAAAAATCTACAGTATAAATATCTTCATAAAACGAACCGTACGATACCTGGGCAGCGCCTACTCCGGTTGATTTCTGATAAAAGTTGGAATGGCGATATTCATATCCGGGTTTCAGCACCACATCGCCAAAACGCCACCGGCCACTGTAAATACCTTTAACAATGTAACCTTTTACGTTGCCTGCAACATTGGAGTTGCCGGTCTTCAATTCCTGGAAACCATAACCGTCCTGCATGTAATTAATGTATTCCGGTTTGGTTTGGCTGTATCTGTAATCTTCATTACGGTATTCCAAATTAATATCGGTGCCATTGCGGGTAAGGCCAAATTCGCCGCCAATGCTATGTTTGGGAGATAAATTGTACTGCAGCATTCCGCTTATCAGCATATCGAAAAGAAAGTATTCCGACCGTGGATCATTACCACGCCAGGCATCACTTGAGTTATATTTAAAGCTAAGACCTCCGGTCAGTTTGTTTTTCATAAACGCGCTGCTTAGCATTCCCTGCAATTGATAGTTTACCGTTTGCCAATTGCCTTTTTTACCTGCAAAAAAATAATAAGGCGCCGCATCGTGCAGGTTGTCGCGCAGGGTAAAAGCCACACTGTCTTTTCGCGTATTATTGTACGCAAATAAGCCTGTAATAAGAACGTTCTTTATTTTTTTTGTACCATGCGTGTTGAAAAAGAAGTTGCGTTGTTTATCGGCATCCTGCGCTAAAATATAACTACCGCCGGCACCGGTATAACCGCCTTCCAGCATTGAGTAGTTCGTTTTTTGCAGCAACGGCTGGCTTACCACATCTTGCGAAAGAAAACTGTATTGTTCCCGGAATTGCTGCGACAACACGTTCTGCACACTATCCTGTGCAACGCATACAGCGGGCAACAGTGTTGCAGCAAGTAAGTATATTTTAAACCCTTGATTTCTCATTTTTTTCAAGCCCGTTTTTTTTCGGGTGTTTTATTTTTTGTTACCGGCATTTGTAACTCCGGTTAAGCAGCCGTTGCGTCGCACACTTCAACAGTTGAATAAAGCCGAACGCAAAACACTCAACGCGAAATACATAATGCTATGCTTCAAAAAGATCTTTGTATTGGGAGTGTTAAGCATTCAGCGTTATACAATTAGTCTTTAAATACTTTAGGCAACGCATTAGGTAAGTAATCAAAGTCGTTTGTTGAATTATTAGTATCCATTAATATTCTTCTGTCGCCTATTTTTTTTGCTGTTTTACGAATTACAGATTGTGATGAATACGCTCCATCGGGTACGTTGGTAGCGCCTGCATCAAGCGTTCCTATAAGCTTTCGTGCTACTCGTTGTGATGATGTTGGCGACGAGCTTTGAATTTGCACAGCATCAATTATTATGTTGTTGGGAATTTGGTAATAGAGATATGTTTTAGATGAAATAGATGTTTCATCCGGACTTGGAAACTTTGGATAAGTGGAAACATCTTCCGGCTCAGCGCCAGTTTTGGTTAGCACAGGCAGGCGCGATGTTGTTTTAAAGATGGCTATAGCATCTCTCCCCGGATTGTCCAATAAAAAATCCCTGTTGTTGGCGGTGTAAATAGCCAGCATGTTGGTTACATTAGGATTGTCCACATCAGTAGTGAGCGGGTTGGATATTACATCACCAATATATACTTCAAAGTCGGCATTGCTAAGATCCACAGTTAACGATGGATCTTTAACGGTTACAGGTTTATCATTGGTACCAACGAATGGCATTTTATGATTTTGCGCGGTGGCTGCAATTACAAAGCTTTCCCCCGGCTGAACGGGATATTGTTTTCCTGTGCCCGGCACACGGAACAGCGTTTTTGCATACACATAGTTTTTGTTGGCTTTATCGCCTAATGCTGCAGGCATATTGAGTGATTTGCTCCAGTCAAATTGTTTGTACAATACATCCGACGCCTCACTTATAAAGTAGCCTTTTGACAAGTCAACGCTTCCGAGTGAAGTGTTGCTGCCATACAGTTGCGATATGTATAAACTGTCGGCATATAATACATTGTTGGAGTTGTTGTATATTTCAATGAACTGATCTCGGTACATCGCGCCGTTGGTGGTGCTGCTACCGGCGTAATAAATTTGTTTTATTACCCAGTCGCCAATTTTCCCTGTCTGTAATTTAAGTTCTATGGTATTGTTGGTTGAGTTGTTGAGTGAAAGGTTGTTTAATGCGGCATTGAGCGTAATACTGTCTTTGTCGGTAGAAAGCCCGGTAAGGTTTTCGTATTGCTGTTTCGATATTGAAATTACAGCCTGCAGATCGTATATACCGGCGCTACTGCTATTGAAGATAGCAAGCCCGTTGTTATCGGTATTTTGCGTGAGCTCATAACCGGTTACCGTGTTCTTTACCGTTACCTTAATGCCTGCTATCGGAAAACTATAGTTGCCGTTGGTGGTGTCGTATACCACTTTTGCAATAATGTTGATGGAAGGCACCGAAGGTGTTAAGTTGTCTTTTTTGCAAGCGCTGATTGCAGCGGCAATAAGCAAAAAGGTGAAGAGTGTAAGTTTTATGGATGTTCGCATATTAAAATCATTTCTTTTTATGTATATAGGTTTGTTTTATTCATGGTTTGAGTGACGGCATTAATGCTCAATAGAAATTCTACCGCACAAGTGTGCGACGCAACCGGAGCTTAACCGGAGTTCTGCTGCCGGGTCCCAAAAAATTCTCTTATAAAATTCAAGGTGCTTCATATTTAGTTTTAGTTATTTTATGGTAAATACGAGTTCTGCGCCATAAGCGGGCTGACCGTTGTAGTAGGCCATTCCGGAGATGGTCTTTACTGTAGGGCGAATGTTGAACACATTGTAAGCGCTGAATGAAAATCGCAGAAAGTCGCCTATTTCCTTGCTTACACGCATTTGCACATTGGGATATACTATGGACGGCAGGTAAGTGGTGGCTTCATACTCCGGAGTTTTGATCAGGTGCGCATATTGTGGCAGGCGGGCTTCTTCGGGTGTGAGCGCAAAGTAGCCTGCATCTTTATCGAGGTAACCAGCGGGATAAATGTTGGATGGATAGTTGTGTTTGCTGTTTATCCAAAATATTTCACCTGTAAATATCATCACCATCCGTAACGCTGGAATATGCGTGGTAGTGGTGATGGTTGATTTTATGTTAGTGGATTTATACTCGGCGCCGGCAAACACCCCATACACAGCTTTCTGGTCATATTGCGGGTTTTCAGGTATATTGATGATGTTTTGCATGTTCTTATTGTAGCTTACATAATAAGCTGTATTGAAGTTGAATGAGGTTTGTATGGATTTTATTTTTTTTATAGTTAATGATAGTTCAAGCCCGTTGGTACGGCTGTACACACCATTACTCATTTTGTTGTAAATCACATTGTAGGTTTTATAATCGTCCGATGGCTCATATACAGGTTTGCTGTTGGGCACTACGGTTATGTTATAAATTGGTAACCGCAATGGCAATAAGGTGGGGGTTGTAGTAAAGCCGTCGTTGTTTGTTCTGTTGAAGTAGTAAACAGAGCCGCTTATTTTTTTTGTATCCCAACTTAAACCTGTTTCAAATGTGTTGCTATTGTAGGGTTTAATGTCGAGGTCGCTTAGTGTAATAACACGAGTGTAAGCAAGGTAGGCGCTTTGGTTAACGCTCCCTCCATATAAATTTACCAACGGAATGTCGATGTACACATCACCCGGACTTATTTGCGATAAGGCCGGCGCTTTGGTGGCGATACCGTATGCTGCATTCCATTGAAGACTGTTGAGTAGTTTGTATGAAAGGCTTAACCTGGGCGATACGGAAAAGTAGTTATTTTGTATGTCGCCTCTTATACCAAGATTTGTGTTAAATGACTTACCGAATATTTTTGTGCTAATGGCGTTTTCGATGTATACGCCCGCATTATTGATGTCGGGTGTTTGTTTGAAAGGGCGCGGCCTGTCGTTTTTATTACCGGTGTTTGCAAAGCGCGGACGCGACGGATCAATTAGTATGCCAGGCCCTTTGTTGCCGCTGTAGCTGTAGTTGGCGCCAATGCTTAGCCTGTAAGTACCGCTTTTGCTGAATTTGAAAAGACTGTTGGCTTCAAGACGTGCGGAGGCATTCACAGGCTCGCCGATTATATGTTTTACGGAGAGATAATAACCAGGTACAAAGTATCCCTCAAATGTGCCGGTTTCCAAAGCATCGGTTATACCCAATACTGCGGCCTGGTTGAGATAGCGTTGTTCGTAAGATTCCTGTCTGCCGCGGCTGTAAGCAGCCTGAAACTGAATATCATTTATCCATCGTTTTTGTAATGTCCACTGGCTACGTGTGCTGATGTTGAACCGGTTGTTGGAGAATTTTGAACTTTGGTCCGAACCAAGGTCGGGGTCTTGCCTGGTTTGATCAAGCGTGGTGTTGTAATCAAGGCTTAACGTGTTTTTGAACCTGGTTTTGCTTTTTGACTGATAACTCCACAACAGGCTTGCACCAACGCGTTGATAAGCTTTTAGTTTGTTGCGCGGGTCGTCGTTGCTGTGCAGGTAATCAAACGAAGCGTTGAGTGCGCCCCATTTGTGAGGAAGCCTAAGGCCTTTGTTGAGCCCTGCGTTTATTGAGCCTTCGTTGCTACGCAGGTTTATGCGCCAGGGCGTTATGCCAGCTTGCCGGTTGATGTTTACTATGCCCGTTGTGTAGTCGCCATACCTTGCAGAAGCAACGCCTGAGATAACTTCTATGCTTTCAATATTTTCTGCAGCAATTTGCCGCATGTCTATTCCGTTGTTGGCAGATATTACATCTCTGTAACTATTATACATGCTACCGTTGCGCCAGCTACGGTCTTTTATTACACCATTTTCCGGGTTTTGAATGTTGTTGGCAGAAAACAGTCCCAACCTTCCGGGATTCATGGCCTGCATGTTTGCATCATTTGAAATAACGCTACCATCCATTACGAATGATACGCCAAAAGCGTTGTTTAAGGATTGTTCACTGAAGGGATCAAATGCGCTGCGTAATGTAAGGTTTTGCAATCCCTGCACAGATACGCCGGGTTTGAGAATGGTTTGCCCGGGCAAATAGCTTAGTACGTTGGCTATACTTAATGCCTGTGACTGCTCAATGGCTTCACGGTTAAATATTACCGATGAGTTGGAAGAAGCGGTAGTTTTGTGAACGCCTGTTATTTCTACTTCTTTCAGTTTTAAGTTAAGATCTTTTAATACAAAAGTTTGCAAAGCAGAGAATTGGGCGGCGGAAATGTTGCGTGTTACGCTTTCTTTGCCTACATGGCTTACTGTTATGGAGAGTTCTTTTGTGTTGTGAGTAGCTGTGATTGAAAAGTTTCCATTGTATTTACTTATGGTTGTAATGCCAGTTTGCGCAACGCTAATGGTTGCAAATGGCAGGGATTCTCCTTTGGTGTTTATTACTTTTCCCTTTATTTCCGTTGCCTGAGCCAATACCTGCACTGAGTATATGTTTGCCAATAAGAGTAGTATACAGAATGTAACTGCTTTATATTTCATAGAGAGACCCTGCTTAAACTTAAAAATTTCGAATTGCAAAAGTCTCCCTTGGGGCCCTTAGCTGGTTTTAGTATTAAGAAATTTGTTTTACGTAATCGGGAAAAAAATTCAGAGAAACCGATATTGCTCATATTGTTGTTGTATGGATGCCAAAAATCCTTTAAGCGCAAAACAAGAAACGGCTAAAATACATTCAGTTCTTATGAGGAGAGTGGTTCTAAAACAAATGATCCAAAAATTATTCTGTAATTCCATTATCAAGTATTTTTCGCCGTTGTTGCGCATAGCCTTATGCGTTAGCCTAACCAACAGCTATTTTTTTGATACCAACATTTGTAACTCCGGTTAAGCATCGTTGCGTCGCATTTCGTTCATCGGTAGGATTGCTATTGGGCGGCGGGTTTATTGTTGAAAGAACTTTCAATTATTGCATACTTTACCAACTCAAAGCTTATTGGGGATAAACATCCCTTTTATCTGTAAGGCGACATGCGCTTCGCTAACATGTCGGGTAGCGTGGACCAGTGTGTAAAAATCAGACGTAGCCGGAAAATTAAAACTCCCGATGCCATCATCGCAGCTACAGCCATCATTAATAATCTTACACTCATCACCAGCGATGGCGGATTTGAAAATATTCAAGGATTAAAAGTTATTAACCCTAATAACCTTTAATGATAAAAGAAGCCCCATTAACTGGGGCTTTGAGGCTCTATAATTAAAATATCAGAATACTCTCTCAATCCTTCCTTTAGCAAATAATACAAATACCAATCTACCCTAACTATATTATTACTAATTTTTTCAGAATGTAAATATCTGCTAAAATCTCCCCACGTTTGGATATGTATTGTAAACCAGCTTTGCTCATCCAATCCGCTATAACCATCTAAAATAATAAGCATGCCCATAAATGGACGTTCAATATAAATCGCTGGAATTTCCTCATGTATTGATTTTTCCTTACCTCCAAACCTTATACCTGCGAAAATTTTTTGAGATAATATTTCTCCTAACTCTTCCAACCGCAAGTGAGATTTCATAGAAATATATCCCAGTAAGTTTGGTATTGCTGTATTTCTATCCATTATTCAAATAGTTTGTATCCGTTTGGTTTAACAATAGAATTAAATTCAGATTCCGTATAAACTCTAAAGGACAAAGGTTTTCCCGCTTCAGTACGATAACCACTAATATTTTTGAAAGAGTTTTCTAATTCTTCACCTATATTTTTTATTCTAACATCAACATCCTTTGCGTTTCTGAATCTTACATTGGAAGGAAATTTTGCTGCCAACTCATCACTTACAATAAATGCATCTACATCCCAGTCTGTTGGATCAAATGGACCGCCTGTACTATATTTTTTACCTGTTGACAAAGATCCTCTATAACCCATTTTTGCATCAGGATAAACTTGTTTCAATTTAGTAATCTGTGGCTTTATTAATTCATCAACTGTTTTAACAGCTTCATCCCAGGTCTTTACAATCGTTCCTCCTGCCTTATTGAGAACTTTCAATACATCTTCAGCATCATCTACTAACCTGCTTACCTTTGCTAAATCTTCTTCAGGCAAATCTTTTAGCACTGTTTTAATGCCGCTGTAACTGTGGGTGAAGTTAGTTAAAATATCGGCTCCTATTGTAGCTAA